>UCJD01000020.1 GCA_900472605.1 Hyphomicrobiales bacterium | reverse complement strand
AACGACGTCGACTGGAAGAATGTCGACCGCAGCAAGATCAAATTCGATCACAACCAGTTCGCCAAGATCGACAAGACCAACATCCGCAACCGCCTTGAGGCCGGCGGAAACAACGACATCCGCACGAAGGCCAAGTCCGTCAAGGCGAGAGCCGCCAACGCCGGCCACGCCCGAGTGACGCCCTCGGCCATCAAGGACATCAGGGCCAACAAGATCGCTGGTGGCGGTGGCGAGTTACGTGACCGCGCTGCCAATCGCCCCTCTGGCGACCGCCGTGGCGAAATAGGTCAGCGCGGAAATCGGGACATCGGAAAGCACGCGATGGCGGGGAAACGGGATGCGCGTCCCCAGCGCCCGTCCGGTCTTGGCGAAGTTCGCTCGCGAGGCGCTGCCAATCTTCACTCTCAGCGCGGAGGACGCGCCATGGGTGGCGGACACCACGCCAGCCGGCCCGAATTCGCGGCGCATCGCGGAGGTGGTGGCGGTGCCCACTTTAGCGGCGGTGGCAGAGGTGGCGGTGCTCACTTCAGTGGTGGCGGTCGCGGTGGCGGCGGACACGCTCGCGTTCCCCATGGTGGACGTCGACGCTAATCGAACCGAACGGAGTAACCGTCATGAGTGCTCATCACCCTCGCATTGGATTTCGCTTGATCGTGACTGCAGCGCTGTCGGTCCTGCTCTCGGCGGCAGGCACGTCTGCGGCCGAGAAAGACCTCGTCGATCTCGTGTCAAAGCAGTTGCCGACCGAGTACGACAGCGCCGACGCTGCGTTGGCCGCGTTTAAGGAAGCGGTCATCGCCTCGGACCTGGATAAGTTAGCCCCGATCCTCGGGGTCGATGCAGCGCACCTCAAGGCGACCGCTGGCGTGACGGAAACGCTGGCAACAATCAAGGACGGGATCGGAAAGCGGATCGGTCTCGAAAAAAGAAACGGCCAAAGCATCGTCGATGTCGGCGACATCCTGTGGCCGTTCCCGTTTCCGATCGTGAAGGGCGAGAACGGCAAATTCGCCTTCGACCCGGTGATCGGGATCGAGGAGATCATCAACCGACGTATCGGCGAGAACGAAATCCAGACGATCGAAACCGTGCGCGGCTATGTCGATGCGCAGCAGCAATATGCGAGCTCCGATCATGACGGTGACGGCGTGCTCGAATATGCGCAGAAGCTCGTCAGCAGCCCTGGAAGGGCCGACGGGCTTTACTGGCCCGAGAGCGACGGTCTCGGCGAAAGCCCCGCGGCTCCCTATCTCGATTACATCCAGTTCGACAAGTCGAAGGACAATAATGGATACTTCGGCTACCGGTACAAGGTCCTGACCCGACAGGGCGGCAACATTGCCGGCGGCCCCTATGACTACGTGATCAACGGCAACATGATCGCCGGATTTGCGCTGGTCGCCTGGCCAGTGAAATATGGCGAGACCGGCGTGAATACATTCGTGGTCAACCGCAACGGGATCGTCTACCAGGCCGATCTCGGTGCGGACACGGACAAGATCGCGCGGGCCATGAAGCAGTTCAATCCGGGCAATCGTTGGTCCGTGACCGAGGACTGAGTATGGTGGAAACGAAGCTTGCGGCACAGATGGAGGGGGAACCCGACGTCGCGCGACATCGGCTGGAGTTTCTTGCGTCGCACGGTGGGCCGTTCTTCGAGCTTCAGCGGCGGTTCAATCTCGTTCACGAGCGAAACCTTCATACCGGCCGCCGCATCCTTCTGTTTGTCGCCGTCGCATGGTTGGTTCCGCTTCTTCTGACGATACCGACATTGGTCTCGGAGACGCCAACGGTTCAGGCCTATCTCACCGACCCAGGTCCCTGGGCGCGCTTCTTCGTCGGCCTCGCGGCTTTTCTGGCGGCGGAACGGGCCGTCGAAGCGGGCCTGCGGCGCAAACTCAGTCAATTTCTTCGTGCGCCGCTGATTGCGCCTGCCTCGCAAGGATCAGCGATTGTCGCGCTGGACAGGGCTTTGGCACGTCGCAATTCGTTTCTGGCGGAAACCGTGTGCCTTGCGCTTGCGGTGGCCTCCGCGCTCCTGGCTTTCGCGACCTTCAAGCAGGCTCCGGCGACGAGCTGGGCCGCCACGGTGACAGGCGAGGTTCGTCATCTCACCCTTGCGGGCTGGTGGTGCGTCTTCATCAGCATTCCCCTCTTCATCTTCCTTTTTGCGCGCGGTGTCTGGCGCCATCTGGTGTGGGCTGAGCTGCTCAGGCGCATCGCGCGTCTCGATCTGCGACTGGTATCGACGCATCCGGATGGCAAAGGCGGGCTTGCCTTCGTGGGGGAATATCCGAACGCCTATGTGCTCTTCATCTTCGGTGTCAGCTGCGGCATGGCGGCGGCCGTCGCCAAGCACCAGATGCAGACCAATCTATCCGCCACGACACTGACGACGATCATGGCATGCTGGCTGCTGATCGTGCTTGCCTTCTTCGCCTATCCGCTCTCCGCCTTTTCGAAGCCGCTTGCGACGATGAAGGATCGAACGCTGCTGACGCTGTCGCCGCGCGCGACGACCCAGCAACGGGCTTCCGAGTGCAAGACGATCGGGGAGAATGTGATCGCGCCGGATGCCGATGAAGCCGGGCAATCGATCGACCCGGTTGATCTCACGAAGCAGTACGAGCAGACGCGAAAGCTGTCTTCGATGCTCGTCAACCGCAAGACCTTGCTGCCCGTCGCCGCCGCGGCGCTGATCCCTTTCGCAATCGCCGGGGCATCCAGGCTGCCCTACAAGGAGGTGTTCTCCGTACTGAAGAAGCTTCTGCTCATCTGAGCATCCAAGGACCCTCCCAGGGCGCGGGAAGTGGGCTGGCTTCCCGCAGGCGCTGGCCGTCGCCACCGGTACGTTGGTGAATCCCCGGTCGAAGCGACGCGCTCGATCGTTGCAGGAGATGCAGTGATGGCAATACACCGCGGTTGGTTGGTGATACTTGGATTTATGGGTGCGATCGGCTTGTCAGGGGCTGGCCAGGCCGAGGCGCCGAAACCGCCACTGATCGAAAAGCATGTTATCGATCTCCAGGCGATGAAGGAGCGCCGCATCGTTCGGGTGCTCGTCCCGTTCAGCAAGACGGTCTATTTTATCGACAAGGGACGCCAGTTCGGCACGGCGGTCGAATTCGGGCGGGAGCTGGAGAAGGTCCTGAACAAGGACCGCAAGAAGCAGATCGACCATATCACCATCGTTTTCGTACCCATGCCGCGCGACAGGTTGCTGCCGGCGCTCAACGAAGGTCTCGGCGATATCGTCATGGCCAACCTCACCGTAACCGAGGATCGCTTGAAGGAGGTCGATTTCACCGACCCGCTCTATAGCGACGCGCAGGAGGTCGTTGTCGCGGCTCCAGGCAGCCCAGCGGTAGAGAGCATCGACGACCTCTCGGGGAAGCACGTCGCGGTCAGGCCATCGAGCAGCTATCACGAGCATCTTCTAGCAAAGAACACGGAACTGGCTGCCGCCGGCAAACCGGAGATCGTCATCGATCCCATGGACGAGAGCCTGGAGGATGAAGACCTGATGGAAATGGTCAACGCCGAGCTTCTGCCCTTCACCATCGTCGATGGCTACAAGGCCGACATCTGGTCGCATGTCTTCCCCGACATCAAGGTACGCGATGATGTCGTCTTGTCGTCTGAGGGGAAGATTGCCTGGGCGATCCGCAAGAACAGCCCCGAGCTGATGGCGGAATTGAATGCCTTCGTGGCAACCCACAAGGTGGGCACCACCTTCGGCAACATCCTGCGCAACAGCTTCTTCAAGCAGGACAAGATCGTCAAGCGCGCATATTCGCCGTCGGACGTCGAACGCTTCCAGACGCTCATCGAAATCTTCCGCAAATACGGCGACACCTACACCTTCGACTACCTGATGCTGATGGCGCAGGGCTATCAGGAATCGCAGCTGGATCAATCGCGCCGCTCGCCTCGCGGTGCCGTCGGCATCATGCAGATGCTTCCTTCGACGGCGAAGGACAAGGTCATTGCAATCAATGGCATCGACAAGGACCCGGACCGCAACGTCGAGGCCGGCGCGAAATATCTGCGCCATCTGATCAAGACATACATCAACGATGAAGCGCTCTCGCCGAAGGATCGACAGCTTTTCGCCTTCGCGGCCTACAACGCCGGTCCCGGCAATCTCCGTAAATTTCGAGAGAAGGCGAAGACGATGGGGCTCGATCCCGACGTCTGGTTCGGGAACGTCGAGAACGGCGCCGCGGCGATCGTTGGACGCGAGACGGTGCAATACGTCAGCAACATCTACAAATACTACGTCGCCTATTCTTTGTTGATGGATCGGATGGACGAGCGAAAGCAAATGGGCGTTCCCAAGCCGAACTAGACATTTTCAGTTCGCAAGATGCGATCGCCGGGCGCCGACAAAATCGCGAGCGATATCGGCTGAGCCTGTCGCTGCAAGGCGGCTGGCTGTTCCTTCTCGCGGTGGTATTCCCTGTCGTCGTGGTCACGGCACGGGCGCATACGGCTTACTATTCTCTGTTACAGAAATATGAGGCCAACCTGATCGCGCCACTTACCCTTGCAATGCCGATAATGACGACGGCCCCGGGGTCGCGTTTACGGGCGATCAAATCGATGCTCTGTTCATGATCTGGTCCACAATTGCGCTGGCAGGTATAGGCCTGGTCCTCTGGGGCACGTCTCCTCGACCGGCCGACCCTGAGCGCACTGCTATCGTCCATGAACGCGTTCTTCGCCTGGCTCTTGTCTTCGATGAACGCGGCGTACTGGGAGCCGGACCACCGACCTTCTTCTGTTGGTGTGATCTGTGAAATGAATATGTCAACCACGGCTTTCCACTTGTCGAAACCGAAATCGGTCGGGCACTCTCAGTCGCCTTTGAAAATGCGAACCAGTTCCTGAATGATAACCCGTTCGGCATCGGAGAGAGCCCGATTCGACGAGAAGATGATCGACAGGGCGCCCGGAACTTCGTCTCTTCTTATGGGCACGGTGGCAAGCAGGCCGGCCTCGACGTCCTTGCGCACGGAGGAGGCGGGCAGGACGGTACACAGGCGCGAGCTGCGGACCATGGCGATGGCAAGCGCGAGCGAGCCCACCTCGATGACCGGCGTGATGCTGATCTTCCTGGCCTTTGCTGCCTGCGCGAAGATCTGGTGGATGCTCAGCTGCCCGGCTCCCAGAACCAGCGGAAGTCCACAGACTTCGGCAACGCTCATCTCATGCCTGTTCGGCAGCGAAACGGAGGGATGGGCCACGACCGACAGCGGTTCGCTCGGTCCGAGCGATATGCGCGACGCTTGCGCCTGGACTGCACCGACGATCGCGAGGTTGAGTTCGCCAGCCCGGACCTTTTCGTGAAGCATCAGGTTGGAGCCCTCGCTCACCTGAAGTTTCCAGGTGGGGTAGTTGGCGTGAATGGCGGTGATCGCTCTTGCAATCTTGTCGGTCAGCGCGCTGTCGTGGCCGGAACTCGGGAGCGTGCCGATCTTGATGCTTGCCTGCGTGTGGGCCGCGATATCCGTGGACTGCCTTATCAGCCAGGACAAGCGCTCCTCGATCGCCAGCGTGAAGGGTAGCAGCCTGGAGCCGGCGGCTGACAACGTCTGGCCTTCCTGATGGCGCTGGAGCAGACGACCCCCGACCGACGTCTCGAGCTTGTGGATCTGCGCGGAAACGGCTGATTGCGATGCGTGCGCCGCACGCGCGGCCGCGGTTATGCCACCGGTGCGGTGGCTCAGGTTGAAGTACTGGATCTGCCGGATAGTCATCCCTGGGTCGAAATCGACGCTGCGCTCTTCCGAGCCCAACTCTTGCTTCAGCAGCTCCAGGAACAGCCGACCCTTTCCGGGTGCCGCGGGGTCGAGGAAGCCGTGGAGCGGAGAAACGAGGAAGGGAGAAAGTGGCGCCCAATTCAGCCGTGACAGCCCCATGCGATCGGCAATCAGGCTTGCCGGCATCAGAAAGCGGGTCTGCGGAAATTCCTGAAGCAGACGTCCCAGCTGGCTGGGATCGTCCTCCACGAACTTAAGCCGGCTGTCGAGGGAGTGATCCTGCGCATAGGCCGAGATCGCCTGCAACAGGTGCGGCCGCATCCTCATCACGACGATCGGCGCATCTATCTGGGACAGCTTTACCTCCTTGTCGGAACTGCCGGTGATGATCCAGGGATCGTTGGCCAGATGGAACGGCTCGCCCGTCGTGCCATCGGGCTGCTGATAGGAAATCGAGACGGTTTCGCAGGCGCCCTCGAATACGACGCCCGATTTTTCCGAGAAGATATCGTCCTGCGGCCGGTCCTGCAGGCCGGCGAAGCGCCACTCCACGAAGGTCTCCGGGTGCCGCTTCGTCAGCTCCAGCGTTGCGCGCACCAAAGCCTTGGAAAAGCGGCCGATCGCGGGGCTGAGGTCCAGGTGGACGACCAGCCGATCGAGCCCGGAATGCGGCAGGGACAGCGTGCCGCGCGCGTAGGATTCCAGATAGAGGAGTTGGCAAGCGTTGCGGAACAGCCAGAAGGCGGCCGGCAGCAGCCCCAGCGAACTTCCCTGGCGCACGAACAGCCGGAGCCCGAAACGTTCCTCCAGATTATGCAGGGCGGTGCTGAGTGCCGAAGGCGTATGCCCCAAGGCCAATGCGGCTTCCGAAACCTTGGAATGCTGGCAGGCCGATACGAAATTCGCCAGAAGCCGCAGTTCGACGCTGATTTTCTCCATACTGGAAAGGATATGCGTCGCCATGGGGACTCTCAAGTGTGCATTTTCAGCATCCCGCGACCGCACGGCCGATGGATGCGGGACCCGCGGATAGGGCAAGGGGACATGGTGTCCCCTTGCCCTATGGCACACTCAGCGCAGCGCGCCGATCGCCGCTTCGACCGTGTCCAGAACCTTGCCGTCGGTGACCATCGCGAAGGCCGGCTTGATCTGCTTCTGCATATAGCCGTCGCCGTCCTGCAGCGGGATGACCGCGGCAAGCGCGTCGTAGAGGGCCTGCGTGCCCTTGCCGAGCTTGAAGCCGCCCAGCGGCTGGCGGGTCAGGAAGATCGCCTTCGTCGCCAGCAGGCATTCGACGCCGACGATCTTCGGCAGGTTGTCGAGAACCTGCTGGGACTTGCGGCAAGACCACGCCGCCATCGACACATGGTCTTCCTGGCTGCTCTTGGTGGGGATCGTGTCGGCCACCGACGGGAAGGCGAGCGTCTTGTTCTCGGATGCGACGGCGGCGGCGGCGGTCGAAATGATGCCGTAGCCGTAGTTCAGGCCGATCGGCTTGCCGGCAAGGTTCGGCGGCAGGCCATAGTTGAGCGTCGTGTCGCAAAGCGCGAACAGCCGGCGCTCGGAGATGTTGCCGATCTCGACGAGCGCGATGGCCAGGAGATCCATCGCAAAGGCGATCGGTTCGCAATGGAAGTTGCCGCCGGAGAGGAACTCGAGCGCGCCAGTTTCATTCCAGAAGACCAGCGGGTTGTCGGTGGCCGCGTTCAGCTCGCGGGTGATGATCGTCTTGGCATGCTCGAGCTGGTCGCGGCAGCTGCCGTGGACCTGGGGAAGGCAGCGGAAGGAATACTGGTCCTGCACGCGCGGATGATAGGTTGGGTGCAGGATGTCGTCCTCGAGATGGACAGCGCGCGCCGATTCCGAAGCGCGCCGCGATCCCTCGATGAGACGGCGGATATTTTCCGCAGTCAGGATCTGTCCGGGCTGCTTGCGGACCTCATGGATACGGGCGTCGAAGGCTGCCTGCTCGCCGCGGATCGCTTCCAGGCTGAGCGCGCCGATCGCATCGGCAGTCTTCATCAGCCGCTCGGCGTCGAACAGCGTCAGTGAGGCCATTCCGGCGCAGAGGCTGTTGCCGTTGATCAGCGCGAGGCAATCCTTCGCCTTCAGCTCGAAGGTGACCGGCGAGATGCCGGCCAGTTCCAGCGCCTTCGGCGCCGGCATGCGTTCGCCCTTATAGACGGCTTCGGCTTCCTCATATCCGATCAGGACGGAAACCATGTGAGCCAGAGGCGCAAGGTCGCCCGACGCGCCGACCGAACCCTGGATCGGCACGACCGGGTGAACGCCCTTGTTGAGCATCTGCACCAGGCGATCGACAACTTCCATGCGAAGGCCCGAGACGCCGACGCAGAATGCGTTGATGCGCACCGCCATCATGGCGCGAACGATTTCCTCAGAGGCTGGCTCGCCAATGCCCGAGCAATGCGAAAGCACGATATTGAGCTGGAACTGTTCGTTATCAGCCTGATTGATCTTGTAGTCCTTCAGCTTGCCGACGCCGGTGTTGAAGCCGTAGGTCGCTGGCGCGTTTTCGGTTAGCCAGTTCTCTTCGATATAGGCGCGCTTCTTGGAGATTTCGGCACGCGCAGCAGGCGCGATCTCGACCTGCGCGTTTTGGCGGGCGATCTTGACGACCTGCTCGATTGTCAGGCTGTCGCCGTCGAGGATGATGGTTTCCATTTTTTCCGTGTCCTTCAGGTGATGGGGCTCGACGCTGTGCTGTCGAGAATGTTTCGGGATATGTCAGGGCGCGTCGGGCGGCGCATCCAGCCGCACTAGCGTGCGGGTGAGGAGATCAGCCGCGAGCGCAATGGCTTCAGTGTCGGTCCATTCCTCCGGCGTATGGCTCTTGCCGTCTTTCGACGGCACGAAGATCATTGCGGCGGGGGCAAGCCGGGCCACGAAAGCGGCGTCGTGGCCGGCGCCGGATGCGAGCGGCAAGGTGCCAAGCCTAAGGTCGTCGGCGCCGGCCTCGATAACGTTACGAAGCTCGGGATCACAGGCAACGGCGAAGGTTCGGCTCAAGCGCTCGACGGCGATGACCCTGCAGCCTTCCTGTGACGCGGCCTGCTTGGCCAGTTCGTCGGCAAGCGTCAGGAAATCGTCCATCGCCTGGTCGTTCTCGGCGCGGATGTCGACGATCGCTTCGGCAGCGCCTGGCACGACATTGGCGCCACCGGGTTCGAACCTGATGATGCCGATCGTGGCGGTGAAATGGCCTTTGCCTTCGACCGCTCGCGCCGCATCGCGCAGTTGGACAACCAAGGCTGCCATCGCAATTCCCGCGTCGGCGCGCATCGTCATCGGCGCGGTACCGGCATGGGCGGCTTCGCCTTCAATGCGGATACGCAAACGAGCGATGCCGGCAATGGCCGTAACGATGCCGATCGGCACGTTCAGTCGCTCAAGAACCGGCCCTTGCTCGATATGGATTTCGACGAAGCGGCCGATATCCGTGCGCTGGTACTGGCGGATCCGCTCCGGAGCGCCGCCGACGCGGCTGATCGCATCGCCAAGCTCCTCGCCCCCAGGGCCTTTCATGGCCAGATGTTCCGGACCGAGCGCGCCGGCCATGCCGCGGCTACCTATGCACGAAAGGCCCCATTCGCTGGGCTCCTCGGCGAGGAAATCGACAAGTTCGATCGTGTGCCGCGGGCGGTAGCCCGCCTCGCGCAGAACCCGGATGGCGGCGAGGCCGCAGAGGATGCCGGCAATACCGTCGAAACGGCCACCGCTCGGAACCGTGTCGCTGTGCGATCCGGTCATCAGCACCGGCAGCGTCGGGTCGCTGCCCTGCCAACGACCGATCAGGTTGCCCGATGCGTCGATCGTGGTGGTCAGGCCCTCTTCGGCGAAACGCTTCTGAAGATAATTGCGGCCCTTGAGGAACATCGGCGTGAACGAGCGCCTGGTCCAGGGGATGCCTGGTTCGGTGATGTCGGCCAGCGCATCGAAATCCTGCTGCAGCCGGTCTCTGTCTGTCTTGTGAAAGGAGGTCATCGGCGTGTCACGCGGTCGGCGTCAGAGCATTGACGCTCGGGCGGATGAAGCGGCCGGCGCCGGGCTTTGCCAGAACGTTGGTGCCGTCGAAGATCATACCACCGCGCTGGAAGGTGGCGATCGGCGCGTGGCGGATGCGGCGGCCTTCATAGGGGCTCCAGCCAACGACGTTGTGGCCGCTGGCGGCGGGGTCATAGAGGCGCGGGCGCTCGGCGAAGACGGCGATGTCGGCATCGAGCCCGACAGAGAGCGAGCCCTTCTGGTCGGCAAGGCGGAACAGGCGGGCCGGGTTGGAGGCGAGCAGCCGCGGCGCATGGGTGAGCGGCAGGTTGCGATCCGTCAGGCCGTCGAGCAGCAGGCTCGGCAGCACTTCCAGGCCTGGCATGCCGGAGGAGTTTTCCAACATCACCTTGGAGGACTTGGCCGAGAGGCTCCAGGAAACATGGTCGGTCGAAACGATGGTGACATGGCCAGCGGCCAGGTGTTCCCAGATCTTTTCGCGCTCCTTGGCCGAGCGGATCGGCGGATTGCACTTGGCACGACCGATCAGCCGCGAGACATCCTCCTCCTCGCTGCAGACGAGGTAGTGAATGCAGGCCTCGATCGTCGCATCGACGCCCTGCTGGCGATAGGCCTGCGCCATCTCGTAGCCGCGACCGACCGAGCAGTGGACGATATGCGCGGCGCAGCCGGTGGCTTCGGCGATCTCGTAGACCTCGGCGATGGCGAGCGTCTCGGCGATCGCAGGGCGGGAATCGCCGTGGGTCCGGTAGTCCGTGCGTCCGGTCGCCTTGACGGCCTCGCTCCAGACCTTCACGCACTCGTCGTTTTCGTTGTGTACGCCGGCAATAAGCCCGGTCTTGGCGACTTCGGAGAAGGCGGCATGGAGCAGCGGCGTCGGAATCCGGGGGAAGCGGCTCGGATCCGTCTCGAAGGTGGAGAACTTGAAGCCGATGGCGCCGGCCTTTGCCATGTCGGCAATATGCAGCGCTCCCTCCGAGGGGCGAATGGTGCCGTAAAGCGCGAAATCGACGCGCGCCTGTTCCGCCGCACTCTCGGCCTTTTCCGTCAGCAGATCAGCGGTGCAGATCAGCTTGCCGCCGGCGTCATAGGGCATGTCGACGATGGTGGTGACGCCACCGGCGGCGGCAGACCGTGTCGACCAGATGAAATCCTCCTGGTCCTTCTGCGAGCGCGAATGCACCTGGCCGTCGATCGTGCCCGGCAGAACCAGGGCATCACCGAAATCATGCGTTTCGCGTGCGGCCGGAGGCGCGCCGGCGCCGAGCATGGCGATCTTTCCGTCGCGGATGGCAACAAAGCCGCCTTCGGTGACGCCGTCCTCGTTGACGAGGGTGCCGCGGATCACTGTGTCGAAATCGCTCATGATGCAGTCGTCTTTCTTGCTGGGTCGAGATTGGTGTGCTGTTGGTCGGGCGGGCATGCGATCTTCACGAGCCTGGTGATGACCGCGTCGAACAGCGACAGGCAGTCACGCCGCTGTTCACTTGGGACGCCGCGCTCGATCAGGTAACGGTCGGCCAGATCATGCTTGCTGTTTCCTGTAACGGGGCTGGTCGGAAACGCTTCCGCGAGGCGCGCGACATGCAGTCGTTCGGCCTGCAGTTCGACACGCTTGATATCTTCGCGCAGGGCGGTTTCGGCACCGGCGTCACAATGACCTTTCATGGCGCGCCGAAGGATTCGCAATGGCCGCACCACAAGCTCGCGCCAGGTTGCAGCTTCTGCCAGGAATTTATCGAAAGCCGCATCCTCGCAGGAAATCCCGCGTCGATCGGCAATCACCAAAAGCAGCAAAACCGGCACGTCAACGTCGAACTCGTCCTGCAGAGACAGGCAGAGTTGCGAAATCCTGCTGTCTGCGTAGAGCAGGATCATGTTGGGCCAGACACTGGTGGCGAAGCCTGTTTGCTGCATCGGACGCTCCTATGCCGTCTTTGCCATCATGCCGGGCGCTGCCTCGTCATGCGGAAAGTGACAGGCGACCATCTGGCCGCGAGGCGCCTGCGTCAGCGCCGGCTCTTCGTCCGCGCATCGGGCTGCTGCACGCGGACAACGTGTCTGGAAGGCGCAGCCAGTCGGCGGACGGATGCGCGAGGGGATTGCCGTGCGTTCAGTGTCAGGCTCGATCTTGCGGCTGGCATCGACAACTGGGACGGCTTCGAGAAGCTTGCGGGTATAGGGATGCGCCGGGCGATCGTAGATTTCTTCCCCGGTGCCGACCTCGACGATGCGCCCCATGTAGAGCACGGCGACGCGGTCGCTGACGTTCTTTACGACGGCGAGATCATGCGAGATGAAGATCAGCGCGAGATTGCGCGCCTCGCGGATATCCTGCAGCAGGTTGATGACATGCGCCTGCACCGATACGTCGAGCGACGCCACCGGCTCGTCGCAGACGATCAGCTCCGGCTGCACGGCGAGCGCCCTGGCAATGGCGATGCGCTGGCACTGGCCACCGGAGAACTGGTGCGGCTTGCGACCGGCGACGTCGGAAAGCGCAAAGCCCACATCGGCAAGAGCCGCTTCGACGCGGGTCTTGCGTTCGGCTTTCGACACGCCCTGGATGATCAAGCCTTCGGCGACGATATCTTCGATCTTCCGGCGTGGATTGAACGACGATACCGGATCCTGGAAGATCATCTGCAAGCGGCCGCGCATGCGGCGCATGTCGCGCTTGGAGAGCTTGGCGATGTCGGTGCCTTGATAGCGGATGGAGCCGTTCCACTGCGTATTGGCATCCGGCAACAGCCGCAGCACGGCGCGACCGATGGTGGTCTTGCCGCTGCCGCTTTCGCCCACGAGTCCGAGCGTTTCACCGGGTCCCACTTGGAGCGAGACATTGTCCACTGCGCGCATCAGCTTGCCGGAGCGGGTGAAGTGCACCGACAGGTCGTTGATATCAAGCAGAGGAGCGGAGGCTGCGTTGGCGGCCGTCATGTTCGGGTTCTCAGCCATGTGCAAGCCCACCTTCCGCAATGATGTCACGCTTGCTTGCCGGGCGAGCGGTCGCGTCCAGCGGGAAATGGCAGGCGAAACGATGCTGGTCGTCGACGCCGGTGATCATCTCCGGCATGGAGACATGGCATGGCCCCCGGGCAGCGCCGCAGCGTGGTGCAAAGGGACAGCCGGCCGGCTGGTTCGCGAGGCTCGGCGGTTGACCGGGGATGGTCCTGAGGCGTGTGTGCGCCGTCTGGTCCATTTGCGGCATGGCCGAAAGAAGCGCCTCGGTGTAGCGGTGCCGCGGATTGCGGAACACCTCCGATGTCGGGCCGTATTCGACGATGTGGCCACCGTAGAGCACCAGAATCTCGTCGGTGCGTCCGGCGACGACGCCGAGATTGTGCGACACCAGGATCATCGACATCTGCCGCTCCTGCTGGATGGTCTGCAGGAGATCGAGAACCTCCTTCTGCACCGTGACGTCGAGCGCCGTGGTCGCTTCGTCGGCGATCAGAAGGTCAGGATGGCAGATGAGGCCGGCGGCGATCATGATGCGCTGCTTCATGCCGCCGGAGAAATGATGCGGGTAGTAGTCGTAGCAGTCCTCCGGGTCGGCGATGCCGACAACGGTCAGAAGATCGATAGCCCGCTGGCGAGCCTCACTGCGCGTGAGACCGATATGCTGCTGGCAGGCTTCCGAGATCTGCCGGCCGACCGGCACATAGGGGTTGAGCGACGTCATCGGATTCTGGAAGACGATGCCGACCTTGCGGCCGATGAAGCGTGCACGCTCGCGCGGCTTCATGGCCGACAGGTCCTGCCCGTCCACCGAGATCCGGCCGTCAACCCGGACGCTTCCCGGCGCGATGCCCATGATGGACTTGATCAGCATGGATTTCCCGGCGCCGGATTCCCCGACGATGCCGAGCGCGGTGCGGCGGCTGACGGAAAAATCGATATGTTGCAGAACCTTCAGTGGCTGCGGACGGGCCATGATCTCGCAGGACATGTCCTGACAAGCGAGAATGGGTTGGTCTTGATGTTCGATCATCTCAGTTCCCCCTCTCGCGGCTGTTGAGGCGTTGGGCCAGGTAGTCGCCGACGGTGTTGAGGGCATAGACGGTGAGCACGATCGCCATGGTCGGCCCGACGATCAGCACCGGGAAGCGGCTGAGAAGATCGGTCGAGCTGGCGATCATTCCGCCCCAGCTCGGTGCCGGCGCCGGAATGCCATAGCCGAGAAAGCTCAATGATCCCTCGGTGATGATCAGGCCGGCCATCAGAGTCGGCATTACGGCCGTTAGCGCCGGAACGAGGTTTGGCAGGATTTCCTGCATCATGATGCGGGCGTCGGTGGCGCCCATGGCGCGGGCAGCCAGCACGTAATCCCGGTTGTTTTGCGAGATGACGCCGGCCTTTGCTACGCGGGCATAAGTGCCGATGTCGAGGATGCCGAGGATCAAGATGATGGCACCGACCGATGTCCCGGTCGCGGTGACGAAGGCAAGCACCACCAGCACCGAGGGGAGGGCCGACATGGTGTTGGCATAGAGATCGACCATGCGCTCCAGCATGCCGCGGTAATAGCCGGCCAGCATGCCAAGCAGCAGCCCGACGGACACAGAAAGACAGGTGGCGACGCCGACGATCATCAGCGATGCACGCGCTCCGTAAAGCACACGTGACAGGATGCTGCGGCCGATATCATCGGTGCCGAGCAAGCCGTTTAGCGTCAGGTCAGGCAGCTGCGAGAAATCGCCATAAGGGAATTTCGGGCTGACGAGACCGGGGATGAAGTCCACGAACAAGGCGATCAAGACGAGCAAGACAAGAAAAGCCGCCGCAAGCATTTCGAAGATGGTGCTGCCGGGCAGCCGCAACCGGCTGGTGGCCGGCATTGCGGCGCGGGCGATGCTGGCCAGCGTGGCCGTTCCGCTTGTGGGGGATTGGGGCGCAGCACTCATGATACGGTGACCCTCGGATCGATGATGGCATAGCCGATATCGACGAGCATGAAGACAATGACGAAGATGACGACGGTGAGCGACAGGATCGCCTGGACGAGTGGGATGTCGTGGCTCTTGACGGCCGTAAGCACGGTCCAGCCGATGCCGGGCACGGCGAAGTAGCTTTCGACGACGAAGGAGCCGGCCAGCATGTAGGTGAGCGACAGACCCATGACGGTGAGTATCTGCGGCATCGCCGGGCGAAGCACATGCCGGAACATGATGTAGCCCAGTGACAGGCCGCGCGCGCGCGCCACCTGTACGAAGTCTTCCTGCAGCGTGGTGATCATCTCGTTGCGGGCGACGCGATAGAGATAGGCCGTCTGGTGCAGGCTGAGACAGATGACCGGCAAGGCCACATACCTGAGATTGGCCAGCGGATCATCGCTGAAGTTAGCCCAGCCCGTGGCAGGCAGCCAGCGTAGCACGATCGCGAAGACGTAGGACAAAAGCACGACGATCACGAAGGTCGGCACGGCGAGCAGGACCGAGGATACCGAGCGCAGGATGCGATCCACGAGCTTGCCGGGGTGGCTTGCCGTATACATCGCCGTCGGGATGCCGATCAGTGACAGGGCCATTGCCAGGAAGGCGATCTCGAAGGTCACCGCGGCGCGATCGAAGACCACGCTGATGACCGGCTGTTGGCTGAACAGCGTCTGTCCGAGATCGCCGCGCAGCAGATTGCCGAGCCAGATCAGGTAGCGTTCCCAAAGCGGCAGATCATAGCCGTAGGCACTGTTGAGTGCGGCGATCTGTTCGGGGCTGGCGTTGTCGCCCAGGATCAGCTGCGCAGCGGAGCCGGGCGCTAGGCTGGAGAGAGCCGTGGCGCCGAAGGTGACGAGAATGAAGACAGGGATCCCCGCCAGGATCCGCGTCGAGATGGCCTTCGCATAAGGCTTCAACCCGGTCATCAAGCGCCAAACTCCTTCTTCCGTTCGAGTTGTCCGATCATGCGGTGCTGGCGGCTATCGGCAGCGCCTTTCCATGCCCGCGCCCCTGAAAGGCGCGGGCTGACCGGTGTCAGATCTTCTTCCATTCGTCTTCCGCAGCCATCCAACCGATGTCGCGCTCCAGCAGTTCACGCTGCTCGGCCTTGCTCAAGCCGCCCATCGTGTGCTCGTCGGAATAACGCGTGCTTTGCTCCTTGAAGACGCGATGGCCGAAATCCATCATGCCCCACATCGAACCCTTTTCGAGGTAATGCATTGTGACAAGGTTGAAGCCGAGAGCCGCGATGTCCTCGAGCTCCACGAAGGCCTTTCCGTCCTGCGTGGCGACGTCGCCGAACATCTTCCAGCCCGGCAGGACCTTTGCCACCTTCTGGCATTCGTCCAGCGTGCGAAGGCCGTGCACATACGTCATCTCACAGCCAAGTTCGGCGGCGCGCAGGCAGCGCTCGATGGCGTCGTCGAGGCCGAGTTCCAACTTGGATTCGGTGCGGGCGATGACCACGCAGTCGGTGCCTTCGCAGGCATCGAGGGCCGCCTTGAGCTTGGCCAGCCACAATTCTTTCGAGATCACGGGGTGCTCAATGTTGCCGTCGAGCTTGCCGGCAAGCGTCGCTGCTTCCATGGCGCGGCCGAAGCGCGCATAGCCGCGCTCGTTGGGGGTGTCTTCGAGCAGGATGGCGGCGGCACCGGCCTTTGCGAGGCGACGGCATGTGCGATAGGCCTGCGCCACGTCGCCGAAGCAATCGTCGGCGTCAATGATGAGGGGCAGCGGCGAATAGTCCGAGATACGGTCAGTTGCCCAGACAAGCTCCTCCTGGTTGTGAAGGCCCATGTCTGGAACGCCCGACATGCTGAAGCCGAGCGACGCGCCGCTGAGCAGGATCGCCTTGAACCCCGCCATCTCGGCCGCCTTGGCGGAATAGCAGTCCCAGACGCAGGGCGTGAAGACCTGCCCGGCCGACATGAGGTTGCGGAACGTGGTTCTGGGCCTTTTGTCAAACATTGAATGTCACCATCGACGAGGTTGTAGGGGGCGATCGAGACCGCCGGGTGTTGCAGGCCGCATCTCACGGCCGGCGAGGGGTCTGGTCCCACGCTGAAGTGGGACCAGACCGGCGGTTACTTCGTCGTGCAAGCGTCCTTGCAGACGAACAGGAACTGCTTCTGCAGGATGCCGCCGTTGGACGGCACGATGCCGCCGGTATTGTTGCGGATGAGCAGATTGCGGGCTTCGGAGCCGAAGATGTAGAGGGGCAGGTCCTGAACAACCAGCTTCTGGACATCGGCATAGGCCTTCTTGACGGCCTCGGGGTCCATGGTCGCATTGGCGGCGGCAAGCGCCTTGTCCATGTCGGGGCTATTGTACTTGCCCCAGTTGTCGTTGCCCTTTGAGCTCAGGAGGTTGCTGATGATCGGCTCGGCGCCGTTCGCCACCAGCACGCCGCCATCGATGCAGAGATCGAAGTTGCCCTGCACCTTGCAGGTGGGCGGCAGCATTGCCTGGTCGACCAGCTGGAGATCGACCTTCACGTTTTCGTAGGCGCTCAGGCTTTGCTGGAGATAGGAGCCCATCCGCTTGAGGTCGGAGTTCGAATAGGTGACGATCTTGATCTCGAACGGCTTGCCGTCCTTCGCCAGGGCATCGAACAGCTCCTGGGCGTGCTCCGGATTGTATTCCGGCAGCTTATAGGTGGCATCGTAGTACGGCGAGTCAGCCGTGAAGTAGTTCGTCGGCATCACGTAGCCGTCGATCTGCGTATAGGCCTTCATCAGCCGCGGACGCTGCAGCGCTTCATAAAAGGCCTCGCGGGCGCGATGGTCGGTGAAAACGCCCTTGGCCTGGTTGAAATAGGCGCGGTAGAGCCCGGACAGCGGAACCTCGTGCGTGGTAACGCCTTCAGCCGTCGCGTTCGAGCCGAACTGATACATGTAGCCCGCCATCATCGTGGCGCCGCCCTGGACGACCGTCGAAATACGGCTGTTGGTTTCCGGAATGACGACAAACTTGAGCGTATCGAGATAGGGGCGCGGCTGGTCCCAGTAGCCGGGATTGCGCTTCAGGGTCATCGAGACGCCCTGGTTCCAGTTATCGAGCACGAAGGCGCCCGCGCCGACCGGCTTGATATCCGTCTTCTTTTCTGCGGCCTTCAGCGCGGCGGGTGAGGCGATGAAGGGCGCCAGGTTTGCCAGCGTCGAGGCGAAATTGCGGTCCGGCGTCGCGAGCGTGATCTCGATCGTCAGGGGATCGATGATCTTGATGCCCTTGTTCCAGCTGGAAACGAATACCTGGGCCGGAGAAAGCGTGGCGGGGTCGGCGGCGCGGTCCCAGTTGAATTTGACGGCTTCCGCATCATAGGATGCGCCATCGGTGAACTTAACGTTGGGGCGCAGCTTCAGGGTCCATACCTTGGCGTCGGGGCTCGTGAGGCTTTCCGCCATGCCGCCCTGCACCGCGCCCTTGACGTCCACGTAGACGATGAAGCCGTAGATCGCATCCAGCATGTCCATCGGACCGCCCGGGAAGGTGGAATTGGTGATTGCCGGATCCCAGCTCTTGATGTCGGATCCGTTGATGATGGTGATCTCGCCGCCCTTCACGGGCTGCTCTTCCGCCGCCGCATGGGTCGAGCTCAACGCCGACCCGCACAGCATCGCCAAGGCGAGCGCTGCGGCGCGAACTGTCTTCGGGCTAGATGACTTTACGCTGAAAAATCTGTCAGTCATGAAAATTTCTCCAGTTTGCCGCTGCGTTTGTCAGTCGGCGTTCCCCTTTTTTGAGTCTGGACCGAAGCTTTCGCCACGGCCCGGCTGCACTTCCGTCGGTCTCCCTAGGAAAGATCTCCTTTTTTCCAGCGGCGAACGTTCGGATGGTCGATATCGAAAAGATCGAGCGCGCGTCCGACGGTCTGGTTGATCAGGTCGTCTATGGTCTTGGGCTGCGTATAGAAGCCCGGCACCGGCGGCATGATGACAGCGCCGTTGCGCGTCGCCTGATCCATCAGCGCGATATGTCCGGCATGCAGCGGCGTTTCCCTGACCATGAGCACGACGCGGCGGCGCTCCTTCAGGCAGACATCGGCCGCGCGCGTGATAAGATCGTTGCTGTAGCAATGGGCAATCCCGCTCAGCGTCTTGACGGAACAGGGCGCCACCAGCATCCCGTCGCACTTGAATGAGCCGGAGGCGATGGATGCGCCGATGTCCTTGTGACTGTGATAGACGTCGGCAAGCCCGCGGATCTCGTCGGCATCGTAGCCGACATCTTCCTCCACTGCCGTGCGCAAACCCGCAGGCGAGATGACGAGGTGTGTCTCGAAGCCGCCCACCTCGCGCAGCATCTCAAGCGCGCGAATGCCGTAGCAGGTGCCGGACGCGCCGGTTATGGCGACGATCAGCCTGCGCATGAGAGAGCTCCAGGCATCCGGGCGGCCGATGCGACCGCGGGGGGAAGGCGATCGATCAAAATGAAACTCCCGGTACGATTTCCGCAAGCAGGTCCCGCATGCGATCGTAGGAGGCAGCCGGCGGCTGGGCCTTGTCATAGCCCTCCTTGCGATCGCCCAGCTTTCGGGTCGCATCGTAGCCGATCTTGGCAACGACGAAGCCGTCTTCTTGTGGCTCCGAACGATCGGCGGGCATACCGTCGATGATCAATATATCCCGTTCCGCGCGCATGCGCGTGGACTTCGCCAGTTCGACGGCGGCGATATCCCAAGGGTCGACATCGGAATCGACGATCGTGACGTTCTTGATGATGCTGACGGCGCCCCAGCAGACCGCCATGGCACGGCGGGCCTGACCTGGTCTCGGGTTGTTGATCTGCACCACGACGTTGTTGCGCCCGCAGCCGGAAGCCGTCACCGCGACTTCGCCGACATTGAGGATGACGCGCGAAAGCTGCGCCTTCAGGCTCGCGGCGATCGGCACGGCGCCGAGATAGATGTGTTCGGCATGATAGCCGGGCTGGATGACCTGGAACATCGCATCGGATCTGGATGTCATCGTGTGGAAGGTCGCCAGCACACCGCTGCCGTAGTCCTCGTACATGCCGTGATACTCGGACACCAGCCCTTCGACGATCGGCTTGTCGGAATGGATATGGCCCTCAAGGACGATTTCGGCTTCCGCCGGTACGAGAATGTCGCTGGTCAGGCAGCGTGCCATGCGAACGGGTTCCCCAAACAGCGCGCCGGCGCAATGCATCTCATCATCGCCGAGGCCGAGGTAAAGGCAGGCGGCCAGCTGTATGATCGGATGGGCTCCAAGCACGACGGCAAAGGGCAGTGGCTTGCCGCTTTCGGCGGCCTTGCGGGCCATGATCGCCAGATGGTGATTGGGCGCGATGCCAATCAGGGCTTCGCTGGGGCCAAGAACCTTGAGGCGCGCGTAAGATGCATTGCCAAGCCCGGTTTCCGGATCGCGGGCGACCATCAGGCCCGCGCTGATGTAGGGGCCGGTCTCCTTGTCGAAGAACGTCGGAACGGGCAGCCGCAGCAGGACGTCGTTGTCGAACACCTTTTCCTGCACCGGGGCCTTGTCGACCACGACAGGCGCTATCGGCTTGCGGATCGAGTCGATCAGCGCCGACTGGATGTTTTCGCGCGGCACATTCATCGCCATGGCGATGCGGTCGAGATCGGACAGCATGTTTCCGAAGACCGGTAAGTCGTAGCCCTTGATACGGTTCGCCCGAACCGCGAAGGTTTCATGCGTGAGCGACAGCAGCGCCGAGAGATCGTAGACCGGGTCGATTTCCTGATCGACGGTCAGCAACTTGCCCTGGCCCGCAAGCGTTGCAAGCAGCGAACGGCATGATTGGTCGGTCTCTGCGGAATCCGGAGCAGATCGAGACGCGTTTCGTTCGGCCAGGGGGGTGATCTCGCGGGTCAATCAAAACTCCATAACAGGTCTGTGCAGGTGGCAGGATCATGGAGGTAACTTTTCATCTTGTACACGCGCATAAAATCCAATTGGCACATCGGAAATTTTGAACTCATTTACCTTTGATAGAAATTGATTTTCTTAATAATCGTAAAAAGTGCCATACCTATTGCTTTTCAGTTGATCGAGATATTAAAAATAGTGAATGTTTTCAATTATGAAGGCTCAACTTCGATTGAACAACTTGATTCCCGAAAGCGATGTTTGCTTAAAATAATGGCATCGCTGTAGCAATGGGCTGCCGTTGACAGAACGGACGATCGATCCGACATTCCGCCAAGCCGCTGGGCTTGGTTGAACCCGCTAATCGAGGGGGAATGAGAATGACTGCGGTCAAGGTTGCGATCGTCACGGGTGCCGGAACCGGTATTGGAAAGGCGATTGCGTCGGCGCTTCTCGACGATGGTTACCATGTCGCGATAACCGGGCGTCGGCGCGATGTGCTCGAGAGCGCAGCATCCGACTGGCGAGATCGATCCGCCCGGGTCCTCATTGTTCCCGCGGATATTTCAGTGCCCGGCGATGTCGATCGTCTCTTTTCGGCAGTAAACGAAAAATGGGGCAGGCTTGATCTTCTCGTCAATAATGCGGGCATGTCCGCTCCTTCGGTGCCACTGGAGGAGGTAACGTTCGAGACTTGGAGTGCTGTTGTCGGCGTCAATCTGACTGGCGCCTTTCTCTGCACGCAGGCCGCTTTCCGTCAGATGAAGGCGCAAACGCCGCAGGGCGGCCGGATCATCAACAACGGATCGATATCGTCGGTGACGCCGCGTCCGCGGTCGGCACCCTACACGGCCACCAAGCACGCAATCAGCGGATTGACCAAATCGACAGCGCTCGACGGACGGCCTTTCAACATCGCCTGCGGCCAGATCGATATCGGCAATGCCAGTACGGAGATGACCCGCGGCATGGCGACGGGCGTGCTGCAGGCCGATGGCAGCACGGCTGTGGAGCCGACGATTGACGTGAGTATCGTTGCCAATGCCGTCGTGCACATGGCGGCACTGCCGCCCGAGGCAAATGTGCTGACCATGACCGTGATGGCGACAGGAATGCCTTTCGTTGGCCGCGGTTAGGCATAGGCTTGCGGCACAACGAGACAGACAGGAGATGGACGTGAATTCCGAATTGTTCGACCTTTCAGGGCAGCGCGCCCTGGTGACCGGTTCCTCGCAAGGTATCGGTTTTGCGCTTGCCCATGGACTCGCGATGCATGGCGCTGAGATTGTGCTCAACGGGCGGGACAAGGCAAAGCTCGATGACGCATCGCGACGCCTGCGGGAGGCCGGCATAACCGTGTCCACGTCAGACTTCGATGTGACGGATGCCGATGCCGTGAAGCGTGGCGTGGATGCGATCGAGGAGGGCATCGGGCCGATCGATATCCTGATCAACAATGCCGGAATGCAGTTTCGCACACCGCTTGAGGATTTTCCCGTAGACCGCTGGGAACAGTTGCTGCGGACCAACATCTCCAGCGTCTTCTATGTCGGCCAGGCCGTGGCGCGCCACATGATCGGCCGCGGCCATGGCAAGATTGTCAACATCGCCTCGGTGCAGAGCGAACTCGCCCGTCCCGGCATCGCGCCCTATACGGCAACCAAAGGGGCGGTGAAGAATTTGACCCGCGGCATGTGCACCGACTGGGCAAAATACGGACTGCAGATCAACGCGCTGGCGCCTGGCTATTTCAAGACGCCGCTCAATCAGGCGCTCGTCGAAAATGAGGAGTTCTCCGCCTGGCTGGAAAAGCGCACACCGGCCGGACGCTGGGGCGACGTCGAGGAACTGGTCGGCGCTGCCGTTTTCCTGTCTTCCAAGGCCTCCTCCTTCGTGAATGGCCACACGCTCTACGTCGACGGTGGGATCACCACCAGTCTTTGAGAAAAAGCGAGGCAACGCCCTCAGGCATATTGCATGCCGTGCCTCTTCCCGAACGACGGGCAACGAACCAAACGCTAAGAGGAAATTTTGATAAAACCCGATATTCTGCTGGTCGGCCCCTATCCCGATGGAGATCTCGCCGAGCTGGATGCGCTCTATACCACGCACAAGCTTTACGAGGCGGCCGACCGTGACGCCTTTCTTGACCGGCACGGCGAGAGCATTCGGGCAATCGCCACCCGCGGCGAACTTGGCGCATCCGCAGATCTGATCGGCAAGCTGCCGAAGCTGGAGATCATCTCGGTCTACGGGGTCGGTTATGATGCGGTCGATGTGGAAGCCTGCCGGGCAAGGGGCATCCGCCTCACCAACACGCCGGATGTGCTGACCAAGGACGTCGCGGATCTCGGGATCGCGATGATGCTGTGCCTTTCGCGCGGCGTGCACGGCGCCGATCGCTGGGTGAGGGACGGCAGCTGGGAGCAGAAGGGTTTCTATCCTCTGCAGAACCGCGTCTGGGGAAAGAAGGCGGGCATTCTCGGCCTGGGACGCATCGGCCTTGAAGTGGCCAAGCGGTTGCGTGCCTTCGACATGGATATCGCCTACAGCAGCCGGAGCGAAAAGCCTGACGTCGGGGACATGCATTTCGTTGCCGACCCCGTCGAGCTGGCGCGCAAGTCGGATTTCCTGTTCGTGACGCTTGCCGCGTCGGCCGCGACCCGTCACATCGTCTCGAAGGACGTCATCGATGCTCTCGGGCCGCAGGGCATGCTGATCAACATCTCGCGCGCCTCCAATATCGACGAGAAGGCGCTGCTCGACGCGCTGGAGACCGGCCGCCTCGGATCCGCCGCACTGGATGTCTTCGAGAACGAACCGGCGCTTGATCCGCGGTTCAAAACGTTGGCGAACGCGCTGCTACAGCCGCACCAGGCTTCCGCCACGATCGAGACCCGCAAGGACGTCGCCCAGCTGATGCGCGACAATCTGGCCGCTCACTTCGCCGGCGCCAAGCTCCCCACACCCGTAATCTGAGGTCCGTTACATGAAAGCCGTTGTCATCCATGCCGCCAAGGACCTGCGCATCGAAGAGCGCGAGGCCGACGTCCTGGCACCTGGGCAGGTGGACGTGGCCGTCGAGGCCGGCGGCATCTGCGGCTCCGACCTGCATTACTACAATCACGGCGGCTTCGGCACGGTGCGGCTGCGCGAGCCGATGATCCTCGGCCACGAAGTGGCGGGAACCATCAAGGCGCTCGGCGCCGGCGTATCAGGATTTGCCGTCGGCGACCGGGTCGCCGTCTCGCCGAGCCGCCCCTGCAACGCCTGCGACTACTGCCTGAAGGGTCAGCAGAACCACTGCTTCAACATGCGGTTTTACGGCAGCGCAATGCCGATGCCGCATATCCAGGGTGCTTTCCGCCAACGCCTTGCCGCCGATGCCTCGCAATGCCACAAGGTGGCCGATGGAATCTCGATTAACGAAGCGGCGATGGCAGAACCTCTCGCCGTGGTGTTGCACGCCGTCAGTCGCGCTGGTCCATTGATCGGCCGGCGGGTTCTTGTCACAGGTTGCGGGCCGATTGGGGCGCTTGCCGTGATCGCCGCGCGCGCTCACGGAGCGCGGGAGATCGTCGTCACCGATGTGATGGATGCGGTGCTCGCCAAGGCATTGGAGGTCGGGGCAGACAGGGCCATCAACGTTGCCCGCGATCTCGACGCATTGTCCGCCTACTCGGCCAACAAGGGATATTTCGATGTCCAGTTCGAAGCCTCGGGAAATCAGGCGGCTCTTCGGTCCGGACTGGATGTGCTGAAGCCGCGCGGCGTTCTCGTTCAGCTCGGGCTTGGCGGGGATGTCTCGGTGCCACAGAACATGATTGTCTCCAAGGAGATCGAGATGAAGGGCACGTTCCGTTTCCATGAAGAGTTTGCGCTCGCGGTGGATCTCATCAATCGCGGTCTCGTCCATCTCAAACCCCTGCTGACCGACGTGCTGCCGATCGAGGACGCCGTTGCCGCATTCGAGACCGCCGGCGACCGGACCCGGTCGATGAAGGTGCAGCTCGCATTCTGATAGCGAAACCGACCGAAGCCGGGACATCGAGAATGTTCATCTGTGTGGTGGCAAACTCGATGTGTTGTGCATTGGAAGGCTCTATGGCCTTAGAGTCCACGTCGGACGAAGACGCATCGCCACGGAAACGGCAGCACATCCGATGTCGGCCCGGGTTGTTTGGAAAGTTCCGTCAGGTTGTAGCCGTCATGGTCGGTCGCGTCCCACCCGGCGAGAATGACGTTGGCGACGCGAATGTTTCGGCCGGTATCGCCCCGGGCGACGTTGAGCAGTTTTTCGAGGGCAAGACACGCGCGGTCTTCCGTCTTCCACAAGTCTCTTCTTACTGAGATGACGGATGAAGCTTCAGATCGGTCTGGCTGAAATCCTGACCCCTGAACAGGAGCGGGAGGTTGGCGACCGCTGCCACCGGATAGGAAAAGCAATCGCCCATGCTGAGGCCGGCGGGATGCCGGCCCTTGCCATAACGCTCCAGCGCCTGATCGGCTGCGCGAAAATGCTGCCCACTCTGCCTAAACTCGATTATCAAACGGCAAAAATGTCGATGATGTATAAGCTGCTGTCACTGGGTTGAAGAGCAACGTCGGGATCTCCCTTCTCAAACAGTAGAGCATCGAGTGGACCGAGCATAATGCCAGAATCCACTACCCGGCACGACCTGAGTGCCAGCGCAAGGGTCGCATCAGCTTTCGCTGGCCCAATAGGTCCGCCGGATGGCCTTAAGGACACCAAGTGTTTCCAAATTCCGCGGCGGGTCATCACGTTGAGATCGGTGATCGGCCCTTGCGTCAGAACCGCATCGGTTGCCGCATCGCCGGGAAAGGAAAAGGGCGCTGAACCTGTGCCCAGCACCACGCTTTCCATCCCTTCGACCGAAAGCCTCATGCCTTCGCCGGCCAGGATCGAGAGCGTACGGTCGATCTCCTCGAAGCTCGAAAACGCACCGTCTGAAACGACCGGCGCCATCGAAACCCGCCAGCCGAAATCGGAAACGGATGCGTCAGCGGGAAAGACGGTGATTTCCACCGTTTCGCCCTTGCCGTTTTTCCACGGCATGCGCCGATAGTCTTTTGCCCGCAGCACCTTCATGGCGCTCAGTTCCCGAGAATGCCCGGCAGGCGCAGGCCCTTCTCCTTGGCGCAGTCCACAGCGATCTCATAGCCGGCATCCGCATGGCGCATGACGCCGGTCGCCGGATCGTTCCACAGAACCCGCTCCAGGCGCTTGGCCGCATCGTCGGAGCCGTCGGCGCAGATGACCACGCCCGAATGCTGGCTGAAGCCCATGCCGACGCCACCGCCGTGATGCAGCGATACCCAGGTCGCGCCCGATGCGGTGTTGAGGAGCGCGTTGAGGAGCGGCCAGTCGGACACGGCGTCCGAGCCGTCCTTCATCGCTTCCGTCTCGCGGTTCGGCGAGGCGACCGAGCCACTGTCGAGGTGGTCGCGGCCGATGACGACGGGGGCCGAGAGTTCGCCGTTCCTCACCATCTCGTTGAAGGCCAGCGCCAGGCGGTGACGATCGCCGAGACCGACCCAGCAGATGCGCGCCGGCAGGCCCTGGAAGGCGATGCGCTCGCGGGCCATGTCCAGCCAGTTGTGCAGGTGCTTATTGTCGGGCAGCAGCTCCTTCACCTTGGCATCGGTCTTGTAGATATCCTCGGGATCGCCGGAGAGGGCTGCCCAGCGGAACGGCCCGATGCCGCGGCAAAAGAGCGGGCGGATATAGGCCGGCACGAAGCCGGGGAAGGCAAAGGCGTTTTCCAAACCTTCGTCCTTGGCGACCTGGCGGATGTTGTTGCCGTAGTCGAGCGTCGGCACGCCGGCATCCCAGAAGGCAACCATGGCTTCGACATGTTGCTTCATCGAGGCGCGGGCGGCGGCCTCGACGGCCTTAGGGTCGCTCTCACGCTTGGCCTTGTGTTCGGCAACGGTCCAGCCGATCGGCAGATAACCGTTGAGCGGATCGTGGGCCGAGGTCTGGTCGGTGACGATATCGGGACGCGGACCGCCGGCCTTCATGCGGGCCACGAGTTCCGGGAAGATCTCGGCGGCGTTGCCGAGCAAGCCGACCGACTTGGCTTCACCCTTGGCGGTCCACTCGGCAATCATTTCAAGCGCCTCGTCCAGTGTCTTGGCCTTGGCATCGACATAGCGGGTGCGCAGGCGGAAATCGATGCGGGTCTCGTCACTCTCGACCGCGAGGCAGCACGCGCCGGCCATGACGGCTGCCAGCGGCTGCGCGCCGCCCATGCCGCCGAGGCCGCCGGTCAGGATCCACTTGCCCTTGAGATTGCCGCCGTAGTGCTGGCGACCGGCTTCGACGAAGGTCTCGTAGGTACCCTGCACGATGCCCTGGGTGCCGATATAGATCCACGAGCCGGCGGTCATCTGGCCGTACATGGCGAGACCCTTCTTATCCAGCTCGTTGAAATGGTCCCAGGTCGCCCAGTGCGGTACCAGATTGGAGTTGGCGATCAAGACGCGCGGCGCATCCTTGTGGGTGCGGAACACGCCGACCGGCTTGCCGGATTGGACCAGCAGCGTTTCTTCCTCGGTCAGCGTCTTCAGCGTCGCGACGATCTGGTCGAAATCCGCCCAGGTGCGGGCGGCGCGGCCGATGCCGCCGTATACCACCAGCTCGTGTGGGTTTTCCGCCACGTCGGGATCGAGATTGTTCATCAGCATGCGCAGCGGCGCTTCGGTCATCCAGCTCTTGGCGTTGAGCTCCGGCCCACGCGGGGCGCGGACATCGCGGATGTTGTGGCGTGGATTGGTCATGCGGTCAGCTCCTGGCTTTAATTCTTGAGATTGAGAGCGATGCGCTCGAGACGCGTCAGGATATCCTTAAGGGGGACCCGCAACCGGCCCGCCTTTTCACGGTCATAGGCAAAAGGCGGGACCTCCTGAGCAAGATGGGTGGACTGCGCGAGTTCCATCTGGATGGCGTGAACACCGGTCAGGGGTCGGCCATAATGGCGGGTCGTCCAGCCGCCCTTGAAGCGGCCGTTGAGAATGCTGGTATATCCTCGGGCCGCGCCGGTGACCTCGACAGCCGCCTGTTCGATGGCCGCGTCACAGGTCGTGCCTCCGTCCGTTCCGATGTTAAAATCCGGCAATCTGCCTTCGAAAAGAAAGGGAATATGTGAGCGGATCGAATGGCAATCGTAGAGGATCGCGACGCCGTGGATTGCCTTGACGCGATCGATCTGCGCCTGCAGCGCCGCATGATAGGGCGCATGGAAGTCAGCGAGGCGACGGGCGATGTCGGCGCCCGCCGGTGCGGCGCCATCCTTCCAGATCGCCTTGCCGTCGAAATCCGTGTCGGGAACCAGGCCCGTCGTGTTCTGGCCGGGATAAAGGCTCGTCCCTTCCGGATCACGATTGGCATCGATCACGTAACGGTGGAAGGTCGCCCGCACCATCGTCGCATCATCAAGAAGCCCGTCGTAGAGCGCGTGGATATGCCAGTCCGTATCCGCACGCAGGCGGCCGTTCTCGTTCAGACGCTCCCAGATGTCCGCCGGCACATCGGTGCCGGTATGTGGTAGGCCGAGAATGACGGGCGACGTACCTTCCCTGACATCGACGACGGTCATCCTCAGATCTCCAGCACCGGCAGGATGCCGGCGGATATGGCCGAGACAAAGGCGCCCGAGGCGACCAGTTCGCTGGCGGCCTTCAGGTCCGGCGCCATGTAGCGATCCTCCCCGAGGGCGGGCACGGCGGCGCGCAGCACGGCGACGGCCTTTTCCAGTTCCGGGCTGGTCTTCAGCGGGCCGCGCAGTTCGACACCTTGGATCGCTGTCAATGCCTCGATGCCCAGAATGCCGAACAGGTTTTCGGTCATCGGCAGCAGGCGGCGGGCGCCGTGGCAGGCCATCGACACATGGTCTTCCTGGTTGGCCGAAGTAGGCGTCGAATCCACCGAGGCCGGGTGCGACATCTGCTTGTTCTCGCTCATCAGCGCAGCCGACGTGACCTCGGCGATCATCAGGCCTGAATTGAGGCCCGGCTTGGTCGAGAGGAAGGCCGGCAGGCCGTAGGACAGCGCTGGATCGACAAGCAGCGCGATGCGGCGCTGGGCGATTGCACCGATCTCGCAGATGGCGAGCGCCGTCTGGTCGGCGGCAAAAGCGACCGGCTCGGCGTGGAAATTGCCGCCGGACACGACGGAATTGTCGGACAAAACCAGCGGATTGTCGGTGACTGCATTGGCTTCGATCTCCAGCGTGCGGGCGACCTGGCGCAGAAGATCGAGGCAGGCACCGTCGACCTGCGGCTGGCAGCGGATGCAATAGGGATCCTGAACTCGCTCGTCACCTTCAATATGGCTTTCGCGAATTTCCGAACCGGACAGCAGGTTGCGCAGCGCCGCACCCGCATCGATCTGGCCCTTGTGGCCGCGCAGCGTGTGGATATCAGGATGGAAAGGCGCCGATGAGCCCATCGCCGCATCGGTCGACAATGCGCCGGTGATGAGCGCGGTCTGGGCAGCGCGGTGGGCGCGGAACAGGCCGGCGAGCGCCAACGCGGTGGATGTCTGGGTACCGTTGATCAGCGCCAGACCCTCTTTCGCGGCGAGAACGACCGGCGCCAGGCCTGCCTTTGAAAGCGCATCGGCAGAGGCCATGCGCTCGCCGCCGAAAAAGGCCTCGCCCTCGCCCATCATGACCGCTGCCATATGCGCAAGCGGCGCCAGATCGCCCGACGCCCCAACCGAGCCCTTTTCCGGAATGACAGGAATGACACCCTGTTCCAGCATGCCCTCGATCAGCCGCACCAGTTCAAGCCGCACGCCGGAGGCGCCGCGGCCGAGCGAGATCAGTTTGAGCGCCATGATGAGGCGGACGACGTTTTCCGGCAGGGGCTGGCCGATGCCGCAGCAATGCGACAGGATCAGGTTGCGCTGCAGCGTGGCGAGATCGGCACTGTCGATCTTGATCGAGGCGAGCTTGCCGAAGCCCGTGTTAATGCCATAGACCGGCGCATTGCCGGCGGCGATTTCGGCAATCCTGCGGGCCGCCTTTTCGATCACCGCATCGAAGGCGTGGTCGAGAGTAGCGGAACCGTTGTTCCAGTAGATGTCGGCAAGATCGGAAAGCGGAACACTGCCGGGATGAAGCGTGATCGTCATGCGGATACTTGTTGTCCTTTGAAGATACGGGCATAGAGCGGATTGAAACCGATGCGGTAGACAAGTTCGGCCGGGCGCTGAACGTCCCATATGGCGAAGTCGGCGGATTTGCCCTCTTCCAGCGTGCCGGTTTCGGCGAGAAGGCCGAGCGCGCGGGCCGCCTCGCGGGTGGCGCCGGCAAGGCACTCCTCGACGGTCAGCCGGAACAGCGTCGCCGACATGTTCATCGTCAAAAGGAGTGAGGTCAGCGGCGAAGTACCAGGATTGCAGTCGGTGGCGATGGCGATCTTCACCCCGGCATCGCGCAGCGCCTGGACAGGCGGTTTTTGGGTCTCGTTGATCGCATAGAAGGCGCCGGGCAGAAGCACGGCAACGGTACCGGCGTCCGCCATGGCGGCCGCGCCCTCGGCATCCAGATATTCGAGATGGTCGGCCGACAACGCGCCGTAGGACGCGGCCATTGCCGCGCCGCCGAGATTGGACAGCTGCTCGGCATGCAGCTTGACCGGAATGCCGAGGTCGCGCGCCCTGTCGAAGACGATGCGCATCTCATCGACCGAAAAGGCGATGCCCTCGCAAAAGCCGTCGACTGCATCGATCAGCCCCTCGGCATGCCCCTGCTCCATCGCCGGCAGCACGATGTCGATGAGGTAATCGCGGTTGCGGCCCTTGTAGTCGACCGGCGTCGCATGGGCACCGAGAAAGGTGGTGACGATGCGCACCGGCCGCAGCGTACCGATCAGCCGCGCGGCGCGCAGCATGTTGAGCTCGCCCTCGATGCTCAGCCCATAGCCGGACTTGATCTCAAGGGTGGAAACGCCTTCGGCCAGCAGCGTATCGACGCGGCGCAGCGCGGCCTCGGCCAGACCTTCGGGCGACAGCGCATTGGTGGCCTTGACCGACGAAACAATGCCGCCGCCGGCGCGCGCCACGTCCTCGTAGGTGGCGCCCTCAAGGCGCATTTCGAACTCCATCGCCCGGTCTCCGCCGAAGACGATATGGGTGTGGCAGTCTATCAGGGCGGGGGTAATCAGCCGGCGCTCGACATCGATCACATCGGTCGCCCGGGACAGCGCCAGCGGCAGGTCCTGCGAGCGGCCGGCAAAGGCGATGCGCCCGTCTTTGACAGCCAGGGCGCCGTCTTCGATGAGCTCCAAGCCGCCAGCATCATTGGCGAGGGTGAGAAGCCGCCCGTTTACCCACAGCGACGTAGTTGCCCCCATCCCTGAAATATCGCTATTTTCGATCACGAAGCCTTCCTCTTTTCTTTTAATGTATATACATATAAAAATCATGGCAAGAGGAATTTGCGTTCCTCTGCCGGCTGATGACAGGTTGGACGATCGGAGATGGCATTGAACAGCATTTTTGCAGAAGCGGCATTGCTTGGTGGCGAGTGGGCAACGAATGTCCGTCTCACGATGGAGGCGGGCACGATACGGTCGATAGAGCGGGGCGTCGCTATCTCGGCGCCGGATGAACGTCACCGGCTTATCGTGCCGGGCATGGGCAACCTCCACAGCCACGCCTTTCAGCGAGCCATGGCCGGCCTGACCGAGGTCCGCGGGCCGACGAGCGATAGCTTCTGGAGCTGGCGAACGCTTATGTACAAGTTCGCCTTGTCTATGACGCCGGACGACATCGAAGCTGTTGCCTCGCAGTTGTACATGGAAATGCTTGAGGCTGGCTTCACCCGTGTTGGCGAGTTCCACTATCTGCATCACGACCGCGACGGACGCGCCTATGCCAACATTGCAGAACATGCCGAGCGCATCGGCGCAGCCAGCGTAGAGACTGGTATCGGCCTGACGCTGCTGCCGGTATTTTACGCTCATTCCGGCTTTGGCGGCTCAGCACCCACGGAGGGCCAGCGGCGCTTCATCAATTCGATAGAAAGCTTTTCCGCGCTGATGGACGGCTGCCGGACGATGACTGCGCGATTGCCAGGCGCTAGACTTGGTATCGCTCCCCATAGCCTGCGCGCCGCAACGCCTGAAGAACTGCGAGATATCTTGCCGATGGCCGCAGGCGGCGCGGTTCACATTCATATCTCGGAACAAGTCAAGGAAGTGGAAGATTGCATCGCATGGTCGGGCGCAAGACCGGTCGAATGGTTACTGGAAAACATGCCGGTGGACGAGCGCTGGTGCCTGATCCACGCTACCCACATGACCGAAACGGAAACCCGAGACATGGCTCGCCGCCGCGCCATTGCCGGCCTCTGCCCAATCACCGAGGCCAATCTGGGAGACGGGATTTTCCCGGTTGAACCATTCCTGGAAGAAAAGGGATGCTTTGGCGTCGGTTCCGACTCCAATATTTCGATCTCGGTCGCGCAGGAACTTCGGCAACTCGAATATTCGCAGCGTCTTGGCCTGCGCTCCAGAAACGTCGTTGCCGTACCCCAACAATCGACGGGCCAGCGCCTCTTCCTGCAGTCTCTCGAAGGCGGCGCACGGGCGCTTCAGTCGGATAGCGGCATCGCCGTAGGTGCAGCGGCAGATTTCGTTTCGCTGGATATTGCGGCAACACCCTATCTCCTGCCACACCAGGTTCTCGATCAGTGGATATTCGCAGACAGCATAAAGGTTGATTGCGTTTGGGCCGCTGGCGCGAAATGTGTGGCCGGTGGGCGGCACACGCAGAGGGATGTGATCGCCGCACGCTTTCGCTCCGTCATGGCCGCTTTGCTTGACGCAGCCTGACTGGCTATGATTGCGAATCTTTTTTGAATGCGGGGAGCGCTCGGTGACGAAAGAATTCGCCCAAACCAAGGAAAAAAGCAGGAAGACCGCGCCTGCCGGTGCGACCTTGCACCAGAAAATCTTGGGCGATATCGAGAATAATATCGTCAGCGGCGAATGGCCGCCAGGCTACAGGATACCCTTCGAGGTCGAGCTTGCGAAGCATTACAACGTCTCGAGGATGACAGCTAACAAGGTTCTGACACAGCTTGCCACCGCTGGGCTCATCGAAAGACGGAAGAAGTCAGGTTCTTTCGTCGCCCAGCCGCGCAACCAGGCCGCCATTCTGGAAGTTTACGATATTGAGGACGAGGTCCGGTCGCTGAACAAGGCCTATCATTTCAGGATCGAGGAATGCAGGGAGCGGCGAGCGCCGGAAAGCGATGGGCTCCGGCTGAGTGTGGCCGGCAAGGAGAGTGCCATCTATGTCGTATGCCTGCATTTCGCTGGAACGCAGCCTTTCTGCCTGGAAGAGCGGCTCATCAACCTCAAGACAGTTCCGCAGGCGGAGGACATGGACTTCTCGACCATCCCGCCGGGAAAATGGCTGATCTCGCAGATCCCCTGGACGGCCGCTGAGCATCGCATCTTTGCAACAATCGCAGACGAGCGGCGTTCGGACCTTCTCAAGCTCCCACCCAACTCCGCCTGCCTGGTCGTCGAACGCAAGACATGGGACGTGTCCGGCCCGGTCACGGCCGTCCGCTTCAGCTACCCTTCCGACAAACACGCGATCATCGCCCGCTTCGCCCCCGCTTCCGCCTGACGGCGCCGGCGGACGAACCGCTTGATCGTGTAAAGCTCAGCGCCAACACCATGCGGATGGCACGATTGCGCACTTCAGGTGAAAACTTGTTCGTTGTCTTGCTCATCTCGCTCCACTTTCTCCGAAGTTGGAGCCTCCGGCAAACCTGGCGCGGTTAAACATCCGAGCCTAGCAACCCATTCGATAGGGCGGGATTGGCGAAGCTGACGACGCCAACTCATGTGAAAGTCCGGATATGCGCGGAAGGGCCAAGGCCGACGCATCGACCCTTCCGTTGCTCGCATTAACGGGCATATTCTCGTGAATATATCCATTTCGTCGAAGGAATGCGGTTGAACTTCTTCGCAGCGGGTTTCTCAGCCACCTCGATTGTCTGCACGACGCGCCGGGCCTTCTTTGGCGCGGCAGCCGTGCTGAAATCCTTCAAGCCCTCATACTGGCTGCCATACTGCTGCTTCAGCGCCGCCAGCTCGACCTTGTTCTTGCTTCGGCTGGCGACGACCGCCAGCCCGAGCACGCCGCCTTCGGTCGCTTCCCAATCGACGGACTGCGCAAACAAGGGACGTGCTTCCGCCGGGCCCTTGTCGTTGAGCAGCTTCCAGCCGAGCGCCTGCGCGCCGAGGGCCGACTTCGCCGCGTAGACGTAGGTCTTGAACGTGTCGAGGCCCTCATCATTGATCTTCAGCGTGCTCTGCGTGTCCGTCAGGGCGCCTGCGACGATCTCGATATACTCCTTGCGGATGTCGTCGGACTTGTCGGCGAAACGGCCGGCAAGCGCATAGGCTTCGTCCATCTTGCCGAGGTTGCGGAGCGAGAGAATGACGCCTTCGACATTTTTCAGGTCGTTGCCATACTGTGTGCCGGCGGTGAACCAGGCCTGCGCCGGCTGCCATTGCTTCTGGCTGTAGTAGTACCAGCCGAACAGGCTCGCGTCGGCGGCGGACTGCGAGCCTTCGACATAGTTGGCGAAGGATTCGAGGTCGGCGCCGGAAAGCGGAAGAGCCATCGGATCACCTTCGCTGACCGCACCCATCTGCTTGCGGATCGCGTCATAGGTGAAGCTTGCGAACTCCGAGGTGCCGTCGGGCAACGTGCGCCCGAACGCCATCAACGAGGTGATGCCGGCGGCCGGCAGGAGCGCGCTTGCCTTCTGCATGGTCGCGAGACGGTCACTCGACTGATCGCAGGTCGTCAGAACGTACTTGTAGAGATCGAAGGCACGGGCCATGTCCCTGGTCTTGGCAAGCGCTTCGCCCACCTGCCACAGCGCGTTCATCTCGCCGCATACGAGAAGCTGCGGCTGCTGCTGGGCAGTGGAGATCACCTGGGGCCAGTTGGCGCGGGCATAGGCGCGTTCGATCAGCTTGCGCGATTCTGCTATCTGCAGCTTGTCCATCAGGTCGGCCGAAGGCTTCCATTCCGGGTTGCCACTGGCGATCCGGGCGATTTCGGCCCGCAGGCGGGTGAGGTCGCCGGTGGCATAAATATCCCACAGGGGCTGCTCGTCAATGGTGGTCGTCTGGTTGAACAGATCCTCGGATGCCTCCCAGTTCGGGTAGAGTGCCTTCAGGCGGCGAAGTTCGGCGCCGAGGCGCTTGAGGTCGCGTGTCTTGGCGTAGTAACGCAGCGCGGTCTCGTCCACCTTCTGCGGCGCCGCAGACTTTGCCTGGGCGGCAGTCGTATCCGTGCTTTCAGTCGCCACGGCAAACGGATTTGCTGCGGGGACGGACGCCAGACTGGCGGCCGGCGCAGGCGCGGTGGCCGCGGACGGCTTCTGCGCAAGAGGCTCGAACGGATTTTCGCCCGGCGCCACCTCGCGATATGTCGCGGCGGCGGCCTGCGTCGGAGCGTTGGCCGATGGTGTCACCGCGGCCTTCGGCAGCACGGCCGACAGGTCGGCACCAAGGGCCGGTCCGCCTGCCGAACGCTGCGTCGGCATGACGGCGAGTGCGCTCATGCCCGCCGCCGGCACGACGGCGTTCGCGGAGGAGCCGCTGGTCAGATCACCGGCCACGGAGGCCGTGATCGTTGTGAGCGACGGGGTGAAGATAATGGCGCAACTGCAAAGCAGGAGTGCTGTCATTGTGTATCGGGCAGACATCTTGGATACCTTTCTGCAATTGCTACAAGACTGAGGAGGTGGAGGGTGGAAGGGTAGTAATCGGTGGTCTCGAACGCGGCAGCCGTTGGCGCCACGGTCTCGCGACCGAGACTGCAGCCGACGAGCTCGGTGACGGCGCGGTATCCCGCTTCCGGCATCTGCGACAGGGTCGTCGCGGTCGCCAGTTCGATAACCGAAGCGGCGCCTTCGTTGGTGTCCCGCCAGGCGTTGGCAAACGGCGTCAGCAGGTCTGAATGATCCCGCGAATACCAGGCGAGATAAAGCGGAACGCGGATCGCGTCATGCCCGAACTGGGCCGGATAGGCGCTCGCCGGCGTGGGCACATCGCCTTTCAGCGATATCCAGTCCGCCGGCAGCTCCGCCGGACCGAAGCGCGCGGTCTGCGTCAATGAAAGGCCGGTCTTGATAAGCTCGTCGGCCGGAAAGCGCGACGACGCGACACCAAGCTCGGCGATGGCGGGGTAAACCCAATAGGAGAGGTTGACGACCGGTCCATCGGGTTGATCCGTGGCGCCGAACCCGCGTTCTCCCGGCAGCAGCGCCTTGCCGAACGGCGTGTCGACGACGGTCTTGTCGGTGATCGCCTCGGCGATCCGCTTGGCGTCCCGAGCATAATCGCTGTCTTTCCAGACATGGGCTGCCTTGACCAATGCCCAGCCGATCAGCAGATCGCCATCGGTTGCGTTGTTGGTGTCGGCGACGTGCGGGGTCGCCGCCGGATCCCACCGCCAGGCCGCAAGGCTGTCGCCGCGTACGTAGAGATTGGCCTTGGTCCAATCCCAAATACGCTCGAAGCTCTTCTGGTCGTCGGCAAGGACGGCGATCAGCATGCCGTAGCCCTGGCCCTCGCTGTGGCTGATGCCGTTGGCCCGCGTATCGATGACGCGGCCCTCCGGCGTGACATAGTCGTGGCGATAGAGCATCCATGATCCGGCGACATAGTCCGCCGGCTCGACCGCGTCGTTAGTCGCCTGGGCGACCGACGCGGCGGCGATCGAACCCGCCAGCAGCATCGTCTTGAAGGTGACGGAGCGGCTGATCATTTGCGCCGACCGAGCTTGAGCATCAGGAAGGTCGATGCGCCGAGCATGATCGCCGCGCCGAGCTGCGCCAGCGTGTATTCCATGACGTGGTTGGACAGCCAGCCGGCGATGATCAGGCGCACGTTGCCGATCGACATGGGCTGTGTCTGGAACAGGGCGACATCGCGTGGCGACACCTGCTCCATGACTTGGCCGCTCGTCGAGAAGGACTGGATCGAACCGTTGAGCCGGGTCCAGGTGGAGCGCTCCATGACGGCATCGATCGTCGCCGTCATCGTTTCGTCGGATGGAGACGACACCACAGTCCACACGCCGCCGGAGGGCATTTCCTTTTGGGCGACGAGCAGCGCTGTGCTGTCTTTCGGCTGGTAGTTTCGCGTATCGACATCGCTGGTCGAGCCAAATGCCGGATGCAGCTTTGACAATGTCGAGCCGGCGAAGGACCTGACCGCCGAAGCGAGTTCGGTCGCCGGCGCCAGCACCTTGTCGAGCTGCGTCGCCGTTGATGCCTCGGCCGTCTCGTTGCCGGTCGAGGGATCGCCGAACGACATCGAAGGGGCGGCCTGTCCGCGCTTGCTGGCCTGCAATGCATTGGCGAGGCCAGCCGGCGTGGCGGAGAGATCGAGACCCGTCTGTGTCTGGATTTCCGACGGCAGCTTTCCGAATGTCGCGAAGGCCATGATCCGGCGTTGGCCGGCATCGGGGACCGATGTCGTCAGATCGACCGGCATGACGCGCCCGGACGAGTAAGCCATTTTCGCGATGAACGAGCCTGCTGCATCGAGCGCGGCGGAGTTCAGCCCCGGCACATAGACGGAGGTGACCTCGCTATCCTGATGGTCCACCATCGAAGCGCCGGAGACCAGCGCCGCGATATCAGGATAGCGACCCACCCGCGCGAAGGACGGGACTTCCAGGAAGCTCGATCCGAGTATCGACAGTCGCGAACGGTCCTCGCCGTTGCTTGCCAGGGGATCGCAGACTGCATCGGCAGGTGTCGGCAGGCGGGCTTCGAACTCGATGGTGTTTTCGCCCGGACGCAGCTTGCTCAGCGGGATCGGCAGGCGCTGGTCGTCGATCAGGCCGTTGCGGCTGGCGCCGAGGGTGATGTCGGCAACCGTTTCGCCGTTGGCCCGCAGGATGAGTTCGGCGCCGCGCGACAGGTTGGCCGCATAGCGGGCGCTCAGATGCATGACCAGCGATCCGTAGTCGCCCGGATAGAAGTCTGACGGCATCGAGAAGTTGACGCTCTCCTTGTAGAGGCGGCCGGAAAAAGGCTGGGCAATGAAGCCGAGGTTCTGTAACGGCATCGCCGAGTTTGGCTGGAGGGCGCGACCCTTGGTGTTGGCAAGTGCGCGCAGCCCCTGTGGCGTACCGTCGTTCTGCTGCTGCTCGCCGAGCCGCTGGAATTCCGCGACGGCCGTCTCGACGTCGGACGCCGTCTGGCCGGTGATGACCAGCAGCTTGCGCTGGCTGCCATCGTCGGAAAGAACGCTGAAGCCGTCCTTGAGCGCCGCGACACGATCGGCGCCGAGGGTCGAGGAAAGCGCGCTGCGGGTACCGACGGCGACGTCGATGCCCGGACCCTGGCCGTGATCTTCGCCGATCGTCACCGCCGGTCGGTCGAAGCTGCCGGCGATCGCCAGCGACTGGATCACGCCCATGATGCGATTGTATTCTGTGGTCGATGCGCCGCGAGCGATCTGGCCATGGATCGGTGTGCGACCATCACTGACGCCGCCGAGCGAGATCAGGTCGGGTAGCGACGTCCCGCCGGAGGCGGCCTTGCCGCCGAAGACGAAGCCGCTGTGTTCGGGATCGACCTGCGTCCACAGTTCGTAGGTTGCGTCGATCGTGCAATCGACGCGATGCTTCTGGTCGACGAGGATGGAGACCGCGTTGTAGCCAGGTTGGATGAGGCCGTTCGGCACCTTGAGCTCAGCGCGATAGGGGTCGCCCGCCGTCAGCTTGATGGTGCCGACGTCCTGGTCGTTGACGAATACACGCATGGCCGAGCTTTCCGGCGCGGTCGAGATCGAGGTCTGTAGCGACAGGACGAGCTTGGTGCTGCCGGCAATCTCGGACGGAAGCGCGTAGAAGGCGTATTCCTTGCTGGCGCTTTCGCCATTGAAGAACAGCGCGTTTCGGTTAGCGCCGATCCGGCGAAGATTGCTGTCGTCAGCCGCGACGGTGGCAGCGGAGGCTGCTGCCGGGCCCTTGGCGACATCGCCAAGGGAGAAGGCCATCGGGGACTGCGCGAACGCGCTGTCGACGATCAGGGACAGGGATGTTGCGGCGAGCGCCAGCTTGTAACGGTGTGGGATACGCATCATGCACCTTCCTTTGCATTGGTCTCGGGGAATGCCGGGGCCGTGTTGCTGTTTGCGGGGAGACGAGGTGTCTGCGAGCGTCGCGCCGAGGCCGCGGAGCCGCCGGTCAGAAGCAGTCCGAGTGCGTTGATCGGGCTGTTGATCGCCCAGCGAAGAAGTGTCGCCGTCGCCATGATCATGCCACGACGCTTTTGCCGGGATGTGCGGGCCGAGCGGACGTCACTCATGTCACGCAGGATCATTTCCGCGACCACGGGGTAGTGCCGGGTTTCGATGTCGAAGCGGATGGGCAGCGTCTGGCTCTCCTGGCTCGGATGCGCCATGACCGTGACCGGGATCGAGTTGACGATCAGGGCGGGTGAAGGATTGGAGATCGACAGGCGACCGTAATCCGACTTGCGAAGCACCTGCATGGCGGCTGGCGGCAACTGGACGGTGGCACCGGCGGCCGAGGCCTTGAGGACGGAGCCCGCCCAGGTCTTGTCACCAAAGGTTACGTCCACCTTGGTGTTGGTCGGCAGTTCGATGCCCTCGACGACGTTGCGGCGTTCGGTGATGACACCAAGTCCGGCACCGGCAATCAGCAGGTTGAGGAAGTTCCAGGCGCCGACGATCACGAGGAGGCCACTGATCTCAGGCTCGGTATTGTAGCGATAGACCGACACACCAAGCGTGAAGGCGAGGATCGCGAAGATCACGAAGTAGGGGAGCGAGAGTTCGGACAGGCGGTCGCCTTCTGTACTCTGGCCCTTCGCGGTGACGTTGAAGGTCGGGCGGCGCGGCTGCAGGATGACGCTGATGATGGCGCGGAACAGGTAGACCGACTGGACGTATTCGTAGATTTCCGACATCCAGGGCCAGCGAACCGAACCATAGAGATAGGTGCGGATGAGCTCGCCGACGATCAGGTAGGTGACCGTGTGAGCGATGAAGTCCTCGGACGACGCGACGAAAATCTTCATGTTGAAAAGGATGAAGAGCAGCGGTGCGAAGACGAAGACGGCGCGAACGAAGGGGAAGAACCAAAACAGGGAGCTGGAGAGGTAGCAGATGCGCTGCGCGAAGCTCAGGCCGGCCTTCAGCATCGGGTTCTTGAGCAGCAGGATCTGGACCATGCCGCGGCACCAGCGCGAGCGCTGACCGATGAAGCTGGATACCGTTTCAGGCTGCAGGCCGGCAATCATCGGCTTGTCGACATAGATGCTGTTCCAGCCGCGGGAGTGCAGTTCGAGCGCGGTCTCGCAGTCCTCAGTGATGGTAATCCCGGAGAAGCCGCCGACTTCTTCCAGTGCCTCGCGGCGCAGAACGGCTGCCGAACCGCAGAAGAACGAAGCGTTCCAGCGATCGAGGCCCTTCTGGATCTTGCCGTAGAACATCTCGTTCTCCGACGGCATGGTGGTGAAAGTGTCGAGGTTGTGCTCGATGGGATCCGCGTTCGAGAAGAAATGCGGGGTCTGGACGAGGAATAGGTTCGGATCCTTGGAGAAGTAGCCGACGGTCTCCTGCAGGAAAGCCCGCTCCGGCGCATGGTCGGCATCGAAGACGACGACCAGTTCGCCGCCGGTGCGAGACAGGCCGCTATTCAGGTTGCCGGCCTTGGCGTGGACGTTTTCGGCCCGGGTCAGGTAGGTCACGCCGAGGTCGGCGCACAGATCCTTAAGAACCGCCGCGCGGCTGATGGCGGCGTCCGCGACGTTGACGTCGTCGGAGAACCGCTTCTGGTCGGTGCCGCCGTCGTCTAGCAGGTAGACGTTGAGTTTGCCGGCCGGATAATGCATCGCCTTGGCCGCAGAGAGGGTCATCGCAAGGATCTCCTTGCCCTCGTTGTAGGTCGGCACGAAGACATCGACGCTCGGCGTCTCTGCGTCGGAGAGGCGCGGCGCGGCTTCCCGTTCGCGGGGATCGGCGACAACGAACAAGCTGATCGCCAGCATGACGATGCAGTACATCTCTGCGGTGTAGAGGATTATTCCTGGTATGAACGAGTATAGGTCGTCGACCGGAGGAAGTGTGCTTGTGGTTCTCCAGTAGGCGTAGCGCAGTACAACAACCGATCCGAGCGCCAGGAATACATGGCGCCAAATGCCGTCAAGACGCAGAACGGCGATAACGGTAAGTACCGCTATAACAGAGATCGACAGAGCCATTTGAACAGAGTTTCCAACTGGCTGTGTGATCAGGAATAAGGCGGCGACTGTACTGGTCGCCCACAGGATAAACGTGCCAAATTTGGTCATCGATCGGCCTCAATTGTTAACGGATAGTTAAGTTGGGCCGATATTAGAAATTTATACAAGGCGATCAACAAGTATATTTACAGACAAATTTAAGTATTGTCTCTAAAATCTTAGCAATTAACCTTATATGCGACGCACAATTTTAGCATTTCTGATTATTTTGAACTGAAAATATGCAGATTTGCTCAAAAGCGAATAATTTTTAAGCACTTTTACCATTACTATTAAGGGGTTTTCGGCCGCGTTGGCACGCGGAATAGTCTTTTGTTAGTTAATTTTGAGGGGTGGTTGCCGAGAAATTTCGATCTGGGCGAGCAGCGTCGCCATGCGCTGCTTTTCTAAGTTGTCCGTGAGAGCGACTTCAAGCACAGGTGACCATACGCAACTGTGCCGCTCGCCCTCGATGCCTAAAACGGAGTTTCCGTGCTTCAGCATGTCCCTAGCTCAGTCTAGCGCGCTATCCGACAGCCTCTTGCCAGATCGCGAGCGATGCGCGCTAAAAAATCAATGATACTTAACTTGTTAAATTAATTTCATGCTGTTATATCTCATCCAACGTCGGTTCTTGGAGGAGATGGTCGATGGCGGAATTTGTTGAGGAATACGATTACATCATCGTTGGTGCAGGGTCGGCCGGCGCGGTTGTCGCAGCTCGACTGAGCGAAAACTCCAACACCAGCATTCTTCTGATCGAAGCTGGCCCGGAAGACCGCAGCTACTGGTCGAAAATTCCGCTCGGATTCGCCAAGATTCTGTTCGATGACCGCTATGTCTGGAATTATGAGACAGAAGCGGAGGCGCAGCTTAACGGCCGCAGATACGTGCTGCCGCACGGCAAAGTCGTCGGCGGGTCGAGTGCGATCAACGGTCTGGTATTTGTCCGTGGACTTGCTCGGGACTACGACGGCTGGGCCGAAGACGGCGCGAGAGGGTGGGGATATGCGGATGTGCTGCCCTATTTCAGGAAGCTGGAGTCTTGGCCGGGCGGGACGGACCAATATCATGGCGGCGATGGTCCGACGGGGGTTGAAAACGCCCGATGGAAAAACCCGCTCGCCGACGCCTTTATCGAGACGGCGGGCGCGCTCGGTTATTCCCGCAACGACGATATCAATGGTCGTACACCTGAGGGAGCCGGATATACACCGAGCGACACCCGACGCGGCAGGCGCGCATCCACCTCGGAATCCTATATCAGGCCGAATATCGGCAGACCAAACCTGAGGATACTGACGGAAGCGCTGGTCACAGGGATCGAATGGCAGGGAAAATCTGCGACGGGCGTGACCTACGAACGCGGCGGAACGGTCCACCGGGCATCGGCGCGCAGAGAGGTGATCTTGAGTGCCGGCGCGCTTCATACGCCACACCTGCTTCAGCTTTCAGGCATAGGCCCGGCGAAGTTGTTGAAGGACAACGGAATTTCCGTGCTCCATGATGCGCCAGGCGTCGGAGAAAATCTCCAGGACCATTTGCAGACGGGCCGGACATTCGTCACCAGCAGCAATTTCACCTTCAATCGTGCTGTCTCGGGTGGTTTCTCCAAGCTTTTGGCCGGGATGAACTATTATCTCGGTCCCCGCAACGGTGCGTTGACCATCGGCCCCTCTCTGGCCTGCTGCTTCGTCCGCACCCGCCCGAATCTCGTCGATCCGGATCTTCTTCTGCATTTCCTGCCCTTCCTCCCAGGAGACAAGGGGTGGGACTTGAGCGAACGGTCAGGATTTCGCCTGGCCATGTTCCAGTCCCGCCCTGAGAGCCGAGGGCATGTCAGGTTGAAGTCTCCGGACGTCAGAACCGCGCCCCAGGTCGTGTTCAACCACCTGTCGACGCAAACCGATATCGACACGCTGAAAGGTGGCATGCGGCTGGCAAAGCGGTTCAGTCAGACTGCGCCGCTTGCGCCGCTAATTGTCGAGGAACTTGCGCCCGGCCCGAAGGGAGAGTCCGACGAAGGATTGATGGCGTTCATTCGCGAGAGCGCCAACACTGCTTTCCACTATTGCGGCACGGCTCGAATGGGATCGGATACCGGCGCGGTTCTCGACGAGCAGCTCAGGGTCCGGGGTGTGGAAAGGCTGCGCGTTATCGACGCCTCGGCCATTCCGACGATCACCTCCGCCAATATAAATCCCGCCGTTCTGATGATCGGTGAGAAAGGGGCGGATCTGATCAAGGCAGCAGGTCGAGCAAAATGAGAAACTTACCATGTTAAGCAGTGTTGACATTTTCCTCGGCGCGAACGACGCTGACCGCAGGGGAAGAGGCCTGTCTGAAAAGCCGGATAGGCCGTTGGTGATGCGGTGGATCGCACTCGACGAGCCGATGCCGCGATAGAAACGAATTTGGGAGGAGACGTGCATGCACAAGATTGTCGTTCTTTACAATCGTCCGAAGGACCCGGCGCATTTCAGGGAATATTACGTAACCAAGCATCTCCCGCTGGCTGCGACTTTCCCCGGGTTGAAGGCCAGTCGGCATAGCTTCGAAATCGCCTCGCTTGGCAGTGAGGCGCCGTATTTTGCCATCTGGGAAGGTGAATTCGCGGACGCGGCAGCCGCGCAGGCCGCTCTGATGTCCGAGATCGGCCAGCGTGTTGCAGCCGACACGGCCAACTATGCCGATGGCGGGCTGACCATCCTGCATTTCACTGCTGTGGAGGAATGATACCATGACGTTTTCCAATATCGACTGGCATGCCAAAGCGACTGCGCTCGAGCTGCCGAGTAAAATGATTGTCAACGGACGGGAGATAGACAGCCTCTCAGGCGAGACATTCGGTGTCATCAGCCCCAGGGACGGCAAATTGCTGGGCCAGATGCCCAAGGGTTCCGGCGAGGACGTCGACATGGCCGTGAAAGCGGCGCGCGCTGCATTCGAAAGCGGCGTCTGGCGCAATCGCAAGCCAGCGGAGCGCAAGGCCGTTTTGCTGAAGCTCGCGGAGCTCATGGAGCGGGACCGCGGCATTCTGGCCTTGTTGGACAGTCTTGCGATGGGCGCTCCTATCATGATGACCCACGAGCATTGCACGCAGTGGGGCATTACCTGCTTCCGCTGGTATGCCGAGGCGATCGACAAGCTCTACGACGAAATCGCCCCGACGGGCCCCGAGGCTTTGGCGATGATCGTCAGCGAGCCTGTCGGCGTCGTGGGGCTGGTTCTGCCATGGAACTGGCCAACCGCAATGATCGGATGGAAAGTGCCACCGGCGCTTGCAACCGGCAACAGCGTCGTCCTGAAGCCGGACGAGCAGACCAGTCTATCGGCCCTGCACATTGCAAAGCTCGCTCTGGAGGCTGGGCTGCCTGAGGGCGTGTTTAACGTGGTGACCGGCGGCGCAGCTGTCGGAGAGGCGATCGGTCGTCATAACGATATCGACGCGGTTGCCTTCACCGGCTCGACGGCGGTCGGCGGGCGTTTCCTGCGTTATGCGGGTGAATCCAACATGAAGCCCGTCTGGCTCGAACTCGGCGGGAAAAGCCCCAACATCATTTTCGAGGACGCGCCGAATATCGACGCAGCCGCCCAGGCTGCTGCGATCGGCATATTCCTCAACAGCGGGCAGGTCTGCGCCGCAGGCTCACGGCTGCTGGTCCACAACAGCATCCGCGATCAGATCCTGGAAGGCTTGAAGAACGCGTCCAGGATGTTTGCCCCCGGTGATCCCCTGAGCGCTTCGACGATGATGGGGCCGATCGCCAAGCGCGAGCAGTTCGACCGGGTCAACGACTATATCAAGATCGGTCAGGGCGAGGGCGCAAGGCTTGCCAGCGGCGGTTCGATCGTGCTTGGCGAAACCGGAGGCTATTACATCGAGCCAACGATCTTCGACCAGGTCGATAACAGCATGCGCATTGCGCGCGAGGAAATCTTCGGACCTGTCCTGTCGGTCATCGGTTTCGACAGCGAGGAGGAAGCCGTCCGTATCGCCAACGACAGCGATTACGGCCTTGCTGGCGCCCTGTGGACATCCAATCTGTCGCGCGCCCACCGCGTCGCCCGCAATCTTCGTGCCGGTGCGGTCAGTGTCAACGCCTATGCCGCGGATGCGTCGGAAGTCACCGTTCCCTTCGGCGGCTACAAGAGGTCCGGCTTTGGCCGCGACAAGTCGCTTCATGCGCTGGACAAATATGTCCAGCACAAAACGATCTGGATTTCCGTCGAGCCATAACAGCCGCAGGCAGCGGCCACCCGGACATGACCTTTCAAGCGTAATACCTTAACAGGTAGAGGAGGATTTTTGTGACCAGAATTAGCTTCATCGGCACAGGCAACATGGGGGAACCCATGGCCGAAAACATTGCAAAGGCGGGGCATCCGGTAAAGATCTACGACGCCGATCCGCAAAAGGCGGCCACTGTGGCGCAACGAATAGGCGCCGTTGTTGCAGCCTCGCTTGCCGAGGTCGCTGACTGCGATATCTGCATCACCATGCTTCCCACCAGTACCATCGTACAGGACGTGCTGGTGCGGGCCCAGGATGGCGGGTTCCTGGAAAATGCCAAGTCCGGCATGATCGTCATCGACATGAGCTCGAGCGAGCCCGGCAAGACCCGGGAAACCGGAAAGCTGCTGGCGAATAAGGGCATCGCGATGATCGATGCCCCGGTTTCCGGTGGCATGGTGCGGGCACAGAGCGGAACGCTGGCGATCATGATCGGCAGCGACGACGAGGACGCGGTTCAAAAGGCGATGCCGGTGCTCGAACTGATGGGCAAGCAAATCTTCCGGGTCGGCCCCCTGGGCGCTGGCGACGTCATGAAGGCTGCCAACAATTTCGTCGCCGCCGCATGTTATGCAGCGACCGCTGAAGCGATCAGCATGGGCAAGACATTCGGCCTCGATCCGAAGATGATGATGGATATCATCAACGTCTCGACCGGGCGCAGCTTCAGCGGCGAGATCGTCGTCAGCCAGCACGTCGTCACCGGCAAATATGCCAGCGGTTTCGCCCTTGCGCTGCTGACCAAGGATGTCGGCATCGCCGCCAAGATGGGCAAGGAACTGGGCATGGATACGCCGCTCGTACACCTCGTTCATGAGCGTTACGAGCAGGCTTTGGAGAAGGTCGGGACCGCCAGTGACAACAGCGAGGCGATCCGTGGCTGGTATGAAAAACTGTGGGAGAAATAAGATGAGCAAACACCAGGAGGAATTCGACGCGGGCCTCGATCTGCGGCGCGACATGTTTGGCCCAGCCGGCGCTGAGCAGGCGGTCGCGGCGGCATCTGAGTTTGCCATGCCGCTGCAGGAGATCGTCACCGAATTCTGCTTCGGAAACATCTGGCAGCGCGAGGGGCTCGATCGCCGCACGCGCAGCATGCTGACCGTCGCCCTGCTGATCGGCTCCGGCCGCACAGCCCAGCTGCCGATGCATTTCCGCGGCGCCATTGCCAATGGCGTCACCAAGGATGAGCTGCGCGAGATCATCCTTCACAGCATGCTTTACGTCGGCATCCCTGCATCGGTGGAAGCAACGGCGATCTGCGAAAAGACACTTGAGAGCTGATCCATTGCTGCAAGCACCACCAGAAAAGCCGCCGGATCGAGATGTCCGGCGGCTTTTTCAATGATGCGGTCGGGAGGCATCTATTTCGCCGCAGTCTCCTGTGGCAGCGACAAAGCCCGGGCGGCCTTGACGGTGTTTGAGAGCAGGCAGGCGATTGTCATCGGCCCGACACCACCCGGAACGGGAGTGACGGCGCCGGCATGGTCCGTCTCCTCATAGACCACGTCGCCGACGATACCGCGCTGGCCGTCGGCGCCGACGATACGGTTTATGCCGACATCTATGACAACGGCTCCATGCTTGATCCAGTCGCCGCGCACAAGCCCCGGACTTCCCGCTGCGACCACGACTATGTCCGCATCGCGCACGATTTCCGGTAGGTTGCGGGTGAGGATATGGGTTACCGTTACCGTACACTCCCGCTCGAGCAGCAGCACGGCGACCGGTTTTCCGACGATATTCGATTTGCCGATCACCACAGCCTGCAAGCCGCGGAAGTCGTCGATTACCGTTTCGAGCAGCATAATGCACCCGAGCGGCGTGCAGGGAACCAGCCCGCCGGTCCCGGTCGAAAGGCGGCCGACATTGACAGGGTGAAAGCCATCGACATCTTTTGCCGGATCGATTGCATCGAGAATCCGGTTGGCATCGATATGCCGCGGCAACGGCAGCTGGACGAGGATCCCGTGAACGGAAGGATCGCTGTTAAGCTGATCGATCAGGGCTAGCAGGTCTTCGCCGCTCGTGGTTTCCCGCAGCCGGTGCATGAAGGAATTCATTCCCGCTTTCACCGTCCGGGACGATTTCATGTTGACATAGACTTCGCTCGCCGGATCACTGCCGACGAGAACGACGGCCAGACCCGGCTTGACGCCATAGTGTCGGATCAGGTCCTCCACGTCGATTTTAACCTTCGCCACCACCTCCGCGGCGAGGGCGGTTCCGTCTATCTTGCGCGCCATTGAACGACCGGCCTATGTCCTGAACACAACGGTTTTGCTGCCGTTCACGAGGACGCGGTCCTCGAGATAGAAGCTGACCGCCCTGGCCAGCACGCGCCGTTCGATGTCGCGTCCCTTGCGCACGAGACTGTCGGGTAGATCGGCATGGGTGATCCTCTCCACGTCCTGTTCGATGATCGGACCCTCGTCGAGATCCTGCGTGACGAAATGGGCCGTTGCGCCGATCAGCTTCACGCCGCGCTCATGAGCCTGGTGGTATGGCTTCGCGCCCTTGAAGCCCGGCAGAAAGCTGTGATGGATATTGATGCAGCGCCCCGCAAGAAAGGCTGAAAGGTCGTCGGAGAGGATCTGCATGTATCGGGCGAGCACGATCAAGTCGGGGTTCGTCTGGTTGACGATGTCCTTGATCCTGGCTTCCTGCTCCGCCTTGGTGTCCTTGGTAATGGGCAGGTGATGAAAGGGTATGCCGTCCATGTCGATATGCGCATAGGTGGATGCCGGATGGTTGGAGATGATTCCGACCGGATCCATTTCCAGCTCGTTTATGCGCCAACGATAGAGCAGATCCGCCAGGCAGTGATCGAATTTGCTGGCCAGCAGCAAAACCTTCTTGCGTTCGCTTGCGGGGCGCAGCCGGTAGTCGAACCCGTGTTCATCGGCCAACACCGCAAAGCCGTCGCGAACCTCGTCGAAATGGTCATTGGCGACGAACTGGAACGCGACGCGCATGAAAAAGCGGCCTGTCTGCGTGTCGTCGAACTGTTGGGCCTCCAGAATATTGCATCCTTTTCGCGCCAGAAACGATGACACGGCGGCAACAATGCCCGGATGGTCGATGCAGGAAAATGTCAAGATAAACGAGGGGATCATAACCATGGCTCTCAGCACCTCAACCGGCACGAGGACCGGGAGGGCAGTTAGATTGAGGGATGGAGGGCGCGCGCCTGCGGGCGAGGTTGCCACGGGTGCGCTTATGCACCCGTGGCGATGGGCCGATCAGCTGATCGAGGCCAGGTCCGTGCGGCGATTGTCCTGCTTGTAGGGATAGGGGCCGACGGTGACACGGATCAGCTTCTGCCGATGGCCGGGATCGCCCCAGACGACCGTCAGTTCCGTACCCGGCTTCATGTATTCAACGTCGATGACGCCATGCGACAGCACCTTGCGGAAATAGTAGCTGTAGCCACGAGACGTTGTCGAGCCGACGAGTTTGTCGCCGTCCATTACCCTGCTGGCATACATCGCAAACCACTGCTGGCGCGGCATGTCCATGAAGTCATAGGCGGCGTCGCCGCTTTCGAAGAGCGAATTGTAGACGTCCTTGACGTCGTCTTCGTTCCAGATCAGCGAAACGATGCCCCGCTTGGGGTTGGCAACTTCCTTCTCCAGCGCCTCGCGGCCGTAAAAGTTATGGTCGAACTTGATATTGCGGGTCCAACCCAGCTCGACCGGGCTGCGGAACCAGGCGCTGAGATCATCGCCTTCGAAGCTGCCCTTGACCTTCAAGCAGCGTTCGAAACTCTGGAACCATTCCGGGCTTGTCTGGTCAGTGACCTTGATGTTGTAGGTGTCGAAATAATCCTTTTCCGCCGGTCCGGTAATGGCCGGAATATAGTCATGCGTCACCGTCGGGAAGCCGGCTTCCAGGTGATTGACCATGGCCGTGCGGGCGCCCATGCGGCGAATGTTGAATTGCGCTCCCGCCGTCATCACGGCTTCCATGACTTCCTTGGCGAGCGCGCCGGGACCATGGATTTCGAACCCGATTTCGCCGGCCATTCCCTGCCGCAGAAACGACAGTTCGTGGCCGTTGATGCGCGAGTTGCGGAAACGCATGAAGCCGATGTCGCGCAGGCTTTCGCCGGTCAGCTTCTCCAGCAGGAAGATGGACTTGGGGCCAGAGACCTGGAACTTGAATTCGCTGATCTTGATCGAGAAGTCTGCCTTGTAGCTGCCCTTCTTGAAGTTATATTCGATCCAGGTCGTGGCCGGGCCACGACCGTTATATTCGTAGTCGTCCTCGCCGTGACGCATCAGGATGCCTTCGCCGATGACCTTGCCATCCTTGTTGCAGAAGATCACGTGCTTGGCTTGTCCGAGAGCGAATTTCTCGAAGCTGTTGACTGCCAGATCCGAGAACAGCTTCAGCGCGTCGGGGCCCTTGACCCGGATTTCGTCGAGATATGTCCAGTCGCCGATATAGCAATCAGTCTTCCACGAAAGACCTTCATCCATCCAACCCGTGTATTCAAGCCGACCCCAGGAATTGGCGATATCCAGGCCTGTCCTATACTTGCTTAGATTGCTCATGCTGAACTCCTCTTCGATAATTGATATGTGCTAACCGCCCAGATAGGCGTGCTTGACCTTGTCGTCGGCAAGAAGAGCCTTGCCTTTCCCGGACAAAACCACTTCGCCCGTTGACAGTACGAAGCCCTGATCGGCGATTGCGAGCGCTGCCGTGGCGTTCTGCTCGACCAGAAGAATGGTGATCCCGTCGTCGCGCAGCTTGCAGACCGTGTCGAAGATCTCCTGCACGATCAGTGGAGCGAGGCCCATGCTAGGCTCGTCGAGAAGAAGCAGCGTCGGCCGCGACATCAGTGCGCGGGCGATGGCCAGCATCTGCTGCTGACCACCGGACAGCATGCCGGCGGCCTGCTTCTGTTTTTCCTTCAGGATCGGAAACATGCCGAACATACGATCGATATCGTCGTTGAAAGCACGGTCGCGCTTGCGGCTGTAACCACCGAGGACAAGATTGTCCTCCACGCTCATCGGTCCGAACACCTGTCTGCCTTCAGGAGACTGGGCGATGCCGAGATTCACGCGGCTATGGGCCGGTCGGCGCGTAATGTCCTGGCCTTTGTAGATGATCTTGCCTGTCAATGCAGGCTGCAGCCCGGAAATCGTTCGCAGAAGTGTCGTTTTGCCAGCGCCATTCGAGCCGACCAAGGCGACGATTTCTCCCTGGTTGACGGTCAGATCGACGCCGCGCAGAGCCTGGACCGGACCATAGGAGGTGCCGAGCCCGCTGATTTCGAGAAGTGGAATCTGTGCCTGCATGCTCATTCCCCCGATCCTCCGAGATAGGCGGCAATGACATCCGGGTTTCTGCGGATCTCGTCGACGGAACCTTCGGCAATCTTCCGGCCGTAGTTCAGGGCGATGATGTGCTTGGAAACGCTCATCACAAGGGACATGTCGTGCTCGACCAGAATGATCGAGACGCCACGATCGGAGAGCTTGTTGATGAGATTGCCGATCTCGGCGGTCTCTGATCCGTTGAGGCCGGCCGCTGGCTCGTCGAGCAACAGCAGTTCCGGCTTTGCCGCAAGAGCCCGGGCGATTTCCAGCCGCTTGAGCGCGCCGTAGGGCATGGCGCTCGCCTCCGCATCCAGGTAGTCCTCAAGGCCGACGAAACGCATCAACTCGCTGGCATCGTCCCGGCAGGCGCGGTCGCGGGAGACGAGCCCCGGCAGCCGGAAAAGGCTGGACAGGAAACCGCTGTCGAGATGCTGGTGTTCGCCGAGCATGACGTTTTCGAGCGCCGTCATGTTCATGCAGATCTGGAGGTTCTGAAAGGTCCGTGTCATTCCGAGACGGGCGCGCTGATCGACGCTTTTGCCGGCCAATTCCTGGCCCGCGAAGTTGATCGTGCCACTGCTTGGCTGGTAGACCCCCGTGATCAGGTTGAAGAGCGTCGTCTTGCCGGCACCGTTCGGGCCGATGATCGCATGGACCTTTCCCTTGGCAATCGAGAACGAGAGATCCGTCACTGCGGAAACGCCTCCGAACACCCGCGAGAGCGATTCGATCTGGAGAATATTCATCGTGCCATCCTCCGCAGGAGGTTGGAGACGGTGGGAACCAAACCCTTGGGCATGAAGATGACGATCGCGATCAGCGTCAGGCCGTAGATCAGCCATTCATATTGCGCGAATGTCGTCAGGTATTGCGGCAACAGCGTCATGACCACGGCACCGATGATGGAGCCGACGATCGATGCCGTGCCGCCGAGAACCACCATCGTCGCAAAGACGACGGAGTGCATGAAGTCGGCGGAGTTGGGGGCGATGAAACCCGAATAGAAAGCAAAGATCCCGCCCATGAAGGCTGCGACGGCCACGGAGAAGACAAAAACCAGGGCCTTCAGGCGAGGCACGTCGACGCCGGCCGTCGCGGCGGCGATTTCCGACCCCTTGATCGACCGCAGCGCGCGTCCGAGCGGCGATTCGATCAGGTTGAGCGCGAGCCAGTAGGTCAGGATCAACAGGGCGCCGACGATCCAATACCAGGTGCTGGGGCTGGACAAGACGAAGCCGAAAGCCTCCAGCGAAGGGACGCTCATGCCGTCCGGGCCTCCGGTCAGCTGGCGTTCGGTGTTGATAACGATGTAAATGATCATCCCCAGACCGAGCGTTGCCATAGCAAGATAGTGCCCGCTGAGGCGCAGGATGGGACGTGCAATCACGAAGCCGACCACGGACACCACCACGGTCGCTGCCAACAGCGCAAGAATGCTGTTCCATCCGTGATTGGATGTGAGAATAGCGGTGATATAGGCGCCGGCGCCGAAGAACCCTGCATGGGCAAGGCTGATCTGGCCGGTATAACCCATCAGCAGATTGAGGCCGATGGCAACGACGGCATTGATGCCAATCAGGATACTGAGATCGTAGTAATAACTGCTCGTCATGACGAAGGGCAGGAGGACGACAACGGCGATCAGCAGCAGCAGTCCGGTCATTCTCGGCGACATGATGCGATCGAACCGTGCGGACTGACGGCCCTTGCGAAAGGTCGGATTTGAGGCCGCCTCCGACGTCTTGGGAAGAGTGGCCATCAGACGCGCTCCACCAGGCTTTTGCCAAACAGTCCGTTCGGCATGAAGATCAGAATGAAGAGGATCATTGCGAAGGCAACAGCATCCTTGTAGTCCGACGACAGGTAGCCGGCGACCATCACTTCGGTAATGCCGAGAACAATCGCGCCGGCGATGGCGCCGGGAAAGCTGCCCAACCCGCCGAGAACTGCGGCGACAAAGCCCTTCAGGCCGAACAGTACCCCGATTTCATAATACGTAAGCGTGATGGGCGTGACGATGACGCCGGCGATGGCGCCGAGGAAGCCCGCGAGTCCGAAGCTTAGGAACAGGATGTTGTTGGCATTGATGCCCATCAGGCGCGCGGCGTCGGGATTGTAGGATGTCGCCAGCACCGCCTTGCCGAGACGCGTTTTGTTGAAGAACAGGCTGAGAAGAACCACAAGCACGACCGTGCTGCCGATCACCCAGAGGCTTTGCGGCATGATGACGATGTTGAAAATCCGGATCGGGTCATTGCCGCTGAAGCCCGGAATCGAATGGTAGTCCTTGCCCCACAGGACCTGAGCCAGGCCGCGAAACGCCAGTGCCGCACCAAGGGTGACGATGATCAGCGAAAGCGATCCCGCTTTGCGGGTCAGCCGGATGCCGAACTGGTAGAGAACGATGCCGCACAATGCACCGGCAGCGACGGAAACGAGGATCGCGAGCGGCAGAGGCAGGCCGGCGGAAAGGGCGAACGCCGCGCTCATGCCGCCAATCATGGCGAAGTCGCCCTGGGCGAAATTGATGATGTGGGTGGCATTGTAGATGATGCTGAAACCGAGCGCGATCAGCCCGTATGTGGCAGCAAGGGTAATGCCGGTAATGAGAAACTGCAGGAATTCTGACATGGCTCCGCCCATCGACTGGACCGTCTAGCCGCGCAGGGCTAGGCGGTCGATTGCAACGTTTTGCGTCTCAGTTGATAAGTTTCCAGTTCCCATCCTGGATTTCCCACAAGACGAGGGACCGATAGCTGGTGCCCGTGTGGTCAGTCGGCGACATGTTGACCGTGCCGCTTACCCCGTTGAAGTTCGCGGTCTTTTCAAGCGCGTCGCGCAGCGCTTTCGGGTCCGTGGAGCCAGCACGCTTCAAGGCATCCGCAAACAGATGCAGTGCATCATAACCGCAACCGGCGAAAGACGACGGGGTCTGACCCCATTTTTCCTGATAAAGCTTCGTCAGGTCTTCGATCGCAGGCTTTGCGGGATTGTCGGCTGGGATCTGATCGCCTGCCAGAAGCGGGGCAGCCGGAATTCGGACGCCGTTGCCGGCAGCGCCGATGATCTCAAGGAAGGCCTTGGAAGCCACACCGGGTGCAAGATAAAGCGGAAACTTGACGTCCAGTTCATGGTAGTTGCGCACCAGGATGGCCGGGACTTGGCCGGTGCCAACGCCGATCACGGCTTCAACCTTCGGATTGTTGCGAATCCGGGTGACCTGAACTGTCAGGTTGGTATCGGTATCGGAAAATGTCTCGTCCGCGACGATCTCGATGCCGAGTTCCTTCGCAACAATCATCAACTGCTCGCGGCCGGACTGACCGTAGCCGCTCGTCTGGGTAACCAAGGCGACCTTGCTCAGCCCCCGCGTTCGGATGTCTTCGAGGATACGCCGAGCGATCAGGTCATCGGATGCGACCGTCTTGAACACGTAGGGCTTGATCGGATCGACGATCTGAATGCCGCTTGCAAGCGAGATGAACGGAATGCCCTTCTGCTCGATCAGCGGCACGGCAGCCATGGTCGTGCCGGTGGTGCTGCCGCCGATCAGGATATCGACGCCGTCGTTGATCAAGCGGTTGGCGAAGGTGCGCGCCTGAGCTGCGGCTCCCGCGTCGTCATAATGAACCCATTCGATCGGGCGGCCGTCGAGACCTCCTGCCTTGTTCCAGGCCTCAATCTGCGTCTCCATAGCCTTGCGCGCATCTTCGCCAAGGAATGACGCTGGTCCCGTCAGAGACATGAACGAACCGATACGGATCGGCTCCTTGTCCTGAGCGACTGCGCTGCCTCCAAAGAGACTGAGCAGTACGGCGGCGCCGCAGACAGCTTTACCTATCAATGATTTCCGCATGTGACCTCCCTTATCTTCGCATCTGCCCGCTCCGATGAACGAGCATCTCCTCATGCGCACGTGTCCTTGCGGACCGTATTCTCCTGAGACGATCGCGCTTAAAACGCCGGATCGTTCTAGGCCTCCCGAGCCTATGGATAGGAAACGTGACGGAAGTTACTTAACGTGTCAATAAGTTTTTTAACGTGTTAATTTGTTTTGAGGCGAATCGGCTATTTTTCCGCGGCAGAATCAGCCAATGAAGCCGGTTCATCCTCAGAGATTTTTTCCAGTTCTTCCAGCAGGTTCAGCAGCTGTTCGATCTTCTCGGAGCCGAAACGGGCATCGATTTCTTTGTATATCGTCAGGCTCTGTGGCAAGATTGTCTGGATAAGTTCCGCGCCCGCAGGGGTTATAGACAGCAAGACGCGACGGCCGTCCTTGTCGAACTTGCCGGACTGGATCAGCTTGCGGCTCTCAAGCGTCTTGATGATACGGGTCAGGCTGGGCGCCAGGATCGTCGCCCGCTTGGCAACCTCGCTGGCATCAAGAAAACGTACTTCGTTTAACACGCGCAATACCCGCCATTGCTGTTCACTGACATCGTAAAGCGCAAGCATAGGCCTAAAGCGGCTCATGAGGATTTCGCGCCCGCGAAGCAGGGCCATCGGAAGCGAACGGCTTGTCTTTCTGAGTTGATTTTCGTCAGTTGGTGTCGATGCCATATCTAACCTCTATATTTGTGTAGCAACCTTTTGAGCGCTGGTGCGCGGCTGGCGGGACGCTAAAAGTTTTTTCTTCATTAAGCCACCACGGCCGATTGGACCAGACGATTGTCGTTTCCCAATACTACGCCTGCGTGGTTGACGAAATTCCCTGTTGACAGCCCTCGTGCTGTCGGTCATTAATTTGATTAACAGGTTAAGCAATTGTCGTCACGGGCTTTGGGAGGAGCAATGCCGCATTTCACAATGGAGTATTCCGCCAATCTGTCGGAGTTGGTTGATATCGGCGAGCTGTGCAATGTCGTCCATGACGTCATCCTCGCTACAGGTCTGTTCGAAATCGGTGCCATCAGGGTTCGGGCAATCCGATGTGACGCCTATGCGATCGCGGACCTGCTGAGCCAGAATGCATTTATCGATATGTCCTTCCGGATTGGGAAGGGACGTACACCATCTGAAAAGACCAGCACCGGCGAGGCGATTTTCGAGGCTGTGACCCGTCATATCGCATCCCTCTTCGCCACACCGCATTTTGCACTGACGCTCGAAATCCGGGAAATCGATGCGGAGCTGAGCTGGAAACGCAACGCCATCCATCCGCGCACGCGACAAATCGGCAGTTAGCGTCTTCCGAATTCTATCGCGACATCTGGCCCGCAGCGCATTGTCGCGCGCGGCGCTCACCAAACGACTTTGGAGTAATCATGTCTAAACTCGAGGAAAACAAAGCGAAGGCGGAGGGCTTCCTTGCGCGGTTCCGCAACGAGGGTGTTCTCAACCATATCGATGGCGAATCCGTGCCGGCGATTGGCGGTCAGACCTTCGAGATCATGTCGCCGATCGATCTGAAGCCGATGGCCAATGCCGCCCGCAGTGGAGCGGCCGATATCGACCAGGCAGCGAAAGCTGCCAAAGCGGCTTTTCCGGCATGGGCCGCCATGGGCGGCGAGGCGCGCAAGAAACTGCTTCATAAGATTGCTGATGGCATTGTTGCGCGAGCCGAGGAAATCGCTTTTGTCGAATGTATGGATACCGGACAGGCTTACCGCTTCATGTCGAAGGCAGCGTTGAGAGGCGCGGAGAACTTCCGATTCTACGCTGATCGCGCGCCGACTGCCCGCGACGGCACGGTTCTGCGCGATGTCAACCAGGTCAACATGACCAGTCGCGCACCGATCGGGCCCGTCGGCGTCATTACCCCGTGGAACACGCCGTTCATGCTATCGACGTGGAAGATTGCGCCGGCGCTCGCTGCCGGTTGCACGATCGTCCACAAGCCCGCCGAGTTTTCGCCGCTGACGGCCCGTCTGCTGATCGAGATCGCCGAGGAAGCCGGCCTTCCGAAAGGCGTCTGGAACCTGGTCAACGGTCTGGGTGAAGATGCAGGCAAAGCACTGACGGAGCATCCGGCCATCAAGGCCATCGCCTTTGTCGGCGAGAGCCGGACCGGCTCGATGATCATGAAGCAGGGAGCCGATACGCTGAAGCGGGTCCACTTCGAGCTCGGCGGAAAGAACCCCGTCGTCGTGTTTGCCGATGCCGACCTCGAAAGGGCCGCCGACGCTGCCGTCTTCATGATCTATTCCCTCAATGGCGAGCGCTGTACATCGTCGTCGCGGCTGCTGGTCGAGGAGAAGATTTACGACAAGTTTACGGCACTCGTGGCCGAGAAAGCCAAGCGTATCAAAGTCGGCCACCCGCTTGATCCGGAGACTGTAATCGGACCGCTCATCCATCCGGTGCATGAGAAGAAGGTGCTGGAATATTTCGACATCGGCCGCGACGAAGGTGCAACCGTTGCTGCCGGTGGAACGAAGGTCGAAGGCCCGGGCGGCGGATGTTACGTGGCACCGACCCTTTTCACCGGCGCCAACAACCGGATGCGGATCGCCCAGGAAGAGATCTTTGGACCGGTCCTGACCGCTATTCCTTTCAAGGACGAGGCCGAGGCGCTGGAAATCGCCAATGATGTCGAATATGGCCTGACCGGTTATCTCTGGACGTCCGATGTTACCCGCGCCTTCCGGTTCACGGATGCTCTCGAAGCCGGCATGATCTGGGTCAATTCGGAAAATGTCCGCCACCTGCCGACGCCTTTTGGTGGTGTGAAGAGCTCCGGCATCGGCCGCGACGGCGGTGACTGGTCGTTCGATTTCTATATGGAAACGAAGAACGTCGCCTTCGCCGCAAAACCGCAGAATATTCCCAAGCTCGGAGGCTGAAAACAGCTGGCCAACATGCGTAGCGGCGGAGCCGCTACGCCGTCATGACGATCTGCTCTTCGCGATGTCCAGACTTCTGAAGAGCACAAGGAGGAGATATCTATGCCAATTCCCAAGATAAACCTTTATCCGGCCTTTAATACGGTACGGCTCAGCCACGTCGAATTTATCGTCAAGGATCTGGCGGCCAGCCGCGCGTTCTATGTCGACACGCTGGGACTGCAGGTGACGCATGAAGACGCGGATTCGATCTATCTGCGCGCTTTGGAGGAGCGTGGCCACCACTGCATGATCCTCCGCAAGGGCGACCGCTCCGAGGTGAATGTCCTCGGCATGAAAGTGTACTCCGAAGATGATCTCGACAAGGCCAAAACCTACTTCGACGGCAAGGGATTGCCGACCAGCTGGGTCGAACGTCCTTTCCAGGGCCGCACGCTGCGAACCCAGGATAATTTCGGCATTCCGCTGGAATTCTACTTCCAGATGGACCGCCTGTCGCCGATCCATCAGCAGTACAAGCTCTATCGCGGCGTCAAGCCGCTGAGGATCGATCACTTCAATTGCTTTACCCCGGATGTGGATGCGTCCGTGGCGTTCTACAACGATATCGGTTTCCGCGTGACCGAATATACAGAGGATGAAGAGAGCAAGAAGTTGTGGGCGGCCTGGCTGCACCGCAAGGGTGGCGTGCACGACATGGCGTTCACCAACGGCGTCGGCCCGCGCCTCCACCACACCGCTTTCTGGGTGCCGACTCCGCTCAACATCATCGATCTGCTGGATTTGATGTCGACCACCGGATATCTGAAGAACATCGAGCGCGGCCCAGGCCGGCACGGCATTTCCAATGCATTCTTCCTCTATATCCTCGACCCGGATGGTCACCGTATCGAGATCTACTGCTCGGACTATCAGACGGTGGATCCGGACCTCGAACCGATCAAGTGGGACCTCAAGGATCCGCAGCGCCAGACCCTTTGGGGTGCACCCGCACCCAGATCCTGGTTTGAACACGGCAGCCTTTTCTCGGGCCTTGGCACGCGGGAACCACAGATGAAGGGCCAGCCCATCATTGCCCCATGATGGCTGATTTCAACACGGAGACCGACCAGGAGTCGGTTTCACTCTCGAACATCCGGACTTCAGTCATGTCTTTGCAAGACCCGTCGCTTTTTCGCCAGGCTGCCCTTGTCGGCGAAAACTGGATCGATGCCGACCCGAAAAACTGCATCGAGGTGAACAATCCGGCGACCGGCGAGATCATCGGCCGCGTCCCGAAACTCGGCGCCGCCGAAACGAAAACGGCCATCGAGGCGGCGCGCATCGCGCAAAAGAGCTGGGCGGCTAAAACCGCCAAGGAGCGCTGCAGCGTTCTTCGCCGGTGGTACGACCTGATGATCGAGAACAAGAACGATCTCGGTTACATCCTGACGTTGGAGCAGGGCAAGCCGCTTGCCGAGGCGACGGGCGAAATCGTTTATGGCGCAAGTTTCATCGAGTGGTTCGCGGAAGAAGGACGCCGGATCTATGGCGATCTGATCCCCGGCCACCAGCCCGACAAGCGCATCATGGTGATGAAGCAGCCGATCGGCGTGGTCGCGGCGATCACGCCCTGGAATTTCCCGAACGCGATGATCACCCGCAAGGCCGGCCCCGCCCTTGCGGCAGGCTGCGCCCTGGTGCTGAAGCCGGCGTCTCAGACGCCGTTTTCAGCGATTGCTCTGGCGGTGCTTGCGGAGCGCGCGGGCCTGCCGAAAGGCTTGTTCAGCGTCCTTACCGGATCGGCGACCGCTATCGGCGCCGAGATGACCTCCAACCCCGTTGTCCGCAAGCTGACATTCACCGGTTCCACCGAGATCGGCATGGAACTCTACAGGCAGTGTGCGCCGACGATCAAGAAGCTTGGCCTCGAACTCGGCGGCAATGCCCCCTTCGTGGTGTTCGACGACGCAGATCTCGACGCAGCGGTTGAAGGCGCGCTGATCGCCAAGTTCCGCAACAATGGCCAGACCTGCGTCTGCGCCAACCGCATCTATGTCCAGGACGGTGTCTACGAAGCCTTCGCCGGAAAGCTTGCGACCGCGATCGGCACGCTGAAGATCGGCAATGGTCTCGACGAGGGCATCCTCCTCGGGCCGCTGATCGACCGTCCGGCCTTCGAAAAGGTCGAGGAGCATGTGGCCGACGCCGTGAAAAAAGGCGCGCGGGTGGTCAAGGGGGGCAAGCCACACGCTTTGGGCGGCACCTTTTACGAGGCGACAATCCTCGCGGATGTTACGCAAGACATGGCCGTCGCCCGGGAAGAGACATTCGGACCGCTGGCGCCGCTGTTTCGCTTCACCGATGAAGCCGACGTGATCCGACAGGCCAACGACACGGAATTCGGCTTGGCATCCTATTTCTATGCCCGCGATCTCGCCCGTGTCTTCCGTGTCGCCGAAGCGCTCGAATATGGCATGGTCGGCGTCAATACCGGGTTGATCTCGACTGCGGAAGCGCCGTTCGGCGGGGTCAAATCGTCCGGTCTCGGCCGCGAAGGCTCGAAATACGGCATCGAGGAATTCACCGAAATCAAATATGTCTGCCTCGGCGGTATCGCCTGATGCGGAAGATCTGGAGACTGCCATGAACCATCCGAGATTCGCCAGCTTCGCCGCAAACGGCCGCGAAAGCTATGGTCTGGTGACCGATGCGGGCGTGATCGACCTTGCGCCGCATTTCGCCTCCCGCTGGCCGACGCTTCGGGAAGTGGTCGCAGAAGACGGCTTTGCGGAAATGGAAGCATTTGCGGCCGGCCGCCCCGTCGATTTTGCGCTCGGCGATATCGTCTATCAAATCCCCATTCCGGCTCCAGAGAAGATCATCTGCGTCGGCGTGAACTTTCCCGACCGCAACGAAGAATACAAAGACGGCCAGGCAGCCCCCTCCAATCCATCGCTGTTCATTCGCTTCCCTCGTTCCTTTACCGGTCACGGCCAGCCGCTGATCCGCCCCCCGGAAAGTCCGCAACTCGATTACGAGGGGGAGGTGGTAATCGTCATCGGCAAGCCTGGGCGACGCATCAGCCAGGCGGACGCCTTGACCCATATCGGTGCCTTGTCGCTCTGCAACGAGGGGACGATCCGCGACTGGGTACGCCACGCCAAATTCAACGTGACGCAGGGCAAGAATTTCGACCGCACCGGTTCGATCGGACCGTGGCTGGTCCCGTATCGCAACGAGGCGCAGCTGGCGGATATCAAGCTTGAGACACGCGTGAACGGCGAGGTGCGCCAGAGCGACCGGTCGAGCAGGATGATCTTTTCGTTCCGCAAGATCATCGAATATGTCTCGACCTTCACCACGCTTGCTGCCGGAGATGTGATCGTCACCGGCACCCCCACGGGCGCAGGCGCACGCTTCGATCCGCCGATCTGGCTGAAGCCCGGCGACATTGTCGAAGTCGAGGCGGACGGCCTCGGTGTTTTGTCGAACACGATTGCCGACGAGGTCTGACATGCTGAACGAGGACCAAGTTAAGGCGGCAGCCGAGGCGCTGGATGTGGCGGAGCGGACCCGGGTGCAGACCGGGCTTCTGTCGCTCGCCTATCCGCAGATGACGATGGACGACGCCTATGCGGTGCAGTCTGCCTGGGTGAAGAAAAAGATCGCAGGCGGCCGGCGGGTGCTGGGCTGGAAGATCGGTCTGACCTCGAAGGCCATGCAATATGCTTTGAACATCGACACGCCCGATTCCGGCGTGCTGTTCGATGACATGTTGTTTGACGACGGCCAGACCGTCCCAAAGGACCGGTTCATCCAGCCGCGTATCGAGGCTGAAATTGCGTTTGTCATGAAGGCGCCGCTGAAGGGTCCGAATATCACGGTATTCGACGTCCTTAATGCCACCGACTACATAACGCCGGCGTTGGAGATTCTCGACACCCGCATCCTTCGCGCGGATCCGTACACCAGGAAGGCTCGTACGATCGTCGATACGATTTCCGATAATGCGGCCAATGCCGGCATCGTGCTCGGCGGTCGCATGATGCGCCCCGATGCCATCGACATGCGCTGGATGGGCGCGATCGTTTCGCGCAATGGCGAGGTCGAGGAGACGGGGTTGGGGGCCGGGGTGTTGAACCAGCCGGCCCGCGGTGTCGCATGGTTGGCCAACCGCCTCTCCCATTATGGCGACGCCATCGAGGCGGGCCAGATCGTGCTGGCAGGATCGTTCATCCGGCCGGTCGAAACCCGCCACGGCGATACGATCGTGGCGGATTTCGGCCCCTACGGCACGGTCAGCTGCTATTTCGAATAAAGGACAGGTCATGCCCGCACCCGTGAACGTCTTCAAGAGAGCCTTGAGCGAAGGACGACTGCAGATCGGCCTCTGGCTGGCGCTTGCCAATGCCTATACCGCCGAAGTCTGCGCCGGCGCCGGATACGACTGGCTGCTGATCGACGGCGAACATGCGCCCAACGATCTTCCGCTGCTTCTGGCGCAGTTGCAGGCGATCGAAAAGTCGCCGAGCCATCCGGTGGTTCGGGTGCCGATCGGCGAGACATGGATGATCAAGCAGATGCTGGATATCGGCGCGCAGACCATTCTCGTGCCGATGGTCGAGAGCCGGCAGCAGGCGGAGGCGCTGGTCAAGGCCATGCGTTATCCGCCTCACGGCGTTCGCGGCGTCGGAGCAGCGCTTGCACGGGCGTCCGCATTCAACCGCATTCCCGATTATCTGCAGACCTCAGACAAGGAGGTCTGTCTGCTCCTTCAGATCGAGAGCACGGCCGGTATGGCTTCACTTGACGAGATTGCGTCCGTCGATGGCGTCGACGGCGTGTTTATCGGACCGGCCGATTTGGCGGCGGACATGGGGCATCTCGGCAATCCCGGCGCTCCAGAGGTTCAGGCAGCCGTGGAAAGTGGACTGAAACGGATACAGGCTTTGGGCAAGGTGGCCGGCATCCTGACGTCCGACCGCTCACTGGCCAAAAAATACATTGAGCTGGGTGCCGGCTTTGTTGCAGTCGGCAGCGACGTTGGCCTGTTGACGGGTGCGACATCTCAGCTGCTTTCGGAGTTCAAAGCGACTAAGGAAGCTCCAGCGTCGGGATCGATAGGCAGCGTATATTAGCGTTCGGGCGAGGTTGGTAACGTCAGCTCCGGAAGAGAATAATTCGTTTCGATGCCGGATTAGCGCTAGTGCGGGATACGACATCTGCCGCATTAACTGACCGTGACCGATGCCTCCTCGGGCCGCGAGCACAAGAACGGCCGCCTTCTTCATCTTAGCGATCGCCGCCCAATCTATCATCCGTCTTGTTGTTTCTGGACAAAAGCGTCGGCTTGATGATGCTCGCGGGCCACCTTGATCATCAAGCCGAACGTCAGGTCAGCGAATGCCCGCACATGTCACGGAAGCGCTATAGTTGCCTTGTCGATTTGCGCAGGTCTGCCAGCGAACTGGCCGTCCATATACAATCGGCGACCAGCTCCGCCGTCAGCGCCACCGGGACCGAGTGGATCACATTGCTCGGCAGCATTGCCAGTTCGCCGACCTTGATAAGATCGGCTGGCGAGACGTCGTTCAGTCCCAGATCCGAGAGTGTTGTCGGCAGACCGAGGTCGATGCAGAAATCTAGCGCTTCGTTCAACTCGGCAGGGTCCCTGTTTTCCAGCACCAGCAGGCAGATGACGCCGAAGGCAACCTTCTCGCCGTGGAAGAAATGGTGCGTCGGCTCGAGCGCTGTGAGTGCGTCGTGGATGCCATGGGCAGCCGAGACGCCGCAGTTTTCGAAGCCGAGGCCGCTCAGCAAGGTGTTGGCCTCTATGATGTTTTCCACGGCCTGCGTGAGCTTGCCGCCTTTGGCGGCGACGTAAGCGGCGCGCCCGTCGCGCATCAGCACCTCATGGCAGGCCCGCGCGATCTGCGAGCCGGCGATCGTCGCCGCATAGCCGTCGCCGATGTAGTTGTTCGACCGGGATTCGAGATTCGAGCGCGCCTCGTACCAGGTGGAGAGCGCGTCTCCGATGCCGGAGACCAGGAAGCGGACCGGCGCGCGGATGATCAGGGCGCTGTCGACCAGGGTGATATCGGGGTTGCGGCCGCAGCGCACGACACGATCGTAGACGCCCTCGGCCGAGTAGATGACGCCGATCGAACTGGTCGGCGAATCCGTCGAGGCGATCGTCGGGACGGTCGCGATCCTGGCGCCGATGTTGAAGGCGGTGATCTTGGCGGTGTCGAGGGCTTTGCCGCCGCCGACGCCGATGACGACGCCCGCCTCCGCGGCCCGGCCTTCGGCCACGCAGCGCGCGACCTCGGCATCGGTCGATTCTCCGCCAAAGCGGACGAAGCGGCTGGTGACGCCGCGCTCCGTGAGGCTCTTCTCGATTTGCGGCGTCAGCGTATTCCAAAAGAAGCCGTCGATGATGATGAGCGCCGATTTCGCCAGAGGTTCGACATAGATGCCGAGATCGGCGAGCACGCCTGGGCCCTGGACGTAGCGGAGCGGGCCGCCGTAACCACGTTGTGTCATGTATCTGATCCTGTTCTTTCGATGCCGGGGTCGGTTCAGCGCAATGTCAGGCCGCCGTCGATGGTGAGGATTTCTCCTGTCGTGAAGCTCGCCGCGTCGCCGGCGAGATAGACCGTGGCACCCGCCAGTTCCTCGACGCCGCCGATGCGGTTCTGCACGGCGCCCTTGGCCCAGTGCTCGCTGACGACGGTCGGGTGTTCACGCAGAACCTCGTCCGTCAATTCGGTCATGATGTAGCCCGGAGCGATGGCGTTGACGCGAATGTTGTGCTCGGCCCATTCCGTCGCCAGGCATTTCGTCAGCATGTGTACGCCTGCTTTGGAGACGTTGTAGGCGGCATGGCGAAACGGCCAGTTGACGATGCGGCCCGACATCGAGCCGATATTGATGATCGAGCCGCTCTTCTGCGCGATCATCTGCCTTCCTACAGCCTTCGAGACCAGAAACACGCCGTCGAGATTGACGGCCATCGTCTGGCGCCAGGTGTCGAGCGCGCAGTCTTCCGCATGCGCCGGCAGCACGATCCCCGCATTGTTGACGAGGATATCGATGCGGCCCCAGCGCTCGACAACGGCCTTGGTCATCCGCTCGACGTCATCCTCGTTCGAGACGTCCGCCTGCAGCGCAAAGCTGTCGACGCCGCCGGCTTTCAGCTCGTCGGCCACCGATTGCGCCAGCTCAAGCGACGAGCGCACGACGATTGCGACATCGGCGCCGTTGGCGGCGAGCGCTTCGGCAAGCGCCTTGCCGATGCCGCGCGAACCGCCGGTGACGATGGCCTTGCGGCCCTTGAGGCTGAACATGTTGCGATAGTCATTCTTGCCGGACATCGGCGTCTCCTCCCTGGATATCGATATTTTGCGCGAAGCCTTAAACGTCAGGCCGCGGTATGTGAGGTCTGCGGCGCTACGGTCGTTTCGCCCCATTGCTTGAGCAGGTGCTCGCCGGTGCGCTGCGCCTGCGCGACGATCGTCAGCGAGGGATTGAGCGCCGTCGACGACGGCAGGAACGAGGCGTCGACGACATAGAGATTATCGACGTCCCAGACCTTGCAGTTGGGATCGAGCACCGAGGTTGCCGGATCGTTGCCGAACCGCGCGGTGCCACACTGGTGCATGGATACCTTGATATCCATTTTGTTGGTGATAATCAGCGGATAGCCGAGCGAGCGCATGTGCCGCGACCAGACCTTCACCAGTTCGTTGTGGGACTTCAGGTTGTTGGCGGTGTAGCTCAGGCGGATCTTGCCATCCGGATCGAGCGAGACGCGGTTGTTCGGATCGGGCAGATCCTCGGACATGATCCACCAGTCGACGCTGCGGTCGGCGAAGGCCGACATCAGCCACTCCGGCGCCCAGGTCGCATTGGCGGTCAGCATGCCGCCCTGCAGCTTGCCCAGCCCCTGGACGTTGCCGAGCGGGTAGGGCTTTTCGCTGTTGGCGAGATAGTAATCGTTGATCGCCATCGACTTCTGGAAGACGACGCGGTTCTTCCTGAACGGCGAGATCGCCATCATCGCCGTGTTGTTGTGGGCCATGTAGTTGCGGCCGAGCTGGTCGGACATGTTGTTGCCGAGACCGCGCTTGTGCGCGTCATTGGCCGAACGCAGCAGCAGCGCGGCGGAATTGATGGCGCCGGCGCTGCTGATGAAGGTGTCGGCCGAGACCGTGCGCGTCTCGCCGCCGTGGGTCAGTTCGACGCCGGTGACGCGCTTGCCCGTGGGGTCGGTGACGAGACGGTGGACGAAGGCTTCGGTCACCAGATCGATGCCGCCCTTGGCGATCGCGGGGTTGACCAGCCGCACCTCGGCATCGCCCTTCGCCCCGATCTTGCAGGCGAAGCCGTCGCAGGTGCGACAGCGGATACAGCTGCCGCCGTCATGGTAGTCGATGGCAATCGGCAGCGGGAAGGGACGCAGGCCCTTTTCGCGCAGCTTCTTGTCGAAGACGGCGATTTCGGGCTCGTGGCCGATCGCAGGGTAGGGCATCGGGCCGGAACGGGGCGGCTCCGTCGGATCCATGCCGGCGGTGCCGTGCGTGCCCATCAGCCGCTCGGCGATGTCGTAATAAGGCGCGAATTCTGCATAGGACACGGGCCAAGCCGGTGCCACGCCGTCCTCGTGCTGAAGGTCCTCGAAGTCTTCCGCCCGGAAGCGAAGGGTGGCGGCGCCGAAGAACTTGCTGTTGCCGCCGACGTAGTAATAGGTGCTCGGGTTGAAGGCGACGCCGTCCTTGTCGCGCCAGGTTTCCTTGGCCGCGTATTTCTTGGTGTGGAAAACCGCGTCCACGCTCCAGTTGTCGGCCTCGCGCGGCAGACGCGGTCCGCGCTCTATCATCAATATGCTGCGGCCGGTTCCGGCCAGCTTGTTGGCCAGCGCGCCGCCGCCGACGCCCGCGCCGATGATGATGACGTCGTAGAAATTCTTGATCTCGTTCATTGCATTCCTCCCGATGGCCTCCCGGCGTCCGCCGTCCGCCATGCGTCTCCAGTTACATGACGGCCCCGACCTGCCAGGGCACGAATTCGTTGTCGCCGTAGTTGTACAATTCGCTCGCGGTCTTTCGGCCGGAAGCCGCGTCGAGGATCGTCTGGAAGATCCGCTCGCCCACCTGCTCGACGGTCTCGTCGCCGGTGACGATCGTGCCGCAGTTGATGTCCATGTCTTCCTGCATGCGCTCGTACATGGGCGTGTTGGTGGCGAGCTTCAGCGATGGCGCCGGCTTGAAACCGGAGACGGAGCCGCGGCCTGTAGTGAAGCAGATGATGTTGCAGCCGCCGGCCACCTGACCGGTCACTGCCACTGGATCGTATCCCGGCGTATCCATGAAGACGAAGCCGCTCGCATCGATCTTCTCGGCGTATTCGTAGACCGCATTGAGGCGCGACATGCCGCCCTTGGCGACAGCGCCGAGCGACTTTTCGAGGATGGTCGTCAGGCCGCCGGCCTTATTGCCATGCGACGGATTGTTGTTGAGCTCGGCCTTGCCGCGCTCGGCATAGTCGCGCCACCACTCGATGCGCTCCAAGAGCTTCCTGGCGACGTCGGGCGAGGCGGCCCGCCGTGTGAGCAGGTGTTCGGCGCCGTAGATCTCCGGCGTTTCCGCGAGACATGCCGTGCCGCCATGGCGGACCAGCAAGTCGGAGGCATAGCCCAGCGCCGGGTTGCCGGAGATGCCGGAGTAGCCGTCGGAGCCACCGCATTCGAGCGCCAGCTTCAAAAGCGACGCAGGCTGCGGGGTCCGCTGGGCTGCGTTGACAACTGGCAACATCGAATCGATGGCGGAGATTGCCTCCTCGATGGTGCGACGCGTGCCGCCCGTCGCCTGGATCGTCATCGCCCGGAAAGTGTCGCCTTCGGTCAGCCCGTGGGCTGACAGGATCGCCGGAATCTGGTTGGTCTCGCAGCCGAGCCCGATCATGACGACGCCGCCGACATTCGGATGCGTTGCATAGCCTGCGAGTGTCCGCGTCAGGTAGCGATAGCCTTCCTCGAGCGTGTTGATGGCGCAGCCGCCTGCATGGGTCAGTGCGATAATGCCGTCGACATCAGGATAATCATCGAGACGCCCCGGCGCCGCGAAGTGAGCGGCGACCGCTTGCGATACCGTGGCCGAACAGTTTACCGACGAAACGATGGCGATGTAGTTGCGGGTTCCGGCCAGCCCGTTCGGACGGGCATAACCGAGGAAGGTCGCGCGTTGCGCGGGGGCGACGAAATCGGGCTCGCGGGCATCGACACAGAATTCATGCGAGAGTTCGACGTCGCCCATCGCCATGTTGTGCGTATGCACGTGCTCGCCGACGGCGATGTCGCGGTTGGCGAAGCCGATCACCTGGCCGTACTTGATGACGGGCGCGCCGGCCTTAAGCGCTTCGACGGCCACCTTGTGGCCCTGGGTAATGCGGTCGGAAAGCCGTGCTCCGCCGAGCTCCGGGTAAGGCGCCGGATCAAGCGATACCCGGGCGATGGCCACATTGTCGCGGGCGTTGAGCAACAGCAGCGGCGACGTGGTGGTGAAAGCCGTCATGTCAGCTGTCCTTCTTTTCAAACAGAGAAATCTTGTCTTCGTACATGTTCGACATGACCGCGAAGGACGAATCGAGGTGGATGCGCATGGCGAGTTCCGCCTGGTCTGCGCTTCTGTTCTGTAGCGCCCGGACGATGGCCTCGTGCTGTTCCGTCACCATCGCCAGGTGGCCGGGAACCGGCGCGCTCAGCTGTCGCATGCGGTCGAGATGGACCTTCGCCAGCGTGATGAACTTCCAGATGCGCGGAAACTTGCTGATGCCGGCGATCGTGCTGTGCAGCGCATCGTCAGCGTCGAGATAGAGTTCTAGCGTGTTGCGTTCGAGAAGTAGGCGCATGTCCTTGATGATCACGTTGAGCGCCTCGACATCGCGATCATTGATCAGCGTTGCAGCCTTGCGCACGCTTTCGATCTCGAGCGCGCGGCGGATGACGAAGCCTTCTTCCGCCACAGCGTAGGAGATGCGGCTAACATAGGTCCCCGAGTGCGGGAAGATATCGACGAGCCCTTCATCGGCCAGCCGTTGCAGCGCTTCGCGCACCGGCGTCCGCGACACGCCGAACTCGCTGCACAAGTCCTTTTCCGAGATTACAGCACCCGGTTGCATTTGCAGGTGGACGATTGCTTGTCGCAACATCCCATATATCTGTTCGGCCTTCGGTATCGGTCTCATTTCAGCTCAGCTCTGCTCTAACGTGCGGAAAAACTATCGTAAATGTTGAATTTAGGCAATCTGCAGATTTGTCGTTGACAGGCGGTTCATCATCTGCCTTTTATAACTCATATATTAGTTGGCGACGCAAGAGAAAAATTTGCGGCACGCCAACGGAGGAGGAACTCACCCCGTCAAGCCGGGTGAATTTCAAAAACGTAGGCATATGGGCGGCGCGATGCAGGGCCCTGCGAACACGGTTGAAGCCGGTGCGGCATTGCTGCACCGTCTTGCCGCGCAGGTCTGTCTCGTCCTACCGAAACCAGGATAACGGCAGTCGAAATGGCAACCATCAACTATCTCACCCGCATCGAATTCGACGAAGGCGCAATCGCTCGTTTACCGGAATTGCTGGCCGAACTCGGCGCCAAGCGCCCGCTGATCGCCACGGATCGTGGTCTGGTCGCAACCGGTCTCGTCGAGCGCGTCGTCGACCTGTTCTCGGAGCCGCCGGTGGTGTTCGACGGTACGCCCGCCAATCCCACCGAGGACGCGGTCAGCGCCGCCTATGCTCTCTACGTCGAGAAGGGTTGCGACAGCATCGTCGGGCTCGGCGGCGGCTCCTCGCTCGATCTCGCCAAGGCTGTCCGCTTGCTCTCCGGCCACGAGGGACCGCTGGCGCAATATACTGCCGTGGAAGGCGGCGCCGCGCGCATCCATGGCCGTATTTGTCCGATGATCGCCGTTCCCACCACATCTGGCACGGGTTCGGAAGTCGGCCGTGCCGCCGTCATCATCACGGCGGAAGGGCGCAAGCTCGGCATTCTCAGCGGACACATGCTGCCGTCGATCGCGCTCTGCGATCCGGAACTGACCTACGGCCTGCCGCCGTTCCTGACGGCCGCAACCGGCATGGACGCGCTTTCCCACTGTCTCGAGACCTACATGGCGCCGTCGATCAATCCGCCTGCGGAAGCAATTGCGCTCGATGGCCTGAAGCGCGGCCTGCCGGCCATTCGCGCCGCCGTTGCCAACGGCAAGGATCGCGGCGCCCGCTGGGACATGATGATGGCCGCGCTCGAAGGTGCGATGGCTTTCCAGAAGGGCCTCGGCGCCGTTCACGCCCTGACGCATCCGCTGGGCGCAATCCGCGAACTCAACCTGCATCACGGCACGCTGAACGCCGTGCTGATGCCTGCTGTCCTCAGGTTCAACCGCGAGGTCATCGGCGCCAAGTGGGACGTGCTCACCGAAATGCTCGGCGGCGTTCCGGATGAAGCGATCGCCGCGCTCAACCGCGATATCGGCATGCCGAGCGGCTTGGAAGCAATGGGCGTGACCGAGGCGATGATGGAGAAGGTGTCGCACGAGGCGCTCAAGGACCATTGCCACGCGACCAATCCGCGTCGTGCGACGCAGGAAGAATATCTGCAGCTACTTCGCGACTCGCGCTGAGCGCGACCGCGAATACGAAATGTCCGGGCGGTTCCGGCCATACACATGGGAGGTGTCTAATGTCTGATATTGAAACGGGTTCGAAGGACCAGGAGTCCTTTCTCTCTGGAATGAAACTGACGCGGCGCGGCGTCCTCAGCGCCGGTGCTGCGATGACAGTTGCGGCGGCTTTGAGCCGTCCGAAGTTCGCCTATGCGCAGGACTTGCAGTTCTGTGCGTCGCTGGGCTGGACCGTGTGGGAATCGGGCCGTCACATCGTCAACGGCTACAAGGACGCGGTCGAGCGTCTGGGCGGTACGCTGACGATCGCCGACGCCAACTACGACGTCAAGAAGCAGGCTGACCAGATCGCCGCCTTCGTGGCATCGAAGCCGGCCGCCATCTTCATCACTCCGGCCGACGCCGCCGCGATCTCGCCCGCGGTTCAGGCCGCCGTCGCCTCCGGCATTCCGATCTTCTGCGGTGACAGCTACGTTCCGAACACCACGGTCACCTCGACCGCCATGTCCAACAACTTCGGCCTCGGTGCGGCCGGCGCCGAGTACATTGCCAAGCGCCTGAACGGCAAGGGCAACGTCGCCATCGTCAGCCTTCCCTCGAATGAATCCTGGGACCAGCGCACGCTCGGCGCCAAGTCGGTGTTCGTACGCTTCCCCGATATCAAGGTCGTCTCGGAGATCGCGTTTGCGCTCGGCGGCACCACGACGCCGCGCCAGGTCGTCGACAACATCCTGACGGCCAATCCCGAGCTCGACGCAATCTGGTGCGCCTGGGATGGTGCCGCTTCCGAGGGAACGCTCGCCATCCGCGCGGCGGGCCGCAAGACCTTCATCACCGGCATCGACGGCGGCAAGCAGTCGTTCGAATACATCAAGGCCGGCTCGCCGTTTGCGCTGACCATGGCGCAGAGCTTCTACGAGATGGCCTACATGAATGCGTTCTATGCGCATGAAGTGGTGGCCGGTCGCAAGGCGCCGCGTTTCGTGGTCACGCCGTCCTACGCCGTCACCCAGGACAGCCTGAAGGATTTGGCCGAGATTCCTGACACCTACGACAAACCCGGCGAAGCGTCGAAGCTCGGTTGGTCGCGAGCACTCTGATCGCTTTTCCGTCAGACGGGTCGGTTCGGATACCGGCCCGTCATGATCACAATCTGGCGGCCTGCTGATATCAGGCCAACCGCCAAGGGATTCGAGAAAAGCAATGGCAACCGTGCTGAGCATGCGACAGATCGAAAAGCGTTTCGGTGTCGTCAAGGCGCTCGACAGCGTCAATTTCGAGCTTGAGAAGGGCGAAATCCACGCGCTCCTCGGCGTCAATGGCGCCGGCAAATCGACGCTCATCAAGATCCTCTCCGGCGTGTACACCAAGGATTCCGGCACGATCGAGATCGACGGACGCTCGGTCGAGATCGGCACGCCGGCCGCGGCGATCGACTGTGGCATCGCTTCGGTGCAGCAGCATCCGGAGCTGGTCAACGACTTCACCGGCGTCGAGAATATCTTCCTCGGCCAGGAGGCTGGCGAGACCGGTCTTGCCGGCCGCATCAACCGCAAGTCCATGCGTCTTGCCGCCCAGGCCTTGCTGAAGCGTTTTCCGATCGAGATCGATCTCGATGTGCGCGTCGGCGAGATGCCGGCGGTCGACCGCGAGATCGTCGCCGTCCTGCACGCGCTGCGCCGCGACGACATTCGCATTCTGATCCTCGACGAGCCGACGTCGACCCTGACCGAGCGCGAAAAGGCATCGCTGTTCCAGCTGATGCGCACGCTGAAGGCGGCGGGCATCGCCATCATCTATATTACCCATCGGCTTGAGGAGGTCTTCGAGATCGCCGACCGGTTCACAGTGTTCCGCGGCGGCCGCAACGTCGCGACGCTCACCGCGCGTGAAGCGCGCGAAAAGAACATTTCCATTCCCGAACTGATGCTGGACGAAAAGACCGGCGATATCTTCCCTCCCAGGGCAGGCCAGGCGGGCGGCGAAGTGATGATGCAGGTATCGGGGCTCGAAAAGCGAGGTCTGTTCTCCGGTGTCAGCTTCACGCTCCGCCGCGGCGAGATCCTCGGGATCTTCGGCCTCGTCGGATCCGGCGTGGATGAACTGTCGAAGGCGCTGTTCGGCGTCATCCGGCCGGATGGCGGAACGATCAGCATCAAGGGCCAGGACGTGATCCTCAGGGATCCGCACGACGCGCTGAAGCGCGGCATCTTTCTTGTGCCCGGCGATCGTCGCACCGAGGGCCTGACCTTGACCAAGGATGTCGTGTTCAACACCACGCTGGCCCATCTCGGCAAGGCCTCCTGGTTTGGCGGGCTGCTGAAGTTCGGCAAGAACCGCAAGGTGGCCGAGGATTTGGCCAAGCGGGTGGCGCTGCAGCCGCCGAAGCTCGACCGGCCGGCCAGCGCGTTCTCGGGCGGCAATCAGCAGAAGATCGTCATCGCCAAGGGTCTCTACCGGGATTCGGAAATCTACATTTTCGTCGAGCCGACCGTCGGCGTCGACATCGGCGCGCGGGCAACCCTTTACGCCCTGATGCGCGAGCTATCGCAGAAGGCCGGCGTGCTTGTGATCTCGTCTGACTGCGACGAGGTCCACGGCATCGCCGACCGCACCATCGCGCTCTACAAGGGCCGGCCGATGACGGCGCCGGACATGGCCCCGACCCGCGACCAGCTTCTTGCCGCCGGAATTATGGGAGTAAGATCATGACGCAAGCGCTCAAGCTGCCACCGATCATCCTCAGACTTTGCGCCTTCATCGGGTTGCTGGCCGTCATCGCGGCCGTGTTCCAGTTCTTCGCGCCGGCCTATCTCAGCAATGCCAATCTTCACGCGCTGCTGCGCCACATGTCCGTCAACGGTCTGGCTGCCATCGGCCTGACCTTCGTGATCGTCGTCCGGCATTTCGACCTATCTTTCCCGGGCGTCGCCTCGCTCGGCGCCATGACGCTCGGCTGGCTGCTCGCTATGGGGCATGGCCTCGGCGTCTCGATCGGTGGCGGCATTGCCGTCGGCATGCTGGCCGGCGTGATCAACGGCACGGCGGTCGCCTATTTCCGGCTGCCCGACATCGTCACGACGATCGCCACCGGCGGCGTTGCCATCGGCCTCTCCTATTTTTACAGCAACGGCACGTCCATCTCCGAAAACTTCTTCATGTCCGGCATTCTCGATCTCAACGACGCGAAGGTGCTGACGCTCGATATGCCGGTGGTGATCCTTCTCTGTTCCGCCTTGGTTGCCTTCATCATCCTGCATGCGTCCCGCTACGGCCGTTCGTTCTACGCAACGGGTGAAAACAAGCTGTCGGCGATCTTCTCCGGTATCCGCGTCAAGGCATACATCCTGGCAGCCTTCGCGCTTTGCGGCGCCTCGGCCTGTCTCGCCATCACGCTGCTGGTGGCCTCCTCGGGTGCCGCCAATGTCACGGCGGGCAGCCAGCTGCTGATGCCGGCCTTCGCCGCCGTCTATCTCGGGGCTGCCCTGTTCGGCGCGCCGTCGATCCCGGCCACGCTCGCGGGTACGCTGCTGATGTCGGCGATGCTCAACGGCTTCACGCTGCTGGCGATCCCCTACTACTACAGCGACGCCATCGTCAGCACCGTGCTGATCGGCGCGATCGCGATATTCGACCCGAAATTGACGGCGATGCTGACGGGTATGTTCAGCGGCCGCACGACGGCACGCTGAGGGAGACCAAGAGGATGACCGTTTTGACAGATAACGTCAGGGACCATCGCCAGCGCTTCGATCTGCAGACCTTCATGGTCCGCTACGGCCTGTTCTTCCTGCTCGCCGCAACGCTGATCCTGTTTGCCTGGCTGAGGCCGACCTTCATCAGCGCCGGCAACATCAACGACATGATGCGCTCCGCCTCGATCGCCGCCATCATGTTCCTCGGCCTGACATGGATCGTCGCCGCCGGTGAGATCGACGTCAGCTTCATGTCGGTGGCGGCACTCGCCAACATGCTGGTCGCAGGTCTGGTGCAGGCCGGTTACGGCTGGCCGGTCGCCAGCCTGGGCGGCCTTGCGGTCGGCGTGGTCTTCGGCCTCGTCAATGGTGGACTGGTGGCTATCTTCCGCCTGCCGGCGCTTGTCATCACCATCGCAACCGGCGGTCTTGCCGGATCGATCGCCGCGGCAATCGGGCTCGGCACATCGATCTCGCTGTCGTCCACCGGCTTCGTCGGCGCTGCTCTGTCGACCAATATCGGCATCATCCCGCTCGTCGCCCTCGTCGTCGTCGTGCTCTATGCCGCCGCCTACTTCATTCAGGAGCACCTGACCTTCGGCCACTATCTCTATGCCATGGAGCAGAACCGCGCCGCGGTCGTGGAAGCCGGCATTCCGGTCAATCGGATCCTCTTCCTGCTCTATATCCTCTCCGGCGTCGCTTCCGCCGTTGCCGGCATCCTTTTGACCGCCGATCTCTCGTCCGGCCAGCCCTATATCGGCGGCTCCTACTTCATCGACGGCCTCACATCGGTGCTGCTGGGCGGCATGGCGCTGAAGTACGGCAAGCCCAACGTCATCGGCACTATCGCGGCGGTGCTTCTGCTGGCGGCTTTGCTCAGCGGCGCGGCGCTGCTCGGCTGGACGGATTCACAGCGGCAGATCGTTCGCGGCATGCTTCTCCTGTTCGGCGTCGCCTTCGTCGTCTGGGCCCGCCGCAAGAACCGCGCGCATATCTGATCAATCAGGAAGACAACAGCATGAACATCAAGGTGAACACGGTCAGATCCGTCGGCAAGACCGGCGCAACGGTCACGGCGCTCGGCATCGGCAGCGCGCCGCTCGGCGGGCTCTACGCCAAGGTCGCGACGAGCGATGCGCTCGAAATGCTCGAGGCGGCCTGGGATGCGGGCATCCGCTATTTCGATACCGCGCCGATGTACGGCAACGGCCGCTCCGAGCATCTCGTAGGCCAGGTTCTGCGCGAGAAAGAAGACGCCTTCACGCTGAGCACCAAGGTCGGACGGCTGATGACGACGGCCCGGCCGGGCCGCGAACTTCCGCCCGAGCCGCCGAAGAACCCGCTCGATCCCGGCTGGTGGAATGGCCTGCCGTTCCGCGAGGTGTTCGACTACTCATACGACGGCATCATGCGCAGCTTCGACGACAGCCAGCAGCGGCTGGGGCTGACGGCGCCCGACATTCTCTATGTCCACGACATCGGCCGCGTCACCCACGCCGATCTGCATGATCACCATTGGGGTGCGCTGACCAAGGGCGGCGGTTTCAAGGCACTGACGGAGCTGCGGGCCGCCGGAAACATCAAGGGCTTCGGCCTCGGCGTCAACGAGTGGCAGATCATCCGCGATGCGCTCGAAGAGGCCGACCTCGACTGCAGCATGTTGGCAGGCCGCTATACGCTGCTTGATCAGGACGCCGAGCGAGATTTCCTGCCGATCGCCGAGAAACGCGGCATGGCTCTGGTCGTGGCCGGTGTCTACAATTCCGGCATCCTCGCCTCGACCACCGGCCGCAACAAGTTCAACTACGCCGACGCGCCCGCCGATGTCATCGCCCGCGCCGACCGCCTGCGCGCAGTCTGCGAGCGCTTCGACACGCCGCTGCCCGCCGCGGCCATCCAGTTCCCGATGCGCCACACGGCAACCACCTGCGTGGTCATCGGCGCGAAGACCGCGGCGCAGCTGCGGACCAACGTCGAATGGTTCGAACGCGATATCCCGGCCGAGCTTTGGATCACGCTTCAGAACGAAGGCCTCATCGGCGCCTGACACGCGCATTCATTCCAATAGAATTGAGAGACAAGACCATGCTGAAGAACATCCATCCGCTGTTGACCAGCGAACTTCTGGCCGTGCTGGATGATATGGGCCACGGCAACGAGATCGCCATCGTCGACGCCAATTTTCCGGCTGCCGCCAATGCAGAACGCCTGATCGAGATCCCCGGTATCAGCGCGACCGACATTCTCGACGCGGTCCTCACCGTATTCCCGCTCGACGATTTCGTCGAGCAGCCGGTGGCCTATATGCGGGCGCCGGGCGAGGCGCTGCCGATCTATGCCGAGTTCGAAGCCTCGGTTGAAAAGGGCGAGGGCCGCAAGCTCGTTCTCGACGGCATCCAGCCTGCGGAATTTTCCGAGCGGGCGGCGAAGGCCTATGCCATCATCTCCTCGGGTGAGCGCAGGCTGTATGGCAACATACTGCTGCGCAAGGGTGTCGTCCGCAGCTAAAGCTGCGGGCATCGAAGGGGAGGAATTCATGCTCGACAGCCATCAACACTTCTGGAAAGTGAGCCGCGGCGACTACGGCTGGCTCACGCCTGACGTCGGTTCGATCTACCGCGATTTCATGCCTAACGATCTCCAGCTCGAAATGCGCCGCGCCGGCGTTACGAGGACGATCGTCGTCCAGGCCGCGGAAACCGAGGCCGAGACGGACTTTCTTCTGGACGTGGCGGCCGAGACGGATTTCGTTGCCGGCGTCGTCGGCTGGCTCGACCTCGATTCCGAAAGTTTCGCCGAGCGCCTTGCGCATTATCGGCGCAACCCGCTGTTCGTCGGTATCCGGCCGATGCTGCAGGGCCTCGCGGATGACGATTACATCGTCCGGCCGCAGGTGTTGAAAAGCCTGAAGGCGATCGCCGCTTCAGGATTGCCGTTCGATATTCTGACCTTCACGCGGCATCTGCCGTTCGTCGCGCGCGCGCTTCAGGAAACGCCCGGCCTGCGCGCGGTCGTCGACCATATCTCCAAGCCGGAGATTGCCGCCGGCACGCTCGATCCGTGGCGCGAGCGCATCGCTGAGGTTGCTGCCTTCCCGGAGGTGTCCTGCAAGATATCGGGCATGGTCACCGAGGCATCGGCCGATTGGGCGGCCGCAGACTTCCGGCCTTACGTCGATCATGTCGTCTCCGTCTTCGGCGAGGACCGGCTGATGTTCGGCAGCGATTGGCCGGTCTGCACGCTGGCGGCCACGCATGCCGAGGTCTGCAATCTCGCCCGCACGCTGCTGGCGCCGCATCTCGGCCCTGCCGGCCTCGAAAAGGTCTTCGAAACCAACGCGGCCCGCTTCTACGGCGTCTGAGCCGGACCCTAGGACCACCACGAAAAATTGGAAACGCAATGTCACTGCATCAGAACCTGATCGCCGGCGAATGGGTCGGAAGCGATCCGTCCGCCAACATCAACCCATCCGACACCAACGACACCGTCGGCGAATACGCGCGCGGCACCGCGCAGGACATGGCGGATGCCATCGCCGCCGCCAAGGCCGCATTCCCAGCCTGGTCGCGCTCCGGCATATGGGAACGTCACGTCATCCTGAAGAAGGCTGGCGACGAGATCATGGCCCGCAAGGACGAGCTCGGCGCGCTGCTGGCGCGTGAAGAGGGCAAGACGTTGCCGGAAGCGATCGGCGAGACGATCCGTGCATCGCAGATTTTCGAATTCTTCGCAGGCGAAGTGCTGCGTCTCGCAGGCGAGACCATCCCGTCGGTGCGCCCGAACATCGGCGTCGAGATCACTCGCGACCCGCTCGGCGTCATCGGCATCATCACGCCGTGGAACTTCCCGATCGCCATCCCGGCCTGGAAGATCGCGCCGGCGCTGTGCTACGGCAACACGGTGGTCTTCAAGCCGGCCGACCTCGTGCCCGGCAGCGCCTGGGCGATCGTCGATATCCTGCATCGCGCCGGCCTGCCCAAGGGCGTGCTGAACCTCGTGATGGGCAAGGGCTCGGTCGTGGGGCAGGTGATGCTCGACAGTCCTGATCTCGCCGGACTGAGCTTCACCGGATCGACGGGCACCGGCAAGCGCGTCGCCGCCGCATCGCTCGAGCATAACCGCAAGTTCCAGCTGGAAATGGGCGGCAAGAACCCGATGGTGGTTCTCGACGACGCCGACCTCAACGTTGCCGTGGAAGCTGCCGCCAATTCCGGCTTCTTCTCGACCGGCCAGCGCTGCACGGCCTCCTCGCGCCTGATCGTCACCGAGGGCATCCACGACAAGTTCGTGGCAGCGCTCACGGCCAAGCTCGAAACGCTTGTCGTCGACAACGCCATGAAATCCGGCACGCATATCGGCCCCGTGGTCGACGAGCGCCAGCTGAAGACCGACACCGACTACATCGAGATCGGCAAAAAGGAAGGCGCCAAGCTTGCCTTCGGCGGCGAGCTCCTGAAGCGCGACACGCCCGGCTTCTACCTGCAGCCGACGCTGTTTACCGAGGCCACCAACCAGATGCGCATCTCGCGCGAAGAGATCTTCGGACCCGTCGTCTCGGTCATCCGCGTCAAGGATTACGAGGAAGCGCTGGCGACCGCCAACGACACGCCGTTCGGCCTGTCCTCCGGCATCGCGACCACAAGCCTCAAGCATGCGACGCACTTCAAGCGCAACGCCGAAGCCGGCATGGTGATGGTCAACCTGCCGACGGCGGGTGTCGATTTCCACGTCCCGTTCGGCGGCCGCAAGGGGTCGTCCTACGGCCCGCGCGAGCAGGGCAAGTATGCTGCCGAGTTCTTCACCACAGTGAAAACCGCATACACGCTGGCTTGAGGGCCTGCGTCTTTGATCGCCTGGGGAGGGGAAGACATGACATCGGCAATGGGATCGGGACCTCCCGGCAATGCTGTTCTGGCACTGCGTGACATCGAGAAATCCTTCGGGCCGATCTCCGTGCTGCGCGGCGTGGATTTCGACGTGCGGGCCGGCGAGGTTCATGCGCTGATGGGCGAAAATGGCGCCGGCAAATCGACGATGATCCGCATCATGTCGGGCGCCCATCAGCCGAGCAGCGGCGATGTCGTGCTTGACGGCGAGACCGTTCGCTTCGGCCAGCCGCGAGCCGCCCAGTCAGCCGGCATATCGGTCGTCCACCAAGAGCTTCTGCTCTTTCCGGCGCTGACGGTTGCCGAGAATATCTTCCTCGGCCATGCGCCCAGAACCTCGATCGGGCTGCTCGACCGGCGCGCCATGCGCGAACAGGCGCGTGCGTTGCTGGCGCGGCTCGACTGTCCCGAACTGGATGTCGATGCGCGGGTGGAGAGCCTGTCGGTCGCCAACCGACAGCGCATCGAGATCGCCCGGGCTCTCTCCCGTAATGCGCGCGTGCTGATCATGGACGAGCCGACAGCCGCGCTCGCCGAGGCCGATGTCGTCAGGCTGCTCGATGTCATCAGGGCGCTGAGGAGCGACGGTGTCGGCATCGTCTATGTCAGCCACCGCATGGATGAAGTCTTTCGTATCTCCGACCGCGTGACGGTGTTGCGCGACGGCAAGACCGTGGCCTCCAAGGCGATCGGCGACGTCACCGAAGCGAGCCTCGTCTCGATGATGGTCGGTCGCGAGATCAGCCAGCTGTTTCCCAAGGAGACCGTTCCTCTCGGCGCGGCCGTCCTCGAACTCGATGGTCTGTCCTGCGCGGGCCGTGTCGAGAATGTCAGCCTCACGGTCCATGCCGGCGAAATCCTCGGTATCGCCGGACTGGTCGGCTCGGGAAGGACGGAGCTGGCGGAGACGGTGTTCGGCATTTCACCGGCTTCCTCCGGATCCATCCGCATCAACGGCAAAGCGGTGTCGGTTGATAACGTCCGGCAGGCCGTGGATCACGGCATCGCCTATGTGCCGGAAGACCGCGCCCAGCATGGGCTGGTGAAGAAGCAGACCATTCGCGACAACGTCGCCATCACCGTGATCGACAAGCTGACCAATGGCTGGCTCGTCGACAAGCGCAAGGAACAGTCGCTTGCCAGCGACGCCATCGCCCGCTTTGCGGTGCGCACCCGCGGACCCTCGCAGATTGTCGGCGAGCTTTCCGGCGGCAATCAGCAGAAAGTCGTCATCGCCAAGTGGCTGGCGAGCGCGCCGAAGGTTCTCATTCTCGATGAGCCGACGCGCGGGGTCGATGTCGGCGCGAAATCCGAAATTCACAAGCTGATGGTCCAGCTCGCCCGCGAGGGTATGGCGATCATCATGATCTCGAGCGAACTCCCCGAAGTGCTTGGCATGAGCGACAGGATTGCGGTGATGAACGATCACCACATGGTCGCCATCCTCGATCGCAGCGAGGCAACCCCTGAGACAATTGGCGCCGCGATGATGAGAGGGCATGCCGCATGAGCCGGCTTTCGTTTGGAAAAATCCTGAGCCAGGAAGTGCTGCTGGCCGTCGCCATCGTCGTCCTGCTGGTGGTCGTCGGGATCTACAACCCGCGCTTCATGTCGAGCAACAATCTGTCGTCGATCTTCGTCGGCAATGCCTATATCGCGGTGGCGGCCATCGGCATGTCGCTGGTGATCATCTCCGGGCATATCGACGTCTCGATCGGCGCCCTGATCGGCGTGCTCGCCACCGTCTCCGGTCTGCTCGTCACCAACGGCTACCCGGTATGGTTCTCTTGGCTGGCGCCGATCGCCGCCGGATGCGCGATCAATGTCGTCGTTGGCGTTCTCGTTGCTTATCTCCGGGTTCCCTCGATCATCGCCACGCTCGCCATGCTGTCGATCCTGCGCGGCCTGCTGATTACGCTGACGGGTGGAGCGTGGATATCGGGCCTGCCGCCGGAATTCCAGCTGGCCCAGTTCAAGTTCTTCGGCATCCCGTCGCCGATCGTCTTCATGGTGGTTTTGACGCTGCTCGCAGCCTTCGTCATGCGCAACACCGCATTCGGCCGGGCGATCTACGCGGTCGGCGGCAACCCGGACGCTGCGGAAGCCGTGGGCATTTCGCATCGGGCGATGACGGTCAAGGTCTTCGCCATTCACGGCCTGTTTGCCGGGCTGGCCGCGATTCTGTTTGCGACCCAGCTGCAGGTTATCCAGTCGACCGTCCCGAACGGGCTGGAACTGGTGATCATATCGGCAGCGGTGGTCGGCGGGGTCTCTATTCTCGGCGGTATCGGCACGGTCACCGGCTCGACGCTTGCAGCGATCCTGTTTGCCACGATTGGCTCGTCGCTGATCTTCCTGAACGTTTCCGCCTATTGGCTCCGCGCCGTCCAGGGAACGCTTATTCTGGTCACTGTCCTTGCCGACGTCGCACGTCGCCAGCGCGTGCGTTGATGGAGAAGACGATGAACCTCAAGCTTCTCTATCGCCACGAGACGATCCTGTTTCTGATCCTCGTCTGCGTCATGGGCACTCTCGCCGTCTACAACGACCGCTTCCTGACCAGCGCCAATCTGCTCAACCAGGGCCGGTTGATGACCGAGGTCGGGCTGATCGTGATCGCCATGACCTTCGTGATCATCACCGGCGGCATCGATCTCTCGGTCGGTTCCACGGTCGGTCTTTCGGCGATCCTGGTCGGCGTTTTCTGGAAGCTCGGCCTGCCGCTGCCGCTGGCAGCGTTCCTGGCGATCGTCGTCGGCACGGCGGGTGGCTTCCTGAACGGGCTGATCATCACCCGCTTTCGCGTGCCGCCGCTGATTGCGACGCTGGCCACGCTGGCGCTCTATCGCGGGCTGGCGGAAGGCATCAGCCAGGCGCAGTCGGTGAGGGGGTATCCGGCCTGGTTTCTATCGATCGGGCAGGGCAACCTGTTCGGCGTTCCCACGCAACTCTGGCTGCTTGGGGTGGTGGCGATATCGGCGATCTTCATCCTGCGCTTCACCCCGGTCGGCCGGAAGATCTACGCCATCGGCAACAACGAGGCGGCGGCGCGCTATTCGGGCGTCGACGTGGCAAGGATCAAGCTGTGGATCTATGCCGGCTCGGGCCTGCTCGCCAGCATCGCCGCGGTCGTCTTCGTCAGCCGCGTCTCGACCACCCGTTCCGACATGGGCACCGGCCTCGAGCTCGATGCGATCACAGCAGTGGTGCTCGGAGGCACCTCGATTTTCGGTGGGCGCGGCTCGATCGTCGGCTCGCTGCTCGGGCTGGTGCTGATCCAGGCGTTGAAGAACGGTCTCTCGCTCTCCGGCGTCAAGGGCGACGGCACGATCGTGGTGATCGGCGCCGTGCTGATCCTTGCCGTTCTCATCTCGAACTTGGTCAATCGCTTCTCGAGCGACTGACCCACCAAGGTACACCCCCATCCGGGGATGCACGCGATCCGAAACAGGAGGAGTTTTCATGCGATCGATCATCACATCACTTCAGGCAAGCGTCTTCTGCGTTACCAGCCTGCTGCCGCTGGCAGCCCATGCGCAGGCCGACTGGACCGGCGGCGATGGCCAGCCGACCAACCCTCTCGCCTGCGACGCCTCGGCCGCCGCGGTGGACCCGGGTGAGTATAACGGTGCGGCCGTGGCCAATGCTCCCGATCGCAAGGGCAAGCCGATCAAGGTGGTCGATGTGCCCAAGCTTGTTGGCATCGGCTACTTCATGTCGAGCGCCGCCGGCGCGCAGGTCGCCGCCAAGGAACTCGGCAGCGTTGCGGTCACGACCGATGGACCGACCAAGGCCAATATTGACGAGCAGATCACCTTCATCGACAACTACATCACCAGCGGCGTCGATGGCATCATGCTTTCGGCAAACGACCCGGTTGCCGTGGCGCCGGTCTTGAAGAAAGCGCTGGATGCCGGCATCAACGTCGTCACCTACGACGCCGATGCCGAGGCTGACGCGCGCCAGTGGTTCATCAATCCGGCAACGGCCAACGGTGTCGCCAAAACGCTGATCGATCAGCTGGCCGAGCAGATCGGCGAGGACGGTCATTTCGCGATCGTCACCTCGACCTTCACGACGCCCAATCAGGCGCGCTGGATCAGCGAGATGGCAGCCTATGCCGCCAAGTGCCACCCGAAGATCCAGTTCCTCGAAACCGTGGAAGCGCAGGAAGACAACATCCTGTCGTTCAACCAGGCGCAGACGCTGATCAACAAATATGGCGACGAGCTTAAGGGCATCGTCGGCATGACCAGCGTCGCGACGCCTGCCGCATCCGAAGCCGTGCAGCAGGCCAACCTGTGCGGAAAGGTCTCCGTCGTTGGTCTGGCGTTGCCGAATGCCATGAAGCCCTATGTCAACAGCGGTTGCGTCAAGTCCGCCGTTCTTTGGAGTACCGAGGACATGGGCTACGCGGCGGCGACGGCGTTGCGCGCGCTCGCCGATGGCACCCTGAAGCCAGGCGACAAGAGCTTCAAGGCTGGCAAGCTCGGCGACCTGCAGATCGCCAACAAGAGCGAGATCCTTCTCGGTGCGCCGAAGGTGTTCACCAAGGACAACATTGCGGATTTCAATTTCTAAGCCGGCGCAGTGACGGGAGCACGGTTCGGCAATAGCCGGACCGTGCAGTCTAAAGCACTGGCACGCCAAACATATGGAGTATCCGGCAGCATGTCACATATCATACCCGGTGTTGCGATTTTCGTTGCGAAAGCAGGCGCGGAGGCCGAGGTCGAGGCAGCCTTGAGAACGCTCGTTGCGCCGAGCAGGTCCGAAGCTGGAGTGATCCACTACACGTTGCACAAGGACAGGGACAATCCGCGGTGCTTCGTGTTTACCGAGGCATGGCAAGATCAATCTGCTTTTGACCGTCACGTTGCATCCGGCCACGTGACGGCGGTTTTTCCAAGGATAGACGAGCTTCTTGAGAGCTCGGAGGTCATATTGCTGGACTAAGTCTAGGTATGACCCGTGTCGATATCCGCGTGCTGATAGGTCGGATGTCTCTGTCGCCTAGAACCCAAAGTCGCTGAGACCGGGGTGTTCGTCCGGTCGGCGACCCAACGGCCAGTGAAACTTCCGATCCTGATCGTGTATCGGCAGATCGTTGATCGAGGCAAAGCGCTTTCGCATCAAGCCGTTCGCCTCGAACTCCCAGTTCTCGTTCCCATAGGAGCGGAACCAGTTGCCGCCGGCATCGTGCCATTCGTAGGCGAAGCGAACCGCAATGCGGTTGTCGGTGAATGCCCACAGTTCCTTGATCAGCCTGTACTCCAGCTCGCGTTGCCATTTGCCGGTGAGAAAGCCGATGATTGCTTCGCGGCCGTTCACAAACTCGGACCGATTGCGCCACTGGCTATCGGGCGTGTAGGCGAGCGCCACCTTCTCTGGGTTGCGACTGTTCCAGCCGTCTTCGGCAAGCCGTACTTTTTCCGTTGCTGATGTAAAGGAAAAGGGGGGAAGGGGTGGTCTCGTGGTGTCCATTCTATTCTCCAATTGCTTCGAGCCGGGTACGGAGCGCTAGGTTCTCGGCTTCAAGTTGGGCCAGGCGCTCGCGCATTGGTGCGACAGCCGTCTCGACCTCGCGTTCAGTGTATCGCGGAATGATATGCTGAGGGCAGTTCCAATCGAAAGCTTCCAGCCGAAGCCGGAAAATGCGCTCCGCCTTTGCCCGGTACCCGGCGTCGAAAACGAGGCGGGTCAGCGCGGGGTCGCTATCGAGCGTCAGCTTTTCGACATGCATATAGATCTTCAGGCGTGCCCGCCGCGGATAATCCACGAGAAACAGGCAGGCGCGGTTGTTGGCGGCAAAATTCCCGGTGCTAATATATTGGCGGTTGCCTCTATAGTCCGCGAATGCCAGCGTCTTGCTGTCGATAACCTTCAGGAAGCCCGGTGGCCCGCCGCGATGCTGTACGTAGGGCCAGCCGGTTTCCGAGACGGATGCCATATAAAAGCTGTCGCGCGCGATGATGAAGGCAAGTTCACTGTCGGTGAAGTTGTCCGATTCTCGATGGTGATCGCCCAACCAAATCTGATCTGCTCCCATTTCGGCCTGTGCCGACCGCACATTCGGAGTGACTGCAACTTCGAGAAAATGGTACGGCATCGGTGATCTCCGAATTTCGGGTGCCTGCCTTGCTGCGCGGCGGTGCGATCCTAGCTGGCCTGAGCCTCGATCGCACCTTTAACCGGCAGCCTGGAGCATCACTTGCTCGCGATAATGCGATCCAGAAAATCATTGATAAGTGGCGCAGCGACGTCGAGCTTTTCCTCCAGAAGGAAATGGCCTGAATTCAAGATATGGACCTCGGCCTTTGGAAGGTCTCTGAGGTAGGGGTGAGCGCCCGCCTCGGGGAAGATGTAGTCATTCTTGCCCCAGATGATCAGCGTGGGTGGTTTGCGCTCGCGAAAGAAGCGCTGGAAATCGGGGTAGAGCGGCACATTTGTGCGGTAGTCGTATAGCATGTCGAGCTGGATGTCCCGGTTGCCGGGCCGGTCCAACAGAGCCTGGTCGTGAACCCAATTGTCGGGGCTGATGCGCGACACGTCTTCCATGCCGTCGGTATATTGGAATTTCGTGGTTTCGAGCGTGACGAGACCATTGAGTGCTTCGCGGCTCTTTGCCGATCCGTCGGACCAGTAGGTCTTGATCGGATCCCAAAACTCTTTCAGACCTTCGTCATAGGCGTTACCGTTCTGGATGATCAGCCCGCTGACGCGTTCCGGATGTTTCAGCGCCAAGCGATAGCCCACCGGCGCACCATAATCCATGACATACATGGCGTAGCTCTTGACGGCCAAATGATCGAGCAACTTGTTCACGATATCGGTGGTTCCGGCAAACGTGTAGGAAAATTTGTCGTGGTCGGGGGCAGCACTCTGGCCGTAGCCGGGATAATCCGGCGCAATGACATGGTAGCGATCCGCAAGAAGCGGGATCAGGTTGCGGAACATGTGGGAAGAGGTCGGAAAACCGTGCAGCAGCAGAACGACCGGAGCGTCGGCGGGACCGGCTTCCCGGTAGAAAATATCGATGCCCTGGATATTAGCGGTTCTGTAGTGGACAGGAACCGGGGCTTTGCGAACGTCGGCCGTAGCTATTGCGGGGCCGGTGCTCAGGGCTGTCACGGTCGTCATGGTGGCGGTTGCCAGCATCAGGCATAAAATCAAACTACGCATCATGGTTCCCCATTGGTGGAGATGGAACGAAGGGCTTCGTCAAATGTGCCCGCCTGTGCGGGCGGGTGGTGACGCCATCGCCGCGACAAACGCGGCCCGGCACTGATCCTTAGAATTGAGGTGCATCGCCGCCACATCCTCCGTGACCGCGCCGCGCCGGGTTTCGATGCTCGTTTTCAACTTGAATGATACAACTGGCGAGCCGATCGATGTGTAACGATTAAGTCGGATCATGATCACTCTCAATTGCGATCTACGTCCCGTGCAACTAGACCATGGGTTTGCAGACATAGACCTTGGTCTATCGATTGGTTCTTACGTAACACATAGAAATCCCGTAAGAATTTCACCCGAGGCGTTGGCAGCTTGGGTGTCGCAAACTCTGCGCGGAGCATGTTGTGGATAGAAAACCGGAAGCCGATCCCATTGTCGATCTGATACCCGCGATGGTTTGGTCCGCGACGTCGGATGGTCTGCTGGATTTCGCCAACCAGCACTTCCTCGAGTTTATCGGCGCGCCGTTGGATGCAATCTCCGGCGTACGCTTTTACGGAATCTTCCACCCGGACGACACCGCGCGGCTTGCCGAGGAGTGGCATAGCATTATGGCATCGCGACGCGCCCGAGAGGTCGTTGGGAGGATTCGGCGTCAGGACGGCAAATATCGCTGGTGCACGTTGCGACAGAAACCGCGGCTGGATGCCGAAGGCAATGTCGAGCGCTGGTATGGCGTCGTTCTGGATATCGAGGACCGAAAGCAGGCCGAAGATGCGCTACAGGCAACGAAAACGGCACTTGCCGCAAGCGAAGAAAATCTCAGCCTGATCATCAATTCCCTGCCGGTCCTCGTCTGGTCGGCCCGCCCGGACGGTAGCGCCGATTTCGTCAATCAAAGTTGGTTGGATTACGCCGGCCTCCCGGCCGAAAAGGTACTCGGCTGGGGCTTTCTCGACCTTTACCATCCAGATGATATCCCAGGCATGGTGGACATCTGGAAACGCGATCTCGCACATTCCGACCACACTGTTCTCAAGGGTCGTATCCGCGGGGCGGACGGGCGCTACAGATGGTTCTATTTTTCGGGCTGCAAGCTGATCGATGCCAATGGCACGCAACGCTGGTTTGGCGTCAATATCGATATTGAGGACCTGCAATCTGCCGAGGATGCGCTGCGCGAAAGCGAGGCGGCCTTACGGGAGAGCGAGCGGAAGCTCAATCTCATTGTCAACACCATACCGGCCATGGCCTGGTCCTGCACGCCTGATGGCCGCCTGGAATACTGGAACCAGAACCTTATCGATTTCGTCGGGCTGCCCTTCGAGGAGATTGTCGGATTTGGTTTCTATCGAATGTTTCATCCTGATGACATCGAGCTGATGCGCACCGCCTGGGAAGAGATACTACGGTCGAAACGTGGTCGCTCTGTCGATGCGCGGATCAGACGCGCCGACGGCGAATACCGATGGTTCAATCTCCGGCAGAATCCGCTCATGGATCCCGATGGAAATGTAATCAGGTGGTATGGCGTGGTCGTCGATATCGAGGACCGCAAACGTGCGGAAGAATCGTTGCGGCAGAGCCAGAGTGACTTGGCGCATGTCACGCGGTTGACGGCTGCAGGGGAACTTGCGGTATCGATCGCACATGAGGTCAACCAGCCGTTGATGGCGATCGTGACAAATGCCGGTACCTGCCTGCGCTGGCTGCAGCCCGGCAACACCGATCTGGCACAGGCCCGGCTGGCTGCCGAGAGAATCATGAAAGATGGCCATCGCGCCGGAGACATCGTCGCCAGTATCAAAGCAATGGCTCAAAAGCTGCCGGCAAAGATCGAGCAGACCGAATTGACCTCCGCGGTGCGCGACGTTCTCGATCTGCTGCGGGGAGAGCTCCAGAAACGCGCGATTGAAGTCAATCTGGCTATGCCGGACCTTCCTGTCGCCGTCCTTGGTGACCGAACGCAGATACAGCAAGTCGTGCTGAACCTGGTCATGAACAGCGCCGAAGCGATGACGGCTTCCTCAAGGGAGAGGCGTATCGATATACGCTGTGCCTTGGGTGAGCCGCGTCTTGTGACAGTCAGCGTCTCGGACACCGGCCGCGGTGTTTCAGTGGGCGAAATGGATCGCGTGTTCGAGGCATTCTACAGCACGAAAACCGACGGAATCGGGATGGGCCTTTCCATATGCCGTTCGATCGTTGAGGCACACGGCGGCCGAATCTGGATCTCGGCGAAAGACAGCGATATTGGCAGCGAATTCCGGTTCACTTTGCCAACGGTGGAAGGCAGGCGCGACAATGATCGATGATCGCAAGAGAGGGCAGCCGACGGTCATCGTCATCGACGACGATGAAAGTGTGCGTGATGCGTTGAGAGGGCTGTTCGAATCCGTGGGATTGACTGCCGAAACCCATGGTTCCGTCAGCGACTTTCTTGCCGTTGACGACCCGGATCTTGCAGGATGTATTGTTCTCGACATTCGCCTGCCGGGCCAGAGCGGCCTGGAATTTCAGGAGGCGCTCGCGAAAAGTCGGCATCCGCGATCCGTGGTGCTGATCAGCGCCCATGTCGATGTGGCGATGGCCGTCCGCGCGATGAAGGCCGGAGCCATCGATGTCTTGACCAAACCGGTGCGCGAGCAAGATTTGCTTGAAGCGGTAAACCGCGCATTGGCAAGTGATCGCGAACGACGCGACGAGGCAAATCAATCAGCAGCACTGCGCCAGAGATATTCCAAACTTACCGAGCGCGAGCGGCAGATAATGACGATGGTGGTTGCCGGTAAGCTGAATAAGCAGATCGCAGCCGATGTTCAGCTCGCCGAGGCTACCGTAAAGCTTCATAGGGGTCACATGATGCGCAAGATGCACGCGTTGTCAGTTGCCGATCTGGTAAGGATCGCAGCTATTCTCGATAGCTAGCCAGGAACTGACAGGAGTATCACGTCCACATCACATACCGGTCTGGAAGGATGCTTTCGAGCAGTTCTCCGAGTTCCCTGCCAAGCTGGTTGAGGATCACGGGGCGTGATGCCGTGGGCATATGTTTCCTCCTGCGCGCGGCCAGCACCCGGCCTCTGCATGCACAGAGCTTTGTGCGTGTTTACTGAGCGCGGCTCATATGCGCCGGCAGCGACGATATGAAGTCTGTCAGCTGATCGCCGAGAAGCTGGACGTGATCGCTGGCCGCCTTGCGGGCCGCTTCCGGATCGCCGACGTCGATTGCATCCATGATGCGGACGTGCTCGGTGAGCGTGCCGAGCATGCGACCGGGCTGGTAGGTTGCCCGCATGCGGTAAGCGCCGATGCGGCGACGAAGCTGGATCGCCTGGTCCGCGATGAAATGCGTGTGGGCAGCTTCGTAAAGCTGGTCGTGGAACTTCTGGTTCACCTTGTAGAACTCAACGGGATCACCGGAGTTGTAGGCTTCGACCAATTCCTCATGCACTTTGCGCATGCCGGCGCGTTCGGCAGGTGTCGCGCGGCGGGCGGCGAGCCGGGCACAGAGACCTTCGAGTGCCGACATCACGTCGAACATCTCGATCAGCGCTGGAATGGAGAGGAGCGCAACGTGGGTCCCCTGGCGGCCGCGTGTCTCGACGAGGCCGATTGCCAGCAGCGCCTTGATGGCTTCGCGCACCGGCGTACGAGAAAGACCGAAGCGGCGCGCGAGTTCCATCTCGTCCAGCCGCTCGCCAGGAGCGAGTCTACCGTCCAGGATCATCTGCTCGAGCTGTTCACGCAGCTCTCCGGCGCGGGTCGGAGCGCGCATCCCGTTTGCCGCTTCGGGCAGACGCGTGTCATCCTGATCCAATGCGGTCACTCCTCTCGCGGAACTGCGAATGGCCAATTTGTACTTTGCTGGCGGCATTTATACGTTTCTTTTTGCGGTGCATTCAATGGGGCGATTATGGGTATACGATTGTGGAGAGACAGGTTCGGAGCTTTTCCACAATCATCACGGGAGCTTCGATCATCGGGAAGTGACCTGAGTCATATTCGACGACAGCGACGTTGCTGAAACAGGCCATCGGCTTGGGATCCGCCAGTCTCGCGACCCATGCCGAATTGAGCATGACGGCCGGGCAGGTGACCAAGGGCCAACGCTCTTCCGCGTCCCAGGCGAAGATGTCGTCCTTGACGTCAAGAGCGAAGGCCGCAGGAGCCGATGCGATCATACCGCCGGTAATTGTCTGACGCATCCCATCGTCCGTTGAGGGATGCACGATGATATCGATCATCGCGCGCATGCGGCCCGCGTAGTCGGCGGCGAAATCCTCGTGGCGTCTGACGAGCTCGTCGTCGGGGACGCGACCGTAATAATCTCTGTCCGTCAGCGTATCGAGCCCGATTAAAGCTTTGACGCGATCCGGCGCGATGATTGCGACCTCGGTCATGATCGGGCCGCCCATCGAGTGGCCGATAAGCGTCGCGCCTTCGATACCGAGCTGGGCCAACAGATGCGCGACGGCGGCGCCCATCGCCCGGATCGTCTGGCCAGCCGGCGGCGGCGGGAGCATTCCGCCGAAGCCCGGGTGCGAGACCGCGAGTACCCGATGATCGCGCGCGAGTTCGGGCGCGATCCCGTCCCAATGTTCGGCATTGCCGCACCAGCCATGGATCAGCACCAGCCAGTCGCCTTCGGTGCCGAAGATGCGATAGCCGATCTGTCCGCCCATCGGGGCGTCCAGCGTCGAAAGCGGGGCGGGGCGGTGTGCCGGCGCGTTCATGGCCTAGCCCTTGATCCCACTGGTGGTCATGCCCTGCGTGAAATACTTCTGCAGCAGCAGGAAGAGCAGGATGAGCGGTACGGTCGCGACTGTGGCACCTGCAAAGGTTTCGCCCCAGTTCGGCAGCTGCGTCGGCGAGCCCTGCTGGGCGATTGCCACCTGGATGACCTGGATCGCCGGATCCTGGACGATGACCAGCGGCCACAGGAAGCTGTTCCACGAAAACAGGAAGGTGATGAGGCCGAGTGTCAGCATCGGAACCTTCACGTTCGGCAGCACGATCGAAAAGAAGATGCGCACATGGCCGGCGCCATCAATCCGCGCGGCGTCCTCGAGCTCGACCGGCAGTTCCTCGAACGCCTGCTTCAGCAAGAACAGGCCGAAGGGGCTGGCGATCCAGGGGATCATGACGCCGAGCAGGGAGTTGGACAGGCCGAGGCCGGAAACCACCTGATAGAGCGGCACCATCATCGCCTCGATCGGCAGCAGGAAGGTGAGCAGGATGAGCACGAAGACGATCTTGGCGCCGGGAAAGCGGATGCGCGTCAGCGAGTAGGCGGCCATTGAACAGAGCAGCAGCGTCAGCGCCACCTGCCCGCCGGCGACGATGGCGGTGTTCAGAAGCGCCGTCAGCACATTGGTGCGCTCGAACAGCGTCCGATAGTTCTCGAACGTTCCCTCGACCGGCAGGAAGGCGCGCCAGGAGAGCGGCGTAACATCGTTGAACAGCGTGAGCTGGTTCTTGAAGGATGATGAGACGATCCAGGCATAGGGTGCCAAGAAGCAGCATAGGATGACGACGATGACGAGGGCGACCATGAAGCCGCGCCTGAGATGTTGCTTCTTCATGTCAGTAGTTCCAGCGGGAGCGGAGCAGGGCCATCTGCGCCATGGAGATGGCGAGCACCACGAGCAACAGTGCCACCGACAGCGCGGAAGCGTAGCCAGCCTGCTGCATGATGAAGGCGGTATTGTAGATGTGATAGACGATCAGATTGGTGCTTTCCTGCGGTCCGCCCTGGGTCATCAGGAATGCCGGCGCGAAGGCCTGCAGCGAGAAGACCGTCATGATCACGACGACGAAGAGTGTCGTGCGGGAAAGCAGAGGGATCGTCACGTTCCAGAGTACCTGGCGGCGCGTCGCGCCATCGATGCGTGCGGCCTCCGTCAGTTCTACCGGCAGGCCCTGCAGGCCGGCCAGAAACAGGATGGCGCCGAAGCCGACCTGTTGCCAGAGCGTCATCGCGATCAATGCCGGAAGCGCCTGGCTTGTCGAGGTGAGGAAGGGCTGGTTGCCGATGCCGACGATGTTCAGGACGCCGTTGATCAGCCCGTTCGACGGGTCGAGCAGGAAGGACCACATGGTGGCGACGACCACCGAGGAGGTCACGACCGGCAGCATGATCATGGTGCGGACAAGGCCGCGGGCGGGCAGCTTGGAATTGAGGAAGAGCGCCAGCGAGAAGGCGACCGGAATGACGAAGACGACGACGCCGAGCGCAAAGAGGAAGGTGACGCCGAAGGAGACGGCGGCATCGTCATAATCGATCATGTCGGTGAAGTTGCGCAACCCGACGAACTTGGCTGCGGCCGGGTTGAGCAGGGAGTAGTCATAGACGCTGTTGCGGGCCATGACGAGCAAAGGCACGTACTGGAAGACCAGCAACAGGATCATGAACGGCGCAAGGAAGCCGGCCGCAAACAGCCAATCCCGCTTTTGCCGCCTGGTAGCGGGCTTTCGCGTTCTTGGTTTGGCCGAGGCCATGGATAGGGTATTTGAGACCGACATTCTTGCGTCCAATGCTTAGCGATCGAGGATCCGCTGTACCTTCTTCTCGGCGTCCGCCATCAGGTCGGCCGGATCGCCGCCGAAGGCAACCGCACGCAGCGCATCGGTGACGAGCTTGTCGTACTGGGCGAACTTCGGGCCCGGAGGACGCGGCTGGCCCCATTCCTGCAGCTGGTCGACGAAGACCTTCATCGGATAGGCGTTGTAGGTCTCGAAGCGTGGGAACAGGCTCTTTAGCGTCGGAAGATTGCCGCGCTGGCTGACGTTCATGTAGGCGTATTCACCCGTCGACATGTCGACCACGAACTTGGCCGCGATATCGGCATGCTTGGAGCGCGCCGTTGCGCCGATTGTGGTCGAGCCGGTGTGGACGATCGGGGTCTTGAAATACGGGATCGGGGTGATGCCCCACTCGATCTTCGGATCCTTGATGAGCGCGCTGCCGGCGGCCGGCGTATCGATGTAGAAGCAGGCCTTGCCGTCGAAGAAGGCGTTCGGAATGCCGACCTTGGGCGCGACGCCTTCGGAGTTGAAGAGCGACTGATAGAACTTCAGTGCTTCAACCGCTTCCGGCGTGTTCAGGTATCCTTCGACCGACTTGCCGTCCTTGGACAGCGCCCAGAAGGTCTTGTAGGCGGAGCTTTCCGGGTCGGCCTTGGGGTCGCCGGCGGAGCGCTGGTAGATCAGGTCCTGGTAGACGAGGCCGGGCTGGCCGTTGCCGAAGCGGGTCGGGCCGAGGCCCCAGACGCTCGGTGCGCCGGCCGGGCCCTGCTGGCAGGCCTTGAACGCAGCCAGTGCTTCCGGCCAGGTCCAGGCCTTGTCGAGCGTCTGCGGCGGCTTGATGCCGGCGGCTTCGACGAGTTTCTTGTTGTAGTACATGGCGACCGTGGTCTGCTCGATGCCGGGCGAATAGACCTCGCCTTCGTAGCTGTGCTCTGCCTTGGTCGCGGGAAGGATGTCCTCGTCCCAGCCCTTAGGCAGGTACTTGGTCAGGGGCAGGAGGATGCCGGAGGCGGCGTAGGATTGCGTGTTCGGGCCGTCATAGACCAGCACGTCAGGCGGGTTGGAGCTGGCGGCCTGGACGGAGATGGTGTCGGCAAGCTGGGCGAACGGAACTTCGTTGATCTCGAACTTAACGCAGGGGTTTTCCTTCTGCCAGGCCTCCATCGGCGCCGGATAGGGGTAGTTCCCCGGTGTGCGCAGAATGCGCAGTGTCACGGTCTCGCCGGTACAGGCGGCGCTGTCCTGGGCAAATGCGCCAGTGCTGCCGAGCGCGGTGGCGCCAAGCAGGCCGGCGAGAAAGAGTATGCGGGCATTCATCAGCTGTTCTCCTTGGTTTTATGTCGTCGGGCAGGCGGTGGTCGCGTCAGATGGCGCGGCCGGTATCGGGGTCGAAGAGGGACATGCGATCACGAGCTATGCGGAGCGACTGCGCTTGCCCCTCGGCCGCGGCAAGTTCCGGCGGCAGCATGGCTGAACAGGAGACGCCCTCGAGCGTGAAATGGACGAGTGTGGTCGGGCCGAGCAGTTCGGCCATGTCGACAGGCACGGAGATTTCAGTTGTGCCGTCGGCCAGGAAATGCTCCGGGCGCAGGCCGATTTCGACACCGCGCCCGGCAAAGGCCTTCAATGCCTCGACCTTGTCGGCAGGAGCAGCCACCGTGGCGCCCGCGAACGTCAACGTCGGCGTTTCGCCGTCCATAACGACGTCGGCCGGCAGGAAATTCATGGTCGGGCTGCCGATGAAGCCTGCGACGAAACGGGTCGCCGGGCGCTCGTAAAGTTCCTGCGGCGTACCCTGTTGCTCGATCAGGCCCTTGTTCAGCACCACCACGCGATCGGCAAGCGTCATCGCCTCGACCTGGTCGTGAGTCACATAGACAGTGGTTGCCTTCAGCCGCTTGTGCAGCCGGCGGATTTCCGCGCGCATCTGCCCGCGCAGCTTCGCATCGAGGTTGGAAAGCGGTTCGTCGAACAGGAAGACCGCCGGATCGCGCACCATCGCGCGGCCCATGGCGACACGCTGGCGCTGGCCGCCAGAAAGCTGCTTTGGGCGACGCTCCAGCAGGGTGGAAATGTCCAGCACCTTGGCTGCTTCCTCGACGCGACGGCGGATTTCGGCCTTTTCCATGCCTGAAAGCTTCAGGCCGAAGCTCATATTCTGCGCGACGGTCATATGCGGATAGAGCGCGTAGTTCTGAAAGACCATCGCGATGTTGCGATCGCGTGGCTCCAGTTCATCGACGCGCCGATCGCCGATCCAGATCTCACCGTCTGTCAGTTCCTCAAGGCCCGCCAGCATCCGAAGAGTCGTCGACTTGCCGCAACCCGATGGTCCGACGAGGACGACAAACTCACCGCTGCGAATGTCCAGGTTCAGGTTCTCGATCGTATTCGCGGAAGCGTTTTCGTAAGTCTTCCCTACATTTTTGAGGGACACATCTGCCATGAGAATTCCAGCCGTCCGTTTCAGAGGTCATCCATGCCCTAGGGCTAGAAAGCAACATTATGCCTTTTCGGTATTCGTGCAATAGGTATTCGTATACATAAACTGCCTTTTGAAAAATAAACGCGTGACTGTCAATGAAATGAGCTTCATGCCCCAAAAATTTGCATAATGTGCGAAATAGTTCGCCATTATGTCTTTTGGTGGGAAAAATTTCCAATTTGATTGTCAAAACACTATAGACATGATGGCAAATCGGCGTATGCAAGAAGGTGAAATATGTATTCACATAGGAGATGCAGGTGGAACTTAATCTTGCTGGAAAGACGGCGTTGATCACCGGAGCCTCGCAGGGCATCGGCCATGCCATCGCGAAGGTGCTGGCCGCTGAAGGATGTCACCTTCACCTCGCCGCCCGCAACGGCGCGGCGATGGAGGAGTTGAAGAAGGAGCTGGCGCAGTATCCGGTCAATGTTACCGTGCACGAAGCCGATCTTGGCACGACCGAGGCCATGGTTGCGCTCGACAAGGCTTGCGGCGACTACGATATCCTCATGAACAACGCCGGCGATATCCCTGCCGGTTCGATCGAGGATGTCACCGACGAATCGATCCGCCGCGGCTTCGATCTCAAGGTGTTCGGCTACATCACGCTGGCCCGCGAATTCTGGAAGCGCCGTAAGGGCCAGGGTGAGGGCAAAGGTGGCGTCATCATCAACGTCATCGGCAATTCCGGCGAGAACTGGGATGCCGCTTATTTCGCCGGCTCCACCGGCAATGCCGCGCTGATGAGCTTCACCAAAGCGCTCGGCGGCCGCAGTATGGATGAGGGTATCCGCGTCGTTGGCGTCAACCCCGGTCCGGTCGACACCCCGCGCATGTTCAAGATCATGAAGCGCAAGGCCATCGACATGCTGGGCGATGAGAGCCGCTGGGAAGAGCTCTATGAAAAGTATCCGGGCAAGCGTCCGGCAACCGCCGAGGAAGTCGCCGATCTCTGCGTCTTCCTGGCATCGCCCAAGGCCGCCTACATCAGCGGTACGGTCGTCACCATCGACGGCGGCATCGCCGCGCGCGGTTCGGTGATCTGATCCATGGCTGACGCTCGCATCCGCAACCGTTATTTCGACGATCTGTTCTCCACGCCTGACCTGGCATGGATGGGGCAGAACACCAACCACGTGCCCGCCCATCCGGCAGTCGCGGAAGCCATGATCCGCTCGGTCGAGGCCGGCGAGTTCAATGCCTATGCTCCGCCGATGGGCTTCGAGGCGCTGCGCAGCGCGATCGTCGCCGATCTCGGTGTGGCCGGAACGTCTGCCGAGGCGCTCGTCACCGAAGGCGGCGTCAACGCGCTCGCCATGATCTGCAAGGCGCGCGCGAAGCCGGGCACCACGCTCGTCACGACCGATCCGACGTGGAAGTGGCCGTGCATGTTCGCCGAACAGGCGGGCGCCGAAGTGGTCCAGATCCCGATTTACGATGCCTCGGTCAACTACAAGCTGACGCCGGAGGCGCTGCGCGCCAATGTCGATGAGCGTTGCGCGATCATCTACATCGTCGATCCGAACAATCCGCTCGGCATCCGCTATGACCGCGAGGAGATCGAAGCCTTTGCCGAAATCGCCCGTTCGGTCGGCGCACTCCTGATCCACGATTGCACCTATCGCGACTTCGCCGACGGCCATACACCGGTGCTGCAGGTCGCGCCCGAGGGAACGGTGGTTTCGCTGTCGTTCTCCAAGTGGCTCGGTCTTGCCGGCATGCGCATCGGCGCGCTCGTTGCCGAGCCGAAGCTGGTCGACGAGTTCTCGGCAGCCTCCACCTCGGTGCTTGGCGCATCGGTCGTCGCCCAGCGCGCCGCGATGGCCGGCCTGTCGGTCAAGCCGGAATGGATGAAGGACGTGCGCCGCATCGACAGCGCCAACAAGGCGATGATCATCAAGGCCGCGAAGGCTACCGGCCTTTCGGTTCCGATCCCGGTGTCCCACGGCAACTTCCTGGTCCTCGAGACCATCTCCACCGGCGTTTCGCCCGAGGCTATCGTCGAGGCGGCCCGCCGCGAAGGCGTGATGATCCGCCAGGGACGCTACCACACGGCCGCCTTCGGTGATCGCTTCATCAAGGTCTCGACCTCGGTGCCATCGGCCTGGGCCGAACGTTTCTGCGAAGGCCTGCCGCGCTACATCGAGACGGCGCGCACGCTCAACGACGTACCGGCCCTTTTCTAGGGCCGGCATACCCATCGACGACACGAGGCAAAGAGGCTTTCACATGTACGCGACCGCCAAGGATGGAACGAAGCTTTACTACGAGACGGCGGGAGAGAGCGGAACGCCGATCCTGTTCATCCACGAGTTCGGCGGCAACTACGACGCCTGGGAACCGCAGATGAGCTTCTTTGCCCGTCGTCACCGCTGCATCACCTACGCGGCTCGCGGATATGCGCCGTCGGATATCCCCGCGGATATGGAGATGTATTCGCAGGCCAACGCCGCCGACGATGCGGTCGCGGTCCTTGATGCGCTCGGCATCGAAAAGGCGCATATCGTCGGCCTGTCGATGGGGGGCTTCGCCACCCTGCATTTCGGCCTTCGCACGCCGGAGCGCGCCCTGTCGCTGACGGTCGCCGGCGCCGGTTACGGCACGGAGCGGGAAACGGCCGATTACTTCCGCAATACCTCGCTGAAGGTCGCCGACAATTTCGAGAAGGATCCTGCCGGCTTCTCGAAGATCTATTCGCTCGGCGCCAGCCGTGTGCAGTTCCAGAACAAGGATCCGCGCGGTTGGGCAGCCTTCGCCGAGCGCCTGTCGCATCATTCCGCCGTCGGCGCTGCCAACACCATGCGTGGCGTTCAGTGCCGTCGCCCGTCCTTCTGGGATCTCGAAGAGCAGTTGAAGGCGATGATGGTGCCGACGCTGGTCATGACCGGCGATGAGGACGACCATTGCCTGCAGCCGTCGATCTACCTGAAGAAAATGCTCCCGGCCGCAGGTCTCGCGATCTTCCCGAAGACCGGTCATACGCTGAACCTCGAAGAGCCGGCGCTGTTCAACTCCCTCGTTTCCGATTTCATAGCCCAGGTCGAGCAGGGCGCCTGGACAGTGCGCGATCCGCGCGCCGATCCCGGTCAGGTCATGCGGACGGAGTAAGCGACATGGCGCGGCCAGCAATCTCTCCCGACCGGCTCTGGACCCGCCTGATGGCGCTCGGCGAGGATGGCGCGCTGCGCGGCGGCGGCGTCAACCGACAGGCGCTCTCAAGCGAGGAGATCGCGGCCTGGCGGCGGATCATAGCATGGGGCGCTGAGGCCGGCCTCGAAGCGTCCACCGATCCGGCCGGCAATCTCTTTCTCACGCTCAAAGGTCTACTTCCCCAACTGGCGCCTGTCGTCACTGGCAGTCACGTCGACAGCCAGCCGACAGGCGGTCTTTTTGATGGGGCTTTTGGCGTGCTGGCTGCCCTGGAGGCCGTGACGGCAATTGCCGAAGCAGGTGTGACGCCGGAGCGTTCGATCACGGTCGTCGGCTGGATGAACGAAGAGGGTAGCCGCTTCGCTCCCGGCATGATGGGCTCCGAGCTCTTCGCCGGCCTGCGCACGCTCGAAGAAGTGACAGCGGTGCGCGACGCCGATGGCGTCAGCGTCGGTGAGGCACTCGGCGCGCTGCATGCGGCGTATCCCGAATTGCCGCGTCGTGGCCTTGGCTTCCCCGTTCACGCCTACATCGAACCACATATCGAACAGGCGGATGTGCTGGAAACAGAAGCCGCCGTCATCGGTGTTGTCTCCGGCATTCAGGGCAAGAAGACCTACGACATCACGATCACAGGCCGCGAGGCCCACGCCGGTACCGAGCCGATGAGCCGCCGCCAGGATGCTGTTCAGGCTTTCGCGCGCATGGCGACGCTGATGCACGACGCGATGGCCGGCGAGGAATTGATCAAGTTCACCATCGGCCGTGTCGTGGTCGAGCCCAATGCGCCGTCGGTCGTACCGGCCAAGGTCACCTTCCGCATCGATCTGCGTCATCCCGAAAACACCGTGCTGGAAGCCTGCGGCGCCCGTCTCGAGGACATCGCGCTTGCGGAGGCTGGTGCATGCCAGGTTGAAATCCGCCGCCTCGTCGATGCGCCCTCCAATGGCTTCGACGAGGGACTCAAACAGGCGATCCGCAACTCGGCGGACCGGCATGGTCTTTCGCGCCTTGAGGTTCTTTCCGCCGCCGGACACGATGCGCGGCAAATGGCGCCGCTGACGCGCTCGGCCATGATCTTCATTCCCTGCCGGGGCGGCATCAGCCACCATCCGGACGAATGGTCCGAGCCGGATCATGTCGCCGCCGGCGCGACCGTTCTTCTCGATCTGCTTCTTGAGGAAGCGGGTGTTTCGTTCAACCAAGGAGATGCATGATGAGCACAGCCAACGACATGGCCGAAATGCCGGTCCAACTGCCGCGCGAGCCAGCCAACGCGGCCGAGGCGCGCAGCCGCTACTTCAATTCCGGCAATGCCTTCAACATTAAGCTTCCCCCAGTGCCGGGACACATCTTCGTGGACGAACCCGCCCAGGCGATGAAAATGGAAAAGACCGGTTTCATCAACTGCGACCAGTCGGCCAGGATGGAGTGCGCCTTCGCCGCGACGACGCCGCTGATGCTGGCGCGCTATGCCGTGGTCAAGGCTGGCGAAACGCTGGATACGACGCTCGTGAACACGGCGTCGATCTGGTACGTCATCAAGGGCAGCTCCGGCCTCGTCGTCGGTGACGAGAAGGCGACGCTCGGCAAGGGCGATGTCTTCCTTCTGCCGGGTGGCATCGCGTCCGCGATCACTGCGAAGGACGATTGCGTCTTCTGGGCGGTCGGCAACGATCCGCAGCTCAAGTTCGATACCTCCTCTCCGGTCACCGGCAAGGAAGCGGCCGTCGAGTTCGTGCACTATCCGGCCGATGAAATCACGCATCAGCTGGATGTGGTCTACAGCTCGAACGCCAATGCCTCGACATCGGGTCACGCGCTGATCTTTTCTGCCGAGAAGACCGAAGCCGCCCGCAACATCACGCCGACCATGACACTGTCGCTGAACACGCTGAAGCCGAAGAGTGCGCAGCCGCCGCACAAGCACAATTCGGCCGCCATCACGCTGGTCGTTGCCGGCGATCCCGCCTATTCCATGGTTGCCGAAGAGAAATGCGACTGGTCGCCCTGGGCAACGCTGGTGACGCCTGCTGCCGCCAAGCACAGCCACCACAATGACGGCAACACACGCGCCGAATTTCTGATCGTGCAGGACGGCGGGCTCTACTATCATGCCCGCACCATGGGCTTTGAGTTCTACTGATGCGGCTGATCATCGATACGGATACTGCAGGGGATGACACCTATTCCCTGCTGCTCGCCATGAAGACGCCTGGGTCGACGCTGGAGGCGGTGACCGTCTGCGTCGGCAACGTGCCCTTCGACCAGCAAGTGGAAAATGCGCTGGCGACCATCGAGGCCGCCGGTTTCTCCGGCAAGGTTCCGGTTTACTGCGGCGCACGCCGTCCGATGGTCAAGCCGTGGGAAGCCTCCACCATGCACGGTAATGACGGGATGAGCGGCGCCAACCTGCCGATCGCCCGCCAGCGGCCCGAGACGATGCATGCCGTCGACGCGATCATCGAGAAGGTGATGGCAGAACCTGGCGAGATCGACATCCTCGCCCAGGCGCCGCTGACCAACATCGCGCTCGCGGTGATGAAGGAGCCGCGCATCGCCAAGGCGGTTCGTCATCTCTGGATCATGGGTGGCACCGACAACTCGGTCGGCAACATCACGCCTTGCGCGGAGTATAATTTCTTCATCGATCCGGAAGCGGCGAAGATCGTCTTCGAGGCGGGCTTCAACATCACGCTCTCGACCTGGACGCTCACCATGCGCTCCAGCCTGTTCGAAGCGGACCAGCTGAACGAAATCTTCGCGATGAACACACCGCTTTCGGAGTTCTACCGCAAGGTCTCGGCCGTGCCGAGGCAGACGGCGGAGGCGCGCTACGGCCGCCCGATCAGCACGCATCCGGACTCGCTGACCTGCGCCATGGCGCTCAATTCCGATCTGATCGAGAGTGCCCGGGATGCGGTTGTCCGAATTGAAACATCGGGCGAAATCACCAGGGGCTTCTCGGCCGTTCATCCGCCGGTTCTCGGCAACCGCTGGCCGGAGTTCAAGGTCAACGCCCGCGTTGTCGAAAAGGCATCGAACGACGGCTTCTTCAAGATGATGAAGCAGGCGCTTTCGTAGGCCTAAATCTTCTACGTGCGTTTTCAAAAGGCCGGGAGCGACGTCGTTCCCGGCCTTTTGTACTCGTCCCTTGCCTCGAACGAGACATAATTCTTACGCTGCTGGCTGATGGCTAAAAAATGCCCACCACGTGCACATTAAATGGCGTCTTTCGAACTCGAATAATCAAAATATGTATTCGAATATGGCAGTTTTGTATAACATTGGAATTATTGAGCTTCCTTTCCATGCCCCCGAGGCAGTCAACGGCAGCGAAGATCGCTTTTCACGCCGAAAAACATAGGCGCTCGCATCTGGCATAGTGCTTGCTTGTATTTCTTCGAACGATATTTGCATACGTGACAGGAGTGGCCTTATGACTGACAGGGCAATAACGTCGACCGAACTCTTCCCTCGCGGTCCAGCATCCGGCGCCATGGGGTTGATCGAGTTGTTGAAGCCGCGAGCAGCCCGGACAGCTGCCCCGACTCCTGCGTTGCTGGAGGCTGCCGATGCCGCGGACGATGGAAAGCCGCTCATCGAGTTGCGGAACGTCTCCAAAACGTTTGGCGCGACGAAGGCGCTGAGCGATCTTGAGGTGTCCATTCGCCCCGGTGAGCTGGTGACCGTGGTCGGCCCCTCGGGTTGCGGCAAGAGCACGCTCTTCAATATACTTGCTGGCCTGGAAGAGCCAGATGCGGGTAACATCCTGCGCCTCAAGGGTGTGAGTTCCACGGCGTCGGACCTTCTTGGCAAAGTGTCCTTCATGCCGCAGCGCGATTTGCTGCTGCCCTGGCGCAACGTCATCGACAACGCCATTATCGCCCTTGAAATCGAGGGTATGCCGCGCGCTGAGGCGCGCAAGCTGGCGATGGAAATGCTTCCTGAGTTCGGGCTCGCAGGCTTCGAAAAGCAGTACCCAAACCAGCTCTCGGGCGGCATGCGCCAGCGCGTGGCGCTGATGCGCACGTTTCTTTTCAAGCGCGATCTGATGCTGCTCGACGAGCCCTTCGGCGCACTGGATGCGCTCACCCGCACGATGATGCAGCGCTGGCTGCTCGATGTCTGGCAGAAGCACAAGCGCACCGTGCTGTTCATCACCCACGACGTCGACGAGGCGATCTTCCTCGGTGACCGCGTGCTGGTCATGACCGCGCGCCCGGGCAAGGTGAAGCTGGAGCAGGTTGTCGACCTGCCGCGTCCGCGCAAGGCCGATATCGTCACGTCTCCCGAATTCATTGCACTGAAAAAGACCCTTCTCGAGGCAATCGAGGAAGAAAGCATGAAGTCCTTCCAGGTCGCTGGACACTGATTTCACCGCACACTGATTGAAGCATGAGGAAACAGATTATGACTGACCATTATTCGGGTCGACCGGCCCATATCGCCGAAGACGAATGGAAGGCGCGCGTCGATCTCGCCGCCTGCTACCGCATGGTTGCCCGCCTCGGCATGGACGATCTGATCTATAATCACATCTCGATGCGTGTTCCCGGCCACGAGGACCAGTTCCTTCTGAACCCATACGGCTTCCTCTTCGAGGAGATCACTGCGTCGAGCCTGGTGAAGATCGACATTGAGGGCAACAAGCTCGATGACACGCCCTACACGGTCAACAAGGCCGCCTTCGTCATTCACGGCGCGTTGCACAAATCGAGCCATGATGCCGTCTGCGTGCTGCATACGCATTCCGATTCCAGCGTCGCGGTATCGTGCCAGAAGGACGGACTGCTGCCGCTCAGCCAATTCGCCATGCGCTTCTATCAACGCCAAGCTTTCCACGCGTATGAAGGCGTCGCCATCGATCTGGCGGAACAGGAGCGCATCATTAATCACCTTGGAGACAACAAGGTGATGCTGATGCGCAACCACGGCATCCTCACCATCGGGCGCACGCCGGGCGAAGCTTTCATGCTGCTCTACTACTTCGAGCGCGCCGCGCGCATCCAGCTCGATCTCCAGGCTGCGACCGCGTCCGGCGCCGAGCTCGTCATCCCGCCGCACGACGTTTGCGAAAAGGCGGCACGCCAGTTCTGGGAGAGCAAGGGCGACATTCTTATTGCCGGCGAACGGGAGTGGCCGGCTTTCCTGCGCCAGCTGGACAGGGAAGGTTCGGACTTCCGGCAGTAAGTGCATCAATGGGAGGACAACGACACGTCACAAAGATCAAAAGAGGGTTTCATGCTTAACAGACGTAACGTCATTGCAGCATTTGCTGCCGCCGCCATCGCACTTCCGGCACTCGGCATGGGCGCCGCTCCGGTCGCCGCACAGGAGATGGTCGATGCCAGCCTGCGCCTGAAGTGGCTCACGCAAGCGCAGTTCGCCGGCTTCTACGTTGCTCTCGAGAAGGGCTACTACAAGGATGAAGGCATCAACCTCACCATCAATCCGGGTGGCCCGAACCTTCTGACCGAAAACCTCGTCGCCACCGGCGCCGACACGTTCGGCCTTTCCGGCGGCACCGACAGCGTCTTCGCGGGACGTGACAAGGGCCTGCCGATCGTCTGCATCGGTGTCGCCCATCAACAGACCCCGTTCGTTTTCGTCTCGCATAAGGACGGACCGGTCCAGAGTGTTGCCGATTTCAAGGGCAAGAAGATCACCACCTGGTTCACCGGCGCCAACCATGTGCTTGCGGCCATGCTGTCGAAGGCCGGCATCGACCCCAAGCAAGCCGATATCCAGCCGCAGCAGGTTTCCGTAACCCCCTTCGTCGACAAGCAGGTCGATGTGGTGACCGCGACGCGCTACAACGAGCTCTACGTCATCAATCAGCGCGTCGGTAAGGAGAACCTCAATCTCTTCGTGCCTGAGGATAGCGGCGTCTCCTTCCCGCGCGACACGCTGATCGTCTCCGAGCAGACTGCCACTGAGAAGCCGGAACTCGTCGAAAAATTCCTGCGCGCCAGCGTCAAGGGCTGGAAGGAAGCCTTTGCCAACGAGAAGGAAGCGATCGACATCATCATGAAGATCGCGCCGACGCTCGACCGCGCCCAGCAGGAATTCATGCTGTCGGAAATCAAGACGCTGATGACGGCGGGCAAGGCCTCGACCGACGGCATCTTCACCATCGACAAGGCAGCCGTCGGCTCGGCCAACGAACTGCTCGCCAAATACGGCGTGATCTCCAAGCCTGTCGATCTCGATAAGGCCTTCAACGCCTCCTTCATCGACAAGATCCCGGCCGAGGCACGACGCCTGTGACCGGAACGAATGCCTCCGCGACAAGCCTGCCCGTCATTTCGACGGGCAGGATCTACGCCGCGGTAAAACCTATCCTGTGGCTGGCCGTCGGGTTGCTGGCGATCGAAGTCATCGTCGTGGCCTTCGGCATCCGCCCGTATTATCTGCCGCGACCAAGCGCGATCGCCGCCAACATTATGGCGACGCCAGGCGCCTATCTCGCCGGCCTGTGGCGGACCTTCCTCGAAACGGCGCTCGGTTTCGTCGCCGGCAGCCTGTTCGGCGTGGCGATCGCCGTGGTGTTCCATCGCTGGACGGCGCTGCGCGAGCTGTTCTTTCCACTCTTCATCGTGTCGCAGACCATTCCCGTCATCGCCTTCGGCGCCGTGGTGGTGCTCTGGTTCGGCAACACGCTGTTCGCCAAGGCGGTGATCTCCTTCTACGTCAGCTTCCTTCCGGTCACGGTCAACGCCATCCTCGGCTTTTCATCGGTCGATCCCAAGCAGGTTCAACTGATGCGCAGCTTCGGCGCCAAAGACGGGCAGATCCTGCGGCGCATCTACCTGCCGGCTGCCTTGCCGCAGATCTTTGTCGCCCTGAAGCTCGCCTCTTCGCTCGCCCTCGTCGGCGCGATCGTCGGCGAGTGGTTCGGCGATACGACCGGCCTCGGCGTGCTTCTGCTGCAGGCGATGTACAACGAGAACGTTGTCGGCATCTGGGCGACCATCGTCGTCTCCGCCTGTCTCGGGATGGGGCTTTACGGCGTCGTGTCCTGGGCGGAGCGCCATATCGTCTTCTGGGGAACCGAGAAATGAGCACTCAACGCACGGATAACCTTCGCCAGGTCGGGCGCGGCATCGCGGGTGCGTTCCTCGTCGCCGTCATATGGGAACTGTCGGCGCGCGGCTTCAATTTGCCAGCCTATGTGCTGCCGTCGGTCTCCAGCATTCTTTTGGGAATGGTATCGGACGCGCGCAATCTCCTCGACGCCACCGCCTTTACCGCGGGTGAGGCCATCGCGGGCTACGTGATCGGCTGCGCCATCGGCATGTTGCTGGCGGTCCTCGTCACCATTATCCCCGCCGCACGAGGGGTGGTGCTGCCGCTGGCGACGGCCATCAACTCCGTGCCTGTCGTCGCCTATTCTCCGCTTGTCCTGCTGTGGTTCGGAATGGGCATGACCTCAAAGATAGTGATGGTGGCGATCGCCGTTTCCTTCACCATTTTCCTCAGCACTATCGCAGGTCTTGACCGGGTGGATCGCAAGACCGTCGACCTGATCCGCTCGTTTGGTGCGGGACAATTTGCCATCGTCTGGCGCTTGCGTCTGCCGACCGCGCTGCCGCTGATCATTGCCGGGATGCGTGTCTCGACGGTGCGCAGCGTCCTGGTGGCCATCGTGACCGAGATGCTCGGCGCTTACGGCGGCCTCGGCTGGGTCATCTATCAGGCAGTGCTGCAGATCGATTTCGTCAAGGTCTGGGCCGCCATCATCGTCGCCTCGTCGATCAGCCTCGTGTTCTTCGGCGCGATCAGCTTCGTCGAGCGGCGTTACGTCTTCTGGAGATAAGCTTAACATGACACGCAAGATTCACTTCGGCCTCTTCCTTCTGGGTACCGGCAGCCATGTCGCCGGGTGGCGGATGCCGGGCGCGATCGACAGTTTCCAGAATATCGATCAGGTCCGCACGATTGCGCAGGAGGCCGAGCGCGGTCTGTTCGATCTCATCTTCATGGGTGACAATCTGCACGCCGACCCCGCGGCACATCCCTCTTACACGGCGCGTCTCGAACCACTGACGCTGCTATCGGCCGTCGCCGGCGCGACGAAGCATATTGGGCTCGGCGCAACCGTCTCGACAACCTACAGCGATCCTTTCACTGTCGCCCGCGTTTTCGCTTCGCTTGATCATCTAAGCGGCGGTCGCGCCGCCTGGAACGCGGTGACGACGGCAAACCCGACGGCGGCGGCAAATTTCGGGACCATCCATCCCGATCATGCCCAGCGCTACGAAATCGCCGAGGAGTTTCTCTCAGTCGTGCGTGGCCTGTGGGATTGTTGGGCTGATGATGCAATCGTCGCCGACCGCGATACCGGCCTCTACATCGATCCGGACAAGGTCCGTAGTCTTGACCATGAGGGCCCGCATTTCAAGGTCAAGGGCCCGCTGAACATCGGCCGCTCGCCGCAGGGGCAGCCGATCATCCTGCAAGCCGGCGGCTCAGGGCCCGGCCAGGAACTTGCGGCCAAGTCAGCGGATGTGGTCTTCTCGGTCACGCAGGATCTCGACGAGGCCCGTTCCTTCTATCGCTCCGTCAAGGATCGCCTGCCGAAATACGGTCGCTCGGACGACAGCATGGTCATCCTGCCGGGTCTCATGCCGATCGTAGGCCGCACGGAGCGCGAAGCCCACGACAAGCTTGCTGCACTTCAGGGCTTCGTCAGCGAAACGAATGCGCTATCGCTTCTGTCCGATCGCTTCGGCATAGACATGAGCGTCTACGATCTCGATGGCCCCATCCCCGAAGACCTGAAGCCATCGGACAATTACCACGCCTTCGCCAAGGTCATGCTGGACAAGGCACGCCGTGAAAATATGCGGCTGCGCGATGTCTACAACCTGATGGCCGCGGCACGCGGGCACTGGGTTCTTTGCGGTACGCCGGAATATATCGCCGATACGCTCGAGACCTGGTTTGCAACCGGTGCCGCCGACGGCTTCAACATCATGCCTTCGCACTTCCCCGATGGCCTGACCGATTTCGTCGACATGGTCGTGCCGATCCTGCAAGAGCGGGGCCTTTATCGCACGAAGTATGAAAGCGGCACACTGCGCGACCGGATGGGGTTCGCACGCCCGGCGCGCGTTTAGGAGGTTTCAGATGGGGATCATGGGTCACAGCTTCGAGACGGTGGAAAGCATGGAGTTCCGTCATGGAATGTCGCGTCTCGGCGCGGCGGTCAACATCGTGACAACACGGGCCGATGACGGACCCTGCGGCTTTACGGCATCTGCCGTCTGCAGCGTCAGCGACACACCGGCGACGCTGCTCGCTTGCGTGAACCGCACAAGTTCTTGCTTTCCAGCGTTCGAGACGGCGCATTTCTTTTGCGTGAATACGCTGGCCCCGAGCCACGAGGCATTGTCGAACCTGTTCGGCGGCAAGACCACAATGGCCGAGCGCTTTGCCGCTGGCGAATGGATAGAAGGGCGTACGGGCGCGCCGCTGCTCAAGGATGCGCTTGTCAGCTTCGAATGCGAGCTGACACATTCACTAGACCAGGGAACGCATCGGGTGCTTTTTGGCCGCGTCATCGGCCTTAGCGCCGCAGACCGTCAAGAAGCACTTCTCTACTGCGGGCGGCGATATGTGACCGTCGGCGGCTGACGGGTTGGGCAACAGCGGCTCAATCACGCGCCACTAGAGGGCGGCCAGATCGTATCGGCTCATGCCGACATTGAATCAGACGTTGCCCCCTTATGGACGACGTATAGCCCTGTCGCATGCAAGACGCGCCTGAGATGTGCACGAGAGCAAATGGTTGATATCGGCCTTCGTTATGACCTTGTCGAAGAAGGGCGAATAGCTTTTGCCCACCACCCGCAAACCGGTCCATAATCGCCTCGCCGCCCGCTTATGGGTTCACGGCCGAGCAGAAATCAGGCAGGACGCATCGCGTTGGAAATGCGCCAACTGCCCGACGCAGGATCGCAAGGTTGCCAAGATCAGGCTTCTATGTTCTTTGCGGAATTGAACGGAGTTTAAGTCCCCGCATGGTGCTACGATGAAGCACAGCAGCCTCAATGTACTGGTCATCGACGAGAACAGCATCCGCGCATCGATTATCGAGGCCGGTCTCCGCGAAGCCGGTTACCACGACGTTACGATCATCGACGATATGAACGGCCTTGCCCGCCGCATCATGGCGATCAACCCCGATGTTATCGTCATTGATCTCGAAAATCCGAACCGTGACATGCTGGAAAGCATTTTTCAGATTTCGCGCGCCGTCAAACGCCCTATCGCGATGTTCGTCGACAAATCGGATGAGGCCTCCATCGAGGCCGCCGTCGAGGCCGGCGTCTCGGCCTACATCGTCGATGGCTTGAAACAGGAGCGCGTCCGCCCGATCCTCAAGATGGCGATCAGCAGGTTCAACGCCTTCTCTCGCCTGAACCGAGAGTTGGAGGAGACGCGCGGCGAACTGGAAAACCGTAAACTCCTCGATCGAGCGAAAGGGTTGCTGATGCGGTCCCGCGGTCTGACGGAAGACGAAGCCTATGCGCTCTTGCGGCGCACAGCCATGAACCAGAACAGGAAAATCGTCGAGATCGCACAGAGCCTGATCACCGCCGCGAGCCTCCTCGATCCGGGAACCGACGCATGACGAGTAAGCACCAGATCACCGCAGGCTTCCTGCCGCTCCTTGATAGCGCCCTTCTCGTCGCAGCCAAGGAAAAGGGTTTTGCGGCGCAGCAGGATATCGAGTTGACGCTGGTGCGCGAGCGGTCATGGGCGACCATTCGCGACCGGCTGGCGGTCAGCCACTTCGACGTGGCACATATTCTGGCTCCGATGCCGATCGCCTGCAATCTGGGGCTCAGTGCGCCGGCCCCACGCATGATCGTGCCGCTGGCGATGGGACTTGGGGGCAATGCGGTAACCGTTTCGGCCGGCCTCTGGCAAGCAATGGCCGAATGCGGTGCCAGGCCTGATCTCGATGCACGCTCGAGCGGTTTCGCCCTGCGACAGGTGATCAATGAGCGAAAAGGCGGACCTCTCCGTTTCGGCGTCGTTCACCCGTATTCGGGTCATAATTACGAGCTGCGTTACTGGTTGGCCGCAAGCGGCATAGATCCCGACCTGGACGTCGAGATCGGAATACTGCCCCCGCCCGATATGGCTGACGCCCTGACTGCGGGCCTTATCGACGGCTACTGCGCCGGGGAGCCATGGAACACGCTTGGCGTTCTTAACAACCACGCACGCATGGCAACGGTTAAAGCGGCAATCTGGAAATCGAGCCCGGAAAAGGTCCTCGGCGTGAACAGCCGCTGGGCCGATGAGAAACCGGAAGCCCTCGCGGGACTGCTGCGGGCTCTTTATTCGGCGTCGCGTTGGTGTGCCGACGCCGGCAATCACGAGGAGCTTGCTAGCCTGCTCGCAAAACCCGCTTATGTGGATCGGCCCGGGGCAAGCCTTCTGCCTGCCTTGACGGGTCTCCTTCATATCGGCGGAAACGAGACGCTGAGCATTCGGGACTTCTTCGTGCCGAACGCCAAGGCAGCGACGTTTCCATGGAAGAGTCACGCCTTGTGGTTCTATACACAGATGGTTCGTTGGGGGCACATCCCGCATACAACGGCGCACCAGCAGATCGCCAACGACACATATCGGCCTGACATCTATCGGGAGTCGCTGAAGGTACTGAATGTCGCCATGCCGGCCGCAAGCTCGAAAGTGGAAGGCGCACTCCGGGTCGAGACGCCCGTCGGCTCGAGTGGCGCGCTGACGCTTGGGCCAGACGGCTTCTTTGATGGCGGCTTGTTCGATCCCGCCGATGTTGACGGATATATTGCCAGCCAGGCCCGTCGGTAAGGGTGCTTATTTTGTGCGCATTGCACAATTTTTAGAGCCGCAATTGGATCTGCATTTGTGCAAATAGCGCTTGCGCTCTTTTGGGTTTCGAAATTATCCATTCAGATACAATAGCTTGACGAGATTGGCACGCTCCTTGCTTTGTTAATGGTGGCCGAAGGGCCACGAATTCGGCGTCCAACGACGGGCGCCTCCAGCAAAGCCGCTGATCGGGAAACACGCGCACCACTGTGCATGCGGGTCCCGGCCAGCGGCTTTTTTGTTTTTAACCCCCAGCGATGGATAGGCACGACCTTGTCGGGCCCCGGAGAAGCCATGTCTGTTATCAGGAACACGCAGTCCACGTCCGCCGGCGAACCAGCCAAAGCATTGTGGATGTCCACGATTGCCTTCACACTCTGTTTTGCCGTCTGGACGATCTTCGCCATCATCGGCATCCGCATCAAACAGGATCTCGGCCTGACCGAGGCCGAGTTCGGATTGCTGGTCGGCACGCCAGTTTTGACCGGCTCGCTTGTCCGTATCGTCCTTGGTATCTGGACCGGCCGTTATGGCGGCCGCCTCGTCTACACGCTCACCATGTTGGCTGCTGCGCTGGCGACCTTCCTCCTCTCCTATGCCCAGACCTACACGCAGATGCTGATCGCCGGCCTCGGCGTCGGCCTCGCTGGCGGCTCTTTCGCGGTCGGCGTCGCCTATGTCTCGCCGTTCTTCCCGGCTCAAAAGCAGGGAACGGCGCTTGGCATCTTCGGTGCGGGCAACGTCGGCGCCGCAGTGACCAAATTCGCGGCGCCCTTCGTCCTGATCGCTTGGGGCTGGCAGGCGGTTGCTCAGATCTGGGCCATCGGTCTGGCGCTGATGGCAATCGTCTTTTGGTTCACCACGACTGATGATCCGGCGTTCCGCCTGCGCCGTGAGCGTGGTGTTGCCTCCAAGAGCCTGCTTGAGGAATTTGCACCGCTCAAGAATGCCCAGGTATGGCGCTTCTCGCTTTACTACTTCTTCGCATTCGGCGGCTTCGTCGCCTTGTCGCTGTGGCTGCCCCGCTATCTGGTCGGCGTCTATGGCTTCAATCTCGCAACGGCGGGCATGGTTGCGGCTGCCTATTCCATTCCGGGCAGCATTTTCCGCGCTTTCGGCGGCGTGCTCTCCGACAAGAAGGGCGCTCGCAGCGTCATGTATGCTATGTTCGCCGTATCGGCCGTGGCAACCCTGATTCTTTCGCTCCCAGCCACCGGTACCGCGTCGCTGCCTGGCATTACGCCTGTCGTCTTCATCGTCGTCATTTTCGCCCTTGGCTTCGTGATGAGCCTCGGCAAGGCAGCTGTCTACAAGCACATCCCTGCTTATTATCCCGAGAGCGTCGGGGCCGTCGGCGGCATTGTTGGCATGATGGGTGGCCTTGGCGGCTTCATCCTGCCGATCGCTTTCGGCCTGCTCAAGGATATGACCGGCCTCTGGTCGAGCTGTTTCATGCTGCTGTTCGCGATCGTCGTCGTCTCGCTGATCTGGATGCATTTGTCGGTCAGGCAACTCGATCGCCGCGGTCTCTCCGCACAAGCCGTCGCCGCCACCTGATCCGAGGAGTTGAAAACCATGACTGAGAAGCTTGTCATCATCGGCAACGGCATGGCGCCCGGGCGCATGCTTGAGCACCTGTTCGAAAAGGCATCGGGCCAATATCAGGTCACGATCTTCAACGCCGAGCCGCGCGTCAACTACGACCGCATCATGCTCTCGCCGGTTCTATCCGGCGAGAAGGACTACGAAGAGATCATCATCCACGGCGATGGATGGTACATCAAGCACGGCATCACCCTCTACAAGGGCCACAAGATCATCAAGATCGACCGTGCAGCCAAGACGGTCACGTCGGATCACGGCGTCACCGAAAGCTACGACAAGCTGGTGATCGCCACCGGCTCCGTGCCCTTCATCATTCCCGTGCCCGGCAAGGATCTGCCCGGCGTCATCACCTATCGCGATCTTGACGACGTGCAGGCGATGCTGCTTGCCGCCCAGTCTCGCGAGAAGGCGATCGTCATTGGTGGCGGCCTGCTCGGCCTTGAAGCCGCCGCCGGCCTTGCCTCACGCGGCATGGACGTCACCGTCCTGCACGTGATGCCGACACTGATGGAGCGCCAGCTCGATCCGGCCGCAGGCTACTTGCTTCAAAAGGCCGTCGAGGAACGCGGCATCAAGGTCATCACCAAGGCCAACACCAAGGCCATCATAGGCAACGGCAAGGTCGAGGGCATCGAGCTCGACGACGGCCGCATCATTCCGGCAACCCTCGTGGTCATGGCGGTCGGCATTCGCCCGAGCGTCGGGCTCGCCAAGGAGGCCGGCATTGCCGTCAACCGCGGCATCGTCGTCGATGACGGCATGCTGACCTCGGACGGTAGCATCATGGCGCTCGGCGAATGCGCCGAGGTTGGCGGCATGGTCTACGGCCTTGTCGCTCCGCTCTACGAGATGGCTCGCGTCGCCGCCTCGCATCTGTCGGGCGACCGATCTGCTGCCTTCGTGCATTCCGACACGCCGACCAAGCTCAAGGTGACAGGCATCGAGCTCTTCTCGCTCGGCGACTTCGCCGATGGCGACGACCGCGAGGAAATCGTGCTGCGCGATGCCTCAGCCGGCGTCTACAAGCGCCTCGTGCTGAAGGACAACAGGATCATCGGCACCGTGCTCTACGGCGAAACCGCCGACGGCGCCTGGTTCAACGATCTCAAGAAAAAACAGACCGACATCAAGGAGATGCGCGAAACGTTGATCTTCGGTCAGGCCTATCAGGGAGGGTCGCCGCTGGACCCTATGGCGGCCGTTGCAGCCTTGCCGGATGACGCGGAGATTTGTGGCTGCAACGGCGTATGCAAGGGCAAGATCACCTCGACGATCACCTCCAAGGGCCTGACGTCGCTAGACGACGTGCGCGCTCACACCAAGGCGTCCGCCTCCTGCGGCTCCTGCACCGGCCTCGTCGAGAAGCTGATGACGCTGACGCTCGGCGACGGCTACAACCCGGCCGCCGTCACGCCGATGTGCACCTGCACCGAACTCGGCCATGACGACGTCCGCCGCCTCATCAAGGCCCAGGGTCTGAAGACGATCCCTGCCGTCATGCAGGAACTCGAATGGAAGACGTCCTGCGGTTGCGCCAAGTGTCGTCCGGCTCTCAATTACTACCTCGTCTGCGACTGGCCGGATGAGTACGCCGACGACTATCAGTCGCGCTATATCAACGAACGCGTCCACGCCAACATCCAGAAGGACGGCACCTATTCTGTCGTTCCGCGCATGTGGGGCGGCGTGACGAATTCAAGCGAACTGCGCGCCATCGCCGACGTCGTCGACAAGTTCGAAATCCCGATGGTGAAGGTGACGGGCGGCCAGCGCATCGACCTGCTCGGCATCGAGAAGGAAGACCTCCCGGCCGTCTGGGCCGATCTTGGCAAGGCCGGCTTCGTTTCCGGCCAAGCCTACGCCAAGGGCCTGCGCACGGTGAAGACCTGCGTCGGCTCCGACTGGTGTCGCTTCGGCACGCAGGACTCCACCGGCCTCGGCATCCGCATCGAGAAGTTCATGTGGGGCTCCTGGACACCGGCAAAGCTGAAGTTGGCGGTGTCCGGCTGCCCGCGCAATTGCGCTGAGGCGACCTGCAAGGACATCGGCGTGATCTGCGTGGACTCAGGTTTCGAGATCCACTTCGCAGGTGCTGCCGGCCTCGACATCAAGGGCACGGAGGTTCTCGGCCTTGTCAGGACCGAGGACGAGGCGCTGGAGCATATCGTGGCGCTGACGCAGATGTACCGCGAGCAGGCGCGTTATCTTGAGCGCATCTACAAGTGGGCAAAGCGCATCGGCCTGGAGGAAATACGCCGCCAGATCATTGAAGACGCCGACAAGCGCGAGGCTTACTACGATCGCTTCGTCTTCTCCCAGAAATTCGCCCAGGTCGATCCCTGGTCGGAGCGCGTCTCCGGCAAGGACAAGCATGAATTCAAGCCGATGGCGACCATCGGTTACCCCGAGGCCGCTGAGTAAGGAGATGGACATGAACTGGATTTCAATCGGTGACATCTCCGACATTCCGCTCCGCGGCGCCCGCTGCGTGAAGACCCCCCAGGGCAAGATCGCCGTCTTCCGCACGGCCGAAAACGAGGTCTTCGCCATCGAGGACCACTGCCCGCACAAGGGCGGGCCGCTCTCCCAGGGCATCGTCCATGCCAAGGCCGTCACCTGCCCGCTGCACAACTGGGTGATCTCGCTCGAAACCGGCAAGGCGCTCGGCGCCGATGAGGGCGAAGTGCGGACCATTCCTGTCCGCAACGATGACGGCGCCCTCTACATCGCGGTCGAAAGCTTGATGATGGCGGCCGAATGATGGAGAAAGAGGTCAAGACAACCTGTCCCTACTGCGGTGTCGGCTGCGGCGTCATCGCCAAGGTCGCGGAAGACGGCAAGGTGTCCGTCAAGGGCGACCCGGACCACCCCTCGAACTTCGGGCGGCTGTGCTCCAAGGGTTCGGCGCTCGGCGAAACCGTCGACCTCGATGGACGCATCCTCTACCCGGAAGTTTCGGGTGAGCGGGCGGAATGGGGACAGGCGCTTGACCTCGTCGCGCAACGGTTTTCGGACGCCATCAACGAGCACGGTCCCGATTCCGTTGCCTTCTATGTCTCAGGCCAGCTGCTGACCGAGGACTATTATATCGCCAACAAGCTGATGAAGGGCTTCATCGGCTCGGCCAATATCGACACCAATTCGCGGCTGTGCATGTCGTCCTCCGTCGCCGGCCACCGCCGCGCCTTCGGTTCTGACACCGTGCCGGGCACCTATGAGGATATCGAGCTTGCCGATCTTGTGATCCTCACCGGCTCGAACCTCGCCTGGTGTCACCCGGTCATCTATCAGCGGCTGGCGGCCGCCAAGGCCGCGCGCCCCGGTATGAAGGTCGTCGTCATCGACCCGCGCCGGACGATGACATCAGATATCGCCGACCTGCATCTCGCCATCCGTCCCGACAGCGACGTTGCGCTTTTCGTCGGCCTTTTCGAACACCTGATCGCAAGCAACTCCATCGATCAGAATTACATCGCCGAACATACCAACGGCTTTGCGGAGGCCTTTGCGGCTGCGACAGGCTTCTCGTTCAACGAGGTGCTCGACATGACCGGCCTGCCGACCATGCAGCTTCGCGAATTCTACCGCCTCTTTGCAACGACAGAGAAGGTCGTGACCTGTTACAGCCAAGGCGTCAACCAGTCGTCATCCGGCACCGACAAGGTCAATGCCATCATCAACTGTCATCTCGCCACTGGCCGCATTGGCCGGCCGGGTATGGGGCCTTTCTCGCTCACCGGGCAGCCGAATGCCATGGGCGGGCGTGAAGTCGGCGGGCTTGCCAACATGCTTGCCGCACACATGGCCATCGAAAATGCCGAGGACCGCGACCGTGTCCAGCGCTTCTGGAAGGCGCCGGCCATTGCGCAAAAGCCGGGGCTGAAAGCGGTCGACATGTTCAGGGCTGTCGCCGACGGCCGCATCAAGGCGCTCTGGATCATGGCGACCAACCCGGTTGTTTCCATGCCTGACGCCGACGCCGTCGAGGCCGCCATCAAGGCCTGTCCCTTCGTCGTCGTCTCCGACGTTCTGAAAAGCACAGACACCGTCCGCCACGCCCACGTCCTGCTGCCCTCGCTCGGCTGGGGCGAAAAGAGCGGCACCGTCACCAACTCAGAGCGTCGCATCTCCCGCCAGCGCCCTTTTCTCGATGCACCGGGAGAGGCCCGCGCCGACTGGTGGCAGCTTGCCGAAGTGGCACGCCGCATGGATTTTGGGCAAGCCTTCCACTTCAGCTCCAATGCCGAAATCTTCGATGAACACGCCGCGCTGTCCGCCTTCGAAAACAACGGCCGTCGCGATTTTGATATCGGTGCCTACGTCGGCATGAACCATCAGTCGTACGACGACCTCCCTCCTTTCCAGTGGCCCCAGCCCGCAGGCCACAACGCGACCGAGACCCGCTTCTTCGCCAAGGGCGGCTTCTACCACGCCGATGGCAAGGCACGCTTCATCGCGGTCGAACCGGTCGCCGCGGATCGCACCAACGCCGCCTATCCCTTCACGCTGAACACCGGCCGCATCCGCGACCAATGGCACACGATGACGCGCACGGGGAAAAGCGCACGCCTCTCCTCGCACATCGCCGAGCCCTTCGCAGAGCTTCATCCGCGCGACGCGATCGAGATCGGCGTCGGCAATGCCGGCCTCGTCGAAATCGAAAGCCCGCATGGCAAGGCCGTGGTTCGCGCTCTGATCACCGATCGGCAGGCGCGCGGCAGCATTTTCGTGCCGATGCACTGGAACGATCAGTTCGCCGCGAAGGCGCGCATCGACGCCGTCGTTCCACCGTTGACCGACGCGATCTCGGGCCAGCCGGCATCGAAGAATGTTGCGGTTGCTGCTCGACGCTTCGAGGCGGCGCTTTACGGCTTTGCCGTTTCCGCAGCCAAGCCAGATCACCTCGACGCGGCCTATTGGGCGCTGGCGAAGGCCGAAGGCGGGTGGCGAGTGGAACTCGCCTTCGACCAGGCGGTCGATGACTGGTGCACGTGGTGCCGCTGTACCTTCTCCATTGCCGAGAGCGTCGAGCCGCTCGGCTACGCCGACCAGCAATCCGGCGATCTGAGGCTCGCCTTTTTCGATGGCAAGCGACTACTCGCAGCGCTGTTCCTGGCCCGCGAGCCGGTGGCCGTTGCTCGCAACTGGGCGATCGCGCAGCTCACCACCGAGCACAGCGATCTGCGCAAGCGCTTTGCGCTCGTCGCCGGTCGCCCGGGCGCAGACAAGCCCGATCCGGGTGCCACCGTCTGCTCCTGCTTCGGCGTCGGCGTCAACCAGATCGTCGCCGCCGTACGCGGCGGCTGCCACAGCGTCGAAGCCGTCGGCAAGGAACTCAATGCCGGAACCAACTGCGGCTCCTGCCGCGCCGAGATCAAGGGGATCATCGATGGATGTCTTGCAGCCGCCGCGGAATGAAGCACCCGCCCGCATGGAACCGCTTGCCAAGCTACCGGTGTTCTGGGCGCTTGAAGGCAAGCGCGTGATCGTTGCTGGCGGCTCCGACGCTGCCGCTTGGAAGGCCGAGCTTCTTGCTGCCTGCGGCGCGCAAGTTCATGTCTATGCCAACGCGCTTTCCGACACCTTCGAGAGACTGATCCTGCGCGGCGCCGAGCACTCTCAGGGCGGTTTCGTCCATCACTGCCACGAATGGAATGAAACCATCTTCACCGGCGCGGCCATCGCCATCGCCGACTGCGAGGAAGAAGACGAGGCGAAAGCCTTCGTCGACGCCGCCCGCGTCGCCGGTGTGCCGGTTAACGTCATAGACAAACCCGCCTTCTGTCAGTTCCAGTTCGGCTCGATCGTCAACCGCTCACCAGTTGTCGTCTCAATTTCGACGGATGGTGCCGCCCCGATCTTGGCCCAAGCGATCCGGCGACGGATCGAGACACTGCTGCCTCGGGCATTGAAGGGCTGGGCCGAACTGGCTCAGGCATTGCGCGACCGGGTCAATGAACGGCTGGCGCCCGGCCCGCTCCGCCGCGCTTTCTGGGAGACATTCGTCGATCGCGCCTTTTCAAGTTCGGATACGCCGGAGGAGGGCGTTGGCGGGCTGCTTCTTGAGGAGGCCGCCAGGCTTCGCAAAGCGCCCGCCCACTCCTCGCGCGGCCGGGTGACACTGGTCGGCGCTGGCCCCGGTGATGCCGAGCTTCTGACGTTGAAGGCCGTCCGCGCCCTGCAGGCCGCCGATGTAATCCTTTTCGACGACCTTGTTTCGTCAGAGGTACTGGAACTCGCCCGTCGCGAGGCCAAGCGCATGCTGGTCGGCAAGCGCGGTGGACGCGCGAGCTGCCGCCAGGAGGACATCAACGCCATGATGGTGAAGCTCGCCAAGGCAGGCAAGCGCGTCGTTCGGCTTAAATCCGGCGATCCGATGATCTTCGGCCGCGCCGGCGAAGAGATCGCACATCTCGATCGCGAGAATATTCCGGTGGACGTGGTTCCCGGGATCACGGCAGCGAGCGCCATGGCCTCGTGCTTGGGGATATCGCTGACGCACCGCGATCATGCGCAATCTGTCCGCTTTGTTACCGGTCATTCCAGACACGGGGGGCTGCCGAACGATGTCGATTGGGCAGCCGTGGCCGATACCCGCACGACGACCGTATTCTATATGGCTGGCCGAACGGCGGGTCTGCTCGCCGAACGCTTGATCGGGGAGGGGCTGTCTTCCTCCACGCCAGCCGTGGTGATGAGCGATGTCAGCCGTCCCACGCAGGTCAGTTGGCGCGGGTCACTTTCCGGCCTCGCCGAGGCGGTCTCCGAGACGGGTTATGCCAATCCTGTTCTGATTGCGGTCGGCTCGGTGTTTTCCTCGCGCTCGGTTGCAAGCGAAGAAGCCCAGGAGTTCGCCAACGCAGTCTGAGCCGAGCCCCCGCGACGGGCCACGATTGACAGGCCTACAGGTTCAGCCGCATTCGCGCGGAGGCCTGTAGGACAGACGATAGTCTTTTCGGCGTCGACCTATTTCTTGTGCAAAGCACGCTTCATGCGGTCGAGGCCCTCGCTCAACAGCGAGCGCGGACAACCAAAGTTGACGCGGATATAGCCAGCATATTCGGCACCAAACTCCGATCCAGCGCTGAATCCAACCTTGCCATGCTCAAGGAAGAATGTCTGAGGATCGGGCGTCAGCGCCATTTCACGACAATCCAGCCAAGCGAGAAACGTGGCCTCGGCCTTTATCAGTCGAACAGCAGGGAAGCTGCTTGCAACCTCCTGCGAGAGATAGTCGCGGTTGGCCTGGACGTAGGCCAGCATCGAGCGTTTCCACGCGTCGGCATGCGTATAGGCCGCCAGCGTCGCCTCGAGGCCGAGGATATTGACGCTATCGACCATCCCCAGCCGCGACTGTGTGAAACGTTCGCGGATCGTTTTGTTCTCGATGATCGCAAATGCGGTCTTCAGGCCGGCAATGTTATAGGTCTTGCTGGCCGCCATCAGCGTGATGGTTCGGCCTGCCGCGTCGTCCGACAGCGTGGCGATAGGCACGTGGCGGCGGCCGTCGAACAAGAGGTCGCAGTGGATCTCGTCGGATATAATCAGCGCGTCATGGTCGCGGCAAAGCGCTGCAATCTGCCCGAGCTCGTCCCGCGTGTAGACCTTGCCGGTCGGGTTCTGCGGATTGCAGAGCAGCAGCGCCTTCGATCTGGAGATCGCGTCCGCCAAAGGCGCGATCTCCATGACGTGGCCCTGATCGGTTGGTCGCAGCGCCACGTCGTGACGCACTAGGTTCCAGTGCCCCGGCGCGTTCAGGATCGGCCGGTAAACAGGCGTCTGCACGACAAGCCCGTCGCCCGGCTGGAGCATGGCCTTCAGCGCCATGTTGAAGCCGGGCTCGACGCCGGGGAGAAAGACGATGTCATCAGCCGTGATCGACCAGCCGTATTTCGCCTCCATGTCCGCGACGATCCGGGCCCGCAGCTCGTCCCTCGCCACGCCGTAGCCGAGCATCGGGTGCTCCAGCCGGTTGCGGATCGCATCGACGATCTCGGGTGCCGCAGGGAAGTCCATGTCCGCCACCCACATCGGGAGGATGTCGGCCGGGTACTTGCTCCACTTCGAGCTCCCGGTGCCACGGCGCTCATGCACGGCATCGAAATCGGTCATTCTTTACAGTCCTCTGATCATGCCGCCATCGACGCGGATGGACGACCCCGTGACGTAGCTGGCCTGCGAACTGGCCAGGAATACGGCGACGGCCGCAAATTCCTCGGGCTTGCCGTAGCGGCCTGCCGGGATTTCGTTGCGCGATGCTTCTTGTACGGCTTCGATCGTCGCGCCGGTCTTCTCGGCCTTGATGCCGTCGAGCTCGGCGACGCGGTCGGTGGCGATGCGGCCGGGCAGGATCATGTTGACGGTGACGCCGTGGCCGGCGACTTCGGACGCCAGCGTTTTCGACCAGCCGGCGATCGCTGCGCGCACGCCATTGGAGAGCGCGAGGTTGGCGATCGGCTGGACGACGCCGGACGACCCGATGGTGATGACGCGACCCCATTTGCGGGCGATCATGCCCGGCAGCATGGCATCGGTGATGGAAAAGATCGACGTCGCCATTGACTGGAAGGCGGCAAGCCAGCTCTCGGTGGACTGGCCGAGCGCCGGACCGGCCTTCGGTCCACCGGAGTTGTTGACGACGATATCGACGCCACCCTGTTCGTTGAGCTTGGCGATCAGCGCGGTAACAGAGTTCGCGTCGGAGAGGTCAACGGCGACGGGGATAATGTTGTCGGTCGCGATGATCTTGTCGATGCTACGGGCGGCGGCGAAGACCTTGACGCCTTCGGCGGCGAGGCCGGCGGCGATCGCCGCGCCGAGACCACGGCTGGCACCGATGACGAGGGCTTTCTTGCCCGAAATCTGCAGATCCATTATTTCGAAACTCCTAGTTTGCGTTCCTGGCGGGCAATCAGCCGCTCGACTTCGGCGACGGCCGCCGCATTCAATGCTGCGCCGGGGCGGCGCTGGGCGGCGCTGGCGATCGCGCCACGTCTGGCAAGCACGTATTTGCGCACTGCAAGTCCGAGGCCCGGCTGCTGCTCGTATCGCATCAACGGCAGATAGGCGTCGAACAGGTCGTGCGCCTCTTCATGCTTTCCTTGACGGCTCAGGCGGCAGACGTCGACCATCATCTCCGGATAGGCAAAGCCGGTCATGGCGCCATCGGCGCCGCGCTGCATCTCTTCGGGCAGGAAGACGCCAGCATTGCCGCAGAGGATCGAGACGCGGCGACGGCCGTTTGCTTCCGCAGCGCGCAGGTCGGTGATTTTCTGCAGGCCCGGCCAGTCTTCATGCTTCAGCATGACGATGCTTGGATGCGCCTCGAAGATCGCGCCCAGCGTCTTCGAGCTGATTTGAACGCCTGTCGCCAGCGGGAAATCCTGCAAGACGACCGGCACATCGGCGCCGATTGCTTCCACGACATTGCGGTAGTAGGTGATGATCTGGTCGTCGGTGCGCAGGCTCGACGGCGGCGCCACCATGACGCCGGCAGCGCCGAGGTCCATGACCGCCTTCGTCAGTTCGCTGATAGCCGCAAGGCCGGGGGCGGAGACGCCGACCACGACCGGTTTGTCGGAAGAGCGGGCCAGCGTTTGACGGGTCACCTCGATCGATTCAGCCTGGGTCAGCTTCGGTGCTTCGCCCATCATGCCGAGAATGGTCAATCCATCGGCGCCCTTTTCGTAGTAAAAGTCGACCATCCGGTCGATGCTGGCAGTGTCGATGGCGCCGTCCTCGTGAAACGGCGTACAGGCGATGACGAACACGCCCGATGTGTCTGCTGTGATCCGTGACATTCTGTCTATCCTCGATGAACCGTTTCAGAACCAAGCGGAGGTGCCGCGGCCAACGTACTGGCCGTCGCCGGGCGCGTTGACGACGGCGTTTCCGTCCCAGGCGAGCTTGCCGCCGACATAGGTGCGAGCCACGCGAACGGAGAATTCGCGACCGTCGAACGGGCTCCAGCAGAGCTCGTCGTGTGCCTTGGACGAATCCCAGACCTGCTTTTCGGCCTTCAATATGGCGATATCGGCATCGGCGCCGATAACAAGCGCGCCTTTCATCGGCCACAGGCCGAAGAACTTTGCAGGACGTTCACACAGCTGCAACACGGTCAGCGCTACCGCGTCGTAGCCGCGGGTTGCGGCGCCGGTATAGAAGGCAGGCAGTAGCGTTTCCAGACCAGGTACGCCGGCGCCGGCATCGAAGATCGAGGCGGTGAATTTGTTGTCGATCGGCCAGGAGGAATGATCCGAGCTGACGAAAGCGACGCGACCGGAGGCGACATCGTCCCACAGCGCCTCGATCTGGCCGGGACGGATCGGCGGGTTGACCTTCATCTTTGCGCCGAGTTCGGGGCCGTCGATCTCAGGGTCGAGCCACAGATAGTGGACGCAGAGCTCGCCTGTCGAGCGATAGCCATCGTTCAGATAGTTCTCAACGAGGTCGAAGCCACGTGTCGTCGTCAGGTGCACGATGTGCGCATGCGCGCCTGCGGCAGCGCCGAGCTCGAGGAACTGCGCCGTTGCCGCCATTTCGGCGGCCGGCGGCCGGCTTTCCGAGTGGGCCTCGATGCCGTTGCGCCCGGCCGCCTTGGCGGCGGCGATGTGGGCGCGGACGATCTCCTGATCCTCATTGTGAACACCGAGCGGGATGGCAGTGTCGGCGAGTGCGGAGAAGATCTCCAGCGTCTGCGTCGAGGAGATGCGCGGGAAGCGCGTCGGGCTGCTTTCGAAGGTCGAGATCTTGAAGGCGACGACGCCACCGTCGATCAGGGGCTCGATCTCCTCCACCGACTGGCCGGGCATGACAGTGCCGTAAAGGGCGACATTCGAGTGCGCGTGTTCGCGAATGGCTGCGACCTTGGCGTCCAGGCGTTCCAATGAATTCAGCGGGTCGGGATTGTCGTAGGGCATGTCGACGATGGTCGTGATGCCGCCAGCCACTGCCGAGCGTGTCGTCGAGCGGATGCCGGGCAAGCCCCCGTAGCTGCAGGCGTGTGTCTGGCCGTCTATGACGCCGGGAATGATCAGGTCGCTGCCGGCGTCGAAGGTCTCTGTGGCCTGTGGCGCCTCGCCGGTGCCGATCGCGGCAATGCGGCCGTCGCGGATGGCGATCCAGGCACTGTCGAGGGTGCCTTCCGGCAGGACGGCGGTGCCGCGGATGACGCTGTCATAAGTCATGATGCTTGCCTTCCATATTGCATGTCGAGTGTCGTGCAGGCGAGCGTCACACCGGCCTGGACAGGATCGATGACCGGTATGCCGAGCGCCTGCTGCATGCCCTGGCGATAGCTCCCGAGGCCGGCGCAGCCGAGAATGACCACGTCGGCGCCATCTTCGTCGCGCAACAGTCTTGCGGTGCGCGATACTGTTTCGACAACGTCGCCGGCCATCAGTTCGACCACGGTCATGTCGATCGAGCGATCGCCCGCGAGCCTACCGTCGAAGCCGAGCTGCTTGAGATAGCGCAGATGCCGGTCGATCGAAGACTGTCCTAGGGAGACGATGCCGAAGCGCTGGCCGAGGCCGAGGGCGGCGAGGTAGGCGGCTTCGGCAATCCCGACCACCGGGCGCGTCGTGGTTTTCCTGACGATGGCGATGCCCGGGTCGGAAAAGCAGCTAAGCACGAACGCATCGGCGTCGGACGCTGCAACGGCCTCCACAATGTTTGGAATGACATCGGCCACATGCGCGTCGGTCTCGATGCCGGCCGGCGATTTGGCCAGCTGCGTGCAGCGGATGTCGTGGCGGGTGGTGTCGCGAACGATGCCGAGGCAGGTTTCCATCGAGCGCGTCACGGAGACGGAGCTGTTGGGATTGATGACGAGAATGTCTGACAAGTGGATACCTGCTGGCGCGAAGGCACGTTTACAAGGATTGTCTCTTTTAAATATATTACGTAGTATATCAGAAAGCGCAACCTGTCAAAGTTCTGTCGGTGCGACGGCGAAGGCGCAAGGTTGGCGTGGAAATTGCTGTTGTGCTGACATATGCTGCGTGCGGCTGACAGGCTTTTGCCGCTCGAGTCGGAAACTGGAGATTGATTTTGAACAAAGCGGACGCGTCGGGCGGCAAACGTGGAAAGTCGCTGACGGAGACAGCCTACGCCATTCTTCGCGAACGCGTCATCACCGGCGAACTGGCGCCGGGAGCGGAGGTGTCGGAGCCGGAACTTGCCGAGCAGCTGTCCGTCAGCAAGACGCCTGTGCGCGAGGCGCTGGCGCGCCTGTGCGTCGAAGGATTCATGGAGGCCTATCCGCGCCGCGGCTATCGCGTGACGCCGGTTACGGTCAAGGACATGAACGACCTGTTTGCCGTCCGCGGCATGCTTGAGGGTACGGCCGCTGCGCTTGCTGCAAGGAACCTCTCCAATGACGAGCTTGATGCGCTCGACCAACTGGCTGATGTCAGCTACGTGATCGGCGAGAAGGTCAGCACCAAGACCTTCATCGAGTCGAACCAGGAGTTTCACTCGGCGATCGCCCGCGGTTCGCGAAACCCCCGCCTTTATGCGCTCGTCATGAGCCATCTTGAGGAGTGTGCCCGGCTGTTTTACATGGGCGCGCGCGTTCGTGACATCAATCCTGAAACCAACGATGACCACCACCACATCGTCGCCATGCTGCGCCAGCGCGATGCCGACAAGGCGCGCGACGCGATCGTCGAACACAATGAAAATACCCGTCAGGGCATTCTCGGCGCGCTGGTTGCCTCGGGGCAGGGCGGGCTGACGTTATAGTCGGCGCGAACGTGGTTACGCGATCTTGACGAGATGTCCCGGTGCCGGCTCGGCATAGTGTGCGGCCGGTGGCTGGTAGCCGAGCGGTCGTACCGCGCTGCCGATCTCGCCGCCGGGGGCGGCTCGACGCAGGTGCCGGCGCGAGGGGTCGGCGATCGGCACGGCGCTAAGCAGGCGGCGCGTGTAAGCGTGCTGCGGATTGCCGAAAATCTGCGCCCGCGTTCCGATCTCGACGATCTCGCCGAGATACATGACCGCGACGCGGTGGCTGATGCGCTCGACAACGGCCATGTCATGGCTGATGAACAGGTAGGCGACCTTCAACTGCTCCTGCAATTCCATCATAAGGTTGACCACCTGCGCCTTGATCGACACGTCGAGCGCCGAAACGGCTTCGTCGGCGACGATCAGGCCGGGATTGAGTGTCAGCGCGCGGGCGATGCTGATGCGCTGCCGCTGGCCGCCGGAAAACTCGTGCGGAAAGCGCCTCGCCATATCTGCCTGCAGCCCGACGCGCTCCATCAGGTCGGCAACCTTGTCGCGCGCTTGGCTTTTCGATGCCAAGCCATGTGTGATCATCGGCTCCATGATGGCGTCGCCGACGCGCATGCGCGGGTTGAGGCTCGAAAACGGATCCTGGAAGATCATCTGCATACGCTGGCGCTGTTTGAGCAGTTTCGCCTGATCGAGCGCCCTGATATCCTCGCCGTTGATATGAATTGAGCCGCTGACCGGTTCGATTAGGCGCAGGACGGAACGCCCGGTCGTCGACTTGCCGCAGCCGGATTCGCCAACCAGCGACAGCGTCTCTCCCTGATGCAGGTCGAAGGACACATTCTCCACCGCGTGAACGCGGCCACTTACACGGCCGAGCAGGCCGGACTTGATGTCGAAGCGGGTCACGAGGTTGCGCACCTCAAGGATCGGCCGCTTGCTCGCATCAATGGTCTGCGCAATCTCGCGCTCGGGGACCACCTCACCGCTGTCGGTATTGGTGAGCGGGAAGGTGGCCGGGTGATCGCGTCCTTCCATCGAGCCCAGCCGCGGCACGGCCGAGAGCAGGGCCTTGGTGTAAATGTTGGCAGGCTCCGCGAAGATTTGTTCCGTTGCCCCGGTTTCAAGCGCCCGCGAGCGGAACATCACCACGGTTCGGTCGGCGATCTCGGCGACCACGCCCATATCGTGGGTAATGAACAGGACGGCCATGTTCTCCTCGTCCTGCAGCGTCTTGATCAGTTGCAGGATTTCGGCCTGAACCGTGACGTCCAGCGCCGTCGTTGGTTCGTCGGCGATCAGAAGCTTCGGCCGGCAGGCGAGCGCCATGGCGATCATTACCCGCTGCAGCATGCCGCCGGAAAGCTGGTGCGGATATTCGTCGAAGCGGCTGGTGGCTGCGGGGATCCGCACGCGCTCGAGCAGCCGGATGGTCTCTGTGCGGGCCTCGGCCTTCGAGACGCCACGATGTCGGATGATGGATTCGGCGATCTGCCGGCCGACCGACAGCACCGGGTTCAGCGAGGTCATCGGCTCCTGGAAGATCATCGCGATCTCATTGCCGCGAATATCTTGCATCGCTTTTTCAGGCAGCGAGAGCACGTCGGTTCCACCAAGCGTGATCTTTCCGGTCACACGTGAGGTATGTTCGGGCAGCAGCCGCATGATCGACATGGCCGTCACGCTCTTGCCGGAGCCGGATTCGCCGACGATTGCAACAGTCTCGCCGGCCGCGATGCTAAAACTCACATCGTTGACCACCGGCGTCCACGCCCCGCTCCTGCGGAAAGCGGTGGTGAGATTTTCGACCGAAAGAACTGTCACGCTGGCTTGCTCCGGATGATCGGCAGTCTGGCATCGTTGTATTGCAGCGCCCAATACCCCAAAAGTCAATTAAAAAATATTTCGTGGAATATCACGTAGAATACTATAGGATTGTGGTAGTGAGGATTGGAGGTTTGTCCTTCAGCATGGGCAACGACTACCCAATCGTCGCGGAACGATCCGGAGACTGACATGACCGACGACCTGCGCACATCCGTCCTGCTGACGCCGTCCCAACTCCAGAGCATGCGCCACTCCTGCCGCGATGTCACCGTTATCGCTGTTCATTCGATCAATCCATACACAGGACAGCAGTCCTTCAAAGGGGAGCGGATCGAGGACGCGGTCGATACCCAGGCTTACGATGACTTCCAGTCGCCAGCGACCGTTGAAGGAGGGCAGCGGCCTCTGCCCGAAATCGCGAGGCTGCAGGACAAGGCGCGCGCTTGGGGGTTGCGCCGCGAAAGCACAATTGTGATCTACGATGCCGACCGCAGCATGACGGCGGCGCGCGCGTGGTGGGTATTGCGCTGGGCCGGGCTGCCGGACGTCAGGGTGCTCGACGGCGGCCTTCCTGCCTGGGTGAAGGCCGGACTGCCAGTGACCGACAAGGTAACGACGCCAGCACCGAGCGATATCGTGCTCACTGCCGGCCATATGCCCGAAATCGGCGCGGAGCAGGCGCTGAGGCTTGCCGTCGACGGCGTGTTGCTCGATGCCCGAATTCGGCCCAACTACATCGGCGGCAAGGTCGCGGCCGGGCAGGCACCGCGTGGCCATATCCCGCACGCCATCAGCGCGCCGGCACCTGACAACGTGACAGACTATGGCAACTTCACCGATTCCGAGACGCTGAAGGAGATGTACCGGGCGCTGGGCGCCGATGCCCGCAAGCCGGTCGGCGTCTATTGCGGCGCCGGTATGTCAGCCGCTCATACTGTCCTTGCTCTGGCGTCAATCGGTATCGACGCGGCGATGTATCCCGGCTCTTGGTCGGCCTATGTCAGCGATCCCGCGCGCCCGGTTGTGTCCGGAGCCGATCCAGTCTAGGGGATTTGCTGCCGTAAATTTCCGCAAAATTGCTGCGAAGCGGAATAATCTTTTCGCATATGCACAATAATTGGGCTATACTATCTACTTGTTCAAAACGCGGGCACAGCAGGCTTTACAGGTTGGAAAGCGATGATATATTTCGTGGAATATCAGAAGAGGGTAGCCCTCTGAGACGCTGATACGGAAAAGCTCCGGAGACGCGCTTTGCGCCTCCGCCAGACCGCGAAAGGGTCGTGCGAATGAAACGCTTGAAAGGACTTGCAATCGCCGCTGCCGTTGCCTTGCCACTGTTGGCCGGCGCGGCAAATGCACAAAGCGACGAGCAACTGAAGACCCTGGTGATCGCGGTTCCGTCCGACCCGGTCAGTCTTGAGCCCGGTACCAACAAGGCTGAGCCGATCGGCAGCGAGATCATTCTCAACGTGTTCGACACGCTGGTCGCCTGGACTGCTCCGGATTTCAAGCAGCTGGAAGGTCGCCTGGCGACCAGCTGGACCGTCTCGGAAGACGGCAAGAGCTTCGACTTCAAGCTTCGCGACGGCGTCAAATTCCAGGACGGCACCGCTTTCGATGCGGCCGCGGTCAAGTTTTCGCTGGAGCGTACCAAGGCGTCCAACTCGTATGTGAAGGCCACCTTTGATCTGATCAAGGACATCGCTGTCGTCTCGCCGACCGAGGTCAAGATTTCCCTGTCCGAGCCCTATCCGGCCTTCCTGTCGATCTTGGCACAGCCGCAGTCGGCGATCGTTAGCCCGGCCGCCGTCGAGAAGTTCGGCGATAAATTTGCCGCCAACCCGGTTGGTACCGGTCCGTTCGTGTTCAAGAGCGCGCAAGCCGACACCAATGTCGTGCTTGAAGCCAACCCGGACTATTTCCGCGGTGCGCCGAAGCTCTCGCGCATCATCTACCGCGTCATCCCCGAGGCTTCGACCCGTCGTCTCGAGCTTGAAAGCGGCGGCGTCGACGTCGTGCAGCAGCAGGGGCAACTGTCGGCCATTGCCGCTGAAGACATCGAGGCGCTGAAGTCGAACAAGGATGTCAAGATCCTCGAAGCGTCGAGCCAGATCATTCGCCAGCTCGAATTCAACAACAGCAAGAAGGATGGTCCCTTCGCCGACGTGCGCGTGCGTCAGGCGGTCGCCCATGCGATCGATTATGACGGCCTGTTGACCGGCGTCTTCGGTGGAACGGCTGAGCGTGTCTATGGCCCGCTGACCTCAAACAGCTGGGCCTTCGATCCGAAGATCAAGGATCTGGCGCCGGCCTACGACCCGGAGCTGTCGAAGAAACTGCTTGCTGAGGCCGGTGTCGATCCCTCGACCATCAACCTGAAGCTCTACAGCTTCCAGGGCCCGCTCTGGGGTGCGGTCGCCACCTTCGTGCAGGCAAATCTTGCGGATATCGGCATCACCGCAACGATCGAGCAGACCGAATTCCCGGCCTATCGCGCACTGCAGACCGCCGGCCAGTTCGACGCCGCTCTCGACGGCCGCCAGCCGTGGTATAACGATCCGGACGCGCATATCACCATCGGCTATCTCTCGTCGCTCGCCAACACGGCCATGACCTTCCGCATGCCCGAGGACAAGGCACTCGACGACCTGATCCTGAAGGCACAGCAAACCGTCGATATGGATGCCCGCAAGGCGCTCTACCAGCAGGTCCAGGAAGAGATCGTCAAGCGCGTGCCCGGCGCCTACCTCTTCAGTCCGAAGCTGATCGTCTTCACCCGCGCCAATGTCGAGGGTCTGGTGGTCAATAGCGCCCCGCCGCTCAACGAATACTGGGGCGTTTCCAAGAAGTAAGCAATTAGGCGAGGCGGTTCTTCCGCCTCGGCTTTCTGCCTGCGCCCAAAGGTGCAGCTGATGGTTTCGACGCGCTGTGGAACGCCACAGCGGGTTCCAACAATGCGATGCGAATGGATTGGGCATGGCGAGTTTCATCCTACGGCGATTGATCGCGCTGATACCCGTCATGTGCATTGTGCTGGTCATCGTCTTTTCGCTCGTCCGGTTCATTCCGGGCGATCCCGCCGTAACGTTGCTCGGCCCAGGCGCCACGCAGGCACAGATCGACGCGCTGCGCGCGCAGCTTGATCTCGACCAATCCTTTCCCATTCAGTTCCTCAATTATGTCGGCGGGCTGCTGCAGGGTGATTTCGGCGTTTCGCTGAAGACCGGCCAGCCTGTGGCGCACGAAATCCTGATCCGCCTGCCGGCCACCATCGAACTGTCGGTGCTTGCTGTCATCGTCGCGATCATTATCGGCATCCCGATCGGCGTTCTCTCCGCCACCCGTCCGAACTCGATCTTCGACCATATCACCCGCGTCGTCTCGCTGGTCGGTGTTTCGATGCCTGCCTTCCTGCTGGCGCTGATCCTGCAGCTGGTTTTCGCCACCTATCTCGGGTGGTTACCGGTCTCGGGCCGCATGAGTTCGTTTATCGTCGCCGAGCCCGTCACAGGCTTTGCCATTCTCGACGGTATCATCACCGGCAACTGGGCGGCGGCGCTGAGCGCCCTGCAGCACCTCATCCTCCCCACCGCCGTGCTCGCGGCGTTCCTCGCCGCCACGCTTGGCCGCTTCGTGCGCAACACGATGCTCGAAGTGATGGGCGAGGACTTTATCCGGACTGCCAAGGCCAAGGGCCTGGGGCGTGCCGATGTCATCCTCAATCACGGCCTGCGCAACTCGCTTTTGCCGGCGATCACCGTGGTTGGCCTGAAGTTTGCCGAAATGCTGGGCGGTGCGATCCTGACGGAGACCATCTTCGCCTGGCCGGGCATCGGCCGCTACATGTTCGAGGCGATCAAGAACCGCGACTATCCTGTCATCCAGGGCACGACGCTGGTCTTTGCGCTGCTGTTCGTCTTCACCTCCATTATCGTCGACGTCCTCTACGGCGTTCTCGATCCGCGCGTCCGCAAGAAGATGAAGTGAGTGTGATGTCGGAGTTTTTAACCTTCCTGCGCAAGAACACGCTGGCGCTCGCCGGCGGCATCATCCTGATGCTCCTTGTTCTCCTCATCATCTTCGGGCCGATGATAACGCCCTATTCCCCGACCAAACTCGACGTGCTGCACAAGCTGGCGGCGCCCAGCTGGAGCCACTGGCTAGGGACGGACGCCTTTGGCCGCGATGTCCTGACGCGCATCATGCATGGCGGTCGTGCGACGCTGGCGATCGGCGTCGGTGTCGTCGCCATCGCCTTCGCAGTCGGCGTTTCGCTCGGCATGCTCGCCGGCTTTGTCGGCGGCTGGACAGATACCCTTATCATGCGCATCGTCGATGCCATCCTAGCCTTCCCGGCGCTGGTGCTCGCCATCGCGCTGGCCGCCGCCTTTGGCCCGAGCCTTGAGAACGCGATGCTGGCAGTGGCGATCACGCTGGCGCCGCAGTTCGCCCGCGTTGCCCGTAGTCAGGCGCTGAGCATCTCCGTCAAGCCCTATGTCGAGGCGGCCGTCTCGCTCGGCCTGCCGACGCCGCGCATCCTGTTCCGCTACGTCTTCGTCAACGGTCTTGGGCCGCTGCTTGTGCAATCGACGCTGGCGCTCGGCAGCGCCATCCTGCAGACGGCGAGCCTCGGCTTCCTCGGCCTCGGCGCCCAGCCGCCAATGGCCGAATGGGGCGCTGACGTCTCCGCCAACCTGCAGTTCGTGCGTGGTGCTGCCTGGGTGGCGCTGGCGCCCGGCATGGCGATCCTGCTCGCCGTGCTCTCCTTCAACCTGATCGGCGATTCGCTGGCGGACTGGTTCAACCCGCGCCGTCGCAGCGAACTCAATTGAGGCCTGATATGTCGACACTCACCATCAGCCTCGAAAAGGTCGATTTCCTGCCGCCAACGCGGGTCACCGACGACACTAGCGTTCTGACCTTGAAGAACCTTGTGTTCGAACCGCTTCTGAAGTGGACCGACGGCGGCGTTCTGCCGGCGCTGTTCTCATCCTGGACACACAGCCCCGATGGCCGCGAGTGGCGGTTCGTCATTCGCGATGGCGCCACCTTCCACGACGGAAAGGCCTGTGCCGCCGCCGACATCATCGGCTTTGTCGATGGCATTCTCGATGCGGTCGATACCTTCGGCATGAAATGGTCCTATGCCCGCTATCTCGCCGATGCCGAGATCAGTGCAGAAGACGATGCCACCATTGTCGTGTGCAATCCCCGGCCGATCGCCGACATTCTCGACATCTTCTCGGAATTCTACATCTGCCGTCTGGCACCGGACGGACAGGCTACGCTGGGTACCGGACCTTTCCGTGTTCGCGACTTTGAGCCGAAGGTGCGCGCCGAGTTGGAACGGGTTTCCGCGAAGGGCCATCCGCGGCGCATCGTTGCGATTGCTGAACCGTCGGCCGACAAGCGTCTTTCGGCGCTGATCGACGGCAGCGTTGATGCCGCGCTCAATCTCGAACGGGTCGAAGGCCGGCTCGATATGGACCCGCGGTTCCAGTGGGGCAAAGCGGTCAACACGCTGTCCGTAATGTGCTACCTCAATTGCCAGCAAGGCGTCTTCCGCTCACCTAAGGCGCGGCTTGCGGCCAATCATGCGGTCGATACCGCGCGTATCGCCAACGAGATCTTCCACGGCCTCGCGGTGCCGTCGTCGAGCATTGTCAGCCCGTTCCATCTCGGCATGGCGACATCAGGCCTTTCGCCGATCGCCTATGATCTCGACCTGGCGCGGGCGCTTCTCGCAGAGGTCGAGGGTACCAGGCGTGTCAAGCTGCGCACCCCGACCCACATGCCGGAGCGGGCGCCTGAGGTCAGCCGTCTCGTGGCTGCGTCGCTTGAGGCCGTCGGCTTCGAGGTCGAGATCGAGATCGAGACCGACCGGCCGGAATATGCGCGCCAGATCGGTCGCAAGGAGATGGGTGACATGGCGATCTTCGATTCCTCGCCGCACAGCACCTACCGCATCCTGAACGACAAGATTTCCAGCGTCACGAGGGCGGTCTGGTGGCAGGGCTATGATGATCCCGAGGCCGAGCGGCTAGTCGCCGCCGCCAACGATGCCGTCGAGCCCGATGCCCGCGAGCGTGCCTATGCCGCCTGCGTGACCTATCTCAATTCCAATCCGCCCTGGCTCTACCTCGTGCATCCGGTCGATGTTTTCGCCGCACGAAAGGATATCGCCGGGCTTTCGATCGATCATAAGGGCACTCTTAACGTTGCCTGAGACTGCGAGGACAGACATGAAAAAAGACCATTCGATCACTTTCTTCTACTATGACGACATTCACGCGGTTGTGACGTTTTATGAAGAGGTGCTGAAGTTCGAGCTGGTTCTGGATCAGGGCCTAGCACGCATCTACCGGATCGCCGAAAATTGCTACTTCGGTATCGTCGACGGTAATCGCGGTCACCTCAAGCATCAGGAAAAGAGCGCGGTCCTGCTCACCATCGTCTCGCAGGACGTCGAGGGTTGGCATGCGCGTCTCAAGGAGATGGGCGTCGCCGGCCAGTCCGAGATGCTGCGCGGAAACTTCTGCGAGCACTTCTTTTTCGAGGATCCCGCCGGCTACGCGATCGAGATCCAGCGCTTTCACAATCCCGACGTGGCGAAGCTGTTTCAATGACCGACCCGAGCGTCCCGCCGTCCCGCCTCGCGATTGACGGCCTTCTTGCCGAAGCCCGCGCCTTTGCCGCGGTGCCCCTGTTGGCCCTGCCGGACGGGACGGTTGCGGATCTGGCGACCGGCTACATCCCGCTGCTCGTCAACTTCACCTTCGAGGACAAGGCCGCCAAAGGCCTGCGCAAGCTCAAGGACCAGGCCGCCCCCGAGCCGCCAGTTTATTTCTCGGCGCTTGAGATGGTTCGCGACAACGCGGTAGTGATCCTTGCCGGCGAAACCGGCAGCGGCAAGTCCAGCTTCGCTCGTCATCTCGCCTGCGCACTCGCGGGCGGCGAGGTGAGGATTGCTGCCAGTTCGCTGCCGCGCAACGATCTCGGCGCGGTTCATGCCGAGGCGTGGACGCTGACGAACGTCGTGCCGGTCTACCTCGCCGTCAAGCCCGGCGTCAGCCTCGCGGAGATGATCGCTTCATTTGTCGGTACGTTGGCGACCGCCGCGGAGGCAACGCCGCTCGTCATCCTCGATGGTATCGAGAAGGCGGGGGATGCCGGACGCCAGATGCTTGCCGATGCCATGGCGCTGCGCGAGCGGCACGCCGGAATGCGCTTGCTGGTGCTCGGCGACGCCGCGGTGGTGAAGAGCTGGCCGCTGCCTGCCGATTGTGTCCGTTATGATCTCTTGCCGTTCACCAGGACCCAGCGCCGCGACGCAGCCAAGCACCTGGCCAAGCTTGATCTCGACTCAGACGGTATTGCGCTCGGCGATGCCGCGGCCAATCCGGCGCAGTTCGTCATGGCCATGTTCTCAGGCGATGCCGGCGCCAGCACCGAGGCGATCACCGACCGCTGGCTCGCGCGCATTGCCGGCGATGAGAAGACCGCCGCCTTCCTTTCCGGCCTTGCTTTCGATGCGCTGAGGGGTGCGCTCGAGGACGAGACACTCTTTCCGGTCACCCGAATCCGCCAGCTTCTGGCTGCGCGGCATCTCGTGTCGCAGCCGGCCGATGAGGCGGTTTCGCCGTTCCGCGTCGATCCCGATCTCTGGTCGCCAGTCCTGCGCAGCCTTGCCCGGCGGCTTTCCGGCAGCAAAGCCGCAGATGCTCTAGTCGAAACCCTGCTCACCGGCGAGGGCGATGACGTCAGGCGCGGCGCCCTGCTCGCAGCCGACCTGCATGATCCGCCCGGATCCTTGCGCGAGCGAATCAAGGACCATCTCTTGTCGATCGTGGTGGACGGCGAGCTCTCGGCTCCGCAGCGGGAGCAGGCCGCCCGTGTTCTGTCGCGATGGGGCGACCCACGCGATCTCGAGGCGCTGGCCGAAGTGCCCTCAGGCACTTTCACCTTCGGCTCCGACACCCATCCGAACTCGGCGCCTCCCGCCCCTGTACGGGTCGAGGCCTTCCGCATAGGCCTCTATCCCGTCACCAACGAAGCGTACGGCGCTTTCATCCGCGAGACATCACGTTTGTGGCGCAGCCCTGACGGTTTCGCCGAAGACCGCCGCAATGCGCCGGCGACCGACCTGACCTGGCGCGACGCGCGGGCCTATTGCGACTGGCTGACCGACCGTTGGCGGGGCGAGGGGCGTATCGGTATCGACGAGGCGGTCCGGCTGCCCACAGAACCGGAGTGGGAGCGCGCATCGCGCGGCGATGAGCCCGACCACGGCGCAACAACGATCGTCTATCCCTGGGGTGCGGAATGGCGCGACGATGCAGCCAACTCCGAGGAAGCTGGTTTCAACAACACCTGCGCGGTCGGTCTCTTTCCGAAAGGCAGATCGCCCTACGGCTGCTATGATATGGTGGGCCAGGTGTGGGAGTGGGCAACGACGCTCTGGGGCGACGACATGGCAACGCCGTATTTCAAGTATCCTTATACCGATGATGGCCGCGAGGCGCCCAATGCTGGTCCGTCCATACGCCGGGTGTTGCGCGGCGGCTGCTTTTCCAGCGGCAAGCTCAAGGCGTGCTGCACCTACCGCGGCAGCCTGGAGCCCGACGGATTCTGGCGCGGCAACGGCTTTCGTATCGTTGTCGCTAAAGCTTAGCGCTAAGACGGCCGAAACGGACAATGACATCTCGGCAACGTCCGCTCGTAGAGGGCTTCTACGGCAAGCGCACCGGCGGCATCCAGTACATGGTCGCGGATGCCGCCACGCGGCACCGCGCGGCCATCGCTCCGGTTCTCGTTAATGGCGAGAAATCCGGTACTGCTCTGCTGTTGCCGCTCGCAAGCCTATGTATCGCTTTTTGAATTAAGCCTTTCTCCGCATCATGAACATCAGGAACGGTGCGCCGATCATCGCCGAGACCAGGCCGGCGGGAATCTGATAGGGAGATACGATGGTCCGCCCGAGGAAATCGGCAGTCACCATCAGGGCGCCACCGATCAGGGCCGCGCCGATCATCTGTGGCAATGCCCGCGTTAGACCGGCTTCCCGTGCCAGATGCGGGCCCATCAGGCCGACGAATGAAAGAGGTCCCACCGTGAGCGTAGCTGCGCCGGTCATCAAGCCGGCCAATGCGAAAAGCACAAGTCTGGATTTTGCCAACGAGATGCCGACAGCTGCGGACGGTGACGGACCGAGCGGAAGGATATCGAGCCAGCGCCGTGACGCAAAGGCAATGGTTACCAACACTGCGCCAATGCTTAATTCCACCAAAGCGGTCGGTCCGTCGACAAGATAGGTCGAGCCACTCATCCACCGCATAAGCAATGCCGCCCTTGGATCTCCCGTCGAACTCAAGACGCCGACGACCGCATCGACCATCGCGCTGAGCGCGATGCCAGCAAGCAGAACGCGCTCGGGCGAAAAGCCGGACCGCCGCGAACTCAGGAAAATGATGGCAAGCACGGCGATCGCACCCGCGACTGCGAAGGTGAACTGCCCAAATAAACCAGGCGCAATCGCAAACAGGCCGATGGCGACGCCGAATGTCGCGCCGGCACTGATGCCCAGCACCTCGGGGCTCGACATCTCGTTTCCGGTCAGGCGCTGCAGGATTGACCCCGCGACGGCAAGCATGGCTCCCGAGGCAAGGGCCGCCAGAACCTTCGGCAGGCGGATGGCGAGCATGTCCGAAGCGAGATCACCGGAAAGCATAGAGAGGCTGCCATCGATGCCGCGCCCAACACATAGGCTGATGCCGAGGATCAGGCAAAGTCCGACTGCGGCGAAGGCGATCGATGTGGCCGTGCCGACCGGGCGTCGTCTCGTCCACACGGATGACTGTTGAATCCGGTGGCGGATTTTCAATCGTGGAAGCAGCGCCAGCAGAAGCGGTGAGCCGAAGATCGCGGTTACGGCCCCCGTCGGCAGAAAGTCGCCAAGTCCGCCGGCGACCAATTGCAGCACGGCGTCGGCGCAGAACAGGAGGCTCGCTCCTATCAGCGGAGACCAAAAGATAAGTTGGCCGGGGCGCCGCGCTCCCGACAGCCGCGAAAGCGTTGGCGCGACCAAGCCAATAAAGCTGATGACCCCGATGGCGCTCGTGACGAATGCGGCAAGGGCCACGGCACAGGCGATGGCAATGAAACGTAACCGGCCCACTCTGATACCAAGTGCCGACGAGCTGTTATCGCCGAGATCGAGGATCGAAAGCGGTCGCACGATCAAGGCGCAAGCAACCGCAATCGCTGCTGTTTTCCAGAGCAAGGACAGGGGAATGGCCCAGCTCTGCTGTGACAAGGAGCCGCTTCCCCAGATGAACAGGCTCGCGAGATAGCGCTGGTTCAGATAGGTCAGGATCGCGGAGAGGCCACCGCACCACAGGCTAAGCACCAGCCCCGACAGCACGAGAGAATAGGGCGAAAACCCACGCCGCGCGCCGAGCCCGACAACGATGAGCGCGGCGATAGCGCTTCCCGCTAGGGCCACGAGATCGCGGCTGGTTCCGAGCAATTCCGGGAGAAAGAGCGATGCAATCACCAGGGCAAGATTTGCACCGGCCGATACGCCGAGCGTCGTCGGATCCGCAAGCGGATTGCGCAAAACCTGCTGGAACAGAGCGCCAGCCAGCGCAAGCGCTGCACCCACCAGCATCGCTGTGGCCAGCCGTGGGAGCGTCGCATAATAGAGCACCAGCCGGGCGGTGTCATAGTTCGCTTCTGGTGGAGCCGACAGCGACGGGGCGACAAGCGCGAGGGATGCGCAGGCTCCGGCGACAAGAAACATGGCGACGACGAGCGCGGGCCCGTAGATTTCTCGACGAGAGATGGTCATGCCTCGCGCTCCAGCAGGTCAGTCAAGAGCCCCGCAAATCGAACGGCTTCGTTGACCATTCCGAACATCAGGGCCGCGGGGAGGATGGACAGATGGCCGGGCCGCGAGAATGGAAGCCTGTTCCAGAGAGGGCTCTCGGAAAGTTTCGGAAGGACATCCGGCGGAACGGGATCGAACGCTACTAGGCGTGCGTTCTGATCCTCGATTTTGGCGAGGTCTTCGATGCCGATGGTTTCGAAGCCCCAGAAATTTGATTGTCTTGTCCATGCGTTCCGGACGCCGATACGCTCGAAGACGTTATGAAACAGGCCAGGGCTCGAATAGATGCGAAGGTGGCGAGCATCCATGAAGTTCACCAGCGCGATGGACGGCAGGTCTTTTCCCGCCAGCCGCTGGCGGCAACGGTCGAAGAAAGCCTCCGATCGCGAAAGAAACGCCTCGGCCTCTCTCTCTCGTGCTATTTCAACCGACAGTTTGCGTGTTGCGGCGATCGCGGATTGCAGCACAGGTCCGCTGTCGGGCGTGAATATCTCCAGTCGGACAATCTTTCCAAAGGGCTTCAGCCTCGGGGCCAGCTCGTCGAGATAAGGCGTCGTCAGGATGATGTCGGGTTTCAACTGGAGCAAGATCTCGAGGTTCACCTCGAACGCGCTGCCGATATCGACGACGGTATCCGGCATTGCCGGCTCGACCACCCAACGGCCCCAGTCGGCGAGATCGGAAATGCCGACGGGCGGAAGCCCGAGCGAAAGAAGAGTGGACGACAAGCCATAGTCCAGGCTGACTATCCTTTGACCGGCCGTTTCGGCAAATAGCGGAGTGGGGGCAACAGCCATCGCCGCGGCATATTGCAGAACTGTTCTTCGCGAGACGAACATCGAACCGGGCCTAGCAGACATAGGCGAGGGGGTGGTTCAGATTGGGCGCGGAGATGACGTTCATGTCGATCCCATAGATATCGTGCAGCGTCTCGGGAACCAGTATTGTGGCCGGCGTACCGCTGGCAACGACCTGGCCGTGGTTCAGCGCATGGATCCGATCGCAGAAGCGCGCTGCCATGTTGACGTCGTGAAGAACGATCACGACACTCCGGCCGCCTTCGTGCGCCAACTGCCGGACAAGCGAAAGGACCTCGATCTGGTGGGCGACATCAAGTGCCGCCGTGGGTTCGTCGAGGAGCAGGCAACTTGCATCTTGAGCGATAAGCATCGCGATCCACGCGCGCTGTCGCTCGCCGCCGGAGAGCGTGCCCACGACCCGATCGGCAAACATTTCGATATGTGTCGCCGCAAGCGCGGCATCGACTTTTTCTTTGTCGCTCTTGGAAAAACGGCCAAGAGCGCCGTGCCACGGATAACGCCCGCAACCGACAAGCTCACGGATCGTCATGTCCGAGCCCGTGCTCAGATCCTGCGGCATGTAGGCGACTGCTCGCGCAAAATCGCGGTCGCCATAATGCTTCAGTTCCCGGCCGCCACAGGCGACGGTCCCGGACGTCGGGGAAAGCTGGCGGGCGAGGATCTTCAAAAGGCTGGATTTGCCTGATCCGTTGTGGCCCACCAAGGCGACCACTTCCCCGGCCGGAAAATCAAGGCTGACATCGGACAGGATCGTGTTGCCGTCGATCGAAAGCCCGAGCCTTCCGACTTCAAACGCATTCGTCGCTTCGGGCATCTGTTGCACGGGCGTAGGCGAGGTCACGGCATTTCCTTCTATGTATGAACGTCGGCTATTGGTTGGCCGGCTGGCTGTCATCGGCCGACCCGCGCTCAAACGCGATGGCCACGGTGCGGTTAATGGCAGGTCCAAGTACGGACATGTGCGTCTGTCCCGAAAAAAGCTCGAATTGCGTCTTGATGCCTGTCTCGGGCTTGTTGAGCCGATCCGCCATTTCGCGCGCCAGTGACACGGTGCGTTCGACCTTCCTTTTCTCGCTGCGGGATACCGCATCCTCATTGCGGTACTGGAAAGGAGCAAGGTCATCGCCCTCATACTCGCCAGCCGACAGATGCAGGAAGACCTCGGGCCCGGAAACCGGTTGCCGGCCTGCCTCGTTGTTCAGGATTTCGCTCTGCTCCCAGTAGATCGTCGGACTGGCGGCGATCCACCTGGCGAAGAGCCATGGGCGCTCGAAGAGGGCGTAGAGCGCGAAAAGCCCGCCGAAAGAGTGCCCGAAAAGCGATCTGCGGGTCGGGTCGATGCGCGCCATCGCGTCGAGCTGCGGCAAAAGCCGATGCTCGATGAAGTCGAGGAGCTGCCCGCTGCCGCCGATGCGAACCGGAGGTCCTCCCTCGACATAGGGCGGATAGGATTTGATCGGTGGAGGGCCGAGGTCCCAGGCCCGGCGGAATGCATCATAGGGTTCGTCGGTGGGATAGCCGATCGCGGCAATCACGCCCCAATCGACGTTGGTCCCGGTTGGATAGGGTGCTTGCGTCACGATGCTGGCGAACGCGAAGGGGAAGGTCGCGTTGCCGTCGGTCGTCACCAGGAGCGGCCAGCCATCCGCGGGCGGCTCCCCTTTCGGCAAGAACAGGAAGATCCGGTAGGGATCGCCACCATCCATGGGCTCCAGGTCGAAATGAACCGTTCCCGGCAAGGCGAATACTTGTTCAGTCATGCTCATTCCGCTTGTCGGCCCGGTCGATCGGCAGGTGTCGCAAGGCTCGTTACCACTTGTACTTCAGCGAACCCATGACCGTGCGGCCCTGGCCGGTGTAGCAATAGCCATCGGTGCAGACCTGTTCGCGTCGATCGGCGAGGTTGGTGGCGCTGACCGCAAGCGACAACCCCTTGAGATCGGGAGAGCGGGCGCCGAAGTCATAGGAGATCACCGCATCGAAATAGGCGCTGCCGGAGTTCTTCGACGTGTTCGCGTCGCTGGTGAAGGAATCGCTCATCGCCCGAATGCCGCCGCCGATGGTGAGGCCCGGTATGGCCGACGTTTCCTGCATCTGATAGTTGACCCACAGGGAGGCCACATGACGGGGCACCGTCGATGGCACGTTGCCGATCAAGGTCGGATCGTTGTTGCCGGTGATCTCGGCATGGGCATAGGTGTAGGCGGCAATCAGGCTGATGCCGTTGTCGAACTGGGTTCGTCCTTCGAGCTCAAAGCCGGTGTAAGTGTTTTCTCCGGAATTCTCGGAATAGAGGAAGCTCGATGCGTATTGGGGTTTGCCGGTTTCCACCAAGCGGTAGACGGCCCCGCTCAGGGAGTAGTTCTCGCCCTCGGGCTGGTATTTCACGCCGACTTCAATCTGGCGTCCCTTGGTCGGGTCCAGAACCGAACCGTCTTCCGAAAGTGCCGTGGACGGGACGAACGATGTGCCGTAGTTGATATAAGGCGCGATGCCATTGTCGAACAGGTAAAGCAGCCCCACCTGGCCAGAGAGGACGCCATCATCCTTCTCGGTCGTGGTTCCTGCGTCCTTGTCGGTCGCCTCCTGGTGCGCCCAGTCATAGCGCAGACCGGCGACCGCGCGCCAGTTGCCAAGTTCCATCTGGTCCTGAGCGTAGATGCCTGTCTGGTTCAGGCTGCTGCCGCTGAAGGTGTCGAGCGCGGGGATGGGGATGCTGCCGCCGGGCGTATTGGCAGCGACGCTCCCGGTCCCCATGGCGAAGTCGGACGAAACCCATGTGTAGTCGAGGCCGCCCAGCAGGGTGTGAGAGACGCCGCCGGTGTCGAACTTGCTTTCAAGCTGGTTGTCGATCTGGTAGCTGCGCATATCCTCCGTCACCGCGTATGTGGGCCAGCTGCCGTCGCCGTTGACAAGAATGCGGTTGGTGTAGTGTGCCTTGAGGTCGACATCGCCTGCGCGAGCGTTCTGGCGGAAGGTCAGGCCGTTGTCGAAATTGTGCTCCAGCTGATAGCCGAGCTGATATTGCTCCACCTTCTGGCTGTTGAAGTCCGGGTCGGTGTAGAGGAAGACGTCGTCACCCTGAAGGTAGCTCCAGGCGCTTGCGCCGGTTTCGGTCTTCTGCGCCAGGCCATAGACGGTGAAGGTCGTATCGTCGCTTGGCTTCCAGGTGGCGGATGGCTGCAGGAGATATCGATCGTCGTCGATATCGTAGCTTCCTTCGCCGGCGCGGGCCAAGCCGACAAGGCGGTAATCGATCTCGTCGTTGATCGCGCCGCCAAAGTCAAAGGCAGCCTGCTTGCGGCCGATCGTGCCGTATTGCAGCTCGATCTCGTGATGCTCTTCCCCAAGGGGCAGCTTGGAGATGCGATTGACGATGCCGGCGGCGCTTGCCGCGCCGTACATGACCGATACCGGGCCCTTCAGGACTTCGATGCGATCCAGCGTATAGACCTCGGTCATGAACGAGCCGTAGTTCATGATCGGCTGGCGCAGGCCGTCGCGGAAGTCGCCTGTTGTCGTCGTCTCGATGCCTCGGATGTAAATCTGGTCGAATCGCGGGTCATAGCCAAAGGCGCCGGTGGTGACGCCCGAGGCGTATCGAGCCGCCTGGATCATGTCGGTAACGGCGCGCTCGTCCATTTCTTCGCGGGTGACGACGGATACGGACCGGGGAGTCTCAACCAGCGGTGTGTCCGTCTTCGTGGCAGAGATCGTGCGCTTCGGCACGACCGTCGCGTTGTCTTCCCTAATGGACTGAGGATCCGAACCGTTGCCGGCGACGGTGATCTTCTGCAACTCCGTGCTGTTCCCGTCCTGAGCAAGTGTCGCGTGCGCGTTCAGCGCGACCGCCGCGACGATGCCGACGAGCATCGTAGAGCTTAGGAGGCCGCGGTTCGTGCGATTGTGTTCGAAAGAAAATGACATTGCGCGACCCTTCCCGGCGAGCAGAAGCGCCGGCAAAACGGCTGGCGCAAGATAAAGATTTGGGACAGCACGTTGACTGCCGAAAGATATGATGTCTTCGGGCGCATCAGTAAAAACATTACAAAAAGAGTCAAGATATCGCGATCGCTGTTTGTGCAATCCGCGCTTGTGTCGCTCAATTGCCACAAGGTTTCCACGCTCGATCAGAGGCAGCGGCTTCCGCTGACCGGAAAGAGCCGACACACTCGCGCCAAGTCAGGCGGCGCCGAGGCATCGGCTGAGCTTCGCAAAGCGTGGTTTCGGGCAATGAGGCGGCCGCAGATCTGTGGAAGCGTCCAGTCGATGGCGACGCGCGCGGCGCCTCAGACAATATCAGGCGCACTTCGGTACCGCATGTGGTGTCGCGGTTGTGGAGCAGAGATGTCGGGATTGCCAGGACAGCGATGAGTATCATCACCATGAAGGCGACGGCAGGCATCGGGCCAAACTCTCATTTAACGCATAGCTATCTTTGGCGCTCCGGGTGGTCGACTGTGGTCAGTCGGGTGTGACCTCTAACACGGCTTCGATCTCTACCGGGATGTTGTTCGGGAGCGACCCGGCTCCCATTGCAGTGCGGGCATGCATGCCGTGTTCGCCGAAAACCTCGAAAAACAGATCAGAGCAGCCGTCGATGACGAAGGGGTGGCGCGTGAAGCCTGGGATGGCGTTTACCATGCCCAGCACCTTCACGACCCGAACGATCTTATCAAGGTTGCCCAAGCGGGATTTGGCAACCGATAGCAGATTGATGCCGACAAGCCTGGCGAAGCCCTGCGCCTGCTCGGCCGTGTAATCTAAACCGACGACGCCCGTGTAGGGTTTGCCCGCCTCGTCGAGTGGGGCGAGACCGGAGAGGAAGAGCAACCCGCCGGCCTGGACCGAGGGAAGAAACCGCGCGATGGGAGCGGGTGGCGGCGGAAGCGTTATGCCGAGCGCGCCGAGGCGGTCTTCGATGCTCATCTTATTTCAGATCCGAGAACGAGGTGGCCACGAAGAGTTCCGACTGCAGGTTGGTCAGCTTGGCCGAACCGCCCGGCGGTGGCCAGATGCCTTCCTTGCTGGCCTGCGCCCGTGCCGTCATGCGCGCTTCGATCGTCTGGTAGGGCCAGATGTGCACCATCTTTTGCGGGCCTTCCTCGATCGACGCCATATTGGTCAAGAGCGGCGACATCGCGTGCCTGCGTTCAATGATCTTCGCCCAGGCTTCTTCCGTCTCTGCAAGGCCGTTCGGCGCCAGAGTGTAGGTGCGGAATTCGTAGAACGGCCCATAACTGCCGGGCGTGATCGGTTTGGCGAAGGAAAGCGGCTCGAAGGCGGTGCTCGTCACACCCGCCAGAGACGCGGCGATGCCATAGGGATCGGTTGTTGTCATCAATCTGGCGCGCTCGGCAGTCAACGCTTCGATCGTCTCATAGGCAGTCAGGAAAGCGAAGCGGTTTAAATTGCCGAACTCGCACGCGAAGGCGCCGAGCGGCGTGCCCGTGGATGAGAACTTCGCGTATGTCTCCGGCAATACAGGCATGACGGCGCCGAGCGTATTGGGCAGCAGCGACAAAATCGTCAGGTCATAAATCATTTTCAATCTCGCTCATCCTTCAATGCTGAAAAGCTCTTTCAAAGTCATTTTGGAATTGGTACACCAAAGAAATACCATTTGCACGCCAAAAATTGTGCGCATCGCGAGAATAGGAAACAGGCAAATGATCGAGCGAGTTTTAAAGGGACGAGTGGTCACTGCGACCGGTGTTGTCGATGATGGCTGGATCGCGATCGCCGACGGAACGATCCTCGCGGTGGGAACCGGCGGAGCGCCGGCGGCGACGGAAATACAGGATTTCGGTTCTGCCTGGCTTCTCCCCGGTGCAGTCGATGGGCAGACCCATGCCGGAAGCCAGATCGGTTTCGCCGGCATCGCGCCGACGACGAAGGCGGCAGTCATCGGCGGCGTCACCACCATCGTCGACATGCCTTACGACCACCCGATACCGGTGACGAAGGTTTCCGTGCTGCGGGAAAAAATCGCCGCGATCACCGAACATGCCGTTTGTGATGTCGCGCTCTACGGGACGATCCCGCCGAAGCCCGACCTGTCGGATATCCAGGCCCTGATAGATCAGGGTGTCTGCGCCTTCAAGATTTCGTCCTTCGAGGCACATCCCGATCGTTTCCCGAGGATCGATAATTCCGCCACGCTGGTACTGCTTCAGGCATTGGAGGGCACCGGCCTGCCGCTTGGCCTGCACAACGAGGACCAGGAGATCGTCGCGCACGCCACGAAAGCCCTGAAGGATGCGGGCAAGACCGGGGCGGAGTATCACAGCCAAAGCCGACCGCCCGTTGCGGAACCGGCGGCGACAAGCACCTTCTTCGAAGTCGCGGCGTCGACCAAAGCCCATGCTCATATCGTGCATATCTCGGTCCCCGAGGGTTTCGAGATGGCCCGCGCCTATCGCGAACGAGGCGTTACGGCGACTGCCGAGATGTGCGTTCACTATCTACTCTTCGATGCCGAGACCGACATGCCGCGCCTCAAGGGGCTGCTGAAGGTCAATCCACCGATCCGGCCAGGGCAGACGGACGCGCTCTGGCACGTGCTGGAAGAGGGATTGTGCAGCTTCGTCTCGTCCGATCACAGCGCGTGGCCGCTCGAACGAAAGACTAGCGCATCGATCTTCGACGTTGCAGCCGGCATGCCAGGCCTCGAGGCCATGGTGCCCGCGTTCTTCACCGCTGCGGCAGAACGCAAGGACGATGTTCAGGCCGCGATGCTGACCGCCGAATACCTCTCGGATCGCCCAGCGCGGTTCTTCGGTCTCTCACGAAAGGGACGCATCGCGCCCGGTTTCGATGCCGACATCGCCGTCCTGTCGCCGGAACAATTTATCTATGATGCGACGGCGAATCCCGATGGACCGGGCTGGAGCGCCTATGACGGGATGACATTCTCAGTCCGGCCTTCGGCGACGTTCGTGCGCGGCCGAAAGGTCTGGGACGGTGTTGCCGTTGCCGAGGCGGCTGGACACGGTCGCGATGTCCCGCGCCAGCACTGAGGGCGTTTGCAGCTTTACCGCGTGGCCCCGGCCAGCCGATCGATAATGGCCAGCTTCACGCTTTCGATGTGGTTGGCCATCGCGCTGCGCGCCTTTTCCTGGTCACCGCTGGAAATCGCGTCGAGCAGTGCTTCGTTCTCATCCGCGCCGAACTTGTATTTCGACGGGTTGCGATAGGCGTTGAAGACGTGCGTGCGGCGGCGCAAATCCCGGATCATGCCCGCCAGCAGTGCGTTCCCCGCCGCATCGGCGATCTCGCCGTGCAGCATGTCATCGACGTCCCATATCTCGCTCAACGTGGGGGCGGATTTTTGGCCGAGTTCCTGTAGCGCCGCGCGGATCTCCTCCACACGCGCCGGGGGGATGCGGCCGGCGGCAAGCCTTGCGGCATCCGATTCCAGCAACTGCCGCACGTGCAGCAGCTCGACGAAAGCCTCGGTGGAAAACGGGCTGACAGTCACGCCGCGGCCCGGCTGCTTGTAGACGAGCCCCTCAGCCTCAAGCCTGCCAAGCGCCTCACGGATCGGCGTGCGCGATGCATTCAGCCGGTCCGCCATGCGCCGTTCAACGATGACGTCCCCTGGCCGCAACTCGCCCTTGATCAATATCTCGATCAACTGGTCGTAGACCTGTTCCGTCAGGTTTGCACGTTCCGCCGAAAGCGCAGTGGCAAACTGGTCATGGTCAGCTTCGGTCATGCTATCCCCCGATCAAAATCCTGCTACTCCCTAGCCTAGCTTGTGCTCCACTGGAAGACGGCGGGAATAATCTTGGTATTCCATACCCGCTATTTTTCCACCGCGATATCTCGCCATCACAAAATCCCTTGCAAAACGGTACTTGGCAAATCCAAAAAGCCGCGCTAAACAATGGTATACCAATGGCGTGCAAGTTGTCCGCCAAGCTGAGGAGAATGATAATGGCAGTCAAACCCTGGCGCGCGACGAGTATCCAGATGCGCAGCGAACGAGCGACGCAGGCGCCGGACAACGAAGCTGCTCGCGCGGTGATCAAGCGCAATCTGGATCGTTTGCTCGGCCTGATCCAACAGGCCTGCGCATCGAACGAGAAGCCTGATCTCGTGGTTTTTCCCGAGTTCGCCCTGCAGGGGCCGCCGCTCTCCATGGCCGTCGGTCCGTGGATCGAGAGGGCCTGTTCGACCATTCCCGGTCCGCTGACCGAGCCGTTGCAGGCGCTTGCCAAGCGGGAAGGGATCTTCATCGCCGGCAACATGTTCGAGGCACCTGGCGAATGGCCCGGCCGCTACTTCAATTCGTCCTTCCTGATCGGCCGTGATGGCGAGATCGTCGTCAACTACCGGCGCGTCAATACGGCGGCCTTTCCATCCGTCCACGACTTCATGTCCAATTATCTAGACGCGACGCCTGAGGACCAGGTCTTCCCGATCGCCGACACCGAACTCGGCCGCCTTGCGCTGATTCCATGCGGCGAGATCAATGTTCCGGAGGTCGCGCGCTGTTACATGATGCAGGGTGCCGAGGTGATCCTGCACCCGACCAACTCCAAGTTCACCACCGGGCAGGAGGCGGCCAAGGTCGCGCGTGCGGCGGAAAACATGTGCTACCTGATCAGCGCCAACGTCGCCGGCCCGATCGGCTTTTCACCTGACAATTCCATCGTCGGCGGACGCTCCCACATCCTCGATCATTTCGGCGATACCATCGCCTTCGAGGAGAGCGCCGAGGAAGGCATCGGCGTTTCAGGCATCATCGACATCGAGAAGCTCCGCAGCGATCGTCGCACCGATACCGGCACCCACAACCCGTTGCTGCGCGCCCGCTTCGAAATGTACCGCCCATATTATCAGCAGGCCGCCTTCTATCCGCCGGATCATTTCCTCGACGCGCCGATGGCGGATGCCGCCGAGACCAAGGCGGCCGTTGATATCTCACGCACAAACCTGGAGCGCGCGCGCGTTCTCGAACCCCTTTCCGAACGATAAGACTAGGAGACACGGAATGATCACCGCAGAAGAAAATCAACAGCTCAGCCGCGTTGGCAAGGGCACGCTTATGGGCAACTTCTTTCGTCAGTTCTGGCTGCCGGTCTGCATGTCGTCGGAATTGAAGGCCGATGGCGATCCCGTGCGCCTGATGATCCTGGGCGAGAAGCTCGTCGCCTTCCGCGACAGCGAGGGCCGGGTAGGGGTGTTCGACCATCGCTGCCCGCACCGCTGTGCGTCGCTGTTCTTCGGCCGCAACGAGATGGGCGGAATCCGCTGCGCCTATCACGGCTGGAAATTCGACGTCACCGGAAAATGTCTTGATCAGCCGAACCTTGAGGACAAGTCGAAATATCCGGCCGGCACGCCCGCGATCGCCTACCGTGTCAAGGAATCCGGCGGTCTCGTCTTTGCCTATATGGGCGAGCAGCAGGCCAATCCGCCGGAACTGCCGGAGATCGAAGCCATCATGGGCGATGGCGATGACCGCAATATCGCGCTGACCCATCGCGACTGCAATTACATGCAGGCGCTGGAAGGCGATATCGACACTTCGCACCTCGGCTTCCTGCATGTGGGCGGCATCGACGGCGAAAAGCTCGATCTCTCCGATCCGGAAGTGTTCACCGTCACCGAAAAGGCGCCCAAGATCAACGTGACCGTGACCAAATACGGCACCATGTATTCGGCCCAGCGCAATGCCTATGAAGGCACCGAGCATCATCGCTTCGCCTCCTACCTCTTCCCGATATGGGTGACCTACCCGGGCGGTGAGCTGGACTCGGCGGTGACAGCCAATGCCTGGGTGCCGATCGACGACGAATCGACCATGATCTTCAACATCGATCTGCGTCGCGCCTCAGGTGGCGGCAAGAAGCCCTTCAAGTACAAGGACGGCACGCCTGTCGGCGGTCTCGCTCGCCCGCTCGAATACCTGCCCACAACCACCGATTGGAAGGGCCGCTGGCGCCCGGTCAAGGATCGCTCCAACGATTATGGCATCGATCGCGAATGGCAGCGCAATGGCGATAGCTATACCGGCGTCGTCGGCGTGCCCTTGCAGGACCAGATGATCCAGGAATCCATGGGCGCCATCGTCGACCGCGAGATGGAGCACCTTGCTGCCTCCGACCGCATGGTCATTCTCACCCGACGCGTCATGCTCGATGCCGCCAAGGAGTATGCTGCCACCGGCAAGCTGCCCGACTTCGTCGATCATCCCGAATATGCCAAGGATGCCCGCGGCGGCGACATCGTTGTGCCCTATGGCACCGATTGGCTCGACGGCTATGAAGAGAAGATGGCCGACGTCAAGGGCTACAAGCCCAAGATGGCGGCTGCTGAATGAGCGAAGGTCTTACCCGTGGATCCGGCGCAATCGCGCCGGATCTTTCGACCCAGATTCCAGATTGCGGGGGAGCGGCCATGTCCAGCGCTCACCATCATGTTCCGGCCGATGCCAAGCCTTTGACCGTGCGTGTCCACGCCATTCATATGGCGGCAAACACCATCCGCGCCGTTGAGCTCGTCTCCGCCGATGGTTTGCCGCTACCGGCCTTCACAGCTGGCTCCCATATCAATATCAAGCTGCCCGGCGATCTCAGCCGCTCCTATTCGCTGACCAATGGTCCCGACACGACCGACCGCTATACCATCGCTGTCAACCGCGATGCTGCCAGCCGGGGCGGCTCTGCCTATGTCGTCGAAGCCCTCGCCATCGGCGATGTGCTGACCATCGATCCGCCGCACAACACCTTTGCCCTGGTCGAAGACGCCGAACAGAGCGCCTTTTTCGCTGGCGGCATCGGCATCACGCCTATCCTTTCGATGATCCGGCATCTGGAAGCCCTTGGTCGCGCCTGGAAGCTGTTTTACGCCGTACGCAATCGTCAGAGCGCGGCCTTCCTCGAAGAGCTAGAAGCGCTCGAGGCCAAGGCGCCCGGCCGTGTGCATGTCCATTTCGACGATGAAGCCGGCAAGGTCATGCCTTTGCTCAAGCTCGCCGTCGGCATTCCCAAGGGCGCCCATGTCTATTGCTGTGGCCCCAGCAAGATGATCGATACCTTCAAGGCTTCAGCCGGCTGGCGCCCGGAAGACAATGTCCATGTCGAGCACTTCGCCGGCACCAATGCCAAGCCGACGCAGGACTTTACCGTCGTGCTCAAGCGCCGGGGCCTGGAATTCTTCATTCCCGCCGGCCAGTCGATCATGCAGGTGCTTATGGATAACGGCGTTGCCGTTGCTCACTCCTGCGGCGAGGGTGTCTGCGGCACCTGCGAAACGGTCGTTCTGGAAGGCGAATGCGACCACAAGGACAATGTGCTCTCCTCGCGCGAAAAGGACAGCAACAAGCTGATTATGATTTGTTGCTCCGGCGCCAAAAGCGATCGGCTCGTCCTCGATATCTGATCAAGTAACACATGTTCAAAGAAAAGCCCGGTTCGTCGCCGGGCTTTCTTCGTTCGGGCGCATCGCGCGCGCATGGGGCTTTTCCGCCCATAGAAATGCCGCCCTCGCAGGCGGCATCGTCTTTGTCGAAGGTGTGCGGCGTCAGTGCCGGTCGTCGGCCTCCGCGCTTCTCTTCCAGGGGATGGCGATCCTCTCGATCCGTTCCAGAGCGGCAAAGAACAGAACGCCGATCAGCGAGATGATCACCACCGCCGCAAATTGCCGGGCGATGTCGAAATTGCCGCCGGCAATCAAGATCAGATAGCCGAGCCCCTTGTCCGCGCCGATGAACTCAGCAACGATCGCACCGATAACCGAGAGCGCCGTTGCCAGCTTCAGGCCGGCGAAGATGCTCGGCAGGGCTTGCGGAAGCCGGAACTTCCAGAAGGTCTGCCAGCCGCTGGCGCCCATCGAGCGCGAGAGATAGATCATCTCCCGCGATGCCGACTTCAGGCCCATTACAGAGTTGATGACGATCGGGAAGAACGAGAGCATGACGACGATGACGATCTTCGGCGCCATGCCATAGCCGAACCAGGTCAGCATCAGCGGCGCGATGGCGACCTTCGGAATGGTCTGGCTGGCAACGATCAGCGGGTAGATCGCCTTCTCCATGAACCTGGAATAGACGATCATGACGGCAAGCGGCACACCGACGGCGACGGAACAGAGGAAGCCGAGGAGCACTTCGCTCATCGTCACCAGCGCGTTCGGCGCCAGGCGGTGGCCGTAGCTGACGATCTCTTCGAAAATCGCTGACGGCGGCGGCAGGACGAAGGCGGGAACCTCGGCGATGCGGACGGCGAGTTCCCAGAGGACGAGAAGGGTGGCCAGCGCCCAGAAGGCCGGCGGTACGCTCGCAAGCGCGCGCGAAACAAAGTTCGGCCTGTATTCGGTATGTGTGTCGGCAAGCTGTGCCATGATCAATACTCCTCACGGAAAACGCCAAGGCCCTTGAAGATCGAAGTCAATTCCCGCGTATAGGCGGTGAACTTCGGATCTTCGCGCATGGCAAGTCGCCGCGGTCGCGGCAGGTCGATGTCGATGATCCTCTCGATGCGGCCCGGGCGCGGCGACATGACGACGACACGGTCGCTGAGGAAGATGGCTTCCTGGATCGAGTGGGTGATGAAGAAGACCGTCATCTCGTTGTCGGCGCACAGGCGCAGGAGATCGATCTGCAGCTGGTCGCGGGTCATGGCATCGAGCGCCCCGAACGGCTCATCCATCAGAAGCAGAGGCGGGCGATGCAGCAGCGCGCGACAGATAGAGACGCGCTGACGCATGCCGCCGGAAAGCTCCCTCGGATAGGCATCCTCGAAATCCTGCAGCGACACCATCTTGAGCAGTTGCTTCGCCCGCTCTGTGGCCTGCGCCATGTCGGCCTTGCGGATTTCGGCCTGCAGGAGAACGTTCTGCAATGCCGTGCGCCATTCGAGTAGCACGTCCTGCTGGAAGACGACGCCGGCATCGGCGTTCGGGCCGTCGATATGCTTGTCGCCGACCATGATGCGGCCGAGCGATACCGAGGTCAGGCCGGCAAGAAGCATCATCAGCGTGCTCTTGCCGCAGCCGCTCGGTCCAAGCACCGAGACGAACTCGCCCTTGGCGATCGAGAGGGTCACATCCTGAAGAGCGTGCACGGTGCCCTTCCGCGTCTCGAAGGTCTTCGAAACGGCGGAAATGGCAACATGCTTGGACGTTGTCTTGGGAATGCCGTGTTGTGCTGGAATAGCGTTCATCTCTGCATCTGGGTCTAACCCCATCTCCTGTAAGGCCCGCGGGCCGAGAAAATTTGGACAGGCACGCGTGCCCGTTCAGATCGAACGAATGGTGCCGCCGTCCACCCGGAGCATGCTGCCGGTGACGTAGCTGGCCGGCATGCCGGCAAGGAATGCGGCGACGGCGCCGAATTCCTCGACAGTGCCGTAGCGTCCGGCCGGGATGGTCGCGGCGGATTCCGCGCTGATTTCCTCGACCGGCCGTCCGCTGCGCGCGGCTTGCGCTGCGTCGAGCGACTTGGTTCTCGCTGTGGCGATACGTCCGGGCAGCAGCATGTTCACGGTCACGCCATCCTTGGCCACTTCGCCGGCGAGCGTTTTCATGAAGCCGACGAGTGTCGAGCGAAGCGCATTGGAGATCGGCAGGTGCGGAATGGGTTGAACGACGCCGCTCGAGGCAATGGTGATGATCCTGCCCCATTGCCGCGCACGCATGGAGGCGACGAGATCGAGCGTCAACGACAGCACCGGGCGGACCATGGAGTCGAACTGGCTCGAGACGACATCGATGTCGACGGCGGAGGGCGCTCCCGGAGGCGGGCCGCCGGTATTGTTGACGAGAATGTCGACCGCGCCGTTTGCCTGCGCCGCCTCACTGATCCTGCGAGCGGCATCCGGGTCCGAAAGGTCGGCGACGGCAAGGTGGCAATTGCGCTGCAGATCGTCTGGAATGCTCTGACGCGCCGCTTCCAACCGTTCAAGCGAACGACCGCTCAGGGTAACCGTCGCCCCTTCCGCCAAGAGGGCCTTTGCAACGGCAAGGCCCAGCCCCTGGCTGGCGCCAAGCACCAATGCATGCTTGTTGTCTAGTCCGAGATCCATGTGAAATTCCGTGCCATCAAGGCATCAGGATTAGACGAGGGCGGCGGCTGGCGCCGCCCGGGCATGTCAGTTGGCCGGCAGGTAGGACCCGTCATAAATCTTGGCGGGCGTCAGGCCGGGCGCCATGCCGCTGTATTTCTCCAGCAGGGAGATCGTCTGGGTGACGTCCTGCTCGGCGATCCAGCCGTAGGGCTTGCCTTCCGAGGCCTTGGTGTGCTCGTACTTCGGCATATTCTTGATCTCGGCCTTGATGCCCTCTTCGCTGGAGTCGGGGCGGGCATCCATCAGGATCTTCAGGGCGCCATCGGGATCGGCAGCGGCATCGGCCTTGCCCTTTTGCAGGGCGGCCAGGAAGTTGCGTACGGTGTCACCGTGCTTTGCCAGATAGTCCTTGCGGACGATCACGCTGGAGCCGAGGATGTTCACGCCGTAGTCGGCAAACAGCATCGGCGGCTCGATCGCCGATCTCTCGGCGACCTTGTCTCCATCGGGGTTGGCCCAGCCATTGATGAAGTCGACGTCGCCCTTCAGGAGTGCGACTCTGTCGCCGCCGCCATTGATCATGATCACCTTGATCTTGTTCATATCGACGCCGTTCGCCTCGGCAAACGCCTTGATCATCCCGTCCTCGAAGTTGCCGGCATCGGTGCCGAGGCGCTTGCCTTCGATGTCCTTCGGGTTGGTGATTCCGGAACCCTTGAGACTGATGATCGATGTCGGATCTTTTTGCAGCAGGCCGGCCACCGCGATTATCGTATCGGCGCCGGAGCCCTGCTGGGCCTGCGCCAGAGCGCCGAGACCGGCGATGCCGATTTCGAAGTCGCCGCTGCCGACTGCCTGTATGGTGCCGGTGCTGCCATTGCCATCGACGATGTCGACGTCCAGGCCCTTTTCGCTGAAATAACCCTTGGCGGCGGCCACGAACATCGGCGCATCAACGCCGCCAGCGACCCAGGCAAGGCGTACGTGCACCTTTTCGCTTTCGGCGGACGAAGCCTGTCCAGCGAAGGAGGCGCAGAGCAGCGTCATTCCCATAAGAGGCGCTGCCAGACACTTCATTTTCTTCCTCATTTTGATCCCCGTTTTTTATGTTGGCATTCAGATGGTATGCCAAAGGAATATCGAGTGTCAACGTGGTTGTGTTGCAATATTGAGCAGCGGCACTTTGTGGTGATTTTCTGGGCAAGGCAACGTCAAAAGGAACGCAACTGATGAATTTGCGTCCGGTCGTTCATCAAAGTGAAGCGCAGAGCCGCGAGGCGGCTGACGGCGGCGATTGCCTTGTAAAAATTGATATTTCTGCCACGCGTGCGGCAGGTGCGTCCGGCAAGGCCGCCGCACCTGCCGCGGCAACGGCTAGGCGTCGATCTCTCTTATGATCCGTGCCGAGGTCAGGTTCGACAGTGCTTTTTCCTGCACCGGCGACAGTTCGGCATAGGTTTCGAAAGCCTTCTCGTCCAGAGCGTCGGCGGGATAAACCTGCGCGTTTGCGAAGTAGTCGCGGTACATTTCCCAGCGTGTGCGAAGTAGGGCATTGCCCATGTTGGTGTCGCGCCGCGCTGCCTGCAGAGCCGAGATGTCGATGATGGCGGTGGCAGAGAGGCTCTCGGCGTCCGATCGCTCGAAGGCGGCATAATTGCCGTTGAAATCGACGATCTGCGAATGGCCGCCTCGCTCGGCATCCGAAAAGCCAATCTGTCCGGAAACGTTGGTGCTGATGAGGTAGCACATATTCTCAGCCGCCCGGCAAATCTTGGCGGCGTCGGCCCGCGCATTGGCGGGTTCGTTCGAGGGATGCAACAGGACTTCGGCGCCTCGCAACATGAAGACCCGCGAGAGCTCCGGCACGGCGACTTCGCCGCAGGGGAAGATCGCCAGTCGCCCGAGTTCCGTATCAACCACGGGGAAGATGCCCTCTTCGCCGTAAGCCTCGCGATACTGGCTGAGAATATCGTGCGGCGACGTCCAGCTTGCCGTGTTGATGCGCCGATAGCGCAGGATAATCTCGCCCTTCGGGTCCAGCAGGAAGGAGGAGTTGAAATAGCGGTCCGGCCAACGCGGATCGACTTCGAAATGATTGCCGGCGATATAGATGTCATGCTTGCGGGCGACCTCGGCAAGGCGATCGGTGATCGGCCCGGGGATCGTCGTGCATGCGCGCTCGATCCACTCACTGACTGGCGTCGCCCGCGGCGGCCCCTGAAACACGAATTCCGGCAGCACGACGAGCTTCGGAGGCTCGGCGCTGCTACAGGCCGCTTCGATCAGGCGGATCGCTTCGTCGAGATTCTTTTCGATGATTTGCCACGCTTCCGCGCGGGTTTTCGTGTTGCTGGCAATCCTGCTGTCCATCTGGATGCACGTTGCTCTCCAAGGCTTAACCGACATCGATATCTCCTTCGTCGACAATGGTGCTCCATTGGAATACCATCGGGACACAGTCGTCAATACTGCTTCTCAAGGGCTGTGCCGGTGATCGCGAAGGAATTTCGTTGTGTGGCTTGATCTATTGGTATATCGGCGGTCCACCAAATGAGAGGTCACGGAATGACATCTGTCAATATTCAGCCTGATGAGCGGAAGATGCCGCTTTCGCCTGGCGGCGAGCCCAGCTTGAGCGAGTTCGCCTATGGGCAAATCCTGGATCTCATCCTGTCCGGGCGTCTTCAGGCTGGCGCGGTGCTGCAGGAGCGGCGGCTCGCTGAGCTGCTGTCGATCTCGCGTACGCCGGTTCGCGAGGCGCTGGGCCGGCTCGAAGCGGAATCACTTGCCATGCGCAGCCAAGGCAGAATGCTCATGGTCGCCGATGTTAGCATCGAGACCTACATGAACTTATTGGATATGCGTCGCATTCTCGAAGTCGAGGCGGCCGCGCGCGCCACCGGTCAGTTGGTCGGCGAAGATGCGGAAAAGGTGCGTGAGGCGATCAGATGGCTGCTGCAGCTTCCCAAGATCGCGCCGGCCGACCACTGGTCTGTGGACGATCTCGTGCACGGCACGATCGCGGAAGCGGCGGGCAACCCGATGGTCGCCGCCGCGATCCGCGACCTCAGACGGCGCACCCATATCTTCAACACGGCGCGGATGCCGCACCGTCTACAGCCCGGCGGCAGCGAGCATATGGCGCTGATCGACGCCGTTGCCGGCAATGATCCGGAGTTGTCGAGGCGGCTGATGGGCGAGCATCTCGACAATGTCCGCAACGCCATCATCGATTTCATCCTCGGTCGCCGGCGTGGCTGAGCGCCGCCGATTTAGCGGCTGAGCTCGGCCAGGCGCCGTTCCTGCCTGACAATGAGGCGTTCGATCTCGGCGATAGCCGTCGCGGGCAGAGGAGCGCCGGGCCGCCGCTGTGCCGCGCTGCGAATCGCACCGCGCCGCGCGAGCACGTATTTGCGCACGCCTAGGCCGATGCCCGGCTGCTGCTCGTAACGAACCAGAGGAAGGTAGGCGTCGAATATATCCTGGGCCCGATCCAGGTCGCCATTGGCTGCCAGCGCGCAGACCTCGACCATCATCTCGAGATAGCCGAAGCCGGTCATGGCGCCGTCGGCGCCGCGCGCCATTTCCTCGGGCAGGAAAATGCCGCCGTTGCCGCAGAGAATGGAGACACGTCGGCGGCCCTTTGCCTCGGCATCGCGCAGGGCGCTGATCTTCGCAAGCCCGGGCCAGTCCTCATGCTTGACCATGACGATGCTCGGGCAGGTCTCGATGATGCGGCCAAGCGTGTCATTGCTGATCGATACACCGGTGGAAAGCGGAAAGTCCTGCAGCACGACGGGAACATCAGCTCCCAGCGCCTCGACCACCTGTTGATAGTAGCCGATGATCTGCTCGTTGGTCTTCAGGTTGCCCGGCGGCGCCACCATGACGCCAGCTGCGCCGAGGTCCATTACTGCCTTGCTCAACTCGCTGATCGCCGCCAATCCCGGAGCTGAGACGCCGACGACGACAGGCCTGCCGGTTGCGCGCGCGAGCGTCTGCTTCGTCACGTCCAATGCTTCGGCATGAGTCAGCTTCGGCGCTTCGCCCATCATGCCCAGGATGGTCAGTCCGTCGGCACCCGCTTCGAAATAGAAGTCCGTGACGCGGTCGACGCTGGCGGTATCGATGGTGCCATCCTCCTCGAACGGAGTGACGGCGATGACGTAGACGCCTTTGCTGGTGGCGTTGATGAGAGGCATGAGCTTGTCCGTTAAGTCGCTGGTGAAACGCCTCGTTTCAGAGAGAACGCATCGCCTGATGTTGCCGGGAATGAAAAATCGCTCAAGGGAGTTGCGCGATGTTGAAATTGGTATACCGTTGATATTCCAATCGCACAGAGTGAATCAGAATGTCAACAATCCTTATTTCAGGCGCCAACCGCGGGATCGGCTTTGAGCTTGCCCGTCAATTCGCCCTGGATGGCTGGACGGTGGTCGGCACCGCGAGAGACCCTTCCAAGGCCACCGAGCTCTCGCAACTCCCTCGGGCCGAGGTGCTTGCGCTCGATGTGACGCAACCGGCATCGATCGACGCGCTGCGTGACACGCTCGGCGGCAGGCCGATCGACGTCCTGATCGCCAATGCCGGCATCGCGGTCAATCTGGCGGCGAAACCGGCGCAGATCTCGCAGGCCGATTTCCTGCAGGTCGTTGAAACCAACACCTTCGGGCCGCTGGCACTGGCCGCCGCGGTCAAACCCAATCTTCTGGCGGGAACGCTCAAGATCGCCGCTGCCATGTCCAGCCTGATGAGCTCGATCGGCGCCAACGACTGGGGAACCCAATATACCTATCGCGCGTCGAAGACCGGCCTTAACGCCGTCTGGTCGGCGCTGGCGAAGGAGTGGAAGGAGGACGGCATCACCTGCACCTTGTTGCGCCCCGGCCTGGTCGCAACCCGCATGACGAACTTCAACGGGATCGCCGTGGAGACAAGCGTCGCCGGCATGAAGAAGGTCGTCGAAGGGCTGACGATCGAGGATTCCGGCCGGATCATCGGTTATGACGGCACTGTCGTGCCCTGGTAGAAATAGGATATCGAAGCAATGCCAACTGTACTGATCACCGGGGCGGATCGCGCGTTTCCTCTGGCGCTCGCCGGCCGATATGCAACGCTCGGCTGGCAGGTCATCGCCGCCAGTAATGCTGCAATCGACCCGCGTCTCAAGGAGAGGTTTGGCGATATGGTCGAAAGTACGCACTATGACCCTCTGGATGAGAGTTCGGCCGAAAAGCTAGCGGGATGGCTCGGCGGACGCGCTATCGATGTCGTTCTCATCGACGAAGGCACCCCCTGCACGGACGACCGCCCACCGGAGGCGATCAATGCTGAACATTGGAGGCAGATCATGCTCGCGAACACGTTTGCGCCGCTTCACCTGGCAAGCCTGCTGGAACCCAATCTCAGAAGCGGAGAGCGTAAGATACTCGCGGCCGTGTCAAGCCATGCTGCGTCGATCGGCGATTACGACGGCGCGCGCGGCTTTGCCTATCGTGCATCGAAGGCGGCGCTGAACCAGATGTGGCGCAACCTCGCCGTCGAATGGGGGGCGTGGGGCTGCGTGTGCTTGCTGCTGTCGCCCGACACGCATGTCGAAAACGACGGGAAAGGCGACCCGACCGAAAGCGCGGCAGGAGCCCAATCATTTATAGGAGCCGCCAACTCTGGCCATAGCGGCACGCACTACACTTATGATGGGAAAACAATTTCGTGGTAAGGTAGTCGAAGCCGAACCCGCATGCCCGCCGTCTAAGTCGTGGCCGATCGGATACAGTTGGTCTCGTTGTGCCCGACATCGCCAACCCCTTCTTCGCCACGCTTGTCGCCACGGTCGGGCACGAAGCGGACAAGGGCGGCGAGGGTAGAGGGCTAGCCGTTACGCCAATCTGCTCCAGAGCAATTGGATCGTCTCTCGCAGCCAGCCGTAATACGGTGTTGCTCTGGGGATTTCCGACGTGCTTAGTACGCTCGGCGTGGTCTCGAAGTCGCCATCACCGCGAGGTGCTCGGCTGTTAGATCAAAGGAAAAACTCATGTTCGAGCTTCAACAACTTATTGGCGGCAAGTTCGTCTCGGCGAAATCCGGCCGCACGTATGATCGTATCGATCCCTATACGGGCAAGGTGGCGAGCCGGGCCCCTGCGTCCGGTGTGGAGGACGCAAAGGCGGCGGTGTCGGCCGCTGCCGCTGCGTTCCCCGGATGGTCACAGGTCGGCCCCGGCGAACGTCGCGCACTGTTGATGAAGGCAGCTGACGTGCTGGCCGCCAAGGCCGATGAATTTGCAAGGATCATGATAGAGGAGACCGGCGGAACCGCTCCGTGGGCGGGCTTCAATACCATGCTTGCAGCGGGGATTCTTCGTGAGGCCGCGAGCATGACCACGCAGATCCAGGGAGAGGTCATTCCCTCGGACAAGCCCGGCACCCTTGCAATGGGCATACGGCAGGCAGCGGGCGTCTGCCTTGGAATTGCACCTTGGAATGCCCCGGTCATTCTCGGCACCCGGGCGATCGCCATGGCGCTTGCGTGCGGCAATACGGTCATCTTGAAGGCCTCGGAGGCCTGCCCGGGTATACATTTGCTCATTGGCCGCTCCCTCGTGGAGGCGGGGCTGCCTGATGGCGTGATAAACGTCATCACCAACGCGCCTGAAGACGCAGCGGAAATCGTGGAGGCCCTGATCGCCGCGCCAGAAGTGCGTCGGGTAAACTTCACCGGATCCACGAAAGTTGGTCGGATCATCGGCGAGCTTTGCGGGCGACATCTCAAGCCCGCGCTGCTCGAGTTGGGAGGGAAGGCGCCTTTTATTGTGCTTGATGACGCCGACATCGACGCAGCCGTCAATGGAGCAATCTTTGGTGCATTCGCGAATATGGGCCAGATCTGCATGTCGACCGAACGCATCATCGTTGACGAGAAGATAGCGGACGAGTTCGTAGCGAAGCTGGCGGCACGCGCAAGCAAGCTGCCCGCGGGCGATCCGCGCGGCCATGTCGTTCTGGGTTCGCTCGTCAGCCCGGAAGCGGCGGCGAAGATGGAGGAATTCATCGCCGACGGGCTCGGCAAGGGCGCCAAGTTGGTCGCCGGTGGAAAGCGAGAGGGCTCTGTCGTGGAGGCGACGCTCCTAGATTATGTCAAGCCCGGCATGCGCAGCTTTGACGAGGAATCGTTCGGACCCGTGAAGCCGATCATTCGGGTCCAGAGCGAAGCTGAGGCGATCAAGATCGCCAATGAATCCGAATATGGACTTTCGTCCTCTGTCTATAGCCGCGACGTGCAGCGCGCGCTGGCGGTTGCGGCGCAGATCCAATCGGGCATCTGCCATATCAATGGCCCGACCGTTCACGACGAGGCGCAGATGCCATTCGGAGGCGTCAAGAATTCTGGTTATGGTCGATTTGGTGGCAAGGCCGCGATCAGCGAGTTCACGGATCTTCGCTGGATCACGGTCGAGAATCCGCAACAGCACTATCCCTTTTAAGGTTGAGAGACGCAGCCTCTGCCGGATGCAGAGGCTATCGCCACCCACTTGGGAGCTGCCGCAAGGGCTCATGAGGACAATATCTCAATTGCGGACCTCGCGGCGAGATTGCGCTTCGTACGATGTGGGGCCTTGGCTACTGACGCCGAGACAACAACTCGGCTTTCTGAACTAACGTAAGTGGTCGAATTCCGTGCGGGCGCAGCAGGAGGTGCAGTTTTGCGGTCTCTTCGAGTTCTTCGGTTGCGTATTGGGCCTCGCGCAGAGTCTTGCCCGCGACGACTGGACCGTGGTTGGCCAGGAGAACTGCGTGGCTGTCCTTAGCCTTTTCCGCGACTGCAGCTGCGAGGGCTGGGTCGCCTGGCGGGAAGTATTCGACGAGCGGAAGCTTGCCGACGCGCATCACGTAATAGGCGGTCAGTGGCGGCAATACGTCTGCCGGATCGACATCATCGAGAATGCTGACGGCCACCGCGTAGGTGGAATGCAGATGAACGACGGCGCCGCTCATTTTCTGCTGGCAATACATGCATTGGTGCAGGAACGCTTCTTTCGTCGGCTTGTCGCCGTCCACGTGGACGGCGTCGGCCGTAAAACGGGAAAGGCGTGCAGGGTCGAGATCGCCGAGCGACGCGTTTGTCGGGGTCATGAGAATGTCGCCATTGGCAAGCCGCGCGCTGATATTGCCCGTCGAACCGAAGGTCAGCGACCGATCGAACAAGGATTTCCCGACGCTGGCAATGTCGTCTCGCAGTTTCGTCTCTTCCGAAATGATCGCCGTCATCACACCAGATCCCATGCCCGCAAGAAGAAGTCGTCCGCACCGAAGTTCCCGGATTTGAGTGCGAGCGCCAGCGGGTCCTCGCGGCCGATGCTTACGGTCCAGGGAACCCCGGGATCAATCTCCGGGCCAATGAACAGAGCCTGGATGCCGAGCCGGTTGACCACCGCGCCGGAGGTTTCTCCACCAGCCACAAGGAAACGGCAATAGCCCCGGCTCGTCAGCTTGAAAGCCACGTCGGCCAACAGGTGCTCCACCAATGCGCCCGCCCGGTCGCGCCCAAGCGCCTGCTGCGCCCGCTTGACGTCTTCCGGCTCGGAGCTGGAATAGACAAGCGGGATGGCGTCGAGGATTGATACGACCCAATCGACAACCGCATCAACAGTGATGCGGCCGCTGGCGATGTCGAGTGGATCGAGTTTCAAAGCCGGCGTTCCTGCCTTGATCGCGACCGACACTTGCCGGCGCGTGGCCGCCGAGCAGGAACCGGCCAGGGTCACGGCCTTGCCTTGTGGCGCCGCGATGCCGCTTTCGGCGCGGATTGTGCGCAGTTTGCCGGCTCGGCGGAAGTTCCCGGGCAAGCCGATCGCGATGCCGGAACCGCCAGTGATCAACCGCATACCGGTTGATGCCTGTCCGATGGCGCGCAGGTCGTCGTCGGTGATGGCATCGACGATGACGATCCGTTCGCCTCGATCGGCCGCCTGTCTGAAAGCCACGCCGATCTCATCGCTGCCCTTGGCCACCGTGTCGCGGGTTATCAATCCCACCTTGAGCGCCGTCTGCTGCTGCAGCACCCGAACGAGGTTTGAATCCGTCATCGGCGTCAGCGGATGGTCCTTCATCGGGCTATCGGACAAGAGCATGTCGCCGACGAACAGATGGCCGCGATAGACCGTCCGGCCGTTGGCGGGGAAGGCGGGGCACGCCAATGTGAGCACGCCACCCAGATGTCTATGCAAGGCTTCTGTGACCGGACCGATATTGCCTTCAGGCGTCGAATCGAAGGTCGAGCAATATTTGAAGATGATCTGCTCGGCACCCGCCGCAGTCAGGCGGCGGCAGGCGTCCAGGGACAACGCGACCGCTTCCGCTGCCGGAATTGTCCGCGATTTCAGAGCGACAACAACGGCCTCTGCGTCACCATAGTCGAAATCGACCGGTGGTATGCCGACCACCTGTACCGTCCGCATTCCCTCTCGAGACAGTGTCAGAGCGAGGTCCGTCGCTCCCGTCAAATCATCCGCCACTGCGCCTAACAGCATGTCCACTCACTCCCAGAACATAGAAAATCGTCAGGCCGTCTCGCCTTCGATAATGTCGAAGCCGGTATCGACCACCACCCGCTCCTCCGGCCGCGTCGGGCTTTCCAGAAGCTTTTCGACAGCCGTCTTGCCGATCAGGAACCGGTTCGATCGTACCGTGGAAAGCGGCATCGGCAGCACTTGGCCGATATCGAGGCCGTTGAAACCGAAGAGGGCGAGTCGGTCGCGCACGGCAATGCCTGCGGCAAGGCAATGAAAGAAGCCGCCGACGGCCATGTCGTCGTTCGAAAAGACGACGGCGTCGATATCGGGCGCATGCGCCAGCAGTGTCGCGAGCGTGTCGCGGCCTGCCATCGTCGAGCTCGGGCCGTCAAAACGTTCTTCGGCCAGCAGCGCCAACCCTGTTTCCGACAGGGCCTGGCACAAGCCTTCGTGTCGCAGCCGAGCGCGCCGGTCGGCCACCCAGTCGTGGCCGACATAGCCGAAGCGCCGATAACCGCGCTCGATCAGGTGGCGCCCGGTCGCGTATCCGGCCTGGCGGTGAGAGAGGCCGACAGCCACGTCGATGGGATCGGCATCGATATCCATTAGCTCAGCAACGCGCACGCGGCTATTGCTCAGCATGCGCCGTGTCGCATCCGTGTGATCGAAGCCAGTCGTGATCACCGCGGCCGGCTGCCATGCCAGCAGCGAGGAAAGAATATCCTGTTCCTTGTTCGCATCGTAGTTCGTCACGCCGACCATCGGTTGGTAGGCGGTCGTCGCCAGGGCTGCATGAATCCCCTGTAACACTTCCGGAAAGACGATGTTTGATAGCGACGGCAGGAGCACGCCGATCAACAGCGAGCCGGACGAGGCAAGCGACCCGGCCGCGCGGTTGGGAACATATCCCAGCGTATCGATCGCCTTGACCACGCGGCTGCGCGTCTCATCAGCTATCGGTCCTTTGTTGCGGATCACGCGTGATACCGTGTTTTCGCTCACGCCGGCGAGCTTGGCGACGTGCGTGAGAGTCGGAACTTCATATTGCGTCACATGGCCTCCCGTTTACGCCGATGCTCGTGTCGTCATTCGTTATCTCAGCGCTAACATATTTTGCTTGAAGATTGCTAGAGGATGTGATTACTATTTTGATGTTAGCGCTGAGATAGCGCTTTTGGGAGCGGGTTCAAAGGTTTTCGGGAGGAAAACATCGTGAGGAATAATCGGAAAGCCGTCGTTGCGATGGCGGCGTCACTGTGCGCATTTACGGCCCTTGCAGGAGGGTGGTCGGCGGCACATGCGGAAGACACGTTTCGGCCGGAGTGCTTCTCGCCAGCGCCTGACAACAAGAAGGTCATCCGCTACGAAAAGCGCGAGGGACCATACAAGATCGCCTTCGTGAATGGCTTCGCCGGCAATGACTGGCGCGTGACGGCCATTCAGGGCGCCAAGGCCTGGTCGGCGCGACCGGAAAACAAGGCAAAGCTCGCGGAGTTCACGGTCGTATCCGTCGGCAACGACAGCGCCGCACAGATCGCCGCGATCGATAATTTCATCGCTGCCGGCTATGACGGCATCAGCTTCATCGCGGTCAATCCGACGGCCTTCAAGGCGGTCATCAAGCGTGCCGCGCAAGCCGGCACTGTGCTGGTTCCCTTCGACAACGTGCTCGACACCGACGAGATCGTCCAGGTGAACGAGAACCAGTTTGAGCTCGGAAAGATGAAGGCTCAGGCGGTGGTGGACGCCATCAAGAAGGCCAAGGGCAAGGTCGAAGGCAGTGTGCTGGAGGTTTCCGGCCTTCCAGGTAACGCGACGGATCGCGACAACCACGACGGCATGCGCTCTGTGCTGGACAAGGAGACGGGCCTGAAAGTTGTTCAGGTGGTCGGCAACTGGGACGCGGGCACGGTACAAAAGGTGACGGCGGACGCGATCGCCACCAACGGCCAGTTCGACGGCGTGATGGTGCAGGAAGGTTCGATCGGCGCTCTCAATGCCATGAAGAACGCCAGCCACCCGGTCGTTCCCTTCGGCGGCGATGCCGGCAACGGCACGCGGCGCTTGCTTGCCGAAGGCAAGTATCCTGGTGTGACGGCTGCTCAGGCTCCGGTCATGTCGGCGGTTTCGCTGGAGGCTATCGTTTCGCTGCTTGAGGGCAATGCTCTGCCGCAAAAAATCTTCCTGCCGATCCCGAGCAAGGACAATGCCGACCTGAAAGAAGGGACGGACTTCTTCCCGAAATTGCCGGACACCTTCTACACGACAACAGGCTACCCGAACTGCTTCCCGGTGTTCACTCCGGACGAACTGCTCGGCCAGAAGCCTGATAACACCTGATCGAAGAGGGCCGGGGCAGGGCGCTGCCCATGCTCCGGCCGGATCGCGGATAGATCGATGACAGATAATTCCCCCTTGATTGCGCTTTCCGGCATATCGAAGACCTATGGTGCGGTCACGGCGCTCAGAGATGTCGATTTCACCTGCGAGGCAGGTACGATCCATGCGATCCTCGGTGAGAACGGCGCTGGAAAATCGACCCTGATGAAGCTCCTCTCCGGCGTCATAAAGCCGACGTCAGGCAGCATTCGGCTCGACGGCGCGCCGGTCAGCTTCTCCGGTACCCGAGATGCGGCGGGGCATGGCATCGTATGCATGTTCCAGGAGCTGTCGCTTATGCCGAGCCTGACTGTCGGCGACAATATCATCCTCGCGCGTCCGAGGACCATCTTCGGCTTTGTGCATCGCGCGGCCTACCGCGATGCGGCTGCCTGCCTTGCGATGATCGGCGCGGAGCGTATTCGGCTCGATAGCTTGATCAGCGAACTCACGCTTGCCGAGCGTCAACTCGTCGAGATCGCCAAGGCACTCTATCAGAAGCCGCGGCTGCTGATCCTGGACGAGGCGACATCGGCGTTGGGCGCCGATGCGGTCGAACGTGTGTTTGCCGTCATCCGTCGGCTACGCGACAATGGGACGTGCGTTCTGTTCATATCGCATCGATTCCACGAAGTTCACGTGCTTGCCGACCGCATCTCGGTGTTCCGCAACGGCGCGCATGTGAAGACATTTCCGGCTGGAACCATCGATCACGAGGGAATTGTTTCGTTGATGATCGGCCAGTCGATGGAGCAGCTGTTTCCGGAAAAGCCTGCGGCCGTCCCTTTCGATGTCCAGCCACTGCTGTCCGTGCGGCACATGTCATGGGCGGGCGAGCTCGATGATATCTCATTCGACGTTCGTGCCGGCGAAATCTATGGCCTTGGCGGTCTGGAGGGACAGGGGCAGCAGCGGGTGCTTGAAGCGATCTTCGGCATTCTCGGCGGCGTCTCGGGCGAAATCGAGATCGGTGGCAAGCCGTTTAACCGACGCTCGCCATTCCGCGCGAAGGCTGAGGATGTCGGCATCGCCTTCATCCCCGAGGACCGCAAAACGGAAGGGATGATCCCAAGCCTTTCGATCGAGGACAACATGCGTCTCGCGGGTCTGGGTCGCGACGGCATCTTGTCGAGAGATAACGTAGCGCGCGAGGCGCACTATCGGGCGCTTTTGCACCGGCTGGAGCTTGTCTATGGCCAGATGTCCGATCCGGTCGGATCGCTCTCGGGCGGTAACCAGCAGAAGGTGCTTCTGGCCAAATGGCTGGCGCTGAAGCCGCGCTGTCTTCTGCTGCTCGATCCGACGCGCGGCATCGACGTCAAGACAAAGGCGCAGATTTATCAGCTGCTGAGCGATCTGGCTGATGCGGGCGTGGCAATCGTGCTTCAGTCCACCGATTACGAAGAGCTTGTCCATCTTTGTGGGCGGGTTGCCGTCTTCTATCACGGGCGCATCGCGCGGGAATTGTCTGGCGACACGCTGACGCCGGAAAACCTGATCTCGGCCGCGATGGGTCTCTCCAATGAACGCGTCGGTCAAGGAGAAGCCGCATGACGCGCATTTCAATACAGCGCAACATCCGTTTCCTCATTCCGGCCGCTGCCTTCATCGTGCTTTTTGCGATCTATGTCGGCACCCATCCGCGTGGTTTCTCGACGTATGTTGTGACGATCTGGGCAAACCAGGGGGCGCTGCTGGTCTTTGCGGCGTTCGCACAGTTCTTCGTGGTGCTGGTGCGGGGTATCGATTTGTCGGTGGGCGCCATGGTGGCGCTCAGCAATGTCGTCGCCTCCCATGTGCTTGCGGCAGAAGGCGCCATGCTGTGGCTGGGCGTCGCCGCCGTCGTCGGGACGGGGCTTGCCTGCGGCTTCGTCAACGGGTTGGTCGTGACCCTCGGGCGCATTCCGCCGATCATCGCAACGCTTGCGACCGGTGCTGTCTATTCCGGCATCGCGCTCTTCCTTCGCCCGACGCCGGGCGGCGATGTCAACAGCGATCTCTCCGATGCGCTCACCTATGCGATCGCCGGCGTGCCGACATCGCTGGTGCTTATCATCGTGCTGCTTCTGGCGTTTTCGCTGGTCCTTCGTTTCACTGCCTTCGGCCTGTCGCTTTATGGCCTCGGCTCGTCCGAGCATTCCGCGCAGTTGACGGGCATATCGTCGGTTCGCATGCGCGTTGCCGCGCATACGCTTGGTGGCCTGTGCGCGGGTATGGCCGGGTTCTATGTGGCGATGGTGACACTGACGGGCGATGCCGGGATCGGCCCGACCTACACGCTCAACTCGATCGCCGCGATCGTGCTTGGCGGCGTTTCGCTTGCCGGCGGCATCGGTGGTCCGTTCGGCGTCGTGGTCGGTGCGCTGCTGCTCAAGACAGTTGCCGCGCTGATGTTCTTCTCCGGGCTGCCGCCACTCGCCCAACCGTTCTTCGAGGGGCTTATCCTCGCGCTTGCCATCGCGCTCGGTTCGCTCGGTATCCTCAGGGTTCGCAATCGTTTGAAGCTGTTCGCACAATGACCGTCATTACTCCCGAATTTCCCCGACGCCTGCTTGGTCGTTTCACGGCGGATCCGGCCATTCCCGTGGTCACCGCGGGCTGTGTTCTATTGCTGGCGATTGGCGGCATCATTTTCCCAGCCTTTCTCAGCCCCGCCTACCTCCTGCAGCAATTGCAGATCGCGTCCTTTCTCGGCGTGATCGCCGCCGGCGCGACGCTGGTCATCCTGCTCGGCCACATCGATCTGTCCGTGCCGGCCGGAATCACGGCGGTCGCGGTGTTGACGACCACGGCCGCGGGTTCGTCCGTGCCGGAGGTCGCCGCGCTCGCCATTCCGATCGGCCTCCTCGGCGGAGCGCTGATCGGGCTGATCAATGGCGTTGGCGTCGCCTTCTTCCGGTTGCCGTCCATGGTCTGGACACTGGCGATGAACTCGATGCTTGTCGGCGCCGTGGTGTTCTTCACCGGCGGCTTCAAGCCGCGCGGGGCGGCGCCGCCGCTTTCCATATCGTTGGCGCTCGAGCGCACGCTCGGTATTCCCAACGCCTTTCTGTTCTGGATAGCGGTGATTGTCGTCATCGGCCTGCTCTTCAAGCGCACGGTTTATGGCCGCTACCTCTTTGCCACCGGCAGTTCCGAAAAGGCGGTGTATCTCTCCGGCATCAGAGTACAGCTGGTGACGACGATGACGTTTGTCGCGGCCGGCGTGTTTACGGCCATCGGCGCAATCCTTCTAGCCGGCTACGCCAACCAAGCTTATCAGGGTATGGGCGACGCCTATATGCTGCCTGTGCTCACCGCCGTCGTTATCGGCGGAACGTCGATCCTTGGCGGCAAGGGCGGCTATGCAGGGACGGTTGTCGGTGCGCTGTTCATCACGCTCCTGTCGTCCATTCTTTCGGTGCTCCAGATGCCGGAAGCCTTCCGTCAGATCGTCTTCGGTCTGATCATACTTTCCATGTTGCTGATACGCAGATTTGAAAGGAACAATTGATAATGGCCGAATCCACCCATGTAGCAATCGTCGGATTGGGCTCGATGGGCCTTGGCATGGCACGCTCGCTGCTGCGTGCCGGCCACACGGTCTCCGGCTGCGACATAAACGATGCGGCCTTGGCCAGCCTCGAGGCGGCCGGCGGCCGGCCATTTTCGACGCCGGCGGCGGCAGTGAAAGATGCGCGGATCGCGGTTGTCGTCGTCGTCAACGCTGCGCAGACGGAGGCCGTCCTCTTTGGTCCCGAGGGCGCCATTGCCGCGCTGAAGCCAGGCTCCGTCGTGATGTCGTCGGCTACGGTCTCGCCGACCGAGGCCAAGGATTTCGCGCAGAGAGCCGCGCAATCGGGCGTACTCTATCTCGACGCGCCGATCAGCGGTGGCTCCGCCAAGGCCGATCAAGGTGCGCTAACGGTCATGGCGTCCGGTTCGCCTCAGAGCTTCGCGGTGGCCCGGCCGGCGCTCGATGCGATGGCAACGACGGTGTACGAACTTGGAGACGATGTCGGCGTCGGCTCGTCCTTCAAGATCGTCAACCAGCTTCTCGCTGGCGTTCATATCGCCGTCGCCTGCGAAGCTATCACCTTCGCAAAGAGCCTTGGGCTCGACATCTCGCGTGTCTTCGACGTCATCACCAAGTCTGCCGGCAACAGCTGGATGTTCGAAAATCGCATTCCGCATGTGGTCGCCGGCGATTACACGCCGCACAGCGCCGTATCGATCTTCACAAAGGATCTGGGCATCGTATCGGACATCGGCCGCCAGCAGAAATTTCCGCTGCCTATCGCCAGCGCCGCCCTGCAGCTTTTCGTCATGACGGAAGCTGCGGGCATGGGCCGGGACGACGATTCCTCCGTCGCTCGCCTTCTGGCCTCGATCGCGGGCCTGCAGTTGCCCGGCATGGATAAAGAGGCCTGAGATGCCGCGTTTTGCCGCCAACCTTACCATGATGTTCAACGAGTACCGGTTTCTCGACCGCTTCCAGGCGGCCGCCGATGCGGGCTTCGAAGCCGTCGAATATCTCTTCCCCTATGATCACCCCGCCGATGTCGTCGTTGGAAGGCTGGAAGCTGCCGGGTTGAAGCAGGCGCTGTTCAACATACCTCCAGGCGAGTGGGCCGCTGGCGAACGTGGCCTGGCAGCCTTGCCGGAGCGACGCGACGAGTTCCGGAATGCGATACGCAAGGCGATCGACTACGCCAAGGTCATCCGATCGCCGCTCCTGCACATGATGGCGGGAATCGCGGATGCAAATGATCCGGCCGCGATCACGTCCTACCGTGACGCGCTCGCCTATGCTGCTGATGCAACCGCGCGCGATGGTATCGGTCTGGTAATCGAGCCGATCAACGGCCGCGACATGCCAGGTTATTTCCTCAACGATTTCGACCGCGCCATCGGCTTCATCTCCGATTTGAGCCACGAGAACGTCAAGCTGCAATTCGATATCTATCACCGGCAGATCATGCACGGCGACGTGCTTGTCGGTATCGAGAAGACAATGCCTTTGATCGGGCATGTTCAGATCGCGTCGGTTCCCAAGCGCAACGAGCCCGGAACCGGCGAGCTCGACGACTTCAGGATATTCGCAGCGCTGGATGAACTTGGCTATCGCGGCTATGTCGGGTGCGAATACCGCCCGGCGGGGGAAACGGTTGCAGGGCTCGGATGGATGAAGCGGCTCTGAGGTGCGTGGCAAGACGTGACGGGACAGGCGGTTAGAGAACTTTCCGATCGGGATACGTTGCGAAGGATAGCGTTTGCATAAGCCGCGCGTCACTCATGTCTGAACGCGGCGTACGTGACCGCTAGTCACACGAGCTTTGCTGTTCGTGGTTGGCGCAAACGGCTATCTTGCCATCCTCCAGACTCACGAAATTGACACCGCCACTCTCCAGCGCGAATTTCAACTGTGCTGCTGTCGCTCGATGCACATCGTGGCGCCCGCCTTCATAATCGCGGACCGTACTTCGCGACACGCCGGCTCGTGTCGAGAGTTCGACCTGTGTCCAGTCCAGCAGGCCGCGGGCGGCTCGACAGAGAGCCGGCGACAAAATCTTGTGGTCGTGAGCTTGACCCATGTTCGACTATCGCCCATATTGGTTGATATAGATCATATAGGCTAATTTCAGAGAGATTTCTAGGTGTGTGTCGAACGTACTCAACCTGGTGATCGCAATTCGAAAAGGAACGACGCATTGGGATAACAGCCGGACCTTTCATGCTCGTTGCCCTGCTGCTTCTTCCTTTCGTGGGAAGCATTCTGTCGGTCTTCTTCCTGAGAACGGCATCGCGTCGCTTGCCGGCCGGCCTTGCTGGTCTTGTCGTCTTCCTTGCCCTTTTGCTCAATGCCAGTCTCTACCCGCAGGTCTCCGACGGGGGCGTCATTCGCTTCAATGCGGAATGGCTGCCACAGCTCGGTCTCGACCTGACGCTGCGCATGGATGCCTTTGCATGGATTTTCACCATGCTGATCACCTTCATCGGGTTCTTGGTGATCCTCTACGCTCGCTACTACATGTCGGAAGACGACCCGGTCCCGCGGTTCTTCTCGTTCCTGCTTGCATTCATGGGAGCGATGGTAGGCATTGTCATTTCAGGAAATGTCATTCTGCTGTCGGTGTTCTGGGAGCTGACAAGCATCTTCTCGTTCCTGCTGATCAGCTACTGGCACAATAATGCCGCCGCGCGCGATGGCGCGCGAATGGCGCTGACAATCACCGGGATCGGCGGCTTCTGCCTGTTGATCGGCCTTATCCTGCTCGGCAAGATCGTTGGTAGCTACGATCTGGACAAGATCCTGAACTCAGGTGACCTGATCCGAAATCATGACCTATATCTGCCCGCGCTGATCTTCATTCTTCTTGGAGCGTTGACGAAAAGCGCTCAGTTCCCATTCCATTTCTGGTTGCCGAACGCCATGTCGGCGCCCACGCCCGTGTCGGCATTTCTGCATTCGGCGACAATGGTGAAGGCAGGTGTTTTCCTGCTCGTGCGTTTCTGGCCCGTCTTGTCGGGCACCTACGAGTGGTTCTGGATACTCGGCGCCGCCGGAATGATCACTTTGCTGCTCGGCGCCTACTTCGCGATATTCCAGCGCGATCTGAAGGGACTGCTGGCTTATTCGACGATCAGCCATCTCGGATTGATCACGACACTGCTCAGCCTGGGAAGCCCATTGGCGACGGTGGCCGCGATCTTCCATATGCTCAATCACGCGACGTTCAAGGCGTCGCTGTTCATGGCGGCTGGCATCATCGATCACGAGACCGGAACGCGCGATATGCGCAAGCTGAGCGGATTGTACCGGTTCATGCCGATCACGGCGACGCTCGCCGTCGTCGCCAGCGCCGCCATGGCGGGCGTGCCGCTGCTGAACGGGTTTCTTTCGAAGGAAATGTTCTTCGCGGAAGCTGTCGAAACACACGCCGATTCCATCCTCGATCGAATTCTGCCATATGTCGCAACGCTCGCCAGCGCCTTTAGTGTTGCCTATTCGCTGCGGTTCATTCACACCGTCTTCTTCGGCCCGCCGCCGACAGATCTGCCGATCACGCATCCGCACGAACCGCCGCGCTGGATGCGCTTTCCGATCGAGTTTCTGGTCGTGCTGTGCCTTGTTGTCGGTATCGTCCCGGCACTCTCGATCGGACCATTCCTCCATAGCGCGGTGATCAGCGTTCTGAGAGATGATACGCCGCAGTACAGTCTTTCGCTGTGGCACGGGATCAATCTTCCGCTGATCATGAGTGTCATCGCACTGATCGCCGGAACCGCGATCTATGCGGCGCTCAAAGGCTATCTGTCTCGCTGCGATGATGGTCCGCCCCTTATCCGGCGACTGAAGGGGCAGCGCATTTTCGAGCGAATCCTCGTGGAAGTCTCGTGGCGCTGGGCGCGTGTTGCCGAGCGGCGTTTGGGAACACGCAAGCTGCAGCCGCAATTGCGTTGGCTGGTGGTTGCGGGCCTTCTGGCTGGCGCCCTGCCGCTCTACCTGCGCGGCTTCGAGCATCGCCCGTTTGCCTATTCCGGTGTCGATCCCGTCTTCACCGCGCTCTGGCTGATCGGGGTGTGCCTGGCGATCGGCACGGCCTACACGGCCAAGTACCACCGACTGGCCGCGTTGGTCATGCTCGGCGGCGTTGGCCTCATCGTGTGCATAACCTTCGTGTGGCTTTCGGCGCCCGACCTTGCCATCACCCAGTTGTTGGTCGAAATCGTCACCACCGTTCTCATCCTCTTGGGACTGCGGTGGCTACCGAAGCGATCCGAAGACATTCGCGAATCCATGACGATCCGCGCCCGGTTCCGGCGCTTCCGCGACTTCGCGCTCGCCGTCGTCTGCGGCATCGCCATGTCCGCCATCGCCTATGCCGTGATGACGATGCCCGTCCCCGACGCGATCGCCAACTACTTCCTCGAACATGCCTACTCGCTCGGCGGCGGACGCAATGTCGTCAATGTGATCCTGGTGGATTTCCGCGGCTTTGACACGCTGGGCGAAATCGCCGTGCTCGGTGTGGTCTCGCTCACCGTTTACGGCCTGCTGCGTCGTTTCCGCCCGGCTGAAGACAGCATGGGGATGCCGGAGCAGCAGCAGGTGCAAAACCGCTTCGACGAGGAGCGGCCGGAGCGTTCGGCTGGTGATACTGTGCGCGACTATCTGTTGGTGCCATCGGTCATCATGCAATGGATGTTCCCCGTCATCATCACCTTCTCCGTCTACCTCTTCATGCGCGGGCATGATCTGCCGGGCGGCGGGTTCTCGGCGGGATTGACGCTCTCGATCGCCTTCCTCCTACAATATCTCGCCGGAGGTACACGCTGGGCCGAGGACCGCATCCGCATTCTGCCGCTGCGCTGGATGGGCGCGGGCCTTTTGACGGCAGTGCTGACGGGGGCAGGCGCCTGGTTGCTCGGCTATCCGTTCCTCACCTCGCATTCGCGTTATCTCGAACTGCCCCTGATCGGCAAGGTGCCGGCCGCGACGGCGCTGCTCTTCGATCTTGGCGTCTTCTCGCTGGTCGTCGGATCGACCGTGCTGATCCTTGTCGCCCTTGCCCACCAATCGCTGCGGATCAATCGCCTGCGCACGATCGAAGCCGCCAAATCGGAGGAGCGATGATGGAACTGGTTCTGTCGATCGCCATCGGCATCATGACGAGTTGCGGGGTCTGGCTTATCCTGCGACCACGCACCTATCAGGTGATCATCGGGCTTTCGCTGCTCTCCTACGCCGTCAACCTGTTCATCTTCGGTGTCGGCGGCGTCAAGGCCAACGTGCCGCCGATCCTCGGCAGTGGCGATCCGTCCATTCTAGCCGATCCGGTGCCGCAGGCTCTGGTTCTGACCGCGATCGTCATCGGCTTTGCGACAACGGCGCTGTTTCTTGTGGTCCTTTTGGCGTCGCGCGGCCTGACGGGCAGCGACCATGTCGACGGAAGGAACGAGCCGAAATGAACGGTTGGTCCCATCATCTCATCGTCGCGCCCATCCTCATTCCCCTGATCGCCAGCGCGGTCCTGCTGTTCATCGACGAGCGACGCCGTGTCGCCAAGGCAATGGTCAGTCTCGCGTCCGCCATTGCACTCGTGGTGATCGCCGTCATCCTGTTCGGGATCGAAAGCGGCCCGAATGGCTTCGAAGGCGTCTATCTGGTCGGCAACTGGGCGGCCCCCTTCGGTATCGTGCTGGTTCTGGACGGACTCTCGGCCCTGATGCTGCTTTTGACGGCGCTGCTCGCAGTGTCGGCATTGGTCTTTTCGCTTGCGCGCTGGCATGCGGTGGGAGCGCATTTCCACAGCATGTTCCAACTGCTCCTCATGGGGGTGAATGGCGCGTTCCTAACCGGCGACCTGTTCAACCTTTTCGTCTTCTTCGAGGTCATGCTGGCTGCCTCCTATGGCCTCCTGCTGCACGGTTCCGGCCCGCTGCGCGTCAAGGCCGGCATGCACTACATCGCCGTCAATCTCGTGGCCGCCCTGCTGTTTCTGATCGGCGTCAGCCTCATCTATGGAACCGCCGGGACGCTTAATATGGCCGACCTCGCGGCCCGCATCCCCGAGATCGAGCCCGACAGGCGCATGCTCATGGAGGCGGGCGCCGGCATATTGGGCGTTGTCTTTCTCATCAAGGCCGGGATGTGGCCGCTCTGCTTCTGGCTGCCCACCGCCTATAGCGCCGCATCGGCGCCGGTGGCTGGCATCTTCGCGATCATGAGCAAGCTTGGCATCTACGTCATCCTGCGGCTGACGATGCTCTTGTTCGGCGAAGGCCCTTCTGCCGGCTTCGGTGCGCCGGTGTTGCTCTACGGAGGCATGGCGACGCTCATCTTCGGGATCGTCGGCGTGCTTGCGTCGCAGGCGCTGGGACGGCTTGCGGGCTTTTCCGTGCTGGTCTCCTCGGGGACGCTGTTGATGGTGCTCGGCATCAATGATGGCGCGGTTTCTTCCGGCGCTCTGCTTTATCTCGTCAGCTCGACACTGACCATCAGCGCGTTCTTCATGCTCATCGAGCTCGTCGAACGCGGCCAGGATGCGGGTGCAAACGTGCTTGCCGTGACCATGGAGGCATATGGCGAAGCGGACGACGAGCCTGAAAACGAAGAGGAAGGCGTCACCATGCCGGGGACCATGGCAGTTCTCGGTATCTGCTTTGCGGCTTGCGGTATCCTCATGTCCGGTCTCCCGCCGCTCTCGGGCTTTGTCGCCAAGTTCGCCATGCTGTCGGCAATGATGGGAACGGGCTCTATCGGTGTACCGCCTACGGCGGCGATCTGGTCGCTGGTCGTTCTCGTCATCCTCTCCGGCATCGCGGCGCTGATTTCCATGACGCGCGTCGGCATCCGCACCTTCTGGAGCTCGATCGAGGGAACGGTTCCCCGCGTGCTGGTGATCGAGATCGTGCCGGTGATGTTCCTTTTGGCCCTGACGCTCGCATTGACCGTACAGGCCGGACCGGCGATGCAGTACATGGACACGACGATACGGACGCTGGGCAAGCCGTCGATCTACATCGATGCGGTCAAAAACGCGCTGCCGATCGGGGGCGTCGAAGCCGGAACGGAGGGCGAGTGATGCTTCCCTATCCTATTCTCGCGACGTGCCTCCTCATCATGTGGCTGCTGCTCAACGGCTTTACCCTCGGCCATTTCATCCTCGGCCTCGTCGTCGCGGTCGTCGCGGGCTGGGCGATGGCATCGCTGCAGCCGGAGCCGGTACGGCTGAAGAAATGGTATCTCCTGCCGAAGCTCTTCGGTCTGGTGTTCCGCGACATCGTCAAATCGAACATCGACGTCGCGTGGATCATCTTGCGCAGCGGCAGGAACCGGCACAATCCCGGCTTTATCACCATCCACCTGGAACTTCGCAGCCAGTTCGCGCTCGCCCTGCTCGCGGTCATACTGACCAGTACGCCGGGATCTGCATGGCTGGAATATGATTCCAACGATCATTCGGTGCTGCTGCACGTTCTCGATATCCAGAACGAAGCCGTGTGGCGCGATACGATCAAGAACCGATACGAAGCGCTGTTGCTGGAGATATTCGCATGAGTGCAATCATTCTCTTCACGGCTGTGTCGATCGCCCAGATCATGCTCGTCGCTGCCATGGCCATCGTTTCGATCCGCATGTTCGTCGGCCCACGCGCGCAAGATCGGATCATCGGCCTTGATACGTTCTACATCAATGCCATGCTGCTTCTGGTGACATTCGGTGTCGGAACGGGGCGTGTGGTCTATTTCGAAGCAGCGCTGGTCATCGGCATGATCGGCTTCGTGGCAACCGTCGCCCTGGCGAAATTCCTGATGCGTGGAGAGGTGATCGAATGATGTATCCGGCCATGGATCTCCCCGTCTGGGTGGCGGCGCTGGTCGCCTTCTTTCTTGTCGTCGGCGCCCTGCTGGCGCTGATCGGCGCGATTGGCTTTCTCCGCTTGCCGAGCTTCTACGAGCGTATTCACGCACCGACCCTCGGAACCAGTTGGGGGATCGGCGGGGTCATGCTCGGGTCGATGATCTTCTTTTCCGCGGCTACTTCGCGGTTGGCGATCCACGAGATCCTGATCGGTGTGTTCGTGACGGTGACGACGCCCATAACGCTGATGATGTTGGCGCGTGCCGCCTTGCACAGAGACCGGGCAGAGGGAAATCGAGAGGCGCCACCAAAGCATTCCCCCCAAGCAGATAAAAATACGTAATCCCAAACGGGTGCCGGACGCCCATATGTCGGGCGGTTACTGCAGAACGATCCGGGACCGAGCAGCGCCCTTATTTTAGAACCGGCGGGATTTCCGACACGTTGGGCTCGAAGTTTCCGTGTTCGATCAGCTCGAACATTTTGCTCAGCATTGCCGGCACGTCCTGGCGGACCATCTCGATGTTGTCGCCGAGAAGGGCGACGAGCGGATCATAGTCGAAGCAACCTAAAGCGAATTCCTGTTCGCTGACAGGTCCGGCGAGCCGCACCCAGCGCAGCACGCCTTCGAGTGTAATTGTCGAATTGACGAACATGCCTCTGGAAAAGGGCAAGCCGCTGGCAAAGCGCTCTTGAAGCGCGTTCTGCGCCTTCTCGGGCGCGTAACCACAGGCAATGACCCTGTCGTCACCAAGATCGATGCCATGATCCGCATGTGCCTGACGGAAGCCCCTCAAGCGTTCCATCGTGTTGTGGTCGCCTCCACGACCGCCGACGAACATCAGCGGTTCCATGGAGCCAAATCGTTGTTGGCAACTGACCAGAATTCTCCGCGTCAATTCTCGGGCGCCAGCGAAATTGTCGGAAATGACTGAAGGCGCGAGTTTGCCGGGCAGGTCGAGGTTGATTGTGCGGACGCCGGCAGCGGCGCAAAGCTCGGTGACTTTGTCAGGGTCGGTCGCGCCGGTGGCGATAACGCAATCCACCTGGTAGGACAGCATCGTTCGAGCGGCCTCGATCTCAAGCGCGGGGTCGCGCCGCGTGCAGGTGATGAGCGGGAAGAAACCTTTGTCACGCGCCATGGTCTCAAAGAGCTCGACGATCGACCCGAAATACCGATTGTCGTACTTGGGAACGATCATGCCGATGATGTGCGACTTGTCGCGGCGCAGGAGACTTGCCTGCATGTTGAGCGCGTAACCTTGCTCCTCGGCTATTCGCGTTATCTTCTCGGCAAGCTGCTTGCTGATGCGACGCTTTTTCCAGTTTCCGTTCAAGACAGCGCTGACCGCGCTCGCCGATGTGCCCGCGAGTTCCGCAAGGTCGTAGATCGTTGTTCGCTTCTGCTGTCTGTCCAGACTCAAAATTCTCATCTCCTGTATCGGGCGCTAACTTGACATCAAACGACAGAAGTGGCAAATCTTGCTTCATCGATTGAGCACGTGCGCTCAATCGATGATACGTGTCAGCTAGGAGGCTGGCACGGGGAGGTGATTTCGCAGCTATTGGTGGTCCTCTTTGCCGTGCGGCTCTTGTCGAGTTGCGGCTTGGGGCAATGACGCATCGTGCGTCAGGTCAATGTTGCGGCAATGGCCGAACCTTGCCGTTGGTCAATTAAGGAGGAGAACATGACCTATCGCAAACTTTCCCTGATGTCGGCGACCATGCTGATGGCGCTTGGCGGGGCAGCATTCGCCCAGGAAGCGTCCACGGTGGCGTTCCTGATGCCCGATCAGGCGTCGACCCGCTATGAGCAGCACGATTTTCCGGGCTTCAAGGCCGAAATGGAAAAGCTGTGCGCCAAATGCACCGTCGTCTACCAGAACGCCAATGGCGACGCTTCGCTGCAGCAGCAACAGTTCAACTCGGTGATTGCGCAGGGCGCCAAGGTCGTTGTGCTCGATCCGGTCGATTCCGCCGCGGCCGCAGGCCTTGTCGAGCTTGCCCAGTCCCAGGACGTCAAGGTCATCGCCTATGACCGTCCGATCCCGGACAAGCCGGCCGACTTCTACGTTTCCTTCGATAACGAAGGCATCGGCTACGCGATTGCCAAGTCGCTGGTAGAGCATCTGAAGAAGGCGGGTGTGGCTGATGGCGCCGGCGTGCTCGAGATCAACGGCTCGCCGACAGATGCTGCCGCCGGCCTCATTCGCGATGGCATCCATCGCGGCCTGAAGGAATCCACTTACAAGACGCTTGCCGAATTCGATACGCCGGAATGGGCGCCGCCGAAGGCGCAGGAATGGGCTGCCGGCCAGATCACGCGCTTTGGCGCCGATATCAAGGGCGTGGTTGCCGCCAATGACGGCACCGGCGGCGGCGCGATTGCCGCGTTCAAGGCGGCAGGCGTCAACCCCGTGCCACCGGTCACCGGCAACGATGCGACGATCGCAGCCCTGCAGCTCATCATTTCGGGCGACCAATACAACACGATCTCCAAGCCTTCCGAGATCGTAGCGGCCGCGGCCGCACAGGTTGCTGTCCAGCTCCTCAAGGGAGAGAAGCCCGAGGCCAAGACGACGCTTTACAACACGCCGTCGCAGCTCTTCATCCCGGCCGTCGTTACCGCCGAAAACATCAAGGCGGAAATCTTCGACAAGAAGATCCAGACGCCCGAGGAGATCTGCACCGGCGAATATGCGGAAGGCTGCAAGAAGCTCGGCATCGGCAACTAAAAGCCGATCCGCCATTCCGGCCGCACCGCGTGCGGCCGGTTTCTTCAAGGACGTACAAAGGCCCTCAGCCATGAGCACCACAGCAAGCAATGTACCGGAGCGCGGGCAGCCCATCCTGCGACTACGAAACGTGTCGAAGAACTTCGGCGCCGTCTCGGCGCTGACTGATATCGAACTGGACGTCAAGGCGGGCGAAGTCGTGGCCCTCGTGGGCGACAATGGCGCCGGTAAGTCGACACTGGTCAAGGTCCTTGCGGGCGTTCACCAGCCCTCGTCCGGCTCTATCGAATTCTGCGGGCAAAGTGTCTCGCTCGACAGTCCCGGCACGGCGTTGGAACTCGGCATCGCCACCGTCTTCCAGGACCTGGCGCTCTGCGAGAACCTCGACGTCGTCGCCAACCTGTTCCTCGGACACGAGCTCTCGCCCTGGGCGCTCGATGAGGTCGCGATGGAGGTCCGCGCCTGGACGCTGCTCAGAGAGCTGGCCGCGCGCATCCCATCGGTGCGGGAGCCCATCGCCTCGCTGTCGGGCGGCCAGCGCCAGACGGTGGCGATCGCCAGATCGCTTCTCCTCAATCCGAAGATCATCATGCTCGACGAGCCGACGGCCGCACTCGGCGTCGCGCAGACTGCCGAGGTGCTCAATCTCATCGAGCGCGTCCGCGATCGCGGCCTGGGCGTCATCATCATCAGCCACAACATGGAAGACGTCCGTGCCGTCGCCGATCGCATCGTCGTATTGCGATTGGGCCGGAACAACGGCGTCTTCACGCCTGATGCTTCCAACCAGGAACTCGTGGCCTCGATCACCGGCGCAACCGAGAATTCCGTCTCGCGCCGTATCGAACGCAAGACAGGCACGGCGCAGGAAAACAGCGGGAGACCGGCATGAGCCAGAAACCATCCGATACAACACTCGCACCCGCCACGACGCTCGATCGCAGCGACGAACGCGTCCGCCACGACGATAGCATGATGGCGATGGTCGGGGCTTTCATCGATCGCGTCAAATCCGGCGATTTGGGCATGCTTCCGGTCGCTGTCGGGTTGATCGTCATCTCCACGGTCTTCTCGCTGCTCAATCCGGTGTTTCTCGCACCGAACAATCTCGTCAACCTTCTCTTCGACTGCGCGACCGTCGGCATCATCTCGCTCGGCATCGTCTGCGTGCTCATGCTTGGCGAGATCGACCTTTCCGTGGGTTCGATGAGCGGCCTGTCATCCGCCATCCTCGGTGTGCTCTGGGTGAACAACGGCGTCCCGTTCGTCGTCGCAATCATCGCCGCCATCGCCGCAGGTGCGGTCATCGGAACGGTCTACGCGGTGCTCTACAACAGGCTCGGAATGCCAAGCTTCGTGGCGACGCTCGCCGGCCTTCTGGCGCTGCTCGGTATGCAGCTCTACATCCTGGGGCCGAGCGGCAGCATCAACCTTCCATACGCGTCGCCGCTGGTCCGCTTCGGCCAGATCCTGGTGATGCCCGATTGGCTGTCATATCTGCTCGCGCTGGTTCCGGGCGCCGTGATCATCGCCAAGGGCCTGCGGACACGCCGGCAGCGCGCTGCCGTCAACCTGTCCTCGCAGCCCTTCGCCGCGACAGCGATCAAGGCCGTCGTACTGACTGCTGCACTCGAGTTCGCGGTCTATTATCTCAACCTCGGCCGAGGCATTCCGTGGATGTTCGGCCTGTTCGTCGCCATCGCGGTGGTGCTGAACTACGGGCTGACGCGCACCCAATGGGGACGTTCGATGTTCGCCGTCGGTGGCAACCGCGAGGCCGCACGGCGCGCCGGCATCAATGTTCGCCGCATCTATTTGAGCGCTTTTGTCCTTTGCTCGACGCTCGCGACCATCGGCGGCATCCTGTCGGCATCGCGTCTTGCCTCGTCGAGCCAGCAGGCCGGCACGGGTGACGTCAACCTCAACGCGATCGCCGCCGCCGTGATCGGCGGGACGAGCCTCTTCGGCGGCCGCGGCAGCGCCTATTCCGCGCTGCTCGGGATCATCGTCATCCAGGCAATTTCCAACGGCCTGACGCTGCTCAACCTCAGCTCTTCGTTGCGCTACATGATCACCGGCGGCGTTCTCGCCATTGCTGTCATCGTCGACTCGCTCGCCCGCCGTTCCCGCGTCAGCCACGGACGCGCCTGACCAAACTTCAAGGAGTAAATTCATGACCGACCTCATGAAAGGCAAAGTCGCCGCCATCACCGGTTCGGCGTCGGGCATCGGCCTCGAATGCGCCCGTACACTTCACGCCGCAGGCGCGACCGTCGTTCTCATTGACCGCGCCAAGGACAAGCTGGATGAAATCTGTGAGGAGTTCGGCGAGCGCGCATTCCCTCTCGTCGTCGACCTTCTCGATGGCAAGCAGCTCTCGGGCATCCTGCCGCGGATCCTGGAGATCGCCGGCAGGCTCGACATCTTCCACGCCAATGCCGGCGCCTATATCGGCGGGCAGGTCGCCGAGGGCGATCCGGACGCCTGGGATCGGATGCTGAACCTCAACATCAACGCCGCCTTCCGCTCCGTTCATGCCGTGTTGCCGCACATGATCGCCCAGAAGTCGGGCGACATCCTGTTCACCAGCTCGATCGCCGGCGTCGTCCCCGTTGTCTGGGAGCCGATCTACACCGCTTCGAAATTCGCCGTGCAGGCATTCGTGCATTCGACGCGCCGCCAGGTGGCGCAGCACGGCGTGCGCGTCGGCGCCGTCCTGCCGGGCCCCGTCGTCACCGCGCTGCTTGATGACTGGCCGAAAGCGAAGATGGAAGAAGCACTCGCCAACGGCAGCCTGATGCAGCCCAAGGAAGTCGCCGACTGCGTGCTCTTCATGCTATCTCGGCCCCGCAACGTCACCATCCGGGACCTCGTGATCCTCCCGAACAGCGTCGACCTTTAGAGACAGCGATTTCCGCGCCATGCGCGGGCATCAGCCATTCATGCCAGAAAGATGAGAAACCATGAGCGACGAAGGCCAAACACCGCGCTATGTAATCGGCGTTGACGTCGGCACCGGAAGCGCTCGCGCGGGCGTATTCGATCTTGCCGGCCGGATGCTGGCTTCGGCCAAGCGCGACATCGCGCTTTACCGCGAGGCAGGTTCGATCGTCGAACAGTCGAGCAACGAAATCTGGCGGGCGGTGTGCGAAGCCGTGCGTCAGTGCGTTCGCGATGCCGGCGTGGACGCGAAGGCTGTGGTCGGATTGGGCTTTGACGCCACCTGCTCGCTCGTCGTCCTCGGTGACCAGGGCAAGCCCTTGCCCGTTGGTCCATCCGAAGATCCGGAGCGGAACATCATCGTCTGGATGGACCACCGGGCGGTTTCACAGGCGGAGCGGATCAACACGCTTGGCCATGAGGTCCTGCGTTATGTCGGCGGGCGGATTTCTCCGGAGATGGAGACGCCCAAGCTGCTGTGGCTGAAGGAGAACCGGCCGGAGGTGTTCGACGCGACGTGGCAGTTCTTCGACCTTGCCGACTTTCTGACCTGGCGCGCCACGGGCTCTCTCTCGCGCTCCACCTGCACCGTGACCTGCAAGTGGACCTATCTCGCTCACGAGAAGCGCTGGGATCCGACATATTTCGAAGAGATCGGCCTCGGCTCGCTGGCGGGGGAAGGCTTTGCCCGGATCGGCCAGAGCATTGTTGAGCCCGGCTCCGCGCTTGGCGGCGGTCTGACAGCGGTTGCGGCGGGAGAGCTTGGGCTCGTGCCGGGAACGGCGGTCGCCGCGGGATTGATCGATGCTCATGCCGGCGGGATCGGGACGGTTGGCTTTGGCGGCGGGCCGACGGCGAACCTCGCCTATGTGTTCGGCACCTCATCCTGCACGATGACATCGACCGTCGAGCCCGCCTTCGTGCAGGGCGTATGGGGACCTTACTATTCTGCGATGGTTCCTGGGCTTTGGCTCAACGAAGGCGGGCAGAGTGCTGCCGGCGCGGCGATCGAACAGCTTCTCTCATTTCATCCCGCAGCCTCGGAAGCGACGCGTGTCGCGAAAGATAAGGGCCAATCGCTTCCTGTCATGCTTGCCGACCTCGCTGCCGGTGGGGCAGGGGTTGACGCTACCTCGCTTGTTACAGGCCTTCATGTCGTTCCTGAATTCCTGGGCAACCGCGCCCCTCTTGCCGATCCGCACGCTCGCGCGCTGATTGCAGGCCTCGGCATGGAACGCGATGTCGAAAGCCTCGTTCGGCTGTACGTGGCGGGCCTATACGGCATCGGTTATGGCCTCAGGCAGATCATAGACGCGCAGGCGGAGGCGGGCGTCGAGATCGATACCGTTGTCATCAGCGGCGGGGCTGGCCAGCTGGCTTTTGTCCGTCAGCTTTTGGCCGACGCATGCGGCAAGCCCATTGTCGCCACGGCGGCGGAGGAACCGGTATTGTTAGGCGCTGCGATCCTTGGCGCGGTTGCCAGCGGCAGTTATCGCGATGTTCGCGAAGCGATGACCATGCTGACGGCCGTCGATGGAACATTCATACCGTCAGCGGGGCGGACGGCTGATATTCATCTTAGACGATACGACGCCTTCAAGCAGCTGCAGCAGCTTGGCCAGAAAGTGCGTAGTTGTTGATAACACGCAAGCGAGCGAGGATAGCTGCGAGCAAGGCGCCAGCAGATGGTTCGATACAGCGCCTGTGCTTCGAAGGCGTTCTGCCAATTATTAGCGTGCCGGAAACCAGGCGCTCGGCAGGATTTCTCAGAGGGACAGCAGGAACCTTATCATTCGCCATGTTACGGCTTAGCGCTTGATCGGCGCCATCGCGTGAGCAAGCTTGATCGTGCTCGAATTCACTTCGATCGGACCGGTGCTGGGCCTTCTTGTTCCTGACGTTGACGACCTTCCGCAAGAGTAACGCGGTGATGCCCGCGGTAGCTGTGGACGTCACGAATGCATTTCGTCTATGTNNACATAGACGAAATGCATTCGGAGTGTCTCAATGCGCTTTGCCAGCCTTGCAATGTATGTAGACCCTCCGCCGATCGCGGAGGCGACAGAGCGGCTTTGGGAAGCACTGGGCAAGCGACTGCGAGACTTTGGACTTGATGCCCCGGTTCAACTGAATCGTCATATCCCCCATGATGAGGCTTGGCTCCGGCCCGATCTGCTTTTTGCGCAAGCTTGCGGATACCCTTATGTCCGGTATCTGCGCGGAAGAGTGCAGTTGGTTGCAACTCCAATTTTCGGGCTGCCTGGATGCGCGGGGCCTCTGAAATGCAGTTTCATCATCGTGGCCGCCAGTTCTGAGGCACGCTCTGCAGACGATCTTCGAGGCGCGCGCGCCGCGTTCAATGATCCCCGGAGCAATTCGGGATACAATCTCTTTCGTCATTTCATTGCACCATACGCGAGAGATGGACGGTTTTTTTCTTCGGTGATCCAGACCGGGGGGCACCGAGCGAGTATCGACGCTGTTGCGAGCGGCAAGGCGGACGTTGCCGCGATAGACTGCGTAACCTTCGGCAATATTCTTCGTTTTGATCCGGCGCGCGTCGCCGGCGTGCGCGTTTTGGCCGAAACCACAAAGGGGCCGGGATTGCCTTTCATCACGGCATCGTCAACCTCCCAGGAGGAATTGGCGATGCTCCGCCGCGCTCTTGCGGAAACGGTCTCCGACAATGCTCTTTCTAGCGTCTGCAACACGCTCTCGCTTCGCGGCGTTCAGATTCTTGGCGACGGCGACTACGACGCCCTCGCGGATTTGGAGCGGGAGGCCGCGACCCGCGGCTATCCCGTGCTCTTTCCGCAATAGATGCCAAAACAAATCATACGCCCAACCGAAAACGGCCGCATCGAAACAAATAACCACTAAATAGATAGATATTGATTTTATCTCTTTCTTTTACACGCTGCTTTGAGAAAGCCATGCGGCGCGCCGCCGCCGATTCCGACCATATAGTGCCCCTGAATCGAAGGCCTATCGGAGTGAATGGTGACCGACACAACATCGTCCAACCGCGCGACAGTCGAACGTTCCAAGCAACACATCTCGCGCATCGAGTGGCAGACAGTTCTGCTTGCGGCCATCATCTATTCTGGCTTTTTCGCGATCACCTGGTTTTGGAAGTCGTTGCCGCTTGGCGTTGTGGTGATCGTCGGGGGATGGCTGGTCGCCTGGCACGGTTCGCTCCAGCATGAGGTCATTCATGGTCACCCCACGCGAAACCAGATGATCAACGACGCGATCGGTTGGCCGCCACTCTCCCTGTGGCTGCCCTATCCAATCTACAAGGAAGGTCATCTGGTCCATCACCGGGACGAACATTTGACGGACCCGATCGAAGATCCGGAATCGTGCTACTTTACCCAGGTTGCGTGGGATCGGATGGGGAGCGTGGGCAAGGTGATCTCATCCTGGAACATGACCCTTCTTGGCCGGTTGCTCATCGGTCCCCTCGTCATGATCGCGAGTTTTCTCACGCAAGAAGCGGTGATAGTCGCCAACGGCAATCGCTCAAGAGTAGCGATCTGGGTTCAGCACGGGTTGGCGGTGTTAGCCTTGCTCGTGTGGATCGTGGCGGTCTGCAAGATGCCGTTCTGGCTTTACGCGCTTGGGTTCGTTTACGTCGGAGCTGCGTTGACCCGATTGAGATCTTACGCCGAACACCGTTACGCCGACCATCATGACGAACGCACGGCGATCGTGGAAAACAGCCCCCTTCTTGGTCTCCTCTTCCTCTACAACAATCTGCATGTTCTTCACCACAAGAGGCCGGGAATTCCTTGGTACCGCATTCCTCGGCTCTATCGCCGGGATCGCAACCTGCTCGTCTCCCTGAACGGTGGCCTTGTCTACGATGGGTATCTCGATGTTGCCCGGCGCTACCTTCTGACCGCGCATGACGACCCGCGCCATCCGCGCCACACAATTTCAGGTTCACAAGACCATGGTCTGAATGCCGGCGCCGCTGTGACCGGACAGTAATGAATCTTCCGCGATCCAGCCGAGGGCTAGCCGTGTTCCGCCAGAAAACGTGCAACGCGGCGACAATGCCGCGCGTCGTCTTGCAGGCCACGGACAGCGCGTATTTCGTCATTGGCCGTTCCTCTGATAAATGAAGCCGGTGACCTGTGGGCAACACGGCCACTTTCGACACCGGCGGCAATATGGCCGCGCAGGTTTTCGAAAACTGGCGGCCATCGATAATTTGCGCCGTCATGCCGGCAGCTCCGCCTGCCGCCGGGCGGCGGTCTCGATCATATGCCAGAGGCTTTGTGCCGCCGATCGCATGCCGATAATGGCAAGGCGCTCCGGCGCGCGCCGGATGACAAAAACGCTCATGTGGTCCATGCCGGTGCGCGTTGCAGAACCTTTTCCGAAAGCCAGCGGATCGAGATTGACCAGCTTGCGCATCAGCGCCTCAACCGGTGCTTCGCCCTTGTCACTGACGATTTCGAAAGCGACAAAACCATCGGTCTGTTCGGTGACGGAGGCTGCCGGGCAAAGTGCTGCCAGCTCTGCGGTGAAATCCGTTTCGGCGCGGTCCACTGCCTCGACCAGCCATTGGCCCTGGCCCGTCCAGAAGGCCGAAACCTTGCCGTTGTCGGCCCATTTTCCCGGGCCAGGCAGCGTGAGGCCGAAAGGCGAAGGCTCGCCGGCGCCACGCCGCAGGGCAAGCGAGGCCAAAGCCAGCATCGCGTTTTCCTCGATGCGCAATGCGCCGTGGCGCGCCGTCACGGGCGTAGGTCCACCCAAGGCTGTCGTCGGCTTCAGATCAGGCACGGAGCTTTCCTCCTTCAGGGTCGATGAAATGGGGCGAAACCACACGCAACTCGACCGATTGCCCCTGCAAGGGGTTGGCAGCGACGATCACCTCTCCGATGCGGTCTGCGCCATTCGCCAGGAAGCCGAGCCCGATACTGGTGCCGAGATTGGGCGAATAGCAGGCCGAGGTGATCCAGCCCTGGTCTGTCTCTGTGCTCTGGCGGGCGCCTCGCGCAAACAGATGCGATCCGGCGACGACCGGTTCCGATGCCGAAACGGGCTGCAGGCCGACGAGCACGCGGGTCTCGCCGACAAGGCCTTCTCTGCGGGTCATGACAGTGCCGATCGCATCTTTGTTGGCGGATACCATGCGGCCCATGCCGAGCATCTGGGCGGTGGTCTGGCCGTTCAGTTCGTTTCCGGCCGCATGGCCCTTTTCGATGCGCATGACACCGAGTGCTTCGGTGCCATAGGCGGTAGCGCCAAGGTCGGCGCCCAGTTCGATCAGATGCGCCATCAGGGCATTGCCGTAACGTGCCGGGACGGCGATTTCGTATGCGAGTTCGCCGGAAAACGAAATCCGGAACAGACGCGCTCGAAGCCCCTTGCATATGGTGAGTTCGGTGCAGGCCATGAACGGGAAAGCCTCGTTGGAGAGGTCGAAGCCATCGACGATCCGCGCGACGAGGCTGCGCGCGTTCGGGCCGGCAATCGCGAACTGTGCCCAGGCATCGGTGGCCGAGATCAGCTGCACATCGAGTTCCGGCCACAGGCACTGCCGGGCAAATTCCATGTGGCGATAGACCGGTCCCGCCTGCGCGGTGGTCGTCGTCACCACGTAATGGTCCTCGCCCAGACGGGCGCAGGTGCCGTCGTCATAGGCGTGACCGTCTTCCCGCAGCATCAGGCCATAACGGACCATGCCGACCCTGAGGCTTTTCATCCCGTTGCAATAAAGGCGATCGAGAAACGCCGCCGCATCCGCGCCCTGAACATCGACCTTACCGAGCGTCGTCACGTCGCAGATGCCGACACCGTTGCGGGTAGCGAGTACCTCACGATCAACGGACTGACGCCAATGGGTCTCGCCCGCTTCGGGAAAATACTGGGCGCGCATCCACTGGCCGACTTCAACAAAAACCGCACCCTGCGCTTCGGCCCAGCTGTGGCTCGGGGTAAGGCGGCGTGGGCGGAAATGTGCGCCGGTATCACCGCCGCCCAGCACCGCCATGGAGACGGGCGTATAGGGCGGGCGGAAAATCGTCGTGCCGGTTTCGGGGATCGACTTGCCGGTCAGTTCCGACATGATTGCGAGCGCGGTCGCATTCGACGTCTTGCCCTGATCCGTCGCCATGCCCAGCGTCGTCCAGCGTTTCAGATGCTCGACGGGACGCATGTTTTCCTGATGCGCGAGTTTGATGTCCTTGACCGTCACGTCGTTCTGGAAATCGACCCAGGCGCGGCCCTTGCCCGGCACATGCCAGAGCGGCCGGATATCGATCGGCGTATCTTCTGCGCGCGGAAGCGCCGGTAGCGATGCGGCAATGCCGATCTGGTCGAGCGCCGCGATGGCGGCTGCGGCACCTGACTGGAGAGCTGCAGCGGTGCTCCCCTTGCCGGCGGCGGCACCGGCGACATGCATATGCGAGGGCATGTCGCCCGGCAGGAAGGCTTGCAGATTGTCGTCCCAGGAAGGACGGCCACGTTGATGCGAGGTGAGCTGGACATTCGGGTTCCAGCCGCCAGACACGCCAAGCGCGCCGCAGGCGATGGTCTCCTGATGACCGTCCTTGCGGACGTCGATCGAAACAAGCCCCAGCCGGCCCTTGCTACCGGTGACAGTGGCGCCCGAAATCAATCGATATTGTCCGAGCGACCGCGCCTTCTCGCGTGCATCGATGACGGCAGCGATCTCGACGCCCTTGGCCAAAAGGTCAACCGCGGTGCGGTGGCCGTCATCGTTGTTGGTGAAGATCGCCACCCTTTTGGCCGGACTGACAGCCCAACGGTTGGCATAGGCGCGCAGCGATCCCGAAAGCATGATGCCGGGGCGATCATTGTCTTGAAACGGAATGTGCCGTTCCGTCGCGCCGGCCGCCAGCACCGTGCGTTTCGCGGTAATGCGCCAGAGCGACTGGCGCACGGATGACGACGCTACAAGGTGATCCGAAACCCGTTCGACGGCCCCAAACACGCCGTGATCGAAGGAGCCGAACACCGTCACACGCCGCATGACGCGCAGGTTCGGCAGGGTTGCAAATTCCGCTTCCAGAGATGCGATCCAGTCGGTGGCAGGAGAATCGTCCAGCAAATGGCTTTCGGCCAGAAGGCGGCCGCCGAGACGATGGTCCTCATCTGCCAGGATAACATTTGCACCGGCGCGGGCCGCGGTCAGGGCGGCGGCAAGGCCGGCCGCGCCGGCACCGACGACCAGAAGGTCGCAATGCAGGAAGCCCTTGTCATAGCTATCTGGATCGGGTTGCATCGACAGGCTTCCGAGCCCCGCCGCCTTGCGGATCGCCGGTTCGTAGAGCTTTTCCCAGAAGGCTTTCGGCCACATGAAGGTCTTGTAGTAAAAACCGGCAGTGAGAAAGTCGGCGAACAGGTCGTTGACCGCCATCGCGTCGAAGGCGAGCGAGGGCCAGCGGTTCTGGCTTTTCGCGACCAGCCCCTCGAACAGCTCGACGGTGGTAGCGCGGGTGTTCGGCTCCTGCCGCGCGCCAGTGCGCAGCTCCACCAAGGCATTGGGTTCTTCGGAGCCGGCCGAAAGGGGGCCGCGCGGGCGGTGGTATTTAAAGCTGCGGCCCATCAGGCGCACGTCATTGGCGAGCAGCGCCGAGGCGAGCGTGTCCCCTGGGTGGCCCTGATAGCTTTTGCCGTCGAAGGTGAATTGCAGCACCTTGCTGCGGTCGGTCAGGCCGCCATTCAGTCTCATGCCGCACCTGTCTTCTGGCGCAGGGAAACGGCATTCGCCAACTCAGCAGCGAGAATTTCGTGGGTGATCGTATTGCGCGTCACCACCAGCCAGCTGCGATCGCCCTGTTCATGGAACCACAATTCCCGATGCACTCCGGCGGGATTGTCACGCAGATAGACATAATCGTTGAAGTTTTCGGCGGCGTTTTCCGCCATGCCGTCCGGGCGTTGCAGCAGGGCGGCATCGCCGAGATAGGTGAATTCCTGCGCATCACGCAGCCCGAGAAGAGGGTGAGGGATCAGCATCGTTCAGGCCTCAGTGAAGGTTCGGTTGGGCGCCGACGCCCTTTTCATCGATAACGTAACCGCGTTCGAAGCGGTCGAGGCGATAGGCTTTTGCCGTGTCATGCGGCCTGTCGGTGGCCAGAAGATGGGCGAAGGCATAGCCGCTGGCGGGCGTTGCCTTGAAGCCGCCGTAACACCAGCCGGCGTTGAGGTAGAGGCCCTTGACAGGCGTCTGGTCGATGATCGGCGAACCATCCATCGACATGTCCATGATGCCGCCCCAGATGCGCAGCAGGCGCGCCCGGCCAATCATCGGCATGACTGCCATACCACCCTCGGCGACATCCTCGATCACCGGCATGTTGCCGCGCTGGGCATAGGAATTGTAGCCGTCGATATCGCCGCCAAAGACAAGGCCGCCCTTGTCGGACTGGCTGACATAGAAATGGCCGGCGCCGAAGGTGATGACACCCGGTATCGTCGGCTTCAGGCCTTCGGAAACGAAGGCCTGAAGGACATGGCTTTCGATGGGCATGCGCATGCCGGCCATGGCCATGACGCGGCTTGTCGAGCCGGCAACGGCGACGCCCACCTTGCCGGCGCTGATGTAGCCGCGCGACGTCTCGACGCCCTTGACGACGCCGTTCTCGATGCGGAAGCCCTGCACTTCGCAATTCTGGATGAGATCGACGCCGGCCATATCGGCGCCGCGCGCATAACCCCATGCGACGCCGTCATGGCGGGCGGTGCCAGCGCGCGGCTGGTGCAGGCCACCCTTGATCGGAAAACGCGCATTGTCGAAATTGAGGTACGGGATCATCGCACGCAGCTCGTCGCGCCCCAGCAGTTTGGCATCCGCACCGGCCAGAAGCATGGCATTGCCGCGCCGGCGATAGGCATCGCGCTGAGCGTCCGTGTGGAACAGATTGACGATGCCGCGCTGGCTGACCATGGCGTTGAAGTTGAATTCCTGCTCAAGCCCCTCCCAGAGCTTCATCGAGAATTCGTAGAAGGGCTCGTTGCCGGGCAGGAGATAGTTGGAGCGGATGATCGTCGTATTGCGGCCGATGTTTCCCGATCCGAGCCAGCCCTTCTCCAGAACGGCGATACGCGATTGGGAGAAGGTCTTGGCCAGGTAATAGGCCGTCGCCAGACCATGTCCGCCGCCGCCGACGATGATGAAGTCGTAATGCGGCTTGGGTTCGGGATTTCGCCACAAAGGACCCCAGCCCTTGTGGCCGGTCAGAGCCTGCTTGAACACCTGGAAAGCGGAATAGCGCAAATCTCTCATCCTCGAAAACGGGGCATTTGCAGAATCTATAGCGCGATCAAGAAAGATGGCTTTGTCCGTGGCGGACGTATTATTGTCCAATCCTGCCAAGTCGATTAGGCTCCCCATGAAATGCTTCGGAGCTTTTGATGCAGGTAGAAGGATCGATGTCGGTCGGGTTCGTCCTCACCGACGGTTATGCGCTGATGTCGCTTGCCGCGGCGGTCGAGCCATTGCGGGCGGCCAATCATCTGGCCGGCAAGACACTCTATCATTGCCGCTTCTATTCGGTCAGCGGCGGATTCGGGGCATCGACCTCGGGCGGCGGTTTCGACACGGCGCCGTTGGCGCAAGCCACATCGGATGTGCTGGATCTGGCCTTCGTCGTGGCGGGCGGAAACCCGATGCTCTACGAGGATGCGACGCTGGTGCGGGAACTGCGCCGACTCGGCCAGCGCGGCGTCAAGCTGGGCGGCATTTCCGGTGGTTCCGCCATTCTGGCGAAGGCGGGGCTGATGGCGGGCCGGCGCTTTACCGTCCACTGGACCCATATCGATCCGCTCATCGAATATGCCGCCGACCTGCTGATCGAGCGCGCGCTCTATGTGATCGACCGCGATCGTTACACCTGTGCCGGAGGCGTGGCGGCGATGGATATGATGGGAGCGTTGATCGCCCGCGAACACGGCTCGGCGTTCGCACGTGAGGTCAGTGAATGGTTCATCCATCCACGCCTGAGAACCGCCGACGAGCCGCAGCTCGGCGGTGCAGGACAGCGTTTCGACATTCATCATCCGGTACTCGAATCGGCGGTCGAGCTGATGACCACCCATCTCGCCGATCCCCTGTCGCCGGAACAGCTTGCGCAGTTGTGCGGCAGCAGCACCCGCCAGCTGCAGCGCCTGTTCTCCACGCATGTCGGCCGTTCCATGATGGTTTTCTACCGTGATCTGCGGCTTGCGAAGGCTGATGAACTGCTGCGACAGACCTCATTGCCGATCGTCGATATCGGTATGCTGACAGGCTTCTCCACGGCCGCCCATTTTGCGCGCTGTTTCAGCCTCAAATATGCAATGCCGCCAAGCGAGAAGCGGCGTATGGCGCGGCAAAGGAATGCATGATGTCGATAAACGGATCATCATCTCGTCCGGGCGACGCAGGACCGGGGTGATCCTTGCCGGTCCTGAAAATTTCCTCCGAATACTCGAAGTTTTCCTTTAAGGAAGATCGCTTATCAGGTGCGGAGCGACGAATGGCAAGCGAAGACGGCATTGACGGGCAGCAGAAGGCGAGCCTCTCGCAAAACCCCCATGCGACCCGCGAGCCGCGGGAAAACAACCTTGAGATGGCGATTGGCCACGAAGTGCGAACCTATCGCAAGGCGTTGGGCATCACCGTAACCGATCTTGCTGCAGCCACCGGCATCTCGGTCGGTATGCTGTCCAAGATTGAAAACGGCAATATCTCGCCGTCGTTGACGAGCCTGCAACTGCTTTCGAAGGCACTCGGCGTGCCGCTCACTGCCTTTTTTCGCCGTTTCGAGGAGCCGCGTAATGCGGTCTTCGTCAAGGCTGGCGAGGGTGTCAATATCGAGCGCCGCGGCACCCGCGCCGGTCACCAGTACAGTCTGCTTGGCCATATCGACAACAATTCCAGCGGCGTGACGGTCGAGCCCTATCTCATCACATTGACTGCCGAATCGGACGTATTCCCGACTTTCCAGCATGAGGGAATGGAGTTCCTCTATATGCTCGAAGGCGAGGTGGTTTATCGGCATGGCGAGCAGCTTTTTACAATGCAGGCCGGCGACAGCCTGTTTTTCGATGCTGATGCACCGCATGGACCGGAAGAGCTCGTCACGCTCCCGGCCCGTTACCTGTCGATCATCAGCTATCCGCACAAACGAGTAGGTAACGACTAAATTTTCCTTTTAGGAATATTTTATTCTCAAGATTGATTTCGAAAAAATTGGGTGCTAGCTCTTCATTCAGCAACGAATGGAGGCGCGCATGTGCGGCATTGTTGGATTATTTCTGAAGGATAAAACCCTGGAACCGCAGCTCGGCGCGCTGCTTTCCGACATGTTGATTGTCATGACAGACCGAGGTCCGGACTCCGCCGGCATTGCCATCTATGGCAGCGCAGCCGGCGGCAGGGCTAAGGTGACCGTGCAGTCGCCGCATCCGTCGGTGGATTTCGACGATCTTGCCGGAGCGCTCAAGGATCAGGGCGTCGATGCTTCCGTCACCGTCAAGAGCACCCACGCTGTCCTCGATATCCCCGCAGATAAGATCGCCGACGTACGCGATGTGCTGTCGCGCATTCGGCCCTCCGTGCGGGTGATGGGATCCGGCGAAAGTGTCGAAATCTACAAGGAAACCGGCCTACCGAAGGATGTCGTTGCCCGTTTCGACGTTCGCGCCATGTCCGGCACACACGGCATCGGCCATACCCGCATGGCAACGGAATCGGCGGTGACCACGCTCGGCGCGCATCCGTTCTCGACCGGCGCCGACCAGTGCCTCGTGCACAATGGTTCCCTATCCAACCACAACAATCTGCGCCGCGAGCTTGTCCGCGAAGGCATGACCTTCGAGACACAGAACGACTCGGAAGTCGCCGCCGCGTATCTCACCGCCGAGATGGCCAAGGGCAAGGATCTCGGCCAGGCGCTCGAAAGCGCGCTCGATGATCTCGATGGTTTCTTTACCTTCGTCGTCGGCACCAGGTCGGGCTTCGGCGTCGTGCGCGATCCGATCGCCTGCAAGCCGGCGGTGATGGCTGAAACCGACCAGTATGTCGCTTTCGGTTCGGAATACCGCGCGCTGGTCACTCTTCCCGGCATCGAGACCGCCCGCGTATGGGAACCCGAGCCGGCCACCGTCTATTTTTGGGATCACGAGAAGGCTGCCTGAGATCATGCCGACATTCGACCTTTCCAACACGCCTCTTCGCGAACTCAACAGCGCCCTGCACGGTCTTGTTTCCGGCGCCAACGACACGGCCTTCGAGGTCGTCAATCCGCGCGGCAGCCATGCCGTCGCCGTCGGTATCGACAGCCCAGTCAAGGTCCAGATTCATGGTTCCGTGGGTTATTACTGCGCAGGCATGAACGATGGCGGCACCGTGACCGTGCATGGCTCGGCCGGGCCGGGTGTTGCCGAAAACATGATGTCGGGCACCGTCTTCATCGAGGGCGATGCCTCGCAATATGCGGGCGCCACCGGCCGCGGCGGTCTTCTCGTCATCAAGGGTAATGCGGCATCGCGCTGCGGCATTTCGATGAAGGGCATCGATATTGTCGTCAACGGTTCGATCGGCCACATGTCGGCCTTCATGGGCCAGTCCGGCCACCTCGTCGTTCTCGGCGATGCCGGTGATGCTTTGGGCGACAGCATCTATGAGGCCAAGCTTTTCGTGCGCGGCACGGTCAAGAGTCTTGGCGCCGATTGCATCGAGAAGGAGATGCGTCCGGACCATCTGGAAAAGCTCGCCGAGCTTCTCGAAAAGGCCGGAATAACCGATGCCCGACCGGAAGAGTTCAAGCGCTACGGGTCGGCGCGCAAGCTCTACAACTTCAATATCGACAACGCAGACGCATACTGAGCGAGGGACGATCATGAGCTATCACAACCCCCATACCCCTCCGCGCAAGTCGGCGACCTTCGACGATGCGACGCTGGCGGAAATTCGTCGCGCTGCCGCCACCGGCATTTACGACATTCGCGGTGCCGGCACCAAGCGCAAGGTCCCGCATTTCGACGATCTGCTGTTTCTCGGCGCCTCGATTTCCCGCTACCCGCTCGAGGGGTATCGCGAGAAATGCGATACGACGGTGACGCTCGGCACCCGCTTTGCCAAGAAACCGATCACGCTGAAGACGCCGATCACCATTGCCGGCATGAGCTTTGGTGCGCTGTCCGGCAACGCCAAGGAGGCGCTGGGTCGCGGCGCAACCATTGCCGGGACATCCACGACGACCGGCGACGGCGGCATGACCGATGAGGAACGCGGCCACTCTCAAACGCTCGTCTACCAGTATCTGCCATCGCGCTATGGCATGAACCCGAAGGATCTGCGCCGTGCGGATGCGATCGAAATTGTGGTCGGGCAGGGCGCCAAGCCCGGCGGTGGCGGCATGCTGCTCGGCCAGAAAATCTCCGATCGCGTCGCGAACATGCGCAACCTGCCCAAGGGTATCGACCAGCGCTCGGCCTGCCGTCATCCCGACTGGACCGGTCCGGACGATCTTGAAATCAAGATCCTCGAACTGCGCGAAATCACCGACTGGGAAAAGCCGATCTACATCAAGGTCGGTGGCGCGCGACCCTATTACGACACGGCGCTTGCCGTGAAGGCCGGGGCGGACGTCGTGGTGCTCGACGGCATGCAGGGCGGAACGGCCGCCACCCAGGACGTCTTCATCGAGAATGTCGGAATGCCAACGCTTGCCTGCATCCGCCCCGCCGTTCAGGCGCTGCAGGATCTCGGTATGCATCGCAAGGTACAGCTGATCGTATCGGGCGGCATACGCTCCGGCGCAGATGTGGCCAAGGCGATGGCGCTCGGTGCCGATGCGGTGGCAATCGGTACGGCAGCACTTGTCGCCATCGGCGACAACGATCCGAAATGGGAAGCGGAATACCAGAAGCTCGGCACCACCGCCGGCGCCTATGATGACTGGCACGAAGGCAAGGATCCCGCCGGCATCACGACACAGGACCCGGAACTGGCAGCCCGCCTCGATCCGGTCGCAGCCGGCCGCCGCCTCGCCAACTATCTGAAGGTCATGACGCTCGAGGCACAGACCATCGCGCGCGCCTGCGGCAAGAACCATCTCCACAATCTCGAACCGGAGGATCTCTGCGCGCTCACTATGGAAGCGGCTGCGATGGCGCAGGTGCCGCTGGCCGGCACGTCCTGGTATCCCGGCAAGGCCGGTTTCTGATTGCAAGGCCGGGCGCATTTGGGAGGGCGCGCCCGGCCTTTTTCGAACAAGTGTCTGAGATTCAAGAACAAGGGGAACCGTATTGACACTGGACCTTTCACAGTTCGCTGCCGAAAAAGGCATCAAATATTTCATGATCAGCTATACGGACCTGTTCGGCGGGCAACGCGCCAAACTGGTCCCGGCGGAAGCGATTGCCGACATGCAGAAGGACGGCGCGGGTTTTGCAGGTTTTGCCACCTGGCTCGACCTCACACCGGCGCATCCCGACCTCTTCGCCGTGCCTGACCCGGACTCGGTCATCCAGCTTCCCTGGAAAAAGGACGTTGCCTGGGTTGCCGCCGATTGCGTCATGGAGGGCAAGCCGGTGGAGCAGGCGCCACGCGTCGTGCTGAAGAGGCTGATCGCGGAAGCGGCACGCGAGGGGCTGCGTGTGAAGACCGGCGTTGAGCCGGAGTTCTTCCTCACGACGGCAGACGGCGCCAAGATCTCGGACGAATACGACACGGCCGAAAAGCCCTGCTACGACCAGCAGGCGTTGATGCGTCGGTATGATGTCATCGCCGAAATCTGCGACAGCATGCTGGCGCTGGGTTGGAAGCCCTATCAGAACGACCATGAAGACGCCAACGGCCAGTTCGAGATGAACTGGGAATACGACGATGCGCTGAAGACGGCCGACAAGCATTCCTTCTTCAAATACATGGTCAAGTCGATCGCCGAAAAGCATGGCCTGAAGGCAACCTTCATGCCGAAGCCTTTCAAGGGCCTGACCGGCAATGGCTGCCACGCGCATATCTCCGTCTGGGATATCGAAGGCAAGACCAATGCATTCGCCGACAAGGATATGCCATTCGGCCTTTCCGCGCAGGGCAGGACGTTTCTCGGTGGCATCATGAAACATGCCTCGGCGCTTGCCGCGGTCACCAACCCGACGGTCAATTCCTACAAGCGCATCAATGCCCCGCGCACGATTTCCGGTGCCACCTGGGCGCCGAACACGGTGACCTGGACCGGCAATAACCGCACGCACATGGTGCGCGTGCCCGGTCCCGGCCGCTTCGAGCTGCGCCTGCCGGATGGTGCGGTGAATCCGTATCTCCTCCAGGCGATCATCATTGCCGCCGGCTTGTCAGGCATTCGCTGCAAGGCCGATCCCGGCCCGCATCATGACATCGACATGTATCGCGACGGTCATCTCATCACGGACGCGCCGAAACTGCCGCTCAACCTGCTCGACGCGCTGCGCGAATACGAGAAGGACACCGAATTGCAGGCGGCCCTCGGCACTGATTTTTCGGCAGCCTATCTCAAGCTCAAGACCGGCGAGTGGAACACCTATTGCGCCCAGTTCACCGAATGGGAGCGTGCGACGACGCTCGACATCTGATTTTCCCTGCTTTGCTTTGCCGGCGCTCCCCGCGGCGGCGCGAACCACAAGCTCGACAGCCAGCTTCCTACCCAAGCCGCTTGGCCGTCATCACCGTTCATGCTGCTACGGCCGCGTGTCGCGATCGATGTAATCGTCGTGACGGTAGGCGAAGAGGGCCTTCCGTTTCGGTAAAATCAAAAACGGCTGTTTTGGTAGTTGCAACGCCTTCGACTGCCAAAGGGGCACGATCCCCAATACCCGATGGGTGCGAAATCCCAAGAGTGAGCACTGTGTCCATTTCTTACAGCACCCACTGAGTTTGCGCGCGTAAGCCGTCGACACATTCGCAGGTGTGGTTCATGAAACCCGGGTAAGGCCGTGAGTTGTGACGCGTATCATAGCTGCACCTTGATGGGCGTAAAGCTGTGGATCGCAAGGCATCTCCTCCGGTTTGGTTGAATTGAGAGGCGGATCCATGGGGCTGTTTGGAATTCTGCTGGGACTCGGGTTGCTGATGTGGTTCGCCTATCGCGGCTGGAGCGTCCTGCTCCTGGCGCCTGCGGCTGCCCTCATCGTCGCCGCGGCTTCAGGCCAGCCGCTGCTGCCGCACTGGACGTCCACGTTCATGGTTGGAACGGCACGGTTTGTCACGCAGTGGTTTCCGATGTTCCTGCTTGGCGGCATCTTCGGCAAGATGATGGATGACAGCGGGTCCATCACCTCGATCGCCCGTTTCCTGACGGAGAGGCTCGGCGTGAAGCGAACCATGCTCTCCGTTGTGCTCGCCTCCGCTGTCGTCACCTATGGCGGTGTCAGCGTGTTCGTCGCCTTCTTCGTGCTTGTGCCCATGGCGCGCGAAATGTTCCGCGCGGCCAATATTCCGGCCAGACTGATGCCGGCGGCGATCGGCCTCGGCGCCTTCACTTTCACCATGTCGGCGATGCCCGGTACACCTTCGACGAACAACGCCATTCCGATGCCCTACTTCGGCACCACGACCTTCGCCGCACCTGGCCTCGGCATCATCGCCTCGATCATCACCTTCGCTTTTGGGATGTGGTGGCTGGCACACATAGAGGCCAGGGCACGCGCCGCCAATGAGGGATATACGGACGACGAAACGCCTGTTGTTATCAGCGAAAAGGTCCGCGAACAGGCAACGACCTCGGGCGACTTCGACCCGAGCGAACTCACCCATGGTAGGAAGAGCGACCAAGGGCCGTCCTTTCTCTTCGCGGTGTTGCCGTTGATTGTCGTCATCGGCGTCAATTTCCTGATGGCGCTCGTGGTATTGCCGCGCATCGACTTCTCCAGTGCCGAAGCTGCACTTGGCATCAGCATAGCCTCAACGATCGGCGTCTGGGCCGTGCTCATCGCGCTCGCGGCAGCGATCGTCACCGTGATCGGGCTGAATTATGGACGGCTGGGTGCGCTGCGCGAAAGTCTCGACGCCGGCGCCAACTCGGCTGTCTTGCCGATCATGACCGTTGCTAGCCTGGTTGGCTTCGGCGCCGTGGTGGCGGCCATGCCGGCTTTCAATGTCGTGCGCGATGCTGTCCTGCAGATGCCTGGCGGGCCTCTGGTGTCGCTTGTCGTGGCGATGAACGCGCTGGCCGCGCTGACGGGCACGGCGTCTGGCGGCATGGCCATCGCGCTCAATGCGCTCGGCGCTGAATATATGCGCCTTGCCGCCGAACACGGTATCGATCCCGCGCTCATGCATCGCCTGACGACAATCAGCGCCGGTACGCTCGATGCGCTTCCCCACAACGGTACGGTGCTTCTGCTGCTGCAGATCAGCAAGCAGACACACTCAGGAAGCTATTTCGACATGGTGATGACCGTCATCGTCGGCGTCATCATCTCGCTTGTTGCGGTATTTGTGCTCGGTTCGATGTTCGGTTCGTTCTGAACCAGCCCATCGATTGGCGGGCCAAGCATAAGCCGATGGAGTGCCTGAACGACTGGATGTCATCGTTCCTATTCGATCAACCTTAGGGAGATTCGTGCCATGAAAAAGATGCCTCTCTTAATCCTCGCGCCTTTCTTGATGGCGAGTACGCCGGCATTCGCGCATGTTGGCCATGGCGACCATGGCTCTTTCGTCTCTGGGTTCCTGCATCCTCTTACAGGCCCGGACCACGTTCTCGCCATGGTCGCGGTCGGTCTGGCCGCGGTCATGCTTGGCCGCCGCACCCGGCTCGCTATCCCGGCGGCTTTCGTCAGTGTCATGGTCCTCGGCTTTGTCGCCGCGCTCTCCGGCATGCCTCTGCCATTCGTCGAGCCGATCATTCTGGCCTCGGCCGTAATCATCGGTTTGCTGGTCGCTATCGCCCGGCCGGCTTCGCCGACACTTGTCGCAGCCATCGTCGGCGGCTTCGCATTCTTTCACGGGCATGCGCATGGCGCCGAGCTGGCGGGTGCCAACGCCTTTTCCTTCGGCGCGGGCTTCGTGCTGGCGACGGCATTACTGCACGCCGCAGGCATCGGAATGGGGATCGCCGCCGGTCGCCTGACGCAAGGGACCACAGCCTTGCGGATCGCAGGTGGAGCCACGGCGCTTGGCGGTGTTCTGCTGCTGGCGAGTTAAGACGCGTCTTCATTGAAACCTGAGGGCCGGCGTTCTATCCGGCCACGGGCGATCGTTTCGGGAGATAGATGTGACGTTCCAACCAACATCGGGCGGCTTGCCGCTCCAGTTGCTGCGACTGGTCAGCCCAAGCCAGCCGGTTGGCGCGTTTGCCTATTCCCGTGGCCTGGAATGGGCGGTCCACGATCGGACCGTTCGCGACGAGGCGACGGCTCGCGACTGGATCTTCAAGCTGATCGAACACAGCTACGCCGTCTGCGATGCGGCGCTGTTTTTGCGGATGATGCATGCGCTGGAAGCGGATGATCGTGCGGCGTTCCTGAAAGCCGATACCTGGCTGTCGGCCGCGCGCGAAAGCAAGGAGGTGGAGTTGGAGGACAAGCAGATGGGCGCGTCGATGCTGAAGGTTCTTTGCGATCTCGGCGTCTCCTCCGCGAAGACCTTCGGCAAGACGAAGCTCACCTACCCGGCGGTCTTTGCACTTGCCGCCACTCACTGGAAAATTGCGCCGGCAGATGCGCTGCGCGGGCTGCTATGGAGTGCGGTGGAAGGGCAAGTGTCGGCTGCCATCCGGCTCGTGCCGCTGGGACATACCGCAGGCCAGCGCCTTCTTATCGCGGCCGCTGACGTCATCGAGCGCGCGGCTCGCACGGCCGAGATGACCGGTGATGACGAGATCGGCAATGCCGCGCCTGCAATGGCAATGGCAAGCGCATTGCATGAAACGCAATACAGCCGGCTCTTCCGTTCCTAGGCCCCGATCAGGCAGGAAGCAGTGCCGACGCAGTTGAACTGATCAAAGGGGGATAAGTGCTTTGATTTCGTTGTTCCGCGGCCTTCGGTCCATTCTCATACTTGCTGCCGCGGGTGTGCTGTTCGGTGCCTTTCTGATGTTTTGGGAGGCGATCTTGATGCTCGTGGAGACTTTCCGGATGACGCGGCTCAATCCGGATATGTCGGTCATCGTCTCGGTCCTGCGTGCTACCGACAAGATCCTCCTGGGCATTGTCCTGATGGTTGTCGGCTGCGGCATCGCGCTTGGCTTTGCCCTTGATATCCCGCCGGAACAGCGAACGAGACTACCGCAGTGGATGATCATCGATACCGTCGCGGAACTGAAGAACCTCTTCTTCCAGATGATCATTCTTTACTTGGTCGTGCACTTCGCAGCCCAGGTGGGTGAGATGCAGACGCCTCCGCAGTGGGAGGCACTCGTGCTGCCGGTGTCCGCGCTGCTGTTGGCAGGCGCCATGAAGCTCACTGCCAGTTCGCACCATCTTTCGGAAGGGACGCGACAGGAGAGGAGCGACGGGCGCGAGGCGAACAGACCAAGCAATCCAGTGTGAAAGCGCTGCGCGATCACGTTCGGATTTGAACGGGCAATGAGACGTAGATGTAGCGGAGTGAAGCAAGGGTCGCGAGGCCGGATTGGGAAAGGGTTTTTCGCCGATGGCCAATGGTTGGCACGCAGAGCTTGATTTGTGGTTCGCGAACTCCCACGGGAAGACGCGCCTGATGCGCAGGCGGCACGTCGGCCCGCTTGCGGTGCAGCGCGCCTTTCATCCCGAAGACGACGGTTCCGCCCACGTTTACATTCTGCATCCGCCTGGCGGCGTGGCCGGCGGCGATGTTCTCAACATAAGCTGCGGCCTTGCGCCCGAGGCGCGTTGCGTTCTGACCACACCAGGTGCGACGAAGTTCTATCGCAGTGAAAGCGGCGTGAGTACGCAGCGCATGCGGATCGATGTCGGCGCCGGCGCCGTTTGCGAAAATCTTCCACAAGAGACGATCCTCTTCGAAGGCGCGGATGCCTCGATCAGTACGCGGGTCACGTTGGGGGAGGACGCGGCCTATGTCGGCTGGGATTTCGTCAGCCTAGGTCGCCCGGCCGCGGGGGAGGGCTTCGCGAGCGGGAGGCTTGCCCAGCGCGTCGAGATTTTTCGCAATGATGAGCTGATATGGTTCGAACGAATGGCGTTTTCTCGAGCGCCGGAGATCCTGGGCGCACCAGTCTTCTTTGCCGGAAATCCCATCGTGGGAACGATGGTCTATGCGGGGCCGGTGCTGGAAAACACTGTCGAGCATATCCGCGACGAACTCGGCGTGCAGGCACGGGGCGTCTTCTCGGCCAGCCAGCTCGAGCGCGTGATTGTCTGCCGGTACCTCGGGCACCGCATGTCCGAGGGCAAGGCACTTTTTCTGCAAGCGTGGAGCATTCTTCGCGAACGCGGCCTGATGAAGAAGGCCGTCGCTCCACGCATCTGGGCAACATGAACAGCAAAACAAGGAGGCATGCTCATGGAACTGCTACCGCGTGAAAGAGACAAGCTCCTGATCTTTACGGCCGGATTGGTCGCTGAGCGGCGCAAGGCGAAGGGTCTTAAGCTGAACTACCCTGAAGTCATAGCATACATCTCAGCCGCTCTTCTGGAGGGCGCCCGCGAGGGGCGGACGGTGGCGGACCTCATGTCCTATGGCGCGACGCTGCTCACCCGCGAAGAGGTCATGGAGGGTGTGCCCGAGATGATCCACGACATTCAGGTGGAAGCAACCTTTCCTGACGGCACGAAGCTCGTGACCGTCCACAACCCGATTCCCTGAGGAGGCCAAGATGATCCCCGGCGAATACTTCATCGAGAATGGCTCGATAGACATCAATGCTGGCAGGCAGACCCAGAAGGTCGATGTTGCCAACTCCGGCGACAGACCGATCCAGGTCGGCTCTCACTACCATTTCTACGAGACCAACGAGGCGCTGCTGTTCGACCGTGAGGCCACACGCGGCTTTCGGCTCAACATTCCGGCCGGCACGGCTGTCCGCTTCGAACCGGGCCAGGAGCGGACCGTGGAACTCGTGGCGCTCGACGGCAAGCGTGAGGTTTACGGGTTCAACGCCAAGGTTATGGGCAAGCTGTAGGAGGCTATGATGGCAACGATCACAAGGCAGACCTATGCCGATCTCTACGGCCCGACCAAGGGCGACAGACTTCGGCTGGCCGATACCGAACTCGTCATCGAGATCGAGGAAGACCGTACTGTCTATGGTGAGGAGGTGACCTTCGGCGGCGGCAAGGTGATTCGTGACGGCATGGGACAGGGCCAGCGGCCATACGCGGAGGTCGCCGACGTCGTCATCACCAATGTCATCATCATCGACCACTGGGGCATCATCAAAGCCGATGTCGGCATCAAGAATGGACGGATCTCCGGAATCGGGAAGTCGGGCAATCCGGATATCCAGCCAGGCGTAACGATCGTGGTTGGGGGGGCGACGGATGTCATCGCGGGGGAAGGCAAGATCCTCACCGCGGGCGGGATTGATACGCACATTCACTTCATCGCCCCGCAGCAGGCGGAAGAAGCGCTGGCGAGCGGTACGACGACGCTCGTGGGTGGCGGTGCCGGCCCAACCGTCGGCACGCTCGCGACCACCGTGACGGCAGGTCCGTGGGCGATCCACCGCATGCTCGAGGCGGCGGAAGCGCTGCCGATCAACGTCGGGCTGCTCGGAAAAGGCAACATCAGCCTTCCCGAGCCGCTGCGTGAACAGGTGCGCGCGGGCGTGGTCGGGCTCAAGCTTCACGAGGACTGGGGCACGACGCCGGCGGCGATCGACAATTGCCTGACGGTTGCCGACGAGATGGACGTGCAGGTCGCGCTTCACAGCGATACGCTGAACGAGAGCGGCTTCGTGCGCGACACCTTCGCGGCCATGAAGGGACGCACGATCCACAGCTTCCACACCGAGGGCGCCGGCGGGGGCCACGCACCCGATATCATCACGGCGGCGGGCGAGGAGAATGTCCTTCCATCGTCCACCAACCCGACAAGGCCGTATACGATCAACACCGTCGATGAGCATCTCGACATGCTGATGGTCTGCCACCATCTGAGCCCGCAGATTCCCGAGGATGTCGCATTCGCGGAGTCTCGCATCCGCCGCGAGACCATCGCGGCGGAAGACATTCTCCACGATCTCGGCGTGTTTTCGATGATGTCATCGGATTCTCAGGCGATGGGCCGCATCGGCGAGACGACGTTGCGCTGCTGGCAGACGGCGCACAAGATGAAGGTCCAGCGCGGTCCGTTACCTGAAGACAGCAGTCGCAACGACAATTTCCGGGTCAAACGCTATGTCGCCAAATACACGATCAACCCGGCCCTGACGCATGGCTTTGCGGATCAGATCGGCTCGATCCAGGTCGGCAAGCGCGCCGATCTCGTGCTCTGGAAGCCGGCCTTCTTCGGGATCAAGCCGCAACTGGTCCTGATCGGCGGCATGATCGCGATCGCGCCGATGGGTGATCCCAACGCATCGATCTCGACGCCGCAACCGGTGCATTATCGTCCGATGTACGGCGTGCTGGGGAGAGCGCTCGGCTCGACTGGCGTCACCTTCGTCTCGCAGGCCGCGCTCGACGACGGGATCGGCGAGAAGCTGAAGCTGTCCAAGCAGCTCGCGGCCGTGAAAGGCACGCGGACGGTGCGCAAGAAGGACATGGTGCACAACAATCTGACGCCGAAGCTGGAGGTCGATCCGCAAAACTACAATGTGCGCGTCGACGGCCAGCTGATCACCTGCGAGCCGGCGGACGTTTTGCCGATGTCGCAGCGTTACTTCCTCTTCTAGCCACAGAAGGGCTCGGGCGTGAGGTCGCGCCCGGGCCGGACCAAAACGCCGCGGGAACGAGGCAAGCTGTCGCTTCCGGGCCGAGCCGAAGGAGCAGAGATCAATGAATTTGGATCGTTTCCGTGATCATCCATCCCTGTTTTTCGTAGACTGGTCGCTGCGCGGCGTGGGCCAGGTGGTCTTTCAGAACAATCCGCTGTCGGGGCTTGTCATCCTCGCCGCACTCGCTTGGAACTCATGGATCTACGCGGTGATCTGCGTGCTGGGGGTTGTCGCCAGCACGGCCACCGCAATTGTTCTCAAGGCCGACAGATCAGTGATGCGCGATGGGCTATACGGCTTCAACGGCGCGCTGGTGGGTCTGGCGCTCGTCGCCTTCACCAGCGAGGATTTTCGCACTGGCGCCATCCCGTCCGTCGCGATGGTCGTCTACCTTGTCTGCGCCGCCGCCTTTACGACCATGGCTTTTGCCAGCATGGCCACGGTTCTGGCGCCCTACAAGACGGCAGCTTTGACGATGCCTTTCGTTCTCGTGGGATGGCTGTTTTTGTTCGCGGTGCTGAAATTCGACGCGATCGATGCCGGGCCGATGGCCAAGCCGATTTCGCCGGAACAGTTTTCCGAAACCGTGCCCTATGTCTTTTCGACCTGGTATGAGGGGATCGGGACGTCGATCGGACAGATATTCTTCCAGGACAACTGGATCTCCGGCTACCTGATCGTGGTCGCGATCGCCGTGAATTCCCGGATCAGCGCGGCGATGGGATTACTTGGCGCGGTGGTCGGCACGCTGGTGGCGGCCGTCTACGGCGGACCCGAGGGTGCCGTTCGCGACGGTCTGTTCGGCTACAACTCCGCACTCACAGCCATGGCTCTGGGCGGCGTCTTCCTCGCCTTGACCTGGCGAAGCGTGCTTTATGCAATCTTCGGCGCTGTCATCTCAAGCTGGCTCTGGGCGTCCGTCGCGATCTTCCTTACGCCTATCGGGATGCCAGTCCTGACATCCACCTTCGTTCTCGTGACCTGGCTGATGCTCTTGGGGCAGGGAGCGTTCAAAGCGCTAACGCCGGCATCAGCTGAAGAGCCGTCCGCCGCCGAGGAAGGTCGAGGCGGGTGACGCCGGCTGGAAGCAGCTATTCTGCGGCGACATTTGTGACAGGATCGGGTGCCACGCCGAAGAGCCGTTGCTTGAGCCTCTCTCGCGCGGTCTGAACGACCAGGTAGAGAACCGGAATCACGACAAGCCCCAGAACCGTGCCGAGGAGCAGACCGCCGAGGACCGTGGCGCCGATCGCCTGACGGCTGCCCGCGCCGGCGCCGGTTGCGACGACCAGCGGCACGACACCCAATATCGAGGCAAGCGCGGTCATCAGCACGGGCCTGAACCGCTGGGACGTGGCTTCGGAGGCCGCGTCCATAGTGCTCATCCCCTCCTCGCGACGCTCCTTGGCAAATTCGACGATCAGGATCGCATTCTTGGCGGCAAGACCGATCAGCAGCAGCATGCCGATCTGGGCGTAGATATTGAGATCGATCCCACCGATGACCAGCGCGCCAAGGGCACCGACCACCGCGACCGCGACCGACAGCATGACGGCAACAGGCACGCTCCAGCTTTCATATTGCGCGACGAGGAAGAGATAGGTGAAGACGATGCCGGCGATGAGAATGATCACGGTTTCGTTGCCCGATTGCTGCTCTTGAAGCGCGAGCCCGGTCCATTCGAAGCCGAAGCCATCGGGCATGGTTTGGTTGGCAAGGTTTCCCATGATGGCAAGCGCCTGTCCGGAGCTTGTGCCGGCCGCGGCCTGGCCGTTGATCGAGGCCGATGAAAACAGGTTGTAGCGGTTGACCGAGCTCGGTCCATAGATCGTCTGGATGGAAATCATGCTCTGCAGCGGAACGAGCTGGCCGGACTGGCTGCGCACCCTCAGGCGCTGGATGTCGTCGACACGCTGGCGATAGGCCGGCTCGTCCTGCAGCCGGACCTGGTAGACTCGGGAGAAAATGTTGAAGTCATCGACATAGGCCGATCCGAGATGCGCCTGCAACGTGCTGAAGATCGCCGCGGGCGAGACGCCGTAGAGGTCGGCCCGCTTCCGGTCGATGTCGAGATAGAGCTGTGGCACGTCGGCCGAAAAAGTGCTGAAGACGCCAGCAAGACCGGGTGTCTGATTGGCGTGGATGATCAGGTCACGCATGACCTCGGCAAGTGCTTGTTGGCTCTGGCCGGCCCGCGCCTGAAGGCGGAAGTCGAAGCCGCCAGTTGTGCCGAGACCGGGGATGGCGGGCGGGTTGAAGGGGACGATCGATGCCGTCGAGATGGCCGCAAGTTGGGGACGCAGCCGAGCGATGAGGGCGAAGGCACTCTCGTCGGCTCCGCGCTCGCTCCACGGTTCCAGCGCGGAGATGATCATGCCGCTGTTGGAGCCGCCGCCGCCGACCATGCTGATGCCGGCGATGCCGATCGTGTTGGCGATCCCGGGCGTCTGCTGCAGAAGCGAGCTGACCTGCGCGATCGTCTGCTGCGTTCGCTCCAGCGAGGCGGCATTGGGAAGCTGCACGTTCATGAACAGGTATCCCTGATCCTCGGCCGGCACAAAGCCGGTGGGAAGAACGCGGTAGAAGCCGTAAATGCCTCCGATGACGGCGACGAAGAGCACGCCAGCCAACACAAGGCGTCGCGCAAACAGCGTAAATAGCCTGAGATAAAACCGTCGGGACGCCTCCAAGCCATTGTTCATCCGGTCGAAAAGGCCTGCCTTGCGCTCAGGCGCGGGTCTCAGGATGAGTACGCAAAGCGCCGGGCTCAGCGTGAGTGCGTTGATCGTCGAAAATACGACAGTCACGAGGATAGTAACGGCAAACTGGCGGTAGAGTTCACCGGTGATACCGGACAGAAATGCGACGGGGACGAAGAGTGCTGCGAGAACCAGGGTGGTCGCGACGATCGGTCCGGTGACCTGCTGCATGGTGGCGAGCGTGGCCTCGCGAATATTCATCGCCTTTTCGCTCATCAGTCGCTGGGCGTTCTCCACGACGATGATCGCGTCATCCACCACGAGACTGATCGCCAGGATGACGGCGAAGAGGGTGATTGTGTTCGCCGAGTAGCCGAGAACGTAGAGAACGGCAAAACCGCCGATCAGGGAGACGGGGATGGTCAGCGTCGGGATGACGGTTGCTCGCCAGTCCTGCAGGAACGCGTAGACCACGGCAACGACGAGCACGAAGGTGATTGCGAGCGTCACGAAGATTTCGCGGATGGTTTCGCGCACGAAGGAGGTCGTGTCGAAAACGAGCGTATAGGCGACATCGTCAGGGAACTGTTTCGAAAGCCTCTCGACTTCACCGAGCACGGCATTCGAGACTGCCAGCGCGTTGGCGTCGGATGCCTGATAGACGACGACGGTGGCACTTGGACGGCCGTTCAGCGTCGAGGCAGTGTCGTACGACTGGGCGCCGAGTTCCACGCGGGCGACGTCGCGCAGCCGGACAACGCCGCCATCGCGATTGCTGCGAACGATGATGTCGCCGAATTCGGCGGCGTCGGCAAGCCGTCCGCGCGCCGTCACCGTCAGCTGCAGCTGTTGCCCCGTCATCGCCGGCGGCGAGCCGATCTGCCCCGCGGATGCCTGGGCATTCTGGGCTCGAATGACCGACATGAGATCCGCTGCCGTAACACCAAGCGCTTCCATGCGATCCGGCATCATCCAGATACGCATGCTGTAGGTTGGTCCGAACACGCTTGCCTCGCCGACGCCGGGAAGGCGGGAGATGGCGTCGCGAATGTTGATCGTTGCGTAGTTGCTGATGAAGACTTCGTCGCGCGTGCCCTTCGGCGAATAGAGCGCCAGACCGAGCAGCATGCTGGATGAACGGCTGCGCACCGTGACGCCCGCCTGCGTGACGGTTGCCGGCAGACGAGGCGTCGCAAGGGCGAGCCGATTCTGGACGTTGACCTGGGCGATCGCGGGATCGGTTCCCGCTTCGAAGGTGACAGTCAGGCTGTAGGTGCCATTGTCGGAACTCGACGATGACATGTACATCATGCCCTCGACACCGTTGACCTGTTCTTCGATCGGTGCGCCGACGCTGTCGGTCATAACCTGTGCGTTGGCGCCCGGGTAGCTGGCGGTGACTTGGACTTCGGGTGGCGTGATCTGCGGGAACTGCGCCACCGGGATTTGCATGAGCGCGACCGCGCCAGCGATGAGCATGACGACCGCGATCACCATCGCGAAACGCGGTCGGCCGATGAAGGGGGCGGAAATGTTCATTTCGACACCGCCGGCTGGGACGCATCCTTGTCCGCGATGATCTCGACTGCGGATCCCTCGGTGACGTTCTGAAGTCCCTCGATGATGACGCTTTCACCACCTTTCAGACCCTCATCCACGATCCAGCTTCCCTCTCTTTGCTCGGAGACGCTGATCCTGCGTTCCTCGACCTTGTTTTCCGCTGTGACCAGCATCACGTACTTGCCCTCTCGATCCTGCTGCACGGCGCCCAGTGGGACAGTGGGCCGTTCCTTCCGTGCCGTCTCGGAGACGACGACGGTGACGAACTGGCCGGGGATCAGAAGGAAATCGCTGTTGGGAAAGACCGAGCGGACGGCGAGGGTTCCGGTGCCTTCATCCACCTCGTTTCCGAGGAAGGCGATGGGCGCGTTTTGCGGGTAGATCTGCCCGTTGGAGAGCCTCAGACGCGTCTGGTAGCGCTGCGCCAGTTCATCCTTGCTGGCATTGCCGGCAGCCTCTCGTAGATCCAGCAATGAACGGTCGCTGACCGAAAAGACCACCCTGACGGGATCCATCTGCACGATGCGCGCCAATGCGGGTGAGGCGGTCGTGACGAAACTTCCCGGGGAAAACGCAGCGGTTCCGATCCGGCCTTTCAAGGGTGACATGATGCGGCTGTAGCTGAGATTGAGTTCGGCCTGCTTTACGGCCGCTTCCACCGATTGGAGGTTTGCCGCGGCGGTGTCTCGCGCGGTTTCGCTCTGTTCTATTGTTGCCCGCGCAACGGTTTGGTTGAGGGACTGGTTGCGCACCATCTGGCGCTCGGCGTCGAGCAGCGTCGCCTTGGCACGAGCGAGATTGGCGTTGGCATCGGCCAGTGCAATCTCAAGTGCCCGGCTGTCGATCTTGAAAAGCTCTTGGCCCTCTTCAACCACGGCGCCTTCCTCAAACAGCCTCTGGTCGACAAAGCCGTCAATGCGCGAACGGATGTCCACGGCATTCAGCGCTTCCACTCGTCCCACGAACTCATGCTTTGGCGAAACGTCTTCGACTGCCACGGTCATCGTTGCCACTTTCGGGACGTCGTCGGCATGTGCCGGACTGGCATTTGAATGCGAGGCTGCGATGAACGAGGCGAGAAAGAGACCAGAAAATCTGCCAGGAATTCCCATCAGTCACACTCCTGAAAGCTTCAATGGCCATGACCGAAGCGGTGGACGGAAGGCGAGTTCAGACCTTCGGCTCCAACGACAGCGTTGAAAGCATATTTCTGCGAGGTGCGGCCCGGAAAGCGGAAAATGTCGTTTAAACAGTGGTTTCGCGCTCATCCCGGTAGAAATGGATACTGTGCACGACGCTGGGATAAACTGCACAGCCGCACACAAGCGACCACGCTGATCACGAACGCTGATGGCGCCGCGCGCGGTCTTGCGGTGGTTTGTAGGGTAGCTCTAGGAGCGGCCTTCGATGTTGCCGCTTGCAAGGAGAGAGCTCCAGAGCGAGCCGCCGACGGCCAAGTGCTCGGCGGAAGCTCTCGGTGCCTGTTCGATCCGGAGCCAGCTGGCCTCGCGGGCTTCCTTTGGCGTCATCCCGAATTCGCGACGGAATGTTCGGCTATATGTCGATGGGTCCATGAAGCCCCATTCCTCTGCAATCAGCGAAATGGAGCGCCTGTCCTTGTCGTCGCCAAGTATATCCTTGGTACGCAGCAGGCGCTGGCGGCGGATGTAGTTGGAAATGCCGCCGCTAGCCTCGAAAATCCGATAGAGCCGGGACCGCGAAATGTTCAGGTCTCGGCACAGTTTTTTTGGCGATAGATCGCGCTTGGCGAGCTGCGCGGCAATGAGCTTTTTCGCGCGCGCCATGATCACGCCGTTGATCGGTCCTTCGGCTTCGACGAGGTGATCGCGTGATGGCGCAAGGCAGGCGGCGAGCAACGTGGTCGTCGCGACGGCAATATGTTCGGCATCGCGATCTATCCTGCTGGGAAGCGAGCGATGGAGAAGCTGGAGGTAGTCCACGATCAGCGCGGCCATCTCCGGGCGAATGGCGAGGTCGAAGGGTTGCGAGAACGCGAAGTCACGCGGCAGCAGAAGCGCAAGGGCGCCGTCATCCTCGCCTTCCGCTTCGTAGGGTGCAGCAAGGCAATGCCAGTGCAGCTGGCCGGGGATACTCGGACCACCATTATCAGGCACCGTTAGTGGAACGCTGAGTATCCAATGATCGAAAAGGGGATCCTTCTTGTTGTTCCACCGACGGCGATACCCGGTGCCATGGTAGTCCAGCGACATCAACGCGAGGCTTCCAAGCTGCCAGACCTGCTGGTGCGCGGTAAAAGAGGTGAACTTCTCACGCAGGAGCGTGACATCCCCGAGGTTGGAATTCCACGATCTGTAAAGATCAAACTGTTCTGCGGGCGGCGCGGCGGATGTGTCGATGTCGACGACGCATGTGAGAGGCGCTTGGCCCTCGTCCGTGCTTGCGATGTTGCTGTCGTACTGCATGGTCCATCCTGCTGTTGAGCATCTATGACTGACAGAAGGTTGGTTGCTTGACTGGAGGGATGCCACGCGCTTTTACCGGCTGGATGTGGCGGATGGACAATGCGTTTTCGGCATCCACAAGCATTACTCCTTGTTCGATGGCGATCACGAAGAACGTCGGCGCATCAGCAACAAGACACTGGCCGCGAGACAGGAACGCCACTTTGGTCGAACTTAGAAAGGTGAGTTAAGGCAGGACTTTATCGGTTGAAATTGGTTGTCGATATCACGCAACTCTATTCATATGTTCGAATTTGAATATATGCATTCCATCCCAATCCTGTGCAGTGTGTCCATTTGTGCCTCACCAACTGGAACGAACGAAATCTCGCCAAAATCCTCAGTTGCTCACCGATATGCCGAGTGAGTTGCTGATGAGGAGCGTGTTCAATGTGCGGTTGCTGTTGTCGATTGGGTTCATATCAGGCGCGCTCGGATGCAGCATTCCCTGCCAGCCCAGCGCTCGCACTTCCTTCGGCGAGAGACCGAATTCGCGCTTGAACATGCGGCTATACGTCGATGGATCCGTGAAACCCGTGTTTTCCGCAATCTCCGCGATCGAGTGCACATTGGCGCTATCGGCGAGGGCACGGCGCGATTCAAGCAGCCGCCTTCGGCGGATATAGTTGGCGATTCCACCGGCGGGCTCGAAAATCCGGTAGAGGCGCGAACGTGACACGCCGACAGTTTTGCAAAGGTACTCCGGGCTTAGGCCTGGGTCCGCGAGCCTAGCATCGATCGCCCGAACAACCCGGGTTGTTATCACGGCATCGATGGGCGCCTGCGCTTGCGCCAGCTTGTCGTGAGATGGCGCAAGCACCGCTGCGAGCATGTGTATGGTTGCCTCAGCCACCCTGGCAACGTTGCTTCGGCGCAGATGTGAGAGATTGTGATGCAACAGGGTCAAATAGTCGGCGAGGAATTCGGCGTCGTCGTACGAGATCTGGGGATGGAGGGACGCATCAACCGCGTTGTACGGCAGAAAAAGCGCGATCAACCGCCCCTTGCTCTCGCAGGCATGCGGCGCCGTCAGGTTTGTTATGCCAACCCTTCGCCTGGAGGTGTTATCGGTGGTGCTCGATGCGCCGCTGTCTTTGACGCTCACGACCCAGTTGTCGACGGCCGGCTTTTTCTTGTGTTCCCAGTGTAGGAGATGATCGGAAGAGGCTTCGATAACGGCAAACGCGATATCGCCGAGTTGCCAGATTTTCTCGGTGGCCTCAAAGGTAATCGTCTCGCCGCCTTTCAAGCCCACATCGAGGATGGATGAATGCCAGTTTCGGAAAACGTCGAACCGCTCCGGCGCGCGAGCGCGGGCGGTATCGCATTCGATTGCGCATCGCAGTGGTTCGTCTGCGAAAGCCGCGGCGGATGTCGGTCCCAATTCTACCCGTGCATTCATGATATCGCTCCTTGAACCCAAGACTAAGCAAGCATGAAGTGACCAGTATCGACGCACGCGGCGGTGCACCCCGAGGGAAGCTGATTTGCAACAAGTCGGCAATGTTGACTGTGTGCAGAAGGTAAATCGCCAGATAAGATCACTAATACAATTCTTGATATGTAAAGGAAAGATGCAAACTTGCGCGCTTTCTCGGCCAACGTGTTTCCGAAATTGGGGAGAAACGGTCTGGCTGTCCGGCCGCAGGATTGTCCGTTTTCTAAAGCGTGTTCTTGTGCAGCCGCCCGTCCTTCATGATCACCAGGAAATTCTTCTGCGGATTTTCGACAAGGGCGAGGTCTTCCGTCGGATTGCCGTCAACGACCAACAAGTCCGCCAAGGCCCCTTTCTCGATAACGCCAAGTTTGCCGGGATAAGGGTTACGCATGTTGGACAGTTCGAGCAGTTGCGCGTTGCCTGATGTCGCCATCTGCAGCACTTCGGCATTTTGGTACCAGTTGCTGAGATGGGTCAGCATGATGTTCTGCCGTGGCCCGAGTTCCGGAGAAAAGAGCACGTCCGACCCCCACGCGGTCTTGATGCCGTGCTTGCGCGCATATTGGTAGAGCATCGGGGTTCCCAGGAATATCTGCTTGGCGCGCTCGATGCCGGGCCCGCTTTGGGAGGCAGCATCCGCCATCGTCAGGAAGGGTTGGGTGCTAAGCCATACGCCCTTTTCGGCGATCATGATCGCTGTCTCTTCATCGATCAGATGAGCGTGTTCGATGCAGGTCACACCGGCCCGCAGCGCCCGTTGCACGGCGCGGGACGTATAGGCATGGAGTACGACATAGGTGTTCCAGTCAGCCGCGACGTCGACGGCAGCGCGTACTTCTTCCTCGCTGAAGGTGGTCATATCGAGCGGGCTGCGTGGCGACGAAACACCGCCGCTGCCGACGATCTTGACCTGGGAGGCGCCCTGCAGAAGCTGCTCGCGTATCCGGAGCTTCAAATCGTCTATGCCATCGACGATCGCAGCACCCCCAAAGAGCTCGCTGCTGCTCAGCTTGTTTCCATCTCTCGGAATCTCGTTCGGAAGGCGCATGTCACCATGCCCACCTGATGTGGTGATCATCGCGCCGGAGGGGTAGATCCGCGGCCCGGGAATAAGGCCGACGTCGATCGCTTGCTTGAAGGAAAAGACCGGGCCGCCAAGATCGCGCACCGTCGTGAAACCGCGCATCAGCGTGCGTTCTGCTTCCGCCGTCGAAGCGGCAAAGACGATGCCGGGATCTCCGCCGAGAAGCTGGTTCAATGGGACCGCCGCGAAAATCGTGTGCCAGTGTGCATCGATCAGACCTGGCATGATGACGCCGTTGCGGCAGTCCAAAACGGTTGCGCCCTCCGGTGGCGGCGCATGGGATCGATCGACATCGGCGATCTGGTTGTCGCTGATCAACACCTGGACGTTTTCGACGACCGTGCCGGCCTTGCTGTCGAAGAGCCGGGCGTTGGTCAGCAGGGTCTTGTTCGGCTTGGCCGCCGTCTGCGCGAAGCCTTGCGCGGGCAGCGCGCCAACAAGGGCGGTTGCCGCCAGGCCCGACAGCAGATCCCGCCGCGAGAACGCTTCCAACCGGCGCGAAGCCTGTTGCAGGTCCGGATGCGAGCAGCCGCAGCCCGCGTCGTGAACAAGGTGGCGATATTTCTCTCCCATCCGCAGCATGGATCTTCCTCCCAGGTTTCCTTTGCATTGCAGCCGACGCAAGCTGGCCGCGACATCGCCCTCGACCTAGAACGGCCAGATGAGCGGCACGATGAAGACGGCAACGACGAAGAACCAGGCAAGCAGCGGCAAGCCCAGTTTCCAGTAACCGCCGAAAGTGTAGCCGCCGGGGCCCATGACCAAGGCGTTTGCCGGCGCTGCTATCGGCGTCAGGAATGCTGCCGCTGCCGCAACGGCGATGCTCATCAGCACGGGGCGTGGGGAAATGCCCATGCCGGCCGCCGCCGCAACCCCGATCGGGATGGCGATCAATGCGGTTGCCATATTGCTGATGAACTGCCCGAGCAGCGAGGTCAGCAGAAATAGACCAGCGAGAAGCATGGTCGGGCTGCTTTGGCCGACGATGGAGAGAAGATGATCGGCCGCCAGTTGCGCGGCGCCGGTTTCCGTCATCGCGGTGCCGAGCGGCTTCATCGCCGCGACGAGCACCACCGTCGTCCATGCGATCGCATTATAGGACTGCTCCGCGGTCAAGATCCCCGAGATGACGATCGCTCCGGCTGCCAGCAAGCCTGCGACCGCGGGAGGCACGAGGCCGGTCGCAAGAACGAGAATCATCGCAACCGAGATCACGGAGGCTCGTCGTGCTTCGTTCCCCATTGGCGCGGCTTGTCGGCGAACGAGGTCGGGTGATCCGACGGTGAGCACATCCGGGTCGCTGAGGCGCGTGTCCAACGCTTTCCAGGTTCCCTGCAACAGCATGGTATCGCCGGCGCCGAGCACGACTGCGCCCGCCTGGTTCCGGAGTTCGCCTTCATCCGTCGAGGTGCCGGCCTTCTGGATCGCCAGGACGATCAGATCGCCGCTCTCGGTCACCATTCCGGGGAAGACACTCTGGCCGATCATTCCTGATCGGGGTGGGATCGCCACCTCCGCCAATCCGGATTTGTGGGTGAACAGGACTTCGTCGGCGCCTGCCGTCCGCTCGCGAAAGGACAGGTGCGTATCCGCCGCAAACTTGGCGACGATATCGGCATCGCCACGCAGAAGAAGATGATCGCCTTCCGCGATGTGCGGCCGGCTGATCGGCCGGGCCGTGTCGCCTTCGTGTACCGCCACCAGTTGCATGCCCGCGTTGTGTGTGATGTCGATTGTCGAGGGCGCTTTGCCCACATAGTGCGACGAGCCGCGAATACGCAGCCGGTGGATATCATTGCCCAGCCCATATTGCTCGACCAGCGTTCGGGCGTGCCGGCTGAAATCCGCGGGGATGGCCGCTCCGTTTCGCTGCGGTAGAAGGTGCTCGCCAAGAAACACGACGATCGCCATGCTGCCGAGGAGCAGGGGAAATCCGATCAGCGCGAACTCGAAGAAGCCGAAGCCTGCGGCGCCCGCATCGACGGCGGCATCCGAGATGAGTACATTCACCGGCGTTCCTGTCAGCGCCAGCATCGAGCCGGCATGCGCGGCAAATGCGAGGGGCATGAGAAGTTGCGAAGACTTCCTGCCAAGGCGTGCAGCAATCACGATGACGACAGGCAACAGCGCCACGACGGCGCCTGTCGTCCCGACGAACATCGCCAGGATCGCCACCAGGCTCATCATCAAGACGGCGAAGCGGGTAGGGTTTTCCTCTCCGGCGGCGCGGATCAGGTGCTTCCCGATCCAGGCGGTCACGCCGGTAATTTCGAGCGCCGAACTGACAACGAACAGCGTAGCGATGAAGATCACAACAGGGTCGCCGAAGCCCGCCAGCGCTTGGTCGAGACTGAGGATGCCAGAGGCCCACAAGGACAAGCACACCAGCATTGCGACAACCGCCACCGGCAGCTTGTTCCACACGAAGAGAATGATCGCTGCAGCGACGATGATCGCAACGAGGGCTACCGGACTCAATTCCACTATCCCCTTGAGAAGACCCAGTCTTGAGGCGATTTCAACGACACTGATGGCTATCAGGATGTGAAATCGCGATTTCAGAATGAGCCGGGCGATAAGAGATGTCATGAGCCGGGCGTCCCGAAGCTACGCCGTGCGTCCCGGAGTATTCGAGCTCCAATCGATTTCGTGGATTGAGCTATTGACCCTGTGCGGAGTCTGGAAGCAGGTGAAACTTGATGGGTTGTGGAGTGCGTCTTGTCTATGGTGACCGTGTGTGTTGGCGAAAGGGTCTCGCATCGCGGCCCTGACGTGCCGAGGTAACGATGCGCTGGCGGCGGCTGTTCACAGTTATGGGTCTCAATGCATGCCTGGTGACTTGCGCCGGCCCGCAGACGGGACTGTTGAACATCACCCATCCAGCAAAAGACGCCGATCAGATCACGCTTATCGCGGCGACGACAAGGGCGCCAGTTGAGGACCCCGCGGTGCTCTACGGTGGGGAACGCGGCACATCCGTGTCCTACGCCCGGATCGGGATTTCCGTCCCGCGCAACCGCAAAGCGGGCACTCTCGAGCTTCCGCGGCGCTCTCCCGGTGATCCCGAACGGACCTTCGCCGCGACCTCGATAACGCCCATCGATCGCGCCGATGTCGCGGCGGCGTTTCGTGCTCCTGGCCCCCACAAGCGGCGCGCCTTCGTCTTCGTCCATGGTTACAGCACGACATTCGATCGCGCGGTTTTCCGCTTTGCGCAACTCGTGCACGATTCAGATGCGGATGCCGTTCCGATCCTCTTTTCATGGCCGTCGCGGGGACGCTTTCTTGACTACAAGCGCGACCTCGATAACGCCTCCTACTCGCGATCGGATCTGGCGAACCTGCTCGAGGCTGCGATCGACACTCAATCGATCAACGAGGTGGTTGTTCTTGCCCATTCCATGGGCGCCTGGTTGACGGTCGAGGCGATCAGGCAGATCGCGCTGCGTCGGGGTGGAGTGCCGAGCAAGGTTTCGAGCCTCATCCTTGCTTCCCCAGACCTGGATGTCGGTGTCTTTCGCCGGCAAGTGGAGGATATGGGGCCGAAGCGTCCCAAGATAACGATTTTCGTCGCCCGTCACGACTTGGCGCTTCGCTTATCGCGGTTCATTTCGCGCGGAGATGCGCGCCTGGGCAGCATCGACCCTTCGCAGGAAGACTATCGGCGAGCGCTATCGGATCTGCAGGGTGTGACAGTGCTGGATCTGAGCGCGCTGAGTTCGGGCGATCGCGTCAATCACGCGCTATTCGCCACCAGCCCCGAGGCTGTTCGTTTGATCGGCGATCGGCTGGTGCAAGGGCAGCAAATCTCCGATGCTGATGTTGCGAGGCCCACGACCGCTGTCGATGCAATCGGCGCAGCCGCAACCTTTGCCGTAGCTGCGCCGATACTGATCTTCGACATGGCGACGAGCCAATGAGCCGCCCAGACTGAAAATGGGACAACCGGCGCAATATTGGGATTCGCCGCGCATCAATGTTTTCGCGACAATTGCTAGCGTAGTCGTGATCACCGCGCCCGCGCAGTGCGATAGCTCCTGAAACCAAGATTTCGCGGCGTGTGCGCGGTATCGCTAACGGTCGACTTTTCAGCAAAAGGGTGCGGACAATGAGCGATCTGATTTTCATCGGGTTCCCAACGGAAGCGAAGGCCGAGGAAGTGCGGCAGAAGGTGCTGTCGCTTCAGCAGGAATATCTCATCGAACTTGAAGATGCCGTTGTCGTCGTGAAGAACGAGAAGGCGCATATCAAGCTCAATCAACTCGTCAATCTCACTGCGCGCGGTGCTGCTTCTGGCGCCTTATGGGGAACGTTGATCGGGGCGATCTTCTTGATGCCCCTGGTCGGAACGGCGCTGGGTGCTGCCTCCGGCGCGCTTGCCGGCGAACTCAGCGACGTCGGGATCAATGATCAATTCATGAAGAAGGCCGCGTCGGCCTTGCAGCCGGGCACGGCGGGCCTTTTCCTGCTCGTGCGCAAGATGACCACCGACAAGGTGCTGGCCGATCTCAAGGGTGTTGGCGGTGAACTTCTGCAGACATCTTTCGATGAGACCAGGGAGGCAGCCTTGCGCGAAGCGCTGTCCGCCGCCCAGGCGGAAGTGGAGACGGCGCCAGCGGCGACCTCGTAACGCCGCTATGCAAGGTCGGTTTCATCGTTACCAACGTCCTGGACAGGGGGACCCTGCTTGACCCCGATCCAGACGACCTGCTGCATCATCCTCGCAACGATCGTTCTATTTGCGTGGAACAGGTTGCCCGTCATCGCCGTGGCCTTCGCGGCGGCGCTTTCGCTTTGGGCTACAGGGCTCGTCACGCTGGATCAGGCATTGGCCGGCTTTGGCGACCGGGCCGTCCTCTTCGTGGCCAGCCTCTTCATCGTCAGTGCCGCACTTGAGAGAACCGGCGTTACCGCGTGGTGCGGACAAACGCTCATCTCGCTGGCTGGCCAGAATAACCGCAGTCGGCTTCTGCTTGTCCTCATGATTGCCGTTGGGTGCCTGACGTCGCTTCTAAGCGGCAGCGGCGCCGTGGCGGCTCTCATGCCCGTCGCGGTGTTCGCGGCGGTGCGGCTCAATCAGTCGCCCGCGCAATTGCTGATGCCCTTGGCTTTTTCCGCCCACGCCGGAGCGAACCTGTTATTGACGGGCGCCCCAAAGAATTTCCTCGTCTCCGAGGCACTCGAGGATGCCGGATTTGAAGGGTTTGGCTTTACCGAATTTGCGCTCGTCGGTGTCCCTCTTCTCGCTGGCACCGTCTTCGTCGTCTTGCTGCTGGGCAAGTATCTGCTCCCCCGACAGACGAATGCACGGCTGCCTGCCGACTTCAGCGGTCACGCCCAGACGCTTGTCGAACATTACGGCCTTGAGGATGGGCTTTTCCGGCTTCGCATTCGGCGGGACTCGCCTCTTATCGGGTTGCCTGCCGACACCATCAATCTGGGCGCCGCGAGCGACATCCAGGTGATGGCTGTCCAGGTTTCCGCATCCGGGCTTCCGGTTCGGGACAGGGCGATGATGGCCGATGACTATCTGCTTGTGCGTGGCGCGGCCCAGGCGGTTGCGGAAGCGGCCGCGCGGCTCCATCTGGCGGTTCGCGAGGATGCGCCGGTTGGGAATGGCAACACCGCATTCAATCGCAGGTCCGGGCTAGCCGAGGTGATGATCCCGCCACGATCCAAGCTGATCGGGCAACCGATGTTTCCCGGCCTTGCCACCGAGAGCGGCGATCTCGTCGTTCTGGCGGTGCATCGCGGCGGCGCGGAGATCGACTATGCCCATCCGCAGCTGAAGGCCGGCGATACGATCCTCCTCGAAGGAAGTTGGGAAGCGCTCGATCTTCGCCTCGATGATCCCGATGTCCTCGTGGTCGATTCCCCCGACCTCGTTCGGCGCCACGCCGTGCCCATGGGGCCGGGCGCCAAGGTCGCGGTGGCAACGTTGATCGGGCTTGTCGTCATGCTCGCATCAAACATCGTGCCGCCCGCCGTCGCGGGCATTTTGTGCGCCTGTGTTCTTGTTGCGTCAGGCGCGATCACCGTCGAGCAATCCTATCGCGCCGTTCATTGGACGACGGTCATCCTCATCGGCGCGATGATGCCGATTTCGACAGCGATGATAAAATCAGGCACGGCGAAGTTCGTGGCTGACGAATTGGTGTCGGCGCTCGGCTCGGCCGGACCGAGCGCGCTCGTCGCGGGCCTTTTCGCACTGACGGCCGTTCTTGGCCAAGTCATGAGCAACACGGCGACGACGATGCTGGTCATTCCGATCGCGATGGCGGCTGCGGCCGCCATGCATATTCAACCGCATCCGGTGCTCATGAGCCTCTGCATCGCCGGATCAGCATCCTTCATGACGCCGATCGCGACGACGACCAACATGATGGTCATGGGCGCGGGCGGTTATCGGTTCGGCGATTACTGGAAACTCGGCACGCCCTTGATGGCGTGGTTTTTTATCGTCGCCGTCTTTCTGGTCCCACGGATCTGGCCTTTCAACTAGGTATCGGCAGAGGACGCCGGCCGGCTGCGATCAATTCGCTGTCGCACCGATTAGAGACATCAGGCATGCTTTTGGGACAGGCAACCGATTGTCCGACCAATGATATTTGTGAGGATGTGCGCTCAGAGCAATCGGAGAGGACGTCGACTGTATGAATAGCCGAGCCGCCATCACTCTCCTGACCATCATTGCCGCAATAGCGGTCTTGTGCATTCTGCGGATGGCTGCCGGCGTCTTCGCGCCCGTTGCTGGCGCGCTTTTCATCATCGGCCTCGTCTGGCCGCTTCAGAAGAGCCTGCAACGCGTCCTGCCGAAGCTGTTGGCGCTTGCGCTGGTGGTGGCGGTGATCGTCTGCGTCTTCATCGCGCTCGCGTCGATATCCGCCTGGGGGTTCGGGCGTATCGGTCGTTCGCTTGTCAGCGATGCCGCTCGGTTCCAGCTACTCTACAGCGATCTCGTCCAATGGCTCGATGGGCATGGCATCGTCATCGCCGGAGTCTGGGCGGATTATTTCAACTTCAGCTCGCTGCTGCGCGTGCTGCAAGGGGCAACGGCGCGCCTGAACACGATGATCTCCTTCTGGATCGTCGTGGTCGTTTATGTACTCCTGGGGTTGCTCGATACCGAGGCCGTCGCGCGCAATATTCGAAAGGCGTTAACCGAAGAGAAGGCGGATGCAATCATCGGCGGAGCATTGCAAACGGCAGCAAAGCTGCGGCGGTACATGGCCGTGCGCACGGTCATGAGCCTTGCCACCGGCACGCTCGTCTGGGCGCTTTCCGCGCTCTTCGGGCTGCGCTTCGCCGCCGAGTGGGGGGTGATAGCCTTCACGCTGAACTACATCCCGTTCATGGGGCCCTTCGTGGCAACATTGCTGCCAAGCAGTTACGCCTTGGCGCAATTCGGATCGCCGGAGGCGGCGATCTTCATTTTCGCCGGGCTCAACGTCATACAATTCGTCATCGGAAGCTACATCGAACCGCGTGTTGCGGGCTATGCGCTCGCGATGTCGCCATTCCTGGTGCTGTTTTCTGTCTTTTCCTGGTCGTTCGTCTGGGGCGTGTTCGGCGCGTTCATCGGTGTGCCGATCACTATCGCGATCCTCACCTTCTGCGCACGGTTTTCCTCGACGCGCTGGGTGACGGAAATTCTGGGCGCGCCTGGTGACAAGGAAGGATAAATCTTGGCCAAGCTCAGGTTGATCCGATCGCTATCGGCGAAGCCTTGTCATGCGGATCACGCGGCCTGTATGCGCGCTCAGGGCAATCTCGAAATCGCTGCTGCCGCGTCGTGCGTGATAGATGAATGTTCGGCCCCTGCAATCGACGCGGCGCACGTTGCGGAAACCGCGATTTTGAAGGAGTTGTTGCCCTTGTCTGCAGCTGATCGCGCGGCCGAAGTTGAGATCGGAACCGACGTGAATGTTGACAGTCACAGCGTAGGCGGGGGCTGGTGGCGATGCTGTCAGCGCCAGGCAGGTGGCCAATGCAAACGCAGTCCATATGTTCAGGCGCATCTTGCCCCTCCATGAATGAAAAGCTCGGCGAGATAATTTGCCGAGTTGCAGCGTTGTCAATGAGGGGGCACGGCACGCCGCTACAATAGGGACACGGGGCCCACCTCTTGGACGATTTACGCATAGAGAATGTGTTATTGCTTGGCTTTTCGTTCGCGCATCCGCGCTGTTGGTTTGGTAGTTTAACATGTTGGAGGTTCAGATGGCATCGAAGAACGGTCCTTTGCGTGTCGGGATCGGTGGTCCCGTTGGGTCGGGAAAGACCGCATTGACCGAAAAGCTCTGCAAGGCGATGCGCGAGCACTACTCGGTCGCCGTTGTCACCAACGACATCTACACGAAAGAGGATGCCGAGGCGCTGGTGCGCATGCAGGCGCTGTCGTCCGATCGCATCGTCGGCGTCGAGACCGGAGGCTGCCCGCATACGGCAATCCGCGAGGATGCGTCGATCAACCTGCAGGCCATCGCCGGCCTGAATGAGCGGATTCCGAATCTCGACGTCATCTTCATCGAATCCGGCGGCGACAACTTGGCAGCGACCTTTTCTCCGGATTTGGCCGACCTGACGATCTACGTCATTTCGGTCTGCCAGGGCGAGGAAATTCCGCGCAAGGGCGGCCCAGGTATCACCCGCTCCGACCTTCTGGTCATCAATAAGATGGACCTCGCACCGCATGTCGGTGTTGATCTCGATGTCATGGAGCAAGACGCTTCCCGCATGCGGGCCGCCCGCCCGTTCGTCTTTTCGGATCTGAAAAGAGGCAAGGGCGTGGAGCGCATCATGGAGTTTCTTCAGGTGCAAGGCGGGCTCTGATCGGCGTCCTTGCATGCGTTCCACAGCGTCATGGCGCAGGCGTCCGAAGATTGCTAAGCAAGTCGGGCAACCGACAGGACCACGCCATGACCGTCAACCTCACCTTTCGTCAAGCCGTTCCCGCAGATGCGGCACGATGCTTCGAGATCGAGGCCGCCGCCTACGAAGGCGACGAGGCCGCGACGCTGGAGAAGATCACCACCCGCATCGGACAATATCCCGAGGGTTTTCTGATCCTTGAAGCGGAAGGCAGGATCGCGGGCTTTATCAACAGCGGTTGTACGTTCGACGTGGTGATGTCCGACGAGGCGTTCAAGGAACTGGTTGGACACGATCCGGCGGCGCCGAACGTCGTTATCATGTCGGTGGTCGTTGATCCGGCAGAACAGGGCAAGGGTTATTCAAAGCTGCTCATGCAACGCTTCATCCGGGAGATGCGGGAAGCTGGCAAGAAGAGCATTCATCTGATGTGCAGGGATCACCACGTACCGCTTTATGCCAGGATGGGCTACCGATATACGCAGCCGTCCGCATCGGATCATGGCGGCATGGCTTGGCACGAGATGGTCATGGATCTGTGAGCTGAGTAAGCTCCGGGCTCTAATGCAGGCCGCCGACGCCAAGCAACCGTTCGACGGCATCGGAATCCTGCGATAGCGCCTGTGGCGTGCCGCTCCAGGCCAGCCGGCCGCGCTCCAGAATGATCACCTGATCGGCGAATTCCAGCGCACTCTGGATACGCTGCTCGACCAGCAGGATGGTCATGTCCCCGGTCTTCGCCAGGTCGACGAAAGCTGCCATCAGTTCTTCGCAGATGACGGGTGCCAGCCCCTCCAGAGGCTCGTCCAACAGCAGCACCGAGGGACGGCCGAGAATGGTGCGGGCGGTGGAGAGCATCTGCTGTTCGCCGCCGGAAAGCTGGTTGCCGAGATTGCGGCGGCGCTCCTTGAGACGCGGAAACATCTGGTAGGCTTCCTCGAGCGCGGTCTTGGGCCGCCCCTTGAGGCCGACGAAGAGGTTCTCGTCGACCGTCAGCGTCGGGAAGATGCAGCGTGCCTGCGGCACATAGCCCAGCCCTTGTTGCGCACGCGACGCACTCGGTATCGCCGTTACATCGGCGGGACCCAGCTTGATGCGACCGTCGTAGCGCTTCGTCTGCCCGGCGAGCGTTGCAAGCAGCGTGGTCTTGCCCATGCCGTTGCGGCCAAGCACTGCAAGGCGGGTGCCGGCCGGAACCGCGAATGAAACGTTTTCGAGAACGCGCGTGGGGCCGTATCCGGCCGACAGATTCTCGACCTCAAGCGACGTTGCTGGCATTGGCATAGCTCCCGAGATAGGCTTCCCGAACGCGGGCATCCTTGGTGACATCGGCGGGCGAGCCGTCGAAAATGATGGCGCCGGCGGCAAGCACGATGACACGCTTGGCGAAGCGGAAGACGAGGTCCATGTCGTGCTCGATCATCAGCACCGCTAGATCGGCAGGTAGGTCTGCTAGCGCCTGTTCGATGCGTCCGGTATCGCTCTGCGGCACGCCGGCGGCCGGCTCATCCAGTAGGAGAACCTTCGGTTTCAGCGCCATGGCAACGGCAATCTCCAGCAGGCGCTGCTGGCCGTAGGCGATCTCGTTGACCTTGCGATGCATCAGGCTCTGGAGGCCGAGGGTGTGCAGCATGCCGGAAACCTCGTCCGTGACATCGGGCATCGACAGGAAGTTTCCGAACATGCGGCTTGTCCGCCCGTCTCGCTGCAGGACGGCAAGGCCGACATGCTCGGCAGGCGTCATGTCCTGGAAAAGCCGCGTCACCTGGAACGAGCGGACCAGCCCACGCTTGACGCGGCCGGCGGCATCCACCCGGGTCACGGTTTCCCCGGCCAGGCGGACATCGCCGGAGTCCGGCGCCAGGTTACCGGTGACAAGATTGACGAAGGTGGTCTTGCCGGCGCCGTTCGGCCCGATCAGCGCGACGCGATCACCCGGATGCATCGAGATCGAGACGTCATTGGTGACGGCCAGGCCGCCGAAGGATTTCTTCAGCTTGGCGACTTCGAAGACGGCACTCATTCGGCGGCCTCCTTGCGTCGCGAGAGCAGGGCGGCGGCCGTGCCGTAAATGCCCTTCGGTGCGAAGAGGACGACGACGATCAAAAGCGCGCCGACCATGGTCAACCAGTGAAAGGGGTTGGCGGCTGACACGTAATCCTCGAAAAGCATGAAGATAACCGTCCCCGAAAGCGCGCCGAACAGCGAGCCGGTGCCGCCGAGCACGAGCATGACGAGGCTTTCGGCCGACAGGGTGAAGGACAGGCTGTCGAGGCCGACCACCTGCGTCGAGATCGCGGTCAGCGCCCCGCCGACCCCGGCGACTGCGCCAGATATCACATACATCTTCATCAGCGCCGCCTTCGGCGATGCGCCCATTGCCTTGATACGCAGAGGGTCTTCCTTGATGCCGCGGCAGAGCATGCCGAAAGGTGAGCGCACCAGCAGGCGCAGCAACACGAAGACGACAAGGAGCAACACGACGCCAAAGACATAGGCGGTGTGACCATAGAGATCGAATTCGAAATAGCCGAGCAATGGATCGGTTGAAATGCCGGAGAGGCCATCGCTGCCGCCCGTCCAGGACGACGTTTTGTTGGCCAACTCGTGAAAGAGGTTGATCAGCGCGATCGACAGCACTAGCTGCGGTAGCCCATGGGCGCGCAGGATGATCGCGCCACAGACCAGCCCCGCGACCGCGCCGCCCAGTATACCCGCCAGCGTCATCAGCAGCGGATCGGTTATGCCGTAATGAGCAGACACGATCCCCGCCGCATAGGCGCCGCTGCCGAACAGCGCGGCTTGGCCAAGCGTGGCGATGCCGCAATAGCCGGTAACAAGGTCGAGCGACAGCACCAGCAGCGCAATGGCGATGATGCGCGTCAGAAGCGCCAGATTGTCGGGAAACAGCACGTAGCCGATGCCCGCGAGGATAATGATCGCGGCGATGCCCGCGAGATCGCGACCCGCGGAGCGCTGGCGTCTGGCAGAGGTCGTGTCGGTTTCGGTGTTCATGGCGAGTGTCATCCTATTTCGCCCTTCCGGCAAAGCCACGCGGGAAGATGCAGATGATGGCGATGACGGCGAGATAGAAGAAGAATTCGCCAAACTCGGGCATCAGGTAGCGGCCGGTCGTGTCGATGCCGCCGAGCACCAGGCAGGCGATCAACGCGCCGGGGATCGAGCCCGCGCCGCCGACCGAGACGACGACAAGGAAGGTCACCATATAGCGCAGCGCGTAGTAGGGCTCGACCGGCAAGAGCTCGGCGCCGACAACCCCACCGAAGGCGGCGAGGCCGACGGCGACCGCGAAGCTCAGCGCATAAATGATCTCCGTTCGCACCCCAAGTGCAGCTGCCATCGCCGCATTGTCCACGGACGCACGCAGCTTCACGCCGAAGCTCGTGCGCTCGATCGTGAACCACAGCGCGACGGCGACGCCAAGCCCGCAGACGATCGCGAAGAGGCGGTGAACGGGAATGGTGCGGAAGCCGAGGTTGGCGGAGCCCTGTAGGCCTTCAGGCAATGGAATGGTCTTCAGCGTCGGCCCCATCGCATAGTTGGCGATGCCGATGATGCAGAAGGTAATGCCGATCGTCATCAGCACTTGTGTGAGCTCGGGCGCGCTGTAAATGCGGCGATAGAGGAAACGCTCCATCGGAATGGCAATGATGATTGTGCCGACCACCGCAGCGATGACGCCGACGCCGTAGCCGAGTCCAAGGTCGCGCACCGCATAGGAGGCGATATAGCCGCCGATCATCGCAAAGGCGCCGTGCGCCAGGTTGACGACCCGCATCAGGCCCATGGTCACCGAAAGGCCGATCGATATCACGAACAGCACCATGCCATAGGCGAGCGCATCGACGGCTATGCTGAAGACAGTCTGCATGGATTCGGTGTGGTCCTTGTTCTATAAGCGCGCGGAGACTTGTGGGCTTTGCGCCGCGTGGCCCCTCGTCCGGCGCTACCGGCCTGATATCCCCGCTGAGCGGGGATATCAGGCGCCGCGTTCACTTCTTCCCTTCCCCACCGGGGAGAGGGCAGGGTGGAAGGCTGTGGGTCCAAAGGCCCGCGGCCGTGTTACTTACTTCAAAGCCGCAAGGCCCGGATCGCCCTGCTTTTCGAAGGTCTGGATTTCCTTGTTGATGAACTTGCCGTCGTCACCCTTTGCGACTTCGCGCAGGTAGATGTTCTGCGTGATGTGGCGGCTTTCGGGATCGATGGAGACAGGCCCGCGTGGGCTCGTCCAGGCAAGCCCCTTGACCGCATCGACTGCCTTTTCAGCATCCTGCTTTCCGCCGGTCGCTTCGATCATCTTGTAGATGACGTGCATGCCGTCATAGGCGCCGACAGCCGGGAAGGTGAGCTCCGCCGGGTTGCCGATCGCCTTGCCGGCTGCCTCGACAAAGGCTTTGTTTTCAGGGGAATCGTGCGAGACGGCATAGTGGAATGTGGTGAGCATGCCGAGTGCGGCATCGCCGAGCGCCGGCAGGTCGGATTCCTGCGTCAGGTCGCCGGGGGCGAAGAGCTGGATATTGGCGCCCTTCAGGCCGTTCTCGTTATAGGCCTTGACGAAGCCGAGCGTTGTCGGACCCGACGGCAGGAAGGCGAAGACGCCCTGGGCGCCGGAATCCTTGATGCGCTGCATGATCGGGCTGAAATCATTGGTGGCAAGCGGCATGCGGATCGCCTCGACGACCTCGCCGCCTGCTTTCTCGAACCCTGCCTTGAAGGCGTTCTCGGCGTCGACGCCCGGCCCGTAGTCGCTGACGACAGAGATGACCTTTTTGACACCCTTGTCGAAGGCTACCTGCGCCATCGGTGTCGATGTCTGCCAGGTGGTGAAGGAGGTGCGCACGACGAGCGGGCTCTTGGTGACGATCGCAGAGGTCGCGGCGTTCATGACCACGAGGGGCGTGTTGGCCTGCTTCAGGATCGGCGTGACGGCCATCGCATCTGGCGTGAAATAGAAGCCGGCCAGATACTGGACCTTTTCCTTGACGACCAGTTCCTGAGCGAGCGACTTGGACTGGGCCGGGTCGGCGGCCGGGAGGTCGCGGTAGATGACCTCGACGGTGTTGTCTCCGACCTTGTTGCCGTTGGTCGCCATGTAGGCGTCGATCCCGGCCTTGAAGTTCTTGCCCTGCAGGGCGAACGGACCGGAGAACGGGCCAACCACGCCGACCTTTATCGTCTCGGCATAAGCGCCCGAACCCATGAGCAGGGCCGCGGCGGCGGCCAGAAGCAGCTTCCTCATTCTTTCTCTCTCCCTTTTAGGCGACTCCAACGCCTTCTTAGCGCGCGGCTAAATTTTAAGGCCAGTTTGTCATGCGAAACGGTAATGTAAAATGAAATAAACGCCACAATTCATGCTTGTTAAGTTATGGATCGGTGGCGCCCAGGCGGCTGATATTGCGCGCCAGATCGTGTGCCAGGCGCAGCGCGGCGCCGGTGGCAATCGCCATTTGCGGTAGCACCAACCACTCGAGCGTCCAGGACGCACCGGAGCGCTCCTGTTCGTGCACCATCGAATGGTGGATCGCGGAGATTTGCGTCGCGTTGAATCGCGCCAGCGCCACCAGCGTCTCGGCTGCGACGGGGTTTTGTTTGTGCGCCATGGCGGATGACCCGCCGCCGCCGGTGAGTCCAATCTCGTCTCCGGCCTGCGCCATCAGCGCGACGTCCTGGCCAAACTTGCCGAGGCTTCCGGAAATCAGTGCGAGAAGCCCGGCGAACTCCGCGATGGTGGCGCGCTGGCTCTGCCATTGCTCGATATCGACGAGACCAAGCTCCTGCGCGAGCGAGTTCCGCACGGCCGCCGCTTTGTCGCCGAGTTTATCGAGAGTGCCGGCCGCCCCTCCGAACTGCAGGGGGAAGCGCAGTCCCGTCAATGTCTCCCGGTAGCCGTTGAAGGGCGCGCGCCAAGCGTGTAGCCGATCGGCAACGGTGATCGCGATCGCCGCCTGCATGCGGGTCCGGCCCATCAGCGGCCTGTTGCCGAAAGCCTGCTGAAGCTCCGCCAAGCGCAGCTCGATTGCGGCCAGGCGCGCCGTGAACAGGAAGGCGACGGGCTTTAGCCTCAGCATCAGGCTGGTATCGATGGCGTCCTGGCTGGTGGCCCCGGCATGGACATACGGGGACGCCTCACCGGCGGCTGCACGCAGCTGGCGAACCAGTTCGGGAACGACGACGCCGTCGCGGGCGGTGGCGGCGCGAAGAGCGGAGAAGTCGGCGCTAAAAACTGCGCAGGCCGCGGAAATTGCCTGCGCGGCGGCCTCGGGGATCACGTCATTTGCGGCCTCGGCGCGCGCAAGTGCGGCCTCGAACTGCAACATGGCGGCAATATCGGCCTCGGCCGTGAAAAACGCCGAAGTCTCCTCGTCGCCAACAAGGCCGGAAAGAAAGGGGTGGTCGAAGGCAATCGCCGCCATGTGTCGTCTCATCGTTCATGGGCATGAGCGGATGCGGAATGAACGGTCCCGCACCGTCGTCAGATATCGAGAAACACTGTTTCGTTGTCGCCCTGCAGCCGGATGTCGAAGGTATAGGTGGAACCGTCGCGCGCAGCAATGAGCGTTGCCACGCGATCCCTGTGCTCGATGCGCTGGAGCAGCGGGTCCACCTTGTTCGCTTCAGCTTCCTCCGGAAAGTACATGCGCGTATGCAGGCCGATATTGATGCCCCGTGCCACAATCCAGAAGCTGACGTGCGGGGCTTGTCTGCGCCCGTCCTTGAAGGGGACCTTGCCCGGCTTGACGGTTTCGAAGCTATAAAACCCGTCCTCGGCGCGGGTCGGGCAGCGGCCCCAGCCTGTGAAATTCGGATCGGCCGCGCCGCGCATTTCCGATGGGCTGTTGAAAAGCCCGGCGCTGTCGGCCTGCCATATTTCGATGACGGCATCGCGCACCAGCGTGCCGGCTCCATCGAAGATGCGGCCGGTGACGGTAATCCGCTCGCCTGTTGTCTTGTCGTTGACCATCGCGACGCCGAGATCGCGTTCGTAGACGCCGCCGATATTGCAGAAATTCGGCGTCAGGCCGATATGGACATAGGGGCCTGCCGTCTGCGAGGGCGTTTCCTTGAGATAACGCAGTTCCTGGGCCATCAATTGCCCTCCAGCTTGTTTTCGAACATCGTCGAGCGGCGGCCACGCAGCACGATGTCGAACCGGTAGGCGCGGCTGTCCATGGGGATGGTGTTACCCCAATCCATCGGCGCGATCAGCTGTTCGATGGCGGCTTTGTCCGGGATCGTTGCGACGATCGGACACTTCCAGATCATCGGGTCGCCCTCGAAGTACATCTGGGTGATCAGGCGCTGCGAAAAGCCGTGGCCGAAGATCGAAAAGTGGATATGCGCCGGGCGCCAGTCGTTGACACCGTTGGGCCATGGGTAGGCGCCGGGCCGTACGGTGCGAAAGAAATAGCGGCCTTCCTCATCGGTGATCGCGCGCCCGCAGCCGCCGAAATTCGGATCGATCGCCGCCAGGTAGCTCTCCTTCTTGTGGCGGTAGCGCCCGCCGGCATTGGCCTGCCAGAATTCGACCAGAACGCCCGCCTGCGGCCGTCCGCGTTCATCGAGCACCTGTCCATGGACGATGATGCGCTCACCGATGGCGCTTTCGCCCGGCTTGGCGAAGTTGTGGAGCAGGTCGTTGTCGAGTTCGCCGATCATGGAGTGGCCGAAGACAGGCCCCGTGATCTCCGAGATCGTGCCGTCGAGCGAGAGAAGCGGGCGTTTCGGCGACCGCAGAACCGAGGTCTTGTAGCCGGGCGCATAGGCCGGCGGATGCCAAGTGAGGTCACGGGCGAAGAAAGCGCCGGTCTCGGGTTTGCGGTTCTGTATCTCGGACATGACTTCCTCTCAAGCCGCCTTTTCGGCGTCCATCTGTTCGAAGACCTGCTTGGCGATCTTGATCGCGTGATTTGCGGCCGGAACGCCGGCGTAGATCGCCACGTGCAGCAACGCCTCGCAGACGTCATCGCGGCTGGCGCCGGTGTTTGATGTGGCGCGCACATGCATGGCCACCTCGTCGTCCTGTCCGAGTGCCGCGAGCAGCGCGATTGTGACGATCGAGCGTTCGCGCTTGGTAAAGCCTGGGCGGGACCACACGTGGCCCCAGGCGGCTTCGGTGATCAGGTCCTGAAACGGCTTGTCGAACGCCGTCGAGATGGCTTCGGCACGATCGACATGGTTGTCGCCCAAGACGGAGCGTCGTGTCGCCATGCCCTGCCTGTGGCGCTCGGAAGAAAGCGGAGTGTCACTCATGAAGTTTTTCCATCTAGTGCGAAGTCGATGAATGCGCGGATGACCGCCGTCAGCGCCTCGGGCTGTTCGACGCAAGGAATATGGCCGGCATCGCGGATAATCTCGTAGCGGGCGTCGGGGATCAGCTGTGCCAGCGACTTGACGAGGTCGGGCGGCGTCGAGCCGTCCTGATCGCCGACGACGCAGATCGTCGGCACGGCGATCGCCTTGGCCGCTTCGGTAAAATCCGCGTCGCGCACTGCCGCGCAGGTGGCGGCGTAGCCGGCCACCGGCTGGCGCACGAGCATGTTGCAGTAGCCGTGGTAGGCGGTGTTTTCGGGGCGGCGGAAAGCGGGTGTGAACCAGCGTTCCATGATGGCGTCACACATGCTGGCGATGCCATTCTGTTCGACTGCCGAAATGCGAGTGTTCCAACTGTCGGCGGTGCCGATCTTGTGGGCTGTGTCGCAGAGGATCAACGCGCTGACGAGATCGGGTCGCTGCGCGTAGAGCGACTGGGCAATCAGTCCGCCGACCGAAAGGCCGCAGATGATCGCCTTCTTGATGGCGAGCGTCTCGATCAGACCGATCAGGTCCGAGGCGTGGTCCTCGATCGTATAAGGGGTCTGGCCGACATCGGAGAGACCATGGCCGCGCTTGTCATAAAGCAGGATGGCGAAATCGCCCGCCAGCCTGACGATCACGTCGCGCCAGATACGGAAATCGGTGCCAAGCGAATTCGCAAAGACGAGAACCGGCTTATCGGCCGGGCCGCCGATAACCTGGTAGTGGATCGCGATGTCGTTGACGCGGGCAAACTGCACTGGAAACTCCTCCTGACAGGAAATTGAATGTTTAATCTGGTTAGGTAAAATGATATTTCGTGGCGATCCTATAACTTAAGGGTTATGAAACAGATGATCGACAGCCGCATAAAGTTCCGCCATCTGCAAACCTTTGTCGAGGTCGCGCGCCAGAAAAGCGTGATGAAGGCGGCCGAGCTGCTGCATGTCAGCCAGCCCGCGGTGACGAAGACGATCCGCGAGCTTGAAGGGGTTCTAGGCGTCGACGTCTTCGAGCGCGACGGCCGCGGCATCAAGATCACGCGCTACGGCGAGGTCTTCCTGAGACACGCCGGCGCGGCGCTGACGGCGCTGCGCCAAGGACTTGATTCGGTAACGCAGGAGCGGATCGGCGACGCGCCGCCGATCCGTATCGGTGCCTTGCCGACGGTGTCGACAAGGATCATGCCGCGGGCGATACAGCTTTTCCTGAAGGAGAACACCTGGAGCCGGCTGAAAATTGTCACAGGAGAGAACGCGGTGCTGCTCGAGCAACTCCGCGTCGGTGACCTCGACCTGGTCGTGGGGCGGCTTGCCGGGCCGGAAAAGATGATCGGATTTTCCTTCGAGCATCTTTATTCGGAGCAGGTGGTTTTCGCGGTTCGCGCCGGTCATCCGCTGCTGAAGGCCAGGCAGTCGCACTTCAATGCGCTCGGCGACTACACGATCTTGATGCCGACACGCGCGTCGATCATCCGCCCCTTCGTCGAGGGATTTCTGATCGCCAACGGTGTGCCGAGCCTTCCGAACCAAATCGAAACGGTTTCGGACAGCTTTGGCCGCGCGTTCGTGCGGGCAAGCGATGCCATCTGGATCATCTCCGCCGGTGTCGTCGCCAGCGACATCGAGAACGGGGCGCTGGCGGTGCTGCCGATCGATACGAGCGAAACCAAGGGGCCCGTCGGCCTGACCATGCGCAACGACGCCATTCCGTCGCTTCCGCTGTCGATCCTGATGCAGACCATCCGCGAGGCGGCTTTGGAGGCGGCGGCCGGCGTGCCCAAGTCTAAGCCGGACGCTCAGAAACGCAATCCGACGTAGTTTTCGGCCAGCACCGTGGCTGCGGCCTGTGAATGCGTGAGATAATCGAGCTCCGCCTCCTGGATCTTCTGGCCGAAATCGTCGGTATCGGGGAAACGGTGCAGCATGGTCGTCATCCACCAGGAGAAGCGTACCGCCTTCCAGACCCGCGACAGCGCCTGCTGAGAATATGCGTCGATCCCTGAAATCGATCCCTCGGCGTAATATTCCGAAAGTCCAGAGAACAGGTAGTGCACGTCGCTGGCCGCAAGGTTCAAGCCTTTGGCGCCTGTCGGCGGGACGATATGAGCGGCGTCGCCCGCGAGAAACAGCCGGCCAAAACGCATCGGTTCGGCAACGAAAGAGCGAAGCGGGGCGATCGATTTCTCGAAGGAGGGCGCGGTCTGCAGCGCTTCGGCATGATGCGCGGGCAGGCGGCGGCGCAGTTCGTCCCAGAAGCGGTCGTCGCTCCAGTCCTCGATCTTCTCGTCGAGCGCAGCCTGAATGTAATAGCGGCTGCGGGTTTGCGAGCGCATCGAACAGAGCGCAAATCCGCGCGGATGGTTAGCGTAGACAAGCTCGTGACTAACAGGCGCGACATCGGCCAGAATGCCGAGCCAGCCGAAGGGATAGATCCTCTCGAAGGTGCGGATCGATTGCTCCGGCACCGCCTTGCGGCTGACACCGTGGAAACCATCGCATCCGGCAATGAAATCACAATCGATGCGATGGGTCACGCCATCCTTCTCATAGGTCACGTACGGTAGATCGCCGTCGAAACCGTGCGGCGTAACGTTGGCGGCCTCGTATATCGACGTCGCGCCGCTTGCCTCGCGGTGTTCCATCAGGTCGCGGGTCAGCTCCGTCTGGCCATAAACCATGACGCGCTTTCCGCCGCTCAAGCCAACGAGGTCGATGCGATGGTCGCGGCCATCGAAGGCGAGCGAGAAACCATCATGGAGCAAGCCTTCCTCATGCATCCGGGCGCCGGATTTGGCCCTATCCATCAGGTCAACGGTGCCTTCCTCCAGCACGCCGGCGCGCACGCGGCGGAGAATGTAATCCTTGGCCACGCGGTCGAGTATGATGTTGTCGATGCCGGCCTCGGTCAGTAATTGACCGAGCAACATTCCTGCCGGCCCCGAGCCGATGATGGCGACTTTGGTACGCATGTATCCTCCCAGCGTCCTCTTCCCCAAACGCGGTGGAGCGTCATGCGCGCTCCAATGCGATGGCAATTCCTTGACCGACGCCGACGCACATGGTGGCAAGGCCGAAGCGCCCGCCGCCGGCGGCCATTTCCAAGGCTGCCGTGCCGGTGATGCGGGCGCCGGACATGCCAAGCGGGTGACCGAGCGCGATCGCGCCGCCGTTCCGGTTGACGCGCGGATCGTCGTCGGCGATGCCGAGTTGGCGCAGCACCGCAAGTCCCTGGCTGGCGAAGGCCTCGTTGAGTTCGATGACGTCGAATTGCTGCTGGGTCATCGACAGCCGAGCCATCAGCTTTTGCGAAGCGGGGACCGGGCCAATGCCCATGACGCGAGGTGGCACGCCGGCAGAAGCCCCACCCAGAATGCGGACGATCGGCCTCAGGCCGTATTTGCTGATGGCCGCTTCCGACGCAATGATCAGCGCCGCGGCGCCGTCGTTAACGCCCGACGCATTGCCTGCCGTGACCGTTCCGCCGTCGCGTCTGAATGGCGTCCCGAGCTTGGCGAGCGCTTCGAGGGTGGTGGCGCGAGGGTGTTCGTCTCGGTCGACGACAACAGGCGGCCCCTTGCGCTGAGGGATCGAGACCGGAATGATCTCCTTGGCAAATCTGCCGTTTTGCTGCGCCGCCGCCGCCTTTTCCTGGGACCTCACCGCGAAGGCATCCTGATCCTGCCGGCTTACCTTGTAGTCTTCGGCGACGTTTTCGCCGGTTTCGGGCATGGAATCGACGCCGTAGAGCTCTTTCATGACTGGGTTCACGAAACGCCAACCGATGGTCGTGTCGTGGATTTCGGCGTGGCGCGAGAAGGCGGCATCCGCCTTGGGCATGACGAAGGGCGCACGCGACATGCTTTCGACCCCGCCGGCGATCATGAGTTCGGCTTCGCCAGCCTTGATTGCACGCGCAGCTGCGATGATCGCGTCCATGCCGGATCCGCACAGCCGGTTGATCGTCGTGCCGGGCACGCTTGCCGGCAGGCCGGCGAGAAGCAGAGACATGCGTGCAATGTTGCGATTGTCTTCGCCCGCCTGGTTGGCGCAGCCGAACACGACATCGTCCACCGCCGCCCAATCCACCGAGCCGTTACGTGCAATGAGTCCGCGCAGCGGGACGGCGCCGAGGTCGTCGGCGCGCACGGAGGCAAGCGCACCGCCGAAGCGGCCGATCGGCGTGCGGATATAGTCGCAAATGTAGGCTTCGGTCATGCTCCATCTCCCGAAAGCGTCGGCACGATCAGGTCGGTGACCGGGCCGTTCATATTCAGCCGCGCGCCGGTCATGGCCTGCAGATCCTCGAACGCCAGATCGGGCAGCTTCTCGCGGAGCACGAAGTGGCCGTCTACGATGTCGACCACCGCGTGGCTGGTATAGACGCGGGTGATGCAGCCGACACCGGTGAGCGGAAAAGTGCATTTCTCGACGAGCTTCGGCTCGCCATTCTTGGTCACGTGTTCGGTGATGACGAAGACCTGCCGGGCGCCATGCACGAGGTCCATCGCGCCGCCCACGGCCGGAACGCCCTTCGAACCGACCCGCCAGTTGGCGAGGTCGCCGTTCTGGGCGACTTGATAGGCACCGAGGATCGCGACGTCGAGATGGCCTCCACGCACCATCGCGAAACTGTCGGCATGGTGAAAGAAGGCGGCGCCCGGCTTCAAGGTCACGGCGCGCTTTCCGGCGTTGATCAGATCCCAGTCCTCTTCGCCTGCTGGTGGCGCCTCGCCAAAATCGAGAATGCCGTTCTCCGTATGAAAGACCGCTTGTCGGCCGGGCGGCTGGTATCGCGCCACCATCTCGGGAAAGCCGATACCCAAATTGACATAGGCGCCGTTGGCGATGTCCTGCGCCGCACGCCAGGCGATCTGCGCGTTCGAGAGCTTGTTGTCGTGGTTGCTGTCGTTGCTCATGGGCGTGTTGCTCCCCGGCGGATCAACTCTTCTTCCTGTTTGGGGTCAGTAATCTCGACGACACGATCGACGAAGATGCCGGGTGTCACGACGTGCTCGGGATCGATGCCGCCGGGCGTCACAAGGCTCGAGACCTGAACGATCGTTTGCGCGGCCGCCATACACATCAGTGGATTGAAGTTGCGGCCGGCCTTGCGGTAGGTGAGGTTGCCGTGGGTGTCGCCGACATGGGCCTTGACGATCGCGAAGTCGGCCTTCAGCCAGCGTTCCTGCACGTATGGTCGGCCATCGAACTCGGCGATGACCTTGCCCTGGGCGAGTTCGGTTCCATAGCCTGTCGGCGTGTAGAAGGCCGGGATGCCGGTGCCGCCGGCGCGAATCCGCTCGGCAAGCGTCCCCTGTGGAACAAGCTCCAGCTCGATCTCGCCGGCAAGATATCGGTCGGTGAATGCGCGGGGATCGGAAGAGCGGGGGAAAGAGCAGATCATCTTGCGGACCATGCCCGCATCGATCATCGCCGCGATGCCGATGCGCCCGTTGCCCGCATTGTTGTTGATGACGGTCAGGTCTCGCGGCCCCTTGTCGATCAGGGCGTGGATCAGCTCGATTGGGGCGCCGGAGCCACCGAAGCCGCCAATCATGACCACCGCTCCATCGCCAATCCCGTCGACCGCGTCGGCCGCGCTTCGCACTGTCTTGTCCATTGATCCTCCATCGCCGTCTGTCATCGGCCGCGCGTCAATTTGTAGGGGAGCAGGGTGTGGACGGCAATCAAGTTTGTGCGGTATGTAATATTTGTTCGATTATCGCACATTGGAGTTGGCGCATGCAGGTGAAGGAACGTGACATCATGGGTGGCCTCGCCAAGGGGCTGAAGGTGATCGAGGCGTTCACGGCCGAGCACCCACGTCTGAGTATCTCGGAGGCGGCGGAAATCTCGGGGTATGATCGGGCGACGACACGGCGATGTCTGCTGACGCTCGCAGAACTTGGCTACTGCGCTTATGACGGCAAGTATTTCACGGTGACGCCGCGCGTACTGCGTCTCGGTACGGGATGCCTTGCGTCCATGCCACTGCCACGCATCGTGCAGCCATGGCTCGATCAGCTATCGGAGGAGATTGGCCAAAGTACGTCGGTCTCAATTCTGGATGATGCCGAGATCGTCTACGTCGCACGCGCGTCGCAGCGCCGGGTCATGTCCATCGCCTTGATGCCGGGATCGCGGCTTCCTGCCTATTGCACCTCGATGGGACGCGTCCTGTTAGCCGCGCTGCCGCCGGAACGGGCGATGGAGCTTCTGTCGGCCGCCCCCCTGGTACAACGGACGGCGAGAACGCAGACGGATGTCGGAGAACTTCAGCGCATACTGCAGGACGTGAAGGTCGCCGGCTACGCCTCGATCGACCAGGAGGTAGAAGTCGGCCTACGATCGATCGCGGTGCCGCTAGCTGGCGCCCGCGGGCAGGCGCTGGCGGCGCTGAACGTCGGTCTTGCCGCAACGGAAGAGCCGATGCAGGCCATGGTATCGCGCTATCTCCCCGCGCTACTGCGTATAAAAGCCGAGTTGAGCGGCATTCTGGTCTAGGGTTCAGTTGTCCTGCTTCAACAGGCCACGTGCCAAGGCATGCTCGACACCGCCTTCGATGTGCGCGGCGAGGATTTTCTTGGCCGTTTTGGCATCGCGGTTAAGGGCGGCATCGAGAAGCGCTTGATGCTCGCGTGCCGCCACGTCGCCTCGGTAGGATAGCGCGACCATCTGATAGCGTAGATACTTGTCGAAGATAACCGAGTGCGTTTCGATCAGAAGCTTGGAGCCACAGGCCGAAATCAGCGCCTGGTGAAACTCCCAGTCGTATCGTTTCCAGTCTTCTGCCCGGCTGGCATCACCGGTTGCCATCAGCCGCTCGAGGCTGGCAAGCTTGTAGTGGGCAGCGACGAGGCCCGCCTCCCACTCCATGTCGCCTTGCGCGAAGGACTGTTCCAGCGCGTGGGTCTCAAGGAGCAGCCGCAAGGCGGCAATCTCCTTTAGGTCGGTGATGGAGACGGGGCAGACTTGGAACCCCCGCTGCCCTTCCGCAAGCACCAGTCCCTCCGAGGAAAGACGGTTAAGGATTTCGCGCAACGTGCTGATCGAAGTCTCGTAGGATTCCTTCAGCGCATCCAGCTTCAATTTCTGTCCCGGTGCAAGCCGGCCGAAGATGATGTCGGCACGAATCCGGCGATAGCCGATCTCAGCGATGGTCTCGTCTACTGTCTGCTGCAACATCACGATGCTCTGCTATTTCGATGCGAATGGGTGGCCTGCACGTTACGTGCCAACACGTTACCCCATTGTCACAGCGACTGAAATCCTATCGTCTGCCATATTTAAAAAACACATAGGAAAGGCATTATACTGTATGATTTTTCAAATCATGACGAATGGAGTCCGCGGAACGCGATGCTGAAAAGAACGGGGGAGACGGCCGAAACCGTCAGTGAGGTCGTCTTTCGGCAGATCCGTCAGGATATCATTTCCGGCATTTTGGCGCCGGGATCCAAGATCAAGCTGGAGCAGGCACGCGAACGCTATTCGATCAGCGTTTCGCCGCTACGGGAGATTCTCAGCCGGCTGACCACGGAAAATCTTGTCGTCGCCGAAGGGCAGAAGGGCTTCGAGGTTAGTCCGGCCTCTCGCCGCGAACTGCTCGAGCTAGCCGACGTCAGGGTCGTACTCGAAACCCACGCGCTCGATCTGGCCTTCGCCGTAGGCGATCTTGAGTGGGAAGCCTCCATCGTCGCGGCGCATCACAAGCTGGCGGCAGCGGAGCGTCGGCTTCTCGCCGGCGATGCCTCGCGCACCATCGAATGGGTGCGCTACGACTGGGATTTTCACCAGGCGATCGTCTCGGCCTGCAACTCCACGACACTGATGGCGACGCTGTCTTCGGTCTTCGACCGTTTCCTGCGCTATCACATGCTGGCGCACAGCTTTCGTGGCAAGCCAGTGGTCGAGGATCACCGGGCGTTGTTCGATTTCGCGCTTCGGCGGGATGCGGAGCAAGCGAAGGCCGTGATCCGTCGTCATGTGAATAGTGGCGTCGAGCACATCCTGAAGAGCGGCATCGTCGCCTGATCGGCTTACCTAGTCGCTATCGCGCGGCAGGCCCTCGGGACGCATCTGCTTTTTCAGTGCCGCGATGCGGAAGATGGCATTGGCCGCGCCGTAGCCTCGATAGCTCTTGCGCTCGACGATCTCGAAGAAGAAGCCCTCGCCGTAGGTGCCGCTGTAAAGCTGGAAATACTCGCCGTGCTCATCGCGGTCGTAGAGAATGTTGTGTTCCTTCAGTCGCTCGGTGAGATCGGGATCCAGCCCGAAGCGGGCCTCCACATCACCGTAATAGTTCGGTGAAATGTGCAGCGGCGTGAAGCCGGACTTTCGCAAGGCCTCGGCGGTCGCGAAGATATCGGTGGTGCTGAAGGCGAGGTGCTGGATGCCAGAACCGAACTTTTCCGCGATGAAATGCCCGGCCAGCGTCCGCCTGTTTTCCGCGCCGTTGAGCGTGATCCGTAGCGATCCCTCCTCGTTCTCGACGACCTGGCTGCGCACGACACCGCCGGGGTCAATGATGTCGACCATCGGCGTCTTTTCCGTCGCGAAGATCGACGTGTAGAAGAGCAACCAGGTCAGCATCTCGTCGTAGGATACGGTCTGGGCAATGTGGTCGATGGCGATCAATCCCGCGTCCGGGGCAATTCTCTGTTGGTCGACCGGAATGAAGTCCACCTCCGCGAAGCGGCCGAGCGGCGATGTCGCGTCGATCAGATAGACGATCCCGCCGCCGACGCCTCGGATCGCAGGCAGCTCGAGTTCGCCTTCGGCGACCGGTTGCAGGAACGGCTCGGCGTCAAGCGCGACCGCGCGCCGGTGGGCCTCCCATGCATCGTCCACGACAAGCGCGAAAGCGTAAGCGAGCGTGCCATGGACGGCATATGCCGCATTGGCGAAACCGGCCTCGTCGATGTTGACGAGAATACGGATGTCGCCCTGTTCGTACAGGCTGACCTCCTTGCTGCGATGTTTGGCTGTCTTGCGAAAGCCCAGCACCTCAAGGATGCCGATCAGTTCGGCCGCATCGCCTTCATCGGCGGTGAACTCGACGAAGCCCACGCCCTTTACCGTGGCGCGTGGCGGCATGGCTTTTCCAATCGGATTGTCGCCGCCGAGGCTGCGACGCACCTGATCGCCCAGGTAGATCAGCGAACGGTGGCCGTCAGCCGCGATTTCGCGTGTCGAGCCGCCACGGAACTGGTCGTTGAAGATCTCCAGAGAATAGTAGCCGTCATAGCCGGTCGCGGCGATGGCTGAGGTGAAGGCGGTCACGGGCAAGTCGCCTTCACCCGGCATGTTGCGGAAGTGCCGCGACCAATAGAGCAGATCCATGTCGATCTGCGGCGCATCAGCGAGTTGGACGATGAAAATCTTTTCCTTGGGGATAGAGCGGATGGAGTTGATGTCGATCTTGCGTGAAAGGCTGTGAAAGCTGTCCAGCACCAGGCCGATATTGTCGTGGTCGGCTCGGCGCACGATCTCCCAGGCGTCGCGATGGTCGTTGATATGGCGACCCCATGCCAGAGCCTCGTAGCCGACGCGCAATCCACGCGCCGCGGCGCGTTCGCCCAGTTCGCGAAAGTCGGCCGCGGCGCGGTCAAGGCCGCCAAGTGAGGCTGAAGAGACATTCGAGCAGACGAGAACGAGGTCGGTGCCGAGCTGCTGCATGATATCGAATTTGCGTTCGGCGCGGTCGAAGGTACGGGTGCGCAGCGGCTCCGGCATGCCTTCGAAATCACGAAACGGCTGGAACAGCGTGATCTTCAGCCCAAGATCGCTGGCCATTCTGCCGACATCCGCGGGGCTGCCGTCAAAGGCCAGGAAGTCGTTCTCGAAAATCTCCACGCCGTCGAAGCCCGCCCGCGCGATCGCTTCAAGCTTCTCCGGCAGCTCGCCGCTGATCGAAACCGTCGCTATCGAAGTCTTCATCTCGCTCGTCCTCCCTGGCCGATGTCATCGTAATAATCATTATGACGAATGTCGTGAGAAGTTCAATTCGACGTTTGAAAGTAGAAGTCTCATACGATTTGCAAAAACTATGTTGATTTATCGGCCCGCCTCAGGCAGTTTTGCTCTCACAGTCGGAGGAGAAGGAAGGCTGTGCGGTCGCAACGACCATTGAGGAGGAGGAAAAGATGTTGAAATCCATGTTGTCACGGCGCAACGCCATGCTTGGCGCGGCTGCTCTGCTTACCGGCATTGCGCTGGCTCAGCCGGCGGCCGCCGTCACCCCGGAAGAAATCAAGGCCCGGGGCAAACTGATCGTCGGCATCCAGGGCGACAATCCGCCATGGGGCTTCGTTACCAGCGCCGGCAAACAGGACGGGTTCGATGCCGATATGGGCGCGCTCTACGCCAAGGAACTCGGCGTTGAGGTCGAGTTCGTGCCGCTTGAAGTCAACAACCGCATTCCGGCGCTGACGTCGGGTCGCGTCGATGTTCTCTTCGCGACGATGGCAATGCTTCCAGACCGCGCCAAGGCGGTTCAGTTCAGCCAGCCCTACAATGCCAACGCGATCGTGCTAATCGGGCCGAAGAACAAGTCGATCAAGACGAATGGCGACATGGCCAACATGACAATTTCCGTGGCGAAGGGCGCCGCACAGGATACGCAGGTCACCAAGAATGCACCGGCTTCGGCCACCATCCGCCGTTTCGACGGCGACGCGGCTAGCGTTCAAGCGCTGGTATCGGGCCAGGCTGAGGCGCTCGGTGGCAACATATTCTACATGGATCGCGTTGAGAAAGCCCGCCCCGGCGAATTCGAGAACAAGCTCGAGTTCCAGAAGCTCTACAATGGCGCCTGCACGCGCCTGGGCGAGACGGAGATCAATGCTTCGATCAATACCTTCATCGCCAAGATCAAAGGAAATGGCGAGCTGAAGAAAATCTATGACAAGTGGATGAAGGTTCCCGTTCCTGAATTCCCGGCAAGCCTCGAAGGCATTCCCTTCGCTGCAAAATAAGCCTTCCCTGACAGGGCGGAGCGACGGCGGCGTTTGGCAGATGATCGCCGCCGTTTTGCCGCGGCGATCAATGTCTCGTGGTGAATGCGGGAGCGATGATGAGCAAGACGATCTTTGTACTCAATGGGCCGAACCTCAACCTGCTCGGCCAGCGAGAGCCGCACATCTACGGTTCGACGACACTGGCTGAGATCAAGCACCGGTGCACGGCCAGGGCGCGCGACCTCGGCTTCGAGGTGGATTTTCGCCAGACGAATTTCGAGGGCGAGCTGATCGAAAGCGTTCATGAGGCGCGCGAGAAAGCATGCGGCATCGTCATCAACCCGGCAGCGTTCACCTTTACGTCGATCGCGCTCCTCGATGCGCTGAAGACCTTCGATCCACCGAAGATCGAGCTGCACATCTCCAATGTGCATGCCCGCGAGAGCATCTACCACAATTCCCTGATCTCGCGGATCGCGACAGCGATCATGATCGGCTTCGGCGCGGACGGGTACGAACTCGCGATCCAGGCCATGGCGCAGCTGCTTGCACGCGGCCGCTGACCGGACAGGAAAGGCCAGAAACAAGCACATGAACTACCAACTGGATTTCACGCCTGTCATCGATGGGTTGCCGAGCCTGCTCCTTGGCTGTCTCGGCACATTCCTGCTGGCGATCTCAGGCATGCTGCTTGCGATCCTGATCGGCATCGGCGGCGTCATGCTGCGCGATTCCCCCATCAAGCCGCTGCGCTGGCTGGTGATCGGCTTTGTAGAGATCATCCGCAACACGCCGTTCCTGGTGCAGATATTCTTTATCTTTTTCGCCCTGCCGCTCGCCGGTATCAGGCTCGACCCGACGCCGACGGCAATCATCGCGCTCGGCATCAATGGCGGCGCTTACGCGATCGAGATCATTCGCGGTGGTGTGCAGTCTATTCCCGCGGGCCAGAAGGAAGCCGGTCTGGCGCTTGGCCTGCACAAAGCGCAGGTCTTTCGCTTCATCGTGCTGAAGCCGGCGCTGAGGGCGATCTACCCCTCGCTGACGAGCCAGTTCGTGCTCCTGACGCTGTCGACCAGCATCGCCTCGGCGATCTCGGCCTACGAGCTCACTTCTGTCTCGCAGCTGATCGAGTCGGAAAGCTTCCGCAGCTTCGAGGTCTACTTCACCGTCACGGTTTTCTACCTCGTGATCTCCTGGGTGATGATGCGGCTCTTCGGGCTCTTTTCGTCGCGCTATTTCAATTATCCGGTCAAGTAGGAGGCTCTCATGGGTCGCGATGAATTCATCTTCCTGCTGATTGGTCTTAAATGGACGGTGGTCCTGTCCGTCGTCGGCTTCATCTGCGGTTCGATCGGCGGGCTTGCCATCGCGCTGTTGCGCACCTGCGGCCTGCCCTTTCTGGAGCGGCTGACGGCCGGCTACATAGGCGTGTTCCAGGGTACGCCGCTCCTGATGCAGCTCTTCGTCGTCTATTACGGGCTGGCGCTGGTGGGCTTGAAGCTCGATGCGTGGATCGCGGTCGCCATCGGCCTCACGCTGCATGCCAGCGCATATCTCGGCGAAATCTGGCGCGGGTCGATCGAGGCCGTGCCGCGCGGGCAGACCGAAGCAGCCAAGGCCCTTAGCATCAAATACGTGTCGCGCATGAAGGACGTGATCCTGCCACAGGCAATCCGCATATCGCTGCCTGCGACGGTCGGCTTTTTAGTGCAGTTGATCAAGGGGACGTCGCTCGCAGCCATCGTCGGCTTCACCGAACTGACGCGCGCCGGCAACATCATCTCCAACCAGATCTTCGAGCCGCTGACGGTCTTCGGCATCGTCGGCATCCTCTACTTCATCATGTGCTGCCCGCTGACGATCCTCGGTGCCCGCCTCGAGCGGCGCTTCGCGATGTCGGCGCGCTGAGGCTGCCTGTCCGGGAGAAAATTGAACGATGACCAATGTGTCGATGACCACCGCTGACCCGATGATCCGCCTGCAGCGGGTCGAGAAATGGTATGGCGCCTTTCAGGCATTGCATGACATCAATATGGATGTCCGCCAGGGCGAGCGGATCGTGCTCTGCGGCCCCTCGGGCAGCGGGAAGTCGACGCTGATCCGCTGCATCAACCACCTGGAGAGCTATGAGAAGGGCGAGATCCGCGTCGGCGATACGCTGCTCGGACATCGCTCCAGGGATATCGACGCCATCAGGCGCGATGTCGGCATGGTGTTTCAACAGTTCAATCTCTTTCCGCATCTGACCGTGCTGCAGAACTGCATGCTGGCGCCGATGCGCGCACTCGGTCTCGGCAAGGCCGAAGCGGAGGAACGCGCGCGGAGCCTGCTCGATCGCGTCAAGATCCTCGAACAGGCCAAGAAATATCCGGCGCAGCTTTCCGGCGGCCAGCAGCAACGCGTGGCGATTGCCCGCGCGCTCTGCATGCGGCCGAAGGTGATGCTGTTCGATGAGCCGACATCGGCGCTCGATCCGGAAATGGTCAAGGAAGTCCTCGACACGATGATCGGTCTGGCGGAGGAGGGGATGACGATGATCTGCGTCACCCACGAGATGGGCTTTGCCCGCCAGGTCGCCGATCGAGTGATCTTCATGGCAAGCGGCGCTATCGTCGAGGAGGCGCCGCCGGCCACATTCTTCAGCAATCCGAGGCATGAGCGCACGCGCAAGTTCCTTGGTGAAATTCTACGTCACTGAAAGCTTTCTGCATGATTTCCGGCACCACCAGGATCATCGCCCATCTGGGCTATCCGACGGAGACCTTCAAGTCGCCGTTGATCTACAACCCCTATTTCGAAGAACACGGTATCGACGCCGTCGTCGTGCCGATGGGCTGTCAGGCCGAAGACTTTCCGGATTTCCTCAGGCTCGTCTTCCGCCTGTCGAATATCCACGGCGCATTGATCACCATGCCGCACAAGGTCACCACGATGGATTTGCTCGACGAACTGTCGACGCGTGCCCAGGTCGCTGGCGCTTGCAACGCCATCCGGCTGGACGAACATCGCCGGCTGATCGGCGACATGTTCGATGGGGAGGGGTTCGTGCGCGGCGTGCTTCGCAAGGGCAGGCCTGTGGCAGGAGCCGAAGCTCTCGTCGTCGGTTCCGGCGGCGTCGGCTCCGCGATTGCCGCATCGCTTGCCGCCGCCGGCGTGCGAAGGATCGCAGTTTTCGACGCGAACATGGCGGTGATGAATGGGCTGATGGGGCGGCTTCGCCAGCATTATCCCGACGTGGAAGTCTCGGCCGGCTCGCGCGATCCTGATGGATTCGACATCGTGGTGAATGCGACGCCGCTCGGCATGAAGAACGACGATCCGCTGCCGATCGATGTGTCGCGGCTTTCTTCCTCCACCTTTGTGGGCGAGGTCGTGATGAAGCAGGAGATTACGCCTTTTCTGGAGGCCGCTCGTGCGCGCGGCTGCGATTTCCAGGTGGGCACCGACATGCTGTTCGAGCAGATTCCGGCCTATTTCGAATTCTTCGGCTTCCCCACGACAACGGCCGAAGAGCTGCGATCCGTTGCCCGGATAGGCTGACGTAAGTCCGCACGCGCATCCAAATCGCAGTGATGAAGCCGATACCGGTTTGAGGGACGCTTGCGATAATCCCACTCTTTTGGTTTTCTCTTTAGTCCATAAGCGAGTACGGCTGTGGCAAAGGAGCGATGCGATGCGTCCGGAACAACACAATGCGGGGGATGTCGCGGGCCAGACCAGCCGGCTCAAGGTCGGTTTCGTCCTCGCGCGGTCTTTCACGCTTTCTGCCTTTGCGATGTTCGTCGATACGCTGCGGCTTGCAAGCGACGAGCAGGATCGGTCCGGAAGGGTGAGGGCTGACTGGCAAGTGCTTGGCAGCACCCGCCACCTCATTGCGTCGAGTTGCGGTGTGCAGGTCGCGCCGACATCGGATTTCGTCGATCCCAGCCGGTTCGATTACATCGTTGTTGTCGGGGGACTGCTCAATAGGGAAGAGCCTGTCGACCGTGAGACGGTGACGTTTCTAAAGCTCGCGGATTCAAAGAAGATTCCATTGCTCGGGGTTTGCACTGGCACCTTCATTCTTGCCGAGGCAGGGATGATGAAGAACCACGACGTCTGCGTGAGTTGGCTTCACGCAAAGGCCTTCAGGGACCGCTTCCCTGACCTGTCGGTAAGGTCGGACAGGATTTTCAATCTCGACAGACGCCGCGGCTCCTGCGCCGGAGGAAGCAGCTCCGCCGATATGGCTGCGGCTCTCGTCCGGCGCCACATCAGCCCCGAAGCCGAACGAAACGCGCTCGAGGTGTTGCAGATCGAGAAGGCCCGCTCTCATCTGGAGGTCCAGCCGCGAAGGCCGCTCTACGAAGAATACAAGGATTCGCGTCTAAGAGCGGTGATGATCTTGATGGAGCAGCATCTCGACGGAGATATGCCGATAGCGCAACTTGCCGCATCAGTCGGGGTGACACGTCGGCAGCTTGAGCGCATTTTTGAGAAAGAGGCGGGCATGTCGCCGGCGCGAGCCTATGCAAAGGTCCGGCTGGAGCGCGCCAAGGTGCTTCTTGCGCAGACGAAGTTGCCGATGATCGACATTGCGATGGATGTCGGCTTTCATACTGCCTCGCAGTTTACGCGCTCATTCAAACGCGAATTTGGGCAGACGCCATCACGCTTGCGATCCAGTCTCCTGGAAGCCAGCTGAACCCGTGGCTTGGTGACGTGTCCTGTTGGACCGCGAAAGTGTGAGGGATGGCCCGCAATCAGGCTGCGGGCCATCGGTTCACTTCAATCGTCCTGATCCTGCAGGAGCTTGCCGAGCTCGAACGCGATAATAGGCGCTGACGATCATGGTCTTCGGCAGGGTCGTGTCATGGTCTGCCATGGCCGCTCTCTGCTCTGGCTGGGAGATAGTTCTTTCAGTTGCGCGGCGCCTAGCGTGACGCGATCAGAACCGTGCCGGATTTTCCAGGCTTTTCGACAAGGGCGGCAGCTTGGCTGACATCCGCGAGATCGAACGTCTGCTCGACCTGAAAGAGCTCAGGCTTGCTGGCTGCGAGCTCAAGCGCGAGCTGCAGGTCGGCCTTGCGAATTTCGACAGGCAAGCCTGCCCACCGCCCGACTGTCACGCCTGACATCCGGATGTCGCGCGTCGAAAAGTAAAGCGCGGGCACCGAGATCGGTTGTCCGGAAAGATCGCCGTAAGAGACCAGACTGCCACCCTGAGCAAGCAGCCCAACCGCAGCACTGGCCGTCTCGCCTCCAACGGGGTCGAGCACGACTCCGATCGGATGGCCGCCCGCCGCGGAGATGACCTTGTCCTGCCAGCCGGGCTTGTCGGTGGAAACAACAGGCAAATCTGGGAACACGACGTTGAGCTCATTCACACCGGCTTCCCGCCGCACGATGCCGACGACATCGAAGCCGCGATCGAGAAGCAGTCCGATCACCAGTCTCGCGACGGCGGACCCGGCGGCGGTGAGCACAACGACATCTCGACCCGGCTGCGCGCCGGATGTCTCGACAGACCGCAGGAGAAGCGCCGCAGTCAGCGGATTGACGTGAAGCTGGGCCGCCGATTCATCCGTTACAATGTCTGGGATTTCAGTGACGTATTCGGCCGAGACGATAGCCTTCTCGCTCCACGCTCCGTTGCCGGGGAAGAAGGCGACGCGGGTGCCCGGCTTCAACGCTACGCCATCGCCTGCCGCTTCGACGATGCCGTAGCCCTCGAAGCCGACGCGCACGCCTTCTTTCGGGACCACCGATCCCGGCTGGTAGCGTCCCGATACGCCGAGAAGGTCGCCATGGTGAACCGGCCGGAGAAGCACCCGGACGAGCACTTCGTTGTGGCTGGGATGTTTGGGATCTTCGACATCGACTGCCTGAAGAACGTCCTCAGGCTTTCCATGCTTGAAATAGACTGCCGCACGCATCGCGGGCTCTCCTTGAGAATGAGAAGGGAGCGGCTATCAACCGCTCCTGTCATGGGGTTAGACCTGTGCCTGACCGCCGTCGGCAAAGAGTTCAGCGCCGTTGACGAAGCTCGCATCGTCGGAGGCGAGGAACAGGGTTGCCTTGGCGATTTCCTCGGATTCGCCGACGCGGCCGAGCGGGATGCGCGAGGCGAGATAGTCGAGCAGGCCCTGCTGCTGTTCCTTGTCGTCACCGGCAAGCTCGACAAGGCCTGGGGTGCGTGTCGCGCCGGGCGAGACGACGTTGACGCGGATGCCGGTGCCCTTCAGATCGAGCGCCCAGGAGCGAGCCAGGTTGCGCACGGCGGCCTTGGAAGCGGAATACACGGAAAAGGCGGCAGTCCCTTCGGTGCCCGCGGTCGAGCCCGTCAATACGACGGACGAGCCTTTGCCGAGCAGCGGAAGTGCTTTCTGCACCGTGAAGATGACGGCCTTCACGTTGCGGCCGAATGTGTCGTCGACCTGCTCCTCAGTGATCTGGCCGAGCGGAAGCATGCTGCCGCCACCGGCGTTGACGACGAGGGCATCAAGGCGGCCCTGTTCCGCCTTCACCTGGGCAAACAGCTTGTCGAGATCAGCGTTGCTCGAGGAGTCCGCCTGTACGCCGGCCGCGCCGTGGCCGATCTCGGCCACTGCCTTGTCAAGCGCATCCTTGCGGCGGCCGGTGATGTAGACGCGTGCGCCCTCGGCGGCGAAAAGCTTGGCGGTCGACAGGCCGATGCCGCTGGTTGCTCCGGTGACGACGGCGATCTTGTTTGCAAGTCTGTTGGTCATTTTACTCTCCTGATGCCGGGCGCGCGAAAGGGTTCAGCCCGAATGCGCGGCCTGTTGAAATTGTGAAGCTGTTCGGGAGGTGGCGTTGGCTGTTGGCCTCGTCGCCGTCCGATGAGGAGAAATTAGTTCGTCAGCTTGGCGCAGAGAAGTCGCCGAAGGTGGAGACATTATCCATGTGGGTGGATGATCTCCGTCGTCGCATTGCGCCTGGCGTCGACAGCTTCGAATACCTTCGCCGCCCATTCCGAAAAGGCGCGCAGCCGCGGGTTTGGAAATCGATCGGCCGGATAGACGAGGTGCAGCGGATGATTGTCCGGCTTCCAGTCGGCCAGAAGTTCGACCAGTGCCCCGGTCTCGATGTGGGGCCTTGCCAGGAAGCCGAAGGTCTGGCCTATCCCCAGACCGGCGAGGAGCGCATTCAGATGCGCGGTGCTTTCGTTCACCGAAATGCCGCTGGAGGTCGGGAGATATTCGCTTCGCTCTTCGCAGCGCTGAAACCGCAACGGAAACCGCTTTCCCGATGACGCCGAGAAATAACTGACGATCCGATGCCTCTCGACATCATCAGGTTGCTCCGGCAACTGCAGGCCGTCCAGATAGGCGGGCGACGCGCAGATGACGTAATCCAGTTCGCACAGCTTCCGCGCCTTCATCGACGAGTCACCCAGCGCTCCGCCGCGAATGACGCAATCGATGCCTTCACTGATGAGGTCGGCCGGGCGATCGCTGACGCCGAGCATGAGGTCGATATCTGGGTATTGGTGCTGAAAGTCTGAGAGCGCTGGGATGAGAATCCGGTTTGCCAGCACGGAGCCGATGTCGACACGCAGCTTTCCCTTGGGCGCGCTGCGGGAACCGGCGACGGTACCGTCCATATCGTCGAGATCGGCGAGCAGCTTGAGCGCGCGCTCATGATAGGCGACGCCCTCGGTGGTCATGGTGACCGAGCGCGTGGTGCGCTCCACGAGCTTTGTCCCGAGGTGCGCCTCGAGATCCTGCACGAGCTTGCTGACGGAGGATCTCGGCAGGTTCAGCGTATCCGCCGCCTTGGCGAAAGACCCTGCTTCGGCGACGCGGACAAATGTTCGAATGGCAAGTATCTGATCCACTGTAGGTCCGGCTGGTGTTGGTTAGACGATGACCATCTATACCGGATCGCCAAGCTCCGTCATGCAGGTTACAGCGCGATTTGGACAATTGCGCTGTCGATAGTGCGCTTAGACGGCAGTCGGGCTCTCTTCCTCATTTGCCGGGGATTGGTGTCGATTCGGCTTGTGAATCTGCGGATGGCCATTGTGAAAACTCTGGCGGCCGCCTTTCCACCCGGCGACAACTCTGCCGACTTCGCGCACCGCCGCCGTCGGCCCCGCTGTGGCTAAGAGGATGATCGTGGCCTCCTTGCCCACGGCAAGGCCATGGGGAACGCCGAGTTGGCGGGCCGCCGATTGTCCTACCATATCGAACACCTGGCCTATTTCGTCATCGCGTGATAGCTGCGCGACGTTGGCATAGAGATTGGCCATCCGGATATCGGACAGGCTGCTCATAGGCCGATGGCTCCGCCATCGCTGCGCGGGTCGTGTGCTGCTTCCATTCGCCCGTCTTCCTCGATGCGGATAATGCCTGCCTGTCCGCCAAGTGGGCTGAGCGGGGCTATGGTCGCGACTTCGTGGCCCATGGAGCCGAGCGTGGCGAGGATATCGACGCCGACATTCTCCTCGAGCTTCAGGTTGTCACGGCTGTCGGAAAAGGTACGACCGAGCAGGAAGCGCGGCCTCGACAATGCTGTCAGCGGATCAAGGCCATGGTCGATGAGCAGGCTGAGCAGCAGCGCCAGCGTCTGCGGCTGGCCGTCGGCGCCCTGCGTCCCATAGACCAGATGCGGCCGTCCGCCCCTGAGCGCAAGACCAGGATTCAGCGTGTAGAAGGGCCGCTTGCCTGGCTGAATGCAGTTCGCGCTCGCTGGTTCGGTGCTGAAGGCGGCGCCTCGGTTCTGCCAGAGAATACCTGTGTCGCCGGCAACCACGCCGCTGCCCCAATCGAAGTAGATGCTTTGCAGCACGCAGGCGGCGCGGCCGTCGGCATCGACTGCGGCGAGAAGCGCTGTATCGCCTTGCCTGTAGGGTATGGGCCAGTCGGCGGCGCGGCCGGGGTCGATCGCAGCGGCCTTTTTGGCTAAACGATCTGGGTCCAGAAGGATCGACGAGGCATCGACGCCGAACTCCGGATCCGCGATCAGATGGCGGTCGACAAAAGCCTGCTTCACCGCCTCCACAAGCGCATGATAATAGGCGGCGCTGTCGGACGCCTTATCCTTCGGTGCCAGCTGCGCGAGCACCGCCATGATGCCAAGTGTCGTCACGCCCTGGGTCGGCGGCGGTGGCGCCAGCAGAACGGTGTTGCCGTAGGCGAGCCGCACCGGCTCCACGATGCGCGTTCGTGTTGCGGCGAGATCGGCAGACGTCAGTGGTGACCCTGTGGCGGCAAGACCCCGCGCGATCCGGGCTGCCAATTCGCCTTCGTAGAATTGCCTGGCGCCATGTGTGGCGATCGCCCTGAGGGTTCGCGCCAGGGCCGGCTGGCGCTGGGTGCCATCCCGCTGGAAGAGGTCTCGAAAGCCCGGCCACGTCCAGGATTCGTCCGCCCGGAAATCATGCCAGAACGTCTGCGATGGGCTAACGGCAAAGCCGTCTTCAGCGAGTGCGATGGCGTCGTCGAGCAATGCGGGCAACCGCTCGCAGCCTCCCCAGGCAGCTGCCGAATGATCGAGCACCGTCTCCCAGCTGTCGACTAGGCAGGCGGTGGTTAGCGTCGAAGCCGGTCCGCGCGGCGGGATCGGGCCGTCGGCTCGGGCATTCACGGCAGCCTGGCCGATGCCGAGGAAGGTGCGTGCGTTGCCATCGCGGTCGCAGACCATCCAAACGGCATCGCCACCGAGACCGCAGAAATGCGGGTAGGTAACGGAGAGCGCAGCACCAGCGGCGACCAACGCCTCGATCGCATTGCCGCCACGCGCCAGCACTTTGGCGCCGGCTTTGCTGGCCAGCCAGTGCGGCGTCGTTACCATGCCGTCGCGCGATTGCGCGACGGCTGTTTCGGTTTGCCGGCTCCGATAGGTCATCCGCGCACTACGGTTCCGTTTTCCGCGACCAGGCGGCCCTCCTTGAAAACCCGGCGGGGTTTCGGAATGGCGACGACGGCTTCCGGGATATGCTCGGCCGCCAGCGTCACGAAATCGGCCTTCGCGCCGATCTTAATGCCGTAGCCTTCGAGGTTGAGCGCCTTGGCACCGCCTGCCGTCACCACGTCGAACGCGGCGGCGAGTTCTGTATCCGTGTAGAAGCCAGAGCGGTAGGCGATGATCTCGGCGCGGCGCAGCATGTCGCCATCGCCGAAGGGCCACCAGGAATCGCGGATATTGTCGTTGCCGGAGAAGACCGTTACGCCTGCCGCGCGCAACAGCGCCACCGGCGGGAAGTTGTGGTTGCCGGGCGCGTTGGTCATGATCGCGACGCCGCTCTTGGCAATGAGAGCAGCGATTTTCTTGATCGCATCCGGTCCTAGATCACCGAGGCCATAGGCGTGGCTGACCGCGACATGCCCCTGCATGCCGAGCGCGACCGTGCGGGCGCAGATTTCCTCGATGGTCATCGCGCCCATCGTGCCGGCGTCGTGGAGATGGATATCGACATCGACGCCCCGCTTCCCGGCAATACCGAAGACGACGTCGAGATGCCCCTTGATGTCGCGGTCGAAGGAGAGTGGATCGAGCCCGCCGACTAGATCGGCGCCCATCCCGATTGCCTCGTCCATCAGCTCCGGCGTGCCGGCGCTTTTCAGGATGCCGCTCTGCGGAAATGCCACGAGCTGTATGTCGATGATATCTTTGTAGGCCTCGCGTACGGAGAGGATCGTCTCCAGCGATTTCAACCCGACCGAACCGTCCACCATGACATGGCTGCGCATTTGCAGGGCGCCGTTTGCGATGCAGAGGTCCAGCTGCTTGCGGGCGCGTTCGTCCATGGGTGCTGCACTGGCCATGTTCTCGGCTTGAAAGGCCACACGCTCATGTACGTCGAAACCGTTGGTGCAGGCTTTGTGCGGGATCCACTTGTCGCCGTAGAAACTGGTGTCGAGATGGATGTGCCCCTCGACGAAACTCGGGACCAGAAGCGCGCCGGCAATGTCGACGGTCTTCGCCGCACCGGCGCTCGTGCCGGCCTTGTCGATCGCCGATATGCGACCGTCCGAGACGAGAATGTCGTTGAGCGTGCCATCGGCCAGCTTGGCGTTTGTGAACAGTGTTTCGGTCACCGGGGTCTCCCTTGATGTCTTTGTTCTATCGTCTTTTGCAATGCTACTCCCCAACGCGGGGAGTAGCGGTGTCGTGCGGTCGGCGTGGTGTCGATCAGTTCTGCGGCAGGGTTCCCTGCACGCCTTCGATCAGCCAGGTCATGCCCTTGATGTCGGCATCGGCAAGCTCCTGGCCCTTGGCGACCTTCACATCACCCTTCTGATCCTTGATCTCGCCGGCAAAGGGCTTCAATTTGCCGCTGATGATCGCGGCTTCGGCGGCCTTCATTTCTGCGGCGACTGCCTCCGGCAGCTCCGGATTGCTCGTCGTCATCTTGACGTAACCGCCCGGGCCAAGGCCGAGCCAGCGGCTTTCCGGCTTCCAGTCGCCTGCCATCACGGCCTTGGCGGCGTTGATATGGGCGGCACTCCAGTCCAGCTCGAAGGAAACAAGCTGCTTCTTCTTCACATAGGCCGAAAAATCGCCGCTCGAGCCGATCGCCCAGACGCCCTTTTCTTCGGCGGCCAGCCCCTGCACCGGCGTGTTGGGGCTGCCGGAGATGACGTCGGCTCCCTGTGCGATCAATGCTGCGACAGCGTCCTTTTCCTTGCCGGGATCGACCCAGGCATTGGCCCAGACAACCTTCAGCGTCACATCTGGGTTGACCGAGCGGGCGCCGAGCAGGAAGGCGTTGAGGCTGTAGATGACCTGCGGCACGGGGAAGGCGCCGACCCAGCCGAGAACGTTGGTCTTGGTCGTGCGGCCGGCGGCGATACCGGTGAGATAGGTGCCCTCGTAGTGGCGGGCTTCAAAGACGCCGAGATTGTTGCCGGCCTCGATGCCTGCGCAGCATTCGAAATGCGACTTGGGCAGCATCGGAGCCAGCTTCTTCAACGAGGCATATTGCGAGAAGGTAGTGCCGAAGATGAGCTTGTTGCCCTGGGCGGAAAGCTGGCGGAACAGGCGCTCGCAATCCTGCACCTGCGCGATGTTTTCGAGCACCGTCACCTTCACCTTGTCGCCGAATTCCTTTTCCAGCGATTTCCATGCGTTGGCCTGGAAATATTCCCAACCCGTGTCGGAGATGGCGCCCATGTGGATGACGCCGACCTTGAGAGGTTCGTCGGCGGCCAGCAGCGGTCGCGCGCCCGCGCCAAGCGCAAGCGCGCCAACGGCGCTGGTTCTCAGGAAGTCGCGTCTGGAGAATGTCGTCATTTCGGTTCCCTCTGTTGTGTTCGACTTGGATGATTGGTTGCAGTCTCAGCCCTCGGCGGCAAATGCCTTGCCGAGGGAAGCGGGGACGTTGAGGCGCATCAGCGCGGCGTTGCGCGAGATCAGCACCAGCACCACGATGGTGACGAGATAGGGAAGGGCGGACATGAGTTCGGATGGCAGGCCGATGCCGGCGCTCTGGGCAAAGAGCTGGGCGATGGTGGCGCCGCCGAACAAATATGCGCCGAGAAAGCAGCGTCCGGCCCGCCAGGTGGAAAAGACGACGAGCGCCACGGCGATCCAGCCGCGCCCTGCAATCAATCCTTCGGTCCACAGCGAGGTGTAGACGATCGAGACATAGGCACCGGCAATGCCCGCGCTAGCGCCGCCGAATAGCGTGGCGAGGTAGCGGATCGTGTTGACGGGATAGCCGAGCGCGTGTGCGGATGTGGGCGATTCGCCGACGGCGCGCAGGATAAGTCCGCTACGGCTACGGTTGAGGAAATACCAAACGCCGACGAAGAAGAGCCACGACAGCCACACCAGCGGATGAAGCTGGCCGAGCACTACGCCCAGCAAGGGGATTTTCGCGGCAAGCCTGGACGCCGCGGACGGCTCCATCACGATCGCCATGCCGATGTAGGGCTTGCCGATGAACGAGGCGAGGCTGGTGCCGAAGATCGTCAGTGCCAGCCCGACCGCGATCTGATTGGCGCGGAAGCCGACGGCAAGGACCGCGAACATCAGGGCGAGCAGCATGGCGGCCAGCATCGCCGCGATGACGGCAAGCCACAGGCTGCCGGTCGCCATCATGACGATGAAGGCGGTCACCGCGCCGATGACCATCATGCCCTCGACGCCCATGTTCAGCACGCCTGAGCGCTCGGCGACGAGCTCGCCGAGCGCGGCGTAGATCAAGGGCGTTCCGGCAACGAGTGTGGCCACGAGAATGGGAAGGATCTGGTCCATCAGGCGGCGGCTCCCTGCCGGTTGGAGGACTGGAAGCGGATGCGGTATTGAATGAAGACGTCTGTCGTCAGCAGGAAGAAGAGCAGCGTGCTCTGCAACAGGCCGGTGATCGAAGACGGCATGCCAAGCGACATCTGGGCGACATCGCCGGAGAGATAGAGCAATGCCATGAGGAGCCCTGAGAGTAGAATCCCCACCGGATGCAGACGCCCGAGAAAGGCAACGATGATCGCCGCATAGCCATAGCCGGGCGAGGCGGTCGGGAAGATTTGCGCAAGCGGCCCGGCGATCTCGCCGACGCCGGCGATTCCCGCCGCCGCTCCGCTCGCCAGCATGCCGATCCAGACCGCGCGGCTGACGCCGAAGCCGGCATAGCGCGCGGCACCTTCTGAGAGGCCAGTGACCTTGAGCTGGAAGCCGGCGAAGCTGCGGTTCATGAACAGCCAGCCCGCCAGCACCGCGCCGACCGCGAAGAGCACGCTGACATTAGCGCGGGTGTCCGCGATGAGGATCGGGAAGAGCGCATCCGGCGCCAACGGTTCCGACTGCGGGAAGTTGAACCCGGCGGGATCACGCCACAGGCCGAAGATCAGCCAGGACAGCCAGAGTGCCGCGACATAATTGAGCATCAGGCTCACCAGGATTTCGCTGGCGTTGAACTTGACCCGCAGCAGCGCGGGAATGGCTGCCCAGAGGATGCCGCCGACGGCGCCGGCAATCACCATCAATGGCAGAACCCACCAGCCGCCGGTCGGGCCAAACTTCAGCGCGACATAGCCGGCGAAGATGACGCCCACCGTCAGCTGACCTTCCGCGCCGACATTCCAGATGCCGGCGCGAAAGCCGATCGCGAGCCCGACGCCGATCAGCACCAGAGGAGCGGCCTTGATCAGGAGCTCGCCGACACCGTAGAGATCGGCAAGCGGCGCGGTCAGGAAGGTGATCAGCGCCTCGACAGGGTTCTGGCCCGCGAGGGCGAAGAGCACCATGGCAACGATCGACGTCAGCACGATCGCGATGATCGGCGACATGAGGATCATGATGCGTGAGGGGTTGGGACGCGGTTCAAAGCGCATGGGCGAGTTCCTTGCTGGCGCGTTCGTCAGGCTCGTCGCCGGCCATTTGGCCGGACATGGCAATACCGATCGCATCGCGGTTCGCCTCCGCGATCGGTATGGCGGCCGTCAGCCGGCCACCGGCGATGACGGCGATCTGGTCAGAGATCTCGAATAGTTCGTCGAGTTCCTCGGATATGACCACGATCGCCGCACCCCGATCACGCAGGTCGAGCAGCGCCTGGCGGATGACCAGTGCCGTGCCGACATCGACGCCCCAAGTCGGTTGCGATACGATCAACACGCCCGGCTCCTGCAGGATTTCGCGGCCGATGATGAACTTTTGGAGATTGCCGCCCGACAAGCTGCCGGCCCGCGCATCGGCGCCGGGTGTCCTGACGTCGAAGGCTTTAATGCAGCGCTCGGCATAGGCCTTGACGCGATCGAAGCGGATGAGGCCGGCGCGAACTGCACCATCGCGATTGGCGGTGAGCAACACGTTCTCCATGAGTGGCAGCGATGGCACCGAGCCCTGCTTCAGCCGATCCTCGGGTACTGAGCAAAGTCCAAGCCGCCGTCGGCCGGCCGGATCGCGGTGGCCCGCCGGCGTGCCGTCGATGGTAATCGTTCCGGCGTTCGAGAGCGGCGTTTCACCCGACAACGCGGCCAGCAGCTCTTGCTGGCCATTGCCCGAGACGCCGGCGATGCCGAGGATCTCGCCACCGCGCACCGCAAATCCGATATCGCCGAGTGCCGTTCCGAACGGGTCCTCGGTGGGAAGCGTCAGGCCGGAAACGTTGAGACGCGTCTTGCCGGCCGGCGCGTCGCCGCGATGCCGAAAGCTTGGGAGATCGGCACCGATCATCATGCGGGCCATCGAAGCCGGACTTTCCTGTCTTGGATCGCACATGCCGGAGACCCGGCCGCCGCGCAGGATCGTCGCGGTATGGCAGAGATCCCTGATCTCGTTCAGCTTATGGCTGATATAGAGAATGCTGCATCCCTCGGCCGCGATCTGGCGCAGCGTGACGAACAGCGTTTCGACCGCCTGCGGCGTCAGCACGGAGGTTGGCTCGTCGAGAATGAGCAAGCGCGGATTCTGCAGGAGCGCGCGGATGATCTCGACCCGTTGCCGCTCGCCGACCGACATCGTGTAGATATGTCGATCCGGTTCTACCGGCAGACCATAGCGCGTCGCGACCTCTGCGATCCTTCGCGACAGCGGTTCGATCGCCGGACGACCGGGCAGCGCCAGCGCGATGTTCTCCGCCACCGAGAGCGTATCGAACAGCGCAAAGTGCTGGAACACCATCCCGATGCCGAGCTTCTGTGCATCGGCGGGCGAAGCGATCGACACCTCGCGTCCATCCCACAGGAGCTCGCCGGAATCCGGCCGCACCATGCCGTAGATGATCTTCATCAGCGTCGACTTGCCGGCACCGTTCTCGCCGACCACGGCGTGGATTTCGCCCGGACGGACGCAAAGGTCGATCCCGTCATTGGCGACCACGGCCGGATAGGCCTTTCGGATGCCGCGTAGTTCGAGGCGGTGTTCGGTATGTGGCGATATCGTATGTGGCATGATGACAATCTTGGCTACATGATCTCTATAATCATGTATGCAAAATTGATGCCAGTCCGTATCGATTGCCGCCTCAAGCGTCGGGAGGAGATGCTATTACCATGAATTCATTGAGCTAAAATGCCCGTGCTGCCGGTTTGCATCCAAAGCAGCGCGGAATCGTGGACGATTTTTCGTCCACATAAAATGCAGAATCATGTATACGTGATTGAAAAAGTGGCACTCAGCTCGCTGAGCGGCCGGAAAAGCGGGAGAGGATCGATCCGAGGTCCGGCTCGGCAGCCGCGTCCTCCTCGAACAAAGCCCGGCTTTCCACAGACGAGAGGTGCTCGTCCATCAAACGCTCGGCAGTGGAAATATCGCCCTTCTTGAGTGCGGCGATGAGCCCGGAATGTTCGCTGATCGCGCATTCACTCGAATGCGGGCGGCTGTACATCGCAAGGATCAGCGAGCAACGCGACACCAACTCGGAGAGATAGCGCTCCAAAAGCGTATTGCCCGCAAGGCCGGCAAGCTTTAGATGGAATTCGCCAGCCAACCGCGTCGATAGGCGGGAGTCACCCTTGGCATGGGCGGCTTCCTCTTCCTGGACGTGCTCACGCAGGCTCTTCTCGATACTAGGGTTCCAGCGCTTGATGACCGCCTTCATGACCTCGCGCTCCAGCGCTCGGCGGACGGCGAATGCATCACGCGCTTCCTCAAGGCTCGGTTGCGCCACCGTGGCAGTGCGCTTGTGGTAGGTGTCGACCAGCCCCTGCGCCTGCAATTTTGCCAGCACGGCGCGCACAAGCGTGCGACTCATGGAAAAATGCCTGCCGATCTCATCTTCCGGCAACTTTGTGCCGGCTTTGATCGCCTGCTCGATAATGGCCTGTCTAAGGGTGCGATGGGCAATGTCTACCCGGTCGGAATTCGATGACATGGGACTTCAATGAATGTTGCGATGACGTATACGCTATATCGCCATCACGCGTACAACAAGTGCGACGCGCCATATCGGTGGCAAACTGTGGTGACGCCTTTCAGCCGGACGCGCGATGTATACTACGGTATCGCGCGGGCGATTCCATCAGGATCCGCCGGAATGCCGCCGCGAACGCGCTGTCGGATGCATAGCCCAGCGACTGTGCAATGCGGGGCAGGGTTTCCTCACCCCGGCGAAGGCGGGCAGCGGCAATCCGCATCCGCCAGTGGACAAGATAGTCCATCGGGGATGCGCCGACAGTCACCCGGAAGCGCTCGGCAAACGTCGAACGGGATTGACCAGCGAGACGAGCGAGCGTTTCGACCGTCCACGGATGTGCGGGATCCGCGTGGATCGCGCGCAGTGCCGGCGCCAGGCGATTGTCTGCGAGGCCTGCGAGCCATCCGGGATGCTGCGCTTTGTCCTGCGCGAGGTAGGCGCGCAGGACGTAAATGAAGGTGAGGCGCAGAAGATCGTTGCAGGCAATGCGAGAACCTGGAGCGGAGCCATTCCATTCACGGTCCAGCTGCTCCAGCAGCCAGCCGATCGGGCCGGCATCGTCGCGTCCGATGACGACGAGCGGCGGCAAGGCATCCGTCAGCAGCGAGCCGTCGATCGTGTCGAGGTTGACGCTTCCGCCGAGCAGCACGAAGTCCGAGCCATCGCCGATCGTCACATCGAGGCCGGCATTGGCGAAAACCTTTGCCGCCGGGACCGGAGGCACCTTCGGATCGCTGCAAAGCGTAAACGACATGCCGCTGACGACAAGGCAGTCTCCGGCTTCGACACGTCGTGGCGCCGCGCCGTCCTCGATGACCCATGCCGCACCGTGACGCACGGCATTGAATTTCAGATAGCTTGGCGCCGGGAAGGCCACCGACCACGGTCCCGAGGCGGCAAAGCGCACGGAAAAGAGCGCGCGGGCATCGATCGCGCCCAGGACATCCGAGAGGGCATCATGCATTTTTTGGACGATCACGACAAAAATCCGGACTCTTCAGGCTGTAGTCGCCGAAAATCTACACGATATGCGATGGAGACACCAGAACCAGCGAAGGAGTTAAGACATGTCCGAGCAAAAACCAATCGGATCGCCTTTCGGCGCCGCGAGCACGGCCATTGAGGTCGTTGCGAGCCTCGACCTGACAGGCAAGACGGCGATCGTCACGGGCGGCTATTCCGGCCTCGGGGTGGAAACCACGCGTGCGCTTGCAAGCGTTGGCGCTGATGTGATCGTTCCGGCGCGCGATCGCGACAAGGCTGAGCGAACGCTGGCCGGAATAGGAAACGTGACTATCGAGACGATGGACCTCACAGATGCCGCATCGATAGCGGCCTTCTCGAACAGGATCGTCGAACGGGGCCAGGGCGTTTCCATCCTGATCAACAGCGCCGGGATTATGGCAACGCCGCTTGCCCGAGATATGGACGGCCATGAGAGCCAGTTCGCCACCAATCACCTTGGGCATTTCCGGCTGGTGGCCGGCCTTTGGCCTGCTCTCTTGAAATCAGGCAACGCACGCGTCGTCTCGGTCTCCTCGCGCGGCCATCAGATTTGCCCGGTCGATTTCGACGATATAGACTTCCGTTCGCGTCCCTACGACAAATGGCAGGCCTACGGTCAGGCCAAGACCGCAAATGCGCTTTTCGCGTTAGGTCTTGATCAACGTGGCGCGGCATTCGGCGTGCGCGCGTTTTCACTGCACCCCGGCGTTATCCTGACGGATCTCGCCCGCCATCTCAGCGAAGACGAGATCAATGCATTTGATGTCTACGACGAGAACGGCAATCGCCGCGTCGATCCTGCTCGCGATCTGAAGTCACCGGAGCAGGGGGCAGCGACCAGTGTATGGGCAGCAACCTCACCGCAGCTAGTCGGGATGGGCGGTGTCTACTGCGAGGATTGCGAGATTTCGCTACCGCAGGAGGACGCACCAGGCGACAAGGGCGTCGCGCCCTGGGCCATGGATACAGAGGCGTCCGATCGGCTTTGGGACCTCTCAAGAAGGATCACCGGCATCTCGCCAGGCCAGATGTGAGGCTTGGGCCCGCGGTTGATGGAACGCGACCGCGGGCCGGAGCGACCAGCATCGGTGTTAGTCTTGTGAGCTTGATGCGGGGTGGACATCCTGTTTTTGTCGATCCCCTATCGTCCCGTTGCAAACCTCACCGCGCGACACAGCATGACCGTGACGATGGTTGAGTGATCCTCGTCAGCGCCGACCTCGAACTTCACGGCTTCCTCTCCGATAATGAGGCGGATGGCGTCCGCAAATTCCCGCGCGTTGTCGATCATCCGTCGTGCTTCGCGCACCTGGTGATAGCGATCCGTCAGGCTTTCCGCATCCTGCCACGGCGCAAGCTCCTGCTCCCAGCGGCCTGCGGAGATATGAAGTCGCGGCTTCCCTGCTGATTGCCTGTCGATGGTTGCAACCGCTTGCATCAACCCCGCGCGATCCCACCAGATGGAAGGGCTGAAGCTGATATAGCCCGAAAACATCTCAGGGCGGCGGCTCATGAGGTCGAGAACGAAGTAGCCGGCGAGCGAGTGCCCCATCAGCGTTCGGCGCGTCGGATCAGCCGGGTATGCCGCCTCGATATGAGCCAGGAGCTGCGTACGCAGAAATTCCACGAAGGCATCCTGTCCGCCGCAGGCGCCGCTCAAGGCATCCGGCAAGGCGGCGTCATCCGGCGCATGCCGCGTGAGGTCGAACTGCCGGCGGTCGATATTGTAGCTCTCGGTATCGGGATAGCCGATGCCGACGACGATCGATGGCTGTATCCCGGTCGCCTGCGGCCGACGCGAAACGCGCTTCAACGTCTCGGAGACGGTGACGAAGTCTGAGTTGCCGTCAAGCACGTAGATGACGGGGAAACCCGATGCCGGCGGATCGACATCGGGAACGGACACGAAGATTTCGTAAGCCAGGCCGCTCACGACGGATCGCTGCGGGAACACCGCGCATCCGGGCAGGACATAGGATGCCTGGACGACTTTCTCGGGACATTCCGCCGCTTCTCGTCGATGCTTCGTCATGCTGCTGCCTTGATCCGTCATTTCGTCCAGTACGCTCCCGTCAGCGGCACGGCCATGAAGCCATTCAGCCTCTGGCGCGCGGTTTCGATGTCGATATCCGCAAACAGATCCGGATGCACCCAGCGGGCGATCAGCTCCATTGCCAGGAGATCAAGCGGCGAGTTGAACAATTGCTGGGAGATGCCGTGCACGTTGCCTGTATCGACCGCCGGAAGCGATGAGAAACCCGGCCGGGCGAGAAGACGATCCAGCGACGCCTGCGTTTGCGACGCACTGTAATTCGGACCGACGAGCAGACCGCCACGCGTCTCCATGTATTGGCCGCCGCTGGCAATATAGACATCCGGCTTGGCGGCAATCGCATATTCCAAGCTGATCTGCCCTGATGGCTTTCCATGCAAGACCGCGCCAATATTGGCGCCGCCGACAAAGTCGATGAAGCGGCCGACATTGCCCGAACCCGGCGAATTGCAGCAGGCCTCATCGGTGGACGCATGCGTTTCCATGAATACGATCGGCTTTTGCAGGCCGCCCGCCTTGCTGATCCTGTCCGCCAGCACGTGTTTCTGCTCCCGCCGGAACGCAACGACCTTTTCCGCCTGCTCATCCCGGCCGATCGCCTTGCCAAGAATATCGAGGCTCTTGTCGGTATTCAGGAAGGGATCGGCGGAAAAATCGACGAAGATCACAGGAATGCCGGCCTCGTCGAGCTGTGCAAGCTGCTGCTCCGCCGGACGCGAGTGAAGCGACAGAACGACGAGATCGGGCCTCGCCGCGATCACCTGCTCCACCGCCATATCCTGTGCATTGCTCGTCGATTTCGGAAGCGTCGCTATCGCGGGAAACTTCGCCAGGTACGTCGCGTAGAGTTCGCGGCCGAAGCGATCCAGATCATGCGGCCATGCGGCAATCAGGCTCACAGGATCGGTGCTCAGAAAAGACAGCGCAATAATCAGCCGCCCGTCATCGACCAGGAGCCGGCTTGCCGGCTTCTGGAGCGTGACGCTACGGCCCTTGAGATCGGTCAGCGTCACTTCCGCATGTGCTGCACTGGAGGCGCCGATCACGATCATCGCCGCAAACAGGCGAAACATGCCGAGCATGCAGCGCCTCGTCGAATTGCCCAACCTCGTCACCGCGTCCATCTTTATCACCACTTGTAGGCAAGCGTCGCCATGACGGTCCGGCCCGTGCCGTAGAAGCATTGCGCTGCGGAAGCGCAAGCAGCGACATACTCCTTGTTGAAAAGGTTGGTCACGTTGACCGCAGCGGTCAGCCCCTTGAAATCAGGGTTGTTCTGGCCGAAGTCGTAATGCACGGCCGCGTCGAACAGTGTGTAGCCCGGTACCTTCATTGCGTCGGTGTTCGTGGCGTCGCCATACGTTCCGCCGATATAGCGTGCGCCGCCGCCCAAGCCGAGGCCGGAAAGCGGGCCGTCGCTCAGCGTATAGTCCGCCCAGAGGTTTGCCATGTGCTCCGGCGCACCGACAGGGGTGTTGCCTTCCACATTGGCGACGTTGCTCTTCGTGACCTTGATATCGTTATAGGAATAAGACGCGATCAGGTTGAGGTTATCCGTTAGAGCGAACTTCGCTCCCAGTTCGACGCCGCGTGACCGAACCTCGCCGGTCTGTGTCTGGCACACAGATGCACTGCAGCCCATGGTGGTCCCTGAACCCGGATGCGCCGTGTCGGTCGTCAGCACGTTCTGCTGGGTCAGATCATAGAGCGCCACCGTAAAGAGAGCGTCCATATCCTGCGGCTGATACTTGATTCCGACCTCATATTGCTGGCCTGTCGTGGGCTTGAAATTGACGCCGCCGTAGCCGGTCCCTGTGGTCGGGTCAAAGGACGTGGAATAGCTGGCGTAGGGGGCGATGCCATTGTCGAATTCGTAGAGAAGTCCAGCTTTCCAGGTGAAGGCGCTGTCGGTCGTCTCGGAGTTGCTCGTGACGTTCGACGTGAGGTTGGTCGTCGCGTTATCGATGCTTGCCCAATCCTGGCGGCCGGCGAGAACGAAGGACCAGTTGTCCAGCTTCATCTGATCCTGGATATAGATGCCGGTCTGCCGGCGCGTCTGGTCCTGATGCCCCGTGAATGCCACGTTCGGAGCAGCTTCATACGCGGGGTTGAGATAGTTCAGAGCTGTGGTCGCGCCGTTGCCATAGGTCGAGTCCGCTCCCACCTGCTGGTAATCGAGGCCGAACAGGACCGTGTGCTCCAGAGCACCGGTATTGAAATCCGCTTGCGCCTGGTTGTCGACGGCCAGCCCGTTGAACTGCTCGACATAATGCGTCGACTGCCGCGAAAGGCATAGATAGGCGACCCCGCCGCAGCTCGCGGCACTTGCCCATGGAGCACCTGGCGCCACGGAATAGGCCTTTAACTCGCTCTCATTGTGCATGAAGCGCAGGTTCTGGCGGACGGTCCAGGTATCGGTCAGGTGCTGTTCGAACTCGTATCCCACCGTCGCCTGTGTGCGCTCGAACTGGTTGTAGTTCGGGTTGCCACTGAAGAAATCGTAGGGGATTTGGCCGTTCGGGTTTTTCTGCAGCGTGCCGAGCGCCGGCATCCAGTTCGTCAGCGCGGCGTTCGGATCGCGCGTATAACTCGCCTTCACGGTCAGGGTCGTGTCGTTGTCCGGCGCCCAGGTGACTGACGGCGCCAGCGCGACGCGTGAGCTGTCTGAATAGTCAAAGCCGAGATTGTACTGGGTGGCGATACCGGTCAGCCGGTAGAGAAGCTGGTCGTTTCCGGCGATCGGTCCCGTGAAATCGAAGGCCGCTTCGGTCCGGCCGTTGTTACCGAAGCGCGTCAGCACTTCATGCGACGCTTCCGCTTCCGGCTCTTTGCTGACGAGATTGACGAGGCCGCCGGGATTGCCGGAGCCGTAGAGTACCGATGCCGGCCCTCGGGTGATATCGATCCGCTGCAGGAAATACGGGTCGACTGACGGCACATTATAATTGAGCCCGGTGGGCAGTCTGAGGCCGTCCCAATAATGGATATAGTTGGCGGCGCCGCCGAAGCCGCCGAAGCCGCGGATGAAGACGCTGTCAAAGCGGTCGCCGGGCCTCGACCCTGTCGTCACGCCCGGCTCGTAGCGCAACGCAGCCGCAACGCTGGTTGCGCCGCGCTTCTCGATGTCCTGCTGCGTCACCACGGAAACGGACTGAGGCGTTTCGATCAGAGGCGTATCGGTCTTGGTGCCGGAGCGCGAGCGCTTGGCGACCGGCCCCTTGTCTTTCGCCCCATCCGACGTGATCGTGATCTTCTGCAGGTCGGTCGCCGTCTGTTCCTGCGCGCCGGCGGTGGCCGCTCCGAGAATGGCGGGCGTGATCGCTGCTGCACGGAGGAGAATTCGAATTGAAACCATTACGTCCCTCAGTCACCCACGAGGCACTTGCTGTCCGTTCGGGAGCCGGATGCTCATGCTCGCTTAAAATATGATGGAATTAATCATGTTTATTCTTTATACGGCGAAGGGGATGTCAGGCCACCGCGAAGTTGTTTGAGAAAGCCTCAATATCGTTTGCGGAAGACACAGTGGCGTCGTTGCATTGGAAAACGGGACTGGCTCGATGAATTCCCTGGTTAAGGCGCAGGATTTTTTTGATCATTTGCAAAGAGAGAACCAATCCTTCCGCCTGCTGGCGTCCAACCGGCAAGGTGAGGATACGCTTCTGCGTAGCCGCTTCGAAAAGACCCAGATCCGCAGCGGGCTCACCGTGCATTATTCCGACGTCACCAATCTTTGCGACCTTCGCACCGAAGCCGAAGCGCCGCCGCATCTCGGCATCAAGCTGTTTTTCCAAGGGGGCGTGAGCGCCAGCATCGGCGACAAGGATATTCCCATGCCGCAACAGCAGTCCGGTTCGGGACGCTGGGTTCCATCGGCCACCCTGTTCTATCAGCGGGAACGCGAGGTTTTTCGCCGACGCGCGGCCATCGGCGATCGGGTGCGAAAGCTCACCATCAAGATTTTCCCGGAGTGGCTTGAATCTGGCGACGTGCTCGGCGGCTCGGGCGCCGATGCGCTGAGGCAATTCACCTCGACGACCCTCGCCGCACAATCCTGGAAGCCGAGCGCATCACTGATCGCGCTTGCCGAACAGGCGATCAACCCTGCCGGCGTCGAGACCTATCTATCGCGCCTCTATATGGAAAGCCGCATCCTGCAGATCATCGCGGACGCTTTCTCCCAGGTCACGAGCAACGGGTACGCCGAGCCCGAGCCTCATAGCCTGAGCCCTATCGAGCGCCGGCGCTTGAAGCGCGCGGAGGAGTTGCTCGCTATCGACGGCCCCCCACTTTCCGTCGATGCGCTGGCCGCCGAGGTCGGCGTCGGCGTCAACACTCTCCAGCGCCTTTTCCACACCGCCTATGGAACGACCGTGTTTCACTATATTCGCAAGATAAAGCTCGATCAGGCGCGCGCCGCACTGGAAACCGGCAAGCTGACGATCGCCCAGGCATCATTCGTCGCCGGCTATTCCAGCGCCGCGAATTTCGCCACGGCATTCCGCAAGGTATTCGGCTTCTCGCCCAAGGATGCGCGAGCCAGATAGGCGAAACGCCAATCAGGCTCTCCGCGGCTGCCTCGCATCCTGCGCCTCAAGATAACGATAGCTTGCCCCTGGATGCGGCTGCTGCAATCGCGGGCCGTGACCGAAAAGCTTTTCGCGCAATGTGCCCTGGCTATAATCCTTCTTGTAGACGCCGCGCTTCTGCAATTCGGGAACGAGCAGATTGACCGCATCCTCGAAGCTTTCGGGCGTGATGGCATAGGCGAGGTTGAAGCCATCGACATCGGTATCCTCGACCCATTCCTGCAGCAGGTCGGCCACCGTCTGCGGCGAGCCGACGAAGACCGGCCCGAAGCCGCCGACGCCAACCCAATCGGCCATTTCGCGCACCGACCACACCTTGTCGGGGTCGATCGTCGTAAACGTCTCGACCGCGGACTGCACTGCGTTGGTGTAACGATGGCGAAGCGGCTCGTCCGGCGTGAACTGGCCGAAATCGATGCCCGTCCAGCCCGAGATCAGCGTCTGCGCGCCCTCGAAGGAGGCGTAGCGGCGGTAGTCGTCGAACTTCTTCTTCGCTTCCGCATCGGTCTCGCCGAGGATCACGGTCTGTAGATTGAAGGCGAGGATCTCGCGCGGGTTGCGGCCGGCGCGTTCGGCCGCCTCGCGCACATTGGCGACATAGCGTTTCAGCACCGGCTTGGAGGGGGCGGCGACGAAGATGCATTCGGCGTGCTGGCCGGCGAAATCCTTGCCCCGGCTGGAGGCGCCGGCCTGGTAGAGTACCGGCGTGCGCTGGGGCGAGGGTTCGCTGAGATGAATGCCGGGCACCGTGAAGTGTTTGCCGGAATGCCCGATCGGGTGGACTTTCTCCGGATGCGTGAAGATGCCGGCCGCGCGATCGCGAACGACGGCGTCATCTTCCCAGCTGCCCTCCCAGAGCTTGTAGCAGACCTCCAGATATTCCTCAGCCAGATCGTAGCGGTCGTCGTGCTTCGTCTGTGCGGATTGCCCGATGTTGAGCGCGCCACTGTTAAGGTAGGAGGTAACGATGTTCCAGCCGACGCGGCCTTTGGTCAGATGGTCGAGCGTCGAAATACGGCGAGCGAAGGTGTAGGGGTGCTCGAAGGAGAGCGACGCGGTGAGGCCGAAACCCAGGTTTTCCGTGACATAGGCCATGGTCGGGATCAGCTGTAGCGGGTCGTTGACCGGCACCTGCGCGGAATGGCGAAGTGCTGCGTCGACATTGCCATGGAGCACATCGTAGACGCCGAGCACGTCGGCGATGAACAGGCCGTCGAACTTGCCGCGCTCCAGCGTCTTGGCCAGATGTACCCAGTAATCCATGTCCTTGTAGGTCCACGACTTGTCGCGCGGATGGCGCCAGAGGCCCGGCGACTGGTGCCCGACGCAGTTCATGTCGAAGGCGTTCAACCTGATTTCACGGCTCATGTCATTCTTCCTGCGTATGTCGGGGCGTGCGCCAATCAAGCGCCGCCGGTCTTTCGGTTGATGAAGCTGAAGGCGAGCACGGCGAAGATGAGCGTGCCGGTGCCGACCTGTTGCCAGTAGAAATTCAGCCCGGTGAGCAGCAGCCCGTTGGCGACGATGCTGAGCAGCAACACGCCGAGCACGGTGCCCGCGATATTGGGACGGCCGAGCGGGGAAAGCGTCGTGCCGATAAAGGTCGCGCCGATCGCGTTGAGAAGAAACGCGTTGCCGGAGGAGGGGATGTAGACGGTGACGGTGGCCGTCAGGATCAGGCCGGCGACAGCCGCGATGAGGGCGGTCAGAATGAACGTCACGGCGACATGCCGGCCAAGGCCGATGCCGGAATAGCGTACGACGCTAGGCTGGATGCCGATCGCGAGGACAACGCGGCCGAAGCGTGTGCGGGCGAAAATCAGGGCGGCGGCGGCAATGACGACGAAGGCGATCAACAGCGGCAGCGGAAAGCCTGATATCGCCCCGTGGCCGATGAAGCGGAAGGCCTCCGGCACGCCCGATGGCGGCAGATAAACAGGGTTGCCGCCATTCGTCAGCAGTTGCTGGACGCTGCGGCCGATGAACAATGTGCCAAGCGTCGCGAGAAACGGCGATACGCCGATCCCCGAGATCAGCAGGGCGTTGAAGGCGCCGACGATCGCACCGGCGGCGAGGCCTCCGATGAGCCCGATTGCAACCGGCTGCCCGGCAAGGACCAGCGAAACGAAGGCAAAGCTCGCGAAATCGACCGCCGTGCCCACCGAGAGATCGATGCCGCCGGCCGATACAGCAAAGGTCATGGCCACGGAAACGATCGCAAGCAGCGTGAAGTTGTTGACGAGAAGGCTTTGCAGATTGCCTGCGGTCAGGAATGTCGGCGTCGCCAGGGAGAAGGCGGCAAAGACGGCGACCAGCGCCAGCATCAAGCCGTATCGCGCGAGACCGGAGAGCACGCGGTGATGCCAGGAAGCGACGGGGGCATGGGAGGCCGAAAGCGACATGGTCAGATCTCCCGCTTGCGCATCAATGTGGTCGCCGAGACGACGATCAGGATGAGGATTCCCTGGACGCCGCTGACCAGCGTGCTGGAGAGATTGAGCAGCTGGAAACCGTTGACGAGGAAGCCGACGAGGAGCGCGGAAAGCAATGTGCCTGTTATCGTCGGCACGAGCCTGCGGGAGAACACCGCGCCGAGAAGCGCCGTGACGACGACGGGAAGCAGCATTTCGCTCGATCCCGTCGTGCTTCCGCTCAGGTAGGACACCGACAGAATGCCGGCGATGCCGCCGCAAAGGCCGCTTGCCAGGAAGGCACCGGCCAGCAGGCGCTTCAGCGGCAGGCCGGCCGCGCGCGCGGCATCGGGGAATTCGCCGACCGCATAGAGCCTCAGGCCAAGCGGCGTGTATTGCACGATCGCGGTCACCAGAGCGGTAAAGCCGAGCAGCACATAGGCGAGTACGGGAATGCCTAGCCTATCGGAAGCCGATAGCGCTGTCAGGAATTCGGTGGATGCGGGAACGACGGTATTCTGGGTGAGCACCAGCTCGAGCCCAGCCACGACGTTCATCACGGCAAGCGTTGCAAGAAGCGGCACGATCCCGGCGAAGACGACAGCAGCAGCGTTGACCGCGCCGATTGCCAGTCCCGTCAGCAGGCTTGCGGCAACCGCCGCCGGATCGCCATAGCCAAGCTGCGTCACCGTCGCGTAGACGGCGGCACTGAGGCCCATGTTCGCGGCGAGCGAGAGATCGATACCCCCCGTCACGACATTGGCGCCACCCGCGATCAGCACGATGGTCAAGCCGATCGCCAGCACGCCCGCGATGGCGGACTGCCCGAGCACGTTGCCGATATTACCGATGCTCATAAAATACGGCGCGGTGAGCGAGAAAACGGCGAGGATGATCGCGAAGGCGATCAGCGAGCCGAATCGCAGCGATGCCGCGGCCAGATTTCGGCCGGAGCGCTCCTTGCCTGGTTCCGCGTTGAAGTCGGCCAGATCGCCGATATGGATATCAGCCGACATGGCGCAGTCTTTCCGAAGCGCCGGTCGATTCCGCCAGCACTTCATCCGTTGTGGTTTCCGAAGAGATGAATTCGCGCGTCACGCGGCCGCGAAACAAAACCAGGATCCGGTCGGTGATACCGATCAGTTCCGGCAGGTCCGAGGAGAGAACGATGATGCCTGCGCCACGCTCGGCAAGCTCGCCGATCAGCGTGTAGATCTCGACCTTGGAGCCGATGTCGACACCGACTGTCGGCTCGTCGAGCAGGTAGATTTCGGAGTGGCGGCTCAGCCACTTGGCGATTGCCACCTTCTGCTGGTTCCCGCCCGACAGCGTGCGGACCAGTGCATTGCGGCCCGCAGTCTTGATTTGCAGGCGCTTGATGAGGTCGTCGCCGTCGCGCTTCTCGCGCTTGGCGTTAAGAAAGCCCAAGCTGGTGTAGCGATCAAGGCTGGCGAGCGTGATGTTTTCCGTGACGCTGAGGTCGAGCGCGACGCCGTGGCCCCGTCGATCTTCCGGCACCAGTGCGACCTGCATGACAACCGCGGCTTCCGGCGTTTGCACCCGATCCGCCACACCCGCGACCTCGATACGGCCGGCCTGCGCGCGCTCCAGCCCAAACAGCGTGCGTACGAGATCCTTGGCGCCGGAGCCGAGCAGGCCGGTAATGCCGAGCACCTCGCCGCGCCGAACTGTGAAGCTGACATTGGAAAAACGGTTCGCGGCTGTCAGTCCTTCGACTTTGAGAAGATCCTCGCCGAGCTCGACCCGTCGCTTGGGAAACATGTCGGCGATATCGCGCTCGACCATCACGCGGGCGATGGCGTTGGCCGATGTCTCGGCAATCGGCGTCGAGGCGACGTCGATGCCGTTGCGAAGCACGGTGACGTGATCGCAGAGATCCTCGATCTCGTTGAGATAGTGCGAGATGTAGAGGATGGTGACGCCCTCGTCGCGCAGGCGACGGATCAGCCGGAAAAGGATATCGGCCTCGCGCCGGACAAGTGCCGCGGTCGGTTCATCGAAGACCAGCACCTTGGGCTGGTCGAGCAATGCGCGCGTGATCTGGACGATCTGCTTTTCGGCGGTCGAGAGCTCGCCGATCAGGGCGTGCGTGGGAAGCCTGATCCCGAAATAGTCGGCCAGCGTCTCGCTCGCCTGTCGCTGCATCTTGCGGCGGTCGAGGAACGGTGTTCCCGGAAGGCGCGGTTCGCGACCGAGAAACAGCGCCTCGCCGACAGTGAAGGTCGGAACAAGCAGGCGGTCCTGGTGAATGAAATGGATGCCGTGGCTCTCGGCGAGATGCGGCGTCAGATGATCGATCCTCTGGCCCTCGATCTCGATCGTGCCTTCGTCCTGTCGGTGCAGGCCGGCGAGGATCTTGATCAGCGTCGATTTCCCTGCGCCGTTCTGCCCGACGAGGCCGTGGATCGTGCCACGCCTGATCGCCAGCGATGCGCCGGCCAGTGCCTGCGCGCCGCCGAAGCGCTTCACGATACCGTCGAAGCGGATGATGTCATCAGGCCGCTTGGCGGGCTGTGGAGAGAATATTGCCGTCATGTCGAAACCCCAGTGGAGACGAGGGTGAGGCGGTGTTGCCGCATCACCCGTCCGCAGTCAGCCGATGCCGAGCTTCTTGGTGACGTCGTTGACGTTCGTCTTGTTGGCCAGCAGCGCCGGCACATAGGTCTCGCGCGGCAGTGTCTGGCCTGACAGCAGCTTGGCGACATTGCGGATCGCCGTACGGCCGATCTCGGCCGGCTGTTGCGCGGCGTTGGCGCCTGCCGGCGAATTCGGGTCTGCGACGAGCTGCAGAACCTCGGGGCTTCCGTCTACGCCATAGGTCCGGATTTCGGTGCGGCCGGCGGCAGAAAGCGCTTGTGTGGCGCCAAGCTGGGGAATGTCCCAAGCCGACCAGATGGCCTTGATCGACCCCTTCTCCGGGTACTTGTTGAGGATCGCGGTAATCTGCGTGAAGGCGTCCTGAACCGTGTTCGGGATCACGTCGCGCAATTCCGGCTGGATGATCTTCACCTTCGGGAAGTATTTCACGACATTGACCAGCTGGTCGTAGCGGATGGCGCAGGGCGTGACACCATAGAAGCCGTTGAAGACGACGATGTTACCTTCGGCGCCGATATCGGAGACCAGCTGCAGAGCCAGATCCTTGCCGATGCCCCAGTTGTCCGACGTCGTGTTGTTGATCGAGTTGGTCGAACCGACGTCTACCGTGAGAACCGGAATGCCCGCGTCGCGCGCCTTCTTGAGCCAGGGATCGATGACGCTGAGCGTGCCGAGGATCTGGACGATTGCATCGGGTTTCTGCGCTACGAGCGTTTGCAGCTGCGCGACCAGCTTGCCGTCGTTGCGGCCGGCATCCACCGCGATCGGCTCGCCGCCGAGGCGCTTCACCTCTTCGATCTGGGCGTTATAGGCCTGCAGGTCGAAATAGTGGTCGGTGCCGGTGGCGCTGATGGCGATACGCTTGCCCTTCAGGGAAAGGCCTTCACCGTCGGCTGCGGCAGCGGTGCCGACGCTCGCAAGAAGGCTGGTGCCGGCGAAGGTGGCGCCGGCTACAGCTGCGAACTTCAGGATTTCGCGGCGGCCGAGGCCGGAAAAAGTCTGTTCAGTCATCTCGATGTCCCTCAATGATTAATGTCCATAGAATATGTAGATTAAATGGAATTGAGAGGAACGCTTTTCCAAAAGGCGACGCCGGGAGGAAATGAACCGGAGGGAGGATGGCACGTCGCTAGGCGTTTTCGACGACTTCGTGAGAGTGACAGTTTGGATATGCTGCTCGGCGATCGGCGGACGAATCCGGATCCGCCCGCAGTGTTCGAAATGCGGGTCAAAAGTTCAGCCGCCGTACTCGATGATCTCCAGGCCGGCATTGTAGTCGGTCGCGTAGATGAGGCCTGCTGCATCCACGAACACGTCGGCGGATTGGATGACCTGTGGGCGCCCCAGGCGCTTGTCGGTCATGGTTCTCGGCGCGGCGGGCACCAGTGCGCCAGTCCCTATAGGACGATAGGGATCGGAGATGTCGAAGGCGCGGATGCCGGCATTCTGCCAGGTTGCGAAAATCAGTGTCTCCGACACGAACGAACCAGGGCGGTTTTCATGAAGATTGTGCGGCCCGAAATGGCCACCTTTCCTTGTGTAGTCAGCCTCATCGGGAATGGGGAAGGTGGAGATGCTGACCGGGCTGGACGGCTCCCGTATGTCGAATATCCAGGTGTGCTTGCGGCCGTCCTCTTCATTGTCGGCGACAGCCTCGTCGGCGACGACGAGCAGGTCGCGTCCGAGCAGCGGCAGCGGCGAGTGGGTGCCGCCGCCATAGGGCGGGGACCAGTTCCGGTGGGCGATCAGCTTCGGCGCGGCGTGGTCGGATATGTCGAGCAGTGTCAAGCCGCCATCGCGCCAGCAGGCGTAAGCCGTATTGCCGGAAACCAGCGCGTGATGCAGCGCATGGCGCTTGCTCTGCGGCGCCTTGGAGGTTTCGCCGGCCGCGCGGTTCATGCCCGGTAGCCACCAGCGCCCGACGATTTCAGGACGTGTCGGATCGGCCAGATCGATGGTCACGAAGATATAGTCGGAAAAGCCGTCGAGGAGCGCCGATGCATAGGCGTAGCGGCCGCCGACATACCACAGCCGATGGAAACCGACGCCCTCGATATCAAGCTGGCCGATCTTGCGCGGCTTGTCCGGCGTCGAGATATCGTAAACGGTCATGCCGGCCGTCCAGGAACGGGTTTTCTTCCGGCCTGCGACGGTCTCGCCGATCGACTTGGTGTAATAGTCCTTCTCACTGGAAAACGTTTCGACATCGGCGAAGAGATCGAGCGCGTTGATGACGAGCAGCAGGTCGTCGTGCGTCTGCAGGTGGATGTTCCAGGTGTTGGCGGGAGCAGGGATGTAGGTAACCGCGCCCGGCCTCTTGGGATCGCGCACATCGACGATCGAGAAGCCCTGGGACCAGGGATGGGCGACATAGGCGTGGCCTCGATGCACCATCAATTGCAGCCCATCGCCGCGTCCGCCAATGTCGGAGTGCCCGATCAGCTTCATGTTGCGCGCAAAGTCCGGGCTTGGGAGGTCGAGGCTGTGAGCCATGTAGGCACCTGTTATATCTGAATTGAAGATAGAAAGGCGCCGCCTCGGTGGGGCGGCGCTCGATTGTCTCGAATGTTAGTTCAGTGGCTGGATCCACGGCGCGGTCGCGGCATTGCTCTTCAGGAAGGCCGGAAATTTCTGCTGCAGATCCTCGATCTTGGTGATCTTGTTGTTGACGAGATCGTCGCGGGTCACCAGCGTCGGCTTCAGGAGCACCGAGCGGCCCGGGAACTGCCCGGCGATATCGAGCGATACGGCGCGGACGGAGACTTCGCCGACAACGGCGGCGTTGGTGGCAGCGGTCGCGACCCAGGCGCTGTCCGGCTCGATCATCAACTGGATATCGGCCGTCGAGGTATCGACGCCGTAAATCTTCACCTTGTCGGCGACACCGAGCTCATCGATCGCCAGTTTCGCGCCCTTGGCGAACTCGTCCCACGGCGTGAAGATCACTGAGATATCGGGGTTGGCGCGCAGTACCGCCTTCGTTTGATCGGCAACGGATGCCGGAACCGTATCGTTGACCACGCCCCACACGGCCTTTTCCTTAAGGTTATGTTTGGCGACGAAGTCCTTCCATACGGCATAGCGGCGATCGAGCGGCGCGAAACCGGCGACATAGACGGCACCGCCGACGAAACCGTCGCCCTTGTCCTTGACCGCTTGCTCGAGCACAAGGCTCGCCATGTCCTTGTCACTCTGTTCGATCTGCGGGATCGCCGGGTTGTCGAGGTCGACGTCGTAGGCCACGACCTTGATGCCTGCATCGAGCGCCTTCTGGGCAACGTCCTTCAGCACCTCGGGGCGGCCGTTGTTGATGATGATGCCATCGACGCCGAGGTTGATTGCCTGCTCGATCAGCGTGCGTTCCGTGTCGTTGTCGTTGCGGGCCTGGGAGATCGTCGTCTTGATCCCGAGTGCGTCGGCCTGGCGCTTGACGCCAGCCTCGAAGGCCTGCAGCCAGTCGCCGCCGCCGAGATAGCTGACGACAGCGATATTGACCTGGCGCTTGTCGAACGGTGCCGGCGCACCGTCAATGCCGGCCGCGAGACTGGAGCTTGCAAAGACCGCGCCCGAAATGAGCGCGGCGGCGAAAGATTTCAGCGTGGTCTTCATAGTCAGCCTCTCCTTGGGCTATGGCTTGTCATTGATCTTCATTCAGGGGGTGGTGCGGCCGAGGCCGTAAGTGAGTGCAAGCGCGCCCGCCAGCACGCCGCCCTTGACGAAATCCTGCGTGTAATAGGGGGCATTCAACATCGTCAGGCCATTGAGAAGCACGCCGACGAAGACGGCCCCGACGATGGTGCCGAGCACGTTCGGACGGCGAAGTCCCATGACGGTGAAGCCGATCAGCGATGCCGCGACGGCGTCCATCAAAAGAGAGCCGCCCGACGACACATCGCCGCGCCCGACACGGGCAGCAACGATGATGCCGCCAAGCGAGGCCAGCGTTCCCGAGATCACGTAAGCCAGCGTCTTGAGGCGAGTGGTGGAGGCGCCGGCGAGGCGGGTGGCGACCTCGTTTCCGCCTGTTGCGAACAGCAGTCGGCCGATGCGTGTGCGCTCCGTCAGAATGTAGAGCACCACTGCGACCAGGATCATCAGGACGACGGCCACCGGAACCGTGCCGGCGATGCTGTAGCGGCCGATCAGCAGAAAGCGCGGATCGTAGACGCCTGACGCCGTCGATCCATCAGGCAGGATGAGGCCGGCCGAGATCGAGCGACCCGCGGTCGGGATCAACTGCAGGCCCGAGAGCAGGAACATCATCGACAGCGTCGCCAGAAGATCCGGCACCTTCAACCGGACGATGACGAAGGCATTGATGAGGCCGATGAGCGCACCGAAGGCGAGCACCAGCGAAACGGTCGCGGAAGCATCCAGGCCGAGCACGATCATCGCATAGCTCGCCGCCATGACACTGGAGGCGGCGACGGCGCCGATCGAGAGATCGAAGCCGCCGACGGCGAGCGTGACCGTGACCCCGGCGCCAAGGATGGCAACAACCGACACGGCCTGCAGAATGCTCATCAGGTTGTTGATGTTGATGAAGGCCGGTTGGGCAGCGGTGAAGCCGATCACGAGCGCGATGAGCAGTAGGAATACTGCTCCGGAGCGAATGATCGCGGTCGCGCGGCTTAAAAGCGCACCCTTCTGTGACGGCGCCTCGCCAATAGTTTCATCCTGGATGGAGCTCATGCTGGAATTCCTTCGGCAGCAGTTTGGTCTTCGTTCACTTGCGCGGTGCGGACACTGTGATGATCGATAACAAGAATGCGATCGGCGACCTCGAAGGCCTCTTCCGGATCGGAGGTCGCGATCAGGGTGGCCCGATCGCTTCGCCCCCTGATGGCTTCTATGATATCCTGCCGGGCGCCGACATCAACGCCCTGGAATGGCTCGTCGAGCAACAGCAGCCGGCTCGGCTCCGCTTCCCAGCGAGCGAGAACGGTCTTCTGTTGATTGCCGCCAGAGAGCGTCCAGATCGATGCATCGGGGCCGGGAGCCTTGATGCGTAACCGCTTGATCGCCTTCTCGGCTTCGCGCCGTTCGCGGTCGCCCCACAGGAAGCCCCGCGGGTACCATTTGCGCAGGTGCGGCAGGCTGATCGTTGCCGCAACGCTGTTTCCTGGCCATGACGGCGGCATCAGGGAAGAATGATGCCGATCCTCGGCAGCCATCACGACACCGGCCGCAATCGCAGCGGCAGGACCCTTGGGTCGATAGATGTGGCCGTCGAGTGTCATTCTACCCGAGGCCAGCGTGCCGGTGCCGAAGATGGCCGACAGCAGCCGGCTCTTGCCGGCGCCGAGAACGCCGGTGATAGCGACGACTTCGCCCTCTCGGATGGAAAGGTCGAATGGCGCACTGTTGGCGAGAAGTTTGACATTCGCCATCTCGAAGATGACACGGCCCGTTTCAGCGCGCGCATCCGGCCGGGCTTTCTCCAGCTTGCGACCGATCATCGTCTCGATCGCGGCGCTGAAGTCGATCGGCTTTTCGAAGGTGCCGACGACCCGTCCGCCGCGCATGACCAGCGCCCGATCGGCGATCGCCTGCAGGTCGGCTGTCCTATGTGAGATATAGAGAACGGCGAGACCTTGTGCACGCAGGCGCAGCAGGATGTCGAACAGCCTTTGGCTTTCCTCGATCGACAGGCTGGCCGTCGGTTCGTCGAGGATTAGCAGGTCCGCCTTGTTGGCAAGCGCGCGGGCGATTGCTAACAACTGCCTGTCGGCGGCGCCGAGGTCTGCGAAATCGCGATCGAGCGGGAGCTGGAAGCCCGCCGCGTCGAGCATTGCCTTCGCGCGCGCGCGGACCACGCGGTTCGAAACGAAGAACGGTTCGCTGCGGTCGGCGAAGCGGTTGAGCAGTAGAACATCGGCTACCTTCAACCCGGGAGCACCGACCAGATCAGTCGATTGGTGCACGGTCACGATGCCGCGCGCCGCGGCGTCCGCCGGCGTTCGCGGCGAAAATGGCCGGCCGTCGAGCGTTACCTCGCCGCCATCGGCGGACAATACGCCGGAGAGGATTTTCACTAGCGTCGATTTGCCGGCGCCATTGGCGCCCATGAGAGCCACGATCTCGCCGCGGGCGATCGACAGCGAGGCCCCCGACAGCGCTCGTGTCGATTCGAAGCTGCGGGTCAGATTTTCAATGGAAAGCAGAGACATGGCGGGACTACGTAGGATGATCTGGACGATGGCATAGGAAGGTCGAGCAGCCGCCGTCAGGGCGCATCGTCTTGATTTGAATGCCTTTTACGCAAAGCGTTTCTCTCAATAAAACTGGTTTCATTGACGACAGGTTGCATCGGAACCCGCCGTCGCGACAGGCAAGGCGTTTCTTGGGCCGCACGCAAATCGCACAAAGTTTTCCCGTCGAGACGAAATATCGAACCATTTTGTCTACTAAAAAGGTAGAAAATATACCCTAATGAAAACGCGGGTGAAAAGCCGCGGATAACTTGGACCTTTTTAGGAGCGCATCATGAAGACCTTCACCCGCCTGGCGCTTTCGGCCGCCGCGATTTCATTTCTTGCCCTTGGTACTGCCCACGCCGAAGGGCTGGCCGGTGCGCCGGCACCATTCGACAAGGGTGGCGTCAAGCTAGCCCTGATCAGCTACATCTCGGCCGGTGATTTCTTCCAGGCCTATCAGGCCGGCGCGGAAGCGCAGGCGAAAGCGCTTGGCATCGACTTGCGCGTCTTCCCGGGTCGCCAGAACGCCGCCGAGCAGCGCGAGCAGATTCTGCAGGCCGTCAATCTCGGTGTCCAGGGGATCGTTGTCGATCATGGACTGCCGGAATCGCTGGGCGACGTCGTGCAGCAGGCGCTCGACAAGGGCGTGAAGGTCGTTGCTTTCGACGTCAATTTGAACAACCCCAGGATACCCCAGGTCGAGCAGAGCGATCATGAGCTTGCCAGGCAGGCGCTCGATCAAGCGGTGAAGGAAAATGGCACGAGCTTCAACGCCGGCTATGTCTATGTCGCCGGCTTCGCGCCGCTCGACCGCCGCAACGAGGTATGGGAAAAATTCAAGGCCGACAACAAGGGCATTGCCGAGAAGGCACGCTTCGGCAATGTGAGCGACACGACCGCGACATCGACGGCGGACCAGGCGAAGGCGGCGCTGACGGCAAATCCCGATATCAGCGTCGTCTTCGCTCCCTATGACGAGTTCGCGCGCGGCGTGAAGCTGGCGGCCAACGATCTTGGTATCGCATCCAAGCTGAAGATCTATTCCGCCGATGTCTCCACGGCCGATATCCAGGAGATCACGGAGGAGGGAAGCCCTTGGGTGGCGACCGTTGCGACCAATCCTGCTGTCGTCGGCGCCGTATCAATTCGGGCCGCAGCCTTACAGATCGCTGGCGAAAACGTTCCGCACAACATCACCGTGAAGCCCACCCTGCTGACACAGGCAGCGCTGAGTTCGGCAAACGTCAAGACGATAGAGGATCTGGCGAAAAAGCTGCCGGAGTTCAACACCAGCGACGTGGTCACCGCCCCCTGGATCCCGGCGAAGCTTTTCTGACAGAAAATACATAGGTCCGGCAGCTTGCCTGCCGGGCTGCTCTATTCTCAATGGGAGTCTTCGATGAGCCAATCCAATGTCATTCACGTGGCCGCGCGAGGCGCGAAAAGGGCCGAGCTTTTCGCACGGGCGGAGGAGATTTCAGCTGACCTCGCAGGCCGAGGTGCCGAACTCGATCGTGATGGCCGCCCGCCGCTCAATGAGATCGTCAAGCTCAAGAATGCCGGGTTGCTCAGCGCGCTACACGCGACCGCAATCGGCGGAGGTGGCCTCGACTGGGTCGATGGATTGAAACTCGTTCGCATCCTGGCCCGTGGCGAAAGCTCGATCGGGCAGCTGCTCGGCTATCACTTCGTCAACAGCCAGTACATCTACTGGGCGATCGAGGACGCCGTTCGCGCGGATGCTCTTGGGGCCGAAACGGTGGCCAAGGGTCTTTACTGGGGCGCTGCGGTCAATCCGCGCGACCCAGGTCTGGCGCTGACGCGGCGCGGCAACGGTTATGTACTGAACGGCCGGAAATCCTTCTCCACGGCGGCGCGGATCTCCGACTACATCAACGCCAATGCCACGCTGGACGGAAAGATCGCGAGTTTCGCTGTTCCGACCAGCCGGCCAGGCTATATTGCCAACGACGACTGGGACAATATCGGCCAGCGGTTGTCCGATAGCGGCAGCGTCGAATTCCGGGACTTCCCCGTTTATCAGGAGGATCTGATTGGTGCACCGGCGGAGGAGGGTGTGGCACCCTCTGTTCTTGCAAGCTTCAACACGCCGCTGATCCAGCTTGTTTTCGTCAATTTCTATCTCGGAACTGCCGAAGGCGCTCTCAAGCAGGCGGTCGACTATGTCAGGACGACCACACGCCCATGGGTCACATCGGGCGTCGCCCACGCGCAGGACGATCCTTACATCCTCGAGCGTGTCGGAGACTTTACGGCGTCGCTGAAGGCATCGGCTGCCCTGGCCGATCAGGCGGCCGGCGCGGTTCAGGCTGCGCTGTCGCGTGGTGCCGAAGTCACGGCGCGCGAACGTGGAGAAGCCGCCGCCGAAGCCTACGCAGCCAAGGTACATGCAACCAATGTCTCGCTCGACATCACCTCCCGGGTCTTCGAACTGACCGGCGCCCGCTCGACGGCGGAATCCTATCGCTTCGACCGCTACTGGAGAAATGTGCGAACGCACACGCTGCACGATCCCGTCTTCTATAAAGCCAAGGAAGTCGGCGAGTTCGTTCTCAACGACAAGATTCCCGAGGTCAGCCTATATAGTTAAACAGTGGTCCTCCCGACCCTCGGTAGCCCCGCCGCATTCGGCGGGGCTATTTTAGTCTGTCAGAGGGCCCCGCTTCTTGGCGGTATCGCGCCGTTGAGGTGGTAATTGCCGACAACATGGTACTTCCAGCGCACCGGATCGTGTAGCGTGTGCGTCCTGGCGTTGCGCCAGTGGCGGTCGAGGTTGAGGCCTGCGCTGGTGGAGGCCGTGCCGGCGAGATCAAAGAGGGCGTTGGAGGCATCGAGCGCGATTTCCGATGTCAGCACTTTCGCTGCCGCCACAGCGAGCGTCGCCGCAACGACGTTTTCCTCGGTCGTGTCGATCTGGGCGATGTCCACCTTGTTCCCGGCGCGTTCGACGAGCGCGGACGCTGCCTCCAGCCTGATTGCAATCTCGCCGGCCTTGGCAATGGTCAGTGGGTCTTCGGATGCCTTGTCAACGCCGCTGTTTGTCCAGGGGCGCGACCGGGTCTTCACGAACTCGACCATGTCTGAAAAGGCCGCGCGGGCGATGCCGAGATCGATCCCGGCATGGATGATCTGCCCCACCGAGCCAATCGTCGTTGGCCGCTCGAAACCTTTGTGATGGTGCACGACAGCATCGGCGGGGACGTAGACGTTATCCAACACCGTCGTGCCACTGCCGGTCGTGCGTTGTCCGAAACCATCCCAATCATCAAGTATTTCAATACCATCGCTTCCTTTTTGAACGAAGGACATTGTCAATCGATCGTCCGCATCCAATGCAAAGACCGTGATCCAGTCGGCAAATATAACGCCTGTCGAATAGAACTTGCGGCCGTTGATGCGATAGCCCAGCCCATCACGGACAATGCGGGTGTTATAGTGCCCGACAGTCTTCGTGCCGCGTTCGGACAATGCGTTGCCGAACCGGTCGCCGGCAAGCGCGCGTGCGAAGAAGAAACGCTTCTGTTCTTCCGTGCCATCGGTCCGAAGCGCCTCGAGAATGTAGAAATGGTTCTGCGGGATCTGGCCGATCGACGCATCTGCCTCGGCCAGAATGGCGGTCACCTCAGCGAGCACACTATTGGAGACGTCGATCCCGCCATACTCGTGAGGAACCGTAATTGCCAGAAGACCTGCCCGCGATAAGGCGTCTATCTCGTGGTAGGGAAGCAAGCGCTCCTGGTCGCGCAGGGAAGCCTCAGCTTTGAAACGCTTTGCCAATGCCCGCGCGACCGAGATTGCTTCTTCTTCGCTCGCGAGATGCGCCGTACCGTCGCCAACTCTGTCTATGTGGGCCCGTATCTTGTCCATATCTCTCTCCAAACGTGACGAGATAGGGGTGCAAGATGTCTTCACGAAAAAGAAGAATATTAAATCTATAAACTAATATATTGATGAAATGTCTTTGCGTTGCCGGCCGGCATTTCAACCCTTAGCGATAACCCGCGACAACGACGGCTGGCGAACGCCGGGAAGTTCACCAAATTCCCACGTCTTGCGAGCGCCTGCCTCGCGGACAATCTCGGCGATTGCGCCGAATTGAGATGCCAAGGGATTGGTCTTGCGCCAGACCATGCCGATGGTGCGGAAGGGGCGTGGCTCCAGCAAGCGAAACACACTCACATCCGCCGAGCGCGTCTCCGTGCGCACCGCCATCTGCGGCAGCAGCGTCACGCCGATGCCGGCTCCCACCATCTGCACCAGCGTGGTGAGCGAGCTTCCTTCCATGAGCTCGCGCGGGGGAGCGGCAGCGATATTGCAAAAGGAGAGCGCCTGCTCGCGGAAACAATGCCCTTCCTCCAGCAGGAGGAGGCGCATCTCGTGCAGCATCTCTGAGCTCGGCACGGGTTTGCCTGCGTCCTCAAGCGGGCGGACGAGAACGAACTCCTCGTTGAAGAGCGGAACCTCCTCGAGCGTCGGTTCGGATACGGGAAGAGCGACGATCGCTGCATCCAATCTCGCCTCGTGCAGGTCCTCGATCAGCCTTTGGGTCACGGCCTCACGCGGGCGCGGGTCAAGCCCGGGATAGCGCTGGGTCAGCGTCTTGATGACATCGGGCAGCAGATAGGGAGCGATTGTCGGAATGACACCGATGCGAAGCCGCCCCGCTAGCGTTTCTTGTGTGGCCCGCGCCAGTTCCGCGAGATCATCGACGGAGCGCAGGATGGCGCGAACACGCTCGGCAAACTCCTCGCCGAGGCTGGTCAAGCGGATCTGCCGGCCACCCCGTTCCACAAGCGGTGCGCCGATCAGTTGCTCAAGCTCGCGAATCTGTACCGACAGCGCGGGTTGTGAGATCGCGCAGGCTTCTGCGGCCCGGCCGAAATGCCCTAGCCGTGCCAGGGCCTCGAAATAACGCAGGTGTTTCATCGATAGGCCAATCATAACCTATGCCTATCAGGGTGTTCAGAATATACAATTGGAATTTATCGGCCGAGTTGCTTATTTCCTATCTTGGGATCTGGATCAGACACGCGGTTCGGCGACCCGCGCAGGAGCGTCTGTGCAAAAAAACATTTGGCACGCGACGCCAACCCGAGTTCGAAATTTAGGGAGAGTGAACGTGGACACAAAGACACCATCGACCGGCAAGTGTCCGGTCATGCACGGCGGCAACACGGCGCTGGGCAAATCTGTGACGCAGTGGTGGCCCAATGCCTTGAACCTGGACATCCTGAGCCAGCACGACACGAAGACCAATCCGCTCGGCACGGACTTTAGTTATCGCGAGGAACTGAAGAAGCTCGACGTCGAATCCCTGAAGGCCGATCTCAGGGCCCTGATGACCGAAAGCCAGGAATGGTGGCCGGCCGACTGGGGAAGCTATGTCGGCATGATGGCCCGCGTCACCTGGCATGCTGCCGGCTCATACCGCGCGGCAGACGGCCGTGGTGGCGCCAACACCGGCAACCAGCGTTTTGCGCCGCTGAACTCGTGGCCGGATAACGTCAACACCGACAAGGGCCGCCGCCTCCTGTGGCCGATCAAGAAGAAGTACGGCAACCGGGTCTCCTGGGCCGACCTGATCGCGCTTGCGGGCACGATCGCCTATGACGTCGCCGGCTTGAAGACCTTCGGTTTCGGCTTCGGCCGCGAAGATATCTGGCAACCGGAAAAGGACGTCTATTGGGGCGACGAGCAGGAATGGCTTGCGCCGAGCGATGGCCGCTACGGTGATGTCGCCAAGCCCGCCACGCTTTCGAACCCGCTTGCCGCAGTCCAGATGGGTCTGATCTACGTTAACCCTGAGGGTGTCAACGGCAAGTCCGATCCGCTCGCCACGGCCGCGCAGATGCGCGAGACCTTCGCCCGCATGGGCATGGACGACGAGGAAACGGTTGCGTTGACTGCCGGCGGTCACACTATCGGCAAGAGCCACGGAAACGGCAACCCCGCCGACCTCAGCGCCGATCCTGAAGCGGCAGGTCCGGAAGCTCAGGGCCTCGGATGGTTGAACACCAAGGGCCGCGGCATCGGCCGAAATACAGTGGTGTCAGGCATCGAAGGCGCCTGGACCACCGAGCCGACCAAGTGGGACAACGGCTTCTTCGAAATGCTATTCAAGCATGAATGGCATCTCGTGAAGAGCCCGGCCGGTGCAACCCAGTGGGAGCCGATCTCGATCGCTGACGCCGACAAGCCTGTCGACGTGGAAGACCCGAGCATCCGCCTCAATCCGATGATGACGGACGCCGATATGGCGCTCCGGGTAGACCCGATCTACCGCGAAATCTCGCTGCGCTTCCGCGACGATTTTTCCGCCTTCTCGGATGCTTTCGCTCGCGCCTGGTTCAAGCTGACCCACCGCGACATGGGGCCCAAGGCTCGCTACTTCGGCCCGGATGTTCCGGCGGAAGACCTTCTTTGGCAGGACCCGGTTCCGGCAGGCAGCACGAGCTACGACGTCTCGGCCGTCAAGGCGAAGATCGCCGCTTCCGGCCTCTCCGTTGCCGACCTCGTCAGCACCGCATGGGACAGCGCCCGCACCTTCCGTGGGTCGGACAACCGCGGCGGTGCCAACGGTGCCCGCCTTCGCCTAGGACCCCAGAAGGACTGGGCCGGCAACGAGCCTGAACGCCTGGCACGCGTTCTCGCGGTGCTGGAACCGATCGCGGCCGCAACCGGTGCTTCGGTTGCTGACGTCATCGTCCTCGCCGGAAACCACGGGGTCGAGCAGGCCGCCAAGGCTGCCGGCTTCGACATCCAGGTGCCGTTCGCAGCCGGCCGTGGCGACGCCACCGCCGACCAGACCGACGCCGAGAGCTTCGCACCGCTTGAGCCGCTCGCCGACGGTTTCCGAAACTGGCAGAAGGAGCACTATGTCGTCAGTGCCGAGGAGTTGCTCCTCGACCGCGCCCAGCTGATGGGTCTGACCGCGCCGGAAATGACGGCCCTCGTCGGTGGCTTGCGTGTCATCGGCGCCAACCATGGCGGCAGCAGCCATGGCGTCTTCACGTCCAACGTCGGTGCGCTCACCACGGACTTCTTCGTCACGCTGACCGACATGGCCTATTCCTGGGTCCCGACCGGCCGCAACTCCTACGAGATCCGTGATCGCAAGACTGGCGATGTGCGCTTTACCGCGACCCGTGCCGATCTCGTATTTGGTTCAAACTCAGTGCTGCGCGCCTATGCCGAGGTCTACGCCCAGGACGACAGCAAGGAGAAATTCGTGAAGGATTTCGTTGCTGCCTGGACGAAGGTAATGAACGCCGACCGGTTCGACCTCAGCGCCTGACGGCAAAGCGGTTAGGACAAGCGTATAAAGACAAGCTCCCCGTGTGCGGTTTCACACGGGGAACTTTTCATTTTATTGCCTGGCTATCGACATGGGCCCGGCGTCAAGCCTTTGAGGGACTTCCTGGCCGCGCCGCCGGCCCTGCGGTACCGCCATCCTTCGTTGGCGACACTTTGTGAGCGGGATCCTTGCCTGCGTGCTCGCGCGCGTGCGCTTCGGGCCCGGCAACGATCACCCCGTTCTGATCTTCGTCCACATGCTCCTTCGCCCGGCGATCTGTAACGTCCTTGGCCATGGTTCAGTCTCCTTTCGCGACTTCTCGGACATTAATGACCGGCAACGGGCCTTGTTCCACTCGCTTGCAAGAAAGCGGTCTGATTGGAAGGCTACGCTTGGGTAGGAGTTCGACAGCTTTATCGCCGTTATAGCGCTTGCTTGCCGACATAAGGAGGTGGCTGTTTGCGCAGGAATATGAGACGTTGCTTTTGCACCGGGCTGCTTGCCTGGTTGGAGGTCGCTTTCAAAAACGTGCAAAACGCAGCAGGGGGGAACAATGCCAGATGCAAAGATGATGTCTCAGATGGCCGAAAAAGCGGGCTTTATCGCGGCTCTCGACCAGAGCGGCGGATCGACGCCAGGCGCCCTGCGCCTCTACGGCATCGCGGATACAGACTATGGCAGCGAAGGCGAGATGTTTCGCCTGGTGCACGAGATGCGCGTTCGCATCATGACGGCACCCGCATTTTCAGGCGACAAGGTGATCGGCGCCATTCTCTTTGAACGAACCATGGATGGAGACGCCAAGGGTAAGCCGGTCCCGGCGTTTCTCTGGGAAGACCGTGACGTCGTACCGTTCCTCAAGATCGACAAGGGACTGGCAGCCGAGGTCAACGGCGTCCAAGTCATGAAACCGATGCCAGATCTCGACGTGCTGCTGGAGCGAGCGGTCAAGAAGGGTATATTTGGCACCAAGATGCGATCCGTGATCGCCCACGCCAACCGGGCAGGTATCGCCGCAGTCGTGCATCAGCAGTTTGCCGTAGCGCAGCGCATCCTTGGTCATGGGCTCGTTCCGATCATCGAGCCCGAGGTCTCGATCAAGAGCCCGACCAAACGCGAGGCGGAGGCGATCCTCCGCGACGAAATTTTGCGCGAACTCGACGCGTTGCCGGCGGGTGATAAAGTCATGATCAAGCTGACATTGCCGAGCATCGATGACTTCTACAGACCGCTTATCGATCACAAGTCGGTCATCCGCGTTGTCGCCTTGTCGGGTGGCTACAGCCGCGCCGAGGCTTGCGAGAAGCTGCTCCATAACCACGGCATGATCGCAAGTTTCTCAAGGGCGCTGGCGGAGGATCTTCGTGCCACGATGAGCGATGCCGAATTCGACGATAGCATGGAGGAGGCTATCGATCAGATCTACGCGGCAAGCGCCGTGAAGTGACGCCAACGACACGGTCTCGCCAATAATGCTTCCGCATGCATTCAACCGATTGCCATGATATGGTGATGCCATCGGCGATCTTCGCTGTCGATTGTCCGTATCGGAATGGTCACATGAGCGATGTCGAGGTCCTATTTGCCGCCCTGCGACAGGCGGCTGATGCAGAGGCTGTCGCGTGCATCGAAGCGGCTGTCGCCGGTGGCGCCGATGGCGAACTCAACCGTATCAACGTGCTCGCCTTTGCGGGTAGACACCGAATAAGCGAGGAACGCACGATCGCCGCGTTTCTGCATGCGGCTCGACTGGGCATTTTCGATATGACCTGGAACGTGCTTTGTCCTGGCTGCGGCGGGGTGCTCGACACCGGGGCAAGTCTCAAGGGTGTCGTCCACGATGTCTATCATTGCGGATTGTGTGCCGCCGGATATGAGCCGACGCTCGACGAGATGGTGGAGGTGACATTCACGGTGAACCCTAAGGTACGCCGCATCGCTGCGCACGATCCCGATCTCCTGCCGCCGCTCGAATATTACAGGCAAATGTTCTTCAGTTCCGGCGTCGATCTGCCTGATGATCTGGAGGCGAAGTTCGCGCCCATTCAACTGGAGATGATCGACCTGTCTCCAGGCGAAAAGGCTTTCGTCTCGCTCCAGTTGCCCGCCCAGTTCGTGATCATCTTCGACGCTGTAACCCACTCGGCGCAGTTTATTGATGTCCAGGGCGAGCCCACCAGCGAGCGTCAGTCCCTGTCGATGGTCATCACCCAGAGCCATGCTCTCAACGAGACCATCACGCTTCGTCCTGGCCTTCTCCGGCTTGCGCTTGAAAACCACACCGATCGCAGGGTGGTGCCGAATGTCTGTGTCGCCGGAGACGAATTGCATGACCTTCTGGGGCGTCGGCGGCCGTTTCTGACTGCCAAGCGCCTGCTGACCAACCAGAGCTTTCGCGACATCTATCGGACCGACACGCTCGACGTCGATCAGCGCCTGAAGATCACAAGCCTGACCTTCCTGTTCACCGATCTAAGGGGATCGACGGCGCTTTATGAGCGCGTGGGCGACATCGCCGCTTTCGATCTCGTCCGATCGCATTTCCGCGTTCTTACCGAGATCGTAGCGTCCGAGACAGGCGCGGTAGTCAAGACCATAGGGGACGCCGTCATGGCGAGCTTTCCGACGCCGGATCGCGCTGTATCAGCGGCGTTGCGGATGCGTCAGGCCATGCTGCAGTTGAATGCCGAGCACGGCGCCGACGACCTTCTCTTGAAGATCGGCATCCACGAGGGCTCGTGCCTCGCTGTCAACCTGAACGATCGTCAGGATTATTTCGGGCAGACGGTCAATATCGCCTCACGCGTTCAAGGCCTCGCCGATCCGAATGTCATCATGACCACAGAGGCCGTCGTACATGACAGCCGTGTATCGGAAATACTGCAAGAGCGTAGCGTTCGTTCCGTGTCGCGCATGGCCTCGCTCCAGGGTATCGGCCAGGAGGTCAAGATTTTTGCGCTGTCCTGATCGGAACTTGCTTATCCAACTCAAGAAGGGCGCTTCAGGGCCTCGGTGATCTCGGCGCGCGCGACGCCGATCAGTGTCTCCATCGCCCGGCGTGCATTATCAGGATTGCGCATGCGGATCGCCTCGAGCACGTCCTGGTGCTTCTGGATTGCTTGTTCGTGCGATTGGCTGGCGCGGTTGGTCAGCCGGAAACTGGCAAGCAGCGCGGCGCGAATCGCGCTGGCGAATTGGCGGTAGACCCAATTGCCGCTGGCGTTGATGATCGCGGTATGGAATTCGAGGTCGGCGCGGCTCCATTCCTCGTTGTCGCGGGCGTTGGCATCAACCATGTCTTCGAATGCTTGGGCGATCCGGGCGAGCTGCTTGGCGGTCGCCTTCGTTGCTGCCTGTGCGGCCGCTGCCGGTTCGAGCAGCTGGCGCGCATCGATAAGCGAGGTGTAGAACGCCTCGTCCCCGCCGATATCAAGCATCACGTCGAGCACCAGCGGGTCGAGGTAATTCCAGTTTTCGCGATGGAGCACGATGGTGCCGGCCCGGGTACGCGAGCGCACCATGCCTAGAGCGCCGAGATACTGCATGGATTCGCGCAGGCTCGTGCGGCTGACGGCGAACTGCTCGGTCAACTCCGCCTCGTTGGGCAGCGTCGAGCCCTCCGCGAACTCGCCTGCCACGATCATATGGACAAGTCGCGGCAGCAGGGACTCGCGGACGGTCCTCTTCCCCCGAGAGGCGATCTCCACGCCACCTTCTGTCAACTTTCTGTCCGTTTGCGGTATCGCCACAGATTTGTCTCCGATTCCATCGGACCCAGCTTGCTGTCAGCCAGAGACCAGTCAAGCGTGGGTGCTAAAAAATACGATTTATAAGCGCAACTGTCCCCCGGCGACAAATATTTAGCACAGGATACCCGCATAAAAACACATCTTATAAAAAATAAATCCTATTTATATTGACATTAGTAAGACCAGGAATATGGTTGGTGCGGCTGGAGGAGCCGGGCGGGTCCGCGTTCCTGACGCCATCAGATCTCAAGGGAGGGAGCGATGAAGCTCATTACGCGCGCCACCATGTTGGCACTTGGAACATTCGCCGCGGCAGGACTGTCGCCCGCTTACGCGCAGGACAAAGACCTGAAGGTCGGCGCCATCTACATGGACGCGCAGGGCTTCTATGCCGGTGTCCGCAAGGGCATCCAGACGGGTGCTGACGAAGCCGGCCGCAAGCTCGATGTGATCGAAACCAATGCGCAGGGTGACGCCAGCAAGGAATCGTCCTTCATCGATTCCCTTATTTCGTCGGGCGTTCAGGCAATCATCGTCTCCCCGGTTTCGGCCGACGGTTCATCGCGCGCCATCCGCCGCGCTCATGACGCGGGCATCCCCGTTGTCTGCTACAACACATGCTTGAACGACGCCGACATGAAGGAATACGTCTCCGCGTATGCCGTCGGCGATCCCTATGACTTCGGCCACAAGCTCGGCGATGCCGCCGCCGACTACTTCATCGCCGAAAAGAAGGATGCGCCGAAGATCGCGGTTCTGAACTGCGAGTTCGTCGAAGTCTGCGTGACGCGTCGCAAGGGCTTCGAGGAGGCGTTGAAGGCCAAGGTTCCTGGGGCTCAGATCGTTGCCAACCAGGAGGGCGCGGTCCTCGACAAGGCGGTTTCTGTCGCCAGCACCATGCTGTCGTCCAACCCTGACATCGACGCCTTCTTCGGCGAAGCGGGCGGCGCGACCCTCGGTGCGGCGCGCGCCGTCAAGAGCCAGGGCAAAACCGGCCAGGTCGTGGTCTTCGGCGGCGACATGACGACCGAAATCGCCCAGGAACTCTCCGACTTCACGGTCATCAAAGCCGTCGTCGACATCTCGGGCCAGGGCCTCGGCAAGCTTGCGCTCGCCCAGGCGATCAAGTCCGTCGACGGGCAGGCGCCGGCTGACATCAAGGTTGCCTACGACATCGACATTTACAAGTCGTCCGAAGACGGCAAGGCTTGGCTCAAGGCGCACGCGGACGGTATCCCGTGAGGCTTCGGGCCTGAGTTTCACGACAATCGAGGCCGCCAGGCGACTGGCGGCATCTTTCATCGGTGGAAAGTTTCATGACACAGACATCACGTTCGCCCGCGTTCGCTCATCGTCCGATCGCATCAATCAAGGCATGCACGCGGCGCTATCCCGGCGTGCTCGCGCTCGACAATGCGACATTTACGTTGGCCACCGGTGAGGTCAGGGCGCTGCTCGGCAAGAACGGCGCCGGCAAGTCGACGCTGATCCGCATGCTGACCGGCGCAGAAATTCCCGACAGCGGCACCGTCGAGGTTGACGGGGAGGAGTTGCGCCACAGCGGCTCCGGCCGCGCGCAGGACGCTTTCGACAAGGGCGTGCGCGTCGTCTACCAGGAACTGAGCTTGGTTCCCGGTATGACGCTTGCCGAAAACCTGTTTCTCGGACGCTGGCCGCGAAAGGGCGGTGTCATCCAGTATGCTGAAATGGAGGCAGAGGCCTCCGAGGCGATGGGGCGGCTTGGCCTCGACCGCGCGCCCAACACGCTGGTGGCAAGCCTGAGCCCGGCCGAACGCCAGCTGCTCGAGATCGCACGCGTCCTGCTTGGAAAGCCCAAGCTCGTCATCCTCGACGAGCCGACGAGTTCGCTTGCCGCCGCCGAGGCGGAAAAGGTCATGGCGGCCGTCACGCGCATCGCGTCCGAGGGCATCGCCGTCATCTATGTCAGCCACCGCATGAATGAAATCCGCCAGATCGCGCATTCGGCGACCGTCATGCGCGACGGACGCATCATCGACACGGTCGACGTCAAGGGAGCCGATACGCGCGAGATCGTCCGGCTGATGCTGGGCTCGGAAGGATCGCAGGCAGCGGCGCTGGAAAACAGAAGCCAGGAAAAGACGGTACTCGAGGTCCGCAACCTCGCGCTGGCGCCGAAGCTGAGCTCGGTCTCCTTTCATCTGAAGGCGGGCGAGGTTCTCGGCATTGCAGGGCTACTCGGTGCAGGCCGGACCGAGCTGTTGCAGGCGATCATGGGTGTGCGGCGCCAGGATCAGGGCGAAGTGCTCGTCGACGGCACGTCGGTCCGGCCCGGCCATTACAAGCGCATGCTGTCACGGGGTTTCGGCTACACGCCGGAAAGTCGCAAGGAAGAAGGCATCGTTCCGCTTCTCGGTGTCGATGAAAACACGCTTTCGACGAATTTTTCCGGCGTCAGCAAGAGCGGCGTTCTCTCGGCAAAAATGATGGCGGACGCGACGCGCAGGGTCATCGAACGCCTGCACGTCAAGACGGCGCGCACGGATACGCCGATCGGCACGCTGTCGGGCGGTAATCAGCAGAAGGTCGTCATCGGCCGCTGGGTCTACGCCGACAGCCGTGTTCTCTTGCTCGATGAGCCGACCAGGGGCGTCGACGTGGAAGCCAAGGCGCAGATCTATGCCATCATCCGCCAACTCGCAGCCGAAGGGCGCAGCGTCATCTTCGTCTCCAGCGAAATCGAGGAACTGCCGCTCGTTTGCGACCGTGCGCTGGTGCTGCGGGACGGAACGCTCTGCGAGGAATTCAAATCACCAAACATCGATCAGGACGCCTTGATGGCCGCCTGCATCGCCGGACATTGAGGGAGAGACGCCATGTCACTCGACCAGGCTGCAACGTCAGCATCACCACGCAAGAAGTCGGGCTTCAGCTTTTCCCAGCATATGAACGAGCTGAGCCTCTTCGTTGCCATTGTCGTTCTCTATGTGGTCTTCACATCGACGGCCAACGGCTTCCTGTCCTTCAACAACCAGATCAACATCCTGCGGGACGCGGCCACGATCGGTATCGCGGCGTGGGCGGCGACCTTGATCATCATCGCCGGCGAGATCGACGTCAGCGTCGGACCGATGGTGGCGTTCATCTCGGTTGTTCTCGCCTTCCTGCTGCAATGGGGCGTGCCGACGCCGGTCGCATTCGCGCTTTCGATCGTCATCGGCGCGCTGCTCGGGTCGATCGCCGGCGCCTTGCGCGCCTATTTCGACGTTCCCTCCTTCGTCGCGACCCTTGGGCTCTGGAGCGCTCTGCGAGGAACGGCGCTGTTCGTCACCGACGCGCTGCCCGTCTCGATCGGTCGCAACGACACGCTCGACGCACTCGATCGCTCCGTGCTCGGCATCCCGCCGGCCGCCATCATCATGCTGGTCTTCTTCGCGATCTTCGCCTTCGTCAGCCGCAAGACCGCCTTCGGGCGCTCCGTCTTCGCCATCGGCGGCAATGCACACGCCGCGTTCTTGAGCGGCATCAGCGTCTCGAAAATCCGCGTCGCGCTCTTTGCGATCGCCGGCGCGATGGCTGCCATCTCCGGTATCCTGCTTGTCTCCCGCCTCGGCTCGGGCAATGCAACCGCGGCGACCGGGCTCGAGTTTGATGTCATCGCGGCGGTTGTCGTCGGCGGCACCTCGCTTTCCGGCGGACGCGGGTCCATGCTCGGCACGCTGCTTGGTGTTCTTGTTATCACGCTCATCGGAAACGGCTTGGTCCTGCTCGGTATCAACCCGTTCTTCCAGCAGGTCGTGCGCGGCCTCATCATCGTCATCGCGGTGCTTGCCAATATCCAGGCGATCAAGCGCAGCATGTCGCGCAACAAGGGATGATGGGATGACCATGCTCGATCTGAAATCCGGATCGCTTTCGCTTCGTGTCTCTTCCAAAGGAGGCCTGATCCTTGGCTTCTGGAAGGAGACGCAAGGCGGGAGCGTGCCCCTACTGCGTCCGGCGCCGTCATCAGAGGCGGACGCCCTTGCGTCTTCCTGCTACCCGCTCGTTCCCTTCGGCAACCGCGTTCGCGACAACCAGTTCGTCTTCGACGGGACCGAGTATCGGTTTGAACCGAACACGGATTGGGACAGGCACTATCTCCATGGTGAGGGCTGGCAGGCCGATTGGACGATCGACCGGCAGGCCGACGACATAGTCGAGATGAGCTTCGCCCATCGCGGCGGGAACACGCCCTACGTCTATCGTGCAAGCCAGCGTTTTGCACTCGACGAAGCCGGTATGACAATGACGCTGACGGTCGAAAATCGCGGCGACAGGGCGATGCCCTTCGGTCTCGGCTGGCATCCCTATTTCCCGATGACGCCACAAACCACGCTTCAGGCGCGGTCGCAGAGATTCTGGACCGAGGTCGAGGGCTGGTTGCCGGGCGAGCGGACGGATATCCCCGATGATCTCGACTTCAGCGAACCGGCCGCGCTGCCGTATCGCTGGGTCAACAACGGTTTCGAAGGCTGGAACGGCAAGGCGACGATTGCCTGGCCCGAGCGGCAAACCGCGTTGACACTGGAGGCCGATCCCGTCTTCCGCCACGCCTTCGTTTTCGTGTCCGACACCGGCTTCGATCCGAGCTTTGAGCGCGATTATTTCTGCTTCGAGCCGATGACGCATCTGGCCGATGGCCATCACCTCGCCGACCTCGGCGACCTGAGGGTGCTGGCACCGCATGAAAGCCTCTCGGGCAGTGTTCGGCTGCGCCCCGAAACCATTTGAGACTTTTAAGACCGGAGTTGGTGAATGTCCGCGAAAGACCGTTACGACTACATCATTATTGGCGGCGGAAGCTCTGCCTGCGTGGTCGCGGCAAAATTAGTTCGAGAGGGGAAGGCGAAGGTTCTTCTCCTTGAACGGGGACCGGCGAAGGCAAACCCGATCATGCATTTTCCCGCGGGCTACATGAAGTTCCTCGCCAAGGACACGTATCTTGCCATGCACCAGACGAAGCCGCAGCCGCAGCTTGACGGGCGCGGTCCGATCGTGCCGCAGGGCAAGGTCCTGGGGGGTGGCAGCACGGTCAACGCCATGGTCTACATGCGAGGACAGGCGGCCGATTTCGATCGCTGGAACGAACTTGCGACGCCCGAGGGATCGAACGACGATGCATGGTCCTACCGGGATCTGCTGCCCTACTTCAAGGCGCAGGAAGACAACGACCATCTCGCTGGCGAGTTTCACGGCGTCGGCGGCCCGCTGAAGATTTCCCACCTCGGCCACACGAGCCCGATGACGCGGACCTACGTGAAAACACTGCAGGGAATGGGCATTCCCTACAACCCGGATTTCAATGGCGCCCACCAGTTCGGCGTCGGCTTCATGCAGCACACGATCGACTGGACGACGCGCAAACGCTCGAGTGCCGTCGATGCCTTTTTGGCGCCTGTAGTGAACGATCGGCTGTTGACGATCGAGACGGGTGCTACGGTCACCTCGCTCGACATGGACGGCGACCGCGTCACCGGCGTGCGCTACATGCAGAACGGCACGCCGAAACACGCAGAAGCCGGAAATGAGGTCATTCTGGCTGCAGGCGCCTATCAGACACCCAAGCTGATGATGCTCTCAGGCATTGGTCCGGAAGACGAATTGAAGCGCCATGGTTTGAAAACGACCGTCGCGCTATCAGGCGTGGGCAAGAACCTGCAAGACCACTACGAGTGCCCTGTCGTCGCGACCACGAAGGGATCGTTCGGCTATTACGGGCAGGATCGCGGCTGGCCGATGATCAAGGCCGGATTGCAGTATTTGATGTTCAAGTCGGGCCCGGCCTCGACAACGGGTGTCGAGACCTGCGCCTTCTATGATCCTGACGGCAACAACGACCGCCCGACCATCCAGATGTTCTGTGTGCCGACCGTGTATCTCGATCGCGATGTGATGGGAACCGATCCGGGCGACGGGGTGACGATCAACTCGCTGCTGCTCCGTCCCAAGGCGCGGGGCTCCGTCACGCTGTCGTCGAGCGACCCCTTCGCCAACCCTGTTGTCGATACCCAGATTTTCGCAGACCCAGATGATCTCAGGTTGACGATGGCGAGCTTCCGCTTTGCCCGCACCGTGCTCGACGCGTCTCCGATGAAGGAGTTGATCGACAAGGAAATCTTTCCCGGCCCCGACGTCGCCAGCGACGAGGCCATTGCGGCTCATTGCAAGCGCACCGTGAAGACCGGCTACCATCCGGTCGGAACCTGCAAGATGGGCGCGGACAGCGACCCGGAGGCCGTGCTCGACACGCATTTGCGGGTTCGGGGCACGCGCGGCCTGCGCGTCGTCGATGCCTCCCTGATGCCAACCATTGTCAGCGGCAACACCAACGCAGCCGTCCTGGCCGCGGCTGGAAAAGCCGCCGACCTCATTCTCAGCTAACGCGAGTAAGACCATGAAGATCACCAAGCTTACGACCTATATCGTCCCGCCGCGCTGGCTGTTTTTGAAGATCGAGACCGATGAGGGCATTGTCGGCTGGGGCGAACCCGTGGTCGAAGGACGGGCGCTTACCGTCCAGGCGGCAGTCCATGAACTCGAGGACTATCTGATCGGCAAAGATCCGTTCCTCATCGAGGACCACTGGACGGTCATGTATCGCGGCGGCTTCTATCGCGGCGGCGCCATCCACATGAGCGCGATCTCGGGCATCGACCAGGCGCTGTGGGACATCAAGGGCAAGGCGCTCGGCCAACCGATCCACTCGCTGCTCGGCGGCCAGGTGCGCGACAAGATCAAGGTGTACAGCTGGATCGGCGGCGACCGGCCGGCCGACGTTGCCCGCAATGCGAAGGATGTCGTCGCGCGCGGCTTCAAGGCGATCAAGCTCAACGGCTGCGAGGAGATGCAGATCGTTGATAGCAACGAGAAGATCGACAAGGCCGTCGCGACGATCGCGACGATCCGGGAGGCGATCGGCCCGCATGTCGGCATCGGCGTCGATTTCCACGGACGCGTACACAAACCCATGGCCAAGGTGCTTGCCAAGGAGCTGGAGCCCTACAAGCTGATGTTCATCGAAGAGCCGGTCTTGTCCGAGCACCGCGAGACCCTGAAGGAAATCGCCAATCACTGCTCGACGCCGATCGCGCTCGGCGAGCGTCTCTATTCGCGCTGGGACTTCAAATCCGTGCTCTCCGACGGCTATGTCGACATCATCCAGCCGGATCTGAGCCACGCCGGTGGTATCACCGAATGCCGCAAGATCGCGGCGATGGCCGAAGCCTACGACGTTGCCGTTGCGCCGCATTGCCCGCTCGGCCCGATTGCGCTCGCCGCTTGCCTGCAGCTCGATGCAGTGAGCTACAATGCCTTCATCCAGGAGCAGAGCCTCGGGATCCACTACAACAAGAGCAACGATATTCTCGACTACATCTCCAACAAGGAGGTGTTCCACTACGCCGATGGTTTCGTGTCGATCCCGCAGGGCCCCGGCCTTGGCATCGAGGTCGACGAGGCCTATGTGATCGAGCGTGCGAAAGAGGGCCACCGCTGGCGCAACCCGATCTGGCGTCATGAGGACGGCAGTTTTGCCGAGTGGTGAGGGAGCCGTCATGTCCAATCGTCTGCTCGACAAGCGTATCCTGATCACAGGCGCGGCTCAGGGCATCGGCCTGGCGATTGCCAGGACATTCGCGCGCGAAGGCGCGAGCCTGTTCCTGATCGATCGCGACGAGGCGCTGCTTCATCAGGAAGCGGCGAAGCTGAAGGATGAGGGCTATCGGGTCGGCGCTCGCTTGGCCGATATCACCGATGCCAAGGCGATCGTCGCGGCTGTCGCCGCGGCGCAAGCCGAGATCGGCCGGATCAACGCGCTGGTCAACAATGCCGGCGTCAACGTGTTTTCCGAGCCGCTGGAGACCAGCGATGAGGAATGGAACCGCTGTTTCGACATCAATCTCAAGGGCGCGTGGAATTGCTCGAAAGCGGTTCTGCCTGGAATGATCGACCAAGGCGGAGGCGTGATCCTCAATATCGCCTCGACACACGCCTTCACGATCATTCCGCATACCTTCCCATATCCGCTGGCGAAGCACGCGCTGCTTGGCATGACGAAGTCGCTGGGGCTCGAATACGCACCGAAGAACGTCCGGGTGAATGCGCTTGCGCCGGGATACGTCGCGACCCAAAAGGTCATCGACTACTGGAACGGCTTTCCCGATCCGGAAGCGGCGAAGGCGGAGACGATGAAACTGCATCCTGGTGGGCGAATTGCGACGCCGGAAGAAATCGCCATGGCGGCCGTGTTCATGATCTCGGACGAATGCCCTTTCATGAACGCGACCTGCCTGACTGTCGATGGCGGTTTGAGCGTGCAGCAGCATCCCGCCTGAAGCCGACGCTCGTAAGCACCTTGCCTAAGCATTGGACGGTGGCTTAGACCTGTGTTCGTATCGAACCTCAGCGGGGCGATTTCCGCCCCAGGAGAAAACACCTGATATGACAGATCATGCGCCGTCCGATATCTATGCAGTTGCCGACATTCATGGACGTGCTGATCTGCTTGAGGTTCTGCTCCGACATATCGCCACCGTCTCCGCGGAGCGCCGATCGAAGCCTATCGTGATTTTTCTGGGCGATCTGATCGACAGAGGCCCGCGGAGCCCTGCTGTGCTTGATCTTGTAGCCTCGGCACTTGAGCAGTATCCCGGTTCGCATCTCATCCTCGGCAACCACGACTTCTATCTGCGCTCGTTGCTTCGCGAGGAATTGTCTCCCGCTGACGCCGTCAACTGGATGGATTGGGGAGGAATGGCAACTGTCAGCGCTTACTCCCGGCGGCCGGTGCCGGACTTCAAGGGGATTGCCGCGGACATCCGGGATGCCTTCCCGCATCATTCCGCTTTGCTCGATAACGCGCTGGCCTACAAGGAGATGGGCAGCTTCTGTTTCGTGCATGCCGGAATTCGGCCTGGTCTTTCGTTGGTTCAACAAGACGAATATGACCTGCGTTGGATCCGGGCGGGCTTTCTCGACCACATCGATCCGTTCGATCATATGGTCGTGCATGGCCACACGATCACAAACTCACTGCGTCCCGAGGTCTATGACAACCGTATCGCGCTCGATACTGCGGCCTACAGGAGCGGTCGTCTGAGCGCCGCCGTTATCCGGCACGACAAGCTGTCGCATTTCGTCTGCACGGCGCTGAACGCGTTTGGGGAGATTGCAGTTGAAGAGTGGCCGGCGAGCAATATCGCTCGCGCTGCTTCCTGACGCTGAAACCGAGCGGGCATCGAAACGCACATACGTGCTACCGCGTTGATACCGATGCGATCGACGAGCGCGCGCACGAAGGCGGGTGTTAGGATTTTGTTAGGCACCTTGATTGGCGCCCTATCGATTTCAGGAACCTACCGCTAGCTCGGAACTTTACTCCGGTATGATGGTTGCAAGGTGTCGATCACTCTCGATCTCGCCTCAAACGATCCGAAGTGCGCGCTTCCGCTTTTGACCTGGCTCTTTGGCCATGGGCTCATGCCCTTTCAGGACATAACGGAGGAGAAAATGATGTACACGAAATCAACGATCGCCATACTCGCTGCCGGCTGCGCCAGCGTCCTCGTGCCGCTGCAGGCAGCGGCGTTTGATATCGGAGGATCGAACGGCATCAGCATCAACGGCAACGGCGGCGGGCTCAACCTGTCCGTCGGCGGTGCGAACGGCGTTAATGCCACCGTTGGCGGAGGTTCAAACCTCGCCAATGTGTCCGTCGGCGGAGCCAGCGGCGTGAATGCCGATGTCGGCGGCAATTCGACCGGCGGCCTTGGCGTAAATGCGACGGTTGGCGGCGCCAGCGGCATCAATAGCACCACGTCGATCGGTGGCGGTAGTCCTGCCAGTGGCCTCGGTGTCGGAACGACCGCGACGATCGGTGGATCGAACGGCGTCAACGCCGATGTTGGTGCAACTGTCGGGGGATCCTCGAACCTTGCGACGGTCGGCGCTATCGCCAATGTCGGGGCAGGTGACAATACGCTTGCTGACATCAATGCCAATCTGGCCGTTGGCGGCGCCTCGACAGGGTCCAGCGGCCAGCCCAGCCTCGTCGATCTCGGCGCGGCAGTGAACCTCGGCGGGACGAGTGGCGTGAATGCCGATGTGGGTGCGACCGTCGGTGGCTCCAACCTTGCAAACGTGGACGCCGTGGTGAATGTCGGCGGCGGCGATAACACGCTTGCCGATGTCAACGCCAATCTCGGCATCGGCGGCTCCACCGGTAGCGGTTCGCCAACCGGCGGCCTTGTCGACGCTGACGTGACCGCCAGCATCGGCGGCGTAGATGGTGTGAATGCGGATGTCGGCGCTAATGTTGGTGGGTCCGGTCTTCCGAGCGTCGCTGCCATGGCCAATGTCGGATTGGGCGACAACACGTTGGCCGAAATCAGCCTCGCCATCCCGTCCGGCATCGGATCGGGCGGCACGGATCCCGGCACGCCGGGCGTTCCCGGTACACCTGGTGTTCCCGGAACACCTGGCAACCCCGGAGGTCCTGGCACAACCAATCCCGGCGATGATGCCAGCGGCGACACGGGCGGTGACCGCAGCCGCAGTCTGGCGGTGATCAACGACATGTCCGCCAGGGATCGCGCCAAGGCCAAGGCAAGCTGCAAGGACGTCATGCGCTCCGGTGGCTTCGAAGCTGGCTTGGTCAGCCTTTGCAAAATGGTAATGGCAAGCCGCTGATCCCGCTTAAAATCGAAAGGGCGTCGGTTTCGACGCCCTTTCCGCATTCTCTATTCGAACAGGTCGGGATGATCCGCCTCGATCTGCGGCAAGTCCGACAAGATCCCATTCAAGTGCGCGCGCATGGCGGCCACCGCCTGATCCGCATCGCGTCCGTCGATCGCCGTGATGATCGCCTCATGCTCGGTAATCAGTCGCATCATGGAATCAGGGTGGCGAAGCTGCAGATTGCAGACGCGGTCCATATGAGCCTTGATGTCGGCGATGGCGCTCCAGGCGAGACTGCAGCCGGCACCTTCCGCAATCGCGATATGAAACTGCTCGTCCTCGCGCCGGAATGCGTTGTGGTCGTGCGCGTCCATGGCCATCCGCTGCTTGCTGATGATCGTGTCGATGCGACGGCGCGTCCAGCTGTCGAAGCTCTCGCTAGCGCGCCGCGCAACGGCGGTCTCCAGCGCCTCGCGCACGAAGCGCGCCTCCATCATCTGTCGCGCCGAAATCCGGACGACGACGGTGCCCCTGTTGGGGCGCACATCGACTAGCTTTGACCTCCCGAGCGCAATCAGCGCTTCGCGCACCGGCTGGCGAGAGACGCCCATGCGGGTCGCGATCTCCTGCTCGGAAAGCCGCGTGCCCGGCGCCAGCTCCAGCTTGATGATCTGCTCGCGCAGGTCGCGTTCCACCTGGGCCGCAGCTGTCTCGCCGGTCTCAATCTTCAAGGATTCGAGGTTCATGTCTTTCGTCGCCGTCATGCGTTGACATCCAATTTAAACCACCATACAGTACCATACAATTCAAACGCAACATAAATCCGGTGGCCAAAAACCGGATAAAGAGGGAGGGCCGGCACGATGTGTCGGCTTGAAGGGAAACGTGCTGTCCAATTTCATTGCGCCTGATTCCAGTGATCCGCGGCTGAACATTAAATCCCGCTACCAGATGCTTGTCGATGGCAAGTCGGTGGATGCCGCATCCGGCCGCACGATCGACCGTGTCAGCCCCGGTCACGCAGGCGTCGTCGTCGGCACCTGGCCGGAGGCCTCGGCCGATGACGTCCGCCTCGCAGTTGCCGCCGCCCGCCGTGCCTTCGATACTGGCCCGTGGCCGCGCATGTCGGGCGCGGAACGCTCGCGCCTGATGTTCAAGGTGGCCGACCTGATCCTCAAGAATCAGGAAGAACTGGCCTTGGCCGAAAGCCTCGAGGTCGGCAAGCCGATCGCCCAGGCGCGCGGCGAAATCGGCTTCTGCGCCGACCTCTGGTCCTACGCGGCCGGTCAGGCGCGCGCGCTAGAGGGCCAGACGCACAACAATATCGGCGACGATCGCCTGGGGTTGGTACTGCGCGAAGCCGTCGGTGTCGTCGGCATCATCACGCCCTGGAATTTCCCCTTCATCATCGCCTCGGAACGTGTGCCATGGGCGATCGGCGCTGGCTGTACGGTCGTCCTCAAGCCGTCCGAATTCACCTCGGGAACCTCGGTCCGTATGGCGGAACTGGCGCGTGAAGCCGGCATTCCCGATGGCGTCTTCAACGTCGTGACAGGCTACGGCGATCCGGCCGGTCAAGTGCTCGCGGAAGATCCTGGCGTCGATATGGTTGCCTTCACCGGCTCGGTGCGCGTCGGCACCAAGCTTGGCGAGATCGCCGCGCGCAGCGTCAAGCGCGTCGGGCTTGAGCTCGGCGGCAAGGGGCCGCAGATCGTCTTTGCCGATGCGGACCTTGAGGCCGCCGCCGATGGTATCGCTTACGGCGTCTATCACAATGGCGGGCAGTGCTGCATATCGGGCAGCCGTCTCCTGGTGCAGGAGGGTATCCGCGACGCATTGATGGAGCGCCTGCTCGATATCTCGCGCAAGGTGACCTTCGGGGACCCGTTGAACGATCGCACCAAGATCGGGGCGATGATCTCCGAAGCGCATGTCGGCAAGGTTCATTCCTACGTGGAAGCCGGTATCGCATCCGGCGCCGAACTGCTGCTCGGCGGCGAGCGCGTCGGCAAGGAAGCAGGCATCTATTACGCACCCACGGTGTTTGCCGGCGTAAAGCCTGAGATGTCGATCGCCCGCGAAGAGATCTTCGGGCCGGTGCTGTCGTCCATGACTTTCAAGACCGCCGACGAAGCCGTCGCGCTGGCAAACGCCAGCGAGTTCGGCCTGTCCGCCTCGGTCTGGTCGACCAATCTCGAAAACGCCATGCAAAGCATCCGCCGCATTCGTGCCGGCCGTTGCTGGATCAACAGCGTCATCGACGGAACGCCGGAACTGCCGATCGGCGGCTACAAGAAAAGCGGCCTCGGCCGCGAACTGGGCCGCTACGGCTTTGACGAATATTCCCAGTTCAAGGGCGTGCACGTCACGTTCGGGCGACCGGCACCGTGGTTCGGCTAACAGGGAAATAAAGCGATAGGGCGTTTCCGCTTTTGGGAGAAGGCGAGACGTCCGGGAGGAAAATCTCGGCCGGCGTGATCTTTGGTCGGAGCCCGCCAGCCGAGACTTGGGTCTTTCGACCCGCATTGCACATCCAAAGGGAGGATACGCAAATGAAATTGACCAGGTTGAAAACCGCAGCACTCGCCGCGGGTATCGCCACGATGATGACATCTACGGCATTGGCCGCCGACGTCAAGGCAACGATGATCATCTATCTCGATCCGAGTGTCCAGTTCTTCAATCCCGTGGTGAAGGGCGCCAAGGACGCGGCCGCACAGTTCGGCGTCGATCTTGACGTGCAATATGCCAACAACGATCCGGTTCGCCAGAACGACCTGATCGAAAGCGCAACGGCGGCAGGCGTCGATGGCATCGCCGTCGCCATCTCCTCGTCGGATGCCTTCGACGACAGCATCTGCGCCGCGGTCAAGGCCGGCATCGTCGTCATCGGCTTCAACAACGACGATCTGGAAGGCGCCAAGGGCAATTGCCGCCAGGCCTATGTCGGTATGGACGAGTTCGCGTCGGGCTACGATCTCGGCAACCGGATGATCAAGGAATTCGGCCTGAAATCCGGCGACGTCGTCTTCAACCCACGCGAAATCCCCGAGGCGAGCTTCGCGGTCGCGCGCGGCGGCGGCATCGAAAAGGCGATGAAGGAGGCAGGCATCAAGGTCGAGACGGTTCGCGCCGGGCTTGATCCGGCCGAGGCGCAGAACATCATGGCGCAGTTCCTGATCGCCAATCCCAGCGTCAAGGCGCTGTTCGGCACGGGCTCCGTGACCTCGACCGTCGGCGCGGGCGCGATCAAGGATGCGAACGTGAAGATCCCGTTTGGCGGCTTCGACCTTGCGGTCGAGATCGTCAACGCGGTTGAATCAGGCGCGATGTACGCGACCATGGACCAGCAGCCCTATCTTCAGGGCTACTACCCGATCGCCCAGATCGCACTCTCGAAGAAATACGGGCTGACACCGACCGACGTCGACACGGGACAGGGCGCCTTCCTCGACAAGTCACGTATCAGTTCGGTCAAGCCGCTGATCGGCAGCTTCCGCTAACCGCGTTTCGTGGGAGCCTGCCGGCGATACCGGCAGGTTCTCCGTCTCCAATCGATCGAGTACCAGACCGTGACACCAATCCTCGCAGACAGTGCCGCGCCCCGGTCGCGGACGCAGAAACAACCGATTATCCGGCAGATCATGGCGATGCCGGCGGGCGCGATCTTCCTTGTCTTCATGACGCTGCAGATCGTCTGCATCGCAGGCGCCTTGCTCTACCCAGATCAGTTTCGCTACCTCTCGCCGCAGAACCTGACGATCCTCATGAAGGCGATTCCCGTGCTCGGCTGCTTGGCGCTCGGCGCCGGCGTGCTGATGATCGCGGGCGAATTCGACCTCTCCATCGGTTCCGTCTACACCTTCACTGCCATCCTGATGGCAAGTCTCGTCGGCGCCGGAATGAGCGCCTTCGTGGCGGCCCCGCTCGGCGTTCTCGCCGGCATCATGATCGGCTTGCTCAACGGCCACATCACGCTACGCTTCGGGCTGCCCTCCTTCATCGTGACCCTGGGCGGCCTGCTGTTCTGGCGCGGCGCGGTGCTCCTTTATAACGGCGCCGTCCAGGTCCGCTTCGATCCGGAGCCGATCTTCACCAGCCTGTTTTCCGGCACGCTGCTCGGCATCAATGCCGCCTTCATCTGGATCGTGCTCTTCGTCGTCGGCTTCCACTACCTCGTCCATCGTCACCGTTTCGGCAACCATGTGTTTGCCACCGGCGGCAATCGCGGTGCGGCGGAAGCGATCGGCATTAACACCAACCGCGTCAAGCTGGTAGCTTTCGCGATCGCCGGCGGCATGGCGGCTGTGGCCGGCATCATTGCAACGGCCCGCGTCGGCAGCGTGCAGCCGGGGCAGGGCGCCGGACTGGAACTTCAGGCGATCGCCGCCTGCGTCATCGGCGGATTGTCGCTTCGTGGCGGCCGCGGATCGATCGTCGGCATCTTCCTCGGCGTGCTGCTGATCCACACCATAACCGACGTGCTGCTGCTGTTGCGCGCACCGGGCTTCTACCTCGACATGTTCATCGCGACGCTGATCGTGCTGGCCGCCATCTTCAACCATCTTATCGAGCGGCGAGGTCTTGCGTGATGTCGGCCCCCAATCTTCTTGAACTGCACAACATCTCGAAAAGCTTCGGCGCGTTGACGGCGCTGCGCAATCTGAGCTTTCATATCGGCGAAGGCGAAGTGGTGGGACTGCTCGGCGACAACGGCGCCGGCAAATCGACGACGGTCAACCTGATCTCCGGCATCCACAAACCGACGGACGGCTATCTCAGCGTCGATGGCAAGAAGACGGCCTTCACCTGCCGGTCGGACTCGGCCGATGCCGGTATCGAAACCATCTATCAGCATACGGCGCTGGTGGATTCGCTCTCGATCACCCGCAACATCTTCATGGGTCGCGAACTCACCGATCGCTTCGGCTTCCTGCGCCAGCGCGAAATGCGCGCGATCGCCATGGATGTGCTGGAGAACGCTGTCCACATCTCCGGCATCGACAGCCCCGATACGCTTGTCGGCAATCTCTCCGGCGGCCAGAAACAGGCGGTGGCCATCGCCCGCGCGGTCTATTTCAAGAAGCGCGTGCTGCTTCTCGACGAGCCGACCTCGGCACTCTCGGTGCGCGAGACCGAAGCACTTTTGAACCAGGTGCTGAAGCTCAAGGCGGAGAACGTCTCCAGCGTGCTCGTGACCCATAACATCTACCACGCCTACCAGGTCTGCGACCGCTTCGTGATCATGAGCCACGGCACGAAGGTGTTCGATGTCGACAAGGCGGACACGACGATCAACCAGCTGACCGAATATGTCGTGCTCACCTGATCCCACCCAACAGCCAGAAGGGGCATAGCCCGTGACCATTTCAGTATCAGTACGCCAGGTCGTCGGACCCGAGGATGCCGCAAGGCGCGACACCAAGGGCCTGCGCGACGGCTTCGTGATCGAGGATCTGTTTCGCCCAGGCGAGGCCAATCTCACCTACAGCCACCTCGATCGCATGATTGTCGGCGGCGTCACGCCGGCTGCCAATCCCCTTGAGATCGCCGCGATCGCCCAGACCGGCACGGAGCGCTTTCTCGATCGGCGCGAGGCCGCCATCGTCAATATCGGCGGCGCCGGCGCGGTCAGCGTCGCGGGCAAGCCTTACGAACTCGGTTTCCAGGAGGCGCTGTATGTCGGAATGGGCGAGGGTGCTCTAAGCTTCGCCAGCCGCAACCCGGCAGAGCCGGCGCTCTTCTACTTCTTGAGCGCACCGGCGCACCGCGCCTGCCCGACGGTTCATATCACGCGCGAGATGGCCAGGAAGGTGGTCGTCGGTTCCGCCGAAGAATCCAACGCCCGCACCATCAATCAGTATGTGCACCCTGACGTCTGCGACAGCTGCCAGTTGCTTGTAGGGCTGACCATGTTCGAACCGGGTTCGGTCTGGAACACCATGCCGGCGCATGTGCATGATCGACGCATGGAGGTCTATCTCTATTTCGGCATGCAGGAGCAGACGCGCATCTTCCATTTCATGGGGGAACCCAGCGAGACCCGGCATGTCGTCCTGAAGAACCACGACGCGGTGCTGTCGCCCGGCTGGTCCATTCATTCCGGCGCCGGGACCGGTCGCTACGCCTTCATCTGGGCGATGGCTGGCGATAACATGAGCTTCACCGACATGGACAAGGTGCCGATGGAAGACTTGCGATGAGCCTTTTCGATCTTACCGGCCGTTGGGCTATCGTTACCGGCGCCAATACCGGCATCGGCCAGGCCATTGCGGTTGGTCTTGCGCAAGCAGGTTCCGACATTGTCGGCGTCGGCCGCTCGGCCATGGGCGAGACAGCCGATGTGGTGACATCGACGGGGCGCCGGTTCGTATCGCTCAAGGCGGACCTGTGCGATACCGGGGAGGCGAAGGCGGTTGTCGAACGCGCCCTTGCCGCCGGCGCCTCGCCCGATATTCTGGTCAACAACGCCGGCATCATTCGCCGCGCCGATGCGCTGGAGTTTACTGAAGAGGATTGGGATGCTGTGCTCGATACCAACCTGAAATCCGTCTTCTTCCTCTGCCAGGCCTTCGCGAAGGCCGCAATTGCGCGGCAAGCTCCGGCGAAGATCATCAACATCGCCTCGCTCCTGTCGTTCCAGGGCGGCATCCGCATTCCGTCCTACACGGCCTCAAAAAGCGGGCTCGCCGGCATCACCAGGCTGATGGCCAACGAATGGGCGTCGAAGGGCATCAATGTCAATGCGATAGCGCCAGGCTACGTCGAGACCAACAATACCGAGGCGCTTCGTGCCGATGCTGAGCGCAGCGCCGATATCCTGAAGCGCATCCCGGCCGCTCGCTGGGCCAAGGCCGAGGATATGGTGGGCACGGCGGTCTATCTCGCTTCGCATGCTTCGGATTATGTTCATGGCACCGTGCTGCCGGTCGATGGCGGCTGGCTGGCCCGATAGGAGATTATGATGGCCGATCACTACACGCTTCCCGATGACATCACCTGGACGGAGGTGGCGCCCGGCAACAGACGCGCCGTGCTATCCCATCGCCCCGAGGCGATGCTCGTCGCCTTCCGCTTCGAGCCCGGCGCCATTGGCGCGCTTCATTCGCATCCGCATACGCAGGTGAGCTATGTCGCAGAGGGCGCATTCGACGTCACCATCGACGGCGTCACCACAAGGCTCGATGCTGGCTCAAGCTTCATCGTTGCCCCGAACCTTGTTCACGGGGTCGTCGCACTTGAAAAAGGACTGCTGATCGACACCTTCACGCCCCGGCGTGATGATTTTCTGTAGGGTGTGGCGCAAAGTCGAAAGGTGATTAGGCCGATTGTCTCAGAATGATCTCGGCATTCAGCAGGACCTGTTCGGGTACGTTGGATGTCGATCCCTCGGCTTCCTGATCCAGCTTCTGCAGCAATAGCTGCATCGCGATGCGCCCGATCTCGTTGTAGCTCTGCGCGACCGTGGTGATCGGCGGACATGCATAGCGTGACAGGGGGTGGTCATCGTGGCCGGCGATGCGCAGGCTGCAGTCGGGTGTGCGACCGATTTTCACGCCCGCCTGGAAGGCTGCAGCGATCGCGCCGAACGCTACGCGGTCGTTGGCGCAAAGAACGGTCGCAGTCGGAAAGCCGCCGCTCTCAAGAATGCGCTTTGTTTCATCATAACCAAACTTCTCGAAGTCCCAGCCGGCCGCCTCTTCGATGGGTAGCACGATCGGCTCCATCCGAAGCTCTGTCATCGCTTCAATATAGGCCGTCTCGCGCGTCGATGCATTGGTGTTGACCGATGGCATTCCGAGGTAGCAAGGCGGCTCGCCTGAGCGGCACAGATAATCCACGATCAGCTGGAAGCTCTGGCGATTGTTGGTTCCGACAAAGGGAGAAATGTCGTCGAGCGGCGAATCCACGAAAATCAGCGGGATCGACGCCGACAATGCCAGAAGGGTCTCGTGGTGTGATTGCACGCCGAGCGGCGCGATGATGGCGCCCGCGACGTTCATCGACTTGAGCGTTTCGATTGCCCGCGCTTCCATCAGGGCATTGCCGTCCGACGACAGTACGAAGGCGAGAAAGCCGGCATCGTTGGCGATGAGCTCGACGCGGCGCGTCAGCGCCATGTAAAACGGATCCGTCGAGTTGGGAATGATGATCCCGATGATATTGCTACGCCGGCGATTGAGATTGACGGCAAAGAGGTTTGGGCGAAAGCCGCTCTCTTTGAGGGCGGCTTCGATGATATCACGGGTCTTGCGCCGCACGGAGCTCGGGTCGTTGAAGTATTTCGAGACGGTCGGCCGCGACAGGCCGACATACTCGGAAAAATCCTCCATCGTTCTGATCGGCCTGTCTGACAAACGCGCGTCCCACTCTTTTTATTTAATCGATTGAAATACCTGACGCAGTTCAATCAAAACTTTTGCGCCGGTGCAAGCCGCGCCGTCAGGCGCGGCAGGCTTCGAAATAATCCTCCAGCACGCGGTCCACCGCGGCAAGCGCCAACGAGCGCGCATCCGGCTTGACCTTGCCATCGCGCACGCCGACATAGGCGCCGGTCAGATACTGGTTGATCATCGTCTCGGGAATCTGGACGCCGTCCAGCAGCGAAAACAGCGCCTTCACCGCCGCGTCGATCTCCGGCTGCGGCCAGTAGTAGCGGATGCGGTCGCTGTAGCTGAAGTGGCGCTGGATGTGTTTTTCGGCCTCCGAACCATGATAATACTTGTCCCAGTTCTTCGGATCGGCAGTCAGCACGCGCTCGATGGTGGCGACCAGCGTTTCCTTTCGCATGTCGGGAAACAGGAAAGCGGCGATCTGGTCGAGCCCATAATAGGCCTCGCGCAGCGCAAATGTCAGGCCGGGGCCAACCTTCAGGATGGCGAAGCCGTCCATGACCAGCTGCCGCAGCATGTCGCGGGTCTGGTAGTCGGTGGAGTGGGCCTCGAAGACCATGCCCGGCATATCCGAAAGCGTGGCGCTCAGTGCAGCCGCCTTCTCCGGGGCGTAGGGGATGACGTTCTCGTTGCCGAACTCCACGCCGGGCTGCACCACGGCGCCGACGACGCGCGCAAACGCGTCCGACACACCTGCAGCCTCGAAAGCCTTGCGATGGATGGCGATGGTATCGCGCGCGGCATCCGGCTTTGTCACTTCGAGCTCATCGAGCTCTTCCATGGCGCCGCCAGGGATCGGTACTTCGGTGCCGACGATATAAACTGGCTTGATGGCATCGGAACCCCTCAGCGCGGCTTCGGCCACGGCGGCGAGCCTTGCCGCGCGTTCAGCCGTGATGCCATCAGGCAGGGCGACCGGCTCGCCGGCGCAGCCCATGCTGGTGTCGAGATGCAGCTTGGTGAAGCCGGCCTTGGCGAAGGCTTCGATCATCGTGCAGGCCTTGGCCATCGCCTCGTCGGCGGGCAGGCTCTTCCATGGATTGGGACCGAGATGGTCGCCCCCGAGGATAAGCTTTTCAAGTGGGAAGCCGGTGTCCAACGCGATCTTTTCCACGAAGACCCGGAAATCGGCAGGCGTCATGCCGGTATAGCCGCCATCCTGGTTCACCTGGTTGCAGGTCGCCTCGACGAGCAAGTGTGCATCCTGCTTCAGCGCATGCAACATCGACGCCTCGATGACGAGGGGATGAGCCGAGCAGATCGATGGAATACCCTTTGCGCCATCGCGGTGGCGCCATTGTGCGATATCCGTGAGGTAGCTCTTCTGCATGTCAGGCATTTCCTTGCGCTTTGATGAGGGCGTCGAGTTCGGCTTGGGTGGAAGCGCCTTCCATGGGGCCGGCCTTGGTAACGGCGCGGGCGCCGGATGCGTTGGCGTAACGCAGTGCCTCAGCGGGGTGCATTCCCTTCAGCCAGAAGGTTACGAAGGTGGCGCCAAAGCAGTCGCCGGCGCCGGTGGGGTCGATTTCCTCAACCGCATAGCCTTCGAGATCGATCTGGGTGGTCTTGTCGAAGTAGCTGGATCCCTTTTCGCCACGCTTGATGACGATGGCCTTGATGCCTTTCGCGAGCAGTTCGGCGACAGCTTCCTTCTCCGTCTTTGCCTCGGCGAACAGGAACAGTTCCTCGCCGCTCGGCATGAAGAGATCGGTCACTGAGAGCACGGTCTGCAGCGCCTCGCGCATGCCTGGGCTGTCGAGGATTTCGGGGCGCAGATTGGGGTCGAAGGACACGGTGCCGCCGGCGGCCTTGATGCGTTCGACGGCGGTGAGGATGCTCTTCACCACGCTCGGTGCGTAAAGGGCGGTGCCCATGACATGCATGTGCGTGCAGCTGTCGATCAGCACCAGCGTCTCATCCGACAGCTCGATCTGGCCGCAGGCGCTGTGGCGGATGTTGAAAACGAAGGCGCGGCTGCCGTCCTCGCGGTAGCGCACGAAGGCGCTGCCGGTCGTGCCCTGCGGCACGATCTCGATGCCGGAGACATCGACGCCGTCCTCGGTCAGGCGGTTGATGTTGACCCAGCCGAAATCGTCATCGCCGACGCGGGAGATGATCGCGCAATCCTGGCCGAGCTTGCCGACCTGATCGATGAAGATGGCCGGTGCGCCCGAAGGGAAGGGGCCGATCAGCGGCACGGCTTCGCGAAAGCCGTTGCCGCGATTGGTAGCGACGATTTCGACCAGGATTTCGCCGATGGTGAGAATTTTCGACATGGCTTCTGCTTTTCTCAGAATTACTGCTTGGCGCGCTTCGACCGCACGTCGAGATAGACGGCGATGAGGATGACGAGGCCCTTGACGATGAGCTGGTAGAAGTAAGGCACCGACAGCATGTTCATGCCGTTGTTGAGCACACCGATGATGAGCGCGCCGATCAGCGTGCCGATCATGGTGCCGACGCCGCCGGCAAGGCTCGTGCCGCCGAGGACGGCTGCTGCGATGGCGTCGAGCTCGTAGCTCATGCCGGCGTTGGTCTGCGCAGAAAACAGGCGCGAGGAAAGCAGAATGCCGCTGATCGCAGCCATGATGCCCGAAATCATGAAGATGATGATCTTCAGGCGGTCGACCTTGATGCCGGAATAGAGCGCTGCCTCGCGGTTGCCGCCGGTCAGATAGGCGCGGCGGCCGAACTTGGTCTTGCTGAGCAGGATGTGATTGAACAGAAAGAGCACCGCCACGACCCAGATGACGATCGGGATGCCGATGAAGCTCTGGGTGCCGATGGCCGTCCAGGTCGGCTCCATGATCATGGCCGGTGCACCGTTCGTCGGCAGGCTGACCATGCCGCGATAGATGCCCATCGTGGCCACTGTGACGATGAAGGATGGCAGCAGGAACTTCGCAGTGAGGACGCCGTTGGCGAGACCCAGCAGGGCGCCGGCAGCGAGGGTGAGGACGAGCGCGGGCACGAAGCCCATGCCGAATGCGAAACATTGCGCTCCGACCATGCCGGCGACGGCGATGATCGAGCCGATCGACAGGTCGATTTCACCGAGCAGGATCACCCAGGTCATGCCGAAGGCGGCGATCGCGATCACCGAAACCTGCTGCAGCACGTTCAGGAAGTTGGCAACGGACATGAACCGCTGGTTCGTGATCGAGAAGATCACGCAAAGGACGATCAGCGATAGGAAAATACCGCCATACTGCTTCATTACCTGCCGGAATGCGGCATTGGCTGCGCTCTTGTCGCTCATGATACAAATCCCGTAGCAAAGCTCATGATCTTCTCCGGTGTCATCTCATCGCCTGATACGATGGCGGTTGCCCGCCCTTCGCTCATGACGACGGCGCGGTCGCTCATGCCGATGACTTCGGGGAGTTCGGAGGACACCAGCAGGATTGCCGTGCCTTCCGCCGCCAGCTGGCGGATGATCTTGTAGATTTCGAATTTGGCGCCGACGTCGACGCCGCGTGTCGGCTCGTCGAGGATCAGGATCCTCGGCTTGGTCAGCAGCCACTTGGCCAGCACGATCTTCTGCTGGTTGCCGCCGGACAGCGATCCCGCCGATGTCTCGAGCGACGCCGTCTTGATGGCGAGCCGGCCGACTTCCACCTTCGCGTCGTCGCGTTCGCGGCGTCGCTTGAGGAAACCGAAGGGGCTGGAATAGTTGTCGAGGGCGACCACCGAGATGTTGCTCTCGACGCTGTGGCTAAGCACCAGCCCTTCTTCCTTGCGGTTCTCGGTGACAAAACCGATACGCCGGTTGATGGCGTCGACGGGAGAGGTGATGCTCGCCGCGCTGCCGTCGATCGAGATGGTGCCCGAGGTCGGCTGGGTCATGCCGAACAGCGTCTTCATCACCTCCGAACGGCCGGAGCCAATCAGCCCGAAGAAGCCGAGGATCTCGCCCGGGCGCACATCGAAGGAGATGTTCTCAAACTCGTCATGGCTGGAAAGCCCGCTCACCGCCAGCACCGGTTTTTCGCTAAGCTCAGGCGCCGGCACGTCGCGCGGCGGATAGATCTCGTTCATGTCGCGGCCGACCATAAGCGCGATCAGCTCGTCGATCGTGGCCTCGGACTTGTCGCGGGTGGTGATGTAGCTGCCATCTCGCACGACGGTGATGTCGTCGCTGAGCCGCATGATCTCTTCCATGCGGTGCGAGATATAGATCACGGCGACGCCGCGCGCTTTCAGTTGCCCGATGATCTCGAACAGGATTTCGGCTTCGCTGTCGCTGAGCGAGGATGTCGGTTCGTCGAGGATGACGACCTTTGCGTCGATGCTGAGCCCCTTGGCGATCTCGACCAGCTGACGCTGGGCGATCGACAGGTCGCCAACCTTTTCGGTAACAGACACCGGCAGCTTCAGATCGGCGACGATCGCCGCCGCCCGGCGCACCAGCGCCTTGTCATTGATGAAGCCAGCCCTTGTCGGCTCGCGGGTCGCGAGAATGTTCTCGGCGACGCTCAAATTATTGCAGAGGCTGAGCTCCTGGAAGACGATCGTCAGTCCTGCTGCCGCCGCATCCTGCGGATTGGCTGGCGCGTAGGGTTTGCCGTCCAGAAGGATAGAGCCGGACGTCGGCTGGTAGACACCAGCGAGGATTTTCATCAGCGTCGATTTGCCGGCGCCGTTTTCGCCGAGGATCGTATGAACCCGGCCGGGGCGGACCTTCAGCTGCATGTTCTTCAACGCGGTCACCGCGCCGAAGACTTTCGTAATGTCCTTGATCTCAAGGATCGCGTTGTCGCCGGAGGTTTCCATGGCGTCACCTTTCACCAAGAGCCGCACTCACCGGACGGATGCGTGAGGCGCTCTGATTTGTCACGGAGATATCGCTGCTTTCCGGCGGCCCGCTGTTGGAAAAGCCAGGCCGCCGGAAGGAGCGGTCACTGTGCGAGACTTGGGACCTTCGCACAGTGCGCCTTGGGAGGACTTACTGCTTCTTGACGTAAACGCCAGGAACGATCGGCTGCTCGGCGGGCACGTCCTTGCCAGCCTTGAGGTCCAGGGCCGTGTCGACGGCCAGCTTGCCCATCTGATCAGGGAACTGCTGGATCACGCCAACCATATCGGGATCGCTGTCGACGGCCTTGATCGCCTCAGGCATGCCGTCGAAACCGATGACCTTGACCTTGCCGGTCAGGCCGGACGACTTCACCGCGACAGCGGCGGCAAGAGCCGCGTCGTCACCGAAGCCGAAGATGCCGTTGATGTCGGGGTTTGCCTGCAGCATGTTCTGCGCGACGGCGAGCGCCTCGGCACGGGTGATGCCGGTCTGGATCGAAACGATCTTGATGTCGGGGTGCTTGGCAATGGCTTCCTTGAAGCCGTTGACGCGGTTCACGACGGACTGGACCAGCGGATAGTCGATGATCGCGACGTTGCCCTTGCCGCCGAGCTGCTCGGCCATCAGTTCGCCAGCCTTTACGCCGCCGGCATAGTTGTCGGTGCCGATGTAGGACGAGACCTTGGCACCTTCGACCGGAACGTCGACGGTGATGACCTTGATGCCAGCTGCCTCGGCGCGGGCGACGGCTGCGAGCGCGCCCTTGCTGTCGACAGGCGACATGATGATGACGTCAACGCCCTTGACGATGAAGTCTTCGATGTCGGCGAGCTGCTTGTTCAGGTCCTGATTGGCAATCGCGATCTCCACGGAGACGTTCTTGGCCTTGGCTTCAGCGGTGATCGCCTTTGCGAGCTCGTTATAGAAGGGATGCTGCTGCGTGAGCAGGGACGCGCCAATGCCTTCGGCCTGCGCGGCAACGGCGGAAAACGTGAAAGCGGCGGAAACGAACAGCGACTTCGCGATGCGAGAAATAGTCAATTTTTCCTCCCGGAAACGTATCGAGGCCTGTGCTTGGGACCGTCGGATTTGGCGGCCTCCTAAGCCAACCCGACGCCGCCTATACATCATTAAACTTTGCGCGCGTCAACTTTAAAAAATGTACGCGTCAATTTAATCATGATGGTGAATGCGTATTCGTGCGATGTTGGTGCCAATGCACAGCGGAGACGATGTTCATCGACTGCGCGAGCGGGGGGGCGATCTTGCGCCATGGCGATGAGTGGAGCAGGTGTTTAAGGCTACCGCCAGCAGTCAGGCCGGTGACGGAACTTCAGCCTAAAAACTCGTTACGAGGTTCATCTGAATGGCGTTGGAGTGGAGGCCTTTGCCAAACTCGCCGGAGTAGCTCAGCGTCAGCCGCGCCGACTTCGAAAGCTTAGCGGAAACGCCGATCTCCGCCACGACGGAATCACGAGGCATCCCGGCACCTTCGATTATGAAGGGTGAGCTATCCGAAAACGCCATGCGGGAATAAGGTGTCACGTCACCTGCGATATGCCGCCAGCCCAGCAAGCCGGAAACGGAGAAAGGTAGTTCGTTTTCTGGCCAATCCGTCGCCCAGCGCAATCCGACGGTCGAGGAGGTTATCGCGGCGCTTCCGCTGGCTGCCGAAAGTGCGGCATCGCCACCCTTCTCCTGAAAGCCATCGGTGTCGAGATTGATGTAGGCCAGATTGGCGAAGGGCTGAACCCTTAGTGCCTCCCACTCGTAGGTCCACGAAAGGTCGGCGAAGACCTGGCTGGTGGCGCTCGCGTAGTCTGCGGATAGCTGGTCTGTGAACGTGCCAAATGCGATATCGCGCCGGGTGGATGCTTCGTTGCGGGCGTAGATGGCGCCACCGGCGACCTGTATGGGCCCGGTATCGCCCGTGGCATAAAGGCCGGCGTAATAGGAGTTTGTGTCCACTTCCTCGAACCATTGTTGACCGTAGCCGACCACCGCGCCGACGCGCCATTGATCGGACACCGGTGCATCGGCGCCGAACAGGGCGCCGTTTATGCGGGTATCGATCCCCGCCGCGTTGTTGCCTCCCGAAAGGACGCTGGACGACAGAAAACCGGCGGCCCAGAAGGTCGCATCGGTCTCTCGCCGATGTGGTCCCCAGGCGATCTCATCGAGGATCGCTTCACGCGGAAAACGACTTTGCCATAGAAGCGCGCTCTTGAGAGAGGCATGAGCTTCGCCGCTCAATTGCGAAAAGGCATCCGCTGCAGTGGCGGAGTCAAACGACAGGATCGCGTCGTAGACGGCACGACCTGATCCCAGCGCTTCGACGGCGGCCGCAGTGGCGCGGTCATTTGGTGTATGGGCCACATCCGCGAACTGCACGCCGTTGCGGTCCAGCCGCATGTCGATGGCAGTGGCGTCGTATGTCAGCGTTGGCGATAAAAAGGCGAAGTCGCTTGTTACGGTGTCGAACGTACCGGTGATGCCGCCGCCGGTCAGGATTGTGTAGCTGGTCGCTGCTGCGTAATTGCCTGTTGCTGCCTTGACGGCAAGCGTTCCGCCGTGGATGGAAACGGCTCCCGTCGCGTCCACCCTGTCGGAGACGCCGCTGGCAGCAATATCCACCTGGTAAGTCGAACCTGTGGCGAAGGTCAGGTCCCCGTTGACGCCAAGCGTTGCAATCCCAGGCCCCGGCGCCAGCACACCGCCCGCGTTCACAAGGATGCCGCCGACGACGCCGCTGCCGGAGAGAAGGCCGCCCTCGTCGATGTAGACGGCTCCGGATACGGTGCCATCGTTGATCAGCGAGCCGCCGGAAACCGTGGCCGTGCCAGAGATCGTTCCGGTGTTGGAAAATGTACCGGCATTATTCTGCAGCGCCGCAATCGTTCCATCGTTTGCCGCGATTCCGGAGTTCGTGACCGTTCCGCTTGTCGCGCCACTGTTGTTGACGAAGGTTCCCGCGGCGCCGACATCGACATTCGCCAGTGCCGCATTGTTGACAACGCTGCCTCCAGCCACGGTCGTCACGCCGCTAACCGAGCCACCCGCGTTGTTGGTGAATGTCCCGCCGTCGTTCCGGACGGATGCGATCGTTCCCGCGTTGGTCACGGTTCCGGCGTTTCTGACGGTGCCGGCGGTGGCGCCTGTGTTGTTGACGAAGGCCGCAGCTGCGGCGACGTCGGCATCGGTGATGACGAAGTTGTTCGTGACCGTTCCGCCTTCGATGGTCGTCGTTCCGGTTATCGTGCCGCCGGCGTTGTTGGTGAAACTGCCAGCCGTGTTGGTCAGGCTCGCGATGGTGCCGGCATTGGATGCCGTGCCGGCATTGGTGACAGCGCCGGCTGTGGCCCCGCTGGTGTTGGTGAACGTGCCCGCGGTGCCGACATTGACGTTGTTGAGGCTTGCGTTGTTCGTGACGCTGCCGCCAGCGATGTTCGTACCACCGGTAACCGTTCCGCCCGCATTGTTGGTGAACGTCCCGCCGTCGTTCTGCACGGACGTGATCGTCCCGGCATTAGAGGCGGTGCCTGCATTTCTGACGGTTCCGGCGATGGCGCCCGTGTTGTTTACGAAGGCTGCTGCGGCGGCGACATCGGCGTCGGTGATGACGAAATTGTTTGTGACAGTTCCGCCCTCGACGATGGTCTTTCCAGTGATGGTGCCTCCGGCATTGTTGGTGAAGTTACCTGCCGTATTGGTGAGGCTCGCCACTGTGCCGGCGTTGGATGCGGTGCCGGCGTTCGTCACAGTGCCGGTGGTCGCCCCGCTATTGTTGACGAAGGTCGCGGCTGCAGCGACGTCGGCATCGGTGATGACGAAGTTGTTCGTAACGGTTCCACCCGAGACGACCGTCTTTCCAGTGACGGTGCCATCGTTTGTCAAACTGCCTGCTGTGTTCGTTAGGTTGCCGATGGTTCCCGCGTTTGACGTGGTGCCGGCGTTCGTAACCGCGTAGATTGTCGCTCCGCTATTATTGACGAGCGTTGCGCCGCTCAAAACATTGACCGCGCCTGTGGTGCCGTTGTTGGTAAGCGCCGTCCCGGTGCCAACGATGGCGCTGCCGAGCGTGCCATTGACCGAAACATTGCCATTGTTGAGATTGAGCTGGCCGTTCAGTCGGCCGTCAAGAGAAAGGCTGCCGCCATTGAGGTCGACGTCCGAGTTCATCACGCCGCCGCTGTTGATGCTGACGGTGCCCGACGTGATCGTCGTGCCGTTCGTGGTGGTCAGCACACCCGTGTTGCTGACGGTCACGTTGCCGCCATCCACATCCAGATGGCCGATTGTGACATCGTTCGACACCTGCGGAGAACCGGTGTCGACGCGCGCCGTATCGTCGGCATCTGGCGCGGCCGGGCTCCAATTCGCCGAGTTGCTGAATTCGTTGTCCGCAGCCCCGGACCAGGCCGATTGCGCAAAGCCATGCGTGGGCAATGCGACGGACGCCAGTGCCGTAAACAAGCCTAGACGGCGATAATATGCCGGGAGTCGTTGTTTCATCTGCAGCCGACGCTTAGCGGGCACCCACCTTACGTTGGCGGGATGGTTAACAATTCCTATCGGCAATGCGGTTAACGAAGTGTTACCTTTGGGTCCGTTCGGCAATTTATCGCACGCAACGATCAAAATGGCTGGCTCTCCGCTTGCAACATGCTGTGCCATCGGAGTAAGCATCTGCCGATCAAATAGGCATGGGCGTGGTGCGGCAAGCCTGCAAAAGGATTTGCCGCCGAAAGCTCGGCACAGAATGGCGTCACGGAGCGCCTTGAAAATCATGAACAGGCAGGCGGCTCTTGTCGCGGGCGGAAACGCCGTGTTGGTAGGCATCGTGCTGATGCTCGTTGGCGACTTCATGTTCGCCCTCAATGATGCCATGGGCAAATGGCTGGTGGCGAGCTTCTCTGTCGGTCAGGTTCTGCTCGCTCGCTCGCTCGGTGCCTTCTTTGTGCTGGGGCCGATGCTGTCGCGCCAGCCTGTCGTATCGCTCTATCGGGTGGAAAAGCCGCAGTGGCAGCTCGCGCGTGTCATTCTCGCCACCGCCGATACCGGACTGTTCTATGCCGCCGTAGCCTATCTTCCGCTGGCCGACGTCATGACCTTCTACATGGCCGGTCCGATCTACGTCGCAGCGCTCTCGCATTTCCTTCTCGGCGAAAGGATCGGCTGGCGGCGGTGGTTGGCGGTTCTGGTCGGGTTCGTCGGTGTCGTCATCGCGCTCCGTCCGTCTTCGGCCATGCTGTCTTGGCCTTCGATGTTCGGCCTCATCGGCAGCGTTTCCTTCTCGTTAACATTGGTGCTCGGTCGCGTGCTGCGATCCACGCCTGACGCTACGCTCGTTACATTGCAGACGCTCGGATGCCTGGCAGTTGGAGCGGTGCTTAGCGTCGGAAGTTGGAGCGCAGTTAGCGGGAGCCAATTGCTGGCGCTGTTGCTGCTCGGCGTCGTATCCAGCTCCGCGCATCTGATGATTACCCGCTCGCTGAAGCTTGCGCCCGCCTCCCTCCTGGCACCGCTTCAATACACACTATTGCTGTGGGCGATCCTCTTCGGCTGGATGTTCTTCGGAGAGTTCCCCGACCGACAGACGCTGATTGGCGCCGCCGTGATCGTGCTGGCGGGGCTGTTCATCTTCCATCGCGCCAAGGTAAGGGATGTCGAGCCGCTGGTGCCGAACGACGCGAGCCACGGATAAGCATGGTATCGCTTAGCCTTGTCCTGCACTCTTTCGGTATACGTTTTGCGCGCTTAGATCCCGGATCCGTCGAGCTGCAGGATATCGTCGCCTTCCCAGGGCGAGGGCAGCGAGCTTTGGCTGACATTGGCTGAAGGCATCGGCATCCAGCATTTCAATTCCGGATCGGGGTATCCGATGATGCGGCCGGGGGCGGAATCGGATGACCGCCAGCCTTCCGAGCCGAACCGATCGCCGTTCGACCAGTAGGCAAGATCGACCTGTGCGGGCCCTTGTTCGGATGGATGGATGGTCACGAGAATCCGGCTGCCGTCTTTCGGAGCGCTTGCCATATGGCGCCACTGGCTGGTGTCGTCCATCATCCTTCCTCCCACATTGCTGCAATTCACAAGTGTGGCGTCGCCGTTGAAAACGTCAACTCAAACTTCGCGAAATCCCGACGGCAATTTCGCTAATTTCAATATGGGAGTGGCGGCATCGGCGGTGCGTCGAGCCCATCAAACGGGTCGCGCCAGGCGTCGATTTCATTCAGGCGGTCCGACCAGCGCTGGATGGCGGGATAGTCGGACACCGGCAATCTTGCGGCATCATTGAACGGCAGGAAGGTTGCCATGCGAAAATCCGCGAAGGAGATCGCGTCGCCAACGAGCCATATGCGATCGGCAAGCTCCGCCTCAAGCAGGGCGGCCGCTTTGTGGAACTGTTCAAGTCCGCGTTCGACCTGCTCTTGATCACAGGACCCTATGTCGTAACGCGGCTTCGTTCCGCGCTCCCAATGGACCGCATCACAGGCCTTCACGAAATTGTCCTTCGACCAGCTGATCCAGCGGATCATCTCCGGTTCATCGTCATCGGTGCACCAGAAATTCGAACCGGTATGCCGGGACAGATAACAAGCGATCGCGTCTGTTTCCCATAGCGACCGGCCCGGGCGCTCAAGTATCGGAAGCAGGAGATTGGGGTTAAGGGGCAGGTAGCGTTCCGATTGCCCTGGCTCCAGAGGAGCCGCGAATTCAAATTCGATGTTTGCATCCAGATGCCTGGCAACGGCAACGGCAAGACGTGGGTTTGGATTTCTGCTGAAATAGAGCTTCATGCCGGTCTCCTATGGATGCTTTTCCCGTCTAGGACGAACGAAGATCCGCCTTGCCGACACCGGTCGGTGAAAATCCTGATCGGAAGACTATATCGAAGGGGCGGGCGGAGCGAAGATTATTTGGCCTCGAGGCTGAGACCGTCTCGCTTTACCGTCAACGCCTTTCCTGCACCGGCCAAGTGGTGTCGGTCAGGCAGTCGTCTCAGTGTTGGGTGGGGTCTCCAACGCCGGCCGTTTGATCAGCGGCACGGCCTGTAACACCAAAGGGCTCAGTGTATGAGTGTCATGCTCCAATATCTCGAACAACTGGCGGCGCATGCGCGGCTCCCAGAACTTGTTGATATGCGAGGCCACGCCTTGCGCGGCGTCCGCTTCTGGCTGGGTCGCGAAGAAGCCCGCGATCTGGTTGGCCATGTAGACAAGCTTGTCCTGAGTGCCGTGTGACATCGTTTACTCCGCCGCTTCGAGCTTGCCAGAGATGCGGCGGCTTTGCCGCGCCTGCTCGTCGTATTCGACCTGCCAGTCCGTCGGGCCATTGGACGGTGAGACCTGGACGGCGGTCACCTTGTACTCGGGACAGTTGGTTGCCCAGTCGGAGAAGTCGGTGGTGATCACGTTGGCCTGCGTGTCCGGATGGTGGAACGTCGTGTAGACCACGCCGGGCGAGACGCGATCGGTGATCAGGGCGCGCAGCGTGGTATCCCCGGACCTGCTCATGAGCTTCACCCAGTCCCCGTCGCGAATGCCGCGCTGTTCGGCGTCGTGCGGATGGACCTCCAGCCTGTCTTCCGAGTGCCAGACGACATTCTCGGTGCGCCGCGTCTGCGCTCCGACATTATACTGGCTGAGAATGCGCCCCGTCGTCAAAAGCAGCGGGAAGCGCGGGCCGGTGCGTTCGTCGGTGGCGACATACTCGGTGCGGATGAACTTGCCTTTTCCACGCACGAAGCCATCGACATGCATGATTGGCGATCCCTGTGGGTGCGCCTCGTTGCACGGCCACTGCACCGAACCCATCTTCTCCAGATAATCGTAGGATACCATCGCGAAGCTCGGCGTCGTCGCGGCGATCTCGTCCATGATTTCGGACGGATGCCGGTAATTCCACGCAAGCCCCATCGCCTGCGCCAGCTTCTGCGTCACCTCCCAGTCGGCATAGCCGTTCTTCGGGCTCATCACCTTGCGCACGCGGTTGATGCGTCGCTCGGCATTGGTGAAGGTGCCATCCTTTTCCAGGAAGCTCGAGCCCGGCAGGAAGACATGCGCGTAGTTCGCCGTCTCGTTCAGGAATAGATCGTGGACCACGACGCATTCCATCGCCGCGAGACCCGCCGCCACATGCTTGGTGTCGGGATCGGACTGGAGGATATCCTCGCCCTGGACATAGAGCCCCTTGAAGGAGCCGTCGACGGCGGCATCCAGCATGTTGGGAATACGCAGGCCCGGCTCGTCGCTGATCTTCACGCCCCAGAGCTTCTCGAAGATATCGCGCGTCGCGTCGTCGGAGACATGGCGATAGCCCGGCAGTTCGTGCGGGAACGAGCCCATGTCGCAGGAGCCCTGCACATTGTTCTGGCCGCGCAGCGGATTCACGCCGACGCCGGGACGACCGATATTGCCCGTGACCATCGCAAGGTTCGCGATCGCCATGACCGTCGTCGAACCCTGGCTGTGCTCGGTGACGCCAAGGCCGTAATAGATCGCGCCATTGCCGCCGGTGGCGTAGAGACGGGCAGCACCGCGCAGCATTTCCGCCGGCACGCCGGTCAGCGCCTCGGTCGCCTCGGGGCTATGGTGTTGTTCGGCGACGAAGGCCGCCCAGTCCTCGAACTCCGACCAGTCGCAGCGCTCGCGAATGAAGCGCTCATCGAACAGCCCCTCGGTGACGATCACATGCGCAAGCGAGGTCATGACCGCGACGTTGGTGCCGGGCTTCAGCGGCAGGTGATAGGCTGCCTCGACATGCGGCGAGCGCACGATATCGGTCCTGCGCGGATCGATGACGATCAGCTTGGCGCCCTGCCGCAAGCGCTTCTTCAGCCGCGAGCCGAAGACAGGATGCCCATCCGTCGGGTTGGCGCCAATGATGACGACGACATCGCTTTTCTCGACGCTGTCGAAGTTCTGCGTGCCTGCCGACGTGCCGAAGGCCTGGCCGAGGCCGTAGCCTGTCGGCGAATGGCATACGCGGGCGCAGGTGTCGACGTTATTGTTGCCGAAGCCGGCGCGCACCAGCTTCTGCACAAGATAGGTCTCCTCATTGGTGCAGCGCGAGGATGTGATGCCGCCGATCGAATCGCGCCCATACTGGTACTGGATGCGCCGGAACTCGGAGGCGACGTGCGCGAAGGCCTCGTCCCATGTCACCTCGCGCCAGGGATCGGTGATCTTCTCGCGTACCATCGGATTGAGAATGCGGTCTTTGTGGCTGGAATAGCCGTAGGCGAAGCGGCCCTTGACGCAGGAGTGCCCGCGGTTCGCCTGTCCATCTTTCCACGGCACCATGCGCACCAGCTCCTCGCCGCGCATCTCTGCCTTGAACGAACAGCCGACGCCGCAATAGGCGCAGGTGGTGACCACCGAATGCTCCGGCTGGCCGATTTCGATCACCGACTTCTCGGTCAGCGTCGCAGTCGGGCAGGCCTGCACGCAGGCGCCGCAGGAGACGCATTCCGATGACACGAAATCCTCGTGCATGCCGGCCGAGACGCGGGAATCGAAGCCACGACCCCCGATGGTCAGCGCAAACGTGCCCTGGACCTCTTCGCACGCGCGCACGCAACGCGAACAGACGATGCATTTGGCCGGATCGAAGGTGAAATAGGGGTTGCTCTCATCCTTCGGCGCCCATTTGGCATTGAGCCCGCCGTTGTCGCGCGCCTTGACGTGGTTGTCGCCGTCATAGCCGTAGCGCACATCACGCAAGCCAACGGCGCCCGCCATGTCCTGCAACTCGCAATCGCCGTTGGCGGCGCAGGTGAGACAGTCGAGCGGATGGTCGGAGATATAGAGCTCCATCACGCCGCGACGCACATCCTTGAGCCGGTTCGTCTGCGTCGACACCACCATGCCCGCCGCGACAGGTGTGGTGCAAGATGCGGGTAGGCCGTTGCGTCCCTGGATCTCGACAAGACAGAGCCGGCAGGAGCCGAAGGCGTCGATCATGTCGGTGGCGCAGAGTTTCGGGATCTCGATGCCCGCATCCATCGATGCGCGCATGATGGAAGTGCCCTCGGGCACCGTGATTTCGTTGCCGTCGATGGTAAGCGTCACCATGGTCTCGGAGGCGGAGGCCGGCGTGCCGTAGTCGATTTCATGAACGAGGGACATGGTTTGCCTCCGTAGAAGAATGAGTTGCTGTAGCGGATGGCGTTAAGGCCCCTCCCCAACCCCTCCCCACAAGGGGGAGGGGCTTCACTGCGGCGCGGTTATCGCACTGCAGCGGCTCTCCCGCATGTGGACGCGTTGGGACTGGAATGGGAAGGGCGCGGCATTCTAAGCCCCTCTCCCTTGTGGGGAGGGGTTGCGGAGAGGAATAGGCGTTCAATGCACCCCTCGTCATTCCGCAGCCTCCACCATCGGCCTCGGCGCAAAATCATCCGGAAAATGCGTCATCGCGCTCAATACGGGATAGGGCGTGAACCCACCCAAGGCGCAGAGCGAACCGAACTTCATCGTGTTGCAGAGATCAGTGAGCAGCGCCCGGTTCTTCTCCGGTTCGATCCCCAACGCGATCTTGTCGGCCGTCTCCACCCCGCGCGTCGAGCCGATACGGCAAGGTGTGCATTTGCCGCAGCTTTCCACCGCGCAGAACTCCATCGCAAACCGCGCCTGCTTCAGCATGTCCGCGCTGTCGTCGAAGACGACGATCCCGGCATGGCCGATCAGCCCGTCCCTGGCGGCAAAGGCCTCGTAATCGAACGGTGTGTCGAAAAGCTCCCGCGGGAAATAGGCCCCCAACGGCCCCCCCACCTGGACCGCCTTGACCGGTCGCCCCGAGGCCGTCCCGCCTGCGATCTCGTCGATGATTTCGCCGAGCGTCAGCCCGAAGGCCACCTCATACAGACCGGGATGCTTCACATTGCCAGCGATCTGTAGTGGGATCGTGCCGCGCGAGCGGCCTATGCCGAAATCGCGATAATAGGCGGCGCCCTTGTCCATAATGACAGGGACGGATGCGAGCGAGATCACGTTGTTGATGACGGTGGGACAGTCGAAAAGGCCCTTGTGCGCCGGCAATGGCGGCTTGGCGCGCACGATGCCGCGCTTGCCCTCGAGGCTGTTCAATAGCGCCGTTTCCTCGCCGCAGACATAGGCGCCGGCGCCGGTGCGGATCTCGATCTCGAATGCCTTGCCCGAGCCGAGCACCGATGGCCCGAGCACGCCGGCGCGTCCCGCGATCTCCACCGCCTCGGTCATAGCGGCTATCGCATGCGGATATTCCGAGCGGATGTAGACGAAACCCTTGGTGGCACCGGTCGCGAGCCCCGCGATCGCCATGCCCTCGATTAGCACGAAGGGATCGCCCTCCATGATCATCCGGTCGGCAAAGGTACCGCTGTCGCCCTCGTCGGCATTGCAGACGATATATTTGCGCGCACCCGGTGTCTCCAGCACGGTCTTCCATTTTATGCCGGTCGGGAACCCCGCGCCGCCGCGTCCGCGCAGACCGGAATCGGTCACGTCCTTGACGATATCGACAGGCTGCATGGCCAAGGCGCGGCGCAAGCCGGAAAGTCCGCCATTCGCCTCGTAGTCGCCGAGCGACAACGGATCGATCACACCGCAACGCGCGAAGGTCAGCCGTGTCTGTCGTTTGAGAAACGCGATCTCCTCGACCGCGCCAAGACAGAGCCCGTGATCTCCGCCCAATATCAGCCCTGCATCGAACAATGCTGCGACATCCCGCGCCTTCACTGGGCCATAGCCGATTCGCTCGCCGCCAACCTCGACCTCAATCAGCGGCTCCAACCAGTGCATGCCGCGCGAACCGTTGCGCACGATGACAGCATCAAGATTGCGATCGGCAATCTCCTTGGCAACCGCAGCCGCAACCTTGTCGGCGCCGAGCGCCAGCGCGGCTGCATCGCGCGGGACATAGATCCGGACGCTCATCGCCGTGCCTCCGCAATCATCTCCTCGATGTCGGCGAAATCGACCCGGCCATGCACCTCGCCGTCCATCATCGCGGACGGCGAGCAGGAACAGAGCCCGAGACAGAACACCGGTTCTAGCGTGATTGCCGCGTCAGCGGTGGTGCCATGCCAGTCGATGCCGAGAACGGCTTTCACCCGCTCTGCCAGACGGTCTCCGCCCATCGACTGACAGGATTCGGCGCGACAGAGTTTCAGCACGTGCCGGCCGGCCGGGTGATTGCGATAGTCGTGATAGAAGGTAACGACACCGTGGACTTCGGCCCGCGACAGGTTGAGCCCCTGCGCGATGATGGGCAGTGCCTCCTGCGGTACATAGCCGAATACCGCCTGGATTTCGTGAAGGATCGGCAGCATTGGCCCTTCGAGCGTCTTCAGACGATCGACGATGTCACGCACCTGGTCGGAAATATCGCCGTTGGCGACACGAATGTTCATCAGCGGCCCTCCCAGACCAGAAGTGACGTCCCCGCAAGTCCGGCAGGCCTCCTCCAGAAGCCGTTGGCCGACGATGCGAACCGTCAAATCATTATAGAACTTTCTCAGGGAAGGACGAAGCGATCAATAAAGCTGTCTCGTCAGTCGATAGGATCTTCCTATTGAAAATCCGGCTTGTCCACGAGCATGCGCGCCTCGTGCAGCAGCGCGGATACCAGTGGCGTGAACGGCTCGCGGTGCGTCGCCACCAGGCCGACCACATGATGCGCCTGCGGCTCGACAATCGGGATCATCCGGATTTCGGCCGGAAAACCGAATGATTTCGCAACATTGCGCGGCATGATGCTCGCCCATCGGCCGGTGCGCACATGCGAGAACAGCACGATCATCGAGTTGGATTCGAGCGTCGGCTGCGCCGTTACGCCAGCTTCGGAAAGCAGCTGGTTGATAATGCGCCGGTTTTGCATGTCGGCGGTCAATAGACAGAGCCTGATGTCGCCGACCTCTTTCCAGGTAACGCTTTCGCGATCGGATAGCGGGCTGCCTGCTGCAGTAATGAGATTGTACTGTTCTGCATAAAGCGGCACGCTGGTCACGCGCCCGAGCGGCTCGTTTTCGAGGTACGTGATACCCGCGTCGATCTCGAGATTTTCGAGCATGCTGAGCACTTGCAACGAGTTGCGCGAGACGACGGAGAAGGTGACATCGGGATGGCGCTCCTGGAAAGGCGCTGTCAGCTGCGGCAGCATGGAGAGTGCCGTTGGGATAGCCGCGATCCGGATATGGCCGGCAAGCCCGGCCCGGGCGGCGCGCATTTCCTGGCGCATGGTGCGTGCGTCGCCAACGATCCGACGCGCCCATTCCAGCACGCGTTGCCCCTCCGGGGTCAGCCCCTGAAAACGCGAGCCCCGCTGCACCAGGATGACCCCAAGCTGGTCTTCCAGCTGACGAATGGCGGCGGAGAGTGAGGGTTGGGATATGCCACATTCCTGGGCGGCGCGACCGAAATGCTTTTCAGTGGCAACCGCAATAAAGAATTCCAGTTTGTCGATCATGCGGCCTCCCTGCCGGGAAACAGCTTACCGCCGCACGATCAAATGGTGAAGGGCCTGAAATTCTTCCCGTCAAGACCTGCCATGAGCGGCATGGCAGGTGGTTAGCTTTCGACACTTAGTTACAGACACGCACCGACTCTACATGAGAGCCACCGTCATATGCGTTATCCACCTCGCGATCCTCATACCAGCAACGCGGGCGCGGAGGTGGCGGATCAACGTAACGGGGACCGGAATTCGTGATGGCGCCGCCAATCAGTCCGCCAACGACACCTGCTGCAACGCCCCCGGCGATCGCGCGCCCTGTGTCGTCGTGATGACGGTGGTCACGTGCCATCACGGGGCTAAAACCGCCGACGAGCACGATTGTTGCAGCAAAAACTGCGGCTAACGTTCTTTTCATCGGACTGCTCCTTTCTGAAAATCATGCTAGCTCAACGTCGCAGACGCGGTTTGGTTCGATCTCTGTGAAGAGCAAGGGGGACCGCGAGCGGGTGATCCTGCTTTAAAACAAAGCTCCCGCGAACATGTCGCGGGAACCTCATCGTCTAAAACTGCTTCCTTGGCTCAGAGCCCGTGCGTACCGTCGTAGCCATTGACCTCCGGCGCGCTCCAGCCTTCCGGGTTACGAGCCGGCTTGTAGATCTCGACCACCAGCGGATAGCAGGCGACGGCATCCGAGGAATGCTCGGAGGAGCAATCGCCGCCGGGGCAGGCCGACATGCAGCCGAGGAGGTCGATCTCGGCGAAGAATTCGAGATAATCACCGGGGCGAACCGGGCTTGCCTTCATGAAGTATTGGCCGGTGTCGCGTGTGAAACCGGTGCACATGAAGACGTTGAGCACGTCGTGAATGTAGGTGCCGGCCTCCTGTAGCGATTTGCCGCTCTGCGCCGAGAAGGCGCGGGTCAGGTTGGAGTGGCAGCAGTGGTGATACTGTCCGCCGTTGCTCAGGAGGTTGTGCGTGTAGGGATCGCAGCGCGTGCCGATCACGTCGTGTACCGAACCGCCGAATTCGTCGAAGCCGTACCAGTCCAGCGTGTCGTGGGTGATCGTCGCGATCGGGCGCAGATACGGCATATTGGAGAAGAGCTGGTCGCCAAGGCCGACATGCGTACCGTTGAGAGCCCGGGTCTTGCCGGTGAAGAGCCTTTCCTCAAGATTGTTGGCATTGAAGAGGTTCAGATCGCCCACCTGCGAGCCTTCGCTGGAGAGGATGCGGCAGAAATGCCCTGCTGGCACAGTCCAGCAGGCGGCATCGCGCGGCGGCACGACCACACGCTCGACGAACTCCAAATCGTCGCGCAACGCACGGTATGCCGCAAGGTCGGGGCGCGGCAGCGTTTCGACGGGGTAACAGATGACCGGCTTGATCGCCTTGCGGCTCGCTGCGTCTTCCGGTGCGGTGGTAATGGGCTGGGGCTTCATCCCTTGTTTTCTCCTGATATGCCGGGCGGGCTGCCGCGCTAGTCGGCGGGCCCCGCCAACGTTTTGCTGGGGCGGGGCAGGTTCTGCGCGCGGGCGGCTTCCAGCACCACGCGTTCGGATTCCTGCAGGTAGAGTTCAAGCGCACGGCTCGCAGCGGCGCGATCACCGTCGCAAAGAAGGCCGCAGATCTCGACGTCGCGCGCCACCCACGGCTCCTGGAATCGGCGGGCATCGGGCGCCATCGAGAAGGCGAGGCGGGCCTGTGCGGCGACGGTCGCGAACACGTCGTTCAGCCGCGGGCTGCCGATGAAATCGACGATCTGCTGGTGAAACTCCAGCGATGCGGTGCCGCACTGCTGCCAATCCTTGGCAAGGGCGGCGCGCTGCACGGCTTCGACGCGGGCGACGAGTTCCGACATCGCTTCCTGCGAGGCGTAGGCGCTGCAGGTGACGCCGCGCAGTTCGAGCGTCATGCGGATCGCGTAGATCTCGCTGATCTCGGTAGAGTTCAGCGCCCGTACCGTCGCGCCGTAATGGGCGCGATGTTCGATCAAGCCTTCGGCAACCAGATCCCGCAGCGCCTCGCGCAACGTATTGCGCGAAACGTTCAGCGCCTCCGCCCACACGACTTCGCGCAGCGGTGCGCCGGGCGCAAGCTCGCCACGCAGAATCTTGTCGCGCAGCAGGCCGGCGGCGGTCTGCGTCAGGACGAGAGGTCGGTCGGGGGGATTCTGGTTGGTCAATATGGTCTCCTTGGTGAGTTATTTTTGTTGAACAAATTCCGCATGTCAAGAGAGGGTGCTGCGCATGCCTCGGTGTCTGCGTTTAGGCGGGGGAGTTTTCCAAGGTGTATGGGCGGTAGGCTGCGCATTCCTTGATCGTCGGATTTCAGTGCCTGCCGCTTTAGAACTAGGCGGGCTGTTGAGGTGCGTTTTTCGGGGTATCGGCATGCTGATGCCGGGATAGCTCATCTTGCCTCGTTATTTCAGTCGCTTGTCCGCCGCGCGTCAAGCGCTGTCCGTGGCGCGCGGATAGTTGATCTGCACGTAATCCGCCCCTTGATGAAACTTTATGCATCGAAGGGGATTGCAATCTTATAATTGTTCAACAAAAATGAGCCATCAATCGAGAGGAACAGTCCATGAAAAAACTCCTTGCCAGTCTCATCATGTTGGCGGCGCCCCTGACGGCGGCCCATGCGGAAACGCTGAAGATCGGTGTCGATCTCACCTACCCGCCCTACAACTACTTCGACGACGCCAACCAGCCTGCGGGCTTCGACGTCGAGCTGATGAAGCTGATCGGCAAGAAGACCGGCAGTGACGTTTCCTTTCATGACACCCGTTTCGAAAACCTCATCCTCGGCGTCTCCAGCGATCAGTTCAACGTCATCGCCTCCACGCTCTACGTGACGGCCGCGCGCGCCAAGCAGATCGACTACATCCCCTACATGAAGACGGGCGTCTCGATCGCGGTTTCGGCCGCCGGCGGCCAGAGCTTCACCAAGCCGGAAGAGCTTTGCGGCAAGCGCGTCGGCTCGATCAAGGGAGCGGCCTGGATCCCCGAACTCGAGAAGTTGAACGCGTCGGTTTGCGCCGCCAGCCCAATCGATTCGCGCGAATTTCCAACATCTCCTGAAGCGACGCAGGCTGTGATGTCCGGCGGCGTGGATGCCCAACTGGAAAACTCGGCGGTGCTCGCCAACGCCGCCAAGAAGCTGAACGGTCGTCTGAAGGTTACCTCCACCCAACAGCTGTACCCCGTCATCGTCGGCTTCGGCGTGAAGAAGGGCAACACTGAGGTTGCGTCCTTCCTGCGCGATACGCTGGCGAAGCTTGATGGCGATGCCGATTACGAGGCCGTGTTTGCCAAGTACGGTGTGGCGAAATCGACGGAGACCGAATTCAAGGCTGCTGTCGGGCAATAAGCATTGCGGGCGGGTGCCGGAGAGGCGCTCGCCTGACTGGTCAACACAGGAAATCGCGGCGCTTCGGCGCCGCTGCTCTTTGGGATATCCCGGCGATGAACTTCGACTGGAACTACCTCTTCAGCCTCGTCCTTTATCCGGACTTCTGGCGCGCCACGGCGCTTGTTGCGTGGCTCGGCGTGCTGACTTGGGTCATCGGCACCGTGCTCGGCTTCCTTCTGGCGCTCGCGCGGCAATCGAGCCTGCGAGCGGTGCGGTGGTTCGCGAAAACCTATATCTGGCTCTTTCGCAGCCTGCCGCTGCTGGTGCTGCTGATTTTCGTTTACAATATGCCGCAGTTCATGCCGGCGCTCGGGCCGGTGCTGTCTGTGCCCTTCTGGGCTGGTCTGATCGCGCTGGTGATATCCGAGACGGCCTATCTCGCGGAAATCCATCGCGCCGGTCTCATCGCCGTCGATCAGGGGCAGCAGGAAGCGGCACACGCTCTCGGCGTTCGCCCCGTCGGCAAATACCGGCATATCATCCTGCCGCAGGCGATCCGCGTGGCGCTGCCCTCGCTTGGCAACGAGTTCATCACCATCGTCAAGCTGACCTCGCTCGTGTCCGTCATCTCGCTCGCGGAAATCCTGCTTGTCGGCCAGCGGCTTTACACCCGCAACTTCATGGTCATCGAAACGCTTGTGGCCGTGTCGTTCTACTATGTGCTCGTGGTCTCGATCTTCAGCTTCTTCCTGTCGCGCCTTGAAGGACGTCTCGACATCTCCAGGATGACCGGCGCCGAGATCGCCGTCCCTGCGGCCGTCGCCCAGGCAAGCACCAATGGCACTGAACGCCGTGTCGGTGAAGAGGTCGTGGTCGGCATCGACGGTATAACCAAGAGCTTCGGGGACAAGCGGGCGTTGGCAGACGTATCGCTTCAGGTGCGCAAGGGCGAAGTGCTCAGCATCATCGGCCCGTCGGGCTCCGGCAAGACGACGCTCATCCGCACAATCAACGCGCTGCAGGACATCGACAACGGTCGCATCACCCTCGATGGAAACGAATGGATCACGGCCGACGCCAAGGGGTACCGTATGGTTCCCGATTTCCATCATCGGGTCACCTGTCTCGGCATGGTATTCCAGTCGTTCAACCTCTTCCCGCACATGACGGCGCTGGAAAACGTGACGTTCGGTCCGCGCTATCACGGCAATCGCGACAAGCAAGCTGTGCGCGCGGCGGCGATGAACCATCTCGCTCGTGTTGGCCTTGCGGCGCATGCCAACAAGTATCCGCACCAGCTATCGGGCGGCCAGAAGCAACGCGTGGCCATCGCCCGCGCGCTTGCCATGGATCCTGAGATCATGCTGTTCGACGAGCCGACTTCGGCGCTCGATCCGGAACTGGTCGGCGAAGTGCTGCAGGTCATCGAGGGTCTCGCCAGCGAGGGCATGACGATGGTCATCGTCACCCACGAAATGCGCTTCGTCAGCCGCGTCAGCGACCGCGTCGTGATGATGGAAAACGGCCACGTCGTGGTCAACATGACCGCGGGCGAGCTGGAGAGCTCGCCAGCCGACAGCCGCATCCAGCAGTTCATGCGGCAGAGCTGATCGCTCTTCTATCACCCGAACAAAAGAAAGCCGGCGGATCGCAAGACCCGCCGGCTTTCCCGCTTCGAGCTCTGCTCTTCCTATTACGCGATGATCGCCAGCTCCGCGCCGAGCGCGACGCTGTCGCCTACCTTGGCGCTGAGCTTGATCGTGCCCGCCTTGGGCGCGGCGACGCGTGTCTCCATCTTCATGGCCTCGATCACGGCGACGATCTCGCCTTCTGCAACCGTCGCATTGTCTTCCACCAGCCACTGCCGGAAGGTGCCCGGAATGGGCGCGACAACCGCGCCCTCATGGCTCTGGGATGCCTGCGGCGCTGCGGTCTGCGGGGCGACGGCGAGGCCGGAAAACAGTGCCGCCGGCAAGCCGATCTCGTGGCGCTTGCCGTCGATCTCGATGAAGCTGCGCAGCAGGCCGCCCTCGGCGGGCTCGATCCTCGGCGACGAGGCGACGCCACGGAATTCGGTCTCGATCCAGTTGGTGAAGACCTTGAAACCATCTTCGCCGGTAAAGTCCTTTTCCTCGAGAACGGCGCGGTGGAAGGGCAGAACGGACGCCACGCCCTCGATCCGGAACTCGGTCAGAGCGCGGCAGGCGCGAGCAAGCGCTTCCTCACGCGTGGCGCCCGTGACGATTAGCTTCGCCATCATGGAATCGTAGAGGCCGGGGATTTCCGAGCCGGTTTCGACGCCCGTGTCGAGACGGATGCCGGGACCGGAAGGTGCGCGGAAGCGGGTGATCAGGCCTGGCGTCGGCAGGAAGCCGCGGCCGGGATCTTCCGCATTAATACGGAACTCGAAGGCGTGGCCGCGCGGCTTCGGCGTATCCGTCACCGACAGCGGTTCGCCATCGGCGATCCGCAACTGCTCAATGACGATATCGATGCCGGTGGTCTCCTCGGTCACCGGATGCTCGACCTGCAAGCGCGTGTTGACCTCGAGGAAGGAGATCGTGCCGTTCTCCGAGAGCAGGAACTCAACCGTGCCGGCACCGGTGTAGCCAGCCTTGGCGCAGATCGCGCGGGCGGCATCATGGATGCGCTGGCGCTGATCCTCGGTGATGAACTGAGCAGGCGCCTCTTCGACGAGTTTCTGGTTGCGGCGCTGCAGCGAGCAGTCACGGGTGCCGAGGACGACAGTATTGCCGTGGCTGTCGGCGATCACCTGCGCTTCGATGTGGCGCGGCTTTTCGAGGAATTGCTCGGCGTAGCATTCGCCACGGCCGAAGGCCTCGACGGCCTCGCGAACGGCGGAATCGAAGAGCTCGCCGACTTCGTCGATATTGTGCGCCACCTTCATGCCGCGCCCCCCGCCGCCGAATGCGGCCTTGATCGCCAGCGGCAATCCGGCCTCGCGGGCGAATGCAACGGCTTCGGCTGCCGAGGCCAGCGAGCCGTCGGAGCCCTTCACCAGCGGGGCGCCGACGCTTTCGGCAATGCGTCGCGCTTCGACCTTGTCGCCGAGCGCCCTGATAACATCAGGCGCGGGACCGACCCAGATCAGGCCGGCGTCGATGACCGCCTGCGCGAATTCGGCGCGTTCCGAGAGGAAGCCATAGCCCGGGTGCACGGCGTCGGCGCCGGCGCGTTTTGCGATTTCGAGGATCTTCTCGATGTTCAGATAGGTGTCTGCAGGGCGCCCGGCGCCGAGGCCATAGGCTTCGTCGGCAAGTTCGGCATGCAGCGAGTTGGCGTCGGCATCCGAATAGATCGCAACGGAGGCGACACCATAGTCGCGGGCGGCGCGGGTGATGCGGATGGCGATTTCGCCGCGATTGGCAATGAGCAGCTTTTTCATGAAATCAGTGTCCTGTCTGGCTCTGTGCCGAGGCAGCATCCGCGCCGGCGATGACCTCGCGTGGCTCGAAGGCGGAGATCGGATTGAAACGGATACGGGCGCCGATCGGGATCTGGCCGGCGAGGTCGAGATGGTGGCTGGCGACCACGCCAATGACGGGGTAGCCGCCCGTCAAGGGGTGATCGGCAAGGAAGAGCACCGGCTGCCCGCTATGCGGCACCTGGATCGCGCCAAGCGCGGTGCCTTCAGACGGGAGCTCCGCATTGTCGGAACGCGCGATGGCATCCTTGCCGGAAAGCCGCATGCCGACGCGGCTGGATTCTGGCGTCACGTTCCATTCCTGCGAGGTCAGCGTCGCGACGCCCTGTTGCGTGAACCAGTCCGTGCGCGGGCCAAGCACGATATCGAGCGTGACGACGTCACCGGCGCGCGGCAGGCGCCGCTGTTCGGCTTCGGCTTGCGCGACCGCGAGCGCTCGCCGCTCGGCGGGCACAAGGACATCGCCGGCTGCGATCGGCGCCGGGCCGACCTTGGCAAGCGTGTCTGTGGCCACCGAGCCGAGAACCTTTTGGACCTCGAAGCCGCCACGCAGTGCGAGGTAGCTCATCATGCCCTCGGGGGGAATGCCGAGCACCAGTTCGTCGTCGGCATCAAGGGCAATCGGGCTTGCGAAACTTGCGCTGCTCTCGCCGCCAGCCGCCGTGCGGATCGTCAGCGGGCAGGGGGCGCCGGTTACGGCGACGGTGATCGGTCGATCGGCCTTGAAGGCAAAGCCCCCGAAGAGCACTTCGACCACGGCGGCATCGCGCGGATTTCCGAGACAGCGATTGGCCGCGATCATGGCCGTGCGATCAAGCACGCCGGATTCCGAGACGCCCTGGCTTGCAAGGCCTGGTCGGCCGAGGTCCTGGAACAGCGCCGGACGATCCGCGCGGGTGACGAGCAATCCGGCCTTCTGTGGTGAAACCTCATCGACGAACAGCTTGGGCGCTGACACCGGGACGACAGCGCTCTTGGCGATGTCGCGAAAACGAACGCGGTCGCCGGGCGCCAGTAGCGCGGCGCGTTCCCGTGTCGTGTCCCACATCGCGAGCGGCGTCTTGCCGAGCAGCTGCCAGCCGCCGGGGCTGTCTGACGGATAGATACCGCCGAATTTGCCGGCGATGGCGACCGAGCCGGCGGGAATTTTCACCCTTGGGCTCTTTCGGCGCGGCACGTCGAAACGGGGATCGTCTGAGGTCATGTATGCGAAGCCGGGGGCAAAGCCGGTGAACGCGACGGTGTAGGTCGCCTCGGTGTGGCGCTGGATGACCTCTTGAATGGTGCAGCCAAGCATTTCGGCGACATCGCCAAGGTCTTCGCCATCATAGGCGACTGGGATCTCGTAGAGTTCGCCGCCCCGGGAGGAGCGCGTCGAGAGGTCGAGTGCGGCGATCTTGTCGTACAGCCCTGCCGCGCTCGTCAGGCACGGATCGAAGCGCACCATGACAGTGCGCGCGCCCGGGATGACTTCGCGCACACCTTCGAGCTTTGCTGCCAGGAGGGTGTCGAGCACGGTCAGGGTGGCTGCGAGATCATCGAGTTCGACGAGGAAACTGTCGCTGCCGGAGGGCAGGAAACGCAGGCGCTCGCTCATGACGACATATCGACGAAGGACTTGAGTTCGACGCCACGGGCTTCCAGCGTCTGCCGGAGCGTGCGTGCGATCGCGACCGCGGCCGGCGTGTCGCCATGAATGCAGATCGACTGCGCATCGAGCGCAATCTCGCTTCCGTTGATCGCCACCACGCGCTGCTCGTTCACCATGCGCAGCATGCGCTCGGCAACGGCCTCAGGATCGTGGATCACCGAGCCGGGAAGCCGGCGGCTGACGAGGCTGCCGTCGACGTTATAGGCGCGGTCGGCGAAGGCTTCGCAAACGACGGTCAGCCCGGCTTCGCGGGCCTGTGCTACGATCGGCGCGCCGGCCAGTGCCATAAGCACGAGGCTCGGATCAACGGACTTGATGCCTTCGATGACGTCGGCGGCCTGACGGGCGTCATGGGCGATGGTGTTGTAGAGCGCGCCATGCGGCTTCACGTAGCGCACCTTCGTTCCCGCCGCTTTCGCCAGCCCCTGCAGGGCGCCGATTTGGTAGATCGTATCGCCAACGAGTTCGGCGCTCGATGGATCCATGTTGCGGCGGCCGAAGCCGACCAGATCGCGGTAACCGATATGGGCGCCGACGGCCACGCCCCGCCGCGTTGCTTCCCTGAGCACCGTCAGGATTCCCGAGGGATCGCCGGCGTGAAAGCCGCAGGCGATATTGGCGCTGGTCACCGTCGCCAGCATCGCGGCGTCGTCACCCATCGGCCATGGGCCGAAGCCCTCACCGAGATCGCTGTTCAGATCGATTGCCGCCATGTTCCATCTCCATTGAAAATACCGATCTCACGGATTATTGTTCAATAAAGGAATATTTATTGTTGAACAATATCTCGCAGGCAAATTTTTGAACGTGCGTCTGGAGCAGGCGCCATATCCGCCTCTTATGCGCTGCGTTTCGATATGGTGTCTTGAACAAATGGAAAAAGGGCGTTGGTGATGTGTGCTGCGATTGGTGAGATGGAAGACGAGCCGCTGACGGCGCAGATTGCCGGAAGAATCCGCGGCATGCTGATCTCCGGTGAACTCGCGCCGGGCGCAAAGCTTTCCGAACAGCAGATCGCTAGCCACTTCGGTATCTCGCGCAACACGCTACGCGAAATATTCCGGCTGCTGACGAGCCAGAATCTGCTGGTGCACATACCCAACCGCGGGGTTTTTGTCGCAACGCCGGGCGAGGCATCGGTCGTGGATATCTACAGGGTGAGGCATGTCATCCAGAAAGGTGCTGTTCGTGCCGCTCTTGCCACGCACCCCGCATTGGGGCGCATGAGGGAGCTCCTGGCCCGAGCCGAGGCCTCGCGAGACGCCGGCGACTGGCGAAGCGTGGGCACGATCAACATGGAGTTTCATCGTTCGATGGTGGAGCTATGCGATAGCCCACGATTAAGCGCGTGCTTTGAACTTGTCCTGGCGGAACTTCGATTGGTGTTCGCTCAGTTCGAGGACACCGCCCATCTCCATGCCCCCTACATTGCATTGAACGGAGAGATTCTCGCGTCGTTGGAGGCCGGCGACACTGACGCTGCGTCGAAGCAACTGGACGCCTATCTCGTGCGCTCGGAGCGATCCGTTCTCGCGGCTTTTCAGCATGTCAGGCGGAGCACCTGAAGACGCGATTGAAGGCGGAAATCTTGTGCTTTCATCGAGTATTGGCAGGCCATTTCCAATGCGGTTAACTGTGTGGAGCTGTAGGACAGGTCGCGCCTGCATTTGAGCGAGCGGCTCAACGGGTGCCGGCCGATTCTAGACAACTCGGACAATCGTTTCGGGCGGGGAGACCAATGGACAGCAAGCACCTCTTTGAACTTGTGATCGCGATGTTCGTGGCGATCATCGCGCTTCATTACCTTGCGCATCGGTTAGGACTGCCACCGTCCGTTGCGCTTCTTTCTGGTGGTGCGCTTCTGGCCTTCCTTCCCGGCCTGCCCGCGATCACGGTCGATCCGGAGCTTGTGCTCGTCATATTTCTCCCGCCTCTGCTGCTCGACGGTGCTTGGTCCATTGCGGTGGAGCGGCTGCGTCGTCACATGCTCGGCATCGCCTCCCTTGCAATCGGCGCCGTATTCTTCACCACCGCCATAATCGCCGTCGTCGTCCATTTCCTGATGCCGTCACTTCCATGGGCTGCGTGCGCCGCTCTGGGAGCGATTGTTTCGCCACCTGACGCGGTATCCGCGCGAGCGGTGCTGGAGCGCGTGAAGTTGCCGCGGCGTCTGCAGATACTTCTCGAAGGGGAGAGCCTCCTCAACGACGCAAGTGGTCTGGTTGTCTTCCGGTTTGCTGTGGCAACGGTTGTAACCGGGACTTTCAGCACACTCGATGCTGTCGGCACATTCACTCTGCTGGCTGTTGGAGGCGCTGCTGTCGGTATCGTCGTGGGCACCATCTGGGTGAAGCTCATTCGCCGACTCCAAGACGATTACCTGATTATCGCCTCCACGGCATTGCTGTCCTGGGTCGCCTACCTTCTTGGTGAGCAGCTCCACGTATCAGGCGTCATTGCGACGGTCACCACGGGCCTGATCGCGTCCTGGCATCAGCACACCGTGCTCTCTGCTGCGACACGCATGCGTGGCACGTCGTTCTGGACGGTCGTCATCTTCCTTATGGAGGCCGCGGTCTTCATCTTGATCGGCCTTTCGCTGAGGGACGTGATCGAGCGTGGTGGCGGCTTCGGTGCGGTGACCGCATCCATGGCGTTTCCCGCCGTCATTGTTCTCCTCGCGCTCGTGTTGGCGCGGTTCATCTGGGTTTTCGGTTCTGACCTCGTCGTCCGGCTGTGCAATTCCGCCGGCCTCGCAAGGACCATTCCCTTGGGCATCGGAGGCGCGACGGTGCTCGGTTGGGCGGGAGTTCGTGGTGTCGTCACGCTCGCACTCGCCCTGAGCTTGCCCGAAGACTTTCCAGAGCGAGACTTCATTCTAATCACAGCTTTCGTCGTGATCGCCGGCACGGTGCTGATCCAAGGGACGACGCTCGGCAGGGTGATCGCATGGGCGGGACTGGGGGAGGCCGAAATAGAGCGTGCCCCCATGACCATGAGCCAGGCGGAAGCCGCGATGGCGCAGGTGCAATTCTCGACAGTTCAGGACCTTGCCTACGACGCGGCTGGCACGTTGATCCATCCGCAACTGCTGAAGCGATACGAACACCGAGCTACGGCCATCATCGACTACGCGGAGCGTACCGAAAACTACGCGCCGATGCTTCAGGCACATTTCGACGTTGTCCTTGAGGCCATCGCGGCAGGCCGCAGGGAGCTTATTCGCCTTCATCGCGCCGGTGAGATCGATGATGAAACCCTCCGCGAGCTCGAACGCGATCTCGATCTGGAGGAACTGAGTTCGATCTCCGCAAAGGCTTGAGATGCGTGCCGTCGGGGTCAACCATGCGCCCTCAGGCCCAGGCAGGCTTTGTGAAAGACAACATTTGTAATAGCGTGCGAAGCGATCCTCCTCCCCGATGTCTCTGTAAAATCGGGTGAATATTATGAAGTCCGAGGGAATGCATTATGAAAGCCATGTACTATGAAGCATTCGAACAGACGCCGGAGATCAGGACGCTTCCCGAGCCGGAGCCGACGTTCGACGGCGTGGTGATCAAGGTCGGTGCGACCGGGCTATGCCGCAGCGATTGGCATGGCTGGAAGGGGCACGATCCGGATATCCAGCTGCCACATGTGCCCGGCCATGAACTGGCCGGCAAGGTGGTGGCAACAGGCAAGGGCGTGATGCGCTTCAAGGTCGGTGATCGTGTCACCGTGCCCTTCGTCTCGGGCTGCGGCCATTGTGCGGAATGCCATTCCGGCAACCAGCAGGTCTGCCCCAGCCAGTTCCAGCCCGGTTTCACCCATTGGGGTTCGTTCGCCGAATATGTGGCGATCGACTATGCCGAAACCAACCTCGTTACCCTGCCGGAGGAGATTGACGACGCAACGGCCGCCAGCCTCGGCTGCCGGTTCGCCACCTCCTTCCGCGCCGTGGCCGATCAGGCTCGTACCGGCCCCGGCGATTGGGTGGCGGTACATGGCTGCGGCGGCGTTGGTCTGTCGGCCATCATGATCGCCACGGCGCTCGGCGCCAATGTCATCGGTATCGACCTGACTGAGGACAAGCTGGCGCTCGCCCGTCAATGCGGCGCGGTTGCGACCATTAACGCTGGCAGTGTCCCGGATGTGGTCGAGGCCGTTCGCGACATCACCAAGGGCGGCGCGCATGTCTCGATCGACGCGCTCGGTCACCCGACCACCTGCTTCAACTCGATCAGCAACCTCCGCCGCCGCGGTCGCCATGTACAGGTCGGTCTAATGCTCGGCGCACACGCGACGCCACAAATACCTATGGCGCAAGTGATAGGCCATGAGCTCGAGATCTATGGCAGCCATGGCATGCAGGCCTGGCGATACGACGCCATGCTGACAATGATCACGTCGGGCAAGATGAAACCCCAGCAGCTTATCTCGAAGAGGATAGGGCTTGCTGAGGCGATTCCTGAACTGATGACAATGGATAGGGCTGAGACGCCCGGTATCGCGGTTATCACCAGCTTTTAGCGCCGCTTGCGGGTAACGCGGCATATCGAGACGCGGAGTTTGCGTTGCAGCAATTTTGCGCTTGCATTTAAAGCCGACCGTTCGTAAATAAATCGCCGAACAGGAGCGTTCGATGGGTCGTACGAGAAAAATTGCCGAAGACGACATCCTCGATGCCGCTGAGCGCGTGGTTGTCCGCCTCGGTGCAGCTGGGCTGTCGATCGATGCGGTTGCACGGGAGGCTGGGGTCAGCAAGGCACGCGTGGTTTACGACCACAAATCGAAGAGCGGATTGCTTGAGGCGCTTGTCGACCGCAAATTCAAGGTTGATATCGCGCATGTCGAGGAATGCGTGCAGGCAGCCAAGGATACGCCGCATCCGGAGCTCTTCGGTCGCATCGCGTCCGCTGAGATCACCCTTGATGATACCGACCGCGCCGTCGCGATGGCGGTTAGTGCGTCGATGGCAAGTGGCGACAAGATTCAGGAGACGATGCGGGAGTGGTGCGATCTCGATCTGAGAAAGATGGCGGAAGGCGCAAGGCCGAAGGCAGCGCTCATGGCCTACCTCGCGCTCACGGGGTTCTTCTGCACCGAACTCTTTACATTTCATACGTGGCCGGAGGTGGAGCGGCGTGAGATTCTCGACGGCATACGGTCAATCTATCTCTCTTACGTCGACAAGACATGACGCGCCCCAGGGCGATGCAATTCAAGAAGGAATATGGAATGCAGCGTAGTATTGCGGCGCGCCTGAAGCTGTGCCTGATTGCCACCACTTTTCTGATTACCGCGTCGGGAGCCGCGTTGGCTCAAGACGGAGCAGCGATGCCACCGCCGGCGGTTGCCGTCATCGAACTCAAGGGCAAGGATGTGCCCGTCGTCAACGAGCTTCCCGGCCGCATTGCCGCAACCCGTATTTCCGAGGTGCGGGCGCGGGTGTCCGGCATTCTGCAGGAGCGTGTCTTCGAACAGGGAGCAACGGTAAAGAAGGACGACGTTCTTTATCGCATCGATCCACGCCTGTTCAAGGTTCGCGTGGCGAGCGCGGAAGCAGCCCTTCAGCGCGCCAAGTCGATCGAGGACAATGCGAGGCTGCAGCTCGAGCGCCAGAAGAGCCTTCGTGACCGCAATATCGCGTCGGGTATCGATTATGATACCGCGGCCGTCAATCTCGCTCAGGCAAGCGCCGATGTCGCATCTGCCGAAGCGGGCCTGGACGAGGCAAAGATCAATCTCGAATACACCGAGGTTCGTGCGCCGATCTCCGGCGTGATCGGTGCCGCTCTCGTTACCGAAGGCGCGCTGGTGACCGCCGACGGAACGTCAAACCTCGCGCTGATTCAGCAGGTCGATCCGGTCTATGCCGATTTCACGCAATCAGCGCAGGAATTGCTGAACCTGAAGAGAGCCGTGGCTGCCGGAACGCTGGCGAGCACTGCCCCGGGCGAAGCGCGGGTTGAACTGGTCTTTGACGATGGCTCGCTCTACGCCGAGCCCGGCAAGCTTCTGTTCGCAAACGCCAGCGTCGATTCCAACACTGGCCAGGTGACGCTGCGGGCGGAATTCCCCAACAAGTCCAGTGACCTGCTGCCCGGCATGTATGTCCGCGTGCGAATCGAGCAGGCTGTCCGGCACAACGCCGTCACCGTTCCGCAGCGTGCGGTGATCCGGGATGATACAGGTCAGGCGCAGGTCTACGTGCTGGGAGCCGAGAATGTCGCGGAGCTTCGCAAGATCAAGCTTGGACAGGCGCAGGGCTCCGAATGGCTCGTCGAGGATGGCTTGAAGCAGGGAGAAACCGTGATCGTCGACGGCGTCCAGAAAGTCCAGCCCGGCGGGAAGGTTGCGCCTGAGGTCTGGCAGCCTGCTGAACCATCTGCGAGTTCGTCTCAGCAGCCCGCGAAGACACCGGAGTAATCAATCATGGCACAGCTTTTCATTCGCAGGCCGATTTTGGCCTGGGTCTTCGCGTTGTTCATTTCCATCGCTGGGATCATCGCGATCCCGTTTCTGCCGATCGCGCAGTATCCCAAGGTCGCGCCGCCGCAGCTGACGATCTCCACGGCCTATCCAGGGGCATCGCCGCAAGAAATCTATCAGGGCGTGACGCGGCAGATCGAGGATGAGCTGAACGGCGTTGCCGGCCTGATGTATTTTGAATCGACCTCGGACAATTCAGGGTCGGTCAGCATCAACGCCACTTTCAGGGCCGGAACCGATATCGATCAGGCATCGGTCGATGTGCAGAACGCGATCCGTCGTGTCGAGGCGAGACTGCCCGCCACCGTGCGTACGCAGGGCGTTACCGTGGAAGAGGCAAGTTCCGGCTTCTTGATGATCGTCTCGATGACGTCCACCGACGGCAGCCGGGACGAGGTCGAACTCGGCGATTATATCAATCGTAGCGTCATCGGCGAGATCCGACGGATCGACGGTGTCGGGCGCGCGCAGCTCTTCGCGGCGCAACGTGCGCTCCGCGTGTGGATCGATCCCGACAAGATGGTCGGCCTCAACATCAACACGGACGATATCAACGCGGCGATCACAGCGCAGAATGCACAGGTGGCGGCGGGCCAGATCGGAGCAAGCCCGAACCCCATTACCCAGGATCTGACCGCTACCGTTCTCGTTCAGGGCCAGCTGGGTACGCCGGAACAGTTCGGCGAAATCATCCTGCGTGCGAATCCGGATGGCTCCACGGTGCGGCTGAAGGATGTGGCCCGTATCGAGCAGGGCGCGGAATCCTACAATTTCACCAGCCGGCTCAATGGTCAGCCGTCGGCGGCGCTCGGCATCCAGTTGTCTTCGACCGGCAATGCTGTTGCGGTTTCCGCGGCAATCAAGGCCAAGATGGACACGCTGAGCCGCTTCTTCCCGAAGGGCGTCGAGTACAGTGTTCCCTACGATACCAGTCCGTTCGTCTCCGCTTCGATCGAGAAGGTGATCCACACCCTGCTCGAAGCGATCGTCCTGGTCTTTATCGTGATGTTCGTGTTCCTGCAGAACTTCCGCTACACCATTATTCCAACGTTGGTGGTGCCGGTGGCGCTGCTCGGCACGTGTGCCGTCATGTATGCGACGGGATTTTCGATCAATGTCCTGACAATGTTTGCGATGGTTCTTGCGATCGGCATTCTCGTCGACGACGCAATCGTCGTCGTTGAAAACGTTGAACGCATCATGGCCGAGGAAGGGCTGTCGCCCAAGGCGGCAACGCGCAAGGCGATGAAGCAGATCACCGGCGCCATTCTCGGGATCACGCTTGTTCTCTCGTCGGTCTTCATTCCGATGGCCTTCTTCCCAGGGTCGACAGGTATCATTTACCGGCAGTTCTCGTTGACGATGGTCGTCTCGATCCTGTTCTCGGCCTTCCTGGCATTGTCGCTGACACCGGCTCTTTGCGCGACCTTCCTGAAGCCGATCAAGGGTGGCCACCATCAGAAGGGCGGACCGGGAGGTTGGTTCAACCGCAAGTTCGAGCAGCTGACCAACGGATACGCAGCATCGGTAACGGGAATGGCGCGCCGCGCCGGCCGTATGATGATTGTCTATCTCGCGCTGGCCGTCGGACTGGGTTACCTGTTCATCAACCTGCCGACATCCTTCGTGCCGGACGAGGACCAGGGGTTCCTTATCGTCGATATTCAGGGTCCTCCAGAGGCCAGTGCAAACCGCACGATCGAGTCTATCAGGAAGATCGAAACGATCTTCAAGGCAGAGCCGGCCGTTGCCAACATCGTGGCCATTCAAGGCTTCAGCTTCTCGGGCAATGGCGCCAATGCGGGTCTCGCGTTCGTCACGCTCAAGGACTGGTCCGAGCGTGGAGAGGGCAACTCGGTGCAGGACATCGCCAACCGCGCCAACATGCAGCTCTTCGCACTGAAGGACGCGACATCATTTGCGCTGTCGCCGCCGCCAATCGAGGGCTTCGGCACAACCGGCGGCTTCTCCTTCCGCCTTCAGGATCGTGCGGGCCTCGGACAGGCAGCGCTTGCGCAGGCGACGGCCGAACTGATGGCGAAGGCCGCGCAAAGCCAGGTCGTGACCGGCGTCCGCATGGAAGGCCTGCCCGATGCCGCACAGGTTCTCTTCGTCATCGACCGTGAGAAGGCCAACACGTTTGGCGTGACGTTCGCAGACATCAACAATGCGATCACCGCCAATCTGGGATCATCCTACATCAACGACTACCCGAACAGGGGGCGCATGCAGCGTGTCATCGTGCAGGCTCAGGATCGCAGCCGGCTGCAGATCGAGGATGTGCTGAAGATCAACGTCCGCAATGCGAGCGGCGGGATGGTGCCACTTTCGTCCTTCGCGATCGCACAGTGGCAAAAAGGGCCGCCGCAGATCGTCGGATATAACGGTTACCCGACCGTGCGTATTTCCGGTGCGCCGGCGCCCGGTCAGTCGACCGGTGCGGCCATCGCGGAAATGGAGCATCTGGCGTCGGAATTGCCTGAAGGCTTCGGCTTTGAATGGTCGGGCCAGTCGCTGGAGGAAATCACGTCAGGCAGCCAGGCTCCGTTTCTTTTCGGCTTGAGTATCCTGTTCGTGTTCCTGCTTCTCGCAGGGCTCTATGAGAGCTGGTCCATTCCGATCTCGGTCATATTGGTCGTGCCCCTCGGCGTTATCGGCTCGGTGCTGGCCGTGATGATGCGCGACATGCCGAACGACCTCTATTTCAAGGTCGGATTGATTGCGATCATCGGCCTGTCAGCGAAGAACGCCATTCTGATCGTGGAATTCGCCAAGGACTACTACGCCGAAGGCCGGTCGCTGCTGGATTCGGCGGTTGGCGCCGCAAAGCTGCGCTTTCGGCCGATCGTGATGACGTCGCTTGCATTCACGCTCGGCGTCGTCCCGTTGGCAATCGCAACCGGACCAAGTGCCGCCAGCCAGAACGCCATCGGAACGGGCGTCCTCGGCGGCATGATCTCGGCGACCATCCTCGCGATCTTCTTCGTGCCCGCATTCTTTGTCTTCGTCCTGAAGGTTATGCGGACGAAAAGGCCTGTCGAAGAGGAGGATGTCGAAGAGACGCGCGGCTGATCCTCAACGCGTAGAGTGCGCGCGACTTCGTGCCGCGCGCACAGACCTTTCAGCTGCCACGGGCTTACAACTATGCGTCACGTCCATGCGAGACCTGGATGTGTCGGCGCTGCGAGGCCCATAGGAGCAAGGCCAAGCCGATCAAGGCCATCGCGCCGGACATGACGGCCGTCCAACCGCCAGACTCCCACAGAAAGCCCGAGAGCAACGATCCAGCCGCGCCGCCAAGGAAATTGCACGAAACGAAAGCGGTGTTGAGACGGCTGCGGGCTTCCGGCTCCACCGAGAAGAGACGGGTCTGATTGAGAACGTTGTTGCCCTGGATCGCCACGTCGAAAAGGAGCACGGCGACGGCGACGGGTACAATGCTCGCAGACCCGGCGGCGCCGATCCCGAGCGACACGAAAGCCAGGACAAGTGCTGCACCCGTCCCGGCTGCGGAATAGCCATTGTCGTGCAGCCAGCCGACGCGTCGCGCGGCAAGCGAACCAGCCAGTCCGACCAGGCCCATGAGGCCGATCTGACTGAGCGAGTATGAAAATGGCGGCGCGCTCAGGAGAAATGTCAGTCCCGTCCAGAACATGGTGAAGGTGCAAAAGCCAAGGGAGCCGATGGCCAACGTCACCTGGACGGATCTGTGTTTGCGAACCACAGCGGGCACTGACGCAAGCAGCTGCCCATAGGCGATGCGGGGCCTTTCATTTTCAGCAGGCAGGACGCGCGTGAGAAGAACCGAGAAAGACGCGGTTGTCGCTGCTGCGAGAAAATAGACGGCGCGCCAGCCGAAAGCATCCGCGATGACGCCGCTGATAGTGCGTGACAACAGTATGCCGATCAGGATGCCACCGACGATGGTTCCGACCGTTCGCCCGCGTTCCGCGGGGATGGCGAGGTCGCTTGCGAGCGGAATGAGCAATTGACCGGCCACGGTTGTCAGGCCGACGGTGGTGAGAGAGGCCAGAAGCATTGTGTACGAGGGCGCCAACCCAGTTGCCAGCAGTGCCAGCGCCGAGAAAAACATGACGAGCGGGATCAGCCTGCGCCGGATCACCACGTCGCCGAGCGGCACGATCAGGACAATGCCGAGCGCATATCCGATCTGCGTCATGGTCACCATCGCACCGGCCGAGCCGATTGGAACGCCGAGGGATTTCGCGATCGTGGCAAGCAGAGGCTGCGCCCAATATAGGTTGCCAACCGCCGCACCGCCGACGATCGCAAACAGCCAGGTCATCCCGCCCGAAATTCGATTCGACGCTGATGGAAGTTTGGTTGTCGACATGTCATTTCCTGAAGAGAAAGCTGGGGAGAGGCTTACGAAAAGGCTCAACTCATTGGTCCCTTAGCCCCAGCCATGGTCGGCGGGATTCTGGCGACGATTGCTTTAACCGGATCAACAACGACGTCCGCTTCTCATGGCATCACTCGCCGACGCTTTCCAGGTCATAATCGTCATCGGAAACCTTCTCCATCCACGTTACAACGCTGCCGTTGAGAGCTTCCGCGACCGCGAAGTGGCTCATCCCCTCATCTGCCGACGCGCCATGCCAGTGCTTGACCAGAGGCGGGATCCACACGACGTCGCCTGGCCGGACCACCTGGACCGGCGCGCCTTCCTTTTGCACCCGTCCGATACCGGAGATGATGAAAAGCGTCTGGCCCAGCGGATGCGTGTGCCATGCCGTGCGCGCTCCTGCCGGAAAGGACACGGTTGCACCGCTGATGGCCGCAGGCGCGTCCCCTTTGTAAAAACCGGAGGTTTCAACAGCGCCGGTGAAATATTCCTCCGGCGCACGCGCCCGTCCGAGGCCAGACGGTGTGATCCTGATGGCAGCGGACGCAGGCTGCGAACTGGCCTCGCGTACGTCGAAAACACGCTTGAGAACCGGCACGGCCGACATCGCTCGCGGCCAGCCGGCGTAGAAGGCCACGTGCGTGACCACTTCCGACGCTTCGCCTTTGGTCAAGCCGTTATCCATCGCGCGGTTGGTGTGAAACGGGAGCTGTTCAGGCTGCCCGATGGCAATGAGCGCTGCCATCGTCACAAGGCTGCGGTCGCGCGCGCTGAGGTCCGGTCGTTGCCAGAGATCTCCGAACAAGACGCGGTTGGTGATATCCGCGAGCGCCGGCGCGGTCGGCGCGACGCCGGCATTAACGCTCGCAGTGCGCGCGGCTTCCGCGGAAGCCTCGAGTTCAATCCTTGCGGCGTCGCTATCCGTCAGAGGTGCAACGCCTCGTTGGTCGAACACCTTCTTGGTCTCCACAACGGCCGAGATCGCGTTCGGCCATCCGGAATAGAAGGCAAGATGCGAGATCAGTTCGCCGATTTCCGCTGGGGTGAGGCCGTTGTCCAGCGCCCGACCCATATGTCCGGCAATCTGTGCCGTCTTTCCGGTCGAGACGATTGCGGAGAGCGTGACGATACTGCGATCGCGCGGCGCGAGCTCGGTCCGCTCCCAGACTTCGCCGAAAAGGACGTCATCCGTGAAGTGTCCCAGGCCCGGCGCGACATCGTAAACTGCCGGCGGCGCGACCCGTTTGCGCTCTTGCGCCTCGGCTCCTGTTGTTGCCAAAGCTGTCATTGCAATGCTGGCGGCGATGTTCTTCATCTGGGATCCTCTCGACTGCTGATGCCCTATACATGGGGATCGGCGTGCACTTGATTAGAGGATCAAATCCGAATGGGTTTATATTCTCGGCTCATGGATTGGTGTCGATCCGACCACGAACGGCGCGAGCGATACCTGCATCTGAAAGACGCAATCTTTCAATGTGTTGCAAAATGATTCAGGAGGGCGGTGGGGCGCTCTTGGCCGTGTTGTCGATTGGCGGAGATTCAGTTCTCTAAAGGAAGTCAAATATAGTTTCGCAAAGACCTACCAGCTAAAAGGATAGTTTCGTGCTCGATCGAAGTAGGTAACGTCTATTATCGCAATTTTCGAATATAGTTGTCGCGGGACTGAGGGCGATGACCTTCACGGAGATAATCCATCTAAATAATCGAGAGAGGCATCCATGTATCGCAGCGCGCACCGGTGGGTTTCCCGTTCGATGTTGACGGATCTGTTCGATCCTCGTTGGTGGCTGACGGCCGGGGGAACGGTAAAGTCGCGCGTGGCTGCTCCCAAGCCCGAGGACAGGACCGAACTGGCCTCCGCACCTGTGCAGGTTATGGAGAAAGACAAGCATGATCTTCACGCCGACAAGACCGACGGCGGAGCAGCGCTGAGTGATCGCGCTCCGGAGGAGAGTGATAATGTTGCCGGCGACGTTGAAGGTCAGTTCGACGAGCGCTTGCAACTGCGCGACCGGGATCCGCTCGGTGTTGCAAGGGCTGTCAGCCATACAAGCCGCGCGACCTCTTCCCGGGCAGTAGGCGCGCCTAGCTTTGCGGGCACACCAGCGTCCGGCCTTGCATCATCTCTACGCGGCGCGCACTTTGCGGGCGGTTCGATGAGCACTGATCCGCTGGCGCCGTTTCTGCGGCAAGGCGGAGCGTCCGGTGGGCGCGGTTCCGGCACTGCCTCAGGTGGCAGCGGCGACTCCGGTCACGTCGTCATCCTGGACGCCGCCCCATCGGGCCAGACGACCGCACATGTCACCGGCCCGCAGTTCCTGGCGTTCGGCATGCCCTTCAGCGTCTGCGGATGCGGCTATTACACCTCGCCGACGCGGATTCTTGATCTGGGCAAGGATAGCGGCATCCTCCAGCCCGATGGCCAGTTGCCCGGCACACGTCTGGTCGAGGGCCCGGACCATGTCTCGACAGGCAAGGCGGTCATGGGAGCCTCGGTCAGCGACCCGCTTCTCGGCCGCAACCTGTCATTTGCCACGACGTGGACCTGGAACAGCGCGACGGCCCAGAACGGAGTTCTGCCCGGCGGCGGAGCGGGCGGGAATGGTGGGACCAAGGGCACCGGTGTCCTGACCGGATCGGTTACCACGGCGCAGGTTACACAGCGAGCCGCCACTCAAAGTTTTGCAGCGACCGCGACGTTCGCAGCCACAGCCGCGGCGACCGCCACCAACGCGATCGTGCTTGAGAACCAGAAGCAGGGTAACCCGGAAAGCGAATGGGGCATCGATGGTGCCGGGAGCTCGAACATCGAGGGCTTCGCGACCGACATCAGCGTCGATAACGGCAAGACGATCAACTTCAAGATCAACACGGATTCCAGCAACTATCGCATCGATATCTACCGCCTCGGCTATTATGGCGGACTGGGCGCGCGCAAGGTCGACACGATCCAGCACACGGGCGTGCAATCGCAGCCCGATCCATTGCGAAATGCGGCTACAGGCACAGTGGATGCTGGAAACTGGTCCGTTTCCGCCTCTTGGACCGTGCCTGACGATGCGGTCTCGGGCGTCTACATCGCCAAGCTCGTGCGCCAGGATGGAACGTTCGGCGAGAACCACATCCCCTTTATCGTCCGCGACGACGACAGCCACAGCGATGTCGTGTTCCAGACCGCGGACCAGACCTGGCAAGCCTACAACGGCTGGGGAGGTGCAAATTTCTACGGCGGCAACGGCCCGGCGACGGGGCAGGGCGCGGGTCGTGCCTACGCCGTCAGCTACAACCGTCCGATCGCGACACGCGGGAACGTCGGCACCTACGCCGGCCCTCAGGACTATCTGTTCGGCGCCGAATATGCCGGCATCTACTGGCTGGAGCAGAACGGCTACGATGTGTCCTATATTTCGGGCGTCGATGCCGATCGCTATGGCAGCCTGCTGCTCAATCACAAGACCTATATCGACGCGGGTCACGACGAATATTGGTCCGGCCAACAGCGAACCAACGTCGAAGCCGCGCGCGATGCGGGCGTCAACCTCATGTTCTGGAGCGGCAACGAGGTCTATTGGCGCACCCGCTGGGGCAATGCGTATAGCGCCGACGGCACCGCTTACCGCACGCTGATCTCCTACAAGGAGACATGGTCGCCCGGCGCCAGTATCGATCCCTCCAATGAGTGGACGGGCACCTTCCGAGATCCGCGCCTGAGCCCACCGGCCGTCGGTGGCGGTAACCCGGAGAATTCGCTGACCGGACAGTTATTCAAGGTCGATGACGTCGGCGATAATCTTCAGGCGATCACGGTCACCTACGACGATGCGAATCTGCGCTTCTGGCGCAATACGAGCATCGCCAATCTCCAGCCCGGCCAGACGGCATCGCTGACCAAGAACTATCTCGGTTACGAATGGGACGAAGCGGTCGATAACGGCTTCGATCCGGCCGGCCTCGTGAAGCTGTCGTCGACGACTGTTCCGGTCAGCACCTATTTGTTCGACTACGGGAACACCACCGGCAACGCCGTTTCGACCCATAACCTGACGCTCTATCGGGCGCCCAGCGGTGCTCTGGTCTTCGGGGCCGGCACCGTCTACTGGACATGGGGGCTGAGCGACAACCACGACAATCAGGCGACACCGACCGATTCCCGCGTGCAGCAGGCAATGGTCAACCTGCTGGCCGACATGGGTGTCCTGCCGGGGACGCTACAGGCCGGGCTGATCGCGGCAACCGGTTCGACCGACCACACAGCGCCGACTTCCTTGATATCGGTGCCATCGACCACTACCGTTGGTTCCACCGTTACGATTACCGGGACGGCCGTCGATGCAGGTGGTGGCGTCATCGCCGGCGTCGAGGTCTCGACGGATAATGGAGCCAGCTGGCATCCGGCAACCGGTGACGAGAACTGGACGTATACATGGGCGCCTCAAGCGGTCGGCACATATAATATCCTTTCCCGTGCTGTCGATGACAGCATCAACCTCGAAAGCCCTTCAGCGGGGAAAACGATTACGGTAACGGCGCCGAATTTTACCTCGCTGTTCCTCGGGGCGACGCCGACCATTGTCAATACAGATGATCAGGCATCCGTTGAGCTCGGCGTTCGTTTCCAGACCTCAGTCACGGGCACGATCAGCGGCATTCGTTTTTATAAGGGTAGCCAGGATACCAGCACGCACACTGGTACACTATGGTCGAGCACCGGCGTGCAACTTGGCACGCTGACGTTTACGAACGAGACCGCGACGGGTTGGCAGACGGCTTATTTCACAAACCCGATCACCATCACACCGGGTCAGATTTATACGGCCTCGTACCACACCGATACCGGCCGCTATTCGTCGACAACCAATTACTTCACATCCGATGTGACCAGCGGACCGCTTACAGCGCCTGCGAGCAACAACGGCGTCTACCGCTACGGCACAGGTACCCTGTTCCCAACCGCCACGTTCCAGGCCGAGAACTACTGGGTCGATGTGATGTTCAATTCTGGCTCGGCGCCGGCGAACACGGCTCCGACGGCGGTTGCCGATCTCGGCGACGCGACGGAGAAGGGCGGCGTGGCCAATGGCTCCGGTGGCGTTGCTGCCACCGGCAACGTGCTGACCAACGACACCGATCCTGATAGCGGCGACACCAAGACGGTCAGCGCGGTGAGCTTCGGGTCGACGGCGGGCACGCTCGG
>UCJD01000029.1 GCA_900472605.1 Hyphomicrobiales bacterium | reverse complement strand
GCCCCGCCCCCGCCGCCCGTCACCGTGGCCAAGCCCGTTGTGCGCGAAGTCGTCGACAACGACGAGTTCATCGGCCGCTTCGAGGCGGTTGACGAAGTCTCCGTTCGGGCACGCGTCGGCGGCTATTTGAACGAAGTCGACTTCACGGACGGTGCGCTGGTGAAGAAGGGCGACAAGCTCTTCGTCATCGACCAGCGCCCCTTCGTCACCGCGCTCAACGAAGCCAACGCCGCGCTCGAAGTCGCCAAATCCACCCAGACCTACGCCGAGGCGCAGTTCAACCGCGCGCAGAGCCTCGCCACCAGCGGCAGCCAGTCGGTCTCGACGCTCGACGATCGCCGGCGCGAATGGATATCGGCGCAGGCCAATGTCCGCGGCGCCCAGGCAACCGCCGATCGCGCGGCACTCGACATGGAGTACACCACGATATCAGCGCCCTTGAGCGGCCGCATCGACCGCCGCCTGATCTCCACGGGCAATCTGGTGCAGGCAGACCAGACCATTTTGACCACCATCGTTTCCCTGGACCCGATCGACTTCTACTTCGATGTCGATGAGCGCCGCCTGCTGAATTTCGCCGATACCGCGCGCAAGCTCGGCAAGGATCTGCAGCTGGGCGGCGGCGGGGTGCCTGTTACCGTGACGATTTCCGACCCGACCGCCAAGCCTTTCACCGGCAAGCTCGACTTCGCCGAAAACCGCATCGACAACGAAAGCGGCACCATCCGCATTCGCGCTCGGCTGGCCAATCCCGACCTGATCCTGCAGCCCGGCCTCTTCGGCCGTGTGCAGGTGGAAGCCTCCAACAAGTACAAGGCGATCCTCGTGCCCGACGAGGCGATCGGCTCCGACCAGAACGAACGCGTCGTCTTTGTCGTCGGCCCCGATGGCAAGGTGTCGACCAAGCCCGTGCGCCCCGGCCCGCGGCTCTATGGCTACCGCGTCATCCGCGAAGGCCTTGATGGTTCCGAGACGATCATCGTCAACGGCCTGATGCGCGCCCGCCCCGGCGCCACGATCACGCCGCAGATGACAGAGTTGCCGCAGGAGCGGCGCGACACGCCGCCGGACAATGCCGCGACGGAGACGCCACAATGAGGTTCGCTCATTTCTTCGTCGACCGCCCGATCTTCGCGGCGGTCATCTCGATCGTGCTGCTTCTCGTCGGCGGCGTTGCCTACACCCAGCTGCCTGTCTCGCAATATCCCGAGATCGCGCCGCCGACCATCGTCGTGCGCACCTCCTATCCGGGCGCCGACCCGCAGACCATCGCCGACACGGTCTCCACGCCGCTCGAGCAGCAGATCAACGGCGTCGAGAACATGCTTTACATGTCCTCCTATTCCAGCGCCGACGGCGCCATGTCGTTGACCATCACTTTCAAGCTCGGTACCGACCTCGACAAGGTTCAGGTCCTCGTCCAGAACCGCGTCTCGATCGCCCTGCCCCGCCTGCCCGAAGAGGTGCAGCGCCTCGGCGTCACGACCGACAAGAGCTCACCCGACCTGATGATGGTCGTGCATCTGCTGTCGCCCTCGCATCGCTATGACCAGCTCTACGTCTCCAACTATGCCCGCAACCGCATCCGCGACGTGCTCGTGCGCCTGGACGGCGTCGGCGACGTGCAGGTCTTCGGCGAGCGCCAGTATTCCATGCGCATCTGGCTGGATCCGCAAAAGCTCTCGGCCTACGGCATGACATCGGATGACGTCGTCTCCGCGCTTCGCGACCAGAATGTCCAGGTCTCCGGCGGCAAGATCGGCGCGCCGCCGGTGACAGGCAAGAACGCCTTCGAATATACGGTCAGAACCGACGGCCGCTTCTCCGACGTGCGCGAATTCCGCTATGTCATCGTCAAGTCGACGGGCGCCGGCCGCCTTGTGCAGTTGCAGGACGTCGCCCGCATCGAGCTTGGGGCGCAGGATTACGTCACCAACAGCTATCTCAACAACGATCCCGCCGTGGCGCTCGGCATCTTCGCACGCCCGGGAACCAACGCGCTCGACACCGCGCACCAGATCCAGACGCTGATGAAGGACATCTCCCAGACCTTCCCGCAGGGGCTGGAGTACCGCATCGTCTACGACACCACCGAGTTCATCTCGGAATCGATCTCCGAAGTCTACAGAACCATCGCCGAAGCGGCGATCCTGGTGGCGATCGTCGTCCTTGTGTTCCTGCAATCCTGGCGAACCGCGATCATCCCGATCATCGCCATCCCGGTCTCGTTGATCGGCACCTTCGCCGTGCTGCTCGCCTTCGGCTTTTCGCTGAACATGCTGACGCTGTTCGGCCTGGTGCTCGCGATCGGCATCGTGGTCGACGACGCCATCGTCGTGGTCGAGAACGTCGAGCGCAATCTCGCCCGCGGCATGACGCCGAAGGAAGCCGCGCATGTGACGATGGACGAAGTCGGCACCGCCGTTCTCGCCATCTCGCTGGTGCTGATCGCCGTCTTCGTTCCCACCGCCTTCATTCCCGGCATCTCCGGCCAGTTCTACAAGCAGTTCGCCGTGACCATCTCGGTCACCACTGCGATCTCCGCGCTGAACTCGCTGACGCTCTCGCCGGCGCTGGCCGGCATTCTCCTGAGAAGCCACGATCACCAGCACACACGCAACAACATCGCGCTGCGTTTCGGGCGTGGCCTTGCCAATGGTTTCAACCACGGCTTCGATCGCCTGAGCCACGGTTATTCGTGGATCATCCGGCACCTGGTTAGCAGCTGGATCGGCATCACCTGCTCGCTGCTCGTCTTCGCAGGCCTGCTCGGCGCCACCTATTTCATGATCAACAAGGTGCCGTCGGGCTTCATCCCGACCATGGACCAGGGCTACGCGATCGTCGTCGTCCAACTGCCGGATGGCGCATCGCTGGCGCGTACCGATGCGGTGGTGAAACAGGTCGGCGATATCGCCCGCACGGTCCCCGGCGTCGGCAATGCCGTGCAGTTCGCCGGCTTCAGCGGCGCGACCTTCACCAATGCGTCGAATGCCGGCGTTGTCTTCGTGCCGTTCAAGTCGTTTGCGGAGCGCGAGGAAGGCGGCGAGACCGCCAACAAGATCATCGGCCAGCTGTTCGGCAAGCTGCAGAGCATCCAGGAGGCCTTCATCATCGCCATCCCGCCGCCCTCCGTGCGCGGCGTCGGCAATTCCGGCGGCTTCAAGATGCAGATCCTCGATCTTGAAAATCCCGACATGACCCGCGTGCTCGGCCTCGCCCGGCAAATGATGGGCGCGGCCGCGACGACGGAAGGCCTGACTGGCGTCTTCACGACCTTCTCGGATGCCAGCCCGCAATATTATCTAGCCATCGATCGCGACAAGGCCCGTTTCCTCAACGTGCCGATCCCCAATATCTTCAACGCGCTGTCGATCAATCTCGGCGTCGCCTATGTCAACGACTTCAACGCCTTCGGCCGCGTCTATCAGGTGCGCGCCCAGGCCGACCGGCAGTACCGCATGGACCGCGAGGATATTCTCGGCCTGAAGGTCCGCTCGGCCACCGGCGCGCTGGTGCCGCTCGGCACGCTGATGGACATCCAGGACTCCAGCGGCCCGGCCCTCGTCCAGCGCTACAATATGTATGTGTCCGTCCCGTTGCAGGGCAACCCGACACCTGGCACCTCGACGGGTGACGCGCTGAAGAAGATGGAGGCGCTGGCCGCCAAGATCCTGCCGCCCGGCACAAGCTTCGAGTGGACGGAGCTCGCCTACCAGGAAACCCACACCGGCAACACGGCGGTCTATATCTTCGCGCTCTCGGTCATCTTCGTCTTCCTGGCGCTCGCGGCGCAATACGAAAGCTGGGTGCTGCCGCTGGCGATCATCCTGATCGTCCCTCTCGCCGTTCTCGCCGCGCTGGTAGGGGTATGGTTTAGGGGCATGGACAACAACGTGCTGACGCAGATCGGCCTGATCGTGCTGATCGGCCTTGCGGCCAAGAACGCCATCCTGATCGTCGAGTTCGCCCGCCAGGCGGAGGACGAAGGCAAGTCGCCGGTGGAGGCGGCCGTCGAGGCGAGCCACCTGCGCCTGCGCCCGATCCTGATGACGGCGTTTGCCTTCATCTTCGGCGTGCTGCCGCTCGCCATCGCCACCGGCCCCGGCGCTGAAATGCGCCAGTCGCTCGGCACCGCCGTCTTCTCAGGCATGCTCGGCGTCACGATATTCGGGCTGTTCCTGACCCCCGTCTTCTATGTCGCGCTGCGCTCGTTCAGGAGGAAAGCGGCCAAGTCAGCGGAGACCGTGGAACCGGATACGCAGGCACCGCCGGCCGCCTCGTCATGAGGGTCGGCGGGCGAGTGTCGCCTGTTTCGAGCGGGAACCGGAAAGCAGCTTCCTCAGCGGCTTCTCGATGAGTTCGTAGGCCGCCGTTCCGACAATCACGCCGGCGAGAACGCCCACCGGTGCCATGACCGTGGATGAGAGACCGACCATCTGCCCCGCCTTGGCGACCACCGAGATCGCAAGCGTGTGCCAGAGATAGATCGAGTAGGAGGCGTCGCCGAGATAGGTGAGCAGCGGCATACGGCCGAGACTTCCGGCCGCCTCCAGCGAGACCATCCCGTAAACCAGCACCATCGCCAGCGGACCGCAGATCCCGGCATTGAACTCGGCGCCCATCAGATGGATGGCGGCGAAACCGGAAAGGGCGGCCCCCACGCAGGCAAGCCCCAGGCTGGTGCCGGCAATCCACCAGCGAAGCCACAACTCGGCGATCAGGACGCCACCGACAAACTCAAGAATGATCGGCCGCGTGTAGGTGTAGAGGGCCGGCGTCGTCGGTTGCAGGATCTGCCCGGCCAGGAAGAAGCCGCCGAACAAGGCGAGCAGAAAGAGCAAACGCCATTTGCGCGGCAGAAACAGCGCGCCCGCGAAGAGGACATAGAAGAAGATCTCGAAATTGAGCGTCCACCCCTGCACCAGCACCGGCCAGATGTCGCCCGTGCTCGGCGAATGCGCGGGAATGAAGAACAGCGACGCTAGGATATGCGATGTCGTCAGCTGCAGATTGGGAAACAGCCCGGTCACGGCGCCGGCGATCATGATAAAGGTCACCAGCCAGTAGGATGGCGCGATGCGCCGCAGGCGGTCGATCAGAAAGCCCTGCGGCGTCATCGGCCGACGCTCGCTGATCACCCACATGATGAAGCCGCTGATGACGAAGAACACATCGACACCGGCGGCCCCGATGGCGAAGTGCTCGCCGGACTTCTCGGCCGCGTGAAAAACGACGACAGCAAGCGCCGCGAAGGCGCGCAGATATTGGATGCCGTAAAGGGTCTTCATCCGGTTTCCTCAAATGGCCGCTCGATGCCGGCCGATAATGCTGTGGGTGCTAATGCATCAATGGTTCTGGCTGTCGTGTCTGCCTCGCCCATGCCGCGACATCGGGCTGTCGGCGCACGCCCATCAGTTTTCCGGCGCAGAAATAGAACAGGAACGTCCCGACATTATAGGGCGTCAGAATGTCGATCTCGACGAAGGAGCGGATCACCAGGAGCACGCAAATGGCAAATAGCAGGTAGGATTCATCGTTCCTGATATCTTCGATCAGGCGACGAAGATGCCCCCACAGGATCTTCAGGAACGTGAACACCAGGATCGCCACTCCCACGAGCCCGAGCTCCACCGTTGTCTCGATGTAGGTATTGTGGAAGTGGAAGCCGCTGCGCGAGCCGATGAAGAACTCTTCCCAGAGGCGCTCCGGCTCCGAAAAGCCCTGCACCCAATAAGCCTGATAGCCGACGCCGAAATAGGGGTTGTCGGCCGCAGCCGCGATCCCCTGCTGCCACAGATAGGTGCGGCCCGTGAGCGTCGAATCCTTGCCGAAAATCCCGAGCACGGCATCCACCGCGCCAAGATAGACGCCGGCCACCGCCAGCACGATCACCGCGACACCACCGCCGATGACCAGCAGCTTGCGCTGGTCGGGCGTCAGCGTCAGCACGACACGCAGGCCGACCATCAGCGCCAGAACCACGACGGCAGTCAAGACCGACGTCGCCGACTGGCACATCATCAGGCAATAGGCCGACAGCAACCCGACGACGCCGGTGGCGCCCAGCCACGATGGACGGCGTTCACCGAAGATGAAAACGGTCGCGAAGCAGGCGATCAGGCCGAGCGAGGCGTAAAAACCGAGCTGGTTCTTCGACGCGAAGGCGCCGACGAAGCTGTAGGTATTGTCCATCACGTCGAGTTCGTAATGCCCGAACAGCACCGAATAGACGAGCACGATGCCGATGCCGGCGACCATGCCGAGCGTCAGCGTCCTGGCATCCAGCACCCTGACCGCGATGAGTGCGCACAGCACCTGCGTCAGATATTGGATGCTCGCGCGCATCGATACGCTCGGCGCCGCCGACCAGAAGACCGACAGGAAAGCGATCGCCGCGAAGGCGTAAATCCAGAGGTAGCGATTGTAGTTGCCGAGCACCTTGCGGTAATCGACGGCGATCAGCGGCAGCCAGAGAGCATAGTAAAGCAGGATCGACACCTGCCCGAACCGAAGCGAGTAGGCGAACGTAAAAAGCGAAAGCGCCACGGCGGGAACGGCATAGGCCACATTCCCGCCGGGCTGGATGAGCGCCGACTTAGCGATACGCATACTGCCTCGTTACCTCATAGCCAGTCCGGCGGTGACCTTGATCAGATCGCCGGGCTGCAACGCGGTGCTTTCCTGCACCGGGATTTCCTTCGGCTTGCCGTCCACGTCACGAATGACCGAATAGGCGATGCTGGCCGCACCGGTCGACGTATCGAACCGGGCTGCGTCCGTCGACTGCGTGAGCGCCTCGGCCATCAGCGAGTTGCTCGTCGTGAGCTTCAGGTTGAGCTGGTCGATCTGCGCATCCGTGCTCTGCTTTTCCTGCGCGAGCTGGGCGTCCCAGTCGTTGCGAAGCGTGATCTCGTCCTGGTTGGCCTTGCTGATATCCTGCTTGGCCTTGAGCGAGTTCGTGTCGATGTCGAGCAGCATCGCCTCGAGGTCGGCCGCGCGTTGCTCGGCTGTCATCTTGCGGGCGCTGAGCACCAGCCCCTTTTCGGCGAGATCGTCGACCTTGTCGCGATCGGCCGTGGCAAGCTCAAGCTGCCGGGTCTGCGTCTGTGTCTTCTTCGCAAGCGTCTCGACTTCGCTCTGCAGGAGTGCCCTGAGATCGTCGAGTGCCTGAAGCTGCAGCGTCAGCCGCTTCTTGCGAGAGGTCATGAGCGCCGTTTCGCTATCGACGAGCGCCCTCGCCTCTGCCTTGTCTTTCAGCTCAGCCGGGATCTCGAATGTATCCTTGTTGTCGATTTCGGCCTGCAAGCGGGCCTGCTTCACCAGAAGCCGCGCCCTGTCCGCCATGTAGACGACCGCGTCGCCCTTGGCGTTGATGAAATCGCGCGCGAACCGCTGGCCGGAATCGGCACGCCGCAGACCGCCGGCAAGGCTGACGGCCTTGGCGACGGTGAGGTTCGGCGCGAACGGAAACTCACCCGGCTTCTCCACGTCACCGGAGAGATAGACAGGGCGGAATTCCGACAATTCGACAGATGCCGATGGCCGGTCCTTCAGGGCAAACTGCTTTTGCAGGGCCATGCCGATCTGCTTGGCGATGGCGTCGGTCGTCTGCCCGGAAGCGGCGAGATCGCCGACGAATGGCAGCGAAATGCTGCCGGAAGGGCCAACCGTGTAGTCGCCGCTGACGACAGACCAGTCGCGGATCGTCCCATCCGCGGTCTGCCATTCGGCCACTCGAATCTTCACTTTATCCATTGTGCCAAGGCGATAATCTTCCGCACTGGCAATGAATGAAGACAGCAGGAATGCACTCAACCCGGCAGCGACTGCAACACCGGATCGAAGGGCACGGGATCGCCCAGCCTGACTGCCAAATAAACGTTCGTTCATATTTTTCCCCGTGTTTCATCCCGACGGCGAGCCAAAAGACGTGCTCGTCGGGCTTAAGGATGCCGTTAGTAGCTTCCGCGCTGAGCGCAGACGGCGGGAATGGTCTTCGCGATGATCGCAACGTCCCGTGCCATCGACCAGTTTTCGACGTAGTGCGTGTCGAAAGCGACGCGAGCGGCATAGGAGACATCATTGCGTCCGCTGACCTGCCAGAGACCGGTAAGGCCCGGGCGGGACTGCAGATAGAAGACGGCAGCCTGCTCGTACATTTCAAGTTCGTCTTGAACGACGGGACGCGGACCGACGACACTCATTTCGCCGCGAATGATGTTGAAGAGCTGGGGAAGCTCATCAAGGCTCAGCTTGCGCAGCACGGCGCCAACGGCAGTCACCCGAGGGTCGTTCTGCAGTTTGCGCGTAGCGCGCCACTCGTCCATGGCGGAAGGGTTGTTGCGCAGGTAGTCCTGCAGCACCTTGTCGCCATTGGTGACCATTGTCCGAAACTTCAGGCAACGGAATTCCTGGCCGTTGTGGCCGATACGGCGATGGCCATAGAAAGCCGGACCCTTGTCCGTGAGCTTCACAAGCAGCATCACCATCAAAAAGATTGGGCTCAGAAACAGAAGCCCGAGGCAGGCGGCGGACACATCGAATGCCCGTTTTGCGAAGCCGCCTGTGGGCGGGAACGCGTTTTCGTGAACTGCGCCATAAAATGGCGAACTGTCCGATCTCGTCGCAGACTTCATAGAGGTAACTCCACTTATGTTTGCCGTTTGGTCGGTTAAGGCTCAGGACGCTTAGCTAGCGCTGACGAGTTGGGAGTGTATGAGGGGAATTTGTTTTTTTAAGCCACGTTTTTAAAACCGCTCGTTATCGAACGGTTTTGGAAACATTTGTTCAACTTTTTGTATTTCAGGGATCGCTGAAACATATTTAGATTCCACCAAAGCGATCAAAACTATATTTGGAGGTCGAAATAAAATGTCGTTAGACTTCTTGCCAATACACCCTGAGCGAAGTTTACAGGGGTGACATGTCCCGGTCAAAAGTTCTTGGTTGCGACCATCACTTCTCAAACACACCTGTTTTTAGACTTGGACGGGGACGTTTTATTGCATCGCAGCATCAATTTTGCGCCGCACTCACAAATCGTTTGAAATTAAAACTTTGTAATAAAAGTTGAATGCGAAACGCGCCCGCTACACCTCAGCGGGTATCGATTGTGGCATAAACAAGAACGTGCATTGTCAAATTCGATGCAACCATCACATCGCAACCCAACTTTAACGACGTTTTCCGATTACCGGACGGGCGCGTCGATAAGTGGCATTTTTACCAATACCCGGAACAAACCTTTAAGATGACGCTTGTAGTTACTGAATACAGGCGCAAACGACGTCTTCACTGCTTTAGTTATATGACGAAGTCCTGTAAAACGAATCTACAAAAGGGTCCTGGTGTGGCCGCGTATTCAATGGCTGTTCATTGAAGGGCACCATCTGGGGAGGCAACAAATGTATGCACCTCGCGTTTTTGTCAGCATGTTGGGCGCACTCGCCGTGTTCGCCGTCGCGACCTATTGGCTGAGCGGCTCTCTGTCCGGCACCCTCATCAAGACCGTGATCTGCGCGATCCTGCTGCAGGCTGGCTATTTTGGCGGCGTGTTGTATCTCGTCTGGAAAGAAAGCAAGGAGCGCAGCGGCGCCAAGCGCGCGGCCGGCCGTACCGAAGAGGCCGAAAAGCTGCACGTACCGCCGTTCAACAGCTCCGAGCCGTTCAATCGCTAAGCGCCGACGGCAGCCTTAACTGCCCCGTCGCAGCTCACGAACCCACCCTTCGTAACATCATGTGAAGCGCTCTCCGTTGTCTGCTGCGCTGCAACGTCCTAGGTCTTGGGCGAAACAACGGAGGTAGAGCGTGGCTGAAACAGCTAGCATATGCGTCATCATCGCCGCCAAGAACGCGGCCGATACGATCGAAATCGCCGTCAGATCAGCACTTCTCGAAGCTGAGGTGGCCGAAGTCGTGGTCGTCGACGACGGCTCGAGCGATTCCACCGCACAGGCCGCCGAACGCGGCAACGACGCCACTGGCCGGCTCAAGATCGTCAGCTTCGAGAAGAACAAGGGGCCCTCCGCCGCGCGCAACCATGCCATCGATATCTCCACATCGCCGCTGATCGCCATTCTGGACGCCGACGATTTCTTCTTCGCGGGCCGCTTTTCCCGCATGCTGTCGGATGATGATTGGGAGTTCGTGGCCGACAACATCGCCTTCGTCGATGCCGACACGGTCGCCCAGGCGCCACAGAAGCTCGACCGCTTCGCCGAAAACCCTGTCTATCTCGATCTTACAACCTTCGTGGACGGCAACATATCCAAGCGTGGCGTGCGTCGCGGCGAGATCGGCTTCCTGAAGCCCGTCATGCGCCGTGCCTTTCTCGACAAGCATCGGCTCCGCTACCGCGAGGACATGCGTCTCGGCGAGGATTACGATCTCTACATCCGCGCGCTGGCGCTCGGCGCCCGCTACAAGGTGATCCATAGCTGCGGCTATGGTGCTGTCGTCCGCGGCAATTCGCTGAGCGGCAGCCACCGCACGGAAGATCTGAGCCGCCTTTACGAGGCGGACCGGTCTCTCCTGAAGGATTTCAAGTTAAAGCCGATGGCGGCCGAAGCCGTGCGCCGGCACGAGCAGCACATTCGCGCCAAATACGAACTGCGCCGCTTCCTCGACATCAAGAACCAGAATGGCGCCGGCGCCGCGATCGCCTATGTCGCGACGCATCCATCAGCATTCCCCGCGATCGCCGGCGGCATCCTTGCCGACAAGACGGAGCGCTGGCGCAATCCGGATGGGGTAGCGGTCACCGCAAACGGCGACCGCCTTCGCTATCTGCTCGACGCACCGGCGGAATAGCGCGTTACTTTGAGAGCTTCCCAGCCGCCAGCTGGAATGCGCTCTGGATCAGCCGCGGATCCTGCACAAGCCAACGGGCAAGCAAGCCGAAATCGGGCCGGCGGCGGCGTTTGAGCTGTCCCACCTGCCCCCACAGCGCCTGCTTGCGCGCCCGGCTCTTGTAGGACCGGATGGTCGCGATCTCGTGCGGCCGCGAGGCGAAGCGGCTTTCCAGCCTGTCGAGCGCCATCCAGGTGATGAACTGCTGCTTCAGATATTCCGGCGACGTGTTGTCGACGCCGTGGAAGATATTGATCCCCTCGCCGCGCAGCGCGCCCGCATCGGCGCAGAGCAGAACCTGCTTTGCCGCCAGCATGCAGTCGCAGAAGAACAGGACGTCTTCCGCAGCCAACCGCAATGCCGCATCGAAACGCACGGTCTCGATCAGAGGACGGCCGATGACCATGCACGACATGTGCAGGAAGGCCCAATCGTTGATCATCACTCCCGCGATATCGGGAACCGAAAGGATGTGTGGCGTCTCCATCAGCTGCCGCGCGCCGTCGATCTTCGCAAGCGCCGCGATCCCGAAGTGATAGTCGAACTCAGCCCCGCCCTCGATCGACGCCCAGTAGCAATCGCCGCCGAGCGTATCCATGGCGGTGAACGCGTTTTTCAGATGATCCGGCGTCCAGATGTCGTCCGAATCGAGGAACGCCACATAGCGCGTGTCGGCCCCAACATGGTCGAGCCCGGTATTGCGCGCGCCGCCTGGCCCGGCGTTCGGCTGGCTGACGACGGTGATTCGCCCCCGCTCTTCCGCGCTGAGAGGCGCAAGCTCGCTTGCCGGCGGATAGGGCGACTGATCGTCCACGACGATGATGTCGAAGTCCTGAAAACTCTGCGCAAAAGCCGACGCAAGTGCCCGTCTGAGGATGCCGTCATCCCGCTGGTAGAACGGAATAATGATCGTGAACGTCGCCATACTCTCTCCTTGAGAGGTTCGAATTGGTGCATCGGTCGGTACCTACAGCCGTGCCATTTAGGCCGGCTGCTGCACCGCACAAGCATCAGGGGCATTTCGGCCGAAATTTGTCAAAGGCGCCACGAAGACCGTTCGCCGCCGCCCGGCCCGCAAACGCTCCATTCCGGATCAAACCGCCCCATTCCGACCATAAATGGTGAACCACTTGCGGGCGGCTACTGTAACATTTGCTCTCATTTGATAAAAACTTTCGTGCGCTGCACCACGCCTTTTGCGGCTAAGCCAGTGAATATAATCATTTTCTTGAATGCACTGCTGACACTGGCTTCTAGCCGACGTAGCAACACTTCAGCCGCGCATTTTTCGCGCGGTGTTACGGAAAGTAGTATCCGTTACGAAACGCCGTGAGCGATCACTTTTGCTGCAGTGCCATATTTTCTTCCGAGAATTCGCCCTAACTTCCTTCGCTGCGGGCTGAAGTCTGCTCTGATTGAAACGGTTGCAAAGGGGAGCTGCGACCCAAAAGGGGTGACTGACAACGTGAATGTTGATACCAACGTGTCCTCACGGATCAACCTGATGCGGATTGTGCTCATTTCGGGCATCGTCTTCGTACACATACCATTCGGCGACCAGACCAGTCCCTTCGTCGGGACCTACGGCGCCTTCGATTGGCTGAGAGTATTCCTGGCGGAGGCGCTGTTCAGGGTGGGCGTGCCCTGCCTGAGCGCGATTTCCGGCTATCTCCTTTTTCGCGGTGGATTGGAGAACTTCAGCTACCTGAAAACGGTGCGCACGAAATCCAAGACCGTGCTGCTGCCGTTCCTGCTATGGAACGGCCTGTTCTTTCTGGCGATCCTATTGGCGCTCGGCGTCGGTCTCGGCGACGGTTACGTGCCGAACCCATGGCAGGCCTCGGCGCGCGAGCTGATGACCCAGCTTTTCGCCGTCGAAGATTTTCCAGTCAACGTACCGCTTTATTTCTTGCGTGACCTGTTCGTCTGCATCCTGCTGTCGCCCTTGCTGGCATGGCTGATCCGCCATGCGCCGCTCCTGACGCTGGCGGTATTGCTGGTGGTCGCCGTGATCCCGGAGGCATCGCTCTATATCGTCCTGAAGCGATCGATCCTCTTCTCCTTCAGCCTCGGCATCTACATCGGTCTCAACAAGATCGACCTGAAGGCGCTCGACCGTTTCGCAACCCTCGGGGCGGTCCTCTTGCTCGCCAGTTGCGCGGCGCTCGCCACCGTCATCTACATGACTGGGCCGAGCCTGCCGGACTGGGTTCAGTTCCTGCGCAACACGCTCGCCATCTTCGGCGCGCTCGGCTTCTGGCTCCTGTCGGCGCCGCTGATCGAGACACAGATCGGCCAGCGGTTGTCGAAAACAGGCAGTCTGAGCTTCTGGATCTTCTGCGGCCATTATCCGCTGCTGATCTTCATGTGGATCGTCTGGGGCAAGGCGGGCGTCGGCTTCTACCCGGCCTTCTTCCTTCTCTCGCTGGCGGTCCTGTTCCCGTTCCTGGCTTTCTCGAACAATCTCTGCCGCAAGATCGCCCCTCGCCTTTACGCCGTCATGACCGGCGCGCGGACCAAGAAGCCGTATGAAAAGTCGGTTCCGGCGGGCGCGGCTCCTTCCAAACTCGTTACACAGCAAAGGTGACACATGACGACCCAAATCGCCCATGCGCGAAAACTTTGCCCCACACTCGGTATTATCGGCACGCTCCTCTTCGGCGCCACCTCGGCCTTCGCCCAGCAGGCAGCCCAGCAACCGGGCGGTGCCTCCTTCGTCGAGAATTTCGATAAGCTCGACCGCAGCATCTGGTACATCTCCGACGGCTGGAACAACGGCCCGCATCAGAACTGCACCTGGTCGAAAAACCAGGTGAAGGTCGAAGGCGGTGCCTTGCAGCTCTCCTTCGCCGAAGGGCAGTCGAAGGACCGCAGCTATCTCTGCGGCGAGATCCAGACCAAGAAGCGTTTCGGCTACGGCACCTATGAGGCCCGCATGAAGGCGGCCACCGGTTCCGGCCTGAACTCCGCCTTCTTCACCTATATCGGCCCGGCCGACAAGCAGCCGCATGACGAGATCGATTTCGAGGTCCTCGGCAAGAATTCCGGCGAAGTACAGGTCAACCAGTACATCAAGGCCAAGGGCGGCAATGAAAAGCTGGTTCCTGTTGGCGCCAAGGCCGATGACGGCTTCAACGACTATGCCTTCGTCTGGGAGCCCGGTCGGCTGCGCTACTATCTGAACGGCAAGCTCGTCCAGGATGTCACCGATCCCTCGAAGATCCCCGATAGCAAGCAGAAGATTTTCTTCAGCCTCTGGGGCACCGACACGTTGAAGGACTGGATGGGCAAGTTCGCCTACACCAAGCCGACATCGCTCGAGGTCGAGCGCTTCGCCTACACGGCCCCCGGCGACAAGTGCCAGTTCCCTGAATCGATCGCATGCACGCTCAACTGATCGGCGCCGAAGGCGCACAAATGACAAGGAGTGCCATGCTCAAAATCCTGTATCTCGTGCATGATCTGGCGGATCCCGCCGTCCGGCGGCGTGTGCTGATGCTGCGCGAGGGCGGCGCTGAGGTGACGCTGGCCGGTTTCAGGCGCGGCGAAAATCGTCTTGCTGAAGTGCACGGCGTCACGCCGATCGAGCTTGGCCGCACCGCTGATGCCAAGTTCGCGCAGCGCATGAGCGCCGTCGCCAAAGCCATGGTTGGATTGAAAGCGCTGTTGAAGGGCGTCGCGAGGCCTGATGTCATCATTGGCCGCAATCTCGAAGCATTGGCCGTCGCCGATCGCGCCAACACGCTGTTCGGCGGCAATGTACCTGTCGTCTACGAATGCCTCGATATCCACCGCCTGCTGTCGCGCGGCGACATGCTTGGAAAGGCGATGCGCGGCGCGGAAGGCCATTTCGGCCGCAACACGCGCCTGATCATGACGAGTTCGCCCGCCTTCATCGAGCACCATTTCGCCAAGCGCTCCGGCATCGAAGCCGAGACGCTGCTGATCGAAAACAAGGTGATCGCGCTCGACGAAGCCATCCAGCCGACCATCGCCCGCCCGCTGAAGCAGCCCGGCCAGCCCTGGAAGATCGGCTGGTTCGGCGCGCTGCGGTGCAAGAAGTCGCTGACCATGCTCGCCGAGTTCTCCCGCCTCATGGAAGGCCGTGTCGAGATCGTGCTGCGCGGCCGCCCCGCCTATTCCGAATTCGAGGATTTCGATAGCTTCGTCGCCAGCGAGCCCTATCTCCGCTTCGAAGGCGCCTACCGCAACCCCGAGGATTTGAGGGCGATCTATGACGACGTTCACTTCTCCTGGGCGATCGACTTCTTCGAGGAAGGTCTGAACTCCAGCTGGCTGCTGCCGAACCGCCTTTACGAAGGATGCCTCTATGGCACCGTTCCGATCGCGCTTGAGGGAACGCAGACGGCGCGCTTCCTCGCTGAAAAGCAGATTGGGCTGACGCTTCCCGAAGCCAATGCGGCAGCCCTGCGCACGCTGTTCGAAACCATGACCGGCGAACGCTACCACGCGCTCAGCGACGCCGTCGCCGCAACCGATCAGAAAACCTGGCTTGCCGACCGCAGCGACTGCGAAGCGCTCGTCGCCGGCCTTTCCCGCCTTGTGCCTGCTGCCGTCGCGAGGGGCGACAGCAGTGCATCCGCACCGAAAACCGTATCTCAAGAAGGGTGGACAACCATGCAGTCTGATGCCAGTTCCAGCGTCTCCAGTCTGATCATCATCCCCTGTTTGAACGAAGAGAAGCACATCGAACCGCTGCTCGCCAAGCTGAGCCGCGAGATCGATCACATGAACGCCAAGATCGTCGTCGCCGATGGCGGCAGCAAGGATGCGACGCGCGAGATCGTCGCCCGCATCAGCATGTCCGATCCGCGCATCGTGCTGCTCGACAATCCCCGCCGCCTGCAGAGCGCCGCCACCAATCTGGCCGTCGCCACCTTCGGCCGCGACTACGACTATCTTATCCGCATCGATGCCCACGGCGATTATCCTGACGACTACTGCCGCCGCCTCGTCGAGGAAGCGGTAGCCACCCAGGCCGATTCCGTGGTCGTGTCCATGGAAACCGTCGGCTTCGGCATGTTCCAGAAGGCCACCGCCTTCGCCCAGAACTCCAAGCTCGGCAATGGCGGCTCGAAGCATCGCGAGGGCGCGAAGGGCCATTGGACCAATCACGGTCACCACGCGCTGATGCGCATCGCCGCCTTCGAGGCCGTCGGCGGCTACGACGAGACCTTCAGCCACAATGAAGACGCCGAACTCGACTATCGCCTGAAGAAGGCTGGCTTCGGCATCTGGATGACCGACAAGACCCGCATGGTCTACTACCCGCGCTCCAGCGTCGCCACACTGTTCCGGCAGTATCTCGGCTATGGCCGCGGTCGCGCCAAGAACATCCTCAAGCATGGCAGCATGCCGAACCTACGCCAGATGTTGCCGCTCTTGGTCGTTCCCGTCTTCATCGGTGCATTTCTGGCCGTGGTGAACTGGGCCGCCGTCATTCCGTTCAGCCTTTGGGCGGTCGCCTGCGTCGGCTACGGCTTCTGGATGGCCGTCGGCCAGCGCAATCCCTACGGCCCGCTAGCCGCCGTATCCGCCATGGTGATGCACTTCGCCTGGTCGGCCGGCTTCTGGATGGAACTCCTGAGCTTCCGCGGCAGAAAGGCGGCGTCGTGAACCAGCCCAAACAGCAGAGCAGACAATTGCAGATCGACATCGGCATCTGCACCTATCGCCGCGCTTCGCTCGACGAGGCGCTGCTGTCGCTGGCCGTTCTGGAGGTTCCTCCCGGCTCGCGGCTGCGCATCATCGTTGCCGACAACGACAAGACACCGAGCGCCAGGGAGCGCATCGAGGCGCTTCGTCCGCGTATCGCCCACGAGATCGCCTATGTGCATTGCCCGGCATCGAACATCTCGATCGCCCGCAACGCCTGCCTCGACAACGCCACCGGCGATTTTCTGGCGTTCATCGACGACGACGAGGATGCCAGTGAGGATTGGCTGGTCGAGCTGCTTTCGACCGCCCGCGCCACCAAGGCCGACGCCGTTCTCGGACCCGTCCGCAGCGTCTATGCCGACACGGCGCCGCGCTGGATGCGGGTCGGCGATTTTCACTCGACGCTGCCCGTCTGGGTCAACGGCGAGATCCGCACCGGCTACACCTGCAACGTCCTGCTGCGCCTTTCCTCCCAGAGCCTTGCCGGCCGCCGCTTCAATCTCGCGCTCGGTCATACGGGTGGAGAAGACACGGAATTCTTCAGCCACATGCATGAGGCCGGCGGCAAGATCGCCTTTGCCGAGAAGGCCTATGTCTACGAACCCGTGACCGAGAACCGCGCCGATCTCGCCTGGCTCGCCAAGCGACGCTTCCGCTTCGGCCAGACCCATGGACGGTTGCTGCAGGAAGCAAGCTCAGGCATCGGACGGACAAAGCAGATCGCGCTTGCCGCGGCAAAGGCCGGCTTCTGCTACGCAGCCGCCTTGGCCTGCGTCTTCTCGGCCGTGCCGCGCTACCGCTACGGTCTTCGCGGCGTCATGCATTCCGGCGTCGTCAGCGGCCTGCTCGGCGTGCGCGAAATCCGCCAGTACGGAACGGCGGAGGCCGCATGAAGCAAGACATGCCCGACGTCAGCTTTATCATCGCTGCGTATAACGCGGCGGCGACGCTCGGAAAGGCGATCGACAGCGCGCTTGCCCAGCGCGGTGTCACGGTCGAAGTGATCGTCGCCGACGACTGTTCGGCTGACGAAACCAAGGCGATCGCTCAAAGCTATGCCGACCGCAACGTCCGGCTGATCGCGCTCGCCCGCAACGGCGGGCCGTCCGCTGCGCGCAACGCGGCGATCGATGCTGCCACAGGCCGCTGGCTGGCGGTGCTCGACAGCGACGACACGGTTGACCCGGATCGGCTGCGCCGGATGATATCACGCGCCGAAAAGGTCGGCGCCGAGATCGCGGTCGATAATCTGCGTGTGATCCGATCGGACGGCACCGCGCCCGAAACCATGTTCGCCGAGAGCGCGCTGGCGCAGATGCCGGTGCTGACGCTTCCCGCTTTCATTCGCTCAAACGCCCTTTTCCAGACAACCCATAATTTCGGCTATCTCAAGCCGATCTTTCAGCGCGCCTTCATCGAAAGCCATGCGCTTCGCTTCGACGAAAGCCTGAAGATCGGCGAGGACTATCTGTTTCTGGCCAGCGCCATGGCGCTCGGCGGACGCTGCGTTTTCGAGCCGCTTGCCGGCTACGACTACAATATTCGCGAAGGGTCGATCTCCCGCGTTCTTTCGCTTCACCACATCGACGCCATGATCGAAGGGGATAAGACCTTCCTTCGCAATCACACGCTGGATGCGGAAGCAGCCGCCGCCCAGGACTTCAGGGCAAAAAGCCTGCGTCGGGGGAGAGCCTTCCTCGTTCTCGTCCAGAACATCAAAGACCGGTCGATCCTCGGAACGATCAGAACAGCCTGGGGCACCCCTTCCGCTGTCGGGCATCTGAGCATGCCCGTCGCAGCCAGGGCCAACCGCGTTATCGCGTCGCTCCGCAAACTGATTGGCCCGCAGGCCGACCTCACAGCCATCGATGGCACGACCCGTTCCCGCAAAGGATAGAGCCATGAACCAACGGAATCTCACCTTGCACAGCTCTCTGCCGAAATCGCCCGACGACTCCGATTCCTTCATCGACATCGATCGCCTGATCGCGATCCTGATGCGCCGCGTCGGCTCGATCGCGCTGTGCGTCGGGGTGACAGTGACGCTGGCGGTGATCTACCTTCTGTTCTCCACGTCGCAATATACGTCGATGACGCAGATCCTGCTCGATGACAGCATGACGAAGTACGCGCAGGACGCCACGCCGGTGGCGAACTCGCAGCAGGTGGACATGCAGATCGCCAGCGCGGTGGAAATCCTGAAGTCCAACCAGCTGGCGCTGCGCGTCGTCGATGCCGAGAACCTTCAGGATAACGCCACCATCCTCGATCCGCCCGCCTCCCCGGTTGGCCTGATCAAGTCGGGCGTCAAGCTGCTCGCCAGTGCCGTCCTTCCCGGTCGTCCTCCGGTATCCGAAGACGACGCTCGCGCCGGCCGCCGCCAGAAGGCCGCCGCCCTCATTCAGGAAGCGCTTGCCGTCTCGCGCGTCAACCGAAGCGCGGTTCTCGCCGTATCTTTCCGCTCGACCGACAAGCTGTTGGCCGCGCGCATCACCAAGGCTTACGCCACTGCCTATTTGAGTGACCAGCTGAACGCCAACTTCGACGCCACCGAAAGCGCGTCCGTCTGGCTGCAGCAGCGCTTGACCGACCTGCGCGAGCGTTCGCAGCAGGCGGCGCTCGAGGCCGCCAACTTCAAGGCGAAGAACGGCCTCACGTCGGCCAACGGCGAGCTGATGTCCGAGCAGCAGCTGGCCGATCTCACCAAGCAGCTGATCGTCGCCCAATCGGACGCCGCCAGCACTTCGGCGCGCTACAACCAATTCAAGCAGATCATCGATCTCGGCCCTGAGGGCGCGGTCAACAACTCTGCCATCTCCTCCGGCCAGGCCAACAACTCCGTCATCCAGGACCTGCGCACGCGTTACATCAATGTCAGCAAGCGTGAGCAGGAAGTCACGACGAATTTCGGCGCCGACCATCCGCAGGCCGTGGCACTCCGCTCGGAAAAGGAAGATCTGACCCGCCAGATCTTCCAGGAACTGCAGCAGATGACATCGAATGCCCGCAATGAATACCAGGTTGCCCAATCGCGCGAGGCGTCGCTGCGCCAGAATATCGACCATCTGACGGGCAAGAATTCGGAAGCCGACAAGTCCATCGTCCAGCTGAACGATCTCGAACAGCGGGCCGCTGCGCTGAAGACGCTCTACGAATCCTATCTCGGAAAGTATGAGGAAGCCGCACAGCAGCAGTCCTTCCCGATCGCCAAGGCACGCGTGATCTCCGAAGCTGGCATCCCGGTCTCGCCATCAAGCCCGAAGCGGACGATGACACTCGGTCTCGCGATCGTTCTCGGTCTGATGGCCGGCGGCGGCCTTGTCGTGTTCCAGGAATTCCGCGAGCGCTTCTTCCGCGTCGAAGGCGATGTCCGCACCATTCTCGGGCTCAAGTTCCTCGGCTACCTACCGTTGGTCGGCAAGCCGCCGCGCGAGCGCCGGATCTTCCGCAACCCGAACCAGCTCCCCACCGCATCCGGCGACTACACGGACGACGAGGGCGCCACCTTCGAACGCATCATGCGTGTCGTATTGGAAGCGCCGCGCTCGGTCTTCGCCGAGACCCTGCGCAACGCCAAGCTTGCCAGCGACGTCATGTTCCAGGGACGCACCGACCGCGTCATCGGCGTCGTCTCCGCCATGCCCGGCGAAGGCAAGTCGACCACGGCGGCGAATTTCGCGGCCCTGCTCGCCTCCAGCGGCAAGCGCACGCTGCTTATCGACGCCGACCTTCGCAACCCGGGCCTCACCCGCATGCTGAAGTCGCCGCCGAAGCACGGCCTAGTCGAAGCCGTCCTCGGCGAGATCCCCTGGGCCGGCGCCGTCAAGGTCGATCCGGCAACCAAGCTCGCAATCCTTCCGGTGCTGAATAACGACAACCTGATGCATACCAGCGAGCTTCTGGCATCGCAGGGCATGTTCAACCTGATGGAAGCCGCCCGCAAGATGTTCGATTACATCGTCGTCGACCTTGCGCCGCTCGGCCCGGTCATCGACGCCAAGGCCTTCGCGCCGCAGGTCGATGGCTTCCTGTTCGTGACCGAATGGGGTTCGACGCCGACCAATCTGGTGCGCGATGTGCTCAACGCCGAGCCGCAGATCAAGTCGAAGATCCTCGGCGTCATCCTCAACAAGACAGACATGGCCGAACTCGGCAAGTTCACCAGCTTCGGCGGAACCGAGCGCTATCGCCACAAGTACACGAGCTATTACACCGAAGAGATGCCGAAGACCCAGGAGCCGGCCAAGGCCGACGCCTGATCAGGTGGAGAACAGGCGTACTTCGCCCTGCCATAACCGCGCGACAGTCAACCTGTCGCTGCGGTAGGCGCCGGTGTCGAGGTTGAGCCGCATCTCCTGCACGTCGGGCTGTTCGACCGGCGTGTGCCCGTGAACGACGAGCTTCGGCAGCGGCAGATCGCTTTCGAAGAAGCGGTGGCGGATGAAAACCAGATCGTCGTCCTGCTGATTGTCGATCGACCGCGCCGGATCGATGCCGGCATGCACGAAAAGCACCGCCGGCGTGTCGATCATGATCGGCAGCGAGCGCAGGAATTCGATATGCGCCTTCGGCAGCGAATCGCGGATGAACGCATCGCGCTTGGACGCCGTGCGAAACAGCACCGGCATCTGGTTGGTATCGATGCCGTAGGAATGCAGAAGCGCATCCGCACCTGTCATCATCCAGCTGTCGTAGGACATCTTCCCGTCGACGTAATCAAGCATCATCACTTCATGATTGCCCGTCAGGCAGATGCGATCGAAATCGTCAGGCACCGGCTGCATCAGATGTGAAATCACCTGCGCCGAAGCCGGCCCGCGATCGATATAGTCGCCGAGCGTAATGATGAGCTTGCGCCCCGGCAGGCGCGACGCGTCGTCGAAAATCGCGTGCTCGGCCTGCCGCAAAAGATCGAGCCTCCCGTGAATATCCCCAATCGCGTAAATCGGCATATCGCCGGGATCGAGCTGGAGCCGTGTGCGAGAGTTCGACGGCATAGGTAACCTCATGCTGAATAATGTCATAGGTCGCTAGGGCCGCGTCTTTCATCAGGCAGCGGCGAACACGACCCAAGACAGCGCCCACGCGGGCAATGGAATGTCAGTAGCACTCTTATTTCTTAAAAAACACGCGCTATCTTCGCGCAGTCGCGCAGCGAGGACCATCCCATCACCATATAGTGAGCATCCTATGAATCGACAGGACGGTCATGGGACAGGTCTCATCGCGAAACAATCGGAAATTGGGATGCGGTTCGAAACGCCGTCGATCAGGCGACCGACATTGGCACCGTTTCGTCGCTCTCGGTCCATTTGCTGTTGCCGGATGCGACGAACTGCTCGAGCGTCATGTTGTCGAGGATATCGGCAATCGCATCGCGCACATCGGTCATCGACCGGCGCACCTGACAGGTCTCCGGATCCGAACAGTCGTCGCAGGCTTCGAACGCCGTGCGGCTTGCACAGCGGATGGGTGCGAGAGGACCGTCCAGCGTGCGGATCACATGGCCGATCCTGATTTCCGATGCCGGCCTCGACAGTGAGTAGCCGCCACCCGGCCCCTTCTTAGAGCGAAGGATGCCGACATTGCGCAGTTCGAGGAGGATGGTGTCGAGGAACTTTTTCGGAATATTGTTGCGAGCCGCCACATCGTTGATGAACGCAGTTTCGCCGGGCGCGAGCCGTGCGAGATCAACCAATGCCTTGAGGCCGTATTTTCCTTTTTTCGTCAGCATTTCCGAGTACCTTAAGCTCCTCACGTGATCCCCTGTGGGGCAGGGAATAGCGCTGAATCTGTCAAGAGACAACAAATGACATCGTTTATAGAGTTTATATGGCGAAGTGTTGCCCTACGGCCCCTCGGAAGGCGGCCTATTTATGATTGAAGGCGACGTTGCCGCACCCGGGTCAGGTCCATCGCTTTTGAAGATGGCGAAAGTCAGGGCAATCATCGCAACGACAAAGGCCGCCGCGCCGATCAGCGCCCACATCGAAAGCCTGCGGCCTTCGCTGAGCATGCGCTCTTCCGCATCATCCAGACGACCTGGCCGTTCGGTGGCTTGATCCGCCGAGCGTTGATCTGTGGGGCGTTGATCGTTCAGGCGATCTTCATGATCTGCCATGTCGCATCTCCAGCAGGCGCTGCGCCGGTCAGATCAACGGATCACGACCCTGCGCAATGCTCCGGTTGAGCTCGTCGGCGATATCGCGCGCATCCTCCCGGGAAAGCCCGATCAGGTCGCGCCCATTGCTCGCCGCCGGCAGCGCGGTCATCGAATCCACGACCGTCCACCGCCCCGAGTGCTCGCGGCGAATCTCGTAACGCAACGGTTCATCAGGACCATCACACTCCACGAGCAGATACCTCCGTAAGCCATGCTCTCTTATGTGTGCCACCGGCATGCTTCGGCAAGGATGCTGCCACCATCTCCGTCATTTTGCGGCGTCAGGAACGTTGGCCTTCAGCTCCTTGATCCACACCCGGGCATTGCCGTCGGACGGCGCGCGCCAATCTCCGCGCGGGGAAAGCGAGCCGCCCGACGTCACCTTCGGCCCGTTCGGCGAGGCCGAGCGCTTGAACTGGCTGATCGTGAAGAAGCGGAAGAGGAACGTTTCCATCCATTTCTTGATCACGGGAAGATCGAAGGCGCGGCGCTTGTCTTCCGGGAAGTGCGGCGGCCAGACGCCGGCCTCGACATCCTTCCAGGAAGAATAGGCGAGGAAAGCGACCTTCGACGGACGCAGCCCGAAGCGGGTGGTGTAGAACAGCGCGAAGTCGTGCAGATCGTAGGGACCGATCTTGTCTTCGGTGCTCTGCATCACGCCGTTCTCATCGGCGGGAACGAGTTCGGGCGAGATCAGCGTACCCAGGATGCGCTCCAGCGTCGCCTTGGCGTCGGCGTCGAAATCGCCGGTGCGGATGACCCAGCGGATGAGGTGCTGGATCAGCGTCTTCGGCACGGAGGCGTTCACATTATAATGGCTCATCTGGTCGCCGACCCCGTATGTCGACCAGCCCAGACCGATTTCCGACAGGTCCCCGGTCCCTAGCACCAGCGCGTTGCGCTGGTTGGCGGCGCGGAACAGGAAGTCGGTGCGCAGGCCTGCCTGCACGTTTTCGAAGGTCACGTCGTAGACCGGCTGCCCGCCGGAGAACGGATGCTTGAGGTCCCGCAGCAGCTGCAGCGCCAGCGGCTTGATGTCGATCTCTTCCGCCGTCACTCCGATGCTGCGCATCAGCGCCCAGGCATTCGACTTGGTCTCGTCGCCGGTGGCAAAGCCCGGCATGGTGAAGCACAATATGTCGGAACGCGGCCAGCCGAGCTTGTCATAGGCGCGCGCGGCCACTAGCAGCGCATGCGTGGAATCGAGCCCGCCCGAAATCCCCAAGCAAAGCCGCTTGATCCCCGTCGAGCGCAGACGCTTCATCAAGCCCTGCACCTGGATGTTGAAGGTCTCGTAGCAATCCTGGTCCAGCCGGCTTTCATCGGCCGGCACGAACGGAAACCGCGCAACCTCACGCTCGAAGCCGATATCCCCTGCAGGCGCGTCGAACTGGAAGCCGATGCGCCGGAACGCGCGGTCGGGCGTGAGGTTGACCACGGCTGCTTCGTTGAAGGTGCCGGTGCGCAGTCGCTCGAGCCGAAGCCGCTCCAGATCGACGTCCGCGACGCACATTTGCGACGTCGTCGGAAAACGCTCCGATTCACACAACATCTCGCCGAGTTCGTAGACGCAGGCCTGACCGTCCCAGGCGAGATCGGTGGTCGATTCGCCCGGTCCGGCGGCCGAATAGACATAGGCCGCGATGCAGCGCGACGACTGCGAGGCGCACAGCATCTTGCGCGTCTCGGCCTTGCCGACGGTGACATTGCTTGCCGACAGGTTGACCAGCACTGTCGCACCCGCAAGCGCGCCATATGTGCTGGGGGGCGCCGCGACCCAGACGTCCTCGCATATCTCCACGTGAATGACGAAATCCGGGCGATCGTCGGCTGAAAACACAAGGTCGTGCCCGAACGGCACGATCTCTCCGCCGACGCGGATCGTGCGGCCCCGCACATCGCGCCCTGTCGCGAACCAGCGCCTTTCATAGAACTCGCGGTAGTTCGGCGGATACATTTTTGGCACCACGCCCAGAATGCGGCCAGCGTGAATGGCGACGGCGCAATTATAAAGGCGGCCGTCGCTCTGCAGCGGCGCGCCGACGAGGAGAACCGGCGTCAGACCGCGGCTCGCCGCCACGATATCCGCAATCGCCGTGTCCACCGCCCGCAGCAACGCATCCTGGCCGAGCAGGTCATCGATCGAGTAGCCCGAGATCCCGAGTTCCGGGAAGACCATCAGTCCGACGCCCCTGTCATGGCCCTGGCGCGCCATCTCTATCGTCGCGTTCGAATTGAAATCAGGATCGCCGATCTCGCAGATCGGCGTGCAAGCCGCAACACGGACAAATCCCTGATCATAGACCGAATAGAAATTCACGAATGCCTCCAGCAGCCAAGCGCTTCGCAAGGATCATTACATCCAAATGCGGCGGCGCAAAACCGCATCTCTTTGCAATGCTGCTCCATCAGGGCCTCATTGTTGCAAACTTCTGTTACGTGTCTCAACCAGAATTTCACCAGGGGTTGCAAGCTCCGCGAATATATCGCGGCTATCGGTGAAAAATTACAAAACTGTCATAAAACTATAAGGTCAGCCCCCTATAGCGGCCCCGCGCGCCCGTCCGTTTTTCACCACCAGAGTTCTGAATGCCAAACCTCGCCCCCGTCCACGCTGGACTGCTCCGGGAAACTATGCCCGGTGAGCGGCGCGTGGCGTTGACGCCCGAGGATGTCGGCTATCTTTCCGCGCGCTTCCCAATCACCTTCGAGTATGGCTGCGGCGCGGCCGCCGGCTACGAGGACGCGGCCTATGTCGCCGCCGGTGCGAAGCCGGCCAACCGCGAGACGATCGCACGCGATTGCAATCTCATTGTCAGCATCCGCAAGCCGCTGGACGCGCGCAGCTTCGCCGGATCCCCCACTCTGATCTTTCTCGGCTCACCGCTCGACGCCAGAGAGCCGACAGACAGGGGCCTTGCGCTCGACCTCGCGCGCCTCGAAGGCGTTATCGAGGCCGGTAGCATGGACGTGGCGACACGACAGGCAACGATCTGCGGCCATGCCGCGGTTCTCCAAGGCGCGCGCCACCTCGGCATCGGCCACCCCATGCTTGTCATGGATGGCTCCCGCGCGCGTCCGATCAAGATGGCGGCACTCGGCAGCGGCGCGGCAGCTCTCCAGGCGGTTGCGACCGCAAAGCGCCTTGGCGCCCTCACCCACCTCTTCGGTGTCTCCGACGACGACCGCGAACGGGCCGAGGCATTGGGCGCGAAATTCGTGATGATCGATCCCGCGCTCACGCGCATGCGCGGTGCGAAACCCGACGCTTTGGCTGCGGGCGAACGCAAGCAACTTGGCGGCCAGCTGCGTGAAATGCAGCTGATCATATCGAGCGTTGGCGGATCGACCGGACGCGCACCGGTTCTGATCGACGAAGCGTCGCTCACGCTCCTGACGGCAGGAACCGTTATCGTCGATCTCGAAGCTTCGGCGGGCGGCAACTGCACTGTGACGAAGCCGGACGAAATCGTCGTTCGCGGCGATATCCACATTCTCGGGATCACTACTTTAGCGAGCGACGACGCACACCAGTCGAGCTCCTTGTTCAGCGAAGGCGTTCGCAAGCTCCTGGAGCATCTGACGACATCGGGCAGCCTCCTGCAACTCGACGTCAAGGATCCCTTGATCCGTCATCTCATAGGCGAGCGATTCGCCGGTGTAAGCGCTGTGTCATGAGCCGAGGACAGCGCTAAATCGGCCATAATATTGCACTGCAGCACGAAACACGTGCATAAGCATTTCGACATACAGCTTTGAGATGGTTCGGCTTTTTAGATCGGGCCGCCGACAAGCCGTTGCACGCAGGGAAAAAGTTGCCTTTCTGCAACACCGTCTTTTTGCATCGCAAATATGACGAATTATGACTGTATCTGTAATTGATACATTTAAACCAAAATGTAATTTGCCTGCCACGGAGACATCACGTCCCCGTGAGGGCTTGTTTGAAATTGGGGTAGGTAGGGCCGTTTTCGGCAACAGTGACCTGTGCCCAATCCTAAATAGATTGGACTCAACTATGACTATTCGTATGATGCTCATCAGCTCGGCAGCGGCTCTCGCCGCCGTCTCGGGCGCTCAGGCTGCAGACGCTATCGTCGCTGCTGAACCGGAAGCTGTAGAATACGTTCGCGTTTGCGACGCTTACGGCACCGGCTACTTCTACATCCCGGGCACGGAAACCTGCCTCAAGGTTAGCGGCTACATCCGTACGCAGATCAACGGCGGCCCGAACGCCAGCGCAACGACCGGCAACGGCTCGACTGTCGCCAACCGTTCGGACTGGGACATGTACACCCGCGGTCAGGTTCAGTTCACCGCCAAGAGCGACACCGAATACGGCCCGCTCACCGGCGTAATCGTTCTGCAGACGAATGCTGACAACGCTTCCTCGCAGTCCGCTGTTCTCGACTCCGCTTACATCGACATCGCTGGCATCCGCGCTGGTCTGTTCTACAGCTGGTGGGACGATGGTCTCTCGGGCGAAACCGATGACATCGGCTCGAAGGTAACCCTGCACAACTCGCTGCGTTACCAGTATGAAACCAGCGACTTCTACGCTGGTGTCTCGGTCGACGAACTCGAAGACGGCGTCTACAAGACCGGCGAAAGCTCCAACAACGTTGGCGTCGCAGTTGGCCTCGGCGGCAAGGCTGGCATCTTCACGTACCAGATCACCGCTGGCTACGACACCGACAACGAAGAAGGCGCTGTTCGCGCCATGGGCACCGTTGCAATCGGTCCTGGCACCCTCGGTCTCGCTGGCGTTTACTCCAGCAACCCGAACTCCTACTACAGCAAGTCTGAGTGGGCTCTCGCTGCTGAATACGCCATCAAGGCAACCGACAAGCTGAAGATCACCCCGGCCGTTCAGTATTACGGCAACTACGGCGCGATCAACGGCAACACGGACTTCGCTAACGTTGACGCTTGGAAGTACGGCGTAACCGTCGATTACCAGATCGTTGACAACCTCTACGCCAAGGCAACCGTCAACTACCTCGACGTTGACAACGCTGATGGCGTAACGACGGGCTTCTTCCGCCTGCAGCGCGCGTTCTAATAATCTTCGGGCGCCAAGCTTCAATCACGCCGGATACTCTGATTCGGCGTGAGCGGGGAATGGCGCCCGAATCAGGTGTTTCTGATCAGATTGACCTCCGATCAGTTTACGGAAGGTGGTTCGGTTTCCCTGCTGAGCCACCTTTTGCTATTGGCGGAATGGATTATTCTGCGGCGTGACGCCGATCGGTCGCACGTGTCTCGGTGGCCGTGATCTTGTGCCGCTCCACATCGAGGCGACGCAGCTCCGCCACGCTATCCTCCACGGTGACCGCTCCCAGCATGTCGACCACCGCCTGCTCTGCCCGGTCGCAGAGATATTCCGAGAGATCGCCGATATTCTCGCCCACCAGACCCGCATGCGGGATTTCGTGGCGCGTCGCCCAGAGTTTTCTGTTTCCGGTCACGGCTGCGTAAATCTCGCTGAGCAGGATTTCCTTGCTTGGCCGCGCCAACCTGATCCCGCCCTTGCTTCCTGCTGCAGAAACGAGAATGCCGCTCTCCGTCAACGGCGGCAGCAGCTTGCGCACGAAGCTCGCATTCGTATCGAGCCCCGCCGCCAGCGACTGGCTCGTCGAGCGCACATCGGCTTCGTCATTGACGGCAACGCTGACGACGATCTGCATCGCCGTGGAGAAACGCGTATCGATCATGCTGATCTTCAGCCTTGGTTGAAGGCAACAGGTGGCCCGGACACGGATAGAAGAGGCCACACGCTGCAGAGGTGGAAGCAGTGATATTTCCCTCGAAATTGCATTGTCAATGAAGCTTGGCCAGAATCACGCTTGTTTGATATCCGGCTACCCCTCACATGCCTAAAGCCAGCCGATCCGCCGAAGCGCCCAGAGCGTCGCGATTGACGTGACCGTGACAAAGCCGACAATGACGATGAACGCCCAGGTATCGTTGACCCCGGGTATCCCGCCGACATTCATGCCGAACAGCCCGGCGACCACACTTGGCGGCAGAAGCAGCGCCGCAAGCGCTGCGAGCCGGTTCGAATTGCGGGCAATGCGCTCGCTGATCACGGTCGACAGGTCATCGTGCAGAATGCCCGTCCGATCACGGATCGCGTCGAGATATTCGATGAAGCGCATCAGCTTGTCGATGACTTCCCGCAGCCGGAGCTTGTCGCGTTCGAGTAGCCAGGGTGCGTCGTCATGCTCGATGCGGTTCAGCGCATCGCGCTGCGGCGCCAGATAGCGACGCAGCTGCACCGAACGGCGGCGCAAGAGCTTCAGCCGCTCGCGCACCTCGCTCGCCTCGCCGTGAAAGATCATCTCGTCGAGCTCGTCGACCTCCTCGTCCATTCCGTCGAGAACAGGTTCGAGATCCCGCACCAGCTTTTCGCCGATCAGTGCCAGAAGGTCGCCGCTGCGCTGCGGCCCCTTGCCCTTTTCCAGCGCCGCCCTGATATCGCGAAGCGCGGTGATATAGTGGCCGCTGTCGCGCAGCGAAACGACGCGATCTCCGTCGACCCACAGATGCAGCGGCACAAGATCGAGCCCGGAATGGGGCTCCTCGGCCTCATCGGGAGCGGTGGCGCAAACGCCGCGAAGGATGATCAGCAATCCGTCATCGACTGGCTCGACGCGCGGCCGCGTTTCTTCCTCCAGAAGCGCTTCGGCCACGAAGCTATCGAAACCGCCCTTGCGGTTCACCCATTCGGCGGCCGCCGGATGATCACGCTCCAGATGCAGCCAGATCACGCCATCGCCGGACTTCCAGGCGCAGACATCATCCATGTCGATCTGCCTGCAGCCACCGCGCCCATCAAGGAGCAGCGCGAAGCGTATCCCTGGTTCGACACCGTAGCTTGCCATCGGCGCACTCGCAGTCTTCATCACCGGTCCTGGCCCGTCGAGGTTGACGGAAATAGAGGCAACTGCCTGAATATTAGAAGGGATTCTACCATGTCGCGGAAACCGCGCAACAGGCCGGAACGCCCCATCCGCTCGGATCCGTCCTGAACACCGCGAAAGTCGACACCGCCCTCGCCCTTCATCCACAAGCCACATGGCAGTGGTCGTGCAGTTTGATAATTATGTCGTAGACAGGCTCTACACGTCGCGTTTCTATGCCTAAAATCCGATCTCAATATTCAATCAGGGTCGCACTCAATGGCAGAGTTTCCTAAGCAGGCTAAGGTCGTCATCATCGGTCTCGGGGGGATCGTCGGCGCATCCATCGCCCATCATCTGATCGAGCGCGGATGGGACGACATCGTCGGTATCGACAAGTCGGGCATCCCGACCGACATCGGCTCCACCGCCCATGCCTCGGACTTCTGTTACACCACCTCCCACGACTATCTCTCGGTCTGGACCACCCAGTATTCGATCGATTTCTACGAGAAGATGGGCCACTACTCCCGCATCGGCGGCCTGGAAGTGGCGCGCACCGGCGACGACGCCTGGATGGAAGAGATCAAGCGCAAGCTGACCTCCGCCAAGGCCTTCGGCACCAACGCCCGCTACGTCTCGCCATCAGAGATCAAGGAGATGTTCCCGCTGATCGAGGAAGATCAGGTCCAGGGCGGCATGTTCGATCCCGACGCCGGCCTCGTCATCCCGCGCTCGCAGACCGTGGCCGGCAAGCTGGTCGACGCCGCCGAGAAATCCGGCAAGCTCAAGATGTTCGGCAACACGCCGGCCCAGTCGCTGATCGTCGAAGGCGGCCGCATCAAGGGCGTCGTCACCCATCGCGGCACCATCATGGCCGATCACGTCATCGTCTGCGCCGGCCTCTGGGGCCGCCTGATCGCCGAAATGGTTGGCGAAGACCTGCCGGTCATGCCGGTCGATCACCCCCTCACCTTCTTCGGCCCCTACAACGAGTTCGAAGGCACGGGCAAGGAAATCGGCTACCCGCTGCTGCGCGACCAGGGCAACTCCGCCTATATGCGCGACACAGGTGACCCGAAGACCACCGAGGGCGGCCAGATCGAGTGGGGCTACTACGAGACCACCAATCCCCGCATGTGCCACCCGCGCGAACTCCTGGAAAAGCACGAGGCGCGCCTCTCGCCTTCGCAGCGCGATCTCGAGATGGAACAGATCATCGAGCCGCTCGAGCGTGCCATGGAACTGACGCCGATCCTCGGCGAGCTCGGCTACAACGAAGGCCACTCCTTCAACGGCCTGTTGCAGGTCTCGGCCGGTGGTGGCGCCTCCTGCGGCGAGAGCCAGAAGGTGCGCGGCCTCTGGTATTGCGTCGCCATCTGGGTCAAGGACGGCCCCGGCTACGGCAAGCTGATCGCCGACTGGATGACCGACGGCCGCACCGAGATCGACCACAACTCGATCGACTATGCCCGCTTCTACCCGCACCAGCTGACCGAGGATTTCATCGCCGGCCGTTGCTACGAGGCCGCCCAAAAGATCTACTTCCCTGCCGTCCACACCCGCGAACCCTACGCGTCGGGCCGCAACGCCAAGCGCTCGCCCTTCTACGAGCGCGAAAAGGAGCTCGGCGGCTACTTCATGGAGCTCGGCGGCTGGGAACGCGCCCACGGCTACAAGGCCAACGAGCATCTGCTGGAGAAATACGCCGACCGCGTTCCGGTCCGCGAGAACGAGTGGGACAACCGCCACTTCTGGCGCGTCTCCAACGCCGAGCATCTGGCGATGAGCGAGGATTGCGGCATCGTCAACCTCAGCCACTTCCACATGGTCGATATCGAAGGCCCTGGCCATGTCGATCTGCTCGAGTGGCTATGCGCCGCCAAGATCGGCGGCGACGGCAACATCGGCAAGGGTATCTACACCCACTTCCTCGACGACGAAGGCATGGTGCGCGCCGACTTCACCGTCATTCGCATGGCCGACCGCTGCCGTCTCATCAACGGCGCCGATGCCGGCCCGCGCGACTTCCACTACATGAAGCGCGTGGCCGAGGATCGCGGCCTCGACGTGACGATATCCGACGTCTCGGAAAAGTTCATCACGATCGGCATCTGGGGCCCGAACGCCCGCGACACGCTGAAGAAGGTGGTCGCCGATCCGGCAGCGCTCGATCCCGAAAACTTCGCCTTCGCGGCCATCAAGCCGATCGAGATCGCGGGCAAGACGGTCACCGCCTTCCGCATCTCCTATGTCGGCGAGCAGGGCTGGGAACTGCACATGAAGTACGAGGACGGCCTCGCCGTCTGGGATGCGCTGCGCGCCACCGGCGTCATGCCCTTCGGCGTCGAGACCTACGCCAACTCGCGCCGCATGGAAAAGTCGCTGCGCCTGCAGAACGGCGACCTGCTCACCCAGTATAACCTTCTGGAAGCGGACCTCGCCCGCCCAAAGGTCAAGGAAGCCGACTTCCGCGGCAAGGCAAAGCATCTGGAATACAAGGCCCGCGACCACCAGCCGGCCATGCTCTGCACCCTCGTCATGACGGAGAATACCGACAGCAAGGGCGTCAAGCGCTACCCCGTCGGCTCCATGCCGGTCATGGACCCTGATACCGGCAAGACGCTGGTCGACAGCCTCGGCCGCATCTCCTACACGACATCCGTCGCTTACGGCCCGACGGTCGGCAAGAACATCGCGCTCGCCTACCTGCCGCAGGAATACTGCCAGGTCGGCCGCAAGCTCAACGTCGAGTATTTCGCCGAGACCTACCCGGTCGAAGTGGTCAGCGTCGGCTACAAGCCGATCTACGACCCGGAGAACCTGAAGCCGCGCACCTGATTGGATCCCGGCACAAGGCCGGGATAAGGGGTGATCAGTTTGAAACCTCTCAGAGACCCACAAACAAAAACAGCCCGCGAGATCCAATCTCGCGGGCTGTTCCATGTCCAGGCCAGCTAGGCGTTAGTGCTTCTCGCCGCGAACCGCAGTCACCTCGGCAGCCGAGACCGCAGCAGCCTTGTTGTGCCAGCCGTCGCGCAGGAAGGTCGCAAGTGCAGCCACCTCATCGTCGGAGAGACGGTTCTCATAGCCCTGCATGCGAAGCTTCATCGGCCGATCCGGCGTCGACGGCAATTCCGCGCCGTGCAGGATCACGCTGATCAGGCCCTTCGGCGACTTGGCAGCAACCAGCGAGTTGCCATCAAGCTGCGGGAAGGTCTCGCCGGCGCCCTTGCCGCTTACCATGTGGCAGGCAGCGCAGTTGTCGAGATAGAGACGCGGGCCGAGCGGCATGTCGGGCTTTGCGTCAGACAGCAGCGTCTCGGTAGCCGTTACCTCCGCCTTTTCGGGCGCAGCAGCCGCACCACCACTGCCGATCTTCTTCAGATAGGTGGCGATGGCGAGGTTGTCCTCATGCGTCATGTACTGCAACGAGTCACGAACGACGAGCATCATTTCGCCGGTTGCCGACGAGTGCGCATTGCGAGCGGTCGAGAGATAAGCCGCCAGCTGTTCGGTGCTCCAAGTCTGCGGACCGCTTGCCGGGCCGCGAAGATCGGGAGCCGTGAAGCCGTCGATCTCGCCGCCGGAAAGGAAGGCCTTCGACGTGTTGTCGATGCCGTCCTGCGCCATGAACAGGTTGCGCGGGCTGTGGCAGGCCGCACAGTGGCCGGCACCCTCGACAAGATACTTGCCGCGGTTGAACTGCTCGTCCTCACTCTCTTCAGGCTTGAAGCCGGCCGCGTAGCTGGCAGCGAGCCAGTTCCATGCCCGGAGACCGAAGCGCATGTTGAACGGAAAGGCGAGCTTGGTTTCCTCTACCTTGTTCGAGACAGGTTCGACCTGATGCATGAAGTAGTCGTAGAGCGCCACGACATCTTCTTCCGACAGCTTGCGGTAGTTCTCGTACGGCATGGCCGGATAGAGATGTGTACCGTTTGGCGTCACGCCGTCGTAGAGGGCAGCGCGGAAATCGGCGAGCGTCCAGTTGCCGATGCCGGTGTCCTTGTCGGGCGTGATGTTGGTGGTCCAGATCGTGCCCATCGGGCTCTGGATGGCGCGGCCGCCGGCGAAAGGCTTGCCGCCCTCGCTGGTGTGGCAGGCCATGCAATCCGAAGCGCGCATGACATATTCACCCTGCCCCTTGGCCGGCTTGAAGTCTGCAGCGAGCTGAGCGGTCGGGCCGGTACGCTGCACCGGCACGAAGATGAAGGCAACAAGGGCGATAACGCCCAGAACGACCAGCGTTCCAATGATGCGGAGAAAGGTCTTCATCTCTGTTCTCCTTATGCCAGCGGCCGCGGGTTGGGCAGGTAATCCTTGCGGATGTGGTGCGCCGCCCAGTAGGCCAGACCGCCGACCATGCCGGTCGGGTTATACTGCGTGTTCTGCGGGAAGGTGTTGGCGCCCATGACGAAGACGTTATGGCAATCCCAGGACTGCAGGTAACGGTTGAGAACAGACGTCTTCGGATCGTCGCCGGTGACCGTGCCGCCCGTGTTGTGGGTGGTCTGGTAAGGACGCACGTCGAACATCGCGCCTTCCTTCTTGAAACCTTCCTGCATGGTGGTCGGGTTCATCGACTTGGCGAGCGGTTCCATCTTCTGCTTCATGAACTGCGTCTGGCGGATTTCGTTCGGATGCCAGTTGTAGGTCATGCGCAGCATCGGACGGCCGTGGCGGTCCTTGTAGGTCGGGTCAAGGTCGAGATAGTGGCCGCGGTAGGACATGACGGAGCCGTGGGCGCCGATGTTCATCGCATGGCCGTACCACTCGCCGATACCCTTCTTCCAGCCTGCGCCCCAGCTTGGGGTACCTGCCGGCAGCGGCATGGTGTGGCCCGGCTGACCGTTGGTCTGCCCGGCACGCCAATAGGCGCCGCCGACAAAGCCTTCCTTGGCGAAATCGATATTGTCCATACCGAAATCGTCGATGCAGAAGCCGTTGGCGCCTGTGCCGATGAAGGGGTTGAAGTCCTCGTCCTTGAAGAACAGCGTGTAGCCGCCGGTGATCTGGTAGGCGTAGTTGCGGCCGACGACACCTTCATTGGTGTTGGGGTCGTAAGGCTGGCCGATACCGGACACCAGCATCAGATGCACGTTGTTCAGCGCAAATGCGGTCAGGATGACCAGATCGGCCGGCTGGAAGACCTCTTCGCCCGTCTTGTGGTCGAAATAGGTGACGCCGGTCGCGGTCTTGCCGTCTTCCGCCTTTTCGACGCGCAGCACTTCCGAGTTGACGCGGTATTCGAAGTTCTTCTTGCGCTTCAAGGCGTCGATGATTGCCGTCTGCGGAGAGGACTTCGAATAGTTGTAGCAGCCGTAGCGCTCGCAGAAACCGCAATGGTTACACGGGCCCATCTGCATGTTGTATTCGTTGACATAATCCTTGGAGGCAATGCCACCAGGGCTCGGGAACGGGTGATAGCCCGCAGCCTTCGCCGCATCGCGGAACTTGACGCCATCCCAGGTCGACGGCATCGCCGGCATCGGATAATCGTCCGACCGCGGCGCCTCGAACGGGTTGCCGCCCTCGACGATCTTGCCGTTGACGTTGCCGGCCTGGCCGGAAATGCCGGCGACCTTCTCGAAGCGGTCGAAATGCGGCTCGAGCTCGTCGTAGGTCATCGGATAGTCCTGGATCGTCATGTCTTCCGTCATGACGCCCGCGCCGAATTTCTCGGTCACGTAGGACTTCAGGCGATATTCCGACTGCATCGGGCGCCAGTTGAGGCCGTTCCAGTGCGTGCCGGCGCCACCGACGCCGGTGCCGAGCAGGAAGGTGCCGAGGCTGCGGTAAGGCAGCGCGGTCTCATCCAGCGAACGGCGGATGGTAACGGTCGTGTTCGCCGGCTTTTCCATCATGCCGTAACGGATGCCGTATTTCAGCTCGTCGATCATGTTCGGGTACTGGAAGTCGGGAACGGTCGCCTGATCGTGACCGCGTTCCAGCGCCAGAACCTCGAGGCCTTCATTGGCAAGCTCGATGCCCATGATCGCGCCGGTCCAGCCGAAGCCGACGAGAACGACGTCTTTTTTCTTTTCTGTACGTGCCATGACCGTTAGCCCCTTTCGCCGGAGATCGAGACGGGGCCAAGCGGATACTTGACGTTATGCTTGCCGACCCATTCCTTGTAGGAGCCGCGCGCGCCCGGGAAGCCGATATACTTCCAGGCAGCCATGCCGTGGTTGCCGCCATACATCGGGTCGGAGAAGTAGCCTTCCTTGGAGTTGGCAAGCAGGATGCCGAAGAATTCGCGCAGTTCCGGCTTGATCTTCATCTCGTCCTTCTGGAGCGAGGTGAGCGCCTTGTCCTGGGTTTCGGCATCAAGCTCTGCGAAGATCTTGCCGTGGGTTGTCTTGCACCACTCGTCGAACAGGGGGATCGCCTGCTGGTAGATTTCCAGCGGGGCGAGCGGGGTCTGCCAGCCGCGCAGCGGGCTTGCTGCCGGCTCATAAGGACCGACCATGTACCAGTCGGACGCCTTGCCGTAATCGCCGGCGAGCTGCTTGTCGATGAAAACGGGAACGCGCGTCTCGATCGCGCCGGGGCCATCGCCCTCCGACGGAATCAGTCTGGCGACCGCAGCCATGACGAAGGCCCACTCCGTGGGCTGAAGACAGTCCGGCTTGTATTCGGTGAGCGCGACGGGTTCGGGTTTCTGTTCGGCTTTCGCTCCAACGGCGATACCGGCAATAGCCGCGGTCGCCGCGGAAGCTTTCAGGAAGCTTCGGCGGGACGGCAGGCCCGGGAGGTCTCTCATGATTGGCTCCTTTGTGGCTGTGGGAGGCAGCCACCGAGTGTTGCTGAAGCGTCAATTCAGCGCAGGGCAATTTGACGCTAGCGCCGTACGCCCGCCGGAGCCGAGTGACAAGGACTGGGGCGCTTAAACCCGTTCGATTTGCGCCATAATTGAGAATTATTTTGCACATGTTCAAACTGCGGCGCGATATTTTCCGCATAAATCGCGATATTTGTGGAATTTTTCACTCAGGTATAATGAGGTGATAAGATCGATCGATACAAAGAAAAACGCCCGCTCGAAACCGGGCGGGCGCTTGCTGCTTGATTGAGGCGATGTTCAGTTGGACCCGGAGGCCGCCACCAGCACCGGCTTCTCGCCATAATCCCCAGGGAATAGCTGCTTCAGCGCGGCGACCTTCGGTAGGTCGTTGATGACGATGTAGGGGTAGGTTGGATTGTTCGTCAGGAAGTCCTGATGATACCCCTCCGCGGCATAGAAACTCTTGCCCGGCTCGATCTTCGTCACGATCGCACCGTCGAAAACCTTGGCATGGTCGAGCTGCTCTATATAGGCCTTCGCCACCTTGGCCTGTTCGTCATTCCCGGGGAAGATCGCCGAGCGATACTGCGTGCCGGTATCCGGTCCCTGCCGGTTCAGCTGCGTCGGGTCGTGCGCGACCGAGAAATAGATCTGCAGCAACCGGCCGTAGCTGACCGTCTTCGGGTCGAACACCACCTTGACGGACTCGGCATGGCCGGTATCGCCGCCGCTGACGGTCTCGTACTGCGCCGTGCCCTTCGCCCCGCCGGCATAGCCCGACGTCGCGCTGATCACGCCCTTGACGTGCTGGAACACACCCTGCACGCCCCAGAAACATCCCCCGGCGAAGGTCGCCGTTTCGCGGCCGCTTGCCGCCGGTTCGTCGACAGCGGGCGGCGGGATGACATGCACTTCCTTCGCCATGGATGGCGTGAGCTGCAACGCCACCCCACCCGCCAGCGCGATGGCGACACCGAAAGCGATGGCGCGGATCGGACGCGGCGTTCTGGATAGTCTGTAACTGTTCATGATGCTTTCCTCTCAGCCGGATGGAAGGTCAAGGCAACGCCATTGAGGCAATAACGCAGACCGGTCGGCTTCGGTCCGTCGTCGAACACATGGCCGAGATGGCCGCCGCAGCGGCTGCAATGCACCGCCTCGCGCACCATGCCGAACTGCGTGTCGCGCGTGGTGCCGACGACCTGCCTGTCGAGTGGCGCCCAGAAGCTCGGCCACCCGGTGCCGCTGTCGAACTTGGTTGCCGAGGAGAACGCATCCTGCTCGCAGCCCGCGCAGGCGAAATTGCCCTTGCGCTCCTCGTGCAGCAGCGCGCTGGTGAAGGGTCGCTCGGTCCCCTCGTGGCGCAGAACATCATACTGATCCGCCGTCAGCATGTTGCGCCATTCGGCATCGCTGTGATTGACGGCAAAGGTTTCGGCGGCAGCGCTCTTCGAGCGCCCAAGCACAAGCGGCAGGCCGATCGCGGCAAGGCCTGCGCTCAAAAGTAGGCGACGTCTGTTCAGCATCTCCAGGTCTCCTCAAGTGGCGTTCGCGTTGTCTGAAAGCATCTACGAGCGGGACGGCGGTTTTGTTACACACAGGATGCCGAAAACGAAAAAAGCGCCGGCCTCACAGCCAGCGCCTTGAAAACAACCGAAGCGAAGAGCGATACGCGGTCAGACCGGACGGTGCAGGAAGGCCGGCATGCGGGCGCTCTCCGACAGCGTCGAGAGATAGAGCCGCGCCGTGTCGAGCGCCTCGCGGATCGTCACGTCCATGTCGAGATAGCGATAGGTGCCAAGGCGGCCGACGAAGGTGACCCCCTCCTCCTTCTCGGCACGCGTAACATATTGCGCCAGCTGTTCCTTCTCCTCGACCATCCGGATTGGATAGTAGGGAATATCGTCGGGGCCGCAGGCGCGAGACAATTCGCGGTAGCAGACCGAACCCTGATGTTCCTCCCAGGGGGAGAAATGCTTGTGCTCGGTGATGCGGGTAAACGGCACCGAGGCATCGCCGTAGTTCATGACCGCGCAGCCCTGATAGTCGCCATCATAGCTGAAGCGCTCGAAGTCCAGCGTCCGGTAACCCAGCCGCCCGGCTTCGTAGTCGAAATAGCCATCGAGCTGGCCGGAATAGAAGACGTGACCAGCATCCGCATGCTCGGCGCGGTCGAACCGCGTGTTCAATTTCACGCTGATGTTGGGATGGTCGAGAATGCGGCCGATCATGTCGGTGTAGCCGTTCTCGGGCATGCCCTGGAATTTATGGAAGAAATAGTTGTCGTCGTAGTTGAAGCGCACCGGCAGCCGCTTCAGGATCGAGGCGGGCAGCTCGGTTGGCGAGCAGCCCCACTGCTTCTCGGTATAACCCTTGAAGAAGGCCTCGTAGAGATCCTTGCCGACGAAGCGCATGGCCTGCTCTTCGAAGGTCTGCGGGTCCGTGATCGTCTTGTCGGCCTGCTCCTCGATGAACGCGCGCGCCTCGTCGGGACGCAAGGTCTTGCCGAAGAACTGGTTGATCGTGTGCAGATTGACCGGCAGCGAATAGACCTGGCTCTGGCTCGTCGTCTTCACCCGGTTCTTGTAGGGCATGAAGGTCTGGAAGCCGTTGACGTAGTCCCAGACCTCGGCATCGTCGGTATGGAAGATGTGCGGTCCGTAGACATGCACCATCACGCCGGTATCGGCATCGCGCTCGGTGTGGCAGTTGCCGGCGATATGGTCGCGGGCATCAAGGATCTCCACCTTGTGCCCCGCCAACGCAAGCTCCCGCCCGATCACGGCGCCCGACAGTCCGGCGCCGACGATCACGATCTTTCCATTCCCCTGCATTCTCTAAAGCACCCGTTCCCTGCGGCCTTGCGGCAAGTGGGCCGGCCAGGCCGGCATCGAAACCCCTTAAGCGATGGCCCGCCGTTAAGCGGTCGGCTCCGTCCACAGGCGCGTATCGATAGCGAGCGGCGCGTAGTCGTTCCACTGCGCCAGCTTCTCGCGATAGTGGCGGCGATAGCTCGCATCATCCTCGAACTCACCGAGCGTCTGCACGAGCTCGGCGCCGATCTCGTAATAGGCGTCGAGGTTGCTGAGATCAGGCGTCGGCGTCTCGCCGCGCTCGGCTTCGCCCTGCATCTGCCAGAACAATTGCTCCAGGCGGCGAGCGAGACCCGGAATATCGCGCAGCGCGCTGCCTTCGCGCTTGTCCTTCAGGGATTGGCGGATGGCGGCCAGGCTCGCGCGGTCCTTGGCGAAGCCGATCGCCCGCGCGACGTAATCGTCCGGCCCGCTGCAGGCGAGTTCCGGCACGCCGGCAGCAGCCACGATGCTGTTGCAGAAGCGCGATGCGAAGCTCTTGCCCGGAACGGTGAGCACCGGCAGACCCATGGTGATGGCGTCTCCAGCGGTCGAATGCGCGCCATAGGGGAACGTATCGAGGAAGAGGTCAGCCAGCCCGATGCGCGCCAGGTGATGCGCATTCGGTGCCTTCGGCGCGAAGATGATGCGCTCGGCGGCGATGCCGGCCTTCACGGCAGCCTGAACCAAGCGGTCGTTCACGGCATCGTCGGCCGCGAGCAGCCAGAGCACGCTGCCAGGCGTCGCAGCCAGGATCGTCATCCAGCGCGCGAAGCACGGCTCGCTGATCTTCTGCATGCCGTTGAAGCAGGCGAAGACGAAGGCATCTTCGGGCAGGCCCGCCTGCGTGCGCGTCGGCTGCGCGGCGATCTGGCGCTTGCGGTCGATCGGCTGGTTGCAGGCGATCCGCAGAACCTTCTCGGTGTAATAGATCTCGTTTTCGACCGGCACGATCGTCTCGTCGGCGATCATGTACTGGTGCACCGGGCTGCCCATCGAACCGGGATAGCCGCAGAAATTGACGATCACGGGTGCCGGACGATACGCGAACAGCTTCGTGCGGGCATGTTTGGTATAGCCGTTGACGTCGATCAGGATATCGATCTGGTCGTTGCGGATGAGATTGGCGGCATCGGTGTCGCTGAGCGCGCTGATATCGCGCCAGCCATCGACGGCAGCCTTGATGCGCTCCTGCGTCGCGTCATTGGTGCGCGGCTCGCCGCAATAATAGCCGAAGATCTCGACTGTCGTCTTGTCGTGCAGTTCCAGCACTTCGCTGAGCGCGAAGCCCACGGCGTGATCGCGCAGATCCGACGACACATAGCCGACGCGCAGGCGTTGGCCGGTGCCGGTCTTCATGCGCGCGGGCTTGCGCGGGAATGCCGAAAGGTTCGGGCGACCGACGAGCGTCTTGTTGTAGCGATAGGCCTTGGCCAGCTGGTAGAGGGGATCGTCGGCATAGCAGGAGAGCGTCAGCGTCGACATCGCGTCGAGCAGCTGGCGCGCGCTGACATGAATCGACGGCGTCAGGATCGGCCACTTGCACTGCCGCTGCCGCAGCGACGTCCAGTGCTGGCCGGCTTCCGGCCGGTTCGGCTGCAGCTCGATCGCCTGCCACAGCGTGGTTTCCGCAGCTTCCAGCACGTTGCCGCCTTCAAGCACGCGGCCGATATGCTGCAGCGTCATCAAACGATGCTCGATGCGCTCGCTGGTGATGTCGGCGGTCGTCTCGACGTAGGCGCGCCACTGCTCGACGGCCTGGTGGCCGAGACCGCAATCCTCGAGCGCCCGGCCGAGATTGATATGAGCCGGGCCGAAACGCGGATCGATCTTCAGGCAGGCACGCAGCGCGCTGATCGCACCGGCCATGTCGCCAGCCTGACGCGACACCACGGAATAGTTGAAATAGGCAAGATGCAGCAGCGGATTGTTGTCGTTGAACGCGATCCACGTCTTGTAGAGCTCCGCTGCCTGCGGCCGTTGGTCGGCATTCGCAAGACCTTCCGCAATGGCGATCAGGTCGCCGAGCGACAGGCGTTGATGACGTGCCTGCTCCAAAACATTCGTGATTGGAGAGACTTGGCTCGATGCAATTGCGGTGTTCGCGTTCATGGACGTCCTACGGCAAGGCGGCCGGATGGCCGGGTGTCAACAGACGCACGAAAGCGTCGGGCTTCTTGCTATCGGATAGACCTTGCGTCGGGCTGGCTGAATGACCGTCAACAAGGCGTGGAACGCCTGCTGGCAAGGCTGTTCGGTCACCCTCCCGAAACGAAAAACGCCGCCCGAGATGATCGGGCGGCGTTCTTATTTCGGTTTGGTTCCGGCTTACGGGTTCAGCGCTGCGTAGGCTGCGATGATCGCGTTGACCTGGTCATCGTTCAGGGCCGGGACCTGGGTCGAGGTGAAGGCAACCAGCTGGTCGCTGTTCATGGCCGCGATGTCTTCGGTAGCAAGTCCGGCCAGAGCCTTGTTGCTGATCGCCGCGATTTCGTCGGTCGAGAAGGTCGCGATATCCTCGCTGGACATTGCGCCGATCTCCGCCGAGCTCATCACCGCAATCTGGCTGCTCGTGAAGGCTTGAACCTGCGTAGAGGTCATCGCATCGATCTGGGCCGTCGTCAGCGAAGCCACCTGGCCGGTCTTCAGGCCAGCGACCTGATCCGTGGTCAGGACCGCGACATCGTCGGTGCTGAGCGCCGCAACCTGCTTGGCAGTCAGCACACCGAGCTGATCGGAGCTCATGGCGACCATCTTGTCGGTCGACAGCGAGGCGATCTGGCTGGTGGTCAGAAGCGCGATCTGGTTCGTCGTCAGAGCCTTGAACTGATCGGTGCTCATTGCCTCGATGCTGGCCGAGGAGAGTTCAACGATAGCCTTGGTGCTGATGGCCGCAATCTCGTCGGTGGAGAACGAAGAGATGTCGTCCGTGTCCATGGCGCCGATCTGGGCGGCGGTGAGAACCGCGACCTGACCGCTCGTCAGTGCCTTGACCTGATCCGACGTCATGGCGGTGATCTGGTCCGTGGTCAAGGATGCGACCTGGCCCGTCTTGAGCACGGCGACGTTGTCGGTGGTCAGAGCCGCGACTTCGTCCGTGGTCAGACCCTTGACCTGGAGCGACGTCAGCGCGCCGACCTGATCGGACGACAGCAGAGCGATGTTGTCGGTCGTGATCGCACCGAGCTGGCTGGTCGTCAGCAGGGCAATCTGGCCGGTCTTCAGAGCCTTGACCTGATCGCTGCTCAGCACCTTGATGTCGTCGGTGGTGAGACCGGTCAGCGCCTTGGTGCTGATCGCGGCAATCTCGTCTGTCGAGAAGGCCGAGACACCATCGGTCGACATCACGCCGAGCTGGGCCGACGAGAGCACACCGATCTGATCGCTGGTCAGAGCCTTGATCTGATCGGACGACATCGCCGTGATCTGCGCGGTCGTGAGGGCTGCGACCTGGGCGGTCTTCAGCAGCGCCACGTTGTCGGTGGACAGAACCGCTACGTCAGCCGTGCTGATTGCCGCGATCTGCTTCGCGGTCAGAGCGCCGATCTGGTCGCTGCTGAGCGCACCTGCCTTGTCGGTCGTCAGCGACGCGATCTGCGAGGTGCTCAGCAGTGCCACCTGGCCGGTGGTCAGTGCAGCGAACTGATCCGTGCCCAGTGCTTCGAGCGTGTCGGTCGACAGAGCCGCGATGATCTTGGTGTTGATCGCCGCGATTTCGTCGGTCGAGAAGGTCGCGATGTCATCGGTGGACATTGCGGCGAACTCGTCTGCCGTGAGGACACCCACCTGAGCGCTGGTCAGAGCCTTGATCTGGTCGGAGGACATGGCGCCGATCTGCGTGTTGTTCAGAGCGGAAACCTGGCCCGACGACAGCAGGGCGATGTTGTCGGTGCTGAGAGCCGCGACCTCGTCCGTGGACAGTGCCGCGATCTGGTTCGACTTCAGTGCGCCGACCTGATCGCTGGATAGAAGCGCGACGTTGTCGGTCGTCAGCGCGGCAACCTGAGCCGTGCTGAGCAGAGCGATCTGGCTCGACGTAAGCGCCTTGACCTGATCGCTGCTGAGCGCGTTGACGTCGGCGGTGCTCAGACCGGCAAGCGCCTTCGTGCTGATCGCCGCGATTTCATCGGTCGAGAACGACGTGATGTCGTCGGTGGTCATGACCGCGAGCTGGCCCGAGGACATCGAACCGATCTGAGTGGCGGTCAGCGCGGTGACCTGATCGGATGTCAGCGCGTTCAGCTGGTCCGTGGTCAGGGCCGCGATCTGGCCGGTCTTCAGCAGGGCGACGTTATCGGTGGAGAGGACAGCGATGTCATCCGTGGTCAGGGCCGCGATCTGCCTGGAGCTCATGGCGCCAAGCTGGTCACTGCCGATGGCGGCCATCTTGTCGGTCGAAAGCGATGCGACCTGGCTGGTGGTGAGCAGCGCGACCTGGCTCGACTTCAGAGCGGCGAACTGAGCCGTGTCGAGCGCAGCAAGGCTGTCGGTGGAGAGCTGTGCGATGGCCTTCGTGCTGATCGCGCCGACTTCGTCGGTCGAGAACGTCACGATATCATCGCTCGACATTGCGCCGATCTGGCTGGCCGTCAGAACCGCGACCTGACCGGTCGTCAGTGCCTTGACCTGATCGGTCGACATGGCGTCGATCTGCGCCGTCGTCAGGGCGGCAACCTGCGTGCTCTTCAAGATACCGACATTATCGGTCGAGATCGCGGCAACCTCATCGGTCGACAGCGAGGCAAGCTGGCTGGTGCTCAGCGCCAGGATCTGGTCGCTCAGCAGCTTGGTGATGTTGTCCGTCGTCAGCGCGTTCAGCTGGATGGTGCCCAGCGCAGCGATCTGGCTCGACTTCAGGGCAACGACCTGGTCGCTGCCGAGAGCGTTGACGGCATTCGTGGAGAGGCCCGAAAGCGACTTCGTGCTGATCGCAGCGATTTCATCGGTGCTGAAGCTCAGGATATCGTCGCTCGAAAGCGCGCTGAGCTGGCCGGAGGACAGGACACCGACCTGGGTGCTGGTCAGAGCGGTCACCTGATCGGATGTCAGAGCGTCGATCTGCAGGCTGCTCAGCGCCGCGATCTGTGCCGTCTTCAGGATGGCGACGTTGTCGGTCGTGAGGGCCGCGAGTTCATCCGTGGAGAGAGCTGCAATCTGCTTGGAGTTCAGGGCGCCGACCTGGTCGCTGCCGAGAACTGCGACCTGGTCCGTCGTAAGCGATGCGACCTGGGCGGTGGTCAGAAGCGCGACCTGGGTCGACTTCAGAGCCTTGACCTGATCGCTATCCAGGGCAGCGAGGCTGTCGGTGGAGAGCTGTGCGATGGCCTTCGTGCTGATCGCGCCGACTTCGTCGGTCGTGAACGTCTTGATGTCGTCGCTGGACATCGCGCCGATCTGGCCGGCCGTCAGGGCGCCGACCTGGCCGCTCGTCAGAGCCTTGACCTGGTCGGTGGACAGGAAGCCGATCTGCGCCGTCGTCAGGGCGGCGATCTGCGCCGTCTTCAAAACTGCGACGTTGTCGGTGGAAAGAGCGGCAACGGCGTCGCTGGAGAGGCCGGAGAGCTGCTTGGAGGTCAGGGCGACGACCTGGTCGCTCTTCAGGAGAGCAATGTTGTCGGTGGAGATGGCACCGAGCTGAGCGCTGCTCAGGAGGGCGATCTGGCTCGACTTCAGCGCAACGATCTGGTCGCTGCTGAGAGCAGCAACGTCGTTGGTGGTCAGACCCGTGAGAGCCTTGGAGCTGATCGCTGCGATTTCATCCGTGGTGAAGGAATAGACACCATCTGTCGATATCGCGCCGAGCTGTGCGGAGCTGAGGACGCCGATCTGAGAGCTGGTCAGAGCCTTGACCTGGTCAGACGACATCGCGGTGATCTGCGCCGAGCTGAGGGCCGCGACCTGCGCGGTCTTCAAGATCGCGACGTTGTCGGTCGTGAGCGCGCCGATCTCGTCTGCGCTGAGTGCGCCGATCTGCTTGGAGTTCAGGGCGCCGACCTGGTCGCTGGTGAGAAGCGCGACGTTGTCGGTGGTGAGCGATGCGATCTGGGCGGTGCTGAGCAGCGCAACCTGGCTCGTCTTGAGGGCGATAGCCTGATCGCTCTTAAGGGAAGCGATCACGTCGGTCGAAAGGCCGGAAAGAGCCTTGGTGCTGATTGCTGCGATTTCATCGGTCGTGAAGGTCGCGATGTCGTCGGTCGAGAGAGCGGCGAGCTCGGACGAACTCATTGCGCCGATCTGTGCGCCGGTGAGCGCCGAAATCTGCTCGGAAGACATGGCCGCGATCTGGCCGTTGCTCAGAGCCGCGATCTGCGCGGTCTTCATGATGGCGACGTTGTCGGTGCTGAGAGCGGCGACATCATCGGTGGTGAGAGCTGCAAGCTGCTTCGACGTCAGGGCGACGACCTGGTCGCTCTTCAGCGCAGCGACCTTTTCGGAACCCAGCGATGCGACCTGCGACGTGGTCAGCAGGGCAATCTGGCTGGACTTCAGGGCTGCGAACTGGGTGGTGTCGAGGGCCGCGAGCGTCGCGGTCGAGAGGCCGGCCAGCGTCTTGGTGCTGATGGCGGCGATCTCGTCGGTGGTGAAGGTCGCGATGTCTTCGGTGGTGAGCGCGCCGAACTGCGCGGAAGAAAGCGCTGCGGTCTGGCTGGAGCTGAAGGCGCCGACCTGGTTGGCGTCGAGCGCTGCGAGCTGATCGGTGGTGAGAGCTGCGACCTGCGTCGTCTTCAGCGCGACGATCTGGTCGGTGGAGAGCGATGCGATGACGTCGGTGGAGAGCGAGGCAAGCTGCTTGGAGCCGAGAGCGCCGATCTGCGAGCCTGTGAGAACGCCGACCTGCTCGGAGCTGAGCGCGCCGAACTGGGCGCTGCTGAGCAGGGCGATCTGGCCGGTCTTGAGGGCGATAACCTGGTCGCTGGTGAGCGCCGCCATGCTATCGGTGGTGAGGCCGCCAAGAGCCTTCGTGCTGATGGCTGCGATCTCGTCGGTCGAGAACAGCGCGATACCGTCGGAAGAGATGGCGCCGAGCTGAACCGAAGTCAGCGCTGCGGCCTGCGAGGAGGTCAGCGCGGCGACCTGGTCGGTGGAGAGATTGGCGATCTGCGCGGAGCTGAGAGCGCCGACCTGCGTGGTCTTCAGGACGGCGATCTGGCCGGTCGTGAAGGCCGCGACGTCTTCCGTACCCATGGCAGCGATCTGCTTGGAGGTAAGGGCAGCGACCTGGCCGGTCGAGAGAGCGCCGATCAGTTCGGAGCTGAGGTTTGCAACTTCGGTGGTGGAGAGAGCGGCGACCTGGGTGGTCGAGAGACCGCCGAGCTGCGCCGTGGAAAGAACGGCCAGCTGTTCGAGCTTGAGACCAACCAGCGCGGTCGCCGTTACGGCGCTCATCTGCTGGGATGTCAGAGCAACGAAGTCCTGGGTTTCGATAGCGCCAAGCTGCGTCGAGCTCAGGGCCTTGATCTGCGTTGTCGTGAGCTGCGCCACGTCATCGGATGAAAGATTTGCGATCGCGGTCGTCGACAGCGCCCGGATCTGATTGACGGTCAGAGAAGAAACAATGGAAGTCATGGACGAGCGCCCCTCGCGTTAGCTGATCAAAAGACATCATCCCGCCCCGTCGGTCGGACGCGTATAGCCGCACTCAGCGAGCCACACGGCGTCGTCGGCATCGACGATCCGGGTTTCCTGTCGGAACAAAATTGGGTCAAACTAAACATGGCTCGGACGAGCCAGCGCAAAAGGAGGGCATCATGCGCCCAGAGCCAAAGCGGCTCTGATCCCTACGCCAGTGAACGCGAACTTCTTAACCCCCGGCACCGTTTACCAGCGTCCATCATGGACCCACCGGCCAACCGCACCCCTCGGCAGAGCTATCGCGAGCAGTAAAACTCTTATTCGGCAGTCTTTAATTTCGAGTTAACGTCGACTGTAGCTGAGTTGCACTCTTGTTACAGATTCGGTCGCCGGAAGTTTAAATCGCCAATTTTTTAGATGCAATTGGCACACTATGTATTTTTTCAAGCCGAAACCGGCCAATCGACTGGCGATTGCAACAATGATCGCGCACACCAAACCGGACTTAACGCTTCAAATCAAAACAATAGAATAGGAAGGAGAAAAAACCCTTCCGGAACACGTTTTGCTTCCTTGGTCGCAAGATTATCAATTAGAAACATTATAGAAACAACAAAAGATCATCATGATGCATTCAGTTACATCGTGATTCAAAGCGCCGGATAACAAATGGCGGCTCAGCGCTCCAGTAGCATCGCGCGCTCTGCGGGTAATAATTTCCGACCATTTTTGGGCCATTGCCGCCAATCCGGCCACGGCGAGCATCCCCGAGCGCTGCAGCGCGCACCGATTCGTCCCCGAGGCAAGCCCGGCACAAGTAAAATGGCGTTCATGGAGCTATTGGGTGATAGGGACGACTAGAATGCGACTGTCTATATTGATCAGAGGCCATAACTTTCTTGAAAAGGATCGTTTCGGCCTGCCGATGGACGGGCGGGACAACGCCGCGTCCTTGCTTGAAAACGTGATCGCGCCGATCCGCGCGAAGAACCCCGACGCCACGGTCTATCTGGCGACATATGAAAGCCCGGCGCTGGCCGAACTGCGCGAGAAGTTCGCGCCATGCGAACTGATCCTGCTCGACCCCAACGGCAGCTCGCAGGCGGAGACCTACAAGGAAGCGCTGAAGCACATCTTCCAGAAGACAGATTTCGATGCGCTGGTGGTGGTCCGCTTCGACCTCGCTTTCAAGAAGCCCTTCGATGCCTGGGATCTGAAGATCGACATCAACAGCATCCACTTCACCTGGAAGGAATATCGCGATTACTGGCGCGATCACCGCCGCGTCGGCGATGCAATCCACGTGATCGGCAAGGCCGCCATTCCCGCCTTCCACAACGCGCTGATCATGAACCAGCTGGCCAACCGAGGTCATCTGCACATGATGTACTATTATCTCCGCACGATGCACGACAATCTGAAGTTCATCGAGGACGGTTACTTCGACACCAACACGCTGTTCGCCAACCCCGAATGCGACAACCCGCTCTACACGGTCTTCAACCGGCCGCGCCTCACCAGCATGGCGGGCAGCACCGGCATGGTTCTGCATGAAATCCGCGCGGAATAACCAGAGAACAGATCAACAAGAACGCCCGCACCGAGACCATCGATGCGGGCGTTCTGCTTTATAGGACCGCCTTGAAAGCGTGGCGCCCGCGAAACCATTCGCGACCGCGCTCCTCCGGGTGGATCAGACGAGATACTTGTCGTTCTTGGCGCTCGGGATCTTGACGACGGTCACCGTCGCATCGGTCAGCGCCTCGAACTGATTGATCTTGCCAGGCTCGATATCGATGATGCTTCCGGCTTCCCACACCTGATCGATCATCCTGACGGTGCCGGAGACGACGAGCGTGATCTCGCGCGCGATCTTGTGGTAATGCGCCGCATCCTTGTCGCCGGCCACGTAATGCTTCACGCCGACTTCGAACGCATCAGTCTTGACGACGGTGGGGTCGAAGTCGCCGATGAACCAGCCGCCAATCATGTCGTTGAGGGTGAGTGGCTTCCCGCTCATTTGTCACCTTCCGCCACGGACAATTCGATCAGCTGGCGGTCCGACTTGATGGGATGGAAGTCCTTGGCGTTGATCGGGAAGATCCCGATCTTCTTCCCCTCGAGCACCATCTCGTTATAGACGGGGCAGACATAGAACATGTTGTTGTGACGGGCGTCTTTGCGGATCGCGTTCTTGGCCGCGCGCACGAAATCGCGTCCCTGCCGGAAATAGTAGAAGCCGGCCGTCGCGTTGTCGCTGATCGGGTGCTTCTCGGCCGCCTCGACCACCATGTTCTGGTCGTCGAGCCGGACGAAGGAGTAGCGCGGATGTACCGACTTGAAGGTCATGGTGCCACCATCGAGCTCGCGCTCCACGAAATTCTGGATCACGCCATCGAAGGGCACCGTCAGGAATTCGTCGCCGTTGAGGATCAACAACGGCTGGTCGTTGTCGATATAGCCGGCGGCGAGCAGCGCCGTGCAGGCGGCTCCCTCGGTGCCGTCTTCGACCGAGACCACCGCAGCCTCGGGCGACAGCAGGCGCACGACCTCGTCGAGGTGGTAGCGCGCCAGATCCTTCTTCTGCATCGCCACGATGATGCGATGGCCGGGGATCTTGGCGCATTCGGCCAATTGCCGCTGGACCAGGGGTACGCCGTTGATTTCCACCAGCGCCGTTGGATAGGCTTCCATCGCCTGGATGCGAGGCTCGCCGGCTATCAGGATCAGAATATTCATCGCAAGCTCATCAACCGTGGATTTTTCGAATGGTCTCGGTAATCGCCGGATAGTTCACGTCCGCGATATCGTTCACCACCATGACATGCGCGCCGGAACCCTTGGCCGCCTTGATACCGTTTTCGTTGTCTTCGACGATCAGGCATTCCTCGGGCGTCAGACCCATCATGGTGATCGCCTTGATGTAGATCTCCGGGCTCGGCTTGCCGTGCTTGACGTCCTCGTTGCTCAGCTGGAACTCGAGATAGCCATCGAGTGCAGCTCGCGACATCATCAGCGACACCGTGCTCTTGATCGAGTTCGACGCCACGGCGAGCCGGTAACCGTCTTCTCGCAGCCGCGCCAGCGCGTATTCCTGCTTGAAGGTCGGCTTGCACTTCGTGTGGATCATCTCGGTCGTGTAGAGCTGCTTCATCTCGTTGATGAAGCCGTGCAGCGCCTCGGGAAGCCCGCGCGTCGTCGTCAGTATCTCCAGCTTGCGCCGCGTCGGCAGGCCATCGAAGATCGTCAGGTGCTCGTGCAGCGGGATGGTGTATCCGAAGAGCTCGAGCGCCCGGTTGAGGGCCTCATAGTGCCATTCGCGTGCATCGATCAGCACGCCGTCCATGTCGAAAATAATCGCTTTAAGCGTGGTCATGCTGCGTCCCGGCCAGTCAATATCAGTTGCGCGCGCTCCGGAAAGTCGGTGCAGACGGAAAGCCCGTCCCGCTCGTTGAGCCCCGAAGACACCAGCCACTGGAGAAATGGTTCGTATTCGTCGTGGCGGCCATGAAGGTCAGGCGCCACCAGCGTGGCCGACTTGCCGTCGGCGAGAATGCGCTCGATCAGCGCCGCGTCATACCAGCGCCCCGGCAGGAAGTTGTCGATCCATACGCCGCTCACACCAGGATCGTCGTAGAGCGACGCCTCGCGCTCGAATTCACTGAGGCGCGTAAACGACGTCATCTTGCGCTTCACGCCCTGGATGAGATCGGGAACCGATGCATCGAAGAGGAAATAGTTGCTGTAGCCTTCGCTCGTGAGCACCTCGGCCAGCATGTCGTGCAGGCCATCGGCCTTGATGTTCAGCGCCAGCAGCGGCGAGCCGTGTTGCTTGGCGATCCGGAGCAGCTCGGCAAACGAAATCTCTCCCCCACGCGGAATGTCGTGCGAGATGACGATCGAAGGCGCGCCGTCCGCCTGGCTGTCGCGCACGTCGGTTTCCGTGCCGAAGCCCAGCGAGAACGAGCGGACGAAGGCCTCGACCGAGTTCTTCTCCTCAGGCGTCTTCCAATAGCCGCGATGGCTCAGAACTTCGATCATAGCGAGGCACCCAGCGACCGCGTCACATCGATGGACAAAGGCAGGCTCTGGAAATGGGTGAGATCCTCGGGCACGCCCAGACCATACATCCCCGCATCCACCGAGCCGATCGAATAGGCGCCGATCTTCGAGCCGTCCTCGATCATGAAATTGTAGACCGGCGCCACATAGAACTCGCCGTTGACGCGGAAGTCGCGCTCGATCATCCGGTCCGCATAGGACACGAAATCCGAGCCCTTGCGGAAATTGTAGATCCCGACGGTCGCGTGATCGGAGATCACCTGCTTCTCGACGACGTTGTCGATATAGCCATCGGCGCCGAAGGAAACGAAGCTCCACTTCGGATCATCGGCCGTCATCGTCATGATCATCCCGTCGAGATCACCGATCGATTGAAGATAGTCGTCGATATCGACGTCGATATACTGGTCGCAATTGGCGATCATCATCGGCGCGTCGTTATCGATCTCGTCGCGCGCGAGAAGCACCGTGCAGGCAGCCCCCTCGGTGACCTGCTCGACGAGAAAGATCTCGCAGCCCGGCGCCCAGGCGCGCAGGTTCTCACCCAGCCCGTGCTCTCTGATATGGGCGGCCTGGCAGATGAAGATGAAGCGATGCTCGACGGATGGGCGAAGGTTTTCGATCACCAGCCGGATCATCGGCACGCCGTGCACAGGCAGAAGTGGCTTGGGAAGAGTATAGCCGGCCTTGGCGAAGCGGCTTCCATGCCCTGCCATTGGTACGACGATGTTCAACATTGCGCATATCCCGAATTGTATCAGCTTACACCGTGAGGCGACCAATACCGGTCGAAGCTGGCGTCACGCTGTCTGCGAATAGGCGGGACACCGCGCGGAGCAACGAAATCTGCCGGAAATGCAACACGCATTTCGAGCCTTTCAAAGCCGATCTGGCCGAGGCCGTAACATACCGTATCTTACAGCCACCCCCGCGTATCATACTGCCTTCGCTTCTCCATAAGCCCTATCATCCGTGGAGGATGAACTTGGAGGACGTAGAGATGACAGCGACGCAGACATCCGCACCCCATTCCATGGCCAGCGCCGAAGACCTGCGCAAGCGCGCCCTTGAGCTCCAGATCGCCGAAATGGAGCGCGATGAGAAGATCAAGGCGCGCGAGGCGGAAAAGCATGCCGAGTTCGTCGAGGACTTCTTCCGCAAGCATATCGACGAGAAGGAACGCGCGATGATCAAGCGCCTCGTCATGAAGGCCGCGGCTGATGGCAAGTACGAGGCGATGATCTACAGCTTCCCCTCGACCTTTTGCGACGACGGCGGCCGCGCCATCAACAACAGCCTTCCGGGATGGCAGAACACGCTGCAGGGCAAGGCGAAGGAGCTTCTCGACCTGTTCGAGCAACTGGCCAAGCCGCAGGGCTATGGCTTGAAGGCCATGATCATCGATTTCCCCGGGGGCATGCCCGGCGATGTCGGCCTGTTCCTGACCTGGGAACCCCCAGTTAAATAAGGCCCCAAGAGGGGCTGCGATAACGCATCGATTTCACGGGGTGGCGGTCGTTTCGGACAACCGCCACCCGAACGCGCTCCGGTCTATTCGGAAACGACAGACCAACTACTATCCGGATTGAAGCTCTTGATCGCCGCCGCCTTCTTCTCCGTCTCCGGCCCGAGATCGCGCTGGTAGATGACGCTCATGCCATTGGCAATGAAAGTCTGCACACCCGTCACCCGGTATTTGACCGGCCACGCGATCACCGCGAAGCCTGCCGTCATGTGACCGTTGACGATGTAGCTCTGCTTGCCGCCGAGCACATTGTCGCCCTGTCCCGTCAGTATCCGGTAGTGATATCCGAAGTAGCCCTCGCCACGTTTGGCCTTGCCGAAGGCGGCGGTCTCGATCAGCGGGCCGGCCGGGCTGTCCTCGTCGCCGGGACCTGCCTGCCAGTACAGACCATCCCGCTTGCCGGGCGAGCTGATCAGCTTCTGCGCATACTCGTATATGCCCTCGCCGGTGCGATCTTCAGAGGCGTAGATGTGCTGGGCAATGACGAAATTATGGATGGTCTCGATCGTCGCGAGCTCGTTCTCGCCGATACGCCGGTTGACGATCTCCTCCAACCCGGTGCGCGTGTCGAACGACCATTTGTCGTCGGCGCCCTTTGTCAGCGGAAACGGCAGCGGCCAGAGCCTGTCGCCGATGGCGACGACCTTGCGCCCGTCGAGAGCCTCCAGCTTCATCAGCCGTGATGCGCCCTCGCGGATCAGCGCATAGCTGACCATCGCCGCGTTGTTGCCCTTGAGCTTGTCGGCCTTGAGGCCGAGCAGCTCCGCAAGCCCATTCACGTCGTTCGCCGCAAGCACCGCCTTCAGCTTGTCGAGCGCCAACTCAGGCGTATCGAAGGACGGTTGCGAAGCGGTACCGACGAACTCCGAAAGGCTTGTCTGCGCCATGGACGGACTTGCCAACGTCAAGGGCAGCACCACGCCAACCATCAAACGCATCAATTTCAGTCGCAATGCCATGGTTGCCTCCATTGGCTCTGGAAACCCGGTCAGATCCTATCGTCTTCCACCACCACCGCCGCGCCGTGGCGGCGGGCGCGAATGACCGCCACCGCCACGCCCGGCGCCGCCGGCATACGATCTCGGTGCCGGGCGACTCTGGGCCCGCGGAGCGCCGCGCTGGCCGCCGCCCATGCTCTGGCCGCCACGCTGGGACGCGATCGCTTCACGGCGGCCGGATGATTGCGGATTGCCGAGCGCATTGGGCTGCCGTGAGCGGTTGTCGGGCCTCGCCGCCATCTTCGGCGCGCCGGAATTCTTCTTCACATTGCCCTTCGACACATTGCCCTTCGATGGACGGTTGGCCCCGGCATTGCCCTGACGTGCATCCGGACGAGACGCGTTCGCGGGACGGTTCCCGGCATTTGGGCGGTCCGCCGGTCTGTTGGCAATGCCTGGCTTGCCGTTGGCCTTCAGGCCGTTGACGGTCCCCTTGCGGATGTCGTCGGCGCGTGCCGCCGCGTTGCGCCCCCCTGCCCCCGGATTCGCGCGGCGATCGCCGACCTGGTTCTTCAGCTGGTTGCGCTTGTCGCCTTCAAGGCCGGACCGGATCGCCGTGCGGTCGATATTGGCGAGCTGGCTCTTGTCGATGCTCAGCTTGCTGCGGTCGACCTTCGTCCAGTCGACGTCGTTCCACTTGACCTTGCCGTTGAAGTTGCGGTCGTTGAAGCAATTCTTGCAGTCGATATCGACGTCTCCGTTCCACCGGCCGCCCCAAACGCCCCAATCGTCCCAATTGACGATCGCCGCCCAGGCGACGCCGGTGACAGCACCGGCGAAGAACGCGGCGCCCGGATAATAGTAGTTGTCGTAAGAGCTTGGGTAATAGGAGATCGGTTCGACCGCATAGCCTGGCTCGTAGAGCATCTGCGGCTCATATTGCGGGATGTAGATCTTTTCGGGATCGGTCGGCCGGATAACGACGTTGTTGTTTTCGGTGACGACGGTCACCTTGTCGTCCGTCTTGATGATGTTCTTCGCCACCGCCTCGTCGCGCAGTTGCTGGATCGCGACAAGCACATCCTTCTGCTGGTTGGTCAGCGCATCGCCGAGCTGTTGCGTCCAGTCGAGATCGTCGCTCATCATCTTCACGATATCGGGATAGTTCAGCAGTGAGATAATGCTGCCGTCCCAGTCGTCCTTGGGCTTGAGATCGGCCTTCTTCTTCTTTGCCTCAAGGAAGCGTTGCGCTTCGATGATCTGCACCGGGAAAAGCGACGCTGCCGAAATCGCGGCGACCAGTTCATCGGGGTAGAGCGCAATACGCGCGACCAGGATTTCCAGCTCGTCTTCCGAGAGAAGGTCTGTGGCGGCGGCAGGCGCCGGCGCCGCGGAAGGAGCCGCCGTTTGCGCGAACGTAAACGGCGCGGGCTGCATCGAAATGAGCGCCAGCGCCGTCAAGCCGGCGGTGAGTTTGAACGATCTTGCCTTCATGACGCATCGACCTTTCCGTGCAAATGGCGATGAATGCTGCTGCTCGGCACGCTTCGTGTGCGAGCGCTCAGGAGCGTTTGAGCGATACGACGTTCGATCGCGACAGCGCCTCGCCGATTTCGCTGAGAAGCGCCTTCTCCAGTTCCTTGTATTCCTGCCGACGCGCCTCCCTCTCCATGCGCGGAAGATCGTCGAGATGGCTCAGCGTCTCCAGTATCACCGCGAGGTCCTCGCACATGCTGCGGAACGCGTCGCTGACCTGGTACAGATGCCGTACCCTGCTGGCCTGGTCGGGAAAATGGACTTCGGCGACGGCGAGAGCGGACAGTCGCGGCGTATTGCTTCCTCTCCAGCTCATCGCACCCCCCACCGCCGATCTCCCCCAGGAAGAGCAGCTGATTATAGGGCGGCTTCGAGCAACTGCAGACGTAAGATACGCGAAGATACGCGGCATCAGCGCCTTCTGAAGCTGACGATCGAGCGCGGCAGACGGCCCCAGTTCATGCAGAAGCGTCGTTGATCGGAGAAGTCCCGACAACGGCGATAAGCCGCTCATCCGCCATTGATCCGATAGATGTTACGTGATGCTACGGGCGTCGCCACGCACGCGGGTCTATTGTTTTTGCGTATTCACCGCACCCGCAGAGTTCGACCATTCGCTGTCGAAAGGCTAAGACCGTGTTCCTCGACTATTTTGCACTGGGCGTCCTGTTTTTCGTCGTGATCACATTGTTCTACGCAGTGATCGCCATCCACGACATCCCGCACCTGATGGCAAAGGCCAGAAACCACCCGCATCAGGATGCGATCCACGTCGCCGGATGGGTAAGCCTGTTCACCCTCCACGCCATCTGGCCGTTCCTGTTCATCTGGGCGACGCTCTACCGCGAGGATCGCGGCTGGGGCATCCGCACCGATGGCAAGCTGTCGCCGGCGCAGGAGGCCAACGCTGAAATCGCACGCCTGCATGCACGCATCGCCGAACTCGAAGGCCAGACATCGGAGAAGGAGAACGCCTAATGGACCTGCTTCTCATCCTGACCTACGCGGCGCTCTGTTACGCCATCTTCAAGATCTTCCGCATTCCGGTGAACCAGTGGACGCTGGCAACGGCCGTTCTTGGTGGCATCTTCCTGATCTCCACGCTGCTATTGCTGATGAGCTACAATCATCCCTATACCAGCGACGCCAGGGTCTACTTCACCTCCGCGCCCGTCATCCCCACGGTCGGCGGGCAGGTAATCGAGGTACCGGTAACGCCCAATGCGCCGCTGAAGAAGGGCGACGTCCTCTTCCGCATCGATCCGCGCCCCTATCAGTTCACGGTCGATCAGAAGACGGCGGCACTCGCCGAGGCAAAGCAGACAGTGCTGCAATTGAAAGCAGCGCTCGACGCCGCCAACGCAGCCGTCGTCGGCGCCGAAGCCTCCAGGGACCGTTCGCTGCAGGCCTTCGAGAAATTCCAGGCATCGAACGAAAATTCGAAATCGAGCGGCCGGGGCGCCGTCTACTCCGAGCTTGAGGTCGAAAATCGCAGGGGCATCTATCTCACGGCGGAGGCGGCTGTCGATACCGCCCGCGCTCAGGCCACGCAGGCCCGACTGGCCTATGAATCGCAGATAAACGGCACCAACCCCACCGTCGCCCGCCTTCAGGCCGAACTTGCCAACGCGCAATACGATCTCGATCAGACGACGGTGCGCGCCCCCAGCGACGGCTACGTCACACAGGTCTTCCTTCGCCCGGGGATGATGGCGAACCCGCTTCCGCTCCGGCCAGTGATGGTCTTCATCAACAGCGAGGACCGCATGCTCGGCGCGGCCTTCATCCAGAATTCGCTGCAGCGCGTCAACGTCGGCGACGATGCCGAAGTCGCCTTCAAGGCGGTCCCCGGCAAGATATTCAAGGCACGCGTCGACGCGATCATAGACGTGATGGCGCAAGGCCAGCTGCAGCCGTCGGGCGCGCTGATCGACCCGCAATCGCCCGAACGCGCCGCACCCGGCCAGACGATCGCCAGCATCGAGATCCTGGAGAGTACTGAAGGCTACCAGCTTCCCGGCGGTGTCGTCGCCGAGGTCGCCGTCTACACCCACCACTGGCACCATGTCGCGGTCTTGAGAAAGGTGCTGCTGCGGATGAGCAGCTGGATGAACTACGTCTTCCTCGAACACTGAGGGGAGAAGGCCGGTCCCGTCCACCGGGCGGGGCTGGCCTGAACATTGATAATGCCGATGACGCAATGATGAGGAGCCCGCGGTGATAGGCAGTCTTCCGATGTTGCGAGGCCTGAGCGGCTTCAGCAAGGATTGGCTCCGGAGCGACATCCCGGCCGGCCTGTCGATTGCCGCCGTCGGCCTGCCGAGCGCCATCGCCTATCCCGCCATTGCCGGCCTGCCGCCGGAAACCGGGATCTACGCCAGCATCGTCGCGCCGATCGCCTACGCGATCTTCGGACCCTCCCGGCTCCTGGTCGTCGGCCCGGATGCGGCCACCATGACGGTACTCGCCGCGGCGATGGGAACGGTCGTCGCCGCCTACCCTGCCGGCACGCCGGTCGATCGGGTCGCGATCGCGGCAGCACTCGCGCTCGGCGTCGGCATCTGCTGCATAGCCGCCAAGCTGCTGCGCCTCGGCGTTCTCGCAAGCTTCCTCTCGCGCCCCATTCTCGTAGGCTTCTTCGCCGGCGTGTCGCTGTCTATCCTCGTCGGCCAGATCGGCCGCTTCACAGGCGTGAAGATCGAATCCGACGGGCTCGTCCCGCCGCTGCTCGAGATCGCCGGCAAGAGCGGTCTGATCCACTGGCCGTCGCTCCTTCTAGGTCTCTTCATGTTCGCAACGCTGTGGCTCGTCCGGGCTTTGAACCTCAAGATTCCCGGGCCGGTGCTTGTCGTCGTCCTCTCGGTCGTGCTCTCGGCCATATTCGATTTCCAGGGGCGCGGCATCGCCGTCGTCGGCGACATACCGAGTGGCCTGCCAAGCTTCTCGCTGCCCGCGCTCCACCAGATGCCACTCGACAAGATCATACTCGGCTCCGCCGCGATCTTTCTGGTGAGCTTCGGCGCGGGCATCGTGGCGGCCCGCAGCTTCGGCTCGCGCACCGGCGAAGAGGTCGATGCAAACCAGGAGCTGATAGGCCTCGGCGCGGCCAACATCGCGCCGGGGCTGTTCGGCTCGTTTCCAATCAGCGTTTCGGATTCGCGCACGGCAATCAACCTGTCGACGGGCGGCGTCTCGCAGGCGGCCGGCCTCGTATCGGCGGCAACGCTGATCGCTGCCCTCGTCTTCCTGCACAGCGCGCTCCGCATCCTTCCCATTCCGGCGCTGGCCGCCATCCTCGCAATGGCGGCGATCAGCCTCATCGACGTCCACGAACTGCGCAAGATCTGGCGCATCAGCCGCATGGAGTTCATCTTCGCGCTGATCGCCATGTGGGGCGCGATCAGCTTCGGCGTGCTCAACGGCGTCATCGTCGCGGTCGCCGCGACGCTGGTCTACCTGCTGCGCCAGACGATGTTTCCGCGCGACGGCCTGCTCGGCCATATCGAAGGTCGGCACGGCTTCTTCGACCTTGCCCGCCACCCCGAAGCGCGCCCGATCGACGGGGCCGCCGTCTTCGCCGTGCAGGGCAGCATCCTCTTCTACAACGCCGACTACATCAGGAACCGCCTGATTTCGGTGGCACGGAACCTGCCCGCCGAGACCCGATGCCTGGTACTCGATGCCAGCGCGATCACCCATATCGACAGCACAGGCGCCACCGCGCTCGAGGCCGTGGCCGAGATCCTGGCCAAACGCAACATCACCTTCGCGATCGCCGATCTCAGCGAGGAGAGCCGCAATATTCTGAGCCGCGCAGGCGTCATCAAGGCGATCGGCTCGGACAACATCTTCAACGGCAGGGAAGAAGCGCTGCGGGCGCTGATCGGAAATTACGACCAGACAGGCACGACATCGGCAGGCAGCACGGTTTGAAACGTATGGAGGGAGAACCATGGACGAGATATTGGAAACCAAGGGTCACGACCCGGAGCCGTCAGCAAAGTCGAACGGCAAGGACAAGAAGAAAAAGAAGGCGTGGGATTACGACAAGGAGATCGCCCGCCTCCAGGTGGAGCTGGCGCATCTCCAGGCATGGGTCAAGAAGTCGGGCGCCAGGGTGGTCATCGTCTTCGAAGGCCGCGATGCTGCAGGCAAGGGTGGCATGATCAAGCGGATCACCGAGAAGGTCAGCCCGCGCGTCTTCCGCGTGATCGCGCTCCCCGCCCCGACCGACCGCGAGAAATCGCAGATCTACATGCAGCGCTACATCAACTATCTGCCGGCGGCCGGCGAAGTCGTGATCTTCGACCGCAGCTGGTACAACCGCGCTGGCGTCGACCGCGTCATGGGGTTCTGCAGCGACAAGAAGGTACAGCGCTTCCTCGAGCTCGCGCCACGTTTCGAGGCGGCGATCGTCGAGAGCGGCGTGACGCTGCTGAAATACTTCCTGACGGTCAGCGAGGAGGAGCAGGAGCGTCGCTTCCGGCGCCGTATTGACGATCCGGTCCGGCAGTGGAAGCTCAGCCCGATGGACGTCGAGTCCTACCAGCGCTGGTGGGACTATACCCGCGCCTACGACGAGATGCTCAGGATGACCGACAGCAATCACGCCCCGTGGTGGATCGTCCCCTCGGACGACAAGAAGCGCGCCCGGATCAACTGCATCTCGCACATCCTGCAGTCCATCCCCTACGAGCGCATCAAGTTCGAGGAGCCCGATCTCGGGAAGCGCCAGAAGCGGCCGCCGAATTTCGTCGAGGACGGCAGCGTCCGCCACGTCGTGCCCGACGTGACGCAATGACACCGGGATCGCACGGCAACGCGCGGCGCGGGATATGATGATGGACCGGTCGAACGACGCCGAAATGGGAGCGAAAGACGCCGGACAGATCTCGATCGAGGCAAGGGTCAGCGACCTTGTGCGACTTGGGATCATCGGGCTCTTCGCCTATTGGACGGTGCTGCTCATCGCGCCCTTCGCGCTGATCGTCATCTGGTCGGGCATCCTTGCCGTTGCGCTGTACCCGATGTTCAATGCGCTCTCGCGCCTGATCGGAAACCGTCCGGTGATTGCCGCGACAGTCATCGTCGTCGCCTGCCTCGTCCTCATCATCGCGCCTCTGGCGCTCGTTGCGGTCAATTTCGCCGAGGCTGTGGAAGGGCTGGTGAGCAAGCTCCAGGCGGAGAACTTCACGCTGCCGGCAGCGCCGGCAAGCATTCGCGAATGGCCCGTCATCGGCGAACGCCTCTACGCCGCCTGGAACAAGGTCGCAGGCGATCTCGCCTCCAACATCATCCAGTTTCAAAAGCCGATACTGCATGTGATGGGCATCGTGGTGGCTAAGCTCGCCTCGATCAGCGGCGGTGTGTTGAGCTTCGTCGCTTCCGTCATTCTCTCCGGCTTCTTCCTCACCCAGTCGACGCGGCTTGCGGAGACCATTCAGGTTCTGGCAAGTCGTGTCGCCGGTGACCGCGGCGTCGGCTTCGCGAAGCTGGCGGGAACGACGGTCCGGAATGTCTCGCGCGGCGTCATCGGCGTGGCCTTCCTGCAGACGCTGATGTGCGGCCTGTGCTTCGCCTTCTTCGACCTGCCCGCGCGGGGAGCACTGACCTTCATCATCTTCATGCTCTGCGTCATGCAGCTGGGTCCGGGGCTTGTACTTGTGCCCGCGATCATCTGGGGCTGGTTCTCGTGGCCAACACCGGTCGCCTTTGCGCTGACCGTCGTGGCGGTGCCGATCATGCTTGTCGACAATGTGCTGAAACCGATCCTGATGGCGAAAGGTCTCTCGACACCGATGCTGGTAATCCTGATCGGCGTTATCGGCGGGACGCTATCCTATGGGTTGTTGGGCCTGTTTCTCGGGCCGATCGTGCTCAGCGTGTTCTACGAGCTGCTGCGTGCCTGGGCCTGGCCGCCGCGCGATAGCGCAGACACAAACCCGACCGCGCAGCACCCTGGCTGATCGAGCCGACGCGAAGTGCTGCCCGACATTTCATCCCCGAGATCTGAGCCCGCCGGAGCAGTAGACGATAACTTCCTGCTCTATCTCATGACACAGCTGGGAATATTCCTCGATCAGGCCCTCTTGCAGCGGCGTTTCGCTGCGAAACCGGTCGAGCGCATCGGCAGCCAGTGCGTAGGATTCGAACATGTCACCGAGCGCTTCCGTGGGCACGCCCGACAGCACATGCCGGATATCCGGCAGTCTGAGCATCAGCCTCCTCCGTCCGCGCTCCCGGTTCATGGTTCACCTCCGCGTTCACGTCACTCCCTGTACGAATTCGAGGCGACATCGGATTGTTCCGCCATGCCGCGAATATCGTTTTTATCGAAGGAGAAGCGTGATGAAGCGGACAGGCAGCCACGCTACTCCGGCAGCGCGGTCTGCCGGAAGAAGGTAACGATCGCCTCGTCGGGCACGCCGAACCATGTCGTGAAGAGTTCCGCGAAGTCCTGAGAGGCATAAGTCTGGCTGAGAGCGCGATCGACGGCGAGACGGAAGTCTTCGTCACCACGCGCCAGTTCGAGCCCCAGCGGCTCATAGGTGAAATGCCGCCTCAGCACCACGAGATTGCCGGCATTGTCGCTGCGGGCGGCCGCATCCATGAGGAGCGGCATCTCGCCGAACAGCGCGGCCGAACTGCCGTCCGCGACGCGTTCGATACCGATCGCGTAGCTCTCGACGGGCACCGAGGTCGCCGCCAGCTGGAACGTCTTGATACGGTCGGCCAGCCAGCGCTCGCTGGTCGTCCCTGTGATCGACGAGAAGGTCTTGTGCTCGAGGATGGTGCGGGCGGGCGAACCACGCCAGATCGGCCGGTCAGTCGGTTGGCCGTAGGCCAGCACCTCGGTCAATGCCAACGGCGCGCTCTTGCTCAGGACCACGCCCGTGCCGCTCGGAAAGATCGGCAGCGAGAAGGACACCTCGGCGCGGCGGCTGAGCGTGATCGGCTCGGCGCCGCACACAAGATCGACCGCACCCTCCTTTATCGCCGGCTCCAGCCCCTTGTCCGTCAGCGGCACCCACTCGACATTAAGCTGCGGCAGGTTCAGCGCCGTCTTGAGCCTGTCGGCGATCTTGCCGCAAAGCGCGACCGCGTAGCCACCGGGTGCTGCCTGCTCGGTCTTGAACGAGAATGGCCGGGCATCCGGCTCATAGCCGAGCTTCAGCGCACTGCTCGTCTTGATGCGATCGAGCGTCTGGGCCTCGGCCATCGACGGCGCCGTGGAGGCGGCCGTGCCGGCGAGGATCGACGCGGTCAGCAGGATCTTGAAACGCTTGTTGCTTTTCATGGCGCATCCTCCCCGGAACTATTCGGCCGCCGCGACACGGTTCAGGCCGCTGGCAAAGCGCGGCGCGATCCGCCCGTAGATGATGAAGCTGATACCCGTCACCAGCATGCCGCCAAGCACCGCATCCTTGCCGGAAGCGTAGATCGCGAACACGCTGTAAAGCATGCCGAGCGTGGCGATGATCGAGTTCAGCCGGTACTTCCCTGGTGGCACGCCGGCCTTCTTCATCATCACGAAGAGGGCCGAAAGCGCCACGATGTAAGGCAGCACGTTGGTCACCACGGCGAGGTTGACCAGGGCCGAGAACTGCTCGCTAAGCGTCGGCGAAATGGTCATCAGGGCAAGGCCCGTCTGTACGATGCCGAGGATGATCATGCCCTGGACCGGCGCGCCCAGCTGGTTCACGCGCGAGAAGATCGCCGGGAACATCCGCTCCTGCGCGGCCGTGCGCGCCGTCTGCGCGATGGTGAACTGCCAGCCAAGCAGCGAGCCGACGCAGGCAAGCACCGCGAGCGCCATGATGATAGACCCGATCGTCGGATTGAACATGGTCGCATAGGCAAGCGCGAAGGGACCGGTCGACGCCGCAAGATCGGCGTTCGGCACGATGCCCTGTATCACCGTCGTCGACAGGATGTAGATGACGGCAGCGCCGAGCGTTCCGAACATGCAGGCGAGCGGCACGTCGCGCTTCGGATTTTCGACGGCATCGGAGTTCTGCGCCGCCGATTCCATGCCGAGAAATGCCCACAGCGTCAGCGAGATGCTGGATCCCATGCCCTGCGCCAGCGTCAGCCCCTTCGGGTTCCAGGCAGCACCAAACGTGCTCGAACTGAACCAGAACCAGCCGATGATGGACAGCAGGCCGACCGGGATGATGACACCCCACACGGTGATCGCCCCGATCCGCCCGGTGATGCGCGGGCCGCCGAAATTGGCGGCCGTGGTTAGCCAAAGGAGAGCGATCAGCGCGACGCAGGTCATCACGGGCGTCGAGGTAAGCACCGGAAAGAAGCCGGCGAGATACCCCACCGCCGAGATGCCGATCGCGACATTGCCGATCGCCAGCGACAGGAAATACAGGAAGAACACGAAGAAATAGCCATCCTTGCCGTAGGCATCCTCGGCGTAAGCCGACATGCCGCCGGGCCGCTGGTTGAACAGCCCGGCCTGCGCGAAGCCATAGGCAATCGCCATCGAGCCGAGCGCCGTGACGATCCAGGAGAGCAGTGAGATGGCGCCGACCTGCGCCATGTTCGCCGGCAGCATGATGATGCCCGACCCCATCATGTTGACGGCAACGATGAAGGTCAGCTGCATCAGGCTCATCTTCTTCTTGGCCGTGGTATCGGCCGCGGCATGCATTGTGTGATCGGTCATGATGGCACTCTCCCCTCGCCCTACTCGCGCACGACATATGTGTGGAACTTGATGCGCCCATCGATCCGCTCCTGGAACACGCCCTGGACCTCGTAGTTGAAGCCCGGGAAGCGGTTGAAGGATTCCTCGAAGGCGAGGAAATAGTCGCGCATCGGCCGCGCCCGCTCGTCCCAGCGCTCTCCCGGCACGATCACCCCGATGCCCGGCGGATAAATCAACGCCAGCGTCGCCGAGATGCGTCCGGCGGCTTGCGAAAGCGGCACATAGTCGACATTGTTGGCGACCAGCGCCTCGTAAGCCTGCTTCGACGAGAGCGCCGGCTCCGGAAAGCTCTCGGAGCGGAAGCAAAGGCGCTGCAGTTCCTTGACGCCGGCATCGCGGTAGAAGCTGTGCATCTCCTTGCAGACCTGCCGCAGCGTGTAGCCCTGATAGCGCTCGCGGTTGGCGGCGAAGACGGTCGGCAGCACGTCCTGCAGCGGTGCGTCGCGATCCCACAGGTTCTTGAACTTCACCAGCTTGGCGACCAGCGTGTTGAGCTTGCTCTCGTCTTCGGCCGGCGTCAGCAGGAAGAGCAGGCTGTTGAGATCGCATTTCTCCGGCACGACGCGCTGCTCGCGCAGATAGTTGGCAACGACGGTCGCCGGGATGCCGAACTCGCGATACTCGCCCGTCTTCCGGTCGATGCCAGGCGTCAGAAGCGTCAGCTTGTTGGGATCGACCATGGTGTAGCCGGGCGCATAGCCGGCATAGCCATGCCATGTCGCCTCTGGGTCGAACCGCCAGCACTGCTGCTCGCGCTTCAGGACATCGGTCGGCACGTCTTCCCACCGGATGCCCGCGAGATCGCCTGTGTGTTTCGAACCCGTGACGGAGATCTTGTCCGGCACGAAGGGATCGAAGAACCACTGCTCCTCAACGCTTGTCGCCTTGCTCTCGTAATGCTGGACGAAGCCGCGCAGCTTCTTGCGCACCTCGATGCCGAGACCGATGCAGCGGTCCCAGAGCATCTCGCCGGCCTTGCCCTCGTGCACCTTCGCGTTGACGTCGAGCGAGGCGAACAGCGGATAGAAGGGCGATGTCGAGACATGCATCAGCAGCGATTCATTGAAGCGCTTGTGCTCGATGAAGCGGCGCTGGTCGCTGATATGTTCGTCGCGCTTGTGGATCTGCGATGCCTGCGAAAATCCGGCGCCCTGCTTGTGCACCGACTGCGTCGAGAACAGGCCGGGCATGTCGGGTTTGAGATCCTTGAGCCGCATCGGGCTATGGCCCTCGAACAACGGATGGAACGCGTTATAGCCGATCCAGGCCTCGTCCCAGAGCACGTAGTCGCAGAGATGGCCGATCTTCTCCATCACCTGGCGGACATTGTAGATGGTGCCGTCATAGGTGGCGAGCTGGATGCAGGCGAGCCGGAAAGGCCGCTCGGCATTGGCCCGGCTCTTGTCTGAGAGAAGCGGGTGCGCCGCGATCTGCTGGCGCAGCCAGCCCTCGTCCCACGCCGCCCAATCGACGGCGCCGATCATGCCGAAGGAATTGCGCGCCGTCGGCAGATAGATCGGGATCGCGCCCGCCTGCACGAGCGCGCCCTGGTGCAGCGACTTGTGATTGTTGCGATCGAACAGCACCAGATCGCCGGCGCGCAGCACCGCGTTGGTCACCACCTTGTTGGAGGTACTGGTTCCGTTCAGGATGAAATAGGTGCGGTCCGCCCCGAATATCTTCGCCGCCTGCTTCTGCGCCTCGACGGCCGGCCCTTCGTGGATCAGGAGATCGCCGAGATCGACATCTGCGTTGCACAGATCGTTGCGGAAGATGCTCTCGCCGAAATACTTGAAAAACAGCTGGCCGGCCGGCGACTTGCGATAGAACTGCCCGCCCTGATGCCCGGGGCAATCGAAGGCGATATTGGCTTCGCCGTCATAGGCCATCATACCCCCGAAGAACGGCGGCAGCAGCGACTTGCCGTAATTGATCAGGCTGGAGATGATCTGCTTGGCGTAGAAGGCCGGCGTCTGCTGGCCGAGATAGACGAAGCCATCCACCTCGCCCGCCATCTCGACCACATCCATGTCGGCAATACCGAGCGTATCCGCCATCGCCCATACCGGCGTGCGAAACCCCGCCTCGCGCACCGAGCGGAGAAATCCGCGCGCATAGGGCAACAGGCCGCCTTCCACGGAGCCGATATAGGCGCCCACCGACGCATCTTCCGAAACGTCGGCCGTGTAATCATCGCGTAGCTCGACCTCGAAATTGTCGGCTGCCAGCTGCGCCAGCAACTCCTGAACCTGGCGGTTGTCGCGATCGACGACCGCGACGATCTTCAGCATCTTGTTGAACGGTATCGCAACCGTCGGCGATTTCACGTCGCGCGGGATCATGGAACCGCTCCCTCCGCCACGCAATCGACGAGGTAACGGCGCCCGTTGCTACCGGCCTCGAAGCGCAGGCCGTGAATATCGGTCTCGAAGCCCGGGAACTTGCGATCGAAATCGCGCGCATAAAGCAGGTAATCCTGGATGGACTTCGTCGTTTCGGTGATCCGCTCGCCGGGCATGATCAGCGGAATGCCCGGCGGATAGGGAACGATCATCACCGCCAGGATGCGGTTCATCAGCTTGTCGATCTCGACGCTCTCGATCCGCCCCTTGACGAGATGGTCGTAGGCATCGGCCGGCCGCAGCGCCATCTCGGGCAGCACCGTATACATCTCGCGCTGCGCCTTCGGCACATCGTCCTTGCGGTAGATGGCGTGGATCTGCTCGCAGAGATCACGCAGACCAATCGTCCCATAGGCCTCGGGATGAGCTGCCGCGAGCGCCGGCAGGGCGCGCGTCAATGGCGCGTTGCTGTCGTAGAGATCCTTGAAGTTGATGAGCTCGGTAACGAGCGTGCTCCACTTGCCGCGGGTGATCCCCATCGAGAACAGCACGAGGAAAGAGTACAGCCCGGTCTTTTCGATCTCGATCCGTCGCGAGGACAGGAACTTGGTGATGACGGCTGCCGGTATTCCATGTTCCTGCATCGTCCCATCCGCCGAAAGCCCCGGCGACAGGATGGTGACCTTGATCGGATCGACCATCACGTGGTTTTCGGCAAGCCCTTGAAAGCCGTGCCAGGCTTCGCCGGGCTTCAGCACCCATTCCGCATGCGTATCGCTCGGCGTCTCCGCGGCGATGGTGGGTTCCCACACGTCGAACCACCAGCTCTGCGCCATCTGTCCGCGCATCGCGTTCATCGCCCGGCGGAAGCTGATCGCCTCGTCGATCGTCTCCTGCACCAGCGCACGACCGGCCGGCTGCTCCATCATCGCCGCGGCGACATCGCAGGAAGCGATGATGCCGTATTGCGGCGAGGTCGACGTGTGCATCATGAAGGCTTCGTTGAAGCGCGTGACGTCGAGCCTCTTGCTCTCGGCGTGCTGGATATGGATCATCGACGCCTGCGAGAAGGCCGCGAGAAGCTTGTGCGTCGAATGGGTGGCGAAGGTGATGGCATTTTGCGAGCGCGCCGGCTGCGTCGACGAGATGCCGTGGAAGCCATCGTAGAACTCGTGGAAATTCGCATAGGCATACCAGGCCTCGTCGAAGTGCAGCACCTCGACTGCCCCCTTGAGCGACACCTTGATGGCGTCGACATTGTAGCAGAGGCCGTCATAGGTGGAGTTGGTGATCACCATCAGCCGGACCTTGCCACTGGTCTCGCCCGCAAACGGGCTGGCGGCGATTTTCCGGGCGATCGCCTCTGGCGTGAACTGATCCCTGGAGATCGGCCCGATGATGCCGAGCCCGTTGCGCGAGGGGATGAGATAGATCGGCGTCGCGCCGGTCATGATCAGCGAATGCAGGATCGACTTGTGGCAATTGCGGTCGCAGAGCACCAGATCGCCGCGCCCCACCATGCCGTGCCAGACGATCTTGTTGGCGGTCGAGGTGCCGCCGACGACGAACAGGGTCTCGTCCGTGCCGAAGATGCGCGCCGCGTTGCGCTCCCCCTCCGCGATCGGCCCGACATGGTCCAGCAGCGACCCGACGCTGCCGACCGACACCGAGATATCCGACCGCAACGTGTTCTCGCCGAAGAAGGTGTAGAAGAGCTGCCCGACCGGGCTCTTGCGGAAGGCGACGCCGCCGCCGTGCCCCGGCGTATGCCAGGAATAGGCTCCCTCCAGCGTGTAATCCATCAGCGCCTTGAACATCGGCGGCGGCAGCCGGTCGAGATAGTTGCGCGCCGCCTGCACGATGGCGCGCGCCATGAACTCGGCGGAATCCTCAAACAGCCGCAGGAAGGCGTTGGCATGCCGCAGCACGCCGGCCGGCACGTCTTCGGCCGTCGTGTCGTCGCCGAAAAGAAAGATCGGAAGACGGTCGTTCTTGCGGCGCTTGGCGCTCAGAACCTCTTCCAGCACCTGCCAGCGTGACGCCTTGTCCTCTGTCCCGTCGACGGAAACCAGCCAGGCCGACTCCGTGTTGAAGATATGCACCAGACGCCGCGCATCCTCGTAGGTGACGCCGGACACGACACGAAACCCTTGTGCTTCGATAGCGGCCGCCAGATCGCGCATCCCGCGGCCGGCGGCACTCTTGCCGTCGAAATCCTCGTCGATGACGGCGATCGGAAATGACTTGTGGAATTCCATGCGCCCCTCCAAAACCCAAGTTTGGACACCGGCTGTCATGCAGCCACGTGCGTCTCAGATCGGGCGGATGGTACACGGCAGGTTGAGGACAGTCGTTGATTGCAGTCAACGTGCAGGCAAAAGCATAGAGCGAGGCGGGATGGCGACTATTCGGCCCATTCCGTATCGGCGGTAAAGGCGATCGTCAGCCAGCGATTGGCGCCTTCGCCGCCGATCCGGTCTCCGATGTCGTCGCGCAGAGCATCCCATTCCTCGATCGTCTTGGCGGGCAGCCCCTCCGGAACGATGAAGTACAGCTCGACTTCGGTCGCCCTTCCGACACGGGCGACATAGGCGCGGTATGAGAGAAAGCCAAGCCGCTCCACAGTCTCGGACGCCACCTGGTCGACATGCGCCTGCAGATCGACGGGCGCGATCAGGAGAACCTCGCTCAGCGCCTTCCAGATCGTGCCTGTTGGCAGCGGGATCATCACCAGGCAGACGAGGCCGAGCACCACGGGGTCGACATATCGGGCGACCCAGGCCATCGGCGTCGGCAGCACCGCGAGGCCGATCACGAAGGCGACGAGCAACGCGAAGGCGATACCGCCGGACATGATCCAGGCCTTGATATCGAGCGCGATGAAATCGGACTTCAGGCTGCGGTTCAACGCAATGCCGATCGACGCCATCACCACGCAGACGACAAGCGTGGCACCCGAGTAGACGATCGCCGCGCCGAAATGCAGCTCATGCCCGCCATTGATGATGCTGATAATGGCATTGATAAGCGCGTAGACGGCGACGGTCATCAGCAGACAACCGTTGAGCAGCAACACGATGGGTTCCAGATGCCAGAAGCCCATGGTGAAGCGATTGCGGATGCGGCCGGACTTGGCATTGTTCTCCGCCGACCGCACGATCAGGCTCGACACCCAGAGCGCAAGCCCGGTCATCGCCGCATCGGCCAGCGAATAGACGCCGTCGAAGGCGATGGAAAATGAACCCGAGATGATGCCGAAGACGATGCCGAGGGCCGCCACCACCACAGTGGCGGCGATCGATATCGTCAAAAAGCGCTGCTCGTTCCGCATCCTTGTCTCCGCTTGGCTCACTATCGCATTCTACCGCGTTCGAACGAATGGTGAAGGTGTGAGACGCGGCCGCCGACTACGCATTGATCCGGATTGCGACCCTTGTGGATTGGGAAGAGGATGTCGGGGGTAACACGGTTCGAAACGTTGTCGCATCTGTCGCGGCTATGGTCCAAAGCGGTGAACCGATCTCCGGGAGGGATTTCATGACAACCTCGCAGAACGGCAAGAGCCTCGGTCTCGCCGCCTGTACCGCCATCGTTGTCGGCAACATGGTCGGCTCCGGCTTCTATCTGTCGCCGGCCGCCGTCGCGCCCTATGGCAATCTGGCGATCCTGGTATGGATGATCATGGGTGCCGGCGCGATCTGCCTCGGCCTCACCTTCGCGCGGCTTGCCGGCATGGTACCGGCAGTCGGTGGCCCCTACGCCTATACGCGGCTTGCCTATGGCGATTTCGCCGGCTTCCTCATCGCCTGGGGCTATTGGATCTCGATCTGGTCGTCGCTTCCCGTCATCGCCATCGCCTTCACCGGCGTGATGATCGATCTCCTCCCGGCGCTCGGCAATCGCATCGCCGCAACGGTCCTGACGCTCGGCGTCATCTGGGCGATCGTGCTTGTCAACCTGCGCGGCGTCCATGCGGCCGGGCTCTTCGCACAGGTGACCACCTACGCCAAGCTCATCCCCTTCGGTGCCGTCGCCATCATCGGTCTTCTCTATATCGACACCTCGCATTTCGCCGAATTCAACCCGAGCGGCCAGTCGCTGCTGCAATCCTTCGCGGCCTTGGCGCCGCTGACCATGTTTGCCTATCTGGGTCTGGAATCGGCCACCGTTCCCGCTGGCGATGTCCGAGACGCGCGCCGAACAATCCCCCGTTCGACCGTGCTCGGTATCTCCATCGCCGCGGCTCTTTATGTGCTCGGCACCGTCGTCGTGATGGGCGTCGTGCCGCGCTCGCAACTCGTCAACTCCGTCGCCCCCTTTTCGGAAGCGGCGGGGCTGATGTGGGGGCGCGGTGGCGAACTGACGATCTCGGTCGCAGTGGTGATTTCCTCGATCGGCGCGCTCAACGGCTGGACGCTGCTGATGGGCCAGGTGCCGATGGCCGCCGCCCGCGACGGCCTGTTTCCGCCGCTCTTCGCCCGCCTCTCCGCCCGCGGCGTGCCGGCGATCGGCATGGTCGTCTCCGCCACCTTCGCGACCCTGCTCGTCCTCGTCCAGGCGGTCGGATCGGACAGTTTCGCGGCGGTCTACCGGCTGATGGTGGGGTTGAGCACGATGACAGCAGTCGTCCCCTACGCCTTCTGCGCGCTTGCCGGCACCCTTGTCGCATCGCGACTGAGCAACGGACAGAAAACGCCCCGTGTCACCATCGTCGAATTGATCGCCTTCCTCTTTGCCATGTTCACGCTCTACGGCGCCGGCGCCGAACCGGTGCTCTATGGCATGGTGCTCCTGATGCTCGGCATTCCCGTCTATGTCTGGCAAAGGCGGAACAGCTATGTTGCGCGGGCACAGAGCGTCGATACGCAAGACGGGGCGCCGATACGCCCCGCCATCTCCCTGTAATCCTCCTGCGGCTTCCGATCTGCTCGTTCAGCCGTGCCAACTCAGCCCGCCGAAGCGCCCATCGATGATCGTGCCCAACTCGCCCCGCACCATACCCGCGATATCCGCAAGCGCGCCGATCGCCGCCGCCTTGCCCGTTGTCTCGGCAAAATGGCAGGCGGCATCGACCTTCGGCCCCATGGAACCAGCAGGAAAGTCGAACTGCTTCATGTCATCGGGGCGGGCCTTGTGGATGGCCTTTTGCGACGGCTTGCCCCAATCGAGGCAGACGGCGGGCGCGTCGGTCGCCATGATCAGCAGATCGGCGCCGATCTCACGCGCCAGCAGCTCCGAGCAGAGGTCCTTGTCGATGACGGCTTCCACGCCCGCCAGACGTCGCTCCTTGCCCTTTTCGTACATGGTCGGAATTCCGCCGCCGCCGGCGCAGATGACGATGGTGCGCTGCTCCAGCAGCCACCGCACCGGCCGGATCTCGAAGATGCGCTTTGGAAGGGGCGAGGCAACGACCCGGCGCCACTTGTCGCCGTCCTGCTTGAACACCCAGTTCTTTTCCGCGCGGATACGATCGGCATCCGCCTTCTCGTAGACCGGGCCGACGAACTTGGTGGGGTTCTGGAAGCCGGGATCGTCGGCATCGACCTCGACCATGGTGAGAAGCGTCGCCAGCGGCTGCTCGAAGGGCAGAACGTTGCCGAGCTCCTGCTCGAGCATGTAGCCGATCATGCCCTCGGTCTCGGCGCCAAGCACGTCGAGCGGATAGGCCTCGTCTGGCTTGTAGGCAGCACCCTGCAGCGCCAGGAGACCGACCTGCGGCCCGTTGCCATGGGTGATGATCAGCTGGTGCTCGGCGGCCAGCGGCGCGATCGCCTCGGCCGCCACCCGCGTATTGCGTCTCTGGACATCCGCGGTCATCGCTTCCCCACGCCGGAGAAGAGCGTTGCCGCCAAGCGCGATGACGATACGCATCCTAGCTAGTCTCCCAATGTCGCGACAAGCAGCGCCTTGATCGTGTGCAGCCGGTTTTCCGCCTGCTCGAAGGCGACATTGGCCTCGGATTCGAACACCTCGCCCGTCACCTCCAGGCCGTTGCTCATGCCGTAATCCTCGGCGATCTGCTTGCCCAATGTCGTCTCCGTGTCGTGGAAGGCCGGCAGGCAGTGCATGAACTTGGTCTGCGGATTGCCGCTCGCCTTCATCAGCGCTTCGTTGACCTGATAGGGCGTCAAAAGCTTGATGCGCTCGCGCCAGACGTCCTTCGGCTCGCCCATCGATACCCAGACGTCGGTATGGATGAAATCGACGCCCTTCACCGCCTCCTTCGGATCGTCGGTGATCAGAAGCCGCGCGCCGGACCGCTCCTGCAACTCCCTCGCGATCTTGATGTATTCCTCTGCCGGCCACAGCGATTTCGGTCCGCAGATCCGGACGTCCATACCCATCAGGCAGCCGACGATCAGCAGCGAATGGCCCATGTTCGAGCGCGTATCGCCGATATAGGCATACTTAATGTCGGCGATCGGCTTGTCGGCATGTTCGCGCATGGTCATGACGTCGGCGATCATCTGTGTCGGATGATATTCATCCGTCAGACCGTTATAGACGGGCACCCCGGCATAGCGCGCCAGCGTCTCCACCCCCTGCTGCGCCGAACCGCGATATTCGATCGCGTCATACATGCGGCCAAGCACGCGCGCCGTGTCCTTGAAGGATTCCTTGTGACCGATCTGCGAGCCTGATGGGTCGAGGTAGGTGACATTAGCTCCCTGGTCCGAGCAGGCAACCTCGAAGGCGCATCGCGTGCGCGTCGAGGTCTTCTCGAAGATCAGGCAGATCTCCTTGCCCTTCAGGTGCTGCTGCTCCGTGCGGGCGTACTTGGCCCGCTTCAGATCGCGCGCGAGATCGAGAAGATAGCGGAATTCGCGTGGCGTATAATCCTGCACGGTCAGAAGCGAACGGTTGCGCAGATTGAAGCTCATGGTCTTGCTCCGTAGGGCTGTTTCAGGATGTCTGATGTCAATAGGCGGGGTCGCGCCAGATCGGGCATGTCATGCAGTGCCCACCGCCGCGACCGCGGCCGAGTTCGGAACCGCGAACGGTGATGACCTCGATGCCCGCCTTGCGAAGCAGCGTGTTGGTATAGGTGTTGCGGTCGTAGCCGACCACCACGCCGGGCTCCAAAGCGACGACGTTGTTGCCGTCGTCCCATTGCTCGCGTTCGGCCTGGTAGGCGTTTCCACCGGTTTCCACGACCCTGAGCTTGCCGACGCCGAGCGCCTTGGCGACGATATCGAGCATCGGTTCCGTCTCCGGATGAATGTCGAAATTGCCGTCGTCATCCGTCTGCACCATGCTGTAGCAACGGATCTGATCGACGACCTCGGCAAAGAGCGTGACGACATCGCGGTCGCAGAAGCTGAAGACCGTATCGAGGTGCATCGCCGCCCGGCTCTTCGGCATCAGGCAGCCGATGACCCGGGTGACGGCCTTGTTCTTGAACAAGGCGCGTGTGACCTGCCCGACCGCCTGATAGGTGGTGCGCTCGCCCATGCCGATCAGCACGGTCCCGTTGCCTACAGGCATGACGTCGCCGCCCTCGACCGAGGCATTGGCGAAGTCCTCGTCGCTGTCGCCCCACCAGATCTTGAAGTCGCCGTCGCGGAACGTCGGATGAAACTTGTAGACCGCGCGCTGGATCAGCGTCTCCGGCTGCCGCGCCGGCCAGAACATCGGATTGCAGGTGACGCCATTATAGATCCAGCATGAGGGATCGCGCTGGAAGAGCGTGTTCGGGATTGGCGGAATGACGAACTCGGTTTCCGACAGCGCGCTCAGCATCAGCGCCTTCGCCTTCACCTCGGGCAGGTCGGAAATGGCGATGCCGCCGATCATGTAGGCGGCAAGTTGTGTTGCCGGCATTTCGTCGAGCCAGGGCCGCACTGCCTCGGCGATCTGCGAGCCGAGCACGTTGGGCGTGATGCGGCGATCGAGCACGAAATCGCGCGCCGGCTTGTCGACCAGCGTCTGCGCCAGCATGTCGTGCAGCTCGAGAACCTCGACACCGCGCTCCTGCATCTTCAGCACGAAATCGTAGTGATCCTTCTGCGCCTCGTGAACCCAGAGCACGTCATCGAAGAGAAGATCGTGGCAATTGCCCGGCGTCAGCCGCTGATGGGCGAGCGACGGTCGGCAGACCATGACCGTCCTCAGCTTCCCGACTTCCGAATGAACTCCGAAACCGCGCATCGCGCTCTCCTCCAAGCCGCCCGGATAGCAATCGCCCTGCTATCCATGAATGGGATGAGCCTAAGGGGACGGGTTCGACCCTGTCATTGATCGCAAGCAATGCGCAGAGCGGTATTGCTGCCGCAAGCAGTAGGCCTTTGCGACGGCCAGGATCATTCCACGTAGAAGACGAGGTTGCCGTTGCGCGCCCGCGTGACCCATTCGATATCGTTTGGCGTCAGCTTCTTCGCCTTCAGCTGTTCGACCAGCCACTTGTTGGACCGCACCGCGGCCCGAACAGCCTTCACTTCATCCGGATTGCCCGGCTGATGCAGCGCGCCGGTTTCGATCGCCGTGCTATAGCTGACGACCGAGAACCGCTTGCCGTGATAGGCCTTGACCGCGTCGGGCAGGTTTTCGGCCCAGTTCATGCGGCGATATTCTTTGCGATCCTGCTGCGCACCGACAGGCGCGGCCGTGACGGCGGCCATGACGGCGGCGATCGCAATTCCTGTCGCAAGGACCAGCTTTCTCATCGTAGGGGCTCCGTCGAGAATGGGAGAAAGTCCCGTGATAATAGGCCGTTCGAAGGGGACACGCATTGAGCCGGATCAACGCATCGTGGCTCTTAAGGTCGTCCCGATGCACCCAAAAGCAATGTTTTCAACGCGCCAGCTACCATAGATGTTACGCGATGCTACGCCTGAACAGGGCAGCTGCATGGTAATATACAGTTAGGTAGAGGGTGGATTGAGCAACCGCACTCTCGCGCTTTCGTTGCATTTGAGGGAGAGTTTACCCGATGGCGAATGACCTGACCGTGCACCTTGTCGACGACCAGGAGATACCGCGGCGATCGTTGACGTTCCTGCTGATATCCTCGGGCTTCGCGGTCCGCGCCTATGAGAGCGCGTCGGCCTTTCTGGACCAGCTGCCCGTATCCGGCAGGGCATGCCTCGTCAAAGTCACACGGATGTCCTGCGCCGACGGGCTTCAACTGCTGGAGCGGCTAAGCGCGCTGAACGCAAACATCCCGACCATCCTTGTCGGCGGTGATGGAAACGTGGAGACGGCCGTCCAGGCGATGAAGGCCGGAGCCGCGGATTTCATCAAGAAGCCGTTCGAAGACCATGCGCTGATCGCCGCGATCAACCAGGCAGCCTCGCGCTGCACGCCCCCATCGCCCGCGCCGGTAAATACCGAGACCGTTGCCAACAGAATGCGGCAGCTGACCGACCGGGAACACCAGGTTCTCGCCGCCGTTCTCGACGGCCTGCAGAACAAGATGATCGCCTTCAACCTCGGCATCAGCGCGCGCACGGTCGAGGTGCACCGCGCCAATGTCATGGCGAAAATGGAGGCGCGCAACCTTGCCGAACTGCTGCGCATGGTCATCACCTCCGGTGGGATATCGCAGTCCGTCACGCCGCGCGGTTCGGCTCTGCCAGCGGCACCGGCCAGGCTACTTTAAGCTGAGCCAGACAAAGCCATTGAAACCACACATGGTTATAAGCTATGCTCCATTAGAGGCGACTAAAAAAATAATTGCGTGATCGTGTCGGAGGGGCATCATGAGTAGCGCAACGGCCGATTTTTCGAGCGAACCGGAACCCAAACCGGACGATATCCTCCAACAACTCGAGCGTGTTCTCGCCAGCGACGAGTTTCACTCTCCCGAGCGAGGCCGGAAGTTCCTGCGCTTCGTGGTCACCGAGACGCTGGAGGGACGCGCCCAGTTCCTCAAGGCGTTTACCATCGCCAACGAGATCTTCGGAAGACAGAGTTCGTTCGACGCCCAGAACGACCCTGTCGTCAGGATAGAAGCCGGCCGTATTCGGCGCGGTCTCGAACGCTATTACCTCGTCGCCGGGCAGGCCGATCCGATCGTGATCACCATCCCCAAGGGCGGCTATGTTCCGCACTTCAACCACGCCGAACCGTCGCATTCGTCCGCCGATCCGGGGCCTCGTTCGGAGCGGGCGGCGATCGGGGCGCCAGCCGATCGCAAAACATACGATACAAGATTGCTCGCTGCGCTGGCGGCTGGAGCAACGCTCCTGATCGCCGTCGCAGCCGGTTACCTCCTGCTGCCCGCGGGCTTCCCAGGCAGCCGGATCGGCACGCAACAATCCCCGATCGCCGACACCTCCAGCCCGATGATCGTCGTGGAAAAGTTTCAATCGGATGGAGCAGAAGGAGCCACCGCCGACATCGCTCAGGGGTTGAGAGACGAAGTCATCGGCCAACTCGCAACATTCGACGACATCATCGTCATCGCCGACCCATCGAGAGCCAATGATGGAAACATGCGTGGCTTTGCCTTGCAGGGCAGCGTGCAGCGCGATGGCGACAAGCTGCGCTCCATCTCGCGGCTGATCCGGCGCTCCGATGCGGCCGTCATCTGGGCGAACAATTACGACGCCGATCTCCGCGCCAAGAGCGTCCTGCAGATTCAGGCCGATATCGGACAGGATATCGCCGTCTCGGTGGCCCAGCCCTATGGCGCGATCTTCGTCACCGACACCGACAAGATCGCCGAGCCCTCGTTGACCGAAATGGGCGGGGCGTATGACTGCACGCTTGCCTATTACAGCTACCGCAGGGGAATGGATGCGCGCAGCCATGCCGCCGCCCGCGATTGCCTGCTGCGCGCGACCGGACGCTTCCCGAACAATGCCACGTCCTGGGCGCTGCTTTCGCTCGTCTATCTCGATGAAATCCGGTTCCGCTACAAGATCGGCGCGCAGCCATCGCCCGATGCCATGCTGCAGGCGACGAAAGCGGCGGAGCGCGCGACGGCGATTGCGCCCGACAATACCCGCGCGCTGCAGGCCGAAATGCTGGTCAGCTTCTTCACCGACGATATCGACAAGGCGCTGAAACTGGGCGCTGCGGCCTATGCGATCAATGCCAACGATACCGAGGTCGCCGGCGAATACGGGCTGCGGCTGGCCATGTCCGGAAAGTGGGAATCCGGCTGCGAGCTCGTCTCCCGCGCCGTCAACAAGGATGCCGGCCCGAAGGGCTATTACGAAGTCGGCATGGCGCTTTGCGCGCTCATGCGCGGCGATCTGCAGGCCGCCGAGCTCTGGTCGCGGATGTGCGACCTCGAATACAACCCGATGCATCGTCTGGTTCTGTTGTCCATACTTGGCGCGGAAGGCAAGACCGAGGAGGCCACCCAACTAAAGCAGTGGCTGGATACGCACGCCCCGGACATGATGAAGAACGTTCGTGACGAAGTGACGCGACGCCTGCAGCGCCCGCAAGACCAGGAGCGCTTTTTCGGCGGCTTGCGAGCACTGGGCGTGGGCACCGAGATCGCCGACCTCAGGATCGATCGCCAGAGATGAAGCAGTGGTGAACGGCCACATCCGCGCTAGCTAGTCGCGCGGGTGCGACGCATCCTTGATTTCGCCGATCGCGGCGATCTCCTTGACAACACGCGTTCCGATCGCGTCCTGGAGATCGAAGAGGTTCTGCCCCGTCGTGTCGTGATCGAACCGCTTCGCCCAGATCACGCGCCCATCGGCGCTGCGCATCAACCGCAGCTGCACATGGAGCGCATCGTCTTCAAAGGTGACGTTGCCCTGCAACGCAAACAGCCCGGTCTCCGTTGCCGTAGCCCTCTTGGAACTGGCGGGCGTCAAAACCACCACGCCAGCCAGCGTCGTCAGCTGCGAGATGATCTGGTCGTTGAGCCCCCTGGCGATCTCCGCACCGCCAGCCGGGGCGCCGAGGACTGCGATCGGTTCCACCAGGATCCGCACACCATCTGCTTGGCCCTGCGCTGCGGTCGGTCGACCGGGTGGGGGCGTGAGATAGTCCTCCAGCGGACGGATGAGCGCCAGCATGGCAAGTACCGCAAAGACCAGGGGAACGCCGACCGGCACCAGAAGATCGCGATAGCCAGGTCTGCGCGCACTGCGCCCCGGCTGCGCCGGGGCGCTCGCCTCGCCGGAGCGCGGGCCAAGCCGGGTCGCCGCCCCCTCGGCCAAGGCTCGCCGCTCGAAGCGCGGCGCGTAATGTCCTTTGGGAATGGTGATATGCACAGGATCGTCGCGTCCGCAGACGAGATAATAGCGCTCCAGCGCGCGCCGGATGCGGCCCGCTTCGATCCGCACGACCGGGTCGCTCTGCGCGTCGAAATCCGCGCCACGACCGAAAACTGCCTGCGCGATGTTGTAGGCGGTCAGCCGCTCGCTTCGCGCATCGACTGCCTCCTCCACGACATAGCGCAGAAAACGACGACCGCGATCCGGCGCCTGGAACTCGTGACTTCTCAAGATCCGCTCGAGCTGGTCGATGATCTCGGCACGGTTCTGTTCGGCGTCACGGTTCTCACCGTCGCTCGATGCCATCGATCCCTCCTGCGGAAAGACCCGGTCGTTCTGTAGGGCTGAGGTTTTGACCCTGGGGCGTTATACACCGCCCAGAAGAAGACAGCTTCCGTAGCACTACGTAAGGGGAATTTCGAATGTGCCACACCGCCCGATTTGCCTATTCTTGTGGGGAACGGAGGGAGATACGATGTTGCACGTTCACGATCTGCGACAGGAGCCTATCCAGCTTCCCACGCGCCCGCGCGCCTTCGAACCCACCGCCCATGCCGACCAGACGATCAGGCTGAAACAGGACCAGATCGTCTATAGCGAGGGCCAGAAGGTTCTGTCCTTCTACCAGGTCGAAGCCGGCGCGATCAGGATCTATCGGCTGATGCCGGATGGGCACCGGCACATATTGTCCTTCTGCGCGAAGGGCGACTGGTTCGGCCTCGAACAGGGCGACCGCCGCGCCGACTTCGCCGAGGCCGTATGCGAGGCGAGAATCCGTCCTTTCGCGACCACAGGAAACAACACGCCCACGGGCAATCTCCTCAACATCGCGCTGGCCAATCTGGCGAAGGCGCAATCGCGGCAGCTGGCGATGATCGAGCAGAGCGCATTGAAGCGCGTCGCCGTCTTCATAGAGGAAATGGCCGGCCGCCATCCCGGCGAGAGCGAATTCGACCTGATGATGTGCCGCAGCGATGTCGCCGATTACCTCGGCCTGACCATCGAAACGGTGGCCCGCTCCTTCACCAAGCTGCGCGAGAGACGCATTATCCGCCTCAAGGGCAAGCTGCAGAGATGCGTGCAATTGATGGACAGAGACGCGCTTGCCACGCTCGCGCTTTAGGCCAGATGCGAGAGCGCCGCAGTGGACCGAAAACGACATCGCACTGGAACAACAGGAGGCCTCCGTGACAGTTACCGTGTTTCGACGTTCGGCAAAACGGATGGGTCCGGCCTTGGCGATGGCCGCCGCCGCGATCGCCCTGCCCTATCTCCCTGGGACGGCGAAGGCTGACGCCGCTGATGATCCCTTCAAGAGTTTCCCCGTGGTCATCCATTGCCAGCAGAAGGATACGACCCACGTCTTCTATCTCTCCAGGGTGACGGATGCAGGCCTTGCGACCTACGTCGCCTCCGACCGCATCGCCGGCACGATCTCGCTCGACGGCCAAGCCAAGGCAGTGGCCGGCGGCGAAGGCGGCGGCAACTGTGTCGGCAAGACCCTTGAGGACCTCCGGTCCGCCCATCAGGCATACGATCTCAAATCGCAGTGACGCCAGCTGCGGCATTCCATCCCGCCGAAGCCGTCGCGCCTCGACCGGCGCTGTCGATCGCGATGCGCCTGGGCCGGGATCTCCGATGCCGCACCTCGTCCCGCCCCGCCGACAACCGGCGGCCGGCGTGCATCTTGCACTGCCGGGACAGTCAGCGTTAGTCTCAGCCAGCTATTGCAGTGATCCTTGCGCCATTTCAGGCCTTCGAGGGGTATCGCGACGATGGGCATGAGGCTGGCGAGGAGACCCTGATGGACACCCCGACAATCGTCATCGACTATGCCGGCATCATCCAGACCTCGCTGGCGCCGGTCTTTCTGCTCGCGGGCACGGCGGCCTTCGTCGGCATCTACGCCACCCGCCTCGGACGCGTCTCCGACCGGCTGAACGAGGTGGTCGACAAGGACGAGGCCGACGACAAGCGCGAGCGGCAGCTTGTCTATCTGCGCAGGCGCACGCTGGTGCTAGAAATCGCCGTCATCCTCGGTGTGATTGCCGGCATCTGCACCTGCTGCGCGATCCTCAATCTCCTGTCCGGCGCCCTTGCCATCCGCATCCGTCCGCTGAACCTCGTCTGGTTCTTCGGCAGCGCCATCGTCGCCCTGATGCTCTCGCTCCTCGCCTTCCTGACGGAACTGCTGGCCGCCGGGCGCAGCATCCTGCTGCAAATCCGCGACAACCGCCGGCCGAGGTCTGATCGGTAGGTCGTGTGGTTTATGGGCAAAGGTTTGGTTGCCGGGGCCTGATGGCATGGAGACTTGCAGATTGTCACCCTTCACGAGGCCTGCGTTTAAAGCGTCCTGCGCCACTCTGCTGACCGGAACCAACGGAATTGGCCACGCAAGACACGTCCACCGTGGATTGCGATGACGGACCAGATGCTACTACGACGAATAGAGCGCATTTTTAATCGCATCCCACGACGCTTTGTCCGGCGCAAGCAGGAGGTGGCCATCGGTCATTGTCGGGTGGTAGGCCGCACCGGTTGCCACGGCAGCATGACCGCCGGCCTCCGCGTGGATCAATACGCCTGCGGCATGGTCCCATGGCTTCAGGCTTTCGTTGAGGCAAAAGCTCATCGCACCGGTTGCCAACATGCGATACTCCCATGCCGAGCATCGCCAGGTCGTGGTGCGCAGAAACCGCAGGACGCGGGGAGCGAGCTCCATCCGCAGATCCGGCTCGAACATGTGCAGCGGTATAAACCCATGCATCTCGTCGATCGGCGTCGGCGCGGCCACTGCGAGCCGCGTCCTGACACCGTCCGTGGCCACATGCCAGGCCCCCTCGCCGCGCCGGGCGACAAGGAAGTCTCCGGTAACCGGATAGTGGATGATGCCGGCGGTCGTTTCTCCATTTTCAACGATCGCCAGAATGCTGCCGAACATCGGCACGCCATGGGCAAAATGCCAGGTACCGTCCACAGGATCGATGACAGCGGCAAGCTTGGCATCGGCAAGACGGGACAGGATCGCCGGGTCATCCGAAACGGCTTCCTCACCGACGATCGCAATTCCGGGGAAACGTTCGGCCAGGCGCTGGCTGAGAGCGCGTTCGGCGGCAATGTCCGCATCGGTGACGAGATCGTCGGCAACCGTCTTGGCACGGATGGCATCGGCGGTGATGGCGCGGAACCGCGGCAGGATCTCTGTCTGCGCTACCGCACGCATGTCTGCCATCAAGGCGGTCATAAGGTCTTCGCTGATGGTCTTCATGTGCGGCGCGCCTCGATATAGGCCTTCAGTTCCTGCGGACGGTCGGTCTGGAAAACGCTGATACCGGCATTCATCAGACGGCCCCAGATGCTGTCGGGATCGATCAATGCCTTGTCGTCGCGCCATTCGCCGCTGCCTGTCTGGTCGAGCGTGTTGATCCACAGCGCCATGCCGGCGTCGCGGAAACGCTGGCGGTTGTTGACGATGGTGTCGATATGGTCGAAGCGCATCTCGCACATGAACGGGCTGATCTCGGAAAGCAGCGCCATCGTGTCGTCGAACTCGGCCGCGGTGAATTTCGCCATCGCCATGAAGGGCACGCCTTCGATATCCTGGGCACGCACCCAGCCGAGTTCCTCGCGCGTCATCACGCGGGTCTTCAGGTCGACATAAGATGCCGCACCCATCTCGCGGGCGCAGGCGGCAACTTCGGAAAACAGGCCGCGATCCTTGAGATCGAGATCGGCGAAAATGCGGCCACGGGTGATCTCCAGAACCTGCTTCAAGGTCGGAATCCGCTGGTCGCTGGCAGCGCGGTGGTCGCCACCGTCGTCTTCGCGAAGCGCGATCGCCTGCAACTCAGCCATCGTCAGCGTTTCGGCATCGACATCGATGCCGGCCATGCGCAGCAGCGTGTCGTCATGCATGACGAACAATTCGCCGTCGGCGCTCTTGCGGATGTCGATCTCGACGATATTGGCGCCCACGGTGATGGCTCGCTCGATCGCGGCCAGGCTGTTTTCCGGTGCACCGCGCCATGCGCCGCGATGGGCGACGATCGCGCAGTCGCGCTTGGGATCGGCAATATAGTCCTTGTAATGCGTCATTTTGTTTTTCCTTGGGTCGTGTCAGGCGCGGCGAGCCGCGAGATAGGATGTGAGAGCTGCGGCTTCGTCGGTCTGGATCACCGAGATGCCGGCATCGATGAGACGCCCCCAGACGGCATCGGGATCGATCAGGGCGGCAGTGTCGGTGAAGCCGGCGCAGGAGACGCTGTCGAGCGTATTGACCCAGAGCGCCATGCCGGTGTCGCCGAGCCGCTGCCGCAGGGCTGCGACCTGATCGAGATCGTCGAAATAGATTTCGCAGACGGAGGGCGACAGATCGGACAGGGCTTTGAGCTGCATGTCGGCGTCGGGCACGTTGAGACGGGTCTTTGCCATGAACAGCACGTCATGCGGCGTGACGGTTTCCCGCACCCAGGCGAGATCCCTGGGCCCTTTGACGGATGCCCAGAAATCCACCTGCGCCTCGACGCCCATCGCTTTGGCGCAGGCGATGACGTCGGGGATCACGGCTCGGTGCTTGACGTCGAGATGCAGAAAGATGCGATCGCGCGTCAGGTCGAAGACCTCGACAAGGCTTGGCAGCTTTTCCGACGTGAACGCATTGTCGTCGCCGCCATCACGATTGCGCAAAGTCAGGTTGAACAACTGCTCGGACCCCAGCACTTCCGGCGGCTGGTCGAGCCCCGTCATGCGCTCCAGCGTATCGTCATGCAGCAGGAAAAGCTCGCCATCGGCACTGCGGCGGATGTCGATTTCGACCGCGTCGTACCCCCGGGAAATCGCGGTCTCGATGGCCGTCAGGCTGTTTTCAGGTGCGTCTCGCCAGATACCGCGATGAACGACCACGGCGCATTGGCGCGCCGGATCGGTGATGAAGTCTCTGTAGTTCACTGATATTCTTTCACAGGCTGGCGAATGGCATTCGGCTCTTCGAAGGATTGCGGGATGGCCTTGCCGGTGTCGCCGTCGAACAGATGCAGACGGCTTTTCGGGAAGGACAGCGAGAGCGCCGAAACCGCGTCGATTTCGGCACCGAAGGGCGTGGCGATCCGCAACGGCTGGCCGCCGAGATCGGCTTCGAGGATTTCATGCGAGCCGAGATCCTCTCGGTAGCGGATGTTGGCGGTGATCGGGCCGCCTTCATTGACGATGATGTCTTCCGGGCGGATGCCGAGCTGAAAGCGCCCCTTTCTCGCGCAATCCGCAACGATCTGGCCATCCCCAGTGCGCAGCACCGCGCCATCCCCCGTGACACTGAGGATATTCATCGGCGGCGCGCCGATGAACTTGGCGACGAAGACGGAGGCCGGGCTGTGATAGATTGCCTTGGGCGTGTCGAACTGCTCGATGGCGCCCTTGTTGAGAATGAGGATACGGTCGGCGAGCGTCATCGCCTCGACCTGGTCATGGGTGGCGAACACGCTGGTGGCGCCGATGCGGCGGTGCAGGTCGGCCAGTTCGACGCGCATGTCATGGCGCAGCTGGGCATCGAGATTGGAGAGCGGTTCATCGAACAAGAGCACGCCTGGTTCGCGGATGATGGCGCGGCCGATGGCGACGCGCTGGCGCTGGCCACCCGACAATTGCCCCGGCTTGCGGGCAAGATAATCGCCAAGACCGAGCATCTTGGCCACGGTCTCGACCCGGGCCGTGCGCTCGATTTTCGAGACGCCTGATACCTTCAGGCTATAGGCCATGTTTTCGGCGACGGTCATATGCGGATAAAGCGCATAGTTCTGGAACACCATGGCGCAGCCACGGTGTTTCGGCTCCAGGTCCTGCACCTCGCGGCCGCCGATGGCGATCTTGCCGCCCGACACCCGCTCCAGGCCGGCGATCATCTGCAGCAGCGTCGATTTTCCGCAGCCGGACGGGCCGAGAATGACGGTAAATTCGCCGGGGCGCAGCGTCACGTCCATCGGCGGGATGACCACAGTCTTGGCATCATAGGCCTTGGTGACGCCGGCAAGCTTGATCTCGCTTGCGGCAGCGCGAATGGCGGAATCGATGGCGGTCATCGTCATTTCTCCGAGAGGACGAGGCCCTGGACGAGGAAGCGTTGCAACAGCGCGATCATCGTCAGGGGCACGAGGGAGACGAGCACGGCACCGGCCATGATCATCGGGAAATTCGGCACCTGGCCGTCGGCGTCCGGCACCAGCCGGGCCAGGCCGACAACGGCGGTCTGCATATCCGGCGTCGAGGCTCCGACCAGCGGCCACAGATATTGCGTCCAGCCGCTGAGAAAGGTCAGCACGAAAAGCGCCGCGAAACTGGGGCGCGACAGGGGCAAGAGAATATCGATCAGGAAACGGATCGGCCCTGCGCCATCCATGCGCGCCGCCTTGAACAGGTCCTTCGGCAGCGTCATGAAAAACTGGCGGAACAGGAACGTGCCGGTGCCATGGGCGACCAGCGGCGCGACCAGACCGAAATGGGTGTCGAGCACGCTGACTTCGAGATGAACCGGAGCGCCGAACAGTGAGGCGATCACATCGTTGAGGCCGGTCACATCCAGAACGGCGTTGAGTGGCGAAAAGATGTTGGCCGCCACCTGGTAGGTGGTGATGACGCGGATATCGAGCGGCAGCATGATCGTCGCAAGGATCAGCGCGAAGGCGACACCTGCCCAGCGGATACGGAAATAGACGATCGCATAGGCCGACAGCAGCGACAGGACGCAGGTGGCGACAGCGTTCGAGAAGGCGACGATCAGGCTGTTGAACATCTGGATCGGAATGCGCGTCTCGGTGAAGATCTTGCCCATGTTCACGAACAACTGGTCGCCGGGATACCAGGCAAGACCGTTGCGCAGCATGTCTTCGAAGGATTGCGAGGCGGTGGACAGCGTCAGATACAGCGGTCCGACGATGTAGATCATGCCGATCGCCAGGATGATGCCGGCGACGATGTTGATGGAGCGTGCGTTTTCGATCATGGCTCAGCGCTCGTAATTGATGCGCCGGCCGATGAAGGCGAACTGGCAGGCGGCGAGAATGATGACGAACACCATCAGGATGGCGGTCTGGGTGGAGGCGCCGGAAAGGTCGTAGCCACGGAAACCGTCGACATAGATCTTGTAGACAAGCAGCGTGGTCGAACCGCCGGGGCCGCCGCCGGTGATCGTGTCGATCAGCGCGAAGGCCGAGGTGATGCTTTCGGTGAATTCGAGCACCAGCGTCAGGAACAGTTGCGGCATGATCAGCGGCAGTTGCACGTCGAGAATGCGCCGCCACGGGCCGGCACCATCCATGGCCGCCGCCTGATACATGGTGTGCGGGATCGAGCGCAGACCGGCCAGCAGGATGACGAAATTGAAAGGAATACCGCTCCAGACATGCGCCATGATCAGCGTGATGAACGCGTCGGTGCCATCGATGCCCGGCGCCCATAGCCCCGGAAACATCTGGTTGAGCGGTGCCAGAAGGCCGACGAACGGATTGAAGATGAAGGCGAAAACGACGCCGATCGAGGCACCGGCAATGCCTTTCGGCCAGACCAGGATATTGCGGGCCGGCAGCGACAGGCGGATCTTGCGGTCGGCTGCGATGGCCAGCATCAGCGGCACGACGACGGCAAGCGAGGACGCCGTCAGCATGAACACGATCGTGCGCGCGCTGGCATTCCAGAACTCCGGATCGGACAGGACACGCTCGAAATTCTGCAGGCCGACGAATTCCGAGCCGCCGCCGAACGGCTGCTCGAGGAAGAACGACCAGTAGAAGGCCTGGAAGACCGGCGCATAGAAGAACAGCACGATCAGCAGCATCAGCGGCGCAACGAGCAGGATCGGCAGCCAGCGATTGCTGAAGAGTGAGGATTCCGAGGACATAAGACAGTTCCGGTGACGGGAATGACCAGGGGGCGGCAGACCACCCCCTGGTGTGGATCATCGTGGATGGATCAGGGAAGTTTCTTGCCCTTGTAGGTCTGCTCGAAGCGGCGCAGCAGCTGGTCGCCGCGCTTCTTGGTGTTGTCGAGCGCCACCTGCATGGTCTGCTGGCCAGCAAAGGCCTTCTGGGTCTCTTCCATGAACACGTCGCGGAACTGCACGTAGAAGCCGAGACGGATACCACGGGTGTCAGGGGTGGCCGGCTGGTTCATCGATTCGACGCCGACCTTGGCGGTCGCATATTTCGATGAATTGGCGTCCGGGCTCTTGGCGATCGTGTCGAGAACGTCGTTGGTGACGGGGACATAGCCAGTGGCGGCGGTGAAGAACATCTGCTGGTCTGGGCGGCGCAGGAAGTCCAGGAATGCCTTGGCGGCGTCGATTTCCGGCTTTGTGTGCCCCTTCATGATGTAGATCGAGGCGCCACCGACGAATGTGTTGTGACGCTCGTAGCCCTTGTACATCGGTGCCATGTCGACGGTGAGTTCATACTTGCCGTCGAACGCCTTGGCGGCAGCGGTGTACGAACCCGAGGACTGTTCCATCATCGCGCATTCGCCGGCGTTGAAGGCGGCCGTGTAGTTGCCGGCCTTGGTGTCGGCAGCGAGACGGACAAGACCTTCCTTGCGCCACTCGACGAGGTTGGCGAGATGCTTGGCGGCAAAGGTGGTGTTGATCACATATTCGGCGTCGAGGCCGTCATAACCATTGTGCTTGGTGGCGATCGGCAGGCCGTGGCGGGCAGAAAACTGCTCGAGCACGCGCCATGTGTCGCCGTCGGTGACGAACGGGCAGGCATGACCGGCCGCCTTCAGCTTGCGGGCAGCTTCGATGACCTCTTCCCAGGTCTTTGGCGTCTCCGTCACGCCGGCTTTCTGCAGCTCGGTCTTGTTGGTGTAGAACAAGAGCGTCGAGGAATTATAGGGCTGGGCGAACAGCTTGCCGGTCGATGTTTCGTAGTAGGCGCGGGCACCGGCGATATACTGGTCCCACTTCACATCAGGCATCAGGTCCTGAACCGGTTCAACAGCGTCCGACAGCATCAGGTCGAGCGTGCCGGCATCGAAGAACTGCATCAGCACCGGATGGTTCTTGGCGCGGTAGGCGGCGATCGCCTTCTGCATCGACACTTCGTAAGAGCCCTGGCCAACGCAGTTGACGTGGTCTTCGCTCTGCGCGGCGTTGAAGGCATCGCACTGTGCCTTGATGGCGGTTTCGACATTGCCGGTATTGCCGTACCAGAACTCGATATTGGTGGCCTGCGCCGTCGAGGCGCAACCGATGAGCGCGACTGTCGCCGCCAGAGTGGAGAGTTTCATAAGCTTCGCCCTTTGAGTGCCCGAGCGTGGTCGGGGGAAATGACGAGGCGCTTGTTACACTTTCGTTGTGACAGTTAAGTGAAGGTCCTTTTCAAAATCTCGAGGATCAACCGTCGAGGGTTATGCATTCCGAGATTTTGCGCAGATAAATCCCGTAGCAGTTGTCACACCGGCGTGGTAACTCCTTGCGAGCAAGGAGCTGATATGGTCGCTTATTCGCCGGAAAACCTGATTTCACAAAACTTTCTGCGCCCGGGCGATGACAGTGTCGTCTCCACCAATGAACGCAGCCTGTTGCGACTGATCTGGCGTCATCCCGGTCTGTCGCGCTCTGAACTGACGGCGCAGTCCGACCTGACCCAGCAATCGGTTTACCGCATTGTCGATACGCTGGCGGAGCGCGGCATTGTCAGCGTCGGAGCGCCAAAACCCGGCCTCGGCAGCGGCCAGCCCAGCCCGATGCTGCGCCTCAACGGACAACACGCCTATTCATGCGGGATCTCCGTCAATACCGACGTGATCGATATCTGCCTGATGGACTTGGCCGGCAATATTCTGGCAGAAATCAGCATTCCGCTGTGGGAGCGCAGCATGGCACAATCTCTCGAACTCGCCCGCGAGCAGATCACGGCCAGCCAGCAGCGCCTGGGCCTGACCAAGGAGGCGTTTTTCGGGATCGGTTTCGGCATTGCCGGCTTTCACATGGGCGGCACCCGTTACAATGCCTCGCTGCCGCTGCATGAATGGTCGCTGATCGAGCTCGGGCCGATGCTTTCGGATTTTTTCGATCGTCCGGTCTGGACCATGAATGGTGGCAAGACCGGCACGATCGCCGAATCCATGTTCGGCGTCGGCCGCTATATCAAGCATCTCGCCTATCTCAGCTTCAACTATGGCTTCGGCGGCGGCCTGATCAGCGACGGCGAACTGCTTCTCGGCGGCAATGGCAATGCCGGCGAATTTTCCGGCATGTATGACAGCGAGGAGATGAAGGTGCGACCCGCGCTTCAGTCGCTGATCGAAAGACTCAACCGCAACGGCGTCAACGTTCCGTCGATCAGTTTCATGCGCAAGAATTTCGACGAAAACTGGCCGGGCGTGCGCGAATGGGTGGACGAGGTGACACCGGCCTACAATCGCCTGGTCAATGCCATCTGGGCCGTCTACGACCCGCAGGCAATCGTTTTCGGCGGGCAGGTGCCGCCGGGCCTTGCGCAGATGCTGATCGACCGGACACGCGTTTTCGACCGCCCGCGCTACGGCGTCACGCGTCCCTATCCGAAGCTGATCATTTCCGAACTCGGAACCGACGCGGCGGCGATGGGGGCCGCCGTCACGCCGTTCAGAAAAAGCTTCTATTGAGTGACGCACGTTTCCTAAGCGCCATCCCACGATCCGCAAGCGGCGTGAGGTCGGTCGCATTGCGAATTGGCTGTCACGGCGGATATCGGCGTGACATGTCAGTCTGCCTCTCCAAATTCGTTAGATCAGTTCCGCTTTTCTTCGAATCGCGAAACCGCTCTAACCCTTTAATTTCACGCAGTTCCGGACGCAAAACCGCTTCGCACTTTTGCTGGAACTGCTCTAGCACGCGGTTTTAATCCCCAATGATCGCTTCGATTCACAGTCATAGCCATTGACGGAAACTTCACCTTGTCTACTATATGTAGTGTTCGAGGTTCTCTCGATTCGCAAGGATCGGAGCTAAGACGGGAATACGGTGCGCGACGTCCATGACGGACTAGCAATTCCGGAGCTGCCCCCGCAACTGTAAGCGGCGAACATCTGTTCGAAGAAGCCACTGAAGCTTGATGCTTTGGGAAGGCGAGGATGGATGTGACGACCCGCGAGCCAGGAGACCTGCCTCAGAGCGTAACGTCCACGGGCGGGGTGTCCGGTTGGTCGCGTCGATACGCGCAATGTTGGCGCGTGCGCGCTGCCCCTGATCGCCGCATGAGCAAGCTTCGGGGTGAAGTCCATGACCAGTCATATAGTCCATCGCAAACGCGAGTAGCGTCGATCCGCGTGCCGTCGGCGCGTGCCATTTCCATTCTGATCTTTCCTTCGGGCGTCCGCAGACGACCGGACGATTTTCCACGCCTTTTCAATCCCACGAGGACACCATGAGCATCACCGTCTACAGCAAGCCCGCCTGCGTTCAGTGCACAGCGACCACCCGCGCCCTTGATCGTCAGGGCATCGACTACACCATCATCGACGTTTCGACCGATCCGGCTGCCTATGAGCTGGTGCAGGACCTCGGATACCGCCAGGTTCCCGTCGTCATCGCCGGAGAGCAGCATTGGGCGGGCTTCCGCCCCGACATGATCAGCGCGCTCGCCTGATCGGACACGACGATGGGCGAGGTAATCTACTTTTCCAGCCGATCGGAGAACACCCATCGCTTCGTCGAAAAGCTTGGCCTTCCCGCCCGGCGTATCCCCATCACTGGCGAGACCATCGAAGCGCGCTCGCCCTTTGTGCTCGTCGTCCCGACCTATAGCGGCGACGGCGGCAAGGGCGCCGTGCCCAAACAGGTGATCCGTTTCCTCAACGATGCGGACAACCGTTCGAACCTCCGGGGCGTGATTGCCGCGGGCAACAGCAATTTCGGTGAGACCTATGGGCTTGCCGGCGACATCATATCCAGGAAATGCCAGGTGCCCTACCTCTACAGGTTCGAGCTCCTGGGCACTGAAGAGGACGTCGCCAATGTCAAACAAGGATTGGAACGATTTTGGACACGGCAATTCTCGAACGCCCTGTGAAGGCGGCGGATGCGAAGGTGGCGGACGCAACGCTCGACTACCACGCGCTGAACGCGATGCTGAACCTCTATGACGAGGACGGCAGGATCCAGCTCGACAAGGACCGGCAGGCGGCCAAGCAGTATTTCCTGCAGCACGTCAACCAGAACACGGTGTTCTTCCATAATCTCCGGGAGAAGCTCGATTACCTAGTGACCGAGGGCTACTACGAGCAGGAGGTGCTGGACCAATACTCGTTCAATTTCGTGCGCGACCTGTTCGACCACGCCTATGACAAGAAGTTTCGCTTCCCGACCTTTCTTGGCGCCTTCAAATACTACACCAGCTATACGCTGAAGACTTTCGATGGAAAGCGCTATCTCGAGCGCTACGAAGATCGCATCTGCATGGTGGCGCTGGCGCTGGCGCAGGGCAACGAGGCACTGGCCCGCGACATGGTCGATGAAATCATCTCGGGCCGTTTCCAGCCTGCGACACCGACCTTCCTCAATGCGGGCAAGAAGCAGCGCGGCGAACTCGTGTCGTGCTTCCTGCTCAGGATCGAAGACAACATGGAATCGATTGCGCGCGGCATCAATTCCGCGCTGCAGCTTTCCAAGCGTGGCGGCGGCGTTGCTTTGTCCCTAACGAACCTTCGTGAAGCAGGCGCGCCGATCAAGCAGATCGAGAACCAGTCGTCGGGCGTCATCCCCGTGATGAAACTCTTGGAAGACAGCTTCTCTTACGCCAACCAGCTTGGCGCCCGGCAGGGCGCAGGTGCCGTCTATCTCAACGCCCATCATCCCGACATCATGCGCTTCCTCGACACCAAGCGCGAAAACGCCGACGAGAAGATCCGCATCAAGACGCTGTCGCTTGGCGTCGTCGTCCCTGATATCACCTTCGAACTGGCGAAGAACAACGAGGATATGTACCTGTTCTCGCCCTACGACGTCGAACGCGTCTATGGCGTCGCCTTCAGCGAGATTTCGGTCACCGAGAAATACCGGGAGATGGTGGCCGACAGCCGCATCAAGAAGAAGAAGATCAAGGCGCGCGATTTCTTCCAGGTGATTGCCGAAATCCAGTTCGAGAGCGGCTATCCCTACATCATGTTCGAGGACACGGTGAACAGGGCGAACCCGATCGCAGGGCGCATCACCATGAGCAATCTCTGCTCGGAAATCCTGCAGGTGAGCGACGCGAGCCGCTACAACGCCGATCTGTCCTACGAGCATATGGGCAAGGACATCTCCTGCAACCTCGGCTCGCTCAATATCGCGGCTGCGATGGATTCGTCCGATTTCGGCAAGACCATCGAGACCTCGATCCGGGCGCTGACCGCCGTCTCCGACATGAGCAACATCACCTCGGTTCCGTCGGTGGCCAAGGGCAATGCCGACAGCCACGCGATCGGCCTCGGTCAGATGAACCTGCACGGCTATCTCGCCCGCGAACGCATCTATTACGGCTCCGACGAGGGCGTCGATTTCACCAACATGTACTTCTACACGGTGACCTATCACGCCATCCGCGCCTCCAACCGGCTGGCGGTCGAACGGGGCCAGAGCTTCAAGGGCTTCGAGAGCTCGAAATACGCATCGGGCGAATATTTCGACAAGTACACCGAGGCCGAATGGAAGCCCGCCACCGCGCGCGTGGCCGAACTGTTCGAGACGGCAGGGATCCATATCCCCACTCAGGAGGATTGGCTGGAACTGAAGCAGGCAGTCATGCAAGGCGGGCTCTATAACCAGAACCTGCAGGCCGTGCCGCCGACGGGCTCGATCTCCTACATCAACCACTCGACCTCCTCGATCCACCCGATCGTCTCGAAGATCGAAATCCGCAAGGAAGGCAAGATCGGCCGCGTCTACTATCCGGCCGCCTTCATGACCAACGACAATCTCGACTACTACCAGGATGCCTACGAGATTGGGCCGGAGAAGATCATCGACACCTATGCGGCGGCCACCCAGCACGTCGACCAGGGCCTGTCGCTGACATTGTTCTTCCGCGATACCGCGACGACGCGCGATATCAACAAGGCGCAGATCTATGCGTGGAAGAAAGGCATCAAGACGATTTACTACATCCGCCTTCGCCAGATGGCGCTGACCGGCACGGAAGTGCAGGGCTGCGTCTCCTGCGCCCTTTGATCTCAGGTGACCAAGATGAACATTCAAGTGAAGACCAAAACCCCGAAGGTCGCGGCGGCCGTGCGCGCCATCAACTGGAACCGCATTGAGGACGACAAGGATCTCGAGGTCTGGAACCGCCTGACCGGCAATTTCTGGCTGCCGGAAAAGGTGCCGCTTTCGAACGACATCCCGTCCTGGGCGACGCTGAAGCCGGAGGAGCAGCAACTGACCATCCGGGTCTTCACCGGCCTGACGCTGCTGGACACGATCCAGAACGGCGTCGGCTCGGTAAAGCTGATGGCGGATGCAGAAACCCAGCATGAAGAGGCGGTGCTCTCCAACATCTCCTTCATGGAAGCGGTGCACGCACGCTCCTATTCGTCGATCTTCTCGACGCTCTGCTCGACGCCGGATGTCGACGACGCCTATCGCTGGTCGGAAGAGAACGAGTTCCTGCAACGGAAGTCGGCGCTGATCATGGAGCAATATGAGAGCGGCGATCCGCTGAAGAAGAAGGTCGCCAGCGTCTTTCTGGAAAGTTTCCTGTTCTATTCCGGCTTCTATCTGCCGATGTACTGGTCGAGCCGCGCCAAGCTCACCAACACCGCCGACATGATCCGGCTGATCATCCGCGACGAGGCGGTGCATGGCTACTATATCGGCTACAAGTTCCAACGCTCGCTCGAGCGGTTGCCAGAAACGCGGCGCCAGGAGATCAAGGACTTTGCCTTCGACCTGTTACTCGAGCTCTATGACAATGAGGCGAAGTACACTGAGGCGCTCTATGACGGCGTCGGCCTGACCGAGGACGTCAAGAAGTTCCTGCATTACAATGCCAACAAGGCGCTGATGAACCTCGGCTACGAGGCGTTGTTTCCGCCAGAGGCCTGCAAGGTCAATCCCGCCATTCTCTCGGCGCTGTCGCCAAACGCCGACGAGAACCACGACTTCTTCTCCGGATCAGGCTCGTCCTACGTCATCGGCAAGGCTGTGGCGACCGAGGACGAGGACTGGGATTTCTGATTGAACCGGTTTCGGCGCCCGCCAGCTTGAGCACGCGAGCAAGGGAAGATTGCAAGGCAATCCCCCCTCAATCACTGCCGTCATGGGCCTGGGTTCGTTATCCAGGCCCATGACGATTGCGTCGCCTATTGGGCCATCGAGTTCAGCGACTGCTGGAGTTGCTCCTGAATCTGGTCGATCGAGAAGCTCGCTGGACGCTGTGCCGGCGGATATTCCTTGAACGTCGCAAAGAATTTCGCCACTTCGGCCTGCGCCGGCACCACCAGGTAAGCGTGGGTGAAAAGCCAGTCCCAATAGGTATTGGACGTGATGTCGGCCTTTTCGTAAGGATCGGCCTTGAGATCGAACATTTTGGGGACGCGCAGCTTGGTAAACGGTTCCGCCCAGATCGCCATGGTGCCGATCGCGCGCTGCTCTTCGAAAACGATCTTCCAGTTTTCGTAGCGCAGGGCCACCAGATCGCCGTCGTCGTTGAAGTAGAAGAACTCGTTGCGAGCACTATCAGGCGATTTACCGGTCAGATAGTCAAGCTGGTTGTATCCGTCGAGGTGGTTCTTGTATTGCTTGCCCGCGATCGCCGCTCCCTGCAGCAGCCGATCCTTGATGTCGGTGTCGCCCGCGGCTGCGAGAAGCGTCGGGAACCAATCAAGCCCCGAAAAGATGCCGTTTAGCTGGGTCGCCGGCTCGATGTGTCCCGGCCAGCGCACCATCGCCGGCACCCGGAACGCGCCTTCCCAGTTGGAGGTTTTCTCGTTTCGGAAAGGCGAATTCGCTGCGTCTGGCCAGGTATTTTCGTGCGGGCCGTTGTCGGTCGTGTAGATGACGATCGTGTTGTCGGCGATCCCCATGTCGTCAAGCGACTTCAGGACCTCTCCCACGACTGCATCGTGCTCGATCATCCCATCGGCATATTCCGTCCGTGCGGTCAGCCCGGGCTTGTCGCGGTGCTCCTCCCGCACGTGGGTGCGGGCGTGCATGCGTGTCGTGTTGAACCAGGTGAAGAACGGCTTGCCCTGGGCATGCTGACGTTTCATGAAGTCGATGGCAGCGGCGGATGTCTCGTCGTCGATGGTTTCCATACGCTTGCGCGTAAGGGCGCCTGTGTCCTCGACCTTTCCGTCCGCCGACGACTTGATCACGCCACGCGGACCAAATTGCCTGAGAAAGGCTGGGTCCTGCGGGTAGTTGCGGTCTTCCGGCTCTTCCTCCGCGTTCAGGTGGTAGAGGTTGCCGAAGAACTGGTCGAAGCCGTGTTTGGTTGGCAGGAATTCGTCACGATCGCCAAGATGGTTCTTGCCGAACTGGCCGGTGGCGTAACCTTTGTCCTTCAGGGCCGACGCGATGGTCACATCGCTGGCCTGCAGACCGATGGGCGCTCCGGGAAGGCCCACCTTGGAAAGACCGGTTCGCAGCGTGCACTGGCCGGTGATGAAAGTTGACCGCCCCGCGGTGCAACTCTGCTCGGCATAGTAGTCGGTAAAGATCGCGCCTTCTTTGGCGATGCGATCGATATTCGGCGTGCGATATCCGACGACACCCATCGTGTAGGCCGAAATGTTCGTCTGTCCGATGTCGTCGCCGAAGATAACGAGAATATTCGGCTTGCCAGGGTCGGCCGGTGCTGTTCCCTGTGCGTATGCCGAGCCACTTAGGAGCAGCAAACCAATCGCTGCAAGCTTTCGAGAAAATCTCATCGATCAAGCCTCACGTTGGGGGAAAATCCACATAGACGGCCGTCATACGGATACGCATTGCGGCCAATGCGGATCATTGTCCGAAACCTGATTGGCGGTAAGTACGTTACGGTAAAACTGAGAGTAAATGCGCTTGCTGATGTTTGCGAGCGGGGGCCTGATTGTCCGCTCGACGGTATTGTCGTCGATCTCCACCCGTCCATCGGTCAGGAAGCCGCGGGGACGCGGTGCCCTTCATGGAACAGCGGGGGGAAACGGAAGCACCGAGCCTGCGTCGCCAGCATGAGCCGAGCGACGCCGGTACTCGCCGGATAAGCTCCTCGGCGCATGTGTGCCGGAGCTTTCTGCGCCATGTTTGAATGACAAATCATTTTCGGGAAAAAGTTTGGTTGCGGGGGCAGGATTTGAACCTGCGGCCTTCAGGTTATGAGCCTGACGAGCTACCGGGCTGCTCCACCCCGCGCCATCTAGGTAAGCCGCTCTGCGGCTTATCCGGTGCGTAAATCCCTTCGGGATTTATCGCGCTTGAGTAAACCGCTTGGCGGTTTACTCTTACTGCCGGACGCAAATCCTGTGGATTTGTGTCCTGTAAGGTTCTGTTCTGCATGTGGCCGCAAAAGCAAAAGGCCGCTTT
>UCJD01000004.1 GCA_900472605.1 Hyphomicrobiales bacterium | reverse complement strand
GAAAATGGCAACCGATGCTCACTTGACCAACACGGATACTCAAACGGAGTCGCATGGTCGCCCGGCCGGCGCGTGTCGTAGCCAAAGCATACGGCCAAGCCGGCCGGACGATCAGGCGGCCCGTTTCAGCCAACCCCCGCTGGTTTGCTTCGCAAACCGGCTAGGGCCGGGCATCTTTCCGCCAGGATCAAAGGCGATCGGCTCGACCGTACCTGGGGTATGCCCTTCGCCAATCGCCTTTGCCCCGACGAAAACCTGCTCCGGCAGAATGCTTCAATCTAACCAGGAAAGGCTCTATGCCGCGGAGCCGAGCGCGGGGCGAACAAGACGATCGCCCTCATCCGGCGCCGGCGGTTCAGCCGCGTTCAAGTAAAACCTCGCAGGCGCCGTCAGCGAGAACCAGAGGCACGCGCCCAGCATGAAATAGGCGCTGGCCACATCGTCAACGGGCTTGGCAAGCGGCAGGACCAGCGCGCCGACGAGGACAGCAAGCCTGAGAGCCCATTCGTTTTCGCGCTTCTGCAAGGCGGCGGCGCGCAGCGCCTTGTAGTCTTTCAAATCATAGTCGGTCGAGACCGCGCTTACCTTGTAGAGCTTCAGCACGGATGGCAGTGCGAGCATGACGAGGGCTGCCTCGCTGAGCCACAGCACATCGCCTGTAAGGCACTGCATGGCTGCGATCAGCAGAAAAGCGATGGAGAGAAGGTTCCAGACCGGCTCGAGAAGGTCCGGTCGCTGGCCGGTAAGGTCGTGCCAGATTTTCATGACCGTTGCGGCGCCCTGCAGCAGCGGTTCATCAATATAACGATTTATCCAGTTCATGCGCTCGCCCAGGACGCGTTGCCGACGGTTTATCATCAGCAAAAGAATGGGTCGGCATCATGGCGCGAGTATCAAGTTTGCGCCGATTGCACAACATTCGGCGCACGCGACGCCAGCAAGGCATCACGCACGTCGAAAATTCGATCGGTTCGGCTCAACCGATTAGCGGCAACGTGCCTCGTAGGTGCGGCCATAGCGGTCACGATAGACGCAATAGCCCCGGCGCTCCTGCGATTGGCCGATCAAGGCACCGGCTACACCACCCGCCACAGCACCGACGGCCGCGCCGCCTACGCTATTGGTGGCCACGCCACCGATGACAGCGCCAGTCCCCGCACCAATCGCCGTGCCTTGTTCCGTGGCGGTGCACGACGCAAGGCTACCTGCAACCGCGCTCACCAATAAAATCGCTCTGATCATGATTTCACTCCTCGGCTCATTTTTTATCGCTAAGTAAACAATTGAAATGGCTTTTCGTTCCGTGATTGTTTTACGCGACGCACAACAGACCTACATCAGCCCTGAAAATGCAGTGCACCGCCACGGAACAAGTCAGCACTTCGAGCGTTACGGCCACGTCAAATACCAAGCGGGGCGCCGGACAGCAGAATGACAGAGTTTCAACCCATCGCGGATCATCGCACGGCGTCGAAGGCCACCGAGTTTCTGAAACGAGCAACCCGCACAAAAGATGTTTCTCTCCCCGCCTTGCCCGGTGGCATCATTCGCCAGCGACGCAACGCCTGGCAGGTGGGCCAGGTTGACAAGGCCGCTTTCCTGATTGATGGCGCCGCCTATTTCCTGGCGCTCGACCAGGCGCTTCGCAAGGCACTTCATACCATCTGGATCGTCGGGTGGGACTTCAACCCCGATATCAGGCTGCGCCCCCATCAAAGCTCCGAGACGCTGGGCGAGCTTCTCCTGTCTCTCGCCGATGAAAAGCCGGATCTGCGTATCCGGATACTGGTGTGGGGCATGGGACCGATCTATTCCGGCAAATCGCTGCGTCTCTTTCGCGAGAGCGAATTCTCCACCCATCCGCAGATCAGCATGCGCTTCGACCTGCGCCACCCGATCCGCGGATGCCATCACCAGAAGCTCGTCTCGATCGACGACAGCCTGGCCTTTCTCGGCGGTATCGACCTGACCGCCAGACGGTGGGACGAGCCGGATCACAAGATGACCAATACACTTCGGAAATCGCCGGATGGCACCCCCTACGATCCGGTGCACGACATGCAGTCGATGGTATCCGGCGACGCGGCGCGGCTGATCGGCGATGTCGCGCGCAGACGATGGAAGCGCGCCACGGGCGAGCGCCCGGCACCGTCTCCGACCGGCGCCGCCTCATGGCCGGCAGGTATCACCCCCGACCTTTCGAACGCAACCGCCGCGATCGCCCTGACCGAGCCTGGGCTGATCGGAAAGCACGGGCACTACGAGGCGTTCCGGCTGACGCGCGATGCCATAAAGGCCGCGCGCAGGCTGATTTACATCGAGACGCAATATCTTGCTTCGTTTGGGGTCGCCCGCACCATCGCCAAGCGGCTGAAGGAAAGCGATGGGCCGGAGATCACCGTGCTTGTCACCAAGAGCTCTCACGGCTTTCTCGAAAAGCTGACGATGGGCAACAACCGGGACAGGCTGATCCGCCGGCTGAAACGCATCGACCAGTATGATCGGCTGCGGGTCATGTACGCCGTGGTTCCCGACAAGCAGGGCGGCGAGAAGGAGCTGGTCATTCACTCCAAGCTCCTGATCGTCGACGACCATTTCATCCGCATTGGCTCGTCCAACTTGAACAACCGGTCCGAAGGCCTCGATACGGAATGCGACCTGGCGATCGAAGCCTCGACGGATGCGCATCGTCTAGCCATTTCGACGCTGCGCTACCGGCTGCTCGCGGAGCATCTGGAAACGACGCCTGAGATCGTGCGCGAGACCGAACGCCGCATGCGCTCGCTGAACGGCGCGGTGGAAGCGCTGAATGTCGGCAAGCGCGGGCTGCGGCACTTCGCGATCGATGTCTCGAGCGGCGAGACATCGCCGCTGACGGGCACCACGCTCGTCGATCCGCGGCGCCCCTACTGGCCGTTACAGAAGCTGCGCCTGCGCGTCGGACGACTGGCCGCCGCGATCTTTTGACGCCGCCTTGCCGCGCTTGCGCATCACCACCTCGCTGATGGCGAAGACGGGAATGCCGATCAGAAGCGGCACGATGAAATAGATCACCCGAAACGCCACGAGCGCGCCGATCGACGCAGCACCTGGCAAGACATGGCTGACCGTTGCCTCGAGAACGCCGAGGCCACCCGGCACATGGGTGACGAGGATGGCAATGTTGGCGAGCACGAAGGCCGTCGCCGTCTGCACGAAACTGACATCGCCCTGCGCCGCCAGCATCTGATGAAGGCAGGCTGCGACGAAGACGAAGTTCAACGTGCCGATGACGACCTGTCCGATCGCAAGCTCGAAACGCGGAATCTTGAAACTCCACTTCCACAGGCGCAACGGCGCACGCACTGTGGCAGCAAGAACAACGTAACCGGCCGGGACGGCGAGGCACGCTAGGCCCAGCATGAACAGGCCATCGGCGCTCATGGCGAGCAGGTTGGCGGCATCGCGTGGATTGATCAGCAGCGCCAACCCGGCAAGGACCGACAGCCCAATGCCAACGGTGACACCGCAAAACAGAATGACCTTGGCCACCTCCTCGGCGCTCAAGCCCCACCGAGCATAATAACGATAGCGAACCGCGCCGCTGCTCAATGCGGCCACGCCGAGATTATGGCCGATGGCAAGACCGGTGAAGGACGCAATCGCCGCCCTCGGATAGCTCAACGGCTTTCCCGCATAGCGCAGCCCCATCCAATCGAAGCCGGTCAGGCAGAGGTAGGAGAGTGCTGCGAATCCCAGCCCGGAGAGCAGCCGTGAGACGGGGATGGCGGCAATCGACTGCGTGATCTCGTCGAGCGAGTAACGACTGAAGACCTTGTAGAGGAGATAGGCCGCGAGCAGCAGTCCGAGAACCAGGGTTGCATTGATAAGGACACGCTTCGCCGACATGAACATTCTCATTCCGATTGATCTTTCAGCAATGGAACGAAACAGGATGAAATCGGGTTCCCTGTTGATGAGCGCATCGACAGATACTTCGCACCAAACTGAAGATCAGGAACTGAGAATCCTCACCTACAATGTGCACAGCTGCATCGGCACCGACCGGCAGCTTGACCCCGGCAGGATCGCTGACGTGATCGCGCAATCCGGTGCCGACATCATCGCGCTTCAGGAGCTCGATGTCGGCCGCAAGCGAACCGGTAGTGTCGATCAGGCGCATATGATCGCAACGCTTTTGAAGATGGAGGCCCATTTCCACCCGGCTCTGCATGTGCAGGAGGAGAAATATGGCGATGCCATTCTGACCGCGTTTCCAACACGGCTCATGAAGGCCGGCCCCCTGCCCTCGGTCGGCGAGACGCGGGGCGCGATCTGGACACAGGTGGATGCCGGTGGACGAAAGCTCAATGTGCTCAACACTCATCTCGGCCTGCGTAACATCGACCGCATTAAGCAGGTAGGGACGCTGCTCTCGGACGCATGGATCGGCAGTCCGGATTTTCACGCAGCACCATCCGTCATCTGCGGCGACCTCAATGCGCGACCATTGTCGCCGGCCTACAGGATGCTGGCCGGTCAGTTTCGTGACGCTCAGCTGAGCGCGACGGAGCGGCCGAGGCCGACCTTTCCTTCCCGCTTTCCGCTGCTGCGGATCGATCACGTGTTTCTATCGCAGGACCTCGAAGCGACCGCCGCCAACGTCATTTCCACTCCCTTGGCACGGCGCGCCTCCGATCACCTGCCGTTGCTGATCACACTGAAATTCTGACGGCCTCGAAGGCCTTAGAAAATTCCAGAGGAACAAAAGGCGCGTTGGCGCTGTTGCTGTGTCGCGATCCCACCAGAGGCGACAGATGCATATACCGACATCGACCTACAGGCTGCAATTTCGAGATGGCATGACCTTCGATGCCGCCATCGATTTCATCCCCTACCTGAAATCGCTCGGTATCAGCCATCTCTATGCCTCGCCGATCTTCACCGCCACCTCGGGATCGACGCATGGATATGACGTCACCGATTGCAACGCGATCGATCCCGCGATCGGCGGCCACGAGGGCTTCGAGCGCCTGTGCGCCGCCTTGAAGGCCGACGGCCTCGGCCTGATCCTCGATATCGTGCCGAACCACATGGCCGCCTCGACCGAAAATGCCTGGTGGGCGGATGTCCTGAAATTCGGCGCCGACAGCCGATATGCCGATCATTTCGATATCGACTGGAGCCAGCGGCTGACGCTGCCCATCCTCGGAAAAAGCTTCAATGAGGCGCTCGCCGATGGCGAGTTCGAATTGCTGCGCGATCCGCAAACCGGCGATTGGTCGCTCGCCTATTTCGAGACCCGATTGCCGCTCAGCCCGCAAAGCGCTGCGCAAGTAACCGGGGACCTCAAGGATCGGTCGCTCATATCCAGCATTCACGACCAACAGGCCTGGCGGCTGACGTTCTGGCAGGATGCGGCGAGCACACTCAGCTATCGCCGCTTCTTCGAAGTCACCGGGCTGGTCGGGCTGCGTGTCGAGGACGAGCAGGTGTTTGCCGACAGCCATGCGCTGGTGCTCGACCTGGTACGCTCCGGCCATGTCGAGGGGCTGCGGCTCGATCACATCGACGGGCTCGCCGATCCCTCGGCCTATCTCGATCGCCTTCGTGAAGCCGTTGGCCCCGATATCTATATCGTCGCCGAAAAGATTGTCGGTCATGGCGAGACACTGCCGGCCGACTGGCCGATCGAGGGCACCACAGGGTACGAGTTCATCTCGGCGCTCGGCAATCTGTTCATCGATCCAGATGGCATCCGGCAGCTTGGTGATGCCTATGCCAACCTCTCGCCGGATACGGCCGATTTCGCCGCCGGCCTGCGCCAAGCCAAGCTGCTGATGATCGAGCGCAACTTCGAGGGCGAGACGAGCCGGCTCGTGGCAATCGCACATGCGCTTCTGGCCGATGCAGATGAGCAGCGGCTTTCGACAGCAACCAAGGAATTGCTCGTCGCGTTTCCCTTCTATCGAACCTATGGGCGCGAGGGGAAACTGTCAGGCAGCGATCGCCGGCTCATCGCGCAAGCCGTGGATGAAGCCGCGAAGCAAACCGCAGAGCGCGATGCGTTGGACGCCGTAGCGGGGCTTCTCGACAGCGGCCCTCGCGCCGAAGCATTCCAACGACGCTTCCAGCAATTGAGTGGCCCCATCATGGCCAAGGCCATGGAAGACACGCTGTTCTATCGCAACAACCTGTTGCTGGCGGCCAACGAAGTCGGCGGCGAGCCCGACCGTCCGGCGGGCGGCATCGACGCATTTCACGCGCTGATGCAGCAAAGGGCGAAGCTGCAGCCGCACGGGCTATCGGCCACCTCCACGCACGACACCAAGCGCGGCGAAGACGCCCGTGCGCGCCTCTATGTCCTGAGCGAAGAGCCGGACGTGTGGCGGCTCGGGGTCGAGCGCTGGCGGGACATGAACCGCAGCCACCTGACCGAGCTGCCCGCAGGCCTGACACCCGATGCGAATGTCGAATGGATGCTATACCAGGCGCTTGTGGGCATATGGCCCGAGGATTTCCGCGACGGCGCCGCGGCCGGCCTGACGGATCGTTTCGTGGCTTATGCCGAGAAGGCGGTGCGCGAGGCGAAGCTCGCGACGGACTGGAATGTGCCACACGAACAATATGAGGCGGCGGTCAGGAGCTATGCGGCGGCGCTCACCGCATCCGCCAGCCTGACCTTTCATGAGGATTTCGCTGAAGCGCTCCGGCCGGTGATGGCTGCGGGGTACCTGAACAGCCTGTCGCAGACGCTGATCAAGCTCACCGCCCCCGGCGTGCCCGATATCTATCAGGGGTCGGAAGCCTGCGACTTCAGTCTCGTCGATCCCGACAACCGACGCCCGATCGACCCCAAAGAGTTGTCACGCATGCTGGCAACGCGGGAGCCGATCTCGGAGCTGGCCGTCCCCGCTCTCAAGCAGCGCATGATCGCGATCGGCCTCAACCTTCGCAAACGCCTGCCCGCCTTGTTTGCCGATGGTGATTATGTGCCGCTTTCGGTGACCGGCAGCCGCAGCCGCCACGTCGTCGCATTCGGCCGGCGGCTGGGCGATGCGTTCACGATCACGGCGACACCGCGGCTGATGCTCGGGCAGTCGGAGCCGGGAAAACTTTATGCCGGTCCCGAGTTCTGGGGTGACACGGCCATCGTTTTTCCAGCGGCGTTGCAGAGTTCGAAACACGATCTTCTGACGGAAAGGTCGATCGACGCTGCGGCATCAATCCCGCTGGCACAACTTCTGGGTACACAGCCGGTGGCGCTGCTGCAGGCCGCCTAGTGCGCCCGCACCAGCGCGACAAACGACCACCTCCACTACTGCGAACTTTTCGCCGTCCGCCGCGTTGAGTGCAGCCAATCATATTTGTCGAAAGGCCTCGCGTGACTGATATCCAATTCGGACCCGTCATTTCCGGCAGCGGCGTGACCTTCCACCTTTGGGCGCCTCTGCTCGACAGCGTCCTCTTGAAGCTGGAAGATGATGAGCCTCAACCCATGCGCCAACTCGCGGACGGGTGGCACGAACTGGAGGTCGCTGGCATCGGCGCCGGCGCGCTTTACCGGTTTGTTCTCCCCGACGGCCTGCAGGTGCCCGATCCGGCGTCGCGGTTTCAGCCACATGACGTGCATGGGTTCAGCGAGGTCGTCGATCTCGCGGACCACCATTGGAAAGCCAAAACCTGGCTTGGGCGCCCGTGGGAAGAAACGGTGCTCTACGAACTGCACATCGGCACCTTCACCGAGGAGGGCACGTTCCTCGCGGCGCTCGGGCGCCTCGATCATCTCGCACGGCTGGGTGTAACGGCAATTCAGCTCATGCCGGTTGCCGATTTCCCGGGACGTTACGGCTGGGGCTACGATGGTGTACTACCCTATGCGCCCGACAGCAGCTACGGGCGGCCCGAGCACCTGATGGCGCTGGTCGATGCGGCACACGCACGCGGGATGTCGGTGTTCCTGGATGTCGTCTACAATCACTTCGGCCCTGACGGCAATTACCTGCCTCTCTATGCGCCGCTATTCACCGAACGGCACAAGACGCCATGGGGCAAAGGCATCGATTACGACGGCGCGACGGCGCGGCCGATGCGCGAGTTCGTCATCCAGAATGCCATTTACTGGGTGAAAGCCTTCAGATTGGACGGGCTGCGGCTGGATGCCGTTCATGCCATCAATGACGACAGCGACGAGCATCTCTTGCTGGAACTCGCACGGCGCGTCCGCGCCGCCGCCGGGGAACGCCATGTTCACCTGATCGTCGAAAACGAGGAAAACGACAGCGATCTCCTGAAGCGCGCGAGCAACGGCGAAGCACGCCTGTTTACCGCACAATGGAACGACGATGTCCACCACACGCTCCATGCCGCCGCCACCGGCGAACGCTTCGGCTATTATGCCGATTACGCCGAAAATAGCGAAGCGATCGCGCGGTCGCTCGCGGAGGGATTTGTGTTCCAAGGCCAGCACATGCCCTATCGCGGTGAAAACAGGGGCAAGAGCACGAGCGAGCTGCCGCCAACGGCCTTCGTCTCCTTCATCCAGAACCACGATCAAATCGGCAACCGGGCGATGGGAGACCGGATCATCGCCGCGCAACCCGTTCACGTGGTGAAGGCTATGGCTGCAGTCTATCTCTTGGCGCCGCAGATACCGATGTTGTTCATGGGCGAGGAATGGCGCGCGCGGGAATCGTTTCCTTATTTCTGCGACCTCAACGAAGAGCTGAACGAGATGGTGCGTAAGGGACGCCGCGAAGAACTCTCGCGGTTGCCAGGCTTCGACACGGACGACCTGCTGGATCCGACTGCACCATCGACATTCGAGATGGCCAAGCTTGATTGGTCCAACCTCTTCGAGCCCTTCGACAATGACATGTACGCTTTCTACACTTCGCTTCTCGCGATCCGCCACCACGAGATCGTTCCCCTTCTGGCCGGGATGTGCCGCGGCGAAATCGTCTCCGGATCCAGCTTCACGACCATTGCCGTCGACTGGCCCACGGATGACGGCGGCCGATTGCGCCTGCGGGCGAACCTTGGGAACGAGCCGATTGCGTCGGACACCGAGGTGGAAGATGCCTATACGATCTTCAATCTCGGCTCTTCGTCTGGCGGAAACCTGTCGCCATGGTCGGTCTTCTGGAGCGTCAATCGCTAGTCTAGTGACGAGCAGGATCGCCGGGCTTTCCTATCGGACCGAAAACGCACGCACCGGTTCAAGACACCGATTTTAGCCACCCCAGCACACGAGCCTCTTCGGCATCCATCCACATCAACAAGCGTTTGCTTCGTGTTGGTCTGGCCCGCAGCAGCTGGCCCAACCTGCCTGCCTTGAACTCTTCGAACACCGCCGGATGGATATAGGACGATCGACAGACCGCGCGCGTATTGACGAGCATGACCGCAACCGCGTCGATCACCTCATTCATCTGCCGCGCAATCGCGGTCTCGGTAGCGGCGACTTCCAAGGGTGTAAAGGCAGTGACGGCGGCGCAGGTCGCGCCCCATGTTCGAAACTGGCGGGAGCTGAACTCGGCGCCCGACACTTCCCGGATATATTCGTTAACGTCCTGCGACGATATCTGCCGACGGCTTCCGTCCTCGCAAACATATTGAAACAACTGCTGCCCCGGAAGCTCCTGCAGGCTCCGGATGACGCGCGCGATCCGTCGATCCGTGTGCGCCAGATTCCATTCCTTGCCAGACTTTCCCTTGAAGCGGAACTTCACGCTGGAGCCTTCGATCTTGACGTGCCGCCTGCGTAAGGTCGTCAGGCCGAACGAGCCGTTATCCTCCGCATATGCGGCATTTCCTATGCGAATATAGAGATTGTCGAGCATCCAGACGATGGTGGCCAACGCCTTGTCCATAGTCATTGCGCGTGTACGCAGGTCTGCATCGACACGCTCGCGTATATCGGGCAGGTGCTCGCCGAACTCAAGCAGCTGGTCGAACTTGGCGCGAGCGCGCTCCGAATGCCATTCCGGATGATAGCGATACTGCCTTCGTCCACGCGCATCGATACCGACGGCCTGTAGATGCGAGAGAGGATTGGGAGATATGCGAACATCGACATAAGCGGGCGGGATCGCCAGCGCATTCAGGCGCGAAATTTCAACGCTATCCGTAATTCTGCGGCCATCGGGAGCATAGTAGAGGAAGCCGTTTTTTCCTGCCTTTCGCGTGATGCCGCTCTCGATATCCGTGGTGTAAACCAGTCGAGACGACGCCAATGATGCGACAGTGATATCCCGTTGATTGATCGCTTGGTCCATGTCGCAGAAACACCGCGGACAAGGATTCAGTTCCCTCGGCAAGTTCAAAGGCTTGAGCGAATTGTCGCGGCTGCTTTTGCGCGATGCATCCGGCCGCTATTCGCGTTTTTCGCTGGCGTTGGAATGCCAGCAGCGCCGATCTCAGCTTCATTACATACGAAGTAACGAAAACATATCGGCACAGATACTCAAATAAAATCCAGCTAGAACACTTCGCACCCCGTAATCAAAACGAAGTACAAACCGCTTTTCTGCATACTACTGATTGCCGTCGTTCCCTGCAGCACGAAAGATGGCACGATGGCCACTCGTTGGGGGATGGGTGGCAGATGATCAGGGTGCGCGGTAGCAATAGCCGTTGTCTGAGTGCTTTCGGTGGGGTTACGACAGTCTATGCCGGAACCCAGCTTTGGGGCATTTGCGCTGCGTCCACCGCCAAGGCTGTTGGCGGACGACAGTGCCAAAGACGCCATTGCCACGCTACCCGCAATTTCGACAGTTGCCGGACAATCATTGGAAGACCCGGGGCAATCGTAGCCCGGCACCCGTCTTTATCGACGCCGGGCTTGCTCAAAACGCCGTGTGCACGGCGCTCGAAGACCGCCTCATCGGCGACAACACCCGCTTCGACTGCATCCGGCACATGGCCTGCGCGACCCTTCTCCTGCGGGGAGCACGGCCATGCGTGACCCATCCCGAAACAACCAAACCAGAGGGCTTACAATGAGCAACGAACTTTATTCCGATGGCATCGGCGAAATCACGGTCACCGGAACGATCGTCAGGATCGACCTGATGTCGCTTTCGGCGACCGAACGCGATGCCAGCAACAATCCGAAGCCGGAATTCCGCCAGCGCATCGTCATGCCGGTCGAGGCATTCGCGAACGCGGTGGATCTGATGCAGAAGGCGCTAGGCGGCCTCGTCGAGGCGGGCGCCGTCCGCCGTATCAGCGACATGCAGGCTCCTTCGGCAGAGACGGTTCCGCCGCAGAACGCTTCGCCGAATTTCAACTAAACGCTATCGGTACTCCGGGTGGGCCACGCGTATGTTTTTGCACACCAATCTCCACTGTCTAGCTCTCGTTGCACGCCACCACGGCGTCGATCTCTCACCAGAGCGCCTGCAGCATGACTATGCCGTAGGGGAGGAACCCATCGCCGTGCGCCAACTATTGCGCATGGCAAAAGACTCCGGGCTGAAGGCCAAGCACCTTACGCTGACCTGGCCATCCCTTTTCCAGCTCGGCAACGCCTATCCCATTCTTGCCGAGCTTGAGAACGGCAACTGGGTGGTGGTCGCCGGTGCGATCGATGGCGAAGAAAAGCAGGTTCGCGTGCTCGACCCTCTCGCGGCCCGCCCCGAATTCATACTGCTCAGCGAAGAGCAATTCAGCAAGTCGTGGCGCGGCTCCGTCGTGTTGATAAAGCGCAGCCACCGCATGAACGACGACGACCAGCCTTTCGGTTTCCGCTGGTTCATCCCCGAGGTCATCAAGCAGCGCAGCTTCTTCCGCGATGTCGCACTCGCTGCCTTCGTGCTCTACGGTCTCGGACTGACGACGCCAATGTTCTTTCAGCTGGTCATCGATAAGGTACTGGTGCACCAGAGCTATGCCACGCTGACGGTGCTGACGATCGGCATCGCCGTCGCGCTGATCTTCGACGCGATCTTCAGCTTCCTCCGTCGATATCTGCTGCTTTACGCGACGAACCGGATCGACATCCGCATCGCCACCCGCACATTCGGGCACTTGCTCAATCTTCCGATCGCGCTTTTCGAGCAGGCCTCAGCCGGCGTCATCGTCAAGCACATGCAGCAGACCGGGCGCATTCGCGAGTTCCTGACCGGGCGACTGTTCCTGACCCTTCTCGACGGGCTCTCGCTGCTGGTCTTCATCCCAATCCTGCTTCTCTACAGCGTCAAGCTGACCTTTGTGGTTCTCGGCTTTGCCGCGCTCGTCGGTCTCGTGGTGATGTTGCTCGTCGGCCCGTTCCAGCGGCGCCTTCAGGCGCTCTACAAGGCCGAGGGAGACCGGCAGGCACTCTTGGTCGAGACGGTGCACGGCATGCGCACCGTCAAGTCGCTCGCTCTGGAGCCGCGCCAGCGCAAGGTTTGGGACGACCATTCCGCCCAGGCGATCTCGGTGCGTTTCCGCGTCGATAAGATCTCGACGGTCGCCCAATCGCTAACCGGCCTTCTGGAGAAGCTGATGGGCGTGGCGATCATCGGTCTCGGCGCGCTCGATGTCTTCAACGGTTCGATGACAGTCGGTGCGCTTGTCGCGTTCAACATGCTTGCCGGCCGCGTGTCCGGGCCGCTGGTGCAGATCGTGACCATGGTGCATGAGTACCAGGAAGTCGCGCTCTCCGTTCGCATGCTCGGCGAGATCATGAACCAGCGTCCGGAGCAATTCGGCCGCGGCCGCGGCATCCGCCCGCAGCTTCGTGGACGCATCGATTTCGACAAGGTCACTTTCCGCTATGCGCCCGATGGCGCGCCGGCACTTGATGATGTCACCTTCAGCATTCCGGAGGGATCGGTCTTCGGCGTCGTCGGCAAGAGTGGCTCCGGCAAGACGACGATCACACGGTTGATCCAGGGATTGTACCAAAGCCAGCAGGGCTTGGTTCGCGTCGACGGCTATGACAGCCGCGAGATCGATCTCGTACATCTCAGAACCAGCATCGGCGTCGTGCTGCAGGACAACTTCCTGTTCAAGGGCACCGTTCGAGAGAACATCGCGGCCGCAAGGCCGGATGCGAGTATCGAGGAGATCATCGAAGTCGCACGCATCGCCGGCGCCGAGGAATTCATCGAGCGCCTGCCGCGCGGCTTCGAGACCATGCTCGAGGAAAACGCCTCCAACCTCTCCGGCGGACAAAGGCAACGGCTGGCAATTGCCCGCGCACTGATCACAGATCCCAAACTGCTGATCTTCGATGAGGCGACCAGTGCGCTCGACCCCGACAGCGAGGCGATCATCCGACAGAATCTCAGCCAGATCGCGGCCGGCCGAACCGTGATCATCGTGTCGCACCGGCTCTCCACGCTTGTCGATGCCGACGCCATTCTCGTCGTCGAACGCGGCAAGATCGCCGATATCGGGCGCCACGATCAGCTCGTAACGCGCTGCATGACCTATCGTCATCTCTGGTCGCAGCAGATGAGGCAGGTAGCATGAACGCGCACGCTGGAAAGCCGAACCTTCCTATCCCTGTTGGACCCCACGACAATCAGCTGGCGTCGCGCGGCGGGTTCTCACCTGTGATCGCCGAGTTCCAGTCGGATGCGGTCGAGCTTGAGGAGCGCGCCCCGCCACGCATCGCGCGGATGACGCTCTACTGCATCACCGCGTTGATCGGCTCCGCGATCGTATGGGCCTCAGTCTCGTCGATCGACGAAGTGGTGATCGCGCCCGGAAAGCTCGTGACCACGCAGCCGACGATCGTCGTCCAGCCGCTCGAAACCTCGATCGTGCGAACGATCAACGTGAAGGCCGGCGATCTCGTGCATACCGGCCAGACACTGGCGACACTCGACGCGACCTTCAGCCAGGCGGATGTGGATCAATTGACCGCGAAGTTCGCCGCACTCGACGCGCAGGTAAAGCGCATCGAAGCAGAACTCGCCGGCGTCGATTACTCGTCCGTCGCCGGTGCCACGCAGAATGAGATACTGCAGGCACAGCTTTTCGGGCAGCGCCGCGCGTTCTACACGGCGCAGCTCCAGAACTTCCAGCAGCAGCTTGCCGGCCAGGCCGCGACACTTGCCGCCAGCAAGGCGCAACAAGCCGTCTTGGTCGATCGACGCGAGAACCTGTCGCGGATCGAGGCCACCCGAGAGCGTCTCTATGACCGCGAGAGCGGATCGCTGATCACGCTGCTCGCGTCCCGCGACGCCCGGCTCGATGTTGAAGCAAGCCTCTCGGCGGCAAAAGGCCGCGGCGACGAAGCGGAGCATGCCTATGCGAAGCTTGAGGCCGATCGCCAGGCGTTCATCGAGGATTTCCGCCGGGCGTCGATGGAACAGCTGGTTGACCTCAGAAGCCAGCGCGACACTGCCGGCGAAGAGTTGAAGAAGATGGAACTGCGACGGAACATGGTTGTCCTGACTGCGCCAGCGGACGCCGTGGTACTCGATCTCGCGCAGCGCTCCGTCGGTTCCGTAGTCAAGGAGGCCGAGCCGATCGTGACGCTCGTTCCCTTGAATGTCCCGCTCGAAGCCGAAGTTTCTGTCAACGCCCGCGACATCGGCCGGATCGAAACGGATACCGAGGCGCGCATCAAGTTTGACGCCTATCCTTTCCAGAAATACGGCACGGCGTCAGGCACTGTCCGAACCATCAGCCGTGACACCTTCACCCCGACACAGCAGGACGCCGTCGCCACCCAGTCCAACCAGCCCTTCTTCAAGGCCCGCGTTCTCCTGGCCGACAAGCGCCTCGGCACCGACAAGGATCCCGTGCGGCTCCTTCCGGGCATGGCGGTTTCGGCCGAGATCATGGTCGGGCAAAGGACGGTGATCTCGTACTTCCTGTATCCGCTGCTGAAGGGATTGGATACTGCGATCCGGGAGCCATAGCAGAGCCAGACCGGGTCGGCCTGCAAGCGCGCCTCCAACACGACAGGAACGTTGTCCCAGGTGTTGTCGCTCCGACGTTGCTCTCGCTTTTATGGTCGATGAGCTCGTCGGCCCGAACGCCGCACATTTCCGATTTTTGCAGCGCTGCCGGACGCATGCGATAGCGTTGTGCCGAACGATCACGTTGGATCCGCCGTCAGACAGCTAGCCCTGATATCCGAGGGATCCGAGATGCACGTAACTGCCCGTGCAGCCATGAACTCTCGATAGGACTGAAATCACGCTAGAAATAGTAGCGCGGAATATAGACGCCGGTGCGCCTCGCCCACCGATACTCGACGCGGTTGAGTATCTCGTCATGGGCAAATCTGCGTAATTTCGCCTTGTACTGAGACATTGCATTGGAAAGCAGGCCTTTGTCCTGCCGTTCGCTGGCTAGAAGCGAGCGATAGCGGCCGGTGTTGACTATCGGGGGAAAGACCGAAACGGCAAAATCGCGATAGTCACTCGCCGGAACCGTATCTTCATTGGGAAAATCGCAGAGCATTCGCGCGTGCTGGATCGCTGTAAGGGCAAGGGAGCGCCTGGCCAGATCGTGAAGTTGATCACGCTCCGGCAGAAGCGCGCCCTCTTTATCAAACGCGGATCGAAATGCCTCGCGCCGGCCGATGAGATCGAACAGAAATCCCGAGTGAATGGTGCGCTGCATACTCTGTTGATGAGCCCGGTAATAAGCCTGATCGGCCCCGCCAACGTGACCGATGTCGGAGATGGACGCTATTCTCAGCCACATCTCCATGTCACCGGAATGTGGGAGCTTGGTATCATAGCCTCCAACACGCGTCTGGACGCTGCCTCGCACAACGGCTTCGGGGCAGACGACGAAATTTTTGCCCGCCCTGCAAACCTTTCGAATCCACTCCCTGCCCGACCATACGGACGTTCCAGGCGATGCAAGTCGCGCTTCCGGAGGCTCGTCCCCATCGAAACAGACAACATGGCCGTAGGTCATACCAACGCTGGGATTTGCTTCCATCAGTGTTGTTGCCCGCGACAGGGCGCCAGGCGCCAACAGATCATCGGCGGAAAGCAGGACAAAATAGTCGCCCCTGATCTGCGCAATGCCTTCGTTGTAAGTTCTAATGTGCCCCATGTTGGTTTCGTGACGGATGGCCCTCACACGCGGATCCCGCGCCACCAACCGGCGGCAGACGTCCGGCGTATCGTCAGGCGAGCAATCGTCGATCACCAGCACGTTTACATCGACACCGGGTTGGTTCAGCGCGCTCTGGACTGCTCTTTCGAGATACTTTCCGTAGTTGTAGCAGGGAATAAGGACTTGGACGGTAACCATGATGAGTGCGCTCGGGTTTCAATCTGTCAAGCATCGACTCTAAACAATACACTATCGAAGACAAGATATTCTCCCATGCCCATTGGGCGTATGGCCATAAGCTTCAAGCTTAACAAAAAGATAATCTATATCTTTGCAGTAATGTGTTTTAGGTTGCAGTAATATCATGGCCGGGGTTGTGGCATGCAGTTTGGCATCAGGAAGTCCAGCGCGGCTGCAAGTTTGCAGCGCCCAATCATGCCAGCGTCCGAGGTTCAAGCAAAGGAACCCATCCAGCGCAAACTGCGAGCGGATGTGCATCCGACAACTCGGTTGGCAACGGTTACCGTCGTCATCCCTTGCTATAACTACGCACGATATCTGCCGGACGCGGTCTACAGTGCTCTGTCACAAGAAGGAGTGGCCGTCGATGTCATCGTCGTTGACGACCGGTCGGTCGACGAAAGCCTGGCGGTTGCAAGGAGGCTTGCCGCGGCGGACGCCCGAATTGCCGTCATAGCGCACGAGAAAAACGCCGGCGCCGTACAGACCTTCAATGACGGTCTCGCCGCGGCGCGAGGCGAGTATCTTGTTCGCCTTGATGCCGATGATCTCCTGACGCCAGGATCGTTGCGCCGCTCCGTCGCCGTCATGCAGCGATTTCCGAGCGTCGGCCTGGTGTATGGCCATCCGATCCATTTTACAGATGCGCTGCAACCGGCCCATCGCGACAAGGCCACATCATGGACCGTGTGGCCTGGGCGCGATTGGCTCGAAACCCGTTGCAGGACCGGCGCCAATGTCATTACCTCGCCGGAAGTCGTAATGCGCCGCGCGGTCGTCGATATCGTCGGGGGGCAGATGCCATTGGCTCACACCCACGACATGGAGATGTGGTTCCGGATCGCCGCATTCTGTGACGTCGCCTACATCAGGGGTGCGGATCAGGCCTGGCATCGCGAACATCCGAAAAGCCTCTCGGCCGTGGAGGTGGATGCTTTTCGCGATCTCACGGAGCGAAGGGACGCGTTCGAGACCCTTTTCAACGGAGCAGCGGGGCAAATCCCGCAGGTGTATGCATTTCGCGACAAGGCGAGGATTGCCGTTGCTGCGAGTGCGGTAAAGCTCGCAATCAACCTTTACGATCGTGGCGCCGCTGATGCTTCGGCGATTGCAAGGCTGCGAGAGATAGCAACGGCATTGGTTGTCGATGTCAAAGCCGTGCCTGGCTGGCAAAGCCTCGAGCGGCGAATGATGTTGGGCGCAAGAGGCACACGTCGCGACCTTAAATGTATCATCGAGCGTGTCGTGCGGGGCGCATCCCAGCGCTATTCACTTTGGAAGTGGCATAGAACAGGTGAGTGGTAGCGTTCTCCTGCTGTTTGCTCACAGACGGCGCCATATTATCGTCCTTCAGGCGAGAACTTGCTGCTGTTGACCAGCGAGGAACGACATATAGACCGAGACGACCTCATCACGCTCGCGTATAAGGCGATATTCGGCGTGTATATGCTCTGACGCGCGCGCGCCATGGGACTCGCACCAACCCGGTTCGGCCATTTCGCGCTTGACCACTCGTTCAATGGACTCTGCAAAGCCAAGAACATCACCAGTTGGGACGGACGACGCAAACTCGTCCTTAAAAAATTCGCTGCCGGCAAAACCGTCGTTGCCAATCACATAGCACCCGCATGCCATCGCCTCGGCAGCGGGCAGACCAAATCCCTCCTGACGGGTGAACGCCAGAAAAATACGGGTGCGACGCAGTTCCTCGGCAACCTGTTGATGCGACAAGCCGTTCAATGCAACAATCTCCCAGCCGTCGAGGGCGTTACGCCTCTCAAGCAATCGCAGCACCTGCGTGGCATCGTCCAGGCCGCGCCGCGGCATATAGGCGATCCGCTTCGGTCGTGGTGCGTTCGCGGGGTAAAAGGTCTTCGGATCGATACCCAGATGAACCCGCGATATCTCAATCTCGGGAAATGCATATCGCAGCATGTCGCTATTATGCTTCGAGACAGTCAACACCCCGGCAAAATCCGCCGATGCACGGTAGGCTCTTCGCACCGCCTCACTGCTGTTCTTCCAGGTAAGGTGACTGTTCTGGTTGAAAACTGCATAGCGAATGCCTGCAGGCAGTTCACTGGCCACACTGACATTTATTTCAGGCAGAACCAAAAGATCCCCGCGCAGCACGCGTGTATCGTCAATGTAGCAAACAGGTGTCTCGTTATCGAACCAGCTGCATCGAAAGCCGCGACGCTGATGCAAGACGAATGCAGCTATTCCTGCGCTATTCAGTATATCGACATGACGGTAGATCACCTGGATGCCGCCTGCCGGAACAGGATAGTCCGGCGTCAGAAAAAAAATGGTCGGCTTCGTCGCATGCCCTGGCCCGGCGTTAACCCGCAACCTGTCTCTTTTCTCTCTGTAGGCGGTAACAACAGACTTCAAGACAACGGAGAGCCGCGCAGATAAATCGGCCGCGTTCTGGTTCCGCATACTCATGCACACACTCCTGAACCAACAAATCACTTCACGCATGACGAGACCACTTCTACACCCCGCCGATCCAGCGCTGGCGCTGGCGCGACGAGCCTGTGACAAGCACCGGGCGGCAAGTAAATCGGGTCTCCGCGAACTCCCCATGCCAGCCATATGATTTCACCAGATGCCGATATTCAATTCTATAAGATAGTTACTTTATGAAGGCGATAATATTGCGAATATCTACGCCTTTAGGCGACGCCAATACAACATTTGTCATTCTTTACTGAAAGACGAAAAATCTATTCCTTAGACCTCACGAATACACATAGGTAATCGACGAAATTCTCGATTAGCGATGTTGGGCATGTGGGGTTCAAGTATGATTGCGTCTAGTGTGAAACTGGGTGACAGCGTTGTTATTCACCACCCGGACCTAGTAAATCTCTATGGCTGCTCGATCGGCTCGGGCACACGTGTCGGCACCTTCGTCGAGATCCAGAAGAACGCCGCCATCGGTGAAAACTGCAAGATTTCCAGCCACTCCTTCATCTGCGAGGGTGTCACGATCGAAGATGGGGTGTTCATCGGCCACGGCGTGATGTTCACCAACGATCTCCAGCCCCGCGCCGTCAATCTCGATGGCTCGCTTCAGTCGGATACCGATTGGGCTGTCGTTCCCACGCTCGTCAAGCGCTACGCCTCGATCGGTAGCAACGCGACCATCGTCGCGGGCATCACGATCGGCGAAGGCGCGCAGATCGGCGCCGGCGCGGTCGTGACCAAGGATGTTCCGGCATACGCAATTGCAGCAGGCGTGCCTGCGCGGATCATTGGCCGCGCCAAGGACGCACCAGTCGAAATTCTGTCATCTGGGAGGGCACGATGATCGGTATCGCCGTCGTCGGTTATGGCTATTGGGGACCCAATCTGGTCCGAAACTTTGCGGAAACGCCGGGCGCACAGCTGCTGTGGGTTTGCGATCTGAAGAAGGACCGGCTTGGCGCCGTGCAGATGCGCTATCCGACCGTCCAGATCACCGATGATTTCGATGAGGTCCTGCGCGACCCACGCGTCGACGCGATCGCGATCGCCACACCTGTCTTCGCCCATTACAAGCTTGCCATGCAGGCGATGATGGCCGGCAAGCATGTGTTCGTCGAAAAGCCGATGGCTTCGACCTCGGAAGAGGCGCGGCGCATGGTGGAAGAAGCCACCCGCCGGGGGCTCATCCTTGCGGTTGACCACACGTTCATCCACACCGGCGCCGTCCGCAAGATGCGGGAGATCATCGAGACCGGTCTCGGCGACGTCTATTATTACGACTCCGTGCGCGTCAATCTCGGCCTTTTCCAGCATGACGTCAGCGTGGTCTGGGATCTGGCGGTGCACGATCTCTCGATCATGGACTACGTGCTGCCGGAAAAGCCGGTCGCGGTGTCCGCAACAGGTATGGGGCATGTCGCCGGCGAGCCGGAGAATATCGCCTATCTCACGCTGTTCTTCGAAAGCAAGCTCATTGCTCATATCCACGTGAACTGGCTCGCGCCTGTAAAGGTGCGCCGCACGCTGATCGGCGGAAGCAACAAGATGATTGTCTATGACGATCTCGAGCCCAGCGAAAAGATCAAGGTCTACGACAAGGGCATTACGCTCAGTAGCCCGGAGCAGAACGGCGACAAGGTCTACGAGATGCGCGTCGGCTATCGCACCGGCGACATGTATGCACCGCAGCTCGACATGACGGAAGCGCTCGGCCGCGAACTGAAGCAATTCGTCGACTGCGTCGCCAACAAGACGCAGCCGCTCGCCGATGGCCACGCCGGCCTGCGCGTGGTGCGTATCCTTGAGGCCGCAACGCAATCGCTTGCCCAGCGCGGCCGTGTCATCGAACTCGAACAGGCAAGGCTGATAGCATGATCCCGTTGCTCGACCTGAAGGCTCAATACGCGTCTATCAAGGACGATGTCGATGCCGCCGTTCTGCGCGTGCTTGCATCCGGCCATTACGTGCTCGGCGAGGAAGTGGCGCGCTTTGAAGAGGAATTCGCCCGCTATTGCGGCACGAAACACGCCATCGCCGTCAACACTGGCACAAGCGCCCTGCACCTGTCGCTGCTCGCGGCCGGCGTCGGGCCCGATGACGAGGTCGTCACCGTATCGCTGACCTTCGTCGCAACGACCGCGGCCATCTGCTACACGGGCGCCCGGCCGGTTTTCGTCGATGTGGAGCCGGTAACGCTCACCATGGACCCGGCGAAGCTGGAAGCCGCGATCACCCGCAAGACCAAGGCGATCATCCCGGTTCATCTCTATGGTCAGATGGCCGATATGGACGCCATCCAGGCGATCGCCGACAAATATGGTCTGCCCATCATCGAAGATGCGTGCCAGGCGCATGGCGCCGAATACAAGGGCAAGCGCGCCGGCAGCATCGGGCTTTCAGGCAGCTTCAGCTTTTATCCGGGCAAGAACCTCGGCGCTTGCGGCGAAGGCGGCATCATCGTTACCAATGACGACGAGCAGGCCAAGGCGATGCGCATGCTGCGCGATTGGGGCCAGGAGAAGCGCTATCACCATGTGATGAAAGGCTACAACTACCGGATGGACGAGATCCAGGGCGCGATCCTCAGGATCAAGCTCCGCCATCTCGAAGACTGGACCGAAGCCCGGCGCACGCGCGCCGCGCGTTACTCGGCTCTGCTCGCCGGATCGAGAAGCGTCCAGGCGCCGGTCGCGGCAACCGACCGCCGCCACGTGTATCACGTCTATGCGGTGCGCACGCCTGATCGCGATCACCTGCAACAGGCGTTGCGTGACGAAGGCATCCACACCGGACTGCACTATCCCGTACCGGTGCACCTGCAGGAAGCGCATGCGGATCTGGGCTACCAGATCGGCGATTTCCCGGTTTCGGAAGCAGCGGCACGCGAGGTGCTGTCGCTGCCGATCTACCCCGAATTGACGATGCGCCAGGTCGAAGAGGTCGTAGCCGCGGTGGAGCAGGACGCTTATGTCAGCTGATCCAGCCCCCCTCGTCCGCCTTGTCCAATCGGTGCACGGGCTGAAGGAAAGTGCCACCGATCCGCTCTATCAGAGCGAACTCGCCAAAGAACTGCGCCAGACCTACGGGCTGGCGGGCTTGGTTGAGCTCTACGCGCGTTTCGCCAATGGCGACGGCTTCGTCGATGCGTTCATGCGCAAGGTGATCTGGAACAGCTTCACGCGCTCCTGCGGCTCTGGCCTGCAGGTCGGCAGCGGGGTCGGGTTCAAGCATCCAGAAACATTCGAAATCGGCAACGGCGTGTTCATCGGCGCCCAGGCCTACATCCAGGGGCGTTTCGACGGCACCTGCAAGATCGGCGACAACAGCTGGATCGGGCCGCAGGCATATTTCGACGCGCGCAACCTGATTATAGAGGAATGCGTCGGCTGGGGACCGGGCGCCAAGGTTCTCGGCTCCAGCCATACCGCGCTTCCGGTGGACGTGCCGATCATCCGCACCGACCTCGAAATCAAGCCGGTGCGCATCGGCGCCTGGGCCGATATCGGCACCAACGCCACCATCCTGCCTGGCGTCACCGTCGGCAAGGGCGCGATCGTCGGCGCCGGCGCGGTGGTCGTAGCGGATGTGGAACCGTTCTCTGTCGTTGCCGGCGTGCCGGCAAAGTTCATCCGGTGGCGCGAAGACTCCGATCCCTCAACTGTAAAAAGCGTGGAGTAGTCATGAAGAACCAGCGAATTCTGATCACCGGCGGTGCGGGCCTCATCGGCTCGCATATCGCGGACCTCGTTGCGCTGGAAGAGCCTCGCGAGATCGTCATCATCGACAACTTCGGGCGCGGCCGCCGGGAAAATCTGGCCGAGGCGATCAAGGCGGCACCCGTCACGATCATCGAGGGCGATATCCGCGACCGCAAGCTTCTGAAGGAAACATTCGCCGGCATCGACACGGTGTTTCACCAGGCGGCCATCCGCATCACCCAATGCGCCGAAGAGCCGCGTCTGGCCTTCGATGTTCTCGCCGGCGGCACCTTCGATGTGCTCGAGGCGGCAGTGGAAGCGAAGGTTTCCAAGGTTGTCGCGGCATCGTCCGCCTCCGTGCTCGGCCTTGCTGAGAGCTTCCCGACTACCGAGGATCACCATCCCTACAACAACCGCACGATCTACGGCGCCGCCAAGGCGTTCAACGAGGGGCTGCTCAGAAGCTTCGCGGAGATGTACGGCCTGCGCTACGTCGCGCTTCGCTACTTCAACGTCTACGGACCGCGCATGGACGTGCACGGCGTCTACACCGAGGTGCTGATCCGCTGGATGGAGCGCATCGCCAACGGCCAGCCGCCCATCATCCACGGTGACGGCCTATCGACCATGGATTTCGTGCATGTCCACGATATCGCCCGCGTCAACCTGCTTGCGGCGAAGTCGGATGTGACCGACGAAGTGTTCAACGTGGCGAGCGGCGAGGAGACCAGCCTGCGCGATCTCGCCGAACTGCTGATGAAGGTTATGGGCGCATCGATGGATGTGCAGTATGGGCCGGCGCGCAAGGTCAACGCCGTTCCTCGTCGCCTTGCCTCGACAGTCAAGGCTGAGACCATGCTCGGCTTCAAATCCGAAATCAGCATGGAAGAAGGGCTGCGCGATCTGGTCGCCTGGTGGCGGCATGAGAAGATGCTGAGCACCGGAGAAGCGGCATGAGCCAAATTCCTGTCGCAAAACCTGTTCTCGACGAGCAGGAGGTCGAGGCAGTCCGCCGTGTCATCCTGTCCGGCTGGGTCACGCAAGGCCCAGAAGTCGCAGCCTTTGAACGCGAGTTCGCCGAGTTCGTCGGCGCCTCGCACGCCTGCGCGGTCTCGAACTGCACGACAGCGCTACACCTTGCTCTGCTTGCTGTCGGCGTCGCAGCCGGCGACGAGGTCATCACCGTCAGCCATTCCTTCATCGCGACCGCGAATGCGATCCGTTACTGCAATGCGACGCCCGTCTTCGTCGATATCGAGGCCACGGGCTTCAACATTGATCCCGATTTGATAGAGGCGGCCATCACGCCGCAAACCAAGGCGATCATCTGCGTCCATCAGCTCGGCATGCCGTGCGATCTGAGCCGCATCGTCGCGATCGCCGAGCGGCACGCCATACCTGTTATCGAGGACGCCGCCTGCGCAACGGGCAGCGAGATCCTCTGGAAGGGGCGTTGGGAGAAGATCGGCAAGCCGCACGGCGACATCGCCTGCTTTTCCTTCCATCCCCGCAAGGTGGTGACCACGGGTGACGGTGGCATGCTGACGACGGCGAACCCGGAGTATGACCGGAATTTCCGCCTTTGGCGCCAGCACAGCATGAGCGTCACCGACAGCGTGCGCCATGGCTCGAAACAGGTGATCTACGAAAGCTACCCCGAGGTCGGTTTCAACTACCGAATGACAGACATGCAGGCCGCTGTAGGCCGCGAGCAGCTGAAGCGACTGCCCGAGATCGTTACCAAGCGGCGCGCGATTGCCGCCGCATATACGAGAGCTCTCGACGCGGTCGAAGGTATGCGCACGCCTGTCGAGCCAGACTGGGCACGCAGCAATTGGCAGAGTTATTGCACAACACTCCCCGATCATCTGGACCAGCAGGAATTCATGCAAAGCCTGCTTGATCGCAGCATTTCGACGCGACGTGGCATCATGAACAGCCATCTCGAGCCGGCGTATTCGGCGGAGAGCTCGCACAGGGTTTCGGGTGACCTTGAAAACAGCGTCAATGCCCAGAACCGGACGGTCATTCTGCCACTCTTTGTGCAGATGACCAACGCGGAGCTCGATGAGGTCGTGGACGCCATCGCAGGCAGCCTCGCGCCGTCCGCGCCCGTGATCGCCAAGGCGGGTTGACGAGCATTTCGGACCCGGAAGGCGGCAAGGCAGGCAGAACTGCGCACTGCCTGCCCAGAGCCTTCAGACCGTGACTATCCTTAAATAAGAGCATTCAGCGAAATATGAGCGTCCGGCCACGGAGATATCCATTCTCAAATGTCGCTTTAAGGTTGTCAGTTTATCGACGTTCGCGCGGGTTTGGTTGTCGTGTATTGACTACCGCTATTTGAGTAGCTGCGAACCTATTCGGCTGAGTTTATCGCGGATGAAGTTGGTGTAGGATGGTTAACAGCAATCAGAAATAGATAGGTGTAACCCAAAAGACGGAGAGCATTATGTCATCGATGGACCCGGAAGAAACACCCTCTAACCGTGCACGCCGACATTTTCTCGGTGTTGCTGCGGCTACCAGCGCAAGAGTTGCCGGCATAGCGGTTGCGACCATGGCAATCGCCTCTTCACCCGCGAAAGCAATGGGGCGTAACTGGGGCGGCGGTCGCGGCGGCGGACATGGCGGCGGCGGACATGGAGGCGGAGGCGGCGGTGCTTACGGTGGCGGCGGTAATTCCGGCGGCGGCGGTGGCGGAAGCTCGGGTGGTGGCGACGGCGGCGCGAAATGCCTGCTACGCGGCACGCTGATCGCGACCCCCACTGGCGAAGTAGCGATCGAAGATCTGCGCCTCGGCGATCTCGTCGAAACGATTTCGGGCGAAGCCAAGCCAATCCGCTGGATCGGCCGCCAGACATTTCGCAAGAGCGTCGCGTCCTGGCACCCGAGCGTTATGCCGGTGCGCATCTCGAAGGGCGCGCTCGATGACGGCATGCCGACCCAGGATCTCTACATTTCGGCTGGCCACGCCCTTTACGTCGATGGTGCTCTCGTCCGCGTGAAGGAGCTGATCAACGACAGCTCAATCGTATCGGCCTTGCCCGATGACAGGGAAGCGATCGAATACTACAACGTGTTGCTCGACAGCCATGACGTGGTGATCGCCGATGGCACGCCGGTCGAGACATTCCAGCTTCGCGGCAGCGACTACGAGAACTTCGATAATTTTGTCGAGCTTGAGCAACTCTATCCGGTCGAGCGCCGCCCTCGCATGACGCCCTATGCGCCTGTGGTCGGCGAAGAAACTGGACGACAGCATCTGAAGGCTTTGCTGTTGCTCGGTGTTTCGCCCATCGTTCCGATGCGTGATCCGCTCAAGACCGTTTCGCGGCGCATTTCAAGCCGCGCCGGCGAATTGGTCGGCTGATAACGGTCGTATCGCAATTCAAGCTCTCCATAGCGGATTGGCGCGGTCCTGCGCCAATCCGTTTTTTTGTGATTTCATGTCAACCGTTTCATTGCATCCGCACGAGGAGGGGCGACGGATCCCGGCCGCGTCGCGTGCACCATTGGCATGTCTCCTAGGATCAGTTAAGCGCATTTCGTGGCTTCGGGTTGCGCTTACAGAGCTATGGCAACATCCTATGCTTCGGTATAGTGCAGCGCGGCATCGACAGGTGTTATGCTGGCTGGACAGAGTGTGGAGAAGCAGGACCATGGCGAAGAAGCGACCCGAGGGAATTGAGAAATACGACGCACCGGCCGGTGGGTGGGGCGCCCTGCGCGCCGTCGCCAAAACTCTCGCCCACCAGCAGGTCGTCGCCCAGGGGACAGCAACACTTCTGAAGGCCAACAAGCCCGAGGGCTTCGATTGTCCCGGTTGTGCGTGGCCGGATCCCAAGCACACCTCGTCTTTCGAATTCTGCGAAAACGGCGCCAAGGCGATTACATGGGAATCCACCGCAAAGCGTGTCGACCCAAGCTTCTTCGCCGAGCATACGGTGTCCGAATTGTGGGAATGGACCGACCACAGCCTCGAGGACGAAGGTCGCCTGACGCACCCGATGATCTACAACGCCGAGACCGATCGCTACGAGGTGATCGAATGGGACGATGCTTTCGCGCGCATCGGCGCCGAGCTCAATCGGCTGGAGGATCCGCACCAGGCGGAGTTCTATACCTCCGGGCGCGCGTCCAACGAGGCCGCCTTTCTCTATCAGCTTCTGGTGCGCGCCTATGGCACCAACAATTTTCCCGACTGCTCGAACATGTGCCACGAGGCGACGAGCGTCGGCCTGCCGAAGTCGATCGGCGTCGGCAAGGGCACGGTCGTCCTTGAGGATTTCGACCACACGGATGCGATCTTCAGCTTCGGTCACAATCCGGGCACCAACCATCCGCGCATGATGGCGACGCTGCACGAAGCCTCGCGTCGCGGCGTACCGATCATTGTCTTCAACCCGCTGAAGGAGCGCGCGCTCGAGAAATTCGCCTCGCCGCAAGACCCGGTCGAAATGGCGACGCTGTCGTCGACACGGATCGCCTCGGCCTATCATCAGGTCCGCACCGGCGGCGATCTCGCAGCACTCAAGGGCCTGATGAAGTGCGTGTTCGAAATCGATGATGCGGATCTTGCCGCAGGCGGTCCAGGCGTGCTCGATCGCGCCTTCATCGCCGAGCACACGACAGGTCTCGAGGCGCTGCGCGAGGATATCGACAACACAAGCTGGGACAGCATCGTCACCGTATCCGGCCTGACGCGGGAGGCGCTGAAGAGCGCCGCCGACGTCTATGTGAAAGCCAAGAGCGTCATCCTTTGCTACGGCATGGGGATCACGCAGCACAGCAACGGCACGGGAAATGTGCAGCAGCTCGCCAATCTCCTGATGCTGCGCGGCAATATCGGCCGCCCGGGCGCCGGCATCTGCCCGCTGCGCGGCCATTCCAACGTCCAGGGTGACCGGACTGTCGGCATTACCGAGATCCCCAACAAAGCTCTGATCGACGGAATGGAGAAAGCCTTCGGCTTCCGCCCGACCGACATGAAGGGGCACAACGCGGTCGAGTCAGTGGAAGCGATCATGGAGGGCAAGTCGAAGGCGCTGATTTGCCTTGGCGGCAATCTGGCCGTCGCCATGTCCGACACCGACTTCACCTTCGAGGCGATGCGCAAGCTGGACCTCGCGGTGCACATCACCACCAAGCTCAACCGCTCACATCTGTTGATCGCCAAGACTTCGATCATTCTGCCATGCCTTGGCCGCACCGATCTCGACACACAGGCGTCGGGCCCGCAATCGGTGACCGTCGAGGACTCCATGTCGATGGTGCACGCGTCGCGCGGCTTCCTGAACCCGCCGAGCGAGATGTTGAAATCCGAGCCCGCCATCGTCGCCGGCATCGCCAAGGCGACGCTGGGTGATCGCTATGGCATCGATTGGGATGGCATGATTGCCGATTACGACAGTATCCGCGACAAGATCGAAATCGTCTTTCCGGATTTCTTCGACTTCAACAAGCGCGTGCGCGTGCGCGGCGGTTTCAGGCTGGACGTACCCGCCTCGGAGCGCCGCTGGAAGACGGAAAGCGGCAAGGCGAACTTCCTCATCGGCCGCGGCCTGCATGAGGACCCGCTGGTCAAGAACCCCGACGCACTTGTGCTCACGACGCTGCGCAGCCACGACCAGTACAACACGACGATCTACGGTATGGATGACCGCTACCGCGGCGTTTTCGGCCGCCGCGACGTCATCTTCATGAACAGGGATGATCTTGCCAAACGCGGCTTGTCGGATGGCGACATCATCAATGTCGAAGCCCTGCCATCGGCTGATGGAAAGTCGCGCAGCGCGCGCGGCCTGACCGCGATCGAGTACAATATTCCCAAGGGATCGATTGCCGGCTACTACCCGGAAATGAACGCGTTGATCGCGCTCTCCGCTTACGACCGCATTTCGGGCACGCCTGCCTACAAGGGTGTCCCGGTGACGGTCACCGGCGCGGCCGCGCAGTAGGCACGATGTGTGTTCGGGCCTCGCTTAAACGAGGCCCGAAACGAATTGATCAGGCTGCGCGCTTCAGCGCATCGCCGATAATCGAGACGATGGTCTCGATCTGATCCTTTTCGATAATCAGCGGCGGCGAGAGCGCGATGGTGTCGCCGGTGACGCGGATCAGCAGGCCTTTCTTGAAGCAATCGACGAAGACGTCGTAGGCGCGAGCGCCGATCGCGCCTTCACGCGACGAGAGCTCGATGGCGCCGACCAGACCGAGGTTGCGGATGTCGAGCACATTCGGCAAGCCCTTCAGCGAGTGAAGCGCCTCCTGCCAGGTCTCCGTGAGACCGGCGCCGCGCGTCAGCAGGCCTTCTTCCTCGTAAATCTCGAGCGTGGCGATGCCGGCGGCGCTGGCAACAGGGTGACCGGAGTAGGTGTAGCCGTGGAACAGCTCGATGGCATTCTCCGGGCCGGTCATCATCGCGTCATAGACCTTGCGGCTTGCAAACACGGCGCCCATCGGGATCGCGCCGTTGGTCAGACCCTTCGCCGTCGTTACGAGATCCGGTACCACGCCGAAGTAATCGGTGGCAAACGGCGTGCCGAGGCGTCCAAAGCCGGTAATGACTTCGTCGAAGATCAGCAGGATGCCGTACTTGTCGGCGATCGCGCGCAGGCGCTCCAGATAGCCCTTGGGCGGCAGGATAACGCCGGCCGAACCGGACATCGGCTCGACGATGACAGCCGCGATCGTCTCGGCGCCATGCAGTCCGACCAGTCGTTCCAGATCTTCGGCGAGCTCGATTCCATGAGCCGGCAGACCCTTGCTGAAGGCATTGCGCTCGACATCGAGCGTATGACGCATGTGATCGGCCGGGATCTGCGGGAATACGCGGCGGTTGTTGACGAGGCCGCCGACGGAGATGCCGCCGAAGCCGACGCCGTGATAACCCTTTTCGCGGCCGATGATGCGGGTGCGCGTGCCCTGCCCGATGGCGCGCTGGTAGGCGATGGCGATCTTCAGCGCGGTATCGACGGATTCGGAACCAGAGCCGGTGAAGAACACCCGATCAAGCTGCGCGCTCGGACCACCGGGGGCAATCTTGGCCAGCCGCTCGGCGAAATCAAAGGCAATCTGGTGGCCCATCTGAAAAGTCGGAGCGAAGTCCATGGTCATCAGCTGACGCTCGACGGCCTCGGCGATCCGCTTGCGGGCGTGGCCGGCATTCACGCACCACAGACCGGCGGTACCATCCAGCACCTTGTTGCCGTCGACATCGGTATAATACATGCCTGCTGCCGAGGCCAGCAGACGCGGGGCTGCCTTGAACTGGCGGTTGGCCGTGAACGGCATCCAGAAGTTATCGAGCGACGGGCTGTTTGCTTTGCTGATCTGGTCCATGAGGTCTCTCCGGAATGGTGATGATGAAGTGATCGGCCAATTCAGATTCCTGAACAAGCCCTTTTCTGGCTTTTTTCAACCCATTGAAAATCATGGCCTTCAAAATCGAATGTTGTTATATTTCGAACACTCGAAAACTTGGGGATGCCATGTCCGTCGATATCGGCCAGCGCTTGCGCCATTTGCGCATGCTTCACAATCTTTCGCAACGCGAACTGGCGAAGCGGGCGGGCGTCACCAACTCGACCATTTCGCTGATCGAATCCAATTCGTCCAACCCGTCGGTCGGCGCCTTGAAGCGCATCCTCGATGGAATCCCGATCGGCCTGGCGGAATTCTTTGCCTTCGAACCGCAGAAGTCGCGCAAGCCATTTTACGCCGCCGAGGAACTGGTCGAGATCGGCAAGGGACCAATTTCCTATCGGCAGATCGGCGAGAGCCTGTTCGGTCGACAGCTGCAAATCCTCAAGGAATGCTACCAACCCGGCGCCGACACCGGCAAGGTGATGCTTGTGCATGAGGGCGAGGAAGGCGGCATCGTGCTTTCGGGCCGTATGGAGGTGACGGTAGAGGACGAGCGCCGTATCCTCGGCCCTGGCGACGCCTATTATTTCGAGAGCAGGCGCCCGCATCGCTTTCGCTGCGTCGGCCCTGTTCCCTGCGAGGTGATCAGCGCATGCACGCCACCGACGTTCTGATATCACGTCAATCGCGGGCGTGACGGCAGTCAGGACCCCAAACCTAAGTATAGTTTGGCCGATCTTCATGTCTGGCTATGGTTGCTTCGCCCTAAGGATGCGGGCACAACGTGCAGGGACGAGCACGCCCGCACTCAAAGTGACCTGATGAGGGAGGCGCCGCGAAATGACCCAGCTCTGGAGAAATGCCGTGAGTGACATGCGACGAGCGACCGTGGTGCAGCCGGTATCGCCGATGGTGCTGATCGTCGACGACGACATTTCCGTGCGCGAGGCGCTCGTCGATCTCTTTCAGTCGGTACGGATCGATGTTTCCGCTTTCGACAGCCCCGCAGCACTTCTTGCCGGCGCAGACCTGAAGCGGCCGGGATGCATCTTGCTCGACGTTCGGCTGCCGGGGTTGAGCGGTCTCGATTTCCAGGGGCAACTGGAGCGCATGGGAAGCCGGCTGCCGATCGTGTTCATGACCGGTTTTGGCGACATTCCGATGAGCGTGCGGGCGATGAAGGCCGGCGCGGTGGATTTCCTGGTAAAGCCGTTCCGCGACCAGGACCTGCTCGACGCCGTCTCCACGGCGATCGAGCGCGATGCGGTGCAACGCCGCGACAACGCCGAGGGCGATGCCGTCGTCACTCTGGCCGAAACGCTGACACCGCGTGAGCGCGAGGTGATGATGGCGGTCAGCAAGGGGCTGATGAACAAGCAGATCGCCTACGATCTCGGGATCAGCGAAATCACCGTCAAGCTTCACCGCGGCAACGTCATGCGCAAGATGGAGGTTCGCTCGGTGGCCGACCTCGTGCGCAAGGTCGAGCTCCTGGCAACGCGCCAACCGTAAGAACCGATATCGACAGTCCGCGGCCGGTTGACTTGACGGCGGGAGGAGGACTAGCTGCACGCGATCAAGCCGCGACTTGATTGCTGATGCGGCGGCGCAGGTGCGCCGGCACCGGCGGATCGATATCAAGAGGAATAGCCATGTCGGCCACCCCCCGCCCCTCCCCTATTTCCGAAACCGAACGCCGTGAGCGGCTTTCGACACTGCGCGGCCGCATGGGTGCTGCCGGCGTGGACGCCGTGCTCCTCGGCTCGACGGAGAGCTTGCGCTATTTCACCGGTCTTGTCTGGCATCAGAGCGAGCGACTGGTCGGCGCGCTGATCACCCAGGCCGACCTCTTCTACGTCGTGCCGGGTTTCGAGCGCAGCCGCGTCGACAGCCTGCCGAAACTCGACGGCGCGATCGTGACTTGGGAGGAGGACGAAAACAGCGCGGAGACCGTAGCCGGCCTGCTCTCGGCAAAGGGTCGCGTCGCGCTTGACGACGCCTTGCCGCTGTTCGTCTATCACGCGCTTGCCAAGGCGCTCGGTGCGGAGCGCCTTGTCGATGGCGCACGACTGATCCGCGATATCCGCCTGCGCAAATCGGCAGCCGAGATCGGCATCATCCAGTACGCGATGAACCTGACGCTGGAAGTCCACCGCCGCGCACATGCCTATATCAAGCCCGGCGTCCTGGCATCGGATGTGGTGCGCTATATCGACGAGCAGCACCGCGCGCTCGGCGCGGCCGGCGGATCAAGTTTCTGCATCGTCTCCTTCGGCGAAGCCACCTCGCTCCCGCATGGCGCCGATGGCGAGCAGACCTACTCGGCCGGCGATGTCATTCTGGTTGATACCGGATGCCGTATCGACGGGTATCATTCCGATCTGACGCGCACCTATGTTCTGGACGAGCCGGATGCGGATTTCGCACGCGCCTGGGCGATCGAGCGCGCGGCGCAGCAGGCCGTTTTCGATGCAGCCAAGCTCGGCGCCGCCTGCTCCAGCCTGGACGATGCGGCCCGCGCAGTAATGGTTCGCCATGGGCTGGGGCCGGACTACGCGCTGCCCGGCCTGCCACACAGGGCCGGCCATGGCCTCGGCCTGGAAATTCACGAGGAGCCCTATATCGTGCGCGGCAACCGGACGGCGCTCGAACGGGGCATGTGCTTCTCGAACGAGCCGATGATCGTTTTCCCCGGGCGATACGGGATCCGCCTCGAAGACCATATCCACATGACCGAGACTGGCGCGGCATGGTTCACGCGACCGGCCGAAAGCCCGACAGAACCGTTTGCGTGACTTGCACGACATCGCCTGACTGAACTGTCGGGCGCCGGGCAGGATTGCAAAGAGAGGCCGCTGCCCTCGGGGATTGGCCTCTCTCGTTTTACGATGACGGGCCCGACAGCCCCTTTTCCTAGCGGCATTTGCTGATAAGTCTTCCTTTAGGGAATGGAGGAGGACGTGATGAGCCGCAATATTGTTCTGGTGGACTCTTTGCCACGAACGCTCGATCTGATCATGAAGCCGGATGTTCGCCGTCGGCTGGAAAATCTCGGCGAGGTGGTGATTTCCGAAGATCGGCAGATGCCGCCAGAGCAGGTCGATGCCTTGCTTCCCGAGACGGTGCTGATCTTCGGGCAGACCGACATGCCGCGCGAGAGATTGGACCGGGCGCCGAAGCTGAAGGCGATCATCAATGTCGAATCCAACTTTATGCCGAATATCGACTATCAGGCCTGCGTCGAACGCGGCATCTGGGTGATTACGCCGGCATCGGCCTTCGCATCGCCCGTGGCTGAAGCAGCACTCGGCATGGCGCTTGATCTTGCCCGCGGCATCACCCGCGCAGACCGCGATTTCCGGGCGGGAACCGAAGAATATGGATTGGCCGGCAACGACGGCGTCTTCCGCTTTGCGGGTGCGCCGGTCGGGATCATCGGCTTCGGCGATCTCGGCAGGCAGCTGCGCGATCTGATCCGCCCGTTCAAAAACACGGTACGGGTATTAGACCCATGGCTGCCCGGCGAGATCATCGAGCGCCTGGATTGCGTGCCATCAGGTCTGGACGAGACGTTGAGCGAGAGCCAGGTGGTTTTCGTCTTCGCCAGTGTGACCAGTGAGAACGAAGGCTTCATCGGCCGTCGCGAGTTTCAACTGATGAAGCCCGGCGCCGCATTCCTGCTGATGAGCCGCGCAGCGGTGGTCGATTTTCCAGCGATGCTGGAGGCGGTGAAATCGGGGCACATCATCGCCGCGACCGATGTCTTTCCGGAGGAGCCGGTCGCGGCCGGCGACCCGGTACGCGGATTGCCGGGTTTGCTGCTCTCTGCGCATCGCACCGGTGGCACCCGCGATGCCTTCTACGAACTCGGCACGATGGCCGTGGCCGACGCCGAACTGATCTTGAAAGGTCTGCCGCCGCAGCTTTGCCGACGTGCCGATCCGGCGACGGCGAGCCGTTTGCGCTCGAAGCCCGTGTCGGTTTCCTGAGATCAATCTGGGATAGGGCAGAAAATAAAAAAGCCTGTCGCGGGAGGAGGTGCGACAGGCTTTTAAAACAAATGAACAGCAGCTGGGAGGAGGAGTGCTACTGTTCGCGCAAGTCCCTCTGGGAGGAGGAGTGAGGCACTTGCAAAGTCGAAGCTCTGCGGGAGGAGGATGCATCGCTTCGATGGATATGTATATACACACGGCCGCGCCTAAACGGTAGGCAAGTTTGTGCAGGGCAGCCATGCGCCATGCGCTTGGCGCGGAGCTCTGGATACGGCCCTCGGGGCCTGAGGCCTGAAGCCTCTATACTGATCGACCGTTCCGGCTATAGAACCGGCAGTCATGTGGAAATGCTGGTGAAAGGCGATACGGAATGCTGCGCTGGGGAATTCTCGGAACGAGCTTCATCTCGAACACGGTGGCCGAGGCCATCAACGGCAGCGACGGATCGGAGATCGGAGCGGTGTTCGGTCGCGATCCGCAGCGCCTCGCGACCTTTGCCGATCGGTACGGCATCTCCGTCAGGCATTCCAGCATCGATGCGCTTATCGACGATCCCGATGTCGACGTGATCTACGTTGGCCTCCCCAACAACGTGCATCACGACGCGGTCATCAAGGCGGCCGCGCGCGGCAAGCCGGTGCTATCGGAGAAGTCGCTGACCACCACCATGGACGAGGCGCATGCTCTTGCCGCGGCTGTCGAGCAGGCCGACATCTTCTTTCTCGAAGGGCTGATGTATCTCAGCCACCCCGTTATCGCCGAGCTCGGCAACATCATCCGATCCGGCCGCCTCGGCACTATACGATCGATTTCCGGTGCCTACGCCGCGGATATCTGGCGGCTCGTCAATCCGGCGGGCGGCGGAACGCTCTACAATCTCGGCTGCTACCCGGCCTCGCTGATGCACTATGTGATCCAGACCGCATTCGGCGCCGATGCCTTCGCGGACCGCGTGGTATCGGGCCATGGCAACCTGTCGAGCCATGACAGCAACCTCTGCGACGCCGCGCTGGTCGCCCGCTTCGGCTCGGGCGTGTTGGCAACGCTGCAATCGACCGACAGCTATGGCATGTCGTTCGATTTCACCGTCCGCGGCGACCGGGCCTCGGTGCGCTTCCTCACCAATCCATGGCTACCCGTTGCCGGCGACAATCTGCTGGAGATCGAGGAATACGGCCTAGCCGCCGAGCGCATCGTCGTCTCGTCGGACCACGATGCCTTCGGGCACCAGGTCAGGCTCGTCGAAGAATGCCTGCGCAAGGGCCTGAAGCAGACGCCCCGCCCCTCGCCGCGCCTCACCGATTCGATCGAGATCATGCAGTTGCTGACCGAATGGGAGCGATGCTGCCTGGCCTAGCCGGTCGCCCAGCTTGAGAAAAAGATCGATCCGGTTATATAAAATCATCATGATAACATTAGCACAAATACGCGGCGCCCGCGCGATGCTCGGCCTCCAGCAAGCCGAATTGGCCGACGCCGCCGGTATCTCCGTTGCCGACCTCGACCGTATCGAGGGTGGAGCGACAAGCGCCGACACCGCGCTTGTCGCCGTCAGGCAGGCGCTCGAAGCTGCGGGTGTCGTTTTCGAAGCGGACGCTGAATTGATATCGGGCGGGCCGGGCGTGCGGCTGGCGCAATCGGCGGGCAAGTCGTTTGACACGGTCGAGACGGAAGTTGTTCAATATCCGGAATTCATGAAGAACGACGCACCGCCCGGTGCAGGGGGTTGAAGTTGAGGTTTGTGAGATGAGCTACGACTTTCATGTCGGCCAGAAGGTCGTGTGCATCGATGACAGATTCAAGCATGTCAGCATAGACCAGGGCATTCGCAAGGGCGAGATCTACACGCTACGCTGGGTCGGCGAATACACGCATTATATCGACGGCACCTTCTTCGGGGTGAAGCTGGAAGAACTGCATCGCGGCAACGACGACGGTCCGGAGGGATACGGAGCCGCCGACATGCCGTTTCGCGCCACGCGTTTCCGCCCGCTGGTCAAGGACAAGATTTCGTCGCTGCGTAAACTGCTGGCGCCCACGCCGGATGCGCCGGCGGAGCCAAAGGTGAAGGTCAAGAAGAAGGAAGAGGTCTGAGCTCGATACCATCGCTCGCTTCGAACCCACCTACCAATTTGAGGACAATTCTTGAATAGCGTTTCCGATCTCGTCGCATCAGCAAAGACCGTTCATGCCCGCTACCTGGCGGGCCGCATGGAGCGTGAAACGGTCAGAGAATGGGTCATCAGGCTTGGCGCCTACCCCCAGCCGCACGGCGACCGGGTGCGCGAAGCAGCCGAATGGTTTCGCCCGACGCAGGCCGATCCGGTTCCACTTGAGGTCAAGCTTGTCGATCTCGATCGGCTCTCCGCAATCGTTTCAGGCTGATCAAAATAGGTAGTCTTCGCGCGCGACGACCCTATAGATGGCGCTTGAACTTCCCAGAAGTTGCGTTACACTCAACTTACGTAATTCGTCTCTGACCGCTGACCACGGAGGTACTGGCAGCTGTTGTCGAGACGGGTCGAGGAAGGTCGGTGCGGTTTCGCCCCGGCCTTTTTCTTTTCGGGATTGGCCAAAATGCGCGCGGGCCAATAACAGCGGTGACGGCGATGCCTACTGCGCCGCCTTGCTGGCCTTCAGCGGCCTCCATGACACCGCCTGATTGCGGCCATCACGCTTTGCCTGATAGAGACCCTGATCTGCCTCGAGGATAAGCTCGGCAGCGTGTACCTGTTGCTTCCAGTTGGATTTGGCCGAAATGCCGATGCTGGCCGTCACCACACCGTATTCGCTGCCGGAGTGAGCGATCGCCGTCGCAAGCAAGGTGCCGCGGAATTGCTCCGCCAGCGCCAGTGCCTGCGTCTCATCGGTGTCGGGCAGCAGAACGACGAACTCCTCGCCGCCGAACCGCGCCAGCACGTCCTGGGGACGGTTCATCGTGCGGCGCAGGCAATCCGCGATCGTCTTCAGGCACTTGTCGCCTTCAGGGTGGCCATAGGTGTCGTTATAGGCCTTGAAGCGATCGACGTCGATCATCAGCACTGCCATCGGACGGCGCTCGAGGCGGCTCCGCTCGACGGCCACGGAGATCGCATGATCGAATGCCCGGCGATTGAGCAGCCCCGTCAGGGCGTCGGTCTCGGCAAGGTTCTTCATCTGCTCGGCGACTGTTCTGAGCGCGAATTCGGCCTGTTTCATCGTCGTAATGTCGGAGACCGCGACGAGCGCCATGCCATTGTCGGCGACGCGTGTGCGCAGGCTGAGCCAACGCCCGTCATGGAGCTCGAGATACTCGTCCTTGTCGCAGAACAACGCGGCCGAGGCCTCCGAAAGCCAGGCTTCTGTGATCTCCTGGCGGAAATCCCGACGCTCGTTCGATTCCACAACTTTCTTGAGGATCTCGCGAATATTCGTTCCGGGCACGCGGACCTCGCCCGACAGAGGAAACAGCGCGGCATATTGGGTGTTGCTGAAAACAAGCGTGCCGCCGCGGTCGAACATGGCGAAACCATCCGACATGCCGGCCATGGCGAGCGAAAGCAGATCCTTGCTTTCCCGCAGTTCCTGCTCGATCTTTCTCTCCTCGGTCACATCGCGCGTTGCGCCCGCAAGCCCTATGACGGCGCCGGTCCGGTCGCGCAACGGCACCTTCGATGTCGAGTAGCAACGATCGCGGCCGCCTTCGCTCAGATACTCGATCCTGTCCAGCTGTGATTGCCCGCTATCCATCAGGGCCTGCTCCTCGGCATAGAGCATCTCGGCGCGGCGTTGCGTCGCGAGCTGGAAATCGGACGCGCCGACCATGGCTGCCGGCGACGGATAGTGATGATGCTCGGCAACGTTCTTGTTGACGATGACAAACTTGCCTTCGCGGTTCTTCACGTAGTGAAAGTCGGGCGTCTGGGTCAACGCCGCCGACAGGATATCCCGGTCATGCGCCATTCTTTCGAACTGTATCAAGACGAAAGCGGCAATCATGATGCTGACGAAGTTCAAGACGGTGATCGGAAACCCAACGAGCTCGACGGCCCGCGCATTGGCCTGCGACGTCAGCACCGACATGACCACGAGCAGCGTGGCCGATACCGCAATGCCGAGCAAGGCCGCATCGGTCAGCCGGACCTTGCGCCTTCTCACGATCAGATGACCGCAAAGCCCGACCATACCGACGATGCATATGCTGGTCACGCCGTCGACGGCACCCGCTCCGCCTTCCGAAAGGCGAAACACGGACGCGATCACGATCGTCAGGAACACGGAAAAAGGTCCGCCAAAAAGGGCCGAAACCGCCACCAGCGTATAGCGGAGATCAACGAATACGCCCTGCTCCAGCGGCACTGCCAGCATCATCGAACAAATGGCGCCGAGACCCATGGCGATGCCGAACGCCTGGTTGCGCCGGCGCTCGGACAGGGCACGTGTATGATAATAGGCGTGCGACCACAGCGATATTGCTAGCGCGGTGATGGCGAGGTTTCCGAGCAGTATCTGCCAAGTTGCGTTCATCGATGGTCTGGTCTGGAACTCAGGACAATAGAGAATGCAACTACATCAATTTTCTTTCCGTCCCTTTAATCGACGGCGGCAGCTTCTCGCCTCGGCGGCAAGCTCCGAGATGCGGCGGCGCATGACCATGGGCTGCATCATTGACCCCGCAGGGCATTCCAGAGCCCATCGTTTTGCGTACCGTGAATGTTGGCCTCCGCCAACATTTGGCTGGAGAACAGCGCCCCCGGGCCCAACTCGGCGCGACGGTCCCTGACATGGTCGAGCACGGTTCCCGTCTGCAGGTCGATGCGCAGCGTGTCGCTGACTGTACCGTCGCGCGAGGTACCCCATACGCGTATGTCGATCGAGACGGCGCCGACGGGCGGGCGGCCGATGATCATGCCGCCATGCGTGACCGTCATCCAGTCTGGCAGCGCGCGGCCATCGGACAGCGTAACGCTGAAGCTCGTCTTGTCCGCCTGGCTGCCATAGGCAGGCAGGATATAGAGGAAGTTCTCGTTGAAGATCGTATCGACCGTGAACCAGGTGCTGTCGTCACCCGATCCGGCAATATGAATATTCGATCCTCCCTTGAAGAAGCCGATATGGATATCGTCGAGACGGCGCCCGCTTTCGATCCACTCCGAAATCTGGCGCACGGCATGCAGCACCGCGCCGTGGCGCGGCAGCGAGCCGATGCCGTTCAGAGGTTGCGCGGCGTTGACGACGGCATCGATCGGGCCATCCACCGTGATGTCATCCGAGATCGCGCCGAGATCGTCCATGATCTCCTTCGATGCACCGCCAATCTCGTCGGTCTCGTCGCCGAGGACGGGCCCGCCCGGATCGTCCGGATCGACAGGGAACACGACCGGTGGATCTCTTTCCAGCGGCGGACGCTCGCCGGGCGGTGTTTCCGGCGGAGGCTCTGTCGGCGGCACTGTCGGCGGCTCCGTTGGCGGCGCGGCAGCGCCCACGGATATGCTGACCGTGTAAGTCGATGTCTCATCGCCGTCGGAGATCGTGAATGTGAAGCTGTCGCCACCTTCATAGCCGGGCGTCGGCGTATAGCTGTAGCTGCCATCCGGATTGACGGTGACGACGCCATGCGCGGCGGCCGATCCCAACTGGTAGGTAATCGGCGAACCCTCGACATCGAAGGCGGGCGGCAACGTGCCCGTGACGGTCTGGTCCCGTCCGACCGCAATCGCCGTGCCGGACCCGACAGGCGCGTCGTTGACGGGCGTGACGGTGACGAACACGCGGTAGACGACCGTCGCCCGGCCATCGCTTACCGAATAGCTGAACTGATCGGTGCCGTTGAAATTACCGTTCGGCGTGAAGACATATCGACCGTCGGCTGTGATCGTGACGACGCCGTGGGCGGGGCCTGCAGCGAGTGCATAAGTCAACGGATCGCTATCCGGATCGGTCGCCACGGGAAGCGTGCCGGTAAACGTCGTGTCCTCGGCGATCGTCAGCGTCGTGTCGCTGCCGACGGGGGCGCCATTCGCCGCGCCGACTGACACCGTGACGGTATAGACCGAGGTCGCCGTTCCGTCGGACACAGTATAGGTGAACTGATCAGTACCGCTGAACCCGTCGTCCGGCTGGTAAGCGTAGTTACCGTTCGGATCGATCGTGACCGTGCCGTGGACGGGATTGGCGCCGAGACCATAGGTGACCGGCGAACCCTCGACGTCGAAGGCCGGCGGCAGGATGCCGGTGGCGACCGTCCCCTCCTGCACCGAAATCGACGTATCCGAACCCACAGGCGCATCGTTGACGGCCGTTACGGTGACGATCACGCGATAGACATTGGTGACCGTGCCGTCGCTTACCGAATAGCTGAACTGATCGGTCCCGTTGAAGTTGCGGTTGGGCGTGTAGCTGTAGGTCCCATCGGCATTGATGCTGACCGTGCCATGGCCGGCGGCGGCCGCCAACCCATAGGTGATCGCATCGCCATCGGCGTCGGATGCCGGCGGCAGCCGTCCGGAGGACGTCGTGTCCTCGGCGAGCGAGATCGCCGTATCCGACCCGACGGGTGCATCGTTGACAGGCGTGACCGTAACGAACACACGGTAAATCACCGTTGCCCGGCCGTCGCTCACCGAATAGCTGAACTGATCGGTGCCGTTGAAATTGCGGTCGGGCGTAAAGGAATATTGGCCGTTCGCCGAAACGGTTACGACGCCATGCGCCGGTCCGGCGGCAAGGCCGTAGGTCAGCGCATCACCATCCGGATCGGTTGCGACCGGCAGCTGGCCGGTGAACGGCGTATCCTCGGAAACCGTCAGCGTCCTGTCCTGACCGGAGGGCGCGCTGTTGACGGCGCCGACGGAGACGGTGACGGTGTAGATCGACACCGCCGTTCCGTCCGAGACGGTATAGGTGAACTGGTCGCTGCCGCTGAAGCCGCTGTTGGGCCGATAGGAGTAGCTGCCGTTCGCTCCGATCACCACGGTGCCGTGCGCCGCCTGCGCGCCCAGGCCATAGGTGACCGGGCTTCCTTCTATATCATAGGCCGGCGGCAGATTGCCGGTCGCGACGGTGCCCTGCTGCGCCGAAATCGTCGTATCGGAACCAATGGGCGCATCGTTGACGGCGCTGACGGTCACAGAGACGCGATAGACATTGGTCGCCGTTCCGTCACTGACAGAGTAGCTGAAGCTGTCGGCACCATTAAAGTTGCTGTCAGGGGTATAGCTGTAGGTTCCGTCGGCATTGATGCTGACGGTCCCGTGGCTTGCCGCGCCCGCCAGAGCGTAGGTTACCGGATCGCCATCAGGATCGACGGCCGGCGGAAGCTGGCCCGAGAAGGGTGTGTCCTCGGCAAGCGAAATGGCCGTGTCGGCACCAATCGGTGCATCGTTCACACCCTGGACGTCGATGGTCACGGTGTAGCTTACCGTTACGGTCCCATCCGACAGGGTATAGGTGAACTGGTCCGGCCCGGCGTAGTTTGCCTGCGGCACATAGCTGAAGGTGCCGTCCGGGTTGACGGTGACGGCGCCGTGGGCGGCCGGCGTGCCGAGCCCGTAGATCACGGTGTCGCCATCCGCATCGGAGGCAGCGGGAAGCGAACCCGTAAAGCTCGTATCCTCGGAGAGGCTGATCGCCAGATCGGACCCCGTCGGCGCATCGTTTTCGGCACCAACAGTCACCGTCACCGTGTAGACGGACAGAACCGTGCCATCGGACACCGCGTAGGTGAACGTATCCGTTCCTGAGAAGTTGGCGGCGGGAACATAGGTGTAGCTGCCATCCGCAGCCACGGTCGCCACCCCGTGGCTCGGCCCATTCTGCAGCAGATAGGTCAGCGGATCGCCATCGGCATCGACCGCGCGCGGCAAGGTTCCCGACGTTGAGCCGTCTTCATCGACGGCGATAGAGACGTTGCTGCCGACAGGCGCGTCGTTCACGGCGGTCACCGTGATCGCGACCGTATAGGTCGATACCGCCTGACCGTCGGTCACCTGATAGGTGAAGCTGTCGGCGCCGTTATAGTCGGCCGCAGGCACATATCGATAGGTTCCGTCGGGATTGACGGTCACCGAACCATGCATCGGCTGGGTACCAACGAGATAGCGAACCGGATCGCCATCGACATCGCTTGCGGCCGGCAATACGCCGTCGAAGGGCACGTCTTCGGATACCGTGATCGCGGTGTTCGATCCGACCGGGGCGTCGTTCACAGCCGTCACGGTGATCGACACGGTGTAGGTCGATTGGTCGATGCCATCGGAGACGGTGTAGGTGAAGCTGTCTGACCCGTTATAGTTGGCATTCGGCCGATAGCTGTAGGTGCCGTCGGTGTTGACGGTGACCGTGCCGTGCGCGGATGGCGCGCCCAGACCATAGGTGAGCGCGTCACCGTCCGGATCTGTCGCGAGCGGCAGCGTTCCACTGGCCAGGCCGTCTTCGGCAACGGTGATCGCGGCGTTGGAGCCGCTCGGCGGATCATTGACCGCGCCGACGATGACATTGACCACGTAAGTCGTGGAATCGGAGCCATCCGACACGCTGAAGCTGAAACTGTCTGACCCGTTATAGCCGGGAGCAGGCGTGTAGCTGTAGCTGCCGTCGGGGTTGATGACCACGGTTCCATTCGAGGCCTGGGCGGCGAGCCCGTAAGTGACCGGGTCGCCATCGGCGTCGGAGGCTGGCGGCAGCTGGCCGGTAACGGTTTCGTCCTCCTCGGCGGAGATCGAGGTGCTCGAGCTTATCGGTGCGTCATTGACCGCAGTCACGGTAATGGAGATCGTGTAGGTCGAGGTCGCCTGGCCGTCTGAGACGGTGTAGGTGAAGCTGTCGGGACCATTGTAGTTCGCGACCGGTACGTAGCTGTAGGTGCCATCGGGATTGACCGTGACCGTGCCGTGCGCCGCCTGCCCGCCAAGCCCGTAGGTCAGGTTGGCGCTATCCACGTCGGTTGCCACCGGCAACCGACCGTTCAACGTCTGGTCCTCGACCGCCGTCGTCGCCGCATCCGAACCGACGGGCGCGTCGTTGACATCGGTCACGGTGACCGCGATCGTGACCGTCGTAACGCCGCCTTGTCCGTCGCTGATGCTGATATCGAAACTGTCGGTTCCATTGAAATCGGTGTTGGGCGAATAGAGGTAGCGTCCCGCGGCGTCGATGACGACTGTGCCGTTGCGCGGGGCTGTTGCTACCGCATAGGTCAGCGGGTCGCCATCCGGATCGGTAGCGGCCACAACGCCTGTGACCGGAACGTCCTCGCGCGTCTGGATCATCGAGCCGGTGGCGACAGGCGCGTCGTTGGCGGGGGCGAGAATGATCGTTGCCCGGTCGGTATCGGTCTGGACGCCACCGGCGCCGCTATTGCCGCCGTCGCTGGTGACCATGGTCAGCGTCACCGGCGCATTCGAATTCAGGAGCGGATGATAGACCGGGGCAGATGCACCGGCGAGGTAAGCGTTGATATCCGCTAGCGTGCCTGTAAGCGTGACCGCGCCCGAACCGTTGCCGGTCACGAGAACGTTGCCGCCGGCAGCAGCCGTCAGCGTGCCCGCGTCGACCGAGAGCGTCACCGTCATGGTGCCCGATCCGGCGTCGACATCAGAGATCGAAAGGCCGGCAAGCGCAAGCGCCGTATCCTCGGTGCCGTTGAAGGTCGCCGGCAGGCCGTTGACCGGGGCATCGTTGACCCCTGTCACCGTGCCGTTGACCGTACCCTGCGCGCTCACGGTTCCGTCGGAGACCGTGTAGGTGAAACTGGCATTGCCCGCGAAATCGGGGGCTGCCGCGAAAGTCAGCGTGCCATCGGAATTCAGTGTCACGGTTCCGGACACGAGCGCAACACTGCCGCCGACGCTGATCGGCTGACCGTTGATCTCCGTTATCGTCAGCGTATCGCCATCGGGATCGCTGTCGTTCGCCAGAACCGGAATGACCGCCTGGCCATCTTCGGCGACGGTGAAGTTATCGTTGACGACGACAGGCGCGTCGTTGACCGGGTTGATGGTGATCGTGACGGTTGCCGTATCGGTTCCGCCATTTCCGTCGTCGATGCGATAGACGAAGCTGTCGGTACCGTTGAACCCTGCGGTCGGCGTGTAGGTGAAGGTGCCGTCGGCATTGAGCACCAGAGCGCCATGCGCGGTGTTCGTCACCAGCGAAACGCTGAGCGGGTCATTATCGGGATCGGTGTCGGGGCCATTGCCGTTCGCGGCGAGAACCGAGCCGCTCAGCTGACCACCTTCGTCCATTGTGAAGAGGTCGTTGACAGCATCCGGTACCGGGTTGGTCACCGTCCAGGCAAAGCTGCGAACGGCTTCGCTGCCGAGGCCATCTCTTGCCGTGATCGTGACGTTATAAACCGCACTCCCGCTCGCGCCGGAGGCGTTCGGGAGGATGTTGCCGGTGATCTCGCCGGTTTGGGTATCGTAGACGAGCCCCGGCGGTAGGCCGGTGATCTCGAAGGTCAGCGGATCGCCATCGACATCGGCGAACTCGGCACCGACAGGCAGCACGATCGCGGCGCCATCGAGGCTCGCCTGCGACGGCAAGGCCGGCGCATTTGGTGCGTTGTTGACGCCGGTGACGGTGACCGTCAGCGTCGCGGTGGAGACACCACCATGGCCATCGGAGATCGTGTAGCTCACCGATGTCGTCGCGATGGCGCCGGCGGCCAGACCGTCGAAGTCCGTGCCGGGGTCGAACGTATAGGAGCCGTCAGCGCCAATCAGGAAGCTGCCGCCACTATGCCCAGTGACCGCTACGCCGACATTCCCGGTCGCTGCGCCGACGCCGACAACAGTCAGCGTATCGCCATCCGGATCGCTATCCGCGCCGGGTCCGCCGACGATCACATTGCCCGAGATCGCCGTGTTCTCGGTGGTCGCGGCCGCATCGTCGACGGCAACGGGCGGATCATTGACCGCGCCGACCGTGATCGTGATGGTTGCCGTGGCGGTAGCGCCGCCGGGATCCCTGACGACCACGACAAAGCTGTCGGTGCCGTTGAAATCAGGATTGGGGGTATAGCTGTAGGTGCCGTCGGGGTTGACGACGGCGGTCCCGCTGAAAGCGGCAGTCTGAAGACCATAGACCAGCGTTGCCGGCGCGTCGTCGATGTCGGTGGCCACGATCTGGCCCGTCGCCGTGCCGTCTTCGTTCATCGACACCGCGACATCCTGCAGAACCGGTGCATCGTTGACCGGGTTGACGGTGACGGTCACCGTATGCGTCACGACCGCGGTGCCGTCCGAGACCGTATAGGTGAAGCTGTCGCCGCCGTTGAAATCCGCGGCCGGTGTATAGACGTAGGCGCCGGTTGGATCGATCGTGACGCTGCCATGCGTGGGCTGGCTGCCGACCCCATAGGTCAGCGGATCGCCATCGACATCGGTCGCCGCCGGCAATTGGCCGCTGGCAGTGGTGTCTTCGGCGGTCGAGATCGCAATGTCGGAGCCGACAGGGAGATCGTTGGCGCCCGATACCGTCACCGTGAAGGTCGCGGTCGACGTGCCGCCCTGACCGTCGGATATGGTGTAGGTGACGCTGGTGGTGCGCTGTTCGCCGGCCTTCAGTCCGTCGAAGTCGGTGCCCGGCACGAATGTGTAGCTCCCGTCGGCGCCGATCACGAAACGCCCGCCCGCAGACCCAGCGACCGACGCACCGACATTGCCGGCAACGCCGTTGACGGCGCTGACCACGATCGTGTCGCCATCCGGATCGCTGTCGGCGCCATTGCCGTTGTCGTCCAAGACGGAGCCGGCGATATCGACATTCTCGCTGGTGCTGGCGACATCGTCACGGGCGATCGGCGCCGGGTTGCTGACTGTGATGATAAAGGTCTGGTTCGCCGAGCTCGTACCATCGCTGGCGAAGACCGTGACCGAGTAGGCGCCGCCATTGAGCTGCGACGCGTCGCGGTCGACCGTTCCGGTGATGATGCCCTGCGACGAGATCGACAGACCTGTCGGCAGGCCCGTCGCGGTGAAGGTCAGGCTCGGCGTATCGATGTCGCTGAAGTTGCCGGAAACGTCGAGGCTGATGGTCTGCGCGTCCGAATAGGCCTGGTTGACGATCGGCGTACCCACGGGCGCGTCGTCTACCGGTGTCACGGTGACGGCGATGGTGTAGGTGACCGTCGAGCGACCATCGGAAACGCTATAGGTGAAACTGTCGTTGCCGTTGAAATTGGCTGGTGGCGTGTAGCGGTAGCTGCCGTCGGCGCTGATCGTGACCACGCCATTGGCGGGGGGCGTAGCGATGGCATAGGTCAGCGCATCGCCATCGGGGTCGTTTGCGGTGGGCAGGAAGCCGGTCGCAACCGTATCCTCGGCGGTCTGGATGCTGCCAGCCTGCCCGATCGGCGCATCGTTAACGCCGACGACGGTAACCGACAGCGTCGCGTTCGCCGTGCCGCCATGGCCGTCCGAAACAGCGTAGGTGACCGAGGTAACCCGCGTTTCGCCGGCCTTGAGGCCCTGGAAATCGGCGCCGGGGTCGAAGCGGTAGCTGCCATCGGCGTTGATTACGAAGCTGCCGCCCGCCGAGCCGGCCACCGGGACGCCTGGCGCACCGCTGCCGACGCCCGAGACGACGAGCACATCGCCATCGGCATCGGTATCGTTACCCAGCACGCCGGGCACAGCACCGACGATCGCGGTGTCTTCATCCGTGGTTGCCGCGTCATCGAGGGCGACAGGCGCGTCGTTGACGGCACCGATCGAGATCGTTGCGACCGCGGCCGCCGAAGTCGCGCCGCCATCGTCGGTCACCGTGATCGAGACGGTGCGGTCACCCGTGGTCGGGTTGTCGCTTCTGTTTTCATATTGAATGGCGCGCAGCAGGACGCTGGTCGCCGCGTTGTCCATCGCGCCACCGGCCGCATTGGTGATGGCGAGCGCATTGGCGCCGTCATAGCTGAAGCGGAAGGTCGTGCCGCCGAAGATGATCGTGCCGCTGCTCGCCGTACCGTAGACGACATCGACCGAGCCGTTCAGGTGAATGATTTCGGAGCCTGTATTGGCGAAGCCGCCAAGCGCGACGTTCAGAGACGTAATGCCGTTCTCGACATCGAACACCGATGCATCGCCGCTGGCGATGGCGACCGGCGCATCGCCCTCATTGAACGAAACGGCGATATCGACGCCAGCGCCAGCGCCATTGAGATCGACGACACCGACATCGTTCACAGCCGCGACGGTGATGACGACCGATGCTTCCGAAAAACCGCCATTGCCGTCGCTGATGCGATAGGTCAGCGGCACGGTGCCGTTGAAATCGGCCGTCGGCGTGAAGGTCAGCGATCCATTGCCATTGAGGCGGATGATGCCGCCCGCAACGGCGACCGTTCCATTCGTGGCAATCGGCTGGCCGTCGATCGCCACGATCGTCAGCGGATCACCATCAGGATCGACATCTACGCCACCGCCGACCGTGCCGATGCCGGTGATCGGGTTGAAGGTGACGGCGGTATCTTCATTGGTATTGACCGCATCATTGGCGGCGATCGGTGCCGGGTTGCTGACGGAGAAGACGAACTGCGCCGAGACCTGGCCGCCATGGCCGTCATTGGCGGAGACGACGACAGTGTAAGGGCTGCCCGCCGATGCATTGGCGTCCAGCGTACCACTGATGAGACCTGTGGTTGGGTCGAAGCCGAGGCCGGGGGGCAGGCCATTGACCGCGATCGCCAGCGTGTCGCCATCGACGTCGCTGAAGAAGCCCCTGACATCGAAGCTGACGGCGGAACCATCCGCCTGCGCGCGATCGGGGATCGGGGTCGCCACGGGCGCATCATTGACGGGATCGACCGTGACCGTCACCGTCGCTGTGTCGCTGCCGCCATTGCCGTCGCTGATCGTGTACGTAAAGGAGGCGGTACCGGCGTAGTTGGCGGCGGGCGTGAAGCGCAATACCTGCGCGCCGTTGACGAGCACGAGCTGCACCGAGCCGTTCGACGTCTGGACGGCCGCGCCATCGACGCTGAGGTTGACGCCGTTGACGAGAACGATGCTCCTGGCATCACCGTCTGTATCGACATCATTGGCGAGCACGTCGATATCGACAGGCTGGTCTTCGAGTGTTCTCGCCGTGTCGTTCATCGCGTCGGGGGCGATGTTGCGGATGACATAGGTGAAATCGGATTCGGCGGTGAGGCCGCCATCATCGGTTGCGATGACCTTGACCAGGTAGTTGGACAGACCCATCGGCCCGGATGCATCGGCGCTGATCCGGCCGCTGATGATCCCGGTCACCGGGTCGAAGGTCAGGCCTGGCGGCAGGCCCTGGACGTCGAAAGTGAGCACGCCGCCCTCGGGATCGGCGAAATAGCTCGAAATGTCGAAACTGACAGTGTCGCCGTCATTGCGCTCCATGTCGGCGATCGGGGTCTCGATGGGCGCGTCATTCTGGGCGCCGACCGTGATCGTCAGCACCCCGGTGCTCAAGCCCCCCTGACCGTCGGTGACACGATAGACGACCGTGTCGATGCCGTTGAAATCTTTTGCAGGCGTATAGTTCAGCGTTCCGTCGCTGTTGACGGTCACCGTGCCGTGGCCAGCCTGCGGCGGGAAATCAGGATCGATCGACAGCACGTCGCCGTCAGGGTCGGTATCATTTCCAAGCACATCGATGTTGAGGAGCGGGACGTCCTCGGTTGTGGTCGCCGTATCGTTGACGGCGGTCGGAGCCGGATTGATGACGGTGAGGTTGAAGGTCGTACTCAGCGTGCCGCCCTGGCCGTCGCTTGCCACCACTGCCACCGTATAGGTCGGGCCGCCCGATGACGCGTCGGCCGCGATCTTGCCTGTTATCACCCCGTTCGCGTCCATCGACAGGCCGGATGGGAGGCCGGATGCGGTAAAGGTCAACGTATCCTTGTCCACGTCGCTGAAGAAATCGCTGACGTCGATCGGCTTCCCATTCAGCGACTGGCCATCGGCGAGCGTCACCGCTGGAATGGGCGTTGCCGTCGGATTGTCGTTCACGCCGGTGACCGTCACGGTGATTGTCGCCGTATCGCTTTCGCCATCGGCATCCGTCACGCGATAGGTGACCGACGTGGTGCGGGTCTCGCCGGCGCGCAGGTCGGCGAAATCGGTGCCCGGGTTGAAAGTGTAGCCACCGGTGGCGCTGACCGTGAAGGTTCCGCCATTCGAACCCACGACCGGCTGGCCGACGCTGGCCGCCTCACCGTTGATCCGGTCGATGGTCAAGGTGTCGCCGTCGGGATCCGTGTCATTGAGAAGCGCGTTGCCACTGCCGCCGGCGTTTTGCCCGACCGACAGAAAATCGCTGAACGCCTTGGGCGGGAAGTTGCTGATGATCCAGGTAATCGTGCGCGAAATCGTGCCGCCCTGCCCATCCGATACGGTGATCGTCGCGACATAGGGTTCGGGGCGCGACGCGTTGTTCGGAAGCGAACCCGAGATCACACCGGTCGCGGTATCGATCTGCAAGTTCGGCGGGAGATCGGTCGCAGCAAAACTCAGCGTATCGCCGTCACGATCTGAGAAATAGATACCGGCGTTGAAGGACACGGTCTGGCCATCGCTGTCCATCTGGGCCGGAAGCGGGCCGCTGACATCCGGAACGTCGTTGACGGCATTGATTGATATCGTGACCGTTGCCGTCGAGACGCCGCCCTGGCCGTCGGAGATCGTGTAGATGATCGTGTCAGTGCCGTTGAAATCGGCGGCCGGGACATAGGTGATCGATCCGTCCGCGGCAAAGGTCAGCGATCCGTGGCCGGCCGAGGCGGCGATCAGGCTCAACGTATCGCCATCCGGATCGATGTCCGCTCCGGCGATACCGCTCGCGGTTCCCGCGCCGGTGATGACGTTGAACGTCGCGGATTGGTCCTCATTGATAGCAAGATTGTCGTTGACGGCCGTCGGACCCGGATTGGTCACCAGGAGCTCGAAGCTCTGGGATGTGGACGCGCCTGTGCCGTTCGGCCCGTCATGCGCCGTTACCGTGATCTGGTAGACGCCCGAGGCGCCGCCCTGGCTGGCGTTATGATCGATCGTGCCGAAGATGAGGCCGGTTGCCTGGTCGAAGCTCAATCCGGCAGGTAGCCCGGTGATCGTGTAGTTCAGCGTATCGCCGTCAGGATCGTCGAAGAAATCCGAGACACGATAGATAAGCTGCTGCCCATCGGCCCGCACGCGATCCGGTATGGGGTTGGTCCCCTCAGGCGCGTCGTTCTGCGGGACGATTGTTATCGTCACCGTCGCGGTATCGACGCCACCATTGCCGTCGTCGATCGAGTAGCTGAAGCTTTCCTGGCCGTTATAGTTGGCGTTCGGCGTGAAACGCAGCACCGGCCGAGCGGTCGGACCATCGACCAGTTGAACCGTGCCGTTCGTCGTCGCCACGGACGGGCCGTTCAGCTGCAGCACCACATTGTTGACGCGGATGACCTCGTCATTGTCGCCATCCGGATCGCCGTCGTTGGCGAGTACGTCAATATCGACGGAAGTGTCCTCGTTGGTGGTCGCGAAGTCGTCGCGCGCGATCGGCGGCAGGTTGAGAATGGTGTAGTGGAAGGTGACCGCTGTCGTGCCGCCCTTGCCATCGGCCGCCGTCACCGTGACCGTATAGATAGCCTCGCCGGTCGGACCCGAGGCTTCCGGCGCAATGCGACCGGAGACCAGGCCCGTGGCTGGATCGATGGTCAGCCCGGCGGGTAGACCGCTTGCGGCGTAGGTCAGCGGATCGCCGTCCGCATCCGAAAAGAAGGCCGAGAGATCGAGGCTGTCGGTGTCGCCGTCGTTCCTCGTACGGTCAGTGATCGGCTGGCCGACGGGGGCGTCGTTGACGGCGAGCACGGTAACGGTGACCGTCGCGGTCGCTGTCCCGCCGTTTCCGTCGGAAATCGTATAGGTGATCGTATCGGTGCCGTTGAAGTTGGCATTCGGCTGATAGGTGATCTGGCCGCCGGAGCCGAGCGCCACCGTGCCGTTGGCGGCGCTGGCCGCCGTGACCGTCAGCGGATCTCCGTCAGGATCGCTATCCGGCACGCCGCCGCTCGCAGAACCATCGAGCACGTTGAAGGTGAGCGGCGTGTCCTCGGTCGCGGTCACCGCATCGTTGACGGCAATCGGTGGGGGGTTGCTGACCGAGAAGGAGAAGCTCTGGCTGGCCGTGCCGCCATGACCATCATTGACGCTGATGGTCACCGTGTAGACGCCATTGCCCGATGGTCCGCCGACGCTCGCCTGGCGATCGATCGTTCCCGTCACCACGCCGGCCGCGTTGATCGACAGGCCGACCGGAAGGCCGCTTGCGGAATAGGTCAGCGTGTCGTTGTCGGCGTCTGCGAAGAAGCCGGAAACATCGAAGGTGACGGCTGCGCCATCGGCGCCCGACCGTGCCGGAAGCGGAGTGCCGACCGGCACATCGTTGACGCTCGCGACATTGACCGTGACCGTATACTCGTTGCTGCCGCCCTTGCCGTCGCTGACGACATAAGTGAACTGGTCGGTGCCGTTGAAATTGGCGGATGGCGTGTAGCTGTAGGTGCCGTTTGGATTGACGACAACGCTGCCATGAGCAGGCGTGGTGCTGCCCGCGGCATAGGTGACCGCGTCGCCGTCCACGTCGGTTGCTCCAGGCAGCGTGCTTGAGATCATCCCATCTTCATCGACCGAGACAGTGACATCGGAAGCGACCGGCGCGTCGTTCACCGGGGTGACGGTCCCATTGACGGCGGCAGTCGCGGTGCCGCTATTGCCGTCGGATATGGTGTAGGTGAAGCTTGGGTTGCCGTTATAGTTGGCTAACGGCGTGAAGGTGAGCGTCCCGTTCGCATTGAGCCGCACGCTGCCACCGGTGACGGTCACCGAACCGCCGGCCGAAATCGCGGTCCCATTGATCGCGGTCACGGTGAGCGCGTCACCATCCACGTCGCTATCGTTGCCACGGACATCGAAGGTGACGGCCGTATCCTCAAGCGTCGTGAAGCTGTCGTTGACGGCAACCGGCACGTCGTTCACACCAGTCACGCTGCCGCTGACCGTGGCGGTCGCGGTGCCGCCGTTGCCGTCGGAAACGGTATAGGTGAAGCTCGGGCTGCCATTGTAGTTGGCCGCTGGCGTGAAGGTCAGGCTGCCATCCGCGTTGAGCCGCACCGTGCCGCCGGTGACGGTCACCACCCCGCCGGCCGCGATATTGGCGCCGTTGATGGCGGTCACGGTGAGCGTATCGCCATCGACATCGCTGTCATTGCCGAGCACATCAAAGGTGACAGCCGTATCCTCAAGCGTCGTGAAGCTGTCGGCAACGGCGACGGGGATGTCGTTGACGGGCGTTACCGTGCCGCTCACGGTCGCCGTCGCGGTGCCGCCATTGCCGTCCGAGACCGTATAGGTGAAGCTCGGACTGCCATTGAAATTCGCCGTCGGCGTGAAGGTCAGCGTGCCGTTAGCGTTCAGCGTAATGCTGCCGCCGGTGATCGCCACGGCATTGCCGACCGTGATGCCTGCGCCATTGATCTGGGTGATCGTCAGCGCGTCGCCATCCGGATCGCTGTCGTTGGCGAGAACGGCGAGGGTGACGGGCTGGTCTTCCGGTGTCGTGAAGCTGTCGTTCTGCGCGACCGGCGGATCCTGAACGGGGTTGACCGTGCCGTTGACCGTTGCCGTCGCCGTACCGCCATGGCCGTCGGAAATGGTATAGCTGAAGCTCGGATTGCCGTTGTAATTGGCCGATGGCGTAAAGGTCAGCGTGCCATCCGCGTTCAGCCGGACGCTGCCGCCGCTGACGGCAACCGAGCCGCCGGAGGCAATGTTCGAGCCGTTGATCTGGGCTACGGCAAGCGCATCGCCATCGACATCGCTGTCGTTTGCGCGCACGTCGAAGGTGACAGCCGTATCCTCATCCGTCGTGAAGCTGTCGTTGGCGGCGACCGGCGGGTCCTGCACAGGGTTGACGGTGCCGGTGACCGTTGCCGTCGCCGTGCCGCCCTGACCATCGGAAATCGTATAGGTGAAGGTCGGCCTGCCATTGTAGTCGGCTGAGGGCGTGAAGGTCAGGCGGCCATCGGCATTGAGCGTGACCACGCCGCCGGTGACCGCAACCGAGCCGCCGGTAACGATGGCCGTGCCGTTGATCACCGTGACACCAAGCGTGCCGCCATCGACATCGCTGTCATTGGCGCGAACGTCGAAGGTGACGGAGGTGTCCTCGTTGGTGGTGAAGCTGTCGGCCACGGCGACCGGCGCATCGTTCAGGCCGGTGACCGTGACGGTGACGGTCGCCGTCGAGAAGCCGCCTTGGCCATCGGTGATCGTGTAGGTGACGGTCGTGACCCGCGTCGCGCCAGCGGCGAGATCGTCGAAGGCAGTGCCCGGATTGAAGGCATAGGTGCCATCTGCGTTGATCGTGAAGGTGCCGCCGTTCGAGCCGGACACGGCCTGACCGACACCAGCGCCGCTGCCGCCGACCGCCGAGACGGAAATCGGGTCGCCATCGGGATCGGAATCGACGCCGTTACCATTGTTGGCGAAGACAGAGGCGGCAAGCGGGGTGTTCTCAGTGGTCGCCAGATTGTCGGCAGCGGCCACCGGCGGCGGATTGAGAACCGCCCATGTGAAGCTGCGGCTCGCCGTCGCCCCGCTGCGATCGGTTGCCGTCACCGTGACGGCATAAGGACCGTTGACGCTGGCGCTGCGGTTGATGGTGCCGGAAATTTCACCGGTCGCAGTGTTGATCGTCAGGCCCGGAGGAAGACCGGTTGCGGTGAAGGTCAGTGTGTCGCCCGTATCGGGATCGCTGAAATTGCCGGAGACATTGAGTGTTACCGACTGCGCGTCGTTGCCGGTCTGGTTGGCGATCAGCGTCGAGATCGGCGCGTCGTTGACGCCCGTGACGGTTACCGTGACCGTCGCGGTGGAGAAGCCGCCATGGCCGTCGGACAGCTGGTAGGTGACGCTGGAGCTGCGGCTCTGGCCGGCCGGAAGGTCGGTAAACGCCGTGCCCGGATTGAACACCGCCGCCCCATTGGCGCCGATAGTGAACGTGCCACCGTTCGAGCCTGTGACGGCAAGACCGACATTGCCGGCGACGCCGTTGATGGCAGAGACCTGCAGCACGTCGCCATCGACATCGGTGTCGTTGGCGAGCACGTTGAGGCTGGTGCTGACGCCGGCACTGGTCTGGGCGGTATCGTTGACGCCGACGGGCGCGTCGTTGACCGAATTGACGGTGACGCTGACCAGATACTGCACCGTCACGGTGCCGTCGCTGACGCTGTAAGTGAAGCTGTCGGTGCCGTTGAAGTTGGCGGATGGGGTGTAGGTATAGGTGCCGTTGGGATTGACCACGACGGTGCCATGCGATGGGGCGATGGATCCGGCGCCATAGGTCAGGCTATCGCCGTCGACATCGGTCGCGACAGGCAGCGTGCCGGAGAAAACGGTATCCTCGTTGGTCGTGATCGCGGTATCGGAGCCCACCGGCGCGTCATTGACCGGCGCCACTGATATCGTCGCCGTATCGGTGTCGGACAAGGCGCCGCCGCTGCCGGTATTGCCGTTGTCGTTGGTCACCATCGTCAGCGTCACGGCGCCATTGGCATTGGCTGCGGGGTTGAAGACCGGCCGTGTGCCTGATCCGGCAAGGAAGCCGTTGATGTTGGCGAGCGTGCCGGTCAGCACCAGCGTACCCGATCCCGAGCCGCTGACGGTGACACCGGAGGCGCCGGTTGCGGCGAGCGTGCCGGAATTGACGCTGAGCGTGACCCGGATCGAACCGGAGCCGGCATCGACATCGGAGACCTGCAGGCCGGCGAGCGACAGGGCCGTATCCTCGTTGGTGCCGAAGCTCGAGGGCAGGGTGTTGACCGGCGCATCGTTGACGGCCGTGACATTGAACGTGACGCTGTTCGGGCTCTGGTCGGTATCCTGGCCGCCATTTGCCGTGCCGCCATTGTCGCGGACCTGGAAGGTGAAGGAGGCGAGCGCGGTGCCGTTGGCATTGGCAGATGGCGTGAAGGTGAGATTGCCGAGATTGGCCGCGGAGATCACCTGGCCGGCGGTGACGGCGGTGCCGCCGAGCGAGAGCACGCCGTTGGTCGGCAGCGTGGTGATGACGACGGCGGCAAGGCTGTTGGCCGGGCTGTCGTTCGGATCGGTGAAGCCGAAGCTCGCGGCCGAGAAGGTGTAGACGCTGTCCTCGTTGATGGTGACGGTATTGTCTGTGCCGGCAGGCGCATCGTTGACCGATGTAATCGCGATCGTTGCCGTATCGATATCGACCAGCGACGGGCCGCCGGTATTGCCGTTGTCGTTGGTGGTCATCGTCAGCGTGACGCTGGCGGTGGAGTTGGCTGATGGCGTAAAGCTCGGGCGCGTCGCGCCAGAAAGATAAGCGTTGATATCGGTCAAGGTGCCGGACAGCGTGAGAGCCTGCGATCCGGAGCCGCTCACCGAGACACCGCCGGCGCCAAGCGCCGAGAGCACGCCGGAATTGACCGACAGCGTCACTGTCATCGTGCCGGCCCCGGCATCCTGGTCGGCGATCTGCAGGCCGGCGAGGCCGAGAGACGTGTCCTCGATCGCGGTGAACGAGGGCGGCAGGGTGTTGACAGGTGGCGTATTGACTGAGGCAACGGCTACGGTGACCTGCGCGGTTTCAGTGACCCCGCCGGAGGTGACGGTGTAGGTGAAGGTCGTCACGCCGTTATAGTCCAGCGTCGGGGTGAAGATCAGCTGGCTGGAGGCGTTCAGCCGCACCGTGCCGTTGGCGACGGTGACAGCCGCCCCGCCTGCCGTGATCGCCGTTCCGTTGACGGCGGTGATCGCGCGAGCAGGGTTTTCGAAGCTGTCATTGGCAAGCACGGAGATGACGGCAGAAACGTCTTCATCCGTCGAAACGGAGTCATTGGCGATGTCGGCGACCGGGGTGATGGTCACCGGGATGGTGCTGGTGGCGCTGAGCGAACCGTCTGAAGTCTGCACCGAGATCTGCGCCGAGCCGTTGTAATCGGCAACCGGCGCATAGCTTGCGCCCGCGAGCGCCGTATTGATCGCCGCCGTGGTGCCGGTGAAGGTCATCGTCTGATCGGCCGTGCCGTCACCCGCGCTGAACGACAGCCCTGAGGTACCTGACAGCGAGAAGGAGCCGTTGGTGACGGTGACGGTGACCGTCAGCGTTCCATTGTCGACATCGGAGACGACGATCGCATTGCCGCCCGAGGACGAGAAGACGATAGAGGTATCTTCTGCCGTCGTTTGTGCGGCCGGCACGGTGTTGACGGGGGCGTCGTTGACGGGGTTGACCACGATCGTCACCGTCGCGGTTTCGGTCACGCCGCCCGAGGTGACCGTATAGGTGAAGCTCGTCGTGCCGTTGAAATTGGCTGCCGGCGTGTAGGTGATCGTGCCATCGGCGGCGAAGGTGACGGTGCCCTGGCCGGCCGGGGGCTGCGTGACCGACGTTATCGCCCTGCCGGCGTTCTCGAAATTGTCGGCCGAGGCGCCGTTCGTGCCGGTGATGGCGTTGAAGGTGACGGCCGTGTCTTCGTTGGTCGTCAAATTGTCGGCGACGATATCGGCGACCGGCGTGATTGAGATCGCCACCGTGTCGGTATCGGTCAAGGAGCCATCCGTCGTCTGGATGGTCAACTGCGCCGCGCCGTTGTAGTCGGCGGTGGATGTATAGGTGAGGCCAGCCAGTGCGGCGTTGATCTGCGCCGCCGTGCCGGACAAGCGGACCGATGACGTACCGTTGTTGGCGATCGTCGCACCGGTTCCCGTCGTCACGTTGGCGATGCCGTTGGTGACTGTTACCGTCGTGGTCAGCACATCGCCATCGACATCAGCGACCGATATGCCCGATACGGCAAGCGGCGTATCCTCGGCAACGGTCTGGGCGCCCGGAACGGTATTCACCGGCGCATCGTTGACCGGCACGATGGTCACGTTGACAGTTGCGGTCTCGGTGACGCCGCCGGAGCTGACGGTATAGGTGAAACTCGTGCTGCCGTTGACATTGGCGGATGGCGTGAAGGTCAGCGTTCCATCGGCGTTGAGGCGGACCGTGCCGCTGGTGACGTTAACGACGCCGTTTGCAACGATGGCCGAACCGTTGATCGCCGTGATCGTGTGGCCGGCGTTTTCGAAGCTGTCGTTGGTGTCGACGGCGATGACAACCGCCGTGTCCTCGTTGGTCGTGGCGGTGTCGTTGGCGATATCGGCAACCGCAGTTATTGCGATTGTCTGCGTATCCGTATCGGTGAGCTGGCCATCGCTGCTCGTCATCGTCAGCGTGACGCTGCCGTTGAAATCGGCGATGGGCGCATAGCTCGGTCGGGCGGCGCTGGCCAGATAGGCGTTGATGCTGGAAAGCGTGCCGGACAGCGTGATCGTGGCGGTGCCCGAGCCGGTGACGGTCACGCCTGAGCCGCTGGCGGCCGTTAGCACGCCGGAGCCGACGGAGAGTGTAACCGTCGCCGTGCCCGAGCCGATATCGGGGTCGGCCACCGACAGTCCGGTAAGCGACAGCGTACCGTCCTCGTTCATTGTCCAGCCGACCGCAGGCAGCGTGTTGACGGGCGGGTCGTTGACAGGCGTCACCGCGACGGTCGCGACGGCCGTGTTCGAAGAAGCCGCGCCGTCCGATACGGTGACGTTGATCGAACGGGTCACCGCGCCCGGATCGTCGGAGGTCGATGCATAGCGGAGCTGCCCAAGCGCTGTCTGATAGGCGGCCTTCGTCGCCGAACCGGTCAGGGTGAGCATGAAGGTAGAGGCGTTGTAGCTGGCGGTGATGCCGGATGGAAGCGTGCCGGTAACCGACAGCACGTCGCCCGTCTGCCCATTGGAGATCACGATCGTCGCAGACGCCATGTTGGCGTTGTCGACATCGAAAACCAGGACGCCGGTGTTAACGATGGCGACGCCGGCGGCGTTCTCCGTGTAGCTGGTCGCGTAGCCGGTGCCGGCCGCGGATGTGTCGAGGTCAAGCGCCGGCGCGTCGTTGACGGCAATGACGGTGATCGTCGCCGTGTCAACGTCGGTCAGCGCGCCGCCCGAACCGGTATTGCCGCCGTCATTGGTCGTCATCGTCAGCGTGACCGCGCCATTGAAATCGGCCACCGGCGTGTAGACCGGTCGCGCGGTGCTGGCGAGATAAGCGTTGATGCTGGCGAGCGTGCCCGACAGCGTGAGCGACGCGGTGCCGGAGCCGCTGATCGTGACGCCGGAACCGGACACGGCAGTCAGCTGTCCCGAGTTCACGCCGAGCACGACCGTCATCGTGCCGCTGCCGGCATCGACATCCGCGATCGCAAGCCCGGTCAGCGCAAGCGCCGTATCCTCGTTGACCGACCAGCCGGACGCCGGCAGCGTGTTGACGGGCGCGTCGTTGACGGGATCGATGGTGATGGTGCGCGTGTCGACATCGGTGAGCGCGCCGCCGGAGCCGGTATTGCCGCCGTCGTTGGTCGTCATCGTCAGCGTCACCGAGCCGCTGGCATTGGCAGCCGGATTGAACTGCGGAGCGGCGGCCGACGCCAGATAGGCGTTGAGCGCCGAAAGCGTGCCAGACAAGGTGAGCGACGCAGACCCCGACCCGGATATGGTGACACCGGCACCCGAGGTCGCCGAAACCGTACCGCCGGAGACTGCAAGCGTTACCGTCATCGCCCCGGTGCCGGCATCGACATCGGAGATCGACAGGCCCGAGAGCGCGATGGGCGTATCCTCGCTGGTGCTCCAGCCGGAGGCCGGCAGGCTGTTGACCGGCGCGTCGTTGACGGCGCTGACATTGACCGTGACCGTCGCTGTCTCAGTGACGCCGCCCGAGGTGACCGTGTAGGTGAAGGTCGTCTGCCCGTTGAAATTCGCGGCTGGCGTATAGACCAGCGTTCCATCGGCGGCGAAAGTGACGCTGCCCTGCCCGGCCGGCGGCTGCGTGACCGACGTGACGGCGCGGCCGGGGTCCTTGAAGGTATCGGCCGTGGCGCCGTTGGTTCCGGTGATGACGTTGAAGGTGACCGCCGTGTCTTCGGCCGTCGCCACCGTATCGGGCGTGATATCGGCGACGGGCGTAACCGTGATCGCGACATTGTCCGTATCCGTCAGCGAACCGTCCGAGGTGGAAACGACGAGCGTATCCGAGCCGTTATAATCGGCGCGGCCCGTGTAGCGCAGCGAGGCAAGCACGCTGTTGACCTGCGCAAGCGTGCCCGAGACGGTGACCGACGCCGTGCCGTTTCCGGTGACCGTACCCGCGATGACGGAAGGCGACAGCGTTCCGTTCGCCACCGACAGCGTGACGGTGACGGAGCCGCTGTCGACGTCGCTGACGGAGATGCCGGAAATCGCCGTCTGCACGTCCTCGCTCAGCGTCACGGATGCTGGCACCGTATTCACCGGCGCGTCGTTGACGGCGATGACGTTGACCGTGGCCACCGCGACGTTCGAATTGGCGGCGCCGTCGTTGACCGTCACGTTGATGCTGCGCGGCGTGGTGGATGGATTTTCCGAGTTCGACAGGAAGCGTATCTGCTGCAGCGCCGTTTCGTAGCTGGCCCGCGCGGCCGAGCCCGTGAGCGTCAGGGTGAAGGTCGCGGCATTGTAGCTCGCGGTGATGCCTGAGGGCAGCGTGCCGGCGACGGCCAGAATGTCGCCCGCCTGACCGTTGGCGATGACCGCCGACAACGAGGCCATGTTGGCGCTGTCGATGTCGGTGATCACGCCATCGGTATCGGCGACGGCAACGCCGGCGTCGTTTTCGGTATAGGTCGTGGTGAAGCCGGTACCGGCGCCCGATGCATCGAGATCTAGGATCGGCGCGTCGTTGACGGGCGTGATGTTGATGACGGCCGTGTCGGTATCCGTGAGCGGGCCGCCGGTGCCGAAATTGCCGAGGTCGTTCGTCGTCATCGTCACCGTGACGCTGCCATTGGCGTCGGCCACCGGCACGTAGACGGGTGCCGCGCTGGACGCCAGATAAGCATTGAGATTGGCGAGCGTGCCCGTCAGCACCAGCGTGCCGGTGCCCGAGCCGGAGACGGTGACGGAGCCGCCGGCCGTGGCGGTCAGGATGCCTGTCGGCACCTGCAGCCGGACGGTCATCGAGCCCGTCCCGGCATCCGGATCGGCGATCGACAGGCCGGTCAGCGTGACGCTGGTGTCTTCGTTCGTCGTCCAATTCGCAGGCAGCGTATTCACCGGCGCGTCGTTGACGGCGGTGATCGCAACGGCGGTGACCGCCGTATTGGAATTGGCGGCGCCGTCATTGACGGTGACGCTGATATTGCGCGATGCGGCGGCGCCATTGAGCGTCGGGTTGTCGGAGCTCGAAGTGTAGAGCACCTGCCGCAGTGCGGTCTCATAGGCGGCCTTGGTCGCCGAGCCCGTCAGCGTCAGGGTGAAGGTGGTGGCATTGTAGCTGGCGGTGATACCAGATGGCAGTGCGCCGGTGACCGTCAGGAGGTCGCCGACCTGGCCGTTGGTGATCACGATCGCGGCAGAGGCCATGTTGGCGTTGTCGACGTCGATGACGCTGCTGTTGGTATTCGAGATCGCGACGCCGGTGCCGTTTTCCGTGTAACCGACCGAATAGCCGGTTCCTGTGGTTGAGCCATCCAGATCAAGCACGGGCGCGTCGTTGACCGGGTTGATGACGATATTGCGCGTATCGACATCGGTGAGAGCGCCGCCCGTGCCGGTGTTGCCGTTGTCGTTGGTCGTCATGGTCAGCACGACCGTGCCATTGGCATCGGCAACGGGAACGTAGACGGGGGCTGCGGCAGACGCGAGATAGGCGTTGATGTTGGCGAGCGTGCCGGTGAGCACCACTGTGCCGGTTCCGGAGCCGGAAACGCCGACGCTGCCGCCGGACGTTGCCGTGATCGTGCCGGAGGCGACGCTCAGCGTCACCGTCATCGAACCCGTGCCGGCGTCGAGATCGGTGACCGAGAGGCCTGACAGCGCCAGGCTGGTGTCTTCGTTCGTCGTCCAGCTGGCCGGCAGATTGTTGACCGGCGCATCGTTGACGGCGACGACCGAGATGGTGGAGGTGGCGACGGCCGACGAGAGACCGCCGTCATTGACGGTGACATTGACGATGCGCGGCGTCGTGCTCGGGTTGTCGCCGGTATTGGAGAAGGTGATGGCCTTGATCGCCGTGGCATAGCTGGCCTTGGTGGCGGAACCCGTCAGCGTGACGGTAACCTGCCCGGCGACCGACGTATCGACCGAACCGGTGATGCCGCTCGGCAAGGTTCCGACTGTCAGCACGTCGCCGGCCTGCGCGTTGGTAAGCACGATGGTCGCCGAACGCATGTTGGTGCTGTCGAGATCACGCACGTCTGTTGCGGCGCTGCCGATCGACACACCGGCACCGTTTTCCGTGTAGGTAGTCGTGTAGTTGACGCCGGCCACCGTATCGACATTTCGGAAGGCGCTGACATTGTCGATGAAGATATCGTCCGTACTCGGGGTCAGAAGCCCGCCGACCGCAGAGTAGCTGAACACCAGATCGCCGGTAGCGACCACCGTCGACGGCAGATTGATGGTAACGGCAGTGCGGCCCCAGGCGGTCGTCCCGGCAGTCGATGCGGCGACGGTGGATGGCGATCCGGATGCGCCGTTGAAATAGGTGATCGTCGCGGTGTTCGGCGTGCCGTTAAGCGTGCCCGTGGTGATGCGCGCATAGAGCACGCCACCGATGGTGACGTCGAGCGTCGCCGGCGTGTTGTTGTCGTTGGTGATGCCGAGCAGCAGATCATTGCTCCAGCCCACATCGAACGTCAGCTGTGCTGCGCCCGATGGCGCAAGGCCATCCGTCCAGCCGGAGACGTTCGCCTGGGTGAGCGTGCCGGTTCCGCCGTTGAGCGTCCAGGCGAAGCCGCCATTGGCCTGGGCGCCGGTGCCGCCGACAGTCCATCCTGTGGTCCCCGGCGTGCCGCCATTGGTGATGATCTGCGTTGGCGTGGTCCCGGAATTGAGATCGACAATGGGCGCCTGGGCATAGTAACCGAAATCGGCAGCGAGGTTCGAGGCGCCGATCGTGGCGAGTGCCAGCGATTGAGCTGTGCTTGCTGTTGTCAGCGTCGCCGTACCGAGCACGCCGTTCGCGTCGGTCACCCGCACGATGTACTGCCCGGGCAGCACACCTGTGAAGAGGTAGTTGCCGTTGGCGTCGGTCGTATCCGTGGCAAGAATGCGTTCGCCGGTGCTGACCAAGCCGTCACCATTGACGTCATCGATCAGTTGCACCGTGACGCCGCCAATGCCGCCATCGCCGGTGTTGAAAGTGCCGCTCTTGTCGTTGTCGGCGAAAATCTTGTCGCCGATCGTGCCCGTCGGCGGTGTCCAGCGCGCGGCGTCCGAGATGTTGGTGAGCGCGGTCGTGCCGTTGGTGGTGATGGTGATGGCCGAACCGATCGCGGCGCCCGTGACCGGATTGATCTGACGGATATCGGTGCCGACGAGATAGGTGTTGCCGTTAATGTCACCGCCACCCTGGGCATCGCTGCCGCCGCTGGCATTGGCGACGCTGTCGATGATCGCCCCCGTCGCCAGATTATAGCGGGTGATGCCAAGCGTGGTGATGCTGAGCAGCGTGTTGTTGGTCGCATCGATGGCGAAATCGCCCCAGTCGTTCGCTGCCGTAATCTGCGCGCCGAATGCCGTCGCGCCCGCCATCGTACGGCCGTTGTTGCTGAAGGTGATACGGTAAATCTGGTCGTTGCTGCCGGTAACGTTCTCGACGCCGAGATAGAGGCCGCCGTTGTAAAAGGTCGCGGCGCCGCCGCCGACGCCAGTAGAGCCCGTGACGATATTGGTCGCGGCACCCGTCGTCAGATCGGAATCGACCAGAATATGGGTGTTGTTTATGTAATCGTAGGCGAACAGAGCCTTGTTGCCGGAATCGGTGCTGCTGTCGGTGTAGTAGATCAGGCCGTTTGCCTGATCAGCTGCCAGCGAGTTGATCGTGTTCGACACGCTGATCCCGCCGACGCTGCCCGGCACCGTGGTGATCATCGTCGCCTTGCCGGTGAGGACATCGACGCTGTAGATCGAGCGACCGGCCGAGACCAACAGCGCGCCATTGCCATTCGAGGAGGCGATGTTCAGCGTATCGACGTAATCCGTGTGGCTCTTGTCCGTGCCGATCACGTCGGAGGCGATATCGCCGTCGTGGTATTCGAGGTCCCAGTTGCCGCCGAGTGCTGCACTTCCGGTCGGGTCTGTGGAGGCGGCGACGTCGGCGCCGGTGAGGTAACCGAGCATCTTGACGGCGTTCGTGCCCGTTTCACCCTCTGCGAAATTGCAGCCGTAGACGAGAATGTCGGCGTTATCGGTCAAGGAACTGCGAAGCGATGTAAGGTCAGCGGCGTAGTCGGTCGCCATCGTCGTTGACGTCAGCGACGCCGAGCCGAGCTGCAGGAAACCTTCCTTGCCGTGCGAGATGATGTGAATCGCCTCGACATCGTGCATGGACGACAGCGTCTCGGCGAGCTCGTGTACGCCGTTCTCGTTCGGGTCGACCACGATGATCTTGAAATTGTCGCCCAGGTCTTTGACCAGCGCCTGATAATCGGGAACAGAGGAATCGATCACCACCACCTGGCGCGGCTGCGAAACGTTCGATGTCTCGGGTGCGGCCGAAGCGGCCTGATGTTCGGCAAGTGCCGCGACCAGCGCGTCATGGCCATCGCTCGCGCCATCGTGCTGGGCGGTCTCGGCAGAGCCGTGATCACCCTGATCCTGGTGACTTTTTTCCTGGGATTTTTCCACGGTCGCCGCGCCGGCGGCGTCGAATGCGATGCGTTGCTCCAACTCCATCAACATCGAGCCGTATTTCGGCTTGGCATTCCTCCCGCGCATCTTTTCGACACGGTCAGGGGCGGGGCGCACGTAGCGTTCGTTCATGGGGTTTCCTCCACGACAGATCGTTTCATTGGCCAGGTGCCCGTCTAGCCCGGCATGTCTGCTGCTGTTCAGTCGTCCTCGTAACCGGCTCCCAATACCGATCTTCGCAACCGTAGTGAGCAGAGAATTAACAAATCCCTAATTTTCGCTAACAGGAATTAGTTAGCACTAAATCAACCATGGCAAGAGCTGCTCATCGTGGCTATTCGGCACATCGTTTAGCACACATCCACGACCAGTGCTCTGAAAAATTGTATTTTGTTAAGTGTCGGTTAACCATGTTAGCAAAGACTGAATGCACCGACACGATAGTTTCGCATTTCTAAAACGCGCTCTGATTGCCGAATCTACGCCCAGCAATTGCATATCCGTAGACACGAGCCACCCGCGGCTTCATCGGATACGGAACAGGTCCGAGGAATGAATGGAATGAAAATCCCTGTCTTTCTAGCCGTTTCCGTCAGTCTGATCGCGACAGGATGCACTGTTACCCCGAAACCGCTGCCCCCAGAAGCGCATGCCAACTTCGGCATGGAGAGGCTTACCCTTGCCACTGCCAATCAGGAGCCCATTTCAGACAGGGTAGACTTGTACGAGGCCATGGCGAGGGCCTTGAAGTACAACCTTGATACGAAGGTAGAGGTTATGCAGGCGGCGCTGAAATTACGGGAGGCGGATTTGGTCAGCTACTCCGCACTGCCTAAGATTGTAGCCGGCGCAGGCTATGCCGGCCGCAGCGAAGCCGATCCCACCGAGGCCTCTACCCGGGATGATAGTATTGTGACGGCCGATCTAACATCGTCGTGGAACATCCTTGATTTCGGACTCTCCTATGTCCGCGCCAAGCAGGCGACGGACGAGGTTCTGGTTCAAGACGAAATGAAGCGGCGGATGGTCAACAAGGTCATCGAGGATGTCCGCACGGCCTATTGGCGCGCGGTGAGCTACCAGCGGCTCGTCGGCCGCATGCGCGCGCTTGAGGGCCGCGTCGTCCGCGCGCTGAAGGACACCCGTAATCTCTCGTCCAACGGCGAGACGTCACCGCTGGTGGCACTCACCTATGAGCGCGAACTGATCGAGGTCAAGCGCGAGGTGGAACTGCTGGAAGGCGAACTGCTGGTCGCCAAGACACAGCTTTCCGCGCTGATGAACGTAAAGCCCGGCACGGAATTCACGCTTGAGGTTCCAAAGCGCCGCGATACGCAGCTGAAGATCAGCTACACCTCGCAGGAGATGTTCAACATCGCCGCCACCAACCGCCCGGAGATGCGCGAAATCTCCTACCGGCTGCGGATCAACGAGCGCGAAGTGGATGCGGCGCTGCTCGACATGTTGCCCGGCATCAATCTTTACGCCGGCCCGAACTACGATTCCAACGACTATATCGCCACCAACGACTGGGTGTCCTGGGGGGCGAAGGTCAGCTTCAATCTGATGAAGCTCGCGACGCTGCCGGCGGTGAACAAGAAGATCGAGGCCGAAAAGCAGATGCTGGACACGCGGTCGCTCTCGGTCGCGATGGCGGTCATGACGCAGGTCCATATCAGCCGCGCGCGCTATGCTCACCTGAAGCACTCCTATTCGACGGCCGCCGCTCTCTCCAACGTCTCGCACCGGATCCTGACGCAGGTGCGCACCGAGACAGATGCGCAAAAGACCAGCGAGCAGATGCTGATCCGCGAGGAGATGAACGCGCTGCTGGCGGATGCGAAGCTCGATATGGCCTATGCCGACCTGCAGAACGCTTATGCGAACATCTATGCATCGCTCGGCATCGATCCGTTCCCGCAAACGCTGCGTACCACCCAGCCCGTCAAGGAGATGGCCGGCCAGTTGCGTGACATGTGGCTGGAGCGCGGTGAGTTGAAGACAGACCTCGTTGCGGCCAAATAACGGCCGACATGGAGACCGTGATGAAGCAAATAGCGGCATCCGTTCTGATGATACAGCTCTTGGCAGGCGTGGCTTACGCCGCCGGCAATGATGCGGAGGATGCCACGGCATCGCTTGAAGGGTTGCGCGGCATCGTTCGCGCCGCCGATGAGGCCTCCATATCGAGCGATCTCGGCTTTGCCATCGCCACCCTGCCCTTCAAGGAAGGGGAGAGTTTCAACAAGGGCGATATCCTCGCCACCTTCGAATGCGGAGATATCCAGGCCCAGCTCAAATCCGCGGAAGCGGCGCTGGCGGCGGCTCAGATCGCCGTTGCCAATGACGAGCGGCTGGCGCGGTCGAATGCGGCCGGGAAATTCGAGGTCGAGATATCCCGCGCCAAGGCCAACCAGGCCGCGGGCGAAGCCGACGCCTATCGCAGCAAGCTCGGCCGCTGCACGATAAAAGCACCCTTCGATGGCCGGATCGGCGCCATGCCATCCCACGCGCATGAAACGCCGGAACCGAGCCGCCCGATCATGCACATCGTCGCCAGCAACGATCTGCTTGTCGACGTGCTTGTGCCCTCCGTCTGGTTGCGGTGGTTGCGCGAAGGCGAAGCATTTTCGTTGAGCATCGACGAGACCGCCAAGACACTGCCGGTCGATATTGTCCGCATCGGCGCCACCGTCGATCCGGTCAGCCAGACGGTGAAGGTGACCGGGCGTTTTTCCGGCCAGGCCAACGGCGTGCTGCCGGGGATGAGCGGTCCCACAGTGTTCAAAGTTCCGAGTGAGTAGGCCAGCAGATGCAAGGTGTCGAAAAGCCGACAAGCGATCCAATCAAGCTTCAGCCACCGGCAGCCGCAGCCGCCCACCACGTCTACGAACTCCTCCTCAGGATCGAGGCCGACGCGCGCCGTGTCGAAAGCGTCGGCGAACTGCGCTTCCTGATCGCCAACGAGACGATGAAGCTCACCAAGGCCAGGCAGATCTTCGTGCTGTCGGTGCCAAAGGGCGTCTTTAAAGTCGAGACGGTATCGTCGATCGGCGCGGTGGACAGAAACGCACCGCGCATCCGCTTCATAGAGGGCCTGATCAGACAGCTCTCCCGCGAGGCCGGACTGGCAAAAATCAAGGCCTTCACCCTTCCCGCCTATTGTCCGCCCGGCGAAATCGAACAGGATAGTTACCCCTTTCGCTTCATGGCCTGGGTGCCGTTTCAACTGCGCGACGGCCATATTTTCGCGGGCATGCTGCTGGCGCGCGAAACGCCGTGGCCGGAGGCGGATCTGCTGCTGGCCGAAAGGCTGGCCGAGACCTATTCCCACGCCTGGCGGGCGCTCAGCGGACCGAGACGCCTGAAGCGCAATCTGCCGATCAAGCCGCTGATCGGAACCGCTCTTTTGCTGGCGATAGCCGCGATGTTCATCCCCGTGCACATGACGGTGCTGGCGCCGAGCGAGGTGGTTCCCGTGGCGCCGGAGATCGTCGCAGCACCGCTCGACGGCGCGATTGAGGAGGTCCTTGTCAATCCGAACGCAAGCGTGGTGAAGGGACAGCCGCTCTTCAGGCTGGCCGACACCGCGCTTCGAAACGAGCTGCGCGTCGCCGAGCAGGATGTGAAGGTGGCGCAGGCGAAGCTGATGCAGATCAGCCAACGTGCGATCGCCGACCCGGAAGCACGGCGCGACCTGGCAGTCACGAGAAGCGAATTGAGCGTCGCCTCCGCCAAGCGCGATTACGCCGCCGACATGCTGGCTCGCACGAACGTGAAAGCCGAAAGCGACGGCGTGGTCATCTTCACCGACAAGCGAGACTGGATCGGCCGGCCGGTGTCGATCGGCGAGCGGGTGATGGAAGTGGCTGACCCCAGCCGCGTTCAACTGCGTATCGACGTGCCGGTGGCCGACGCGATCGCGGTCGAGAACGGTGCGGCGGTCAGCGCCTTTCTCGATGCAGACCCGCTGCACCCGGTCGCGGCTAAGACGCTGTCCTCCTCCTTCGATCCGCAGATGATCGAGGGCAACATTCTGGCCTATCGCATCTATGCCGGATTTGACGCCGTGCCGGAACGTGGCCTGCGTCTCGGCATCCGCGGAACATCGCAAATTTTCGGCGAAAAAGTGCCGCTGGCCTATTATCTGTTCCGCAGGCCGATTGCCGCGATCAGGCAGCGGCTTGGCCTATGAGCACCCCTCCCTCGCCCGATCTCAGACTGCCGCCCTTGCGCGAGGATCTGCAGATCGTGCGCGGCGGTACCAGCCTATCCGGCGAGCCGGTCTGGATCGTGCTTGATCCAGTCCGCAACCGCTTCTTCCGCATCACCTTCGAAATGTTCCAGCTGCTGACGCTCTGGAACTTCGCACGCTCGCTGCGCGGTCTCATCCAGGCCGTGCAGGCGCAGTTCGGGCGGCTTCCCGAGCAGGAAGAGATCTATGCCGCAATGCGGATGCTCGAAACGAGCTTCTTCGTCACCGAGCCGGCATCGGCGACCTGGCGGGCGCTTCATGCCAGCGCGACGCGTCGCCACTCGCTGTTCATGCGGCTGATCCACAATTACCTTTTCTTTCGCATTCCGTTGGTGCGGCCGGACCGCTTCATCCGCAAGACGGCCCCCTATATCACGGGGCTCTTCAGCCCGGCTTTCCATGCCCTTACCGTCTGCGCCGCCATTCTCGGGCTCTATCTGGTGTCGCGCCAATGGGATGCCTTCACCGGCACCTTTCCTTACATCTTCACGCTGGAAGGCATCGTGGTCTCCGTGATCTCGGTCGGCTTCATCAAGTCGATGCATGAGCTGGGCCACGCCTATGTCGCGCACCGCCATGGCTGCCGCGTTCCCACCATGGGCATCGCCTTCATGGTGCTGGTGCCGCTGCTCTATACCGACGTCAGCGATGCATGGCGGCTGAAATCGCGCTTCGATCGGCTGAAGATCGATACGGCCGGCGTGCTGACCGAGATGCACATCGCCGTATTCGCGCTGCTGCTCTGGGTGTTCCTCCCCGACGGACCGTTTCGGTCCGCGGCCTTCGTTCTCGCCGCGACCGGCTGGGTGCTCAGCCTGATCGTCAACCTCAACCCCTTCATGCGCTTCGACGGCTACTACATCTTCGCCGACCTCCTGGGTGTCGAAAACCTGCAGCCGCGCGCTTTCCGCCATCTGCGGTGGCGGCTTCGTCATTTCTTGTTCAATACCGGCGAGGAACGGCCCGATCGCTTCGGTCCGAAACTCGACGCGACCGTGACGCTCTATGCGATCGCCACGACGATCTACCGGCTGTTTCTCTATTTCGGCATCGCGCTCCTCGTCTACCACTTCACCATCAAGATCGTAGGCGTGATGCTCTTTGCCGTCGAAATCGGCTTTTTCATCCTTCGGCCGATCCTGTCCGAACTCCGGGAGTGGTGGACCATGCGCCATGACATCATCACGAGCAGACGCAGCTATCTGTCGCTGGCGATCTTCCTTGCCATCGTCGCATTGATCTCGCTGCCGATCTTCAAGAGCGTCTCCGCCCCGGCGGCACTCTATCCGAACGAGTTCACGCGGCTTTTCCCGATGGAGCCGGGAAAGATCGAGGCGATCGCGATCAAGCGCGGCGACATCGTGAAGAAAAACGACATGCTGTTTTCCATCAGTCGCCCCGAGTTGCAGCAGGAACTTCGCACCACCGAAATCGAGGCCGAGCTGACGCGCTACCGACTGGCGCGCGTGCTGGCCGATCCGCAGAACCTCGTCGACCGCGGTATCCTGCAATCGCAACTGGCCGCACTCGAGGCCAAGGGCGATGGCCTTGCGCGCCGGCAGGCATCGCTTGTCGTTCGCGCGCCGTTCGATGGCACCGTCATCGACATCGACCCGCAAGTCCATCTCGGCCGCTGGATCAGCCGCAAGGACCAGCTTGCGACCATCGCCGGCGCGTCCGGCATGGCGGCGCGCGGCTTCGTATCCGGCGGCGACCGCGGCCGCCTCGAAGTCGGCGCTACGGGCCACTTCATCCCCGACGATCTCACGCAGTCCTCGATGCCGGTGCAGGTGACCTCCATCGCCTCGGCGGGCGCTTCGGAGATCGACATCCCCCAACTGACCTCCGAGTATCACGGTGAAATCGCCGTCCACCCGCAAAACGCCCATGAACGGCTGCGCCTTAGCCCTGTTTCGGCACAGTATGCGATCACCGCCGAGGTATCCGGCAAGCCTTTGTCCGAGACTGTCAGAGGCGTGGTTGTATTGAACGGCAAAGGCGAAAGTATTGCAGGCCGGGTTTGGCGACAGGTTGTAAAAGTTCTGGTCCGCGAAGCCGGCGCCTGACGTTATCGTAACAACTATGAAACCATAGGAGGCACCGCACCCTTGAATAGCTTACTGAGGATAGTATTTTGGACGATGAGGAATCGACTGAAAGGATGCGAAAATGCGCCTCTTCAAGAGAAGAACAAGTCATCACCATGGTATGTGGCAGCGCGACAACGCGGGCCGCGCCTTTGCGAGCCATGGACGCTTTCGGCTGACGATCAATGGTGCGGACGAACGCTGGTTCTACCGTGTCACGGATATGCGCGGTGAGCTTCCCGCCGTCGACAGCAGCCCGTTTCCGAGCGAGCAGGCAACGCTTAGGGCCGCGCAGGCCGAGCTTGAGGAAAACGCCGACCAGCTTCCGGCACCGCCGGACTTCTAGCGCTGCTGCAGCGCACGACTGCCTATATTGGAATTCAACCTATGGCACCAGTGACGGTTTTCGCCTTGACTAGGTGGCTATCCGTCTTACCAAGCCAGATCATGGCCAGCCGATCACCTGTCTGCTTCGCCAGATACATGTAATCGTCGGCACGCTTGACGAATGAAGCAGCGTCGTCTTCCGGCTGCATCAGTGTGACACCCATCGCAGCACCCAATTCGACGACAACGCCATCGACCGCGATCGGCTTGAAGATGCGATCGACCGCGTCCTTGAGCGTGAGTTCCACGTCGTTCAAGTGCGAGGGATCGACCTCCAGAAGAACAACGAACTCGTCGCCGCCGATACGCGCGATGAAATCGTTGGCGCGGAAGCTGTCGCGGAAGCGGCTGGCGATGATCCTCAGCACCTCGTCGCCCGCGGCGTGGCCCATCGTGTCGTTCACAGCTTTGAAGCCGTTGAAATCGATGAACGCCAGCGCCAGAAGCTTGTCGGTGTCGTCACGCCGCTCCAGGTGCTCTGCGAGAACTTCATCGAAACAGGCGCGATTGGGCAGGCCCGACAGCGCATCAGTGCGCGCCGAAGCGCGGAGCGCAAGCTCGATTTCGTGCTGGTGGCGAACGCGTGCGGAAACGTCGAGGATGACTTCGACATCAAAAGACACTCCATCGATGACCGTGCGCTGCGCGGAGATGAGCGTGGGCAACACCGTTCCGTCGGCATGGCGGATATCGACTTCCTCCAGCACGTAGCCGCCGTCTTCGGCCAGCATGCGATGGCGCCGATCCCGCGCCGGGCTGCTGATCGCGGCACCTTCCGAAATCAGGGTCCTGCCGCTGATATCCTCCCATTTCAGGCCGGTAAGCCTGAGATAGGCGTCGTTTACCTTGAGGTAGCTGGATGTCTCGGTATCGCTGGTGGAAACGGCCATGGCGATTGGTGCGAACTCGAACATTCGCATCAGTATCGAAGTCAGGATCTCTGGTGGAAGTATCTCTTCGTCGGCCATACACGTGATCACAAGAAGTATAGTCGCTTGTGTAACATGCGAAAGTTAAGCTCTTCTGACTTAAAACGCTAATTTACCAGATAGATGGCGATCGTGCCTTCTCGGCTTCACGCGCGATAAAATCGGATCCGCCGCTTTGCAACCGGTGTGATTGCACCTATCTTGCGTCATCATCGTCAACGAACAAGGGCTCCTGTGTTTCTCGAAATTGGAATTGTGGTCTTGCTCACCATCCTCAATGGTGTGCTCGCCATGTCGGAATTGGCTGTCGTGTCCTCCCGACCCGCCCGCCTTAAAGTTCTCGCCGATCACGGAAGCAGAGGAGCCGCACAAGCCATAAAGCTTGCCGAAAACCCCGGCAGGTTTCTGTCAACAGTGCAGATTGGCATTACGCTCGTCGGCGTTCTCTCCGGTGCCTTCTCGGGCGCCACGCTCGGTAGCCGCCTGACCGCTTGGCTCCAGCTTCAGGGCATGTCGCCGACGGTGGCCGATGCCGTGGGCGTTGGTACCGTGGTCATCGCGATCACTTACCTGTCGCTGATCGTCGGAGAACTGGTACCGAAGCAGATCGCGCTACGCGAACCGGAAGCGGTCGCGGCCAAGGTTGCACCCGCCATGGCGGTTCTTTCAAAGATGGCGCTACCGCTGGTCTGGCTGCTCGATGCGTCCGGAAAGCTGGTGCTGAAACTGCTTGGGCAATCGGGCAAGGGCGGCGACAATGTCTCGGACGAAGAGATCAAGACTGTTCTCGCCGAGGCTCAATCCGCAGGCGTGATCGAAAGCGAAGAATCCGCCATGATCTCCGGTGTCATGCGGCTTGCCGACCGCACGGCGCGCGCGCTGATGACACCGCGCCGCGATGTCGAAATCATCGACGTCGATGACAGCCTGGAAGAAATCCGCGCCCAGCTGCACAGCACCAAGCGCTCGCGCCTGCCTGTGCGAAAGGGCAGCTCGGACGAGGTGCTGGGCGTGCTCGCGGTCAAGGACTTTTACGACTCGATGTCCGTTCAGGGCACCGCCGACCTGAAGGCGATCACGCAGGACGTGCCGATCGTTTCGGATCTCTCCAACGCCATCAGCGTCATCCAGGCGATCCGCACGTCGCCGGTGCATATGGTGCTTGTCTTCGACGAGTACGGACATTTCGAAGGCGTCATTTCCTCCGGCGACATCATGGAAGCGATCATGGGCGCGCTGCAGGATGGCCCGATCGACGAACAGGCGATCGCGCGCCGCGACGACGGATCCTATCTCGTCTCCGGCTGGACGCCGATCGACGAGTTCGCGGAATTCATGAGCCTGAAGCTTGGCGACGATCTCGAATACCAGACCGTCGCGGGTCTCGTTCTCGAAGAGCTGAAGCACCTTCCGGTGCTTGGCGAGAGCTTCACGAGGGATGGTTGGCGTTTCGAGGTCATCGACCTCGACGGCCGGCGCATCGACAAGATCCTGGTCAGCTCGCTCGATACGCGCCAGACGGCCGAGGTCGAGTAATCACGCTGAAGAACATGCGGCAAGCGGTATCCGGACAGGATATCCGCTCGCCGAACGGCTAATTCAGCGCTTCATGTCAGGGCAGATATACGGCACCTTGGCGACGCTGTAGCGGTGCTCGACCGTATCTTTTCCCGCCTTTACGCGAAGCGTCAGCTGGGTGGGCGACACCGATTGCACCTTCGCGGTGATTTTTGCGCCATCTTCGTCCCAGGTAACGGTATCGTGAGAGGTGCGGCTCCATTTGCGCAGAGCGTAGGTTTCCCAGCACGAATCCATCAGCAGGCTGCCATCGGCCATGAACACCATCATCACGCCGGGAAGACCGGATTGCGATTTGGTCTCGACCCACGCGCGGCCGACAAGCGGGTCCGCGGCCGGCGCTTGAGCGGCCCAGATCGGCGCCACCGTTGTTGCCAAAGTTCCCACCGCGATCGCCAACATCTTGTATAGATTATTCAATTCTCACTCCTCCATTCTGGAATCCTATCCCTAGAGATAAGGATCGAAGCGACAGGATTGTGGCCGTCTCACGCTTTTCTAAATGTATTGCCGCTTTGGAAGGCAGTCGACAAACCGTGCACCGCGCCGCGCACTGTTCAACACGTGCCGCGTCACGCACGATCCGTTCGTGCTCAAGCGGCGGGACCGCGGACGGCCAGACTGTCCCGATATTTATTCCTCATAAACGATACGTTAGGGATCTGTTGACCATAATCGGCTGCAAAGCGACCGCGCCGACCGCAAGCATCCGGCTCTCGCACCCCATCAACAATGACGGAAGTCGTGTTCGTGTACCATGCAGTCCTTTCCGTTCCCGTGACCACGCTGGCCCTGGCTGTGTCGCTTGCCGCGCACCGCATGGTGTTGATCGCCCTGGTTCTGTTCGCAGCCATGGCCGGTGCCGCGCAGGCGGCTGCCGACGACCGCGCGCTCAAGCTCTATTTCACCCACACGGGAGAGCGGGCGACCATCGTTTTCAAACGCAACGGCAAGTTCGACCCGAAAGGCCTTGCACAGGTCAACCGCTTCCTGCGCGACTGGCGTCGCAACGAACCGACCAAAATGGATCCGCGCCTGCTCGATCTCGTTTGGGAGGTCTACCAGCGCAGCGGTGCCAAGGAGCCCATTCACGTCGTCTCGGCGTATCGCTCGCCGGCAACCAACAACATGCTGCGCACCCGCTCGCGCGTGACCGGCGTCGCCAAGAAGAGCCAGCATATGCTGGGCAAGGCGATGGACTTTTACATTCCGGGCGTGAAACTTGCCACGCTTCGCGGCTTGGCCATGCAGCTGCAGGTCGGCGGCGTCGGCTATTATCCGACCTCGGGCTCGCCGTTCGTGCATCTCGATGTCGGCAATGTTCGCGCCTGGCCGCGCATGTCGCGCCAGGAACTGGCACGGCTCTTTCCAAGCGGGCGTACGCTGCATCTGCCGGCCGACGGCAGAGCCTTGCCGGGCTATGAGCTGGCGCTCGCCGACCAGAAGAAGCGCAACCGCCCTGTCGCGATCGAGACCATGCGTACCCCCGAGAGTGACGACGACGAAGGCGCTCCGGCACCCTCGCGCGCTCTCGTGACGGCGATGCTGCCGGTGCCGCAGACGCGCGCCGAACGGGGGCTCGAGCTTCAGCTTGCCCGGCCGACGCCGCGCGCCGACAACACCGACAGCAAGGTTCCCGATCTCGCGTCTCTCACCGTGCCGCTGCCGACCTTCAAGCCGGCGCTGGACGAAACAATCACGGCAAGCGTGCCGGCGCCCGCCGCTCCTGTCCTGCTTGCAACCGCCGTCACCGGCAAGGGATCGGCCGGGCAGCTTCTCTTCGCCCTTCATGCAGGCGGGTCGCTCGCCGGCGGCGCGGCAAAGCGCCCGGGCATGACGGCGGTCCCCGCCCGGGAGCCGCAGGTCGTATCGGCAGGCGTCGGCGCCATGTCCGGCAAGGCGCTGGTCGCTTGGGCGCTGCAGCCGCCTGGAATGAAGATCGAGATGACCGCTCCGCGTCCATCGGGCATGCGCCTGACAACGCTCGAAGATGTCGGTCCCGCGATCGACAGCGACGCCGACGAGTTCGCCGAGGAGGAATTCGACGAGGACCGCTTCGCCCTCGACGGCTAAAGCGAACCCTCGGCGGTTCGGCACCAATCAATATTGGGTGAAATCGCCGGTTTCCGATTGCAGCAGCGTCAACGGATAGCGAGCGGGATGATGCACCAGCGCGGTCATGTTGACCGGGCGGTTGCGGTCGTCGAAAGCGATCTGATCGACCGTCAGCACGGCTGCCGGCTGTGCCAGTTGCAGCAGGCGCGCTTCGTCTTCGCCCGCCAGGCGGGCGCTGAGCGTCGTTTGCCCACGTTTCGGAAATATTCCATAGCGTTGGCGCAGCTCTTCATAGAGCGAGCGGTTGGCGATGCCCCAATCGAGATCGAGCAATCCAGGCACGCGCCCGGCGGGAATCCAGTCGGTCTGGATCACGGCCGGAATATTGTCGAGCAGCCGCAGGCGAGATAACACCACGACCTCCGCGCCGGGGGCGAGAAAGAGCGGCCTGCTGACTTCGAGCGGCGCCCGAACGAGGCTTGCCTCGATCAATTGGTGACCCGGCGCACGACCATTGGCCAGCGCAATGCTGGTGAAGCTCTTCAGCACCTGAAGCTCGAAGCCGCCGCCGCGTTCCGTGACATAGAGCCCCTTGCCGGGCTGGCTGTGAACCACACCCTGCTGGATGAGCTCACGCACGGCGTGGCGAATGGTGATCCGGCTCACATCGTAGAGATCGACGAGTTCGCGCTCGGAGGGCAGCTTGCCGCGCAGCGGCAGACGCCCGTCGCTGATCGCCGCCAGCAACGCCTCATACACCTGCTTGTGCAGCGGCCGCGGGTCGCCGCGATCGATGACGCCGCGTGTCGCGATCAGTGTATCCTCGGTTTCGAGCGTCTTCAAATTCGATCTTCCCTGGGCTTGGCCGTCGTCATCTTCAACGCAATTCTCTCGAAAGTCCATATTGACATAACTGGTCATAACCAGTCCTATTATCGCAAGGAGCCAGAAGAGCCCCGACGATGCCGTGCATTATCACAATCAAGGGAACCTACCATGCTTAAGAAGAGCCTTGCCGCCCTCGCGTTCTCCGCCGCCCTCTGGAGCGGGACGGCCCGCGCTGAGACGATTTCCGTATTTTGCGCGCCGACGGAATTCGAGCTGTGCACCAATGTCGCCAATGCCTGGAAGGAGAAGACGGGCAATGAAGCGAAGATCAACAAGATGCCGGCGCTGCTGGATGATGCCATTCCGATCTATCAGCAGCTGATCGCCGCGAAATCCACCGATATCGACGTGCTGTTCCTCGATGTCATCTGGCTCGGCATGTTCAAGAACGGACTTCTCGACCTGAAGACCGTGATCCCGCAGGCCGATCAGGACAAGCACTTCGCCTCCACGCTCAATGCTGCCAAGCTCGACGGCAATCTGGTCGCGATGCCTGCCTATATGGACGTGGGCCTGATGTTCTACCGCAAGGATCTGCTTGAGAAATACGGCAAGCAGCCGCCGAAGACCTGGGATGAGCTGGCCGCGACGGCCAAGGAGATCCAGGACAAGGAGCGCGCCGACGGCAAGGGCGACATGTGGGGCTATGCCTGGCAGGCCAAGAGCTACGAAGGCCTGACCTGCGACGCGATCGAGCTCATCGCATCGAACGGCGGCGGCACGATCATCTCAGATGACGGTAAGGTGACCATCGACAATCCGAAGGCGGCCGAAGCCATCGAAAAGGCAAAGGGCTGGATCGGCTCGATCAGCCCAGAGGGTACGCTGAACTACGACGAAGAAGCCTCGCGCGCCGTCTTCGAATCCGGCAACGCCGTCTTCCACCGCAACTGGCCTTATGTCTGGGGCACGTCGCACAAGGAAGGCAGCGCCGTTGTCGACAAGGTCGGCGTCATGCCGCTGCCCGTCGGCGTCGAGGGCCAGAAGTCGAGCGGCTGCCTCGGCCCGATGTACTATGGCGTCTCCAAGTATAGCTCCAAGCCTGATGTCGCGGCCGATTTCGTGAACTTCATCACCGGCCCGGACATGCAGAAGAAGCGCGCGCTTCAGGATGCGGTCAATCCGTCCATTCCGGCGCTCTACACGGACGCCGACGTGCTGGCGAAAATCCCCTTCCTCAAAGACAACCAGCAGGCCTTCGCCGACAGCGCCGTGCGGCCTTCGGGCTACACAGGCACCAGCTACAACCGAGTGTCGCAGGCCTTCTATCGCTCCGTCCATGACATGTTGTCGGGCGGCGGCGATATCAAGTCCGGCCTGACGTCGCTCGCCGGCCGGCTTGAAAAGCTCAAGGAAAGCCGTTGAGCCTCGACTGAACGCACGAGGGCAGCCCGAGATCGGTCTGCCCTCGTCTCGCGCATCGCAAATCGCCGCCATCAGGGGGCGACCCCTTTATCGTGACCAAGTCCGGGTGAAAAATGGCATCGGTTTCGCTTGAATCCGTTTCGAAGAATTTTGGGACGCACACCGTCATTCAAGGCGTCGACCTTACGATCAACGACGGCGAGTTCGTCGTCTTCGTCGGCCCTTCGGGCTGCGGCAAGTCAACGCTTCTGCGCATCGTCGCGGGCCTCGTGGCAGCGTCCAAGGGTGTGGTGACGATCGGCGGCGAGGACGTGACGGATGTCCCGGCCTCAAGACGCGGCGTCGCCTTCGTCTTCCAGTCGTACGCGCTCTATCCGCATATGAGCGTCGCCCGCAACATCGGCTTCGCGCTGGAAACGCTGGGCATGGCCAAGGACGCGATCAGCCAGAAGGTTTCGTCGGTGGCGCGCATGCTCAAGGTCGATCACCTGATGGATCGCCGGCCGCGCGAACTCTCGGGCGGCCAGCGCCAGCGCGTGGCGATCGGCCGGGCGCTGGTGCGCCAGCCCGAGATCTTCCTGTTCGACGAGCCGCTGTCCAATCTCGATTCCGATCTCAGAATGGAAATGCGCATGGAGATCGCCAAGCTCCATGACGACCTGAAGACCACGATGATCTATGTCACCCACGATCAATCCGAGGCCATGACGCTTGCCGACCGGATCGTCGTCCTGAACCATGGCCGCATCGAGCAGGTGGGAACGCCGCAGGAACTCTACCACGCCCCTGACAATCGCTTCGTCGCGAGCTTCATCGGCAGCCCCCGGATGAACTTCCTCGCCGTTTCGCCGAAAACCGGCGCAGCCACCGGCACGATCGTCGGGCCCGGCAATCTCTCGATCGCCATGGTCGCCAACAATCCGGCCGGCCCGATTGCCGAGATCGGCATCCGCCCTGAGGGACTGCGCCTGGTTGGAGCGGACGAGGGTCGGATCACCTGCACGCTGGAACGCGTGGAAGATCTGGGCCACGAGCATTTCGCCTATTGCCGCATCACCGACGACACCGTCTGGGTCATCCGTGTCGCGAAGGCCCCGGCGCACGATCTCATCGGCCAGCCTGTCGGCCTGGATTTCGCCGACGCAGCCGTCTTCGCCTTTACGGCCGACGGCAAGCGCGTTCTGCTTAGCCAACCGTCCGGCGGACAGGCACAGGTGAGCGAACCATGAGCGCCAAACTTGCCCGCCGCGATTACCGGGCCGCATGGCTGTTTCTGGTTCCCGTCATCGCCGTCATCCTGTTGGTCGCCGTCTGGCCGCTGAGCCGGACCTTCTTCTTCTCCTTCACCGACGCCTATCTCGACGACCCCTCGGTCTACTCCATGGTCGGTCTCGACAACTTCATGGAGGTCATCAACGACCACAGCTGGTGGGTTGCCGTGAAGAACACGCTCGTGTTCACCGTCATCTCGGTCGCGATCGAGACGGCGCTTGGGCTTGCGATCGCACTGCTGCTCAACGAAATGATCCCGGGCCGAGGCCTGGCGCGCGCCGCCATTCTGGTGCCGTGGGCCATTCCTGTCGTCGTCGCCACCAAGATCTGGGAATGGATGCTCAACGACCAGTTCGGCGTCATCAACAAGATCCTGACCGGACTGGGCGTGGTCGATCACGGTATCGCCTGGACGGCCAGCAGTTCGCTGATCATGGGCGTCGTCATTTTCATCGACGTGTGGATGACCACCCCATTCATGGTGCTGCTCATCCTCGCCGGTCTGCAGCTGATATCGCCGGAGATCTTCGAAGCCGCCGAGGTGGACGGCATTCCCGCCTGGAAGCGCTTCTGGTCGATCACCCTTCCGATGCTGCGCCCGGCGATCGGCGTCGCCGTCCTTTTTCGCGTTCTTGACGCACTCAGAATGTTCGACCTTGCCTACGTGCTGGCCGCGAGCAACGAGAACGTGATGACCGTATCGATCTATGCGCGAGACCGGCTGATCAGCTTCCAGGAACTTGGCGTCGGCTCGGCCGCATCGACGTGGGTCTTCCTGCTCGTCGCGCTGGTCGCAATCATAATCATCGGGGTTCTTCGCCTCGACAAAGCGGCGGGGACCTGACGATGGCCAATGCAATCGCACAAAAGGCGCTGCGCAAGCCAGCGGGCTATTATCGCATGAGACGGCGTGTCGTGCGCGGCCTGCAGATCTTCGCGCTGCTGCTCGTGCTCGTCTACACGCTGTTCCCATACTACTGGGCCTTCGTCTCCTCGACGAAGCAGGGTGCCGCACTCTATCGCTCGGCTCTGATGCCGGCACTGGACTTCACCTATTACCGACAACTCATCGACAACCCCGTTTTCATGGGATCGCTGCTCAACTCGGCCTATGTCGCGATATCCACGACCTTGCTGTCGCTGATCATCGGGCTCTCGGCCGCCTACGCGCTCGGCCGCATCGAGTTTCCGCAGCGCCGCGCCATCCTGATGATCGTCCTGATGATCTCGATCTTTCCGCAGGTCGTGGTGCTCTCGGGCATGTTCGAACTGATCAACTGGCTGGGGCTTTTCAACCGCCCAAGCGCGCTGATCCTCACCTATCTCTTGTCGACCGTGCCCTTCACGACCTGGATCCTCACCACCTTCATCCGCGAATTCCCGCGCGAACTGGAAGAGGCCGCCATCATCGATGGCTGCTCGCACTTTCGCATCCTGATGAAGGTGCTCTTGCCGCTGATGGGGCCCTCGCTGGCGAGTACCGGCATTCTCGCCTTCATCCTCGCCTGGAACGAGTTCCTGTTCGCGCTGACATTTACGCTGACGGATGAGAACCGCACCGTGCCGGTGGCGATCGGCCTGATCGCGGGTACAAGCCGCTATGAATACCCGTTCGGGCAGATTATGGCGGCCTCGATCACCGTCACACTCCCCCTCATCGCCGTCGTGCTTGTCTTTCAACGGCGGATCGTGGCGGGCCTCACCGCCGGCGCCGTCAAAGGCTGACAGATACAAGGATCAAGACCATGGATATGCTTGTGAAGCTCTACGAGCTGAAGCGCGACCCCGCTCTGGACGAGCGCATGACATCGCAGGGGGTTACCATCCGCCGCGTGCTGGTGCCGGAATTGCCGGCGCTGACATCGTGGATCGAACCGCGCTTCGGCGCCGGCTGGGCGGCCGAGGCGACCGCTGCCGCCATGCGCCAGCCGACCACCTGCTTCATCGCCATCAAGGCGGGAGACCTCATAGGCTTTGCCTGCCACGAGGCGACCGCCAAGGGGTTCTTCGGCCCCACAGGCGTCGATCAGGCAGCCCGCGGAAAGGGCGTCGGCCATGCTCTTCTCCTGGAAACGCTGCTCGACATGCACGCGCAGGGCTATCCCTATGGCGTGATCGGCGGCGCCGGGCCGATGGATTTCTACCGCAAGAGCGTCGGTGCGATCCCGATCGAGGGCTCGGATCCGGGCATCTATCGGGGCATGCTGTCGCTCGCTCACCCGAGCGAGATTTCCTCATAAAGGACACGATTTCGGACGCATCAGCGCCGGATTTCAGCCTTTGATTTCAAAAATACCTCGGATGCCGGCGCGCCGCTGCTTCGCCGGTACAGCAGGCGTTGTGGGCCGTTTCAACGTTGCCGGCGACAGGTGGATCTGTCACAAAAGTTGATTTTAAGATGGACATTTTTTGTATATCCCCCTATATACGCAGATAAGGAGCACAGCGCTCCATCGAAAATAACAGTATCAAAGTTCGAATACGTGACTTTTTGTCATATCGGATAGATATTTTCGACAACATATATTTTCTTCGGACGAATTTGACTTATGAATTGTCGATTTGTCTCAGCAACACAACGGATAATACATCCCAATCTGGCGGAAATTCTGCAGATCGTGGACGTATGCGAATAAAGGAGAATGCCTGGCCTCTTGAGCTCGGCGCCAAGATTATATGAATGCTGCAACTGAAACAGACGCGCCGACATCATCGGCTTCGACCAAGATCAGTCTCAATAACATCTACAAAGTTTTCGGCGAACACCCTAAGAAAGCCCTGGCGCTACTGCGCGCCGGCAAGTCAAAATCCGAAATCCACGCAGCAACGGGCTGCTCGATCGGCGTCAACGACGCCAGTTTCGATATTCGCGCCGGCGAGATCTTCGTCATCATGGGCCTATCGGGCTCCGGCAAATCGACACTCTTGCGCCTCCTCAATCGGCTGATCGAACCCACATCCGGATCGATCAAGATCGATGGCCGCGATATCACGGACATGTCGCGCAGCGAGCTGATCGCGCTTCGCCGCCGCGATATCAGCATGGTCTTCCAATCCTTCGCGCTGCTTCCCAACCGCACCGTCCTCAGCAACGCCGCCTTCGGCCTCGAAGTTGCCGGCGTCGGCGAGGCAGAGCGTCGCGAGAAGGCATTGGCCGCGCTGAAGGCCGTCGGTCTTGATGGCTACGCCGACAGCCGCCCGGACCAGCTTTCCGGTGGCATGAAGCAGCGCGTCGGCCTTGCCCGCGCCCTCGCCAGCGAGCCCACCATTCTGCTGATGGACGAGGCCTTCTCGGCGCTCGACCCGCTGATCCGCACCGAAATGCAGGACGAGCTCGTTCGCCTGCAATCCGAGCACAGCCGCACCATCGTGTTCGTCAGCCATGATCTCGATGAGGCGATGCGGATCGGCGATCGCATCTGCATCATGCAGAACGGCAATGTTGTGCAGATCGGCACGCCCGACGAAATCGTCACCAAGCCGGCCAACGACTACGTCCGCTCCTTCTTCCGCAATGTCGATGTCGCGCATGTCTTCAAGGCAGGCGACGTCGCCCGCAAGTCGCAGGTCACGATCATCGAGCGCGAGGGCGTTTCGGCAGCGGCCGCACTCGAGCGGATGAAGAACTACGATCGCGAATACGCAATCATCCTTGGCCGCGACAAGACCTATCACGGCATGATCAGCCAGACATCTTTGATCGAGAAGATCAGGGCAAAGACGGCCGATCCCTATCGCGGCGCCTTCCTACCCGAGATCGAGGCCATTCCGGCCGACGAGCCGCTGTCGAACGTTCTTGGCAAGGTGGCGGCCAGCCCCTGGCCTGTTCCCGTCATCGACGGCGGCAAGCGCTATCTCGGCTCCATCAGCAAATCCGCGCTGCTCGAAACGCTCGACCGCGCCGGCTGATCACAAACACATCGGATAAATCATGAACTTCGATATCGGAAACGGCATCGACGCTGCCGTCAATTATGTGCTCGACAATTTTTCACCGGTGCTTGATTTCATCGCGGCCACGATCGGCTTCGTGACGTCAGGCATCCAGAACGCCCTGCTTGCGATCCCCATGCCGGTTGGCATCGCGATCTTCGTGATCCTCTCGCTCTGGCGCGTCGGCATCGGCTTTGCGGTGTTCACCGCGCTCGGCCTGCTGCTCGTCGACCACATCGAGCTCTGGGGTCCGATGATGGAGACCTTGTCGCTGGTCATTGCCGCGACGCTGATTGCCATGCTCGTCGGACTGCCGCTCGGCATCGCCATGGCCCGCAAGGATTCCGTCGCCGCCGTCGTGCGCCCGGTCCTCGACCTGATGCAGACGATGCCTGCCTTCGTCTACCTGATCCCGGCCGCGATGTTCTTCGGCCTCGGCGCCGTTCCGGGCGCGATCGCGACGGTCATCTTCTCGATGCCACCGGTGGTTCGCCTGACCAATCTCGGCATTCGCCAGGTGGATGGAGAGTTCATCGAGGCAGGCAATGCCTTCGGCTGCACGGCGACCCAGCTTCTATTCAAGGTGCAGCTTCCGAACGCCCTGCCCTCGATCATGGCTGGTATCAACCAGACGATCATGCTGTCGCTCTCGATGGTCGTGATCGCCTCGATGATCGGCGCCGGCGGCATCGGCAACACGGTTCTGACGGGCATCCAGCGTCTCGACGTCGGCACCGGTTTCGAGGGCGGCATCGCCGTCGTCATCCTCGCCGTCATTCTCGACCGCATCACCCAGAGCCTGGGCAAGCCGCGCGCCGCATTCTGGCAGGGCCTGTTCCGCAAAAGCGAACGCGAAGAGCTGAAGCCGGCGACGGCCTGACCTTCGACACCTCACCATGGCGCGCCACGGCCTGCCAAACGCGAACCTTCACAAAAGGAGCACTCATGTTCAAAACACTCGCAACTCTCGGCCTTGCCGCCGCTCTCGTCGGCGGCGCGGTCACCTCGACCATGGCCGCGGACGCCAAACCGGTGAAGATCGGCTGGGCCGCCTGGTCCGACGCCGAATTCGTCACCAAGCTTGCCGCCAAGGTGATCGAGACGAAGCTGAACCAGAAGGTCGAGCTCGTGCAGGCCGACGTCGCGCCGCTCTATCAGGGTGTCGCACGCGGCGACCTCGACACGATGATGATGGCCTGGCTGCCTCAGACGCATGCCGACTACTATGCCAAGGTCAAGGACAAGGTCGAGACGCTTGGCACGGTCTATGACGGCGCCAAGCTCGGCTGGGTGGTCCCCGACTACATTCCCGCCGATCAGATCGGCTCGATCGAGGATCTGAAGAAGGAAGACGTGCAGAAGAAGCTCTCCGGCACCATCCAGGGCATCGATCCGGGGGCAGGCCTTACGCGGCTGTCGGAAAAGGCAGTGAAGGACTACGGGCTCGACGGCTACAAGCTGCAGATCTCCAGCGAGGCCGGCATGCTGACCACGGTCGATCGCGCGATGCGCGGCGAGAAGTGGTTCGTGGCCACCGCCTGGAGCCCGCACTGGATGTTCGGCAAGCACAAGCTGCGCTATCTCGATGACCCGAAGAAGTCGCTCGGCGAAGCCGAGCACGTCGATGTTCTCGCCCGCAAGGACTTCAAGTCCGACAACCCCAAGGTCGCCGCCTTCCTGTCGCGCATGAACCTGCCGATCCCAGATCTCGAAGCGGCGATGTTTGCCGCGCAGGAAACGTCCTACGACCAGGCCGTGGATAAATATATCCAGGACCATCCCGACCAGGTGAAGAGCTGGATCGGCGACGAAGGCTGACCGCATCATCGCGCCTCGCCCGATTTTCGGCGGGGCGCGACCCTTCGACCGAACAGGAGCGATGAATGTATATCGACCGCCTGCAACCGACCGATGCCGAAGACGATACGATGGGTGGGCGCATGTCGCTTGCCCGCGACGCGGTGAAGCTTTCCATCGAAGCCGCCGCGAGGAGCCTCGGCATTGCGCCCGACATCTGGGCATCCTGGGAAAACGACCGCGCGGCGCCGGCGGCCGGCAATCTGGAAACGATCGCCGATACGCTTGAGGTGAGCCTCGCATGGCTGCTGCGCGGGCACGGGGCGGGACCCACATGGCCGGTTGCGAACGACAACGCTCACCGCCCGAGCTGAGCGGAAAGCCGCGACGTGGCTGACCGATCACTGCAGACAAGAACAAGGATAGGACAATGGATACGAAGGCGATCACCGCCGAACTGGCACAGCACGTCCCTGTCACCTCCACGCTGGAGAACGTCATCGAGGATGTCGAACCCACCGCTCTCGAGGACATGCACACATTCTATTCCGACATGGGCTGGATGATTGCCGAACGGTTTTCGACGCTTGAGGACAAGCAGCGGGTGTTCGAGCTGATCGAGCTCGGCATGCGCAACGGCGACGGAAGACTGAAGGACGCCGTTTCCACCGGCCTGATCGAGGCGATGATTTCTCGCACGGGCGCCCAGCCGGCGAGATGGCGCCAGATATCGGCCGAACTCGGCCCGCTGTCGTCCGCCTACCTCAGGCAATAACCAGACAGGACCGGCCGGCCGCGCGTTTTTCGACGCGTGGCTCGCGGTTTGGGTTTGCGCGGGAGGGCCGACCTGTCATACGAAGGCGCGCACGCAAACACACGCAGGACTTTCCCCATCATGCCAAACGCACTCATGCCGGTTTTCGACGGCCACAACGACGTATTGCTCCGGCTGCAGCATTCGGGCATCGCGCAACCAGCCAAGGCGTTTATCGAGGGAGAGGCGGCGGGACATATCGATCTTCCCAAAGCGCGCGCCGGCGGTCTGGCGGGTGGGCTTTGCGCGATCTATATCCCCTCGCCCAGCATGGGGAAGGACGCCAATGGCGACTTCCTGACGCCGGCACAGCCGGAATCGCTGGACCGCACTCTTGCGATGGCGCGCATTCTCTTCGAGATCGAGTCACAGAGCGCCGGCGGGCTGAAAGTCTGCCGTACGGCGGGCGATATCCGCCGATCGATCGAAACCGGCGCATTCGCGGCCGTCATGCATATCGAAGGCGCGGAAGCGATCACCGCTGATCTCGATGCGCTCTATGTCCTGCATCAGACCGGACTTCGTACGCTCGGTCCGGTATGGAGCCGACCGAACATCTTCGCCTACGGCGTTCCGTTCCGCTTCCCGTCATCGCCCGATATCGGCCCCGGGCTCACCGACGCCGGCAAGGATCTGATCCGCGCCTGCAACGAGCTGAGGATCATGGTCGATCTCTCGCATATGAACGAACAGGGCTTTTGGGACATCGCCAAGCTCTCGAACGCGCCACTGGTCGCCTCGCACTCCAACGTCCACCAGATCAGCCCGCACAGCCGCAACCTCACCGACCGGCAGCTTGACGCGATCCGCGACACGGGCGGTCTCGTCGGCATCAATTTCGGCGTACTCTTCCTGCGCGACGACGGCACCCGGAATGCCGATACCAGCCTTGACCTTCTCGTGCGCCACGCCGCCTATATCGCCGATCGCATCGGCATCGACCATGTCGCGCTGGGCTCGGATTTCGATGGTACGACAATACCGGCCGCGATGAAGGACGCGACCGGGCTGCCTCTGCTGATCGACGCGTTTCGCGCCGGCGGCTTCGATGAGGAAGCGCTGGTCAAGATCACCCACGCCAACTGGATCAGCGTGCTCGAGCGCAGCTGGGGCGGCTAAGCCGCCCTCAACGCAACCGCGGCGTAGAAAGCAGAAGCCACGGGCTATTTGGAGACGTGCTCCGGCTTGCCCTTGGTCTGTGTGGAGGCGAATTCCTCGAGCTGCTTTTCCGTCATGGACTCCACCATCTCCCGGGATGCACCCTTGAGCTTGCTTTTCGGCGTTTCACCGCGCTTGGCGGACAGGGCTGCGCCGGCTGCCTTCTGCTGCGCTTTCGATTTTGCGGGCATGATCGTCTTCTCCCTTTCGTCCTGAACTCACGGCGAGACCGAAGGTTCCTCTGACCATGCGTGCGCTCCATCCGACTGCCGCTATAGAGTTTCTCGATCGCCCATCCTTTCCTTTTCGAAAGAGAGATTTATCTAACGCTCTGTGACTAAAAGATTTTTCAACGGAGTGGGATCCAAATGGCAACATCCATACTGATCGGAATTCTGATAACCTTCCTGGTGATCGTCCTTGTCTTGTACCTGGTTGCTCGCTTGCCGATCGATGCAAGAGCAAAGCAGATCGTGCAGATCATCGTGATCATCATCGGCATCATTTCGCTGCTGAAATATCTGGCGGTATTCTAAGGCCTTGGCTCGATCGATGGAGGGATCGCGTTGAGCCTGATCCGTGGCAAAAGCGCCGAGAAGACGAAGGCCAGCTTTCCGGAGCTGTTCTTCGATCTCGTCTTCGTATTCGCGCTGATCCAGCTGTCGCATACCCTGGTCGAAGACTTCAGTTCGACGACGCTGGCGGAATCGATCCTGCTGATCCTGGCGATCTGGTGGCTGTGGGTCTACACGACCTGGATCACCAACCTGCTCGACACCGACAAGGAAGCGGTGCGGCTGCTGCTCTTTGCCCTCATGTTCGGCGGCATACTGCTTGCGATCGCACTGCCCGAGGCATTCAAGCATCAGGGACCGGCATTCGCGGCGCTCTACTGCGCGATGCAGATCGTCCGCTCGGCTTTCATGCTCTACGCCTTCAGGGGCGTCGATCGCCCCTCATATCTCACCTTCGTGCGCATCACCGTCTGGGTGATCGCTTCCAGCGTCTTCTGGATGATCGGCGGATTCGCCAGCCTCGAGGCGCGCGTCGCCTTTTGGGCCGTCGCACTGCTGATCGAATACGTCTCGCCGCTGGCGCGCTACTGGGTGCCCGGTTTGGGAAGCTCGCCGCGCGAAACGCTCGACATATCGGGCGAGCACATGGCCGAGCGTTGTGCACTCTTCGTCATTCTCTGCCTCGGCGAGACCATTCTCACGACGGGCAGGACCGCCGCGGAACACATGCAGTCGACCCTCTCGGTCATGGTGTTCTGCAGCGCCTTCCTGACGACAGGGTTCATGTGGTGGATCTATTTCCATCACGGCCAGCAAAAGGCCGCCGACAAGGCGGAAGCGACCTCGGCACCCGAAACCGTGGCGCATGGCCTTTTCACCTACGGTCACCTGCCGATCGTCGCCGGCATCATCCTCACCGCCGTCGGCGAGGATTTCAGCCTGTCGCATCCCGAAGAGCACAGCAGCCTGAAGACCGCGCTTGCCATTCTCGGCGGGCCGGGCCTGTTTCTGATAGGGAATGCCTGGCTGAAATTCACCGCCGCGCGCAAACTGCCGCTGTCTCACATCGGCGGGCTCGCCATTCTGCTGGCGACTGCCGTCCTGATGCCGGTGCAGCAGAACTTCACGATACAGATGGTGAGCACCGTCACGCTGTTGCTGGTCGCCTTGTGGGAATACATCGCGTTGCGAAAGGCGAGCGCGACCACCGCCTGAGCCGCGTCAGCTCACTCATTCGCCCATCGGCGAGGGAGCTATATCCGGATCGCCGAGATAGCGACCCGGAGGCGAGCGATCTGAAGCTTAACCAGCAGCGCCGATCTTATCCTGCGTCTTGGTGTCGAAGTCGCTGGCGTCGTGACGCTCCCACAGCTGGCTCGACGGTTCGCCTGAGAGACGGTTGACCATGCGCCCGCGCTGGACCGGCTTGCGCTCGCCGATCTGATCGGCCCAGCGCTGGATATTCTTGTATTCCTGAACCTGCAGGAACTCCGCCGCTTCGTAGATCCAGCCCTTCACCAAGCCGCCATACCAGGGCCAGACGGCCATGTCGGCGATGGTATACTCGGCGCCACCCAGATACTCGCTCTCGGCGAGGCGGCGATCGAGCACGTCGAGTTGACGCTTGGTCTCCATCGCGAAGCGATCGATCGCATATTCGATCTTGGTCGGTGCGTAGGCGTAGAAATGGCCGAAGCCGCCGCCGAGATAGGGGGCGCTGCCCATCTGCCAGAAGAGCCAGGAGAAGCATTCAGCGCGGGCGGCCGGCTCCGTCGGCAGGAAGGCCTGAAACTTCTCGGCGAGATAGGTGAGGATCGAGCCGGATTCGAAAACGCGGATCGGCTCGGCACCGCTGCGGTCGACCAGCGCGGGGATCTTGGAGTTCGGATTGGCCTCGACGAAGCCGCTGCCGAACTGGTCGCCATCGCCGATCCTGATCAGCCAGGCATCATATTCCGCACCGCTGTGACCGGCGGCGAGAAGCTCCTCGAGCATGATCGTCACCTTGACGCCATTCGGCGTGCCGAGTGAATAGAGCTGCAGAGGATGGCGCCCGACCGGCAGTTCCTTTTCATGCGTTGCGCCGGCAATCGGCCGATTGATGTTGGCGAAACGCCCGCCGCTGTCCTTGTTCCAGGTCCAGATCTTTGGCGGCGTATACTCAGTCGAATTGGCCATGCTTTGTCTCCAATGGTGGCGTCTTCATGCGATACGCAACCCGTCTCGATTGCGCTGAATGTGAATTAAGTGAGCGTCAGATCTTTCGCCCGACCTCGGCGATCATCTCGAACGACCGCAAGCGCGCGCCGTGATCATAAACGTCGGACACGATTATCAGTTCGTCGGCGCCGGTTTCCGCGACAAGCTTCTGAAGCCCGACGCGAACCGTCTCGGGCGAGCCGATGATCGAACGGGCGAGCATCTGCTGGGCCTGCGCCTTTTCCATCGGCGACCAATAGGTCTCGATATCGTCGATCGGCGGCTGGCTTAGCCCGCGCGTGCCACGGAACATGTTGGTGAAGGACATTTGCTGCGTCGTCGCAAGCCGGCGCGCCTCGGCATCGGTTTCGGCCGCAATCACGTTGACGCCGACCATGGCGTAAGGCTGCGACAGCTGCTCGGACGGCTTGAAACGGCTGCGATAGATTTGCAGCGCCTGGAGCAGAAGCTCGGGCGCGAAATGGGACGCGAAAGCGTAGGGTAGGCCGAGTTCGCCCGCGAGCATGGCGCCGAAATTGCTGGAGCCGAGAATCCAGAGCGGCACTTCGGTGCCGGCGGCAGGAACCGCCTGTATCCGCTGGTTCGGACCGGCCGGCGCGAGGAACGCCTGCAGCTCGAGCACATCCTGCGGGAACTGGTCGGCCGCCTCGGGCGAGCGGCGAAGCGCGCGAAGCGTCATCTGGTCCGTTCCGGGCGCACGGCCGAGCCCGAGATCGATGCGATCGGGAAACAGGCGCGCCAGCGTGCCGAACTGCTCGGCGATGACATAGGGAGAGTGGTTGGGCAGCATGATGCCACCGGCGCCGACGCGGATCGTCTTCGTGCCCGCCGCGAGATGGGCAAGCACGACCGATGTCGCGGCACTCGCAATCCCGATCATGTTGTGATGTTCAGCGACCCAGATGCGCCGGTAGCCCCACTCTTCCGCATGCGCTGCCAGATCGCGCGCGTTGTCGAGGGCGCCACGGGCATCCGTCTCCTCCGTCACGCGAACAAGTTCGAGGATGGAAAGAGGGGTCATGGCAATACCTTTGTCATCAACAAGTGGAGGCGACCGCTGAAGACGGCCGCCGTAATCAAAAGGTATATGGAGTCCACGACGCGTCCGAACAATGGTTGCGACGTCTGCTTTTTTGAGATCGGGCATCGCCCGGCCGACGCGCCTAGACGGTCTTGCGGTTCCAGCGTCCGCTCATCTTCTCGGCACTGCCGCCGAATGCCAGGCCAAGCATGATCGCCGCCCTATAGAGACGGATGAGGACGACGACGAGGAAGGCGAGCGCCCTTGAGCGCAAACCCTTGATACGATCCGAGCGGATGATGGAAAGAAGGCCGGCGCCCGGCGACAGCGCCACGGCGAGCGTGCGCGCGATCCAGCGCAGCCGCCAGGCGGACTTGGCCTGTACGCGCACGAAATCATGCGCCGTGTGCCGGTCCCACTTCTGCGCAAGTTCGGCGAAGGTCTTGCGGGCGGGGTGATAGACGATCATGCCGGGGCAATAATGCGTGCTGTAGCCCTGGCGCAGGGCGCGTTGTCCCCAGTCACGGTCCTCGGCAACCTCGATGCCGCCGAAGCGGCCGACGGCCGAGAATACCTCGGCGCTCATGGCCAGATTGCCGGTTCCGGTAAAGCCCTGCTTGGCGATGTATTCCTTCATTCGATAGGCGAACACGCTCTCATAGGCTTCGAGCATCGTCAGATGATCGGCGTCCTCATAGGCGATGCGCACATCGCCGCCCAGGATGGAGCGATCGGGATCGGTCGAGAATTGCCGCTCGATCTCGGCAAGCCAGCCCTTGCCCGCCAGGCAATCGGCATCGATGAAGGCCAGTATCTCGCCGCTGGCATGCGATACCCCCCGGTTGCGTGCCGGCCCCGGCCCTGGAATGAGTTCCGACAGCAGCGTGACCGACGCGAATGCGGAGCAGATGTCGACCGGCTGCGTTTTCGAACCATTGTCGACCACGATGATCTCGACGGCCTGCTTCACGTCGGCTTGCCCCGCCAGCGACGCGAGGCAGGCGCTGAGCGCCTGCGGCTGGTCAAGATGCGGGATAATGACGCTGATCATTGACGTCCAATCTGTGGTCGAACAGGGTACGGTAAGCGTCGAGATAGCGGTGTGCCTCAGCCGTCCAGCGGAAGCTGCGCTCGGCAACGGCGCGGCCGACCATGCCCATTTCCTCACGCCGCCTGGGGTCGTCCACCAGCGATACGATACCTTCGGCAAGCGCCCGGGGCGAATGCTCGCCCACGATCATCGCCGCATTGCCCGCGTCGTTCGTCGCCTGCCGCAGATTGAACTGCACGATCGGCAAGCCGAGCATCATGTACTCGAACACCTTGTTCATCGACAGCTTGTCGTTAAAGTCATTCGGCGGGTCAGGGATGATGCCAACGTTGACGGCCGAAAGATGCGCCATAAGGGAAGGCCCACTGAGATAGCCGGTGAAACGCAGCCGGTCCCCCAGTTGTCTTTCTGCGGCGAGCGCCTTCAGCCGGCCGAATTCCGGCCCGTCACCGATGATAACGCAGTTGATGTCGTCGCGCTTCTGCACATGAACGATGTCGTGCATGGCGTCGACCAGCGTATCCACGCCATCCTGTGCGCCCATGATGCCGATATAGCCGATCAGGTGCTTGCCAGGAACGACGAGCGATTGCTCAGCCTCCGTCAGCCTGAAGCGCGAGGCCTCCGGATAGCTTTTGACGACGATGACCTTGTCAGGCGACATGCCGCCTCGCGCCACGGCGATCTCTCGGAATGTCTCGTTGGTGGCAATGGTGAAATCGGCGACACGGAAGGTCTGGCGTTCGAAGAACTGCACCAGCCGATAAAAGAAATCCTTGCGGCCGAACTTGCTGACATAGAGCTCGGGGCTGAGATCATGATGGTCGAACACAAAGAAGGTGCCAAACAGGATCTTGTGCACCAGGGCCACGAGAAACATCAGGTCGGGCGGATTGCAGGCCTGGATGGCATCGATGCGCTGGCGGCGGCGAACGCGGAACGACAGATAAAGCTGGCTGATCAGCGCCGTCGCGTATTCGCGGAAATAGCCGGCGGCCGTGTCGGCCTCGCGCAGCGGATGGCGGTAGATATGGATGTCGTTGATCACCTCGTAGGCCTCGTTGTGGCCCTTGCCCATCGGGCAGATGACGGAGACCTCATAACCCGCGTCGTTGAGCGCCTGCGCTTCCTGCCAGACGCGACGATCGAACGGAACCGGAAGGTTCTCGACCAAGATTAGAACGTGTTGATTCTTAGAAATGGTGGCCTCCCATACGCGTCTGGTGAACACGTTGAGCCACGACCATACGGTCTCTCTATCGCAACTCTCTAGTTAGCTAACAGGATAAGCGATAGACCTTTTGTTTAACTACCGTTCAATCTTAAGAGCGGCTATGAACACTTGCAGTAATACTTGCATCAATGCTTTCAAGCATAGTGTCTCGAGTGGTTGCAAAGGAAGTGGCGGGCTGTGTCAAACACTGTGTTGAAAGCGACGGACGGGAACGTCGTGATATGCCCGATCACCGCAGGCGACATCGCCGCGGTCGCGGATTTCCTGCACGCAGAACTGAACGGCCGGCTTTCTCCTGCGCTATGGGCTTCCGCGATCCGGCCCTCATGGCAAACAACAGCGCCGAACCACGGATTCATGCTGATGTGTGACGGTCGCGTCGTGGGCGCTCAGGTCGCCTTCTATTCGGAGCGCCATGTCGCCGACCTCACCGAAAATGTCTGCAATCTCTCCGCCTGGTGCGTGCAGGAAAGCTATCGTTCGCACGGTCTCAGATTGCTCAGGGCTATACTTGGTCAGAAGGGCTATACTTTCACCGATCTCTCGCCGAGTGGCAATGTCGTCCCCCTGAACCGGCGCTTGAACTTCAGCGACTTGGATACCGCCGCTGCGCTGATCGTCAACTGGCCGATGCCGCGCGTCGGGACCGGTATCCGCATCATCTCCGACCGGAGGGCTATCGAGGCTAGCCTCGACGGGCGCGATCTCGAGATCTACCGGGACCACGCCAACGCGCCCGCCGCGCACCACATCGTGGTCACGTGCGGTCGGCAGCGCTGCTACGTGATCTTCCGCAGGGATCGCCGCAAGCGCCTTCCGCTGTTCGCATCGATCCTCTACGTCGGCGATCCCGGGCTGTTCCAAAAGGCTGCGCACCAGGTCTACGGCTATCTGCTGACCCATTTCGGCATCCCGATGACCCTGTTGGAGAACAGGCTCGGCGTTGCCCGCCCGTCCTTGTCGATCGCGCTACGTTCGTCACGGCCGAAGATGTTTCGAAGCAGCCGGCTGGTGGCCGATCAGGTCGACTATCTCTACAGCGAACTCACGTGCGTGCCTTGGTAGTAAGGGAGTAGGTACACATGCAATCGGCAATCAAGATCAACCTGTCCCATCTCGTCCATCAGGCCGCGCAGAAACATGGCGACTTGCCCGCGCTGACATACAAGAACGAAACCTTGAGCTACGCCGAGCTGTGGAGACGGGTCTGCGGGTTCGCCACCGCCCTTCGCGCGCTCGGCTTGCAACGATGCGACCGTGTGGCTGTGCTGCTGGAAAAGCGGATGGAGACGGCGGTCTCGATCTTCGGCACGACGGCGGCCGGCGGCGTTACCGTCCCGGTCAATCCGCTGCTACGGCCAGCGCAAGTCGCCTACATTCTGTCGGACTGCAATGTGCGCGTCCTCGTGACATCGCACGATCGGCTACTGCAGCTGCAGGAACATATCGCCGATCACCCGGCGCTGGAGCATATCGTGCTCGTCGATCAGGTTTCGGGCGATATACGGGGGCTCGACCTCAAGACGCTCCGGCTGCACGGCTGGGCGCCGTCGTTTTCGGAAGAGAAGGAAACCGCACCCGCCATCGTCGCCGTCGACTACGACATGGCGGCAATCCTCTATACATCGGGAAGCACGGGAAAGCCAAAGGGCGTCGTGCTCAGCCATCGCAACATGATCGTCGGCGCGGAAAGCGTCAGCCACTATCTGAGCAACGGCCCTCATGACACCATCCTCTCGGCGCTGCCGCTGAGCTTCGACGCGGGCCTGAGCCAGCTGACGACCGCGTTCAATTCAGGTGCGCATGTGGTCCTGATGAACTATCTGCTGCCCGGCGACGTCATCCGGCTCTGCGAGAGACACAAGGTGACGGGGATCACCGGCGTGCCGCCCTTCTGGATCCAGGTGGCAGCGCTCGACTGGCCGGCCGAGACCGCCGCGCGTCTACGCTATTTCGCCAACACCGGCGGTCGCATGCCGAAGGCGACGCTCGATCGGCTACGCGCCCTGTTTCCCCAGGCCCTGCCCTATCTGATGTATGGCCTGACCGAAGCGTTCCGCTCGACCTATCTCGACCCTTCCGAGATCGACCGCCGGCCGGATTCGATCGGCAAGGCGATCCCCAACGCCGAAATCCTTGTGGTTCGCCCCGATGGTTCGCGTTGCGATCCCGGAGAGCATGGCGAACTCGTCCATCGCGGCCCGCTGGTGTCGATGGGTTACTGGAACGACCCCGCCCGCACCGCAGAGCGTTTTCGGCCGTTGCCGGGAAGCGAAGCAAGCTGGCGCGCGCCAGAGCTCGCCGTCTTCTCAGGCGATACCGTGGTTGCCGACGAGGAAGGCTTTCTGTTCTTCGTCGGTCGGCGCGATGAGATGATCAAGACGTCAGGCTACCGGGTCAGCCCGACCGAGATCGAGGAAGTGGCCTATGCCACCGGCCTCACCAAGGATGCGGTCGCGCTCGGCGTCGAAGACGGCGCTCTCGGCCAGCGGATCGTGCTGGTCGCCAGCCCGATCGCAAGTTCACTCGACGTCAGCGCCTTGTTGACCGCGTTTCGCCGGACCTTGCCGCAATACATGGTTCCGTCGCAGGTCGTCGAGATGAGCGCCATTCCAACCAATCCGAACGGCAAGTTCGATCGGGTTCTATTGAGGGAGCAATTACGCTCGTGAGTTCGCACCCTTCCATTTCCATGTTCGAGCCGGTCGGAAGCTGCATGGCGGTCGGCGGCATCCCGCTGGATCGCCTGGCCGAGCGCGTCGGATCGACGCCGTTCTTTGCCTATGACCGCGGCCTGATCACCTCGCGCATCGGCTATCTCCGCTCCATCCTGCCTGCCGACGTCAAGCTTAGCTACGCCGTGAAGGCCAACCCCATGGCGGCGGTGGTCCAGCACCTTGCCGGCCTCGTCGACGCGTTCGACGTGGCCTCCGCATACGAGATGAAAACGGCGCTCGACACGCCGGTGCAGGCAAACAACATCAGCTTCGCGGGTCCGGGAAAGACGACGGCAGAGCTGACGCAAGCCGTTGCGGCGGGTGTGACGATCGAGATGGAGTCGGCCAACGAAGCAGCCCGCGTCGCCGAGATCGGCCACAGGCTTGGCATCCGGCCACGCGTGGCATTGCGCGTCAATCCGGATTTCCAGGTCAAAGGCTCCGGCATGCGCATGGGTGGCGGGCCGCAGCAGTTCGGCATCGATGTCGAGCAGGTCCCCGATCTCCTGCAAACACTCCGTGTCGCCGATCTCGATCTCCTTGGCTTTCACGTATTCGCCGGATCGCAGAACCTGCATGCCGACATCCTGTGCGAAGCACTGACCCGCAACGTGGCCCTGCTGATGCGGCTTGCGCAACAATCGCCGTGGCCGGTTCGCTATCTCAATCTCGGCGGAGGCTTTGGCATTCCCTATTCTGAAAAAGATCAGCCGCTCGATCTGGTGCCAGTCGGCGCCAAGCTCAAGGAGCTGATCGAGGGCGAGATCCGGCCACAACTGCCCGATGCGCGCGTAACGATCGAGCTCGGGCGATACATCGTCGGCGAATCCGGCGTCTACGTCACGCGCGTGGTCGACCGAAAGGTGTCGCGCGGGCGAACCTACCTGGTCGTGGACGGCGGCATGCATCATCAGCTGGCGGCATCGGGCAATCTCGGTCAGGTCATCCGGCGCAACTATCCTGTCGTCATCGGCAACAGGATGCAGGAGACCGCACGTGAGGCGGTATCGGTTGTCGGATGCCTGTGCACGCCACTCGATCTGCTTGCCGACAACGTGATGCTGCCGCCGGCCGAAGTCGGCGACCTCGTCGTCATCTTCCAGGCCGGCGCCTATGGCCTGACCGCCAGCCCGACGGCTTTTCTCGGACATCCGATGCCCGGGGAAGTTCTCGTCTGATCATTGCGCAAACACAGTAAAACCGGCGGATAGCCGGCAACATGAGAGGGGTACCATGAATTCGTCTACCTTCGAGGCCGTCAAGGACGTCATCATCGAAACACTCGGAATCGAAGACCGGGATCGGATCGAAACCGCTGCGACGCCGCTGCTCGGCAACATTCCCGAGCTCGATTCCTTCGCGGTCCTCAGCCTGGCGGCCGCACTCGAGGAGCGTTTCGGCTTCCAGATCGATGACAGCGATTTCACCGGCGAGGTGTTCGAAACCGTGGGATCACTGGCGCAGTTCGTTGACCGCAGCCTCGTGGATCGCAAACAGCTTCACTAGGGCAACGGTGGTGTCTTAGCCAATCAACGGTGGGGGATAAAGTGGCAGTCATGGAACGAGATCGTCCGAGCACCCGCGATACGGAAAGAGCCTCGCCGGCACTCTCCGTCATCATCGTCACCTATAACAGCGCGGAAGCGCTGCCGCCGCTGCTCGATTCGATCCCGGCGGGTCTTGCCGGCATCGATCGCTTCGAAGTGCTGATCGTCGACAACGAATCGAAGGATGGGTCGGCGGAACTGGCCGAGGCACATCCGGTTTCCCCGATCGTGATCCGCATGGGATACAACGCCGGCTATGCGGCCGCCATCAACGCGGCGGCAGCAAGGGCGCATCCGGGATCGCATCTCCTCATACTCAACCCCGATCTCAGGCTCTATCCCGACGCAGCCCGACCACTGGTGGAGCGCGCCGAAAAGGCGTCGGCCGGCGTCGTCGTTCCGCTGAATTACACCGAAGAGGGACGGGTCGACCCGACGCTCAGACGCGAACCATCGATCATGACGGCCTGGGCCGATGCCCTGCTCGGCGGCACGCTTGCTATGCGCGTTGGTCTCGGAGAAGTCATCGGCGGCGCGGCGCGTTACGACCGCAGCGGCCCTGTGGAATGGGCGACGGGATCGGCGCTGCTGGTATCCTCGCGGGTCCGGGGATTGATCGGCGCGTGGGACGAATCCTTCTTTCTCTACAGCGAGGAGGTCGATTATCTCCGGCGCGTTCGCGAGGCCGGCTTCGAGGTGGTGTTCGAGCCGCGGTCGCAGGTCATGCATGAAAGCGGCGGCAGCGGCCGCAACGCCCGCCTCTTTGCACTGATGACCGCCAACCGCATTCGCTACTACGGCCGCCACCACAATGCTTTGCAGACATCAATCTTCAGGCTGGGCATTGCGCTCGGCCAGGCGATCCGCTGCTGGCGCGGTGCTGCGCACCGGGCGGCGCTGTCGAGCGCGCTGATGCCGCTGAAATCGCCAACCGAATTCATGGCGATCCGTCGGAGCTGAGAATGGCAAGGACAGCGCTCCGGATCATCAACTTTCACGGCATCGGCGAGCCCGAGCGTCCGCTGGAGCCAGGCGAAGCACCCTATTGGCTGAGCGTCGCGCGGTTCAAAGAGATGCTCGATCGTATCGCCGATCACCCCGAGCGCGACAGCCTGGCAATCACGTTCGACGACAGCAACACCTCCGACCTTGCGATCGCGGCGCCGTTACTTGCCAAGCGTGGCCTGACCGCACAGTTCTTCGTCCTGACCGGCCGGATCGGCGAGGCGGGTTCGCTCGACAGGGCCGGGATCAATGCGCTGGTCGACATGGGTATGCCCATCGGCAGTCACGGCATCGCTCATCGCGACTGGTCAAGCCTTCCCCCGGCCGAACTGGACGAGGAGCTGAAGGCGTCGAAGAGCACGCTGGAAGACGTCTGCGGCTTCGAGATCACGGACGCATCCATCCCCTTCGGCCGATACAATGCTGCCGTTCTGTCGCGGCTGCGAAGCGCGGGGTACAGAGCCGCATATTCGAGCGACAAGGGCAGCGCCGATCTCACCTCGTTCCTTCGAGCCCGAACCTCGGTTCGATCAGACACGACGGGTATTGCGCTGAACGATGCGTTGTCAGGAAACATGCCCGCCATGATCCGGCTTCGTAGAGCAGCCCGCATGCAGCTGAAACAATGGGTCTGATGCTCTAAACCGCAGCGCGCCGCACTGCCACCGGCAATCAGGATTGCACCGATGCCCGAACGGCGGCCTCGCCGCCCACTACGCTGTTGAGGTTGGCCGCACCTTCCGCCCTCACGCGCGGCAAGCTCGCCGGATACTCCCGCTGCACGAAATCGATGATCTTCTCACGCATTTCGCAGCGCAGGTCGAAGGTCTTTGGCGCATTGGAGGCCGAGACGAGGATGCGGATTTCCATCACATTCTCGCGGAAATCGGTGACCTGAACCGCGACCACCCGCTTGTCCCAGAGCCTGGAGGCCGCCGCTATTTCCTCGACTTTGGCTCTGATCACTGAGACGGGCACCGAATAGTCAAGATAGATCATGACCGTGCCGATCAGCGCCGAACTTTCCCGTGTCCAGTTCTGGAAGGGGTTCTCGATGAAATAGCTGAGCGGCAGGATCAGCCTTCGCCAATCCCAGAGCTTGACCACCACGTAAGTCGAGGTGATCTCCTCCACATTACCCCACTCGCCCTCGACGATCAGTGCATCGTCAATGCGGATCGGCTGCGTTATGGCAAGCTGGATGCCGGCAAAAACATTCTTGAGCACCGGCTGCAAGGCGAGGCCGAGCACGATACCGGCAACGCCGGCCGAAGCGAGCAGGCTCACACCATATTGCTGCACGGCAGGAAAGGTCATCAGCCCCGCCGCGATCGTGATCGCGACGATCATGAAGGCGGCTATTCGCTCGCCGATACGCGATTGGGTGACGTGGGTGCGGGCAAGCAGATTGTCTTCGGCGTCGAGCTTGAAGCGACGCAGATAGACCGTCATCCAGATATGCAGCGTGGTCTTGCTGATCCAGCCGACGACGGCGATGAAGCCGAGCAGCAGGATATGGCGGATGAGTTCCGCCTGCGGCGTGGTGAGCGGCGCGATCGAGGCGCCGAGCGACAGCGTGAGGGTGAGAATGCTGAGCCTGAGTGGCCGGCGACCGCGCGACACCAGCGAGCGCCAGAACAGATCCCGCGTTTCGACCAAACGGCTTAGAAAGCGGAAAGCAAGACGATGGATCATCAGGCCCACGATCAGTGCAGCGACGAGGACGCCGATGCTCACCAGCCAAGCGGGCAACCATGCGGTTGCTTCCTGGAAATCGAGAATGAAGCGCTTCATACGACATCAGCTAGAGTGCAATGCAGCATGGGAAAGGGCGGGCGGCGAAAATCACGCTCTTCCTGACCGGTCGCGCGCCCCACAGCCACTGCAGTGCAGATGCGCGATCGCACGATTTAATGCGAGGTTAGAGCCAGCGAAATGACGCTTTTCCGCGTCGATCGACGCGATTCAAGGCGATCGCGGTTGATCTCCCACTGATCGTATCGAGCAGTCGGATACTCTGTTTTCCAGCGACGAGCGCGAGAAATCGCGGACATCCTCGGATTGTCCCGCCACTGTCATTCTCGGTAAAGATGCAAGGCACGGATAGAGCCGTCCCATACACATTCATTCGTCCACTCTTTGGCATGCGCAAATCCTATCGCTTTGCGTCGCCGTGTAGTGGAGCCGTGATTCCTTCATATGACACTTGCGTGATAATTTTGGACATGTGTGAAATTGCCCGGCCTTGCGTATTTCGGCGTCGCGCACGGCGCTCGCGCGAAGAGGCGGGACGACGCCAGCTGCGGGCAAGGCCCGCAACTTAACCTTCTTCCCGGCAGCGGGCCCGGCCGTTGTTTGGGGAGAGACCACCTGCGATTTCAGGTTCAGACAAGCCACACAACCTATGTTGCTGCTCTTAGCTGCGCGGGCTTGGGTGGCCGATTCCTGATTCAGGCATCGGGTCGGAAGCCGCCTGCCTTACGCTATCGGGATTTCGACCTGGTTTTTTATTGACGCCATTTGAACATTTGGGATTGATGAGCATGACGACGGTTGCTTCCACGCTGACGATAACGCAGATCAGATCTCTTTCGTCCGCCGCTGTCGCAGCCTGGACGACCGACGACATCGCGTCGCTGTCCACGGCCCAGGTGAGAGCGCTTTCATCGTCGCAGATCGCGGCGCTCGATGTCGAGGACGTCGAGACGCTCAACTCCCAGCAGATCAGCGCGATTGCCAAGACCTCGATCGTCGGCTTTTCCTTCGATCAGCTTCACGCGCTCAACAAATACGCTATCGAAAGCCTGACGTCGGTTCAGGTCTCGGCCCTCACCACGTCGCAACTGAGCGCCCTTACGACCGAGCAGTCGGAAGCCCTGACGCCGAGCCAGATCAAGGCGCTATCGACCGCGCAGCTCGCCGCACTCGGCGCCGACGATATCGCCACCTTCTCGACCGCCGATATCGCAGCCATCTCGAACAAGGCGATCCAGGGTCTCGGCACTGCGGCTCTTGCTGCTCTTTCCCCCGATCAGATCGCCGCCCTGAGCACGGGCGCCGTCGCGTCGTTGACGAGCAGCCAGATCGGCGCATTGAGCGCCGACCAGGTCGAGGCGTTTTCTCCGGCGCAAACGGCGTCACTGACCTCCTTGCAACTGGCGGCGCTTGGAACCGACGACATTGCCATGCTGTCGCTCGAAGACGTTGCCGCGATCAACACGAAGGCCATGCGCGGCCTGAATCTCTCCGCCTTGTCGCCCGAGCAAATCGCGGCGATGACAACGGCCCAGGCGAATTCGCTGACGACGGCACAGCTTGCCTCGTTCGGTCCCGCACAGATCGAAGCCCTTTCGCCGGCCCATATCGCCGCGCTCAGCTCCAGCGCGCTGGCGAGCCTCACAACGGGACAGATCGAAGCCCTGAGCCCCGAACAGGTCGAAGCGTTCACGCCACAGCAGGTCAAGGCGCTCAGCTCCGATCAGCTTGCCGTCCTCAACCCGGATGGCATCGCGGCGTTCTCGGCCGCCGACATGGCGGCCATCAGCAGCAAGGCCATCGCGGGCCTCAGCGCCGGCTCCATCGCGGCGCTGTCGACAGGGCAGATCGCCGCTCTCGGCACCGGTTCGATTGCAAGCCTGACGACCGAGCAGCTTGAGGCACTGAACGACGAACAATTCCAGGCGCTCTCCCTGGCACAGGTGAAGGCGCTCGGCTCCGGACAGCTCGCCGCACTCGACGCCGCCGATATCGAAGCCTTCTCGACCGCCGCCATCGCCGCGATTTCCAGCCGCGCCATGTCGGGACTGAGCACGGATGCGATCGGCGCGCTGTCGTCGGCCCAGATCGCCGCCATGTCCACGAGCATGATCGCAAATCTCACCGGCAGCCAGGTCGAAGCCTTGAGCGCCGACCAGATCGCCTCGTTCTCGACCAGCCAGATCACCTCGCTGGGCGCGCAGATCGCGGGCTTCAGCACCGGACAGCTGGAAGGGCTTTCGACCGGTAAAATCGCGGCGCTGAGCACCGCCGCAATCGCCAGCCTGACGACCGAACAGATCGACGCGCTGAGCGTGGAGCAGGCAGAGGCCCTGACGCCCGCGCAGGTGAAGGCGCTGAGCGCGGCGCAGATCGCTGCATTTGGCGCTGACGATATCGCCGCGTTTTCCGCCGCCGATATCGCAGCGATCACGAGCAAGGGCTTCGCCGGACTTAGCATGGATTCGCTCTCCACCGCCCAGATCGCGGCGCTGACCACGGCGCAAATCGCGAACCTGGGAACGGACCAGCTGGCTGCCCTCACCACTGACCAGACCGAAGCGCTTTCGCCGACGCAGGTGAAGGCTTTGAGTTCGGTCCAGCTGGCGGTGTTCGACGCCGATCATATCGCGACCTTCTCGACCGACGATATCGCGGCGATCACCAGCAGGGCGATCACCGGGCTGACCACCGATATCGTCTCGACCTTCTCCACCGACCAGATCGCGGCTTTGAACTCGACGGCGATCCCGCGGATGACGAGCATGCAGATCGCGGCCCTGAGCACAGGCCAGGTCGAGGCGCTGTCGTCGATACAAGTCGCCTCGCTGACCTCCGTTCAGCTTGCCGCGATCGATGCCGATCACATTGCAACATTCTCGACCGCAGATATCGCGGCGATTACCAGCAAGGCCATACCGGGTCTCAGCACGGATATCATCGCCACCTTCTCCACCGGCCAGATCGCTTCGCTGACGACCGCGCAGGTCAGTGCGCTGAAGACCACGCAGCTCGCGGTTTTAAGCACAAGCCAGGTTGAAGCATTCACGCCGGCGCAGGTGGCTTGGCTGAGCTCGTTGCAGCTCTCGGCGCTGAGCGAAGACGGCATCGCAACCTTCTCGACGGCCGATATTGCGGCGCTCTCGAGCAAGGCGGTCCCCGGCCTCAATGTGTCCAGCCTGTCCTCGGGCCAGATCGGCGCCTTCACAACCGCCCAGATCAGCGTGCTGAAGACCCTGCAGATTTCCACGCTGGGCACAGATCAGGTCGCGGCGCTCACCACGGCCCAGATCGCTGCCTTGAGCACGACGTCGATTGCCAGCCTGACGACGGACCAGATCAACGCCCTCGGCTCGGCCCAGGTCGAAGCGCTTTCTCCGCTCCAGGTCATGTCGCTGACCTCGCTGCAGCTTGGCGTGCTCGATGCGAGCGACATCGCGACCTTCTCGACCGCTGATATCGCCGCGATCACTAACAAGGCCCTGCCAGGACTGAGCACCGATGTGCTGGCGACACTCTCCACCGCCCAGATCGCGGCCATGAGCACAAGCGCCGTAGCAGGCCTGACGAGCGACCAGGTCGGCGCTCTCAGCACCGCGCAGGTCGAAGCCCTGTCGCCAGCGCAGGTGAAGGTTCTGAGCTCCGCGCAGATGGCGGCACTGGGCGCCGATGACATCGCGACCTTCTCCACCGCCGATATCGCCGCGATCACCAACAAGGCCATCTCGGGCCTCAGCGCCGACGCCGTCGAGGGCCTTTCGAACGAGCAGATTGCCGCACTCAATACCAGTGCGATCGCAAGCCTCACAAGCCTGCAGATCGGCGCCATGAGCACGTCGCAGATCGAAACGCTATCGCCCGCGCAGGTGGCGGCGCTGACCTCCCTTCAGTTCTCCGCGCTGTCTGCCGATGACATTGCGACTTTCTCGACCGCCGACATCGCGGCGATCACCAACAAGGGCCTTCCCGGCCTGGGAACGGACGCTGTTGCGGGCCTGACCACCGCTCAGATCGCGTTGCTGAGCACCAGTGCTCTTGCAAGCCTCACGAGCGGGCAGGTCGCCGCGCTTGGCACAGACCAGATCGCCAAGCTCTCCACCGCGCAGGTGAAGGCACTGACATCGGCGCAGGTGGCGGCGCTTGGCGACAATGTCGCCGTTCTCTCGACGGACCAGATCGCGGTCCTGACGCCTTCAGGCATCACGGGCCTGACATCCGATCAGGTCGATGCGCTGAACAGCGCGCAGCTGCATGCGCTCAGCACCAGCCAAGTCGCGGCGATGACCAGCAAGCAGGTGGCGGGGCTCAGCACCGGCGACATGGCGGGGTTGACCACGCAGCAGCTGGCTGCCATGAGCTCGTCCGGCGTTTCCGGCCTTTCGACCAGCCAGGTCGCGGCCCTCAGCAACACGCAAATCCTGGCGCTTTCGACCAAGCAGATGGCAGCACTCAGCTCGTCTCAGGTCGGAGCGCTACGCACGGACGACATCGCAGCACTCTCTACGGCGCAGATCGCCGCGCTCTCGGTTGGCGGCATCGCCGGATTGAACTCGCAGCAGCTGGCTGCACTTTCGACCGCGCAAGCGGAGGCGCTCACCAGCAATCAGGTCGGTACGCTGAATTCCAGCCAGCTCTCGGTCCTCGGGCCGGATGATGTCGTGACCTTCTCCACCAAGGATATCGCCGCGATCACATCAAGCGCGCTGGGCGGCATGTCGACGGACACGATCAGGGCCCTGACGACAGCGCAGATCGCCGCGCTGAGCAAAAATGCGATTGCAGGCCTCACTACCCAGCAGCTTGCGGCACTCAGCACCGCCCAGGCGGAAGCGCTGACCAGCAGCCAGATCAACGGCCTGAGCTCCTCGCAGCTCGCGGCTCTCACCGCAGATGACATCGCAACCTTCTCGACCAAGGATATGGCGGCCATCGGCTCCGGCGCCATCACCGGCCTCTCGACCGGCACGATCGCGGCGCTTTCAGCGAGCCAGATCGCGGCGCTGAACACGGCGGCGATCACGGGGATGACGACCGGCCAGATCTCGGCGCTGCGCACCGATCAGGTCGAGGCGCTGACGTCGGCGCAGATCGGAGCGCTGAGCTCGAAGCAGACGGCGGCTCTCAGCACCGACGATATCGCCATCCTGTCGGCGAAGAATATTGCCGCGATCAACTCCGGCGCCATCGCCGGCCTGTCGGCAGCCGCACTCGCGACGCTGACAACGAGCCAGATCGCGGCACTCAGCACATCAGGCATCGCCGGCCTGACCGTCGATCTCATCAGCGCGCTGAGCAGCGACCAGATCGGCGCGCTGACGACGGGCCAGATCGCCGCGTTGAGCTCACGGCAGATCGGAGCGCTTGGCACCGACGACCTCGCATCGCTGACGACCGCGCAGGTCGCGGCATTGAGCACGGCGGGTATCCCTGGCCTCAGCAGCGATCAGATCGCGGCGTTGAGCACAGACCAGACCGAGGCTTTGACCAGCCTGCAGGTCGGCGCCTTGAATTCGAGGCAGATTGCCGCCCTGGGCACGGACGACCTCTCGCACTTCTCCACCGCCGACATCGCCGCCATCGGCTCCGGCGCGATCCTTGGCCTTTCGACCGCCGCGATCAACGCGCTGTCGACGGCGCAGATCGTCGCCATGAGCTCGGCCGGAATATCCGGCCTCTCCAGCGGCCAGATGGCCGCGCTCGGTTCCAACCAGGTGGAGGTGCTGACAACAGCGCAGATCAGCGCGTTGAGCTCCAAGCAGGTCACAGCTCTTGCCACGGATCGTATCGCGGCGCTTTCGATCGACCAGATCGCGGCCTTCGGCACGGCGGGGATAGCGGGCCTGACCAGCGATCAGATCGGTGCGCTCAGCGTGCGTCAGGTCGAGGCGTTCACCAGCGTTCAGGTGGGCGCGCTGAACTCCAAGCAGATCGCCGCGCTCGGCACGGACGATCTCGACAGTTTCAGCACCGCCGACATGGCTGCGATCACGTCGAGCGCTATAGCCGGGCTTTCGACATCAGCGATCGCCTCGCTTTCGGGCGACCAGATCTCCGCGCTCAGCCCGACCGGCATCGCAGGCCTCACCAGCGACCAGATCGGCGCCCTTCACACCAACCAGGTGGAAGCATTGACGACCGCGCAGGTCGGCGCGCTCACCTCCAAGCAGATCGCGGCACTGAACACCGCCGACATCGGCGCGTTCTCGCCGGAGCAGATCGCGGCGCTGAGCACTGCGGGCATAGTGGGCCTTTCGACCAGCCAGCTCGTCGCGTTGCATACCGATCAGATGGAGGCACTGACCAGCATTCAGATCGGCGCGCTCTCCTCGCGGCAGGTCGCGGTTTTGACGCCCGGCAATCTCGACGGCTTCACCACGGCCGAGATCGCGGCGATCAGCTCGTCCGCCATCTCCGGCCTGTCGACCGCAGCCCTTGCCTCGCTTTCGCCAAGCCAGATCGCAGCGCTGAGCACGGCAGGCATTGCCGGTCTCAGCACCGACCAGATCGCTTCCCTCAGCGTCGATCAGGCCGAAGCGCTGACCAGCACGCAGATCGGTGTGCTGAGTTCCAAGCAAATCGCGGCACTCGGAGCGGATGATCTCGACAGCTTCACCACCGCCGAGATCGCGGCTATCAGCTCTGCGGCCATCTCCGGATTGTCGCCGACGACGATCGCCTCGCTTTCGGCCGAGCAGATCGGCGCGCTGAGCACGGCTGGCATCGCCGGCCTCTCCACCGCCCAGATCGCGGCCCTCAGCACAGGCCAGGTCGAGATGCTGTCCACCGGCCAGATCAGCGCGTTGGGCTCGGCTCAGATCGCGGCACTGAGCACCGGCGACATTGCTGTCCTCTCGGTCGAGCAGGTCGCGGCGCTGAGCGCAAAGGGGATTGCTGGCCTCAGCAGCGCCCAGGCCGGTGCGTTGAACATCGACCAGATGGAGAGGCTGTCCACAAGCCAGATCGCAGCGCTCAGTTCGGATGCGCTGAAGGGACTGACCTCGTCCAGCCTGGACGCCCTGACGCCAGCCAAGCTCGCGGCAATCAGCTCCGGCGCCATGAAGGGACTGTCCACGGGCTTCATGGCATCGCTCTCCACCGAGGAAATCGCGGCTCTCGGAAGTTCGGGAATATCGGGCCTGACCAGCGATCAGATCCACGCACTGAGCACGGATCAGTTCAGCACCTTCTCCACCGACCAGATCGCGGCGCTCAGTTCGACCGGACTTGCCGGGTTGACGACCGACCAGCTGCAGACGCTGTCGACCGAGGAGTTCGCGGCGATCACGCCGGCTTCTATCAAGGGGCTGACAACAGCGCTCTTCTCGACGCTGCCATCGAACGACATCGAGGCGCTGACCACGGGTCAGGTGGCGGCACTCAGCTATAGCCAGGTCGCAGCCATGAGCTCGGCCCAGATCGCGATGCTGTCGACCACCCAGGTCAGCGCACTCAACGTGGTTCAAGCCGCGGCCCTTGGTCCGGATGACCTGGCAGGCTTCTCGCCCGAGCATATCATCGCGCTCAGCTCCAGTGCGGTTTCAGGCCTGAGCACGAGAGCGCTCAGCGCTCTGACGGTAAGCCAGGCCGAAGCCTTCACGCCCGGCCAGATCAACGCGATGACCTCAGCCCAGGTACAGGCGCTGACAAACGGCCCGCTGGCCGGTGCAAGCACCGCCGCCGCGACGACAACCACGACGACGGACACCACGCCGACGGCAGCGACAGCCTCGGCCGCAGCCACACCCGACACGAGCGAATCGTCTCAGGTTGCCTCGGTGATCATGTCCTATCTGGGATAAACAGCTGGTTGCGGGTGCGGCGGCATTCGAAGCCGCGCCCGCAATGGCGTTTCAGCGAAAAGCCTGAAAACGGCATTGATCGACAAGCCATTTTATGGGCCATGTGGCGGAGACGTTCGTATTCGTTTGACCGCAAGGAAAGTCGCCTAGGCAATGTCGATGATGGAAGAGCCCGATGTCGTGATCATTGGCGCCGGCGCGGCCGGCACGGGTGCCGCCCGAACGCTCACCAAAGCCGGCCTGAAAACGCTGGTGCTCGAGGCTCTTGACCGCATCGGCGGCCGCGCGTCGACGAAAACGGTGGCGGGAAGCGTTGTCGACCTCGGCTGCGGCTGGCTTCACTCGGGCGATCGAAATCCCTGGACCCGTATCGCCGACGAGCTCGGCATCGCCGTCGATCGCCAGTCATCCGCCTGGGGCGGGCAGTTCCGCGATCTTGGCTTCAGCCCGGCCGAGCGCGATGCCGCGCACCTCGCCTTCGAACGATGGACAGAGCGCGTCTCGACCGCGCCTCCGCTGTCCGACGTCGCCGCTGATGCGCTCGATCCGGCTGATGGCTGGACCTGCTACCTGCAGGCGCTCAGCGGCTACATCAGCGGCGACGAACTCGAGCGCATATCCTGCAAGGACTACGCCGCCTACGACGAAGCCTCGACGCACTTCAACTGGCGCGTCGCGACCGGCTATGGCGCGCTCGTCAGCGCCGCCATGCCCGCAGATGCGATGGTCAAGCTTTCGACGCCGGTGGAAGCGATCGATCTCGACGGACGTCGTGTGGAGCTCAAGACATCGGTCGGCACCGTCCGCACCCACGCGGTTATCGTTACCGTCTCCACCAACATCCTGGCCGGCGACACCATCCGCTGGCCATCGGCATTCGATGCATGGCGAGAGGCCGCGGCCCGCTTGCCGCTTGGCGCGAACGAGAAGCTCTTTCTTGAGATCATCGGCTCCGCTCCCTTCGAGGACGAGACGCACCTCATCGGCGATCCCCGGGATGCATCGACCGGCAGCTACTATATCCGTCCCTTCGGCCAGCCCGTCATAGAATGCTACCTCGGCGGCGCCGGCGCGCGCGCCGTGGCGGAGCAAGGCCATGAAGCCGCATTCGCGCGCGCGACGGATCAGCTCGCTCATCTGTTCGGCAGCGATATCAGACGCAATCTCCGCCCGCTCGTCGCATCGGACTGG
>UCJD01000072.1 GCA_900472605.1 Hyphomicrobiales bacterium | reverse complement strand
AAAAGGTGAAACGCTCTAGGCTTGCGGATCCCCTGCGAAAGATGTCTGTGAGGTCGGCCGACGACCTTTCGCATATGAGCTGAGCCAGGTCGGCGTTCCTCACGTGCTTGATATCGACGATACGACGTCCGGAATGGTGTCCGACCGTTTGCTACCATCGCGCCTCTCCACCAACACGGGGCGACCGACTGATGCTTGCTATCCGGTTCCGCGCCAGAACGTTCGCAAGGGCGCGGTTGGGGACATGACTTTCCTCGGCTTAGGCCGAGGTCTTTCTTGGAACAGCCGGAATCGACCCTCCTCGATGAGGCTGTCGTTATCGAAGCATCGCTCTTCAACTCCGAGCGTCGCGCAACATTATCCCCTATTGGCAGCCGACTGGGCTCGCCCGCCAATCAGCTCGAGAAGCTCGAATCCAGAGGCAGGCTTCGCAAGAAACGAAATACCGAGTTCTTCATCGTGATGAGCAAGAGTGATCAATCCCGATGTCACTACGATCTTGATCTCTGGCCAGCGAGATCGAACGGTTGCTGCAAGACCCAAGCCGTCCAAGCTTCCCGGCATGTCGACATCGGTGAAAAGGATATCGATCTCGCTGTTTTTAAGATGGATCAAGGCTTCATCGGCATTTCCTGCCTCAAACGTTTGATGTCCTGCTTGATCGAAGAAGTCGACGAAGTTGTAACGCAGTTCAGGCTCGTCTTCGACAATAAGAATTCTGTGGCGTGTGCCGATACCGGGCGCTGCAATGTGCTGCGCGCGTGCGACGACCTCTGCTCCGTCATTTGACGCCCGCGTTCGTTCAAGAAGATCTCGTTCGAGCACCGCCTGTCCCCAATGTTTTTCGTCCTGACCGAAGGGTCTCCCGGCTTGCTCCCAAAGCGCGTAGGCACGCGCGGCGGTCCAAGCGTTTCTGTCGTCGTACATGATCTCTTCCTGCGAAAGGAGGCCACTGCCCCCGAACTTGCTTCGAAAATGAACTGCCAGCGCTTGGTGTTCGAACCCTTGCTGCTGGCAACGCGAAAATGTTCATCTAACGGATTGGTTCCCTCGAACCGAACGGGTTCGCGCGCCAGCACAACGCCGCTCGGTTTGGACGCTATTCTTCTCATCGAGGTGCTCTTGACGTGATGGACCTTTCGATACGGACGTGGCTCTGGCCGCTGGGCTCGGCGACGTTATCTACTCCGCTGAACCCGTCACGGAACACTACGGGCATGATTGGTTCAGGTCTTTGCAGAAAGTGACAGAGGTCGGCGACGGGTCCATCAGGCCGCCTACTGGGCACGCGGATGTGGCCAGTGACCAACTCGCTCGCGCGGCCGGGACTGGAAGATAGAGCGAAAGATCGTTCGCATTTTATTAAATATGTTCACGAACAATGCGCTTCGAGGGGCGATCTAAATCTGGGCAAGCGAGTTGATCTCGCAACCAAGAAGCGGAGACTGCCGATGTATCAGCGTACGGTTCTCATCGTCGAAGACGAATTCCTCTTGAGAATGGCGCTTGCCGACACGCTTGGGGACGAAGGCTACGACGTAGTTGAAGCTGCGAACGTCCTGGAGGCTGTGGCTGCCCTAGGGCAAGGTAAGATCGATGCGGTGATTACCGACGTCGATATGCCGGGCGGTCTAAGCGGACTTGATCTGGCAAAGATGATATCGGTTACGCACCTTGGTGTGCCAGTCATCGTCGCCTCAGGCAGACATCGCCTGCGGGACGACGAGCTGCCAAGTGATGCAGTCTTCATTCCAAAGCCATACGGAATGGATGTCATCGTTTCCAAACTCAGCGAAATGATCGAGCGCACGAAGCGGAAGATGGTCGGCTAGCGAGCTCAAAACGAAGTGCATTTCACTCGTGGCTATCCCACTTCGGGAGCTCGAGTTCGATCATGACCGGGGCATGATCGCTTGTGTGCTCCCACCCTCTCGGCTTCTTGCGCACGCTCGCCGACTTGAGCGACGGCGCGATCGCCGGACTGAGCAAGAAGTGATCGATCCGCAGCCCGGCGTCACGCTCGAACGAGTTCCGCCAGTATTTCCAGAAAGTGAAGATGCGCTCGTGCGGATGAAGATGCCGGACGGCGTCGGTCCACCCCTGTGCGACGAGGTCCGCATAGGCGCGACGGACTTCGGGCCGGAACAGCGCGTCGTCCAGCCATCGCTCAGGCTTGTAGACATCAAGCTCGGTTGGCATCACGTTGTAGTCGCCAGCCAGCACGACGGGCACCTCCAGCTCGAGCAATTCCACGGCGTAATCCTGGAGACGTCGAAACCAACGAAGCTTGTAATCCCATTTGGGGCCTGGGGCCGGATTGCCGTTCGGAAGATAGAGGCCACCGATCAGCACGCCGTCGACAGCGGCTTCGATATAGCGGCTGTGGCTGTCGTCGGGATCTCCGGGCAAGCCTTTTCGGGTCAGGTGTGGTTGCTGCCCACGCGCGAGGATCGCAACGCCGTTCCAACTCTTCTGTCCGTGCCAGATCGCACCGTAACCGGACTTCTCAAGCTCATTACGCGGAAACTTGTCGTCGATCGTCTTGAGTTCTTGAAGGCAGACGACGTCGGGCTTGTCCTCCTTCAACCACTTCAGGAGGATTGGCAGGCGACCCATGACGCCGTTTACGTTGTAGGTGGCTATCTTCAAGGAATCCCCCAGGTGAGGCGATGCCGGACAGGTCGGGTGCTCGTCTGCCAGTTCGTTGGCCGCAGTGGGAAACGGGAAAAACCGCTGCGTTCACCATCCCTGCCACGTCCCGTTGACACGGCCCGCGCTCGGAAATGGAATGTCTGTGGCGGATGAAAGTTCCAAGATCACGCCGGCCTTGCCGGACCTGCAACCGCCTCCATGTTCCTCGAAACAAAAATGATGGAGGAAGCAGTGGTGGAATGGCTAAGCAGTCTCGGTGTTCACGCTGATATAGTCCAGGATCTGGCGGTATTGCTCGTCGCCTATGTGCTGGCGCTCCCGATCGCCGCGTTGACGTCGATTGCATGCTGCAAGATCACTTCATCGGATCTTCTGCCGCCGCTCGCCAGCCGGTCGACCTGAACCTTGACGACATTGAAAATCACACTTGGGCTTTAGCACCGCTGGGCAAGTCGAACGCTGCAGGTCAGGTCCGATTATGGTGATTGCCGCGGTAATCTCGATCGCGAGCGATTGGCTTGATCGGACAGCTACCAGACAGGTTGGGTATTCTATCACTCAGGCGTCGCCCCAAGGGGGTATAAAGCAAGGTAGAACTTATGAAGATGAAGCTTATCGCCGCATTCGCCGTCATTGCCGCCACACCGGCTTTGGCGTTCGCAAGCCCCAGCTGCACGACCGAGCCAAAGTCGAAGTGGATGTCCGAAGATGCCATGAAGGCGAAGATCGATGCGCTTGGCTACAAGGTCAAGACCTTTGAGATCACCGGCAACTGCTATGAGATTTACGGCAAGGACAAGGACGGCAAGCGGGCCGAAGTGTACTTTAACCCAGTTTCTGGCGAAATCGCTCAGAAGGGTGACTGACCAATGACGACGATCGGACCGAGAATGGAGGGCGGTCCGCCCTCCAGCAAAGTGCCGACAATCAAGGTCTGGGATCCGATTGTCCGGATCTTCCACTGGACGGTTGTTGCCGCTTGCACGCTCAACCTCTTTATTCTCGAGGAGGGTAAGTACTGGCACCGCGTGACGGGTTATGTCGTCGCAGGCGCGATCGTCGTTCGGGTGCTATGGGGATTTTTTGGCACCAAGCATGCGCGGTTTAGAGATTTTTTGCCGACGCCCCGTCGGGTGATGGTACAGATCCGGGAGATTGTGGCGCGCAATGAGCGCCGATACATCGGGCACAATCCGCTCGCCTCAGTCATGATGCTGGTCCTCATCGCCTTGCTTTCCGCAGCGGCCCTGACAGGCTGGATGACGACGCTTGATGCTTTCTGGGGCGAAAAGTGGCTTCAGCAATTGCATGGAACGATTGCCAACAGCATTATGGTCCTGGTCTTCATTCACGCTGGCGCCGCCATCGTAGAAAGTTGGAGACATCGGGAGAACCTCGTCTGGTCGATGGTCACGGGGCGCAAGAAGGCATGAAAATTCTGCTCATCGAGGACAGTGCCCGGCTTCGCGACCTCATCTGCGAGGCCATCAGGGAGATTGGCTGGAAAATCGATGCCTTCGAAACGGCTGGGGACGGGCGCTCAGCGCTTGCAGACGCCGAATACGACTTGCTGCTTCTCGATCTTGGTCTACCCGACGAAGATGGAATCGATGTTCTGCGAGATCTCCGAGCGTCCAAGATCCAGACGCCGGTGCTCGTGCTGACTGCCCGAGGTTCTATTGATGAGCGGATAGCAGGGTTGGATGCCGGCGCCGACGACTATCTCGCAAAGCCCTTTCACAACGGCGAGCTCATCGCACGGATACGCGCGCTTTTGCGCCGATCCCCCGTTACGATAATGCCAGTTTTGGAATTTGGCGCAGTTCAATTCGATGTAGCCTCCCGCCAGGTTACTTGCCAGGGAACGGAGCTTGGCCTTGCACCATCGGAGAAAAGCCTGTTGGAGCTCCTGATGCGAAGTGGGGGCAGGGTGCTTGCCAAGTCCAAGATCGAGCACGCTTTCTCTGAGTTCGGCGATGAACGGAGCAGTAATGCGGTTGAACTCGCGGTTTCGAGACTGCGAAAGAAGCTCGAAGGGCATCCCACACAATCGTCGATCGAGACAATCCGCGGCGTGGGTTACTTGATGCGCGAGGTTCGTGATTGAGCCGCACCCGCCCGACGCTGGGATCTATCCTGACCAGGCGCATCGCCTTCTTCGCTGTTTTGGCCATGCTGGTGCAACTGGTTGTGGTCTTCGCGGACTACTACTGGAACGTTGGAGAGCTTTCACGGCTCTACGTCGAGCAGGAGACCGAGCGTCTCGCTTCCGGCATTACTGTCGAGAATGGGAGTGTCCGTTACACCTTGCCGGAGGGTCTTCGGGACCGGTACCGCGAGAATGGGACGGGCTATATGGCGCGAATCCATGACGCCAACGGTGCGCTCATCTTCGAGTCTTGCGATAGCGTCTGTGAGGACCGGTTTCTGCCCAGAAATATAGATCGGCCGGACTTCTGGCTACGATCGCTGAAGCCTAGCAAGCCACTGTCTTTGGTGGGCGGGCGCGCTGTCATTCTTGGAGATCGGCGTTTTCTCGTAGATGTTGCCACTCTCGGTGATCCGCGAGATGTCGTGTCAGCGGTTCTTTGGAACGAGATTATCGAGCACCTTGTTGTCCCGATGAGTATCCTCTTCGTTCTCGTTTTTGGGGCGACATTGCTTTCCGTACGGCAGGCGCTGAGACCGGTTCGTGCGGCCGCTGACGCGGCTGACCAAATTGATCCCATGAACTCCAACTCGCACCTGAAGTTCGACGAAATGCCGCGCGAAGTCGCGCATCTGGCAGTGGCCGTCAATCGGGCTTTCGAACGGGTCGCGGAGCTGATGAAATCGCAAAAGACGTTGACGTCCGGTATCGCCCACGAAATCAGGACGCCGCTTGCTGCGATGAAGCTGGAACTTGGGCATATCGATCATCCCCGTGCAAGGCGGGTCGAGGCAGACCTCGATGATCTCGTGCAGTTTGTCGGTCAACTAACGACGCTCGCTCGCCTGGAGAGTTTCGATCACGGCGTGTTCGAACCGGTAGAGCTCGTCGAACTGTCGTCGTCCACGGTCGAGCAGCTAGCGCCATGGGTCTACGAGAATGCCCATTCCTTGGGGTTTGTCACTGCCGAAGAGGCTGCTGTGATCCAGGGGGTGGCTGCACTCCTGCGCGATGCTTTGCGAAACCTGATCGAAAACGCGGTCAGGCACACACCGGCCGGCACACACATCGTGGTTCGCGTCGGGCCCGGTTTCTTATCGGTTGAGGATCAATATCCAAAAGATTGGGTCGTGAACGCCGTGAAGAGTGCCGGAGACAGCCTTGGTATAGGCCTTACGATTGTCCGCCGTATCGTGCATATTCACGAAGGCCGCCTGCAAAGAAAGATGTTGCCTTCCGGCTCGATTGTCACGATCGTTTTTCGAAATCTCAGGTAACCGGGGTCCACGGTTGCTGGCACGGGCAATGTACGTCATCGCGATCTTGGCTTAGGCGCACGATCATTGGCTCGGATCGGCTAGGCTTCATTTCCGCCGGGCGTTACCCGCGTTGCGAAAGGAAGAGCGGTGATTGCACAGGCCGTCAGGGTAGCGACGAGAAGCCATGCTTCGTTGATCGCCTGGACAGAGCTCGCCGTCTGGACCAACGGGTCAAGCACTGCTGTCTTGTCAGCGTCAAACGCGCCAGACTGATGAGCACTGACGATGCCATTTGGAGCCCCAATGAATGCTGCAATCTTCAGGTCACCACTCTCGAGACCCTTCCAGAGCTTTTGACCCAAGACGTCAGTGCGGGTGTAAATGATGGTGTCGATCAAGGCGATCCCGATCGCACCACCGAGGTTACGCATGAGGTTGAAGAGGCCGCTTGCGTCAGGAACGCGCTGCGCCGGAAGCGTACCCAGGGCAAGGCGGGTAGGAGGCAGTAAGCAGAACATGATAGCCACACCGCGAACGATTTGCGGCCAGAACATCGCATCAAAATCGGATTGCGGGTCCTGAAACGCGCTCATGGCAATACCTACGGAAAACAAGGCGAATCCGCACGCCGACAGTAGGCGTGGGTCAGTTTTCTTCTCCAATGCAACGGCAATCGGCGCCGTGACGAGTTGAGCGACGCCCGTGACCAGCATCGTCATGCCGATCTCGAAAGCGTCGTGTCCTCTAACAAATGCCAGAAAGACTGGCATAAGATACACGGAACCAAACAGACCGATGCCAAGAATGAAGCTCAGGACCGAGCCAATCAGAAAGTTACGGTCACGGAAGTTGCCTAGTTCGACGAGTGGTGTTGATCGCATTGTGGAACGCCACGTAAAAAGCGATCCAGCGAAAAAAGAGCAGCTCAGGCAGCCCACCACATAAAGCGAGATCCACCCACTCGTCGGTGCTTCCTTGAGGCCGATTTCAAGAGTGGCAAGAGCTCCGGCCATTAACATCAGCGATACCCAGTCGAACCCCTGAAGTGCTGACCGATCGATGCATTGGCGTGGTAGGGTTCGAGATGCCACCACAGCGGCGAGCACTCCCGGTGCCAGGTTGATAAGAAAAAGCCAGTGCCACGAGTAGGTTTCGGTGAGCCAGCCACCTGCTATCGGCCCAACCGTCGGAGCAAGAACCGCGAGGACGCCGGCAATCGTTGTCGCTAGCGCCTGTCGCTGGCTCGGAAAGAGGATGAAAACGGCAGAAAAGACTGAAGGGATCAAAGTCCCGCCGGAGAAGCCCTGAAGCACGCGCCAGGAGACGAGCTCGCTGAAATTTCCGCTTGCAGCGCAACCAGCCGAGGCGATCACGAAAAGGATCAGGGAAGCTACAAACAACCAGCGCATGGTCAAAAAGCGGGTAAGGAAGCCAGTGAGCGGGATGGCGACGACCTCGGCGATCAGGTAGGCGGTCTGGATCCAGCTCATTCGGTCCGGATCGATTTCAAGCGCGGATTGTATTGTCGGCAGCGACGTCGCCACGACCTGCACGTCGAGGATGGCCATAAACATACCGGCACACATTGCCACGAACCCGACCCACACCGAAAACGGAGTGCGGACACCTGACAAAAGATCAGCGGCGGGCAGCATGTCGAGATCCTGAAAGCGCTGCATTCTCGGTCTTGATACGGACAACGAGAACGGTCGCGTTGGCGATAGAGAATACCAGCGCGTAAAGCGGTTGGCCAAGGCATAATGGAAGCACTGCGATTTCGCCGGCAACGACCACATAATTGGGGTGCCGCATAAAGCGATAGGGCCCCGCCTCAACAAGCGTCTCCCCGGGCACCACAATAATACGTGTCGTCCAGCGTGTGCCGAGCGTCAGCAGTGTCCAAAGCCGCAGAGCCTGGAGAAGGGCGAACGCAGCGAGCCAAGTTAAATCCACCGTGACATTCCATGACAAAATCCACAGGCCTGCCAGCCAAAGCGCATGCAGCGCGACGATCAAGCCGTAATGCTCTCTGCCAACCTCCTGACCACCTCGTCTTAGCAATGCTCGAGTGTTGCTTCCTGCGAGCCACAGTTCACCCACGCGCTCAACGGTGACAGCCGATAGCAATAGAATCGGCCAGATCATCAAGTTTCCCCTAGCGAGACACAGCTCACTGTAAAACCTGGTCCCATCGCGGTCAGCAGCGTACGTCGCGGCAGACCCGAGGCAAGAAGCCGATCAAGAACAAACAGGGCTGTGGGAGAAGACATATTTCCGAATTCCGAGAGAACATTGCGTTCATGGTCGAGCGCCCCGCGTTGGAGCGTCAGGGCGTCTTCGAGGGCGTTAATGACCTTGGCGCCGCCGGGGTGACACGCGAAGCGGTCAACATCTTGAACGGTGAGATTGGACTTTGAGAGTATCGCCTCGATCGCGGGGCGAAGATTGCTCTCCGCGAATGGTGGAATAGCGCGGTCGAAAATAACCCCCAGACCTTCGGGATCGACGCTCCATCCCATGATGTCGAGTGTGTCCCGCCAGGTATGCTGGCCACTCATTTCTATCTCAGCCACTCCCGCGTCGCCCGCCCTGACTATGCAGGCAGCGGCACCATCACCAAACAAAGCGGTTGCGACAATGTTGGCCTTTGTCAGCTTGTCCAGACGAAACGCGAGTGTACAGGTCTCCACAGCGACAAGAAGCACAACTGAACCAGGCCGCGAGGCTGCCAGTCGCGCCGCAATCGACAAGCCCGAGACGCCCCCAGCACATCCTAAACCGAAAACTGGCACGCGTTCGACGTCGTCTCGAAATCCCATTTCCTTGCCAACGCGCGCCTCCAGGCTAGGCGTTGCAATACCCGTAGATGAGACCGTCACGATCGTATCGACGTCTGACGCGGCGAGCTGCGCAGCTTCAAGGGAACGCTTCGCAGCTTCAACGAAGAGAGCGCTTGCACCCTCGATAAAGGCCGCGTTTCTGGCCGGCCATCCGGCAGTGTCGAGGTACCAGTCAATTGGGCGGACGCCATAGCGGCGACGGATACCAGAACTTTCGAAGACTTTCGCCAGCCGCTCGAAATCGGCAAAGCGGGACGAAAAGGCTTCGTATGTCGCGGCAGCCGCTTCCCGTTGATCGATGATATGCGGGGGCAGGGAGGTCCCGATAGAGACCAGTTTCACAGATGGAGGCATTGGGGTCCTGGGGCTACTGTGTCCGAGACCGAGCTTCGCCAAAACATCTGGTCCGGAAGTAGGAACGTTATGCGCGGGGGCAAAGTTTCCAGAGAATTAGATTTATTCTAATAAAAGAGGGAAATGCAGGAATGCGATGTTCGTGGGTTTGGCGTCGCGTCGCCGACGGAGGGGGTACTCACCGCTGTCAATCAACCGTCTTTGTGAGCTCAGCGACGCCAACACTAAGATTCGTGCCGACCAAAATACCAGCAGCGATTCAATCCGTTAACGTCCGTAATTCGATGATCTCTGGCTCGATATCCTTAAGTAACAAAAAGCTTTTTCGCTAGTTAGGAAGTGAAGTTCCATTATAGAGAAGGGTATTTAGACGGCAATGTTGCGATGGAGCGGTTTCAACCGCGTCGCCCATCGGCTTTATCTTTCTACTCCTCTATCTGCTGCTGTTTTGAATCTTGAAGTCAATGCAGAACCATAATGTGAATCACACCTGCGGCCGCCGAACTCGCCTGTACGCTAGCGCACCAGACTTAAGTCCGGGGCTCACTTTACAATCATTCTTAACTGAAGCATGCCTTTATACCCCTATCAATTTAGGGGACAGTACATGTCATTCATTTTTAGGCTTCTTTTCCTGGTGCTTGTGTTTGCTTCCGGTGGCGCGCAAGCTGCCGATGACGACTGGCATGTCGCGAAAACGACAAATCAGGTCAAGTTTACCCTCGATCGAGCGAATTGGTCAGATGTCCATGTGGGGGATGTGATTCCAAACAAGGCATGGCTGTCGACCGGACCTCGAGGGCGGCTGCAGCTTACGCGAGGCGTCGAAACGATCTCGCTGCAACCCAGCACCCTTGCGTCCATTACAACGTCTGGCTTTTTCTCACGCAAGACTGAGATCCTTCAGCAGGTCGGTTCCGTTGACCTCGAGATTGAAAAGAGAAGTCAGCCCCACACGACGGTTCAGACGCCGTTTCTGGCTGCCGTAGTTAAGGGAACCATCTTTCACGTGACGGTTGGCAAGACCAAGGCATCCGTCTCAGTGGATCGGGGACTGGTTGAAGTTACCTCATTTGCAAGCGGGCAGCGCTCTAACATTGGGCCTCGCCAAAGCGCGACTGTCGATCGCAAGAAAGGGATGTCGGTGTCGGGGCAAGTCGAACCATCCATTGTCAGCGTGCCACGCTCGGCTGCGCGCATACCTGCGATCGGGCAAGTGAAGCTCAGCGAAGCGCCGGCGACCGCTCCCCGCGTCTCTTCAGGTGAAGCCGCGTCAGATAAGAAAAGCGACAATGCGGGTGGAAAAAGCAGCACTAATGGAAACGCTGGCAACGCCAGTGGAAGTGGCAACAGCGGCCACGATGGTGGTGGAAACAGCAAAGGAAATAACGGAAACGGAAACGGCAACGGTGGTGCAAGTGGGAACGGTAACAGCGGCGGCGGGAACGGTGGCAACGGAAACAGCGACGGCGGCAGTGGGAACGGTGGCGGCAACGGCAACAATGGCGGTGGAAATGGAAACGGCAATAACGGGAACGGAAATGGTAATGGGGGTGCAAGCGGAAACGGAAACAGTGGAAATGGTAACGGCGGCAGGGGCAACAACAAGTGATTGCCAAGTCCAAGGCTCTCTGGAGGTCGCTAGCTAGTAGATCGGGATCCGTTGTTCTTCGACTTGCTCTGATTGTGACGATGATAGCATCGCCGTTGGTCGCGACCGGCATGTTTATGGTGCAGAATTGGAACGACAACTTCGTCGCGAACCGATTTCAAATGGCTCCCCGCAGTGCCTCCGGGACGATCGCGTTCATCGCCATCGATAAAAAGAGCTTGGACGCTATAGGTATCTGGCCTTGGCCACGTGGCGTATACGCCGAGCTGATCGACCGGATTTCCGCTGCTGGTGCTGGCGACATTTTCATCGACGTTGACTTCAGCACACCTTCCCAGATGTCGGAGGACAATAAGCTTGCTGCAGCTCTGGACCGAGCTGGGGGAAGTGTGCTCCTCCCTGTTTTCCGCCAGCAAGTCACGGCTAAGGGATCTGAAACTACGATCACCAAACCGATTGGCCTGATTGCCGAGAAGTCATGGCCAGTGTTTGCAAATGTTGAGTTGGATCCGGATGGCAATGTTCGTCGCTTCTCGCTTGGAGAGGAGTCTGCTGGTGTCCCTACCCAATCCGCTGCGGCTACTTTGGCAAAAACAGACAGGCATACCGGGTCGTCTTTGATTGATTTTTCGATAGGTCCGGATACCGTACCGACATTCTCTTTGTCCGACGTGCTCAGCGGTCATGTGGGTGCCGATGCGCTGAGAGGGCGGTCGATTGTTGTTGGAGCTTCGGCCACTGAACTGAAGGACATCTTTCCCGTCCCGATTTATGGCGTATTGGCTGGTCCAATGATCCATATTCTTGCAGCCGAAACCTTGTTGCAGAACAGGGAGCTTCGCACCTTCAACCAAATGCCCTTTGAGTTGTTTTTTTCCGCGGTGCTGATCGTGGTCGCGCTGACTTGGCGCTCGATCGGCATCGCAAGCTTGGCGATTCTTACGGGATCGTTGGGGTTGCTGATCGAAATCGGCGCGTTTCTTCTTCAAAAAGAGTTCGGTTTCATCATCGGAACGGCCGTACCCTGGCTGATCTTGTTGCTTTCCTTTCTGATGTTCCTCAATGAACGGGTCGATTTCGGACAAATGCTCATTGTCGTGGCAAACGTCGAGAGGCGAAATGCCCGCCGTTTGATGGAACGGATTATTCAAGACAGTTCCGACGGTGTCATCGCGTTTGACAGTCGCCTAAAAATTATCGAAGCCAGCCAATCTGCCAGGCAGCTATTCAATACGAAGGTCGGTAACGATCTTTTCGACCATGCCGATCCTACCGTTGTCGAAGCAGTGCAGGTGCTCATCGCAAGACATTGTGCCGACCCTTCGGAAATTCATTCGACCACTATGGAGTTCTCGACGCAGGTCGGTGCGAAGACGGTTCATCTTGAGGCAGTCACAACGATCTCGCCAAACGAGCGAACTGACGCTACCCAGAGTGATGCCGGCTTTGCTGGCTGCCTCATTTTACGAGACGTGACAGCTCGTCGACTATATCACGAGCGGCTGCGATACCTGGCGGAGCACGATGATCTCACTGGCCTCCTCAATCGTCGCGAGTTCGCAGCACGCCTTGATGTGTCCGAGGAAACCTACCAAATCGCGGTGCTTGACGTCGAGCGCTTTTCTGGCGTTTGCGCGACCCTCGGTCGGGACATCGGTGACGACGTGTTAAGGGCTATAGCCACCCGCCTGCGTTCAGAGTTCGGCGAGGGCCTCATCGCCCGATTGGCGGGCGACGTTTTTGCAGTCGCTTTGAGTTCCCTGGACCTTCAGGAGGCGGAAGGTGTCGCTTTGAGGCTTCTTGATCTGTTTAAGGATCCAATTGCCGTCGGGTTCACCTCAGTCCCGGTCGGTGTTCGGGTTGGTGTTGCGCAGGCGGCTGATGACAGTGCTGAGAACCGCGTTAGGTACGCCGAGTCCGCGCTGGATTTGGTACGCTCTGCGCCGGGTCGGCAATGGGCGCAATATGATCCCGCTTCGGCCGTACGCCAAGCGCGAGCGCGGCGTCTGGAAGCTGACATGCGAGAGGCACTCGTACAAAGCCAATTCTTCTTGCTGTACCAGCCACAAATCGAACTCGCAAGCGGTCGGCTGATCGGCGCTGAGGCTCTTATCAGGTGGCAGCATCCGGAGTTTGGTTTGATTTCGCCTGTCGAATTCATCCCGATTGCAGAGTCGACAGGCCTTATATGCGAAATGGGGCGCTGGGCGCTGATAGAAGCATGCACAACGGCAGCCGATTGGCCAGAGCACACCACAGTGGCCGTCAACGTATCCCCTGTTCAGTTCGCACAGTCCGACGTTGAGGAGATTGTTCAGGAGGCTATAGCCGCTTCCGGTTTGGCTGCGTCGCGTCTCTGCCTCGAGTTGACCGAGTCCACGTTTTTGGAGCAAGGCGGACCAACTATCGAGAAAATGCGTAGGTTGAGAGGCGCAGGAATTTCCATAGCACTTGACGATTTCGGCACGGGCTACTCGTCAATGAGCTACCTGGCCTCCCTTCCTTTGGATAAGTTGAAAATCGACCAGTCTTTCGTGCGGGTCATGAACGCCGATGGGGGAGTTCTGGAAATCGTCAAAGCTGTTGTTTCGCTGGCGCATGGTCTGAAGCTCGCCGTCGTCGCGGAGGGGATCGAAGGCAAGGCTGAGGTCGAAACCTTGCAACGGCTCGGATGCGAAACGGGGCAAGGCTATCTCTTTGGGAAGCCACAGCCGGCACGGGAGTTGTTTAAGCCTAAAGTTATGCATCTGGCTTTTGGGACGTAATCAATCAGGGCGCCTTGCGCCATATTTCAGCAATCTTCGATCGCGATCCAAGGACGGAATTTCGAGGTGCGCCAGGAGTTTATTTCCCCAGTCACCCTCATATTTCGTGAATGGGCTATAAACTCGGTCAAGCACGGCGTGTTTGGTGCGCCAAAGGTCCGACGTCCCCTCAGACTGAAGTCGGAGGTGAGATTCTCAGTGGAACGGATACACCAAGCAAGCATTTACCTGCGGTCTAATAACCCGAGGTAAAGCCCAATGAACAAAACCATTCTTGTTATCGCACTAGCTTTCCCGTCCATTATTGCCGTCCCCGCGGCGTCCTACGCAGATACCGTCGTCATTCGTACTGATGATGGTCCTCGCCCGCATCGTGGCTGGGAACGAGGCGAGCACCGTGGCTGGGATAATGATCGGAGAGCACGAGTCGTGCGTGAAGATTATGGCCGCCACCCGTCTTGCTTCACGAAACGAGTTGTAACCTATCGGGATGGTGAGCGAGTTTCGCGGACAACCAAGGTTTGCCGCTAACTGAAACCAAGTTCGCTCCACGGAGCCGGATCGTAATCCACCTTCCGGCTCCTGTAGTTTGTGCTTCTCGGCGCGATCACCGACAGGCGGCAGTGATTTCCTATGTTACATGTCGTTCGAATAAATTGGAGATATCCTCAGGCCGATAGCAATTTGTTTACCATGCAGCGGTAGCTTGGCCATGTCACGGGAAACACCCGGACAGGACAAGTGCGAGGGTTGCATTTGTATTGAGTAGCGGCACCTCGCCTCGTCTTTGTCGGGGATTGATGCGCAACCGCCATTTACAGAGGCTTTTCAGGAAGCATTATCGCTTTCGCCATGCTAATCGCTAAACCTGCATGCGATCCGAACAGAATTTTTGTCCCAAGGATGCGGCGGTCTACATCCGCCCACGCCACTGCTCCACCTGGGCGCCTCAGCAGGCTTATCGGCAGCCGGAGCCGCTAGTGCTATCGTGTAAAAACAATCCCTGGGCTCCACGTGCTAAGTTGGCGGCAGTCGAGCGGCTCTTTCGGTGTCTTGCCACCAATAGGTCTGTCACGAGGGACAGTGACCGCTAGTCAAGGCTCACAGGCTGTCCATGGGGAGTCCGCAAGTAGGCCCGCTCCCATGCATGCTTGCGCTCGTGGAGTTCGGGCCGTGACACCTTCCCGCTGTCTGCGAGCAGCCGTTCAATAGCGGATAGGACAGCGCGAAAGTAAGTTTCCGACACATCGGCCGCCCCATTCTTGGCCGATGCTCTGATCTCCGCGCCCAGTGCATTAGTCCAAGATGCTGAGGAAATATGGCCAGACTGGACAAGAAGGTCCGCCATGGCGAGCGCCTGAGCGTGCCAAGGCTCCAGAAACGGCGGCTCTCCATCCCTCGTGACCAGTATTTTCGAAACAAAATTGTCATGCGGGTTCAAGATAGTTCTCCCACAAGTCGACGAACACTTGGTCGACGGCATCCGTCGCCTCCGGCCAGAGTTCGCTCGCATCGAACTTCACTGTGTAAAGATGTTCAGCTCTTCCACTCCCTTGCGCTGATGCGTCAGGAAGCCGGTGGGCTCCGTGATGTGCATCGACGACACCACAGCGTCCTCGAACATATCCAGGCAATCTTGAATGTCCGGGCGATCCCAATGCCGAACATCGAACAAAATCGCCACGTGAGAACAACGCAACCGTGCCAACTTCGCAGGAATAGCGCTTAGGGTTCATGACATAGTTGCGCGCACCCTCGGCCGTATCGGCTGCATACGCGGTTCAGGAAGAAAGGAGGACTTGCCGGACCTGATTTCAGCCAGCGTAATATAGCCCTCATCGACGAACTGTGCCGCGAGGGTTGTGATCCACTGATCGAAATACGGTCGCGTCAGGTAGTCCGTGGGTACGATCGTTTCGCGGCAATGCCGGAACCAGTCTATCGACCATCCCGAGCCAAGTGCTGAGGACTGAACGATGCCAAATGCCCGGGCCTCCCAGTCGGCGTGAAAAGGCACGTGCACGCGCGTCCTCGCTCAAAGCGTCGAGCCCAGTGGGCCTCTGCGGCACGATGAGGTAACGTCGTTCCGACGTTGAGTCCCAGACGCGCACCTGTGTCTCCGCGTCAAGTTCGACTCCGAACTCCTTGAGCACGCCTCTAGGGTCTCGAACAGCCCGCGCACGGTATTCGTTGGATTTGTACCAGGCCGGCGGCAGGCCGAGCAGCGAGAAGGGATAACAAGAGCACAATGTGCATACGATGAGATTGTGAACCTGTGCTGTGTTTTCGACCGCCTGGAGATGGCCCGTGGCATGCCCAGCGAAGCCCAGTTCAGCTATGGCCGAGGTCCCGTTCGCGAGAAGCCTTTTCTTGAAACCGGGATCGGTCCAGGCTCGCGCGATAACGGCTGCTCCGCGCTTGCGTCCAATTTCATCGCGGTACATCTCGATCCAGGCGTCTATTGCCGCCGCGTCGAGCAACTTCTTCTCCGTCAGCAGGCTTTCTAGGGCTTTGGTTCGAAGAGTAGGCTCGGATGGGAGATTGCTGTGGAGCTCGTGGTGAATGTGAGACAGCTTTTTGGAGCCGAATAATGTCATGGCAACGTCCCGTCTCGGTGGTGCGGTCACTCCGCTATGCGAGCGCCGCGATTGCTGCTTTCAATCCTACAGCAGAACGCCCTGCGGACTAAGAAAAAACACTTCACCTCAGACCAAGGTCTGACCTGTCTCCGACTGAAGT
>UCJD01000006.1:2500-5000 GCA_900472605.1 Hyphomicrobiales bacterium | reverse complement strand
TACCACCTATCCTACACATGCCGACACGAATGCCAGTGTAAAGCTATAGTAAAGGTGCACGGGGTCTTTCCGTCTGACCGCAGGAACCCCGCATCTTCACGGGGAATTCAATTTCACTGAGTCTATGTTGGAGACAGCGGGGAAGTCGTTACGCCATTCGTGCAGGTCGGAACTTACCCGACAAGGAATTTCGCTACCTTAGGACCGTTATAGTTACGGCCGCCGTTTACTGGGGCTTCAGTTCAAAGCTTGCACCTCTCCCTTTAACCTTCCAGCACCGGGCAGGCGTCAGACCCTATACGTCGTCTTGCGACTTCGCAGAGCCCTGTGTTTTTGATAAACAGTCGCTACCCCCTGGTCTGTGCCACCCCATCTCACTTGCGTAAAATGGGGTCACGCTTCTTCCGAAGTTACGCGTGCAATTTGCCGAGTTCCTTCAACATAGTTCTCTCAAGCGCCTTGGTATACTCTACCTGACCACCTGTGTCGGTTTCGGGTACGGTCTATAATGATGGAGCTATTTCCTGGAACCGCTTCCCTGCACGAACAATCCAATAAGTCCGTACAAGTTACGCAATCCGTCACTACCACCAGGCCCACGAATATTAACGTGGTTCCCATCGACTACGCGTTTCCGCCTCGCCTTAGGGGCCGGCTAACCCTGCTCAGATTAACTTTAAGCAGGAACCCTTGGTCTTTCGGCGAGAGGGTCTCTCACCCTCTTTATCGTTACTCATGTCAACATTCGCACTTCCGATACCTCCAGGATGTCTCACGACTGTCCCTTCACAGGCTTACGGAACGCTCCGCTACCACGTGCACAAGTGCACATCCTCAGCTTCGGTGCATGGCTTCAGCCCCGTTACATTTTCGGCGCAAAGACCCTTATTTAGACCAGTGAGCTGTTACGCTTTCTTTAAATGATGGCTGCTTCTAAGCCAACATCCTGGTTGTTTTGGGATCCTCACATCCTTTCCCACTTAGCCATGACTTGGGGACCTTAGCTGGAGGTTAGGGTTGTTGCCCTTTTCACGACGGACGTTAGCACCCGCCGTGTGTCTGCCGACTAGTACTCCTGGGTATTCGGAGTTTGGTTAGGATCAGTAAGACGGTGAGTCCCCATAGCCCATCCAGTGCTCTACCCCCCAGGGTATTCGGTCGACGCTCTACCTAAATAGATTTCGCGGAGAACCAGCTATTTCCGAGTTTGATTGGCCTTTCACCCCTAACCACAAGTCATCCCAATCTATTGCAACAGATGCGGGTTCGGTCCTCCAGTTGGTGTTACCCAACCTTCAACCTGCTCATGGCTAGATCACTCGGTTTCGGGTCTAATGCAACAAACTAAATCGCCCTATTCAGACTCGCTTTCGCTTCGCCTACACCTACCGGCTTAAGCTTGCTTGTTACACTAAGTCGTTGACCCATTATACAAAAGGTACGCCGTCACCCTCTCGGGCTCCGACTGTTTGTAGGCATCCGGTTTCAGGTTCTATTTCACTCCCCTTGTCGGGGTGCTTTTCACCTTTCCCTCACGGTACTTGTTCGCTATCGGTCATGCACGAGTACTTAGGCTTGGAGAGTGGTCTCCCCATGTTCAGACAGGGTTTCACGTGCCCCGCCCTACTCTAGGACAATGAGTGTTCTACGCGTACGGGGCTATCACCCGCTACGGCCCAACTTTCCAGAAGGTTCCACTTTATTCCTCATTGCCACTGGCCTGGTCCGCGTTCGCTCGCCACTACTTGCGGAGTCTCGGTTGATGTCCTTTCCTTCGGGTACTTAGATGTTTCAGTTCCCCGAGTTCGCTTCAAACCCCCTATTTTATTCAGGGGCTGATACCTTTTAACAATACCTAGAAACCTGTTTTGTCCTCACGGCCCGAAGGCCTGCGGACGGCGCGGCCCAAAAGGGCCGACGGGCCTTGCCCTACGAAGGAAGTCCCTCGAAAGATCAAAGCCTACAAAACAGATTTTCTAGGTATCTAAGGTGGGTTTCCCCATTCGGATATCCATGGATCAAAGCTTATTCGCAGCTCCCCACGGCTTTTCGCAGCGTATCACGTCCTTCATCGCCTGTGCATGCCAAGGCATCCACCAAATGCCCTTACGACACTTAATCGTTCTCATTGCCAATGCTCATCATCTCGTTGTCCGCCTCCATCAGGAAACGACAACAGGCAGGGTTACCTTTTACAACCCCACCAATCCAACAATGCCATCGACGTGTTCGACAGATCTGCTTTATTGGAACTACGCCGAGCAGTTCGCTTGCAGTCTGTCTTTAAGACCAGCTTCTCGAGATTAAATCCAGGACCGCGCGGTCAGGCAACGGTCATCAAGTCGTCATCAGAACCATCCCGAAGGACGGCAACAATGACAAACCCAGAGCGACAAGCTTCCTTCCTACCTCCAGACCCTCTTTCGCTTCCGGCCGGCTAGGCCATTCACGACGTCATTGGAACTGGGCTCGGACGTCTCGGACAATCCATAAGGATTGT
>UCJD01000005.1 GCA_900472605.1 Hyphomicrobiales bacterium | reverse complement strand
TGGATGAATCGGAAACCCGCAGAAAACCTAGAAGTTCCAATGATTTATTTGTGGCGGAGACTGTTGCAAGACGTAGCTTCTGCACTATGCCGGAGCCTTTTCGTACAAGGGCAACTCGAAGTCATCGGCGCTGGATACGAACAGTTTGGTTACGAGCTGCTTGATGCCCGGCGTGTCGACAATGCGCAGAACGCCTCGCTGCACGGCGACACCCAGCAATGTTTGTGGCTGCAGCATTTTCGGAGCAAACTTCGGCACATTCTGACCCTTCTCGACGTAGGGCCGCAGGGTTTCCTCGTAACGCTTCAGCGCTTCTTGAATGTCAGGAGACCGAGACAGTTCGCCTGCCAGAACATAGGCGCCGACGATCGCAAGAGTGGTTCCAATTCCTGCAATCGGCGTCGCGCACCATGCCGCGTCGCCGGTCAGCACGACCCGACCTTTTGACCACCGCTCCATTTTCACCTGACGAAGAACATCGAAGTAGAGGTCATCCGTCGTCTCCAGTCCACGCAGAACACGATCCGCTTCCCAATCCACGCCGGCGAAACGCTCTCGCAAAAACGAGACCTGCTCCTCACGGGTGAGCCTATCGTCTCCATCGGACTCTTTTTGAAGGGTGAGGATAGCCCGTGTCGTGCCCTTGTTGTCAGGTCGCAACCAGATGCTCCGTCCCTCGCCGGCCGTGAAGATGCGGCAGAGGCTGCCATCACCCACAGCTTTGGGAATGGTGAAGTAGCCCATTGTCACGTCGAGCCATCTGGGCTTGTTCTCATCAGGGAAGACAAGCTCACGGGTGACGGAGCCGACGCCTTCGGCGACGACGACAAGATCGAACTCCTCGCGGGCAGCGCTTTTGAAACGTACGTTTATACCGTCCCCGGTCTCTGCGACGGCTTCGATGGTATCGTCGAACCTGAACGTCACGCCCTCGCCGCACGCGTCATAGAAAATGCGCGCAAGATCGCCACGTAGGATTTCGAGCTCGGCCGTCGGACCATCGGCGCCAAGCTCATCAACGTCGAACTGCGCGACAGTCTTGTCGTCCGCGTCGACAAACCGAACGCCGGTCTCACCGGTGCCGCTGTCGGCTACCGCCTGCTCGAGCCCCATCTTTTTGAGGACTTCGCGGCCCGCACCACGAACATCGACGTTCTGTCCGCCGTCACGGAAGTGGGCATGGCGCTCGACGACGGTGACGTCGAATCCTCGTTTCGCAAGCCACCACGCAAATGCATTGCCGGCGACACTCGCCCCGGTTATCAGGATCTTGCGTGCAGGTCCGTCAAATGCAACGCGCTCCATCTGTCAATCCCTCAAGACGCGCATCGCGCCCAGATCCCCGAAAATCCGGTTGACCTTGGGTAGTTGACTGGCGGCGATGTCAACGGAGACCACGACGTCGCCTGCAAGGAGCGCGTCATCGCGCGTGCCGCCGCCGTGCGCCGCGTCGCCGCCCGAGGCCTTCGATCCGGACGTGTTGGCCGTTGCAGCAGGTTGCACGAATACGTTAGGCCTGGAAATGCCAAGCTTCTGCAAGAGATGCTCTACCGCGAGGTCTGCAGCTTCACGCGTTTCAAAATTCGCGCGGATCGTGAGGGTGCGGTCGTCTGACATGTTGGCCTCCTGTGGTTCCGATGATGACGAAACTCTCAGAGCGCACCGTTGTTGCGGAAGTTTTTGTTTTCTCTGTCCGATTGCGAACCGCGAGGTAGCAGTCGCAGGTCACCAAACCGACGCTACCGATCGAGTCGAGGGTTGAATGGCGTTCTTTGGGAATACCCGTCATGGTCCCACTGTTTGCGAACGCATCGAGACAGTGCTTGTCGATGAGCGCGGTAGGACCGAAAGATCGATCAAGAAGGTCGCCGCCTACTTCGTCAAGCAGCCCCTCAGTTTCCTCATCCACCGCGCGGCCAGCGTGGACAAAATAGCAATATCGTGACGCATTTGGACGCGCCGTGACAGTTGATGAGGCCGAGGCCCAACACCTCAACTTTACGCGGACAGCGCACATCGTCGCGCTTAGTTTTTGCCGTCTGGCACGAACCCGATGACGAACTCCGTAACCTTTTTCGACGCCATCTCGCAGGGCTTCAGCATAGTTCGGTCGCTGGAGAGGAGATACAGATTAAAGGAAACGATCTCCACTCCGCCTAGCTCCTCGGCGAAAAGCCAGACACGACGGCCGTCATCGGACCGCTTGACGGTCGATCCCCATCTTCGCCCATGAAAATGGCCCGCGACATATCCCTCGGGAAACGCAGCAAGCGCCCGCTCAAAATCCGGCGTAGCCGTGATAGAGGTGGCGTTCACGGCAAGAGACAGTCTTCACAAATCCCACAGCAGTCTTCGTCAATCGCGGCCAGCCGTCCGCAGCAGTCGCAACGCGAGTTCAACCCGTTCGGGCAGGCTTCCCTCTTCGGCGGTGAGATTTCCATCATGTCGTCGTCAAACACGGCCGTGAGGATAAGGGTCGTCCATATTGCAGCTCCGGGGAATTCCATCTTGAGATGGGGATGTCGGCTTTGCGTTCAAGATCGGCCCCTTGACGACTTGGGTTTGGATGACATTTCGATCTCATGACCGTAATTCATTGCCTCCCTTCGTAGACCATCCCGACGCTTTCCCCAGATGTCACGAAGCGATGGAAGACGCGATGGCGTCGGTGGCGGCATCTGCCACTGGGTTGGAAATCAGACGAGGCGGCGGCCGCCCCCCACCTGTCCGTCTAGTGAAGGATCCTTGGTTTATTTCGATTGGCGTGGGCATGCATGAGCATGATGCCCTGCTCCAACAGGAGTTCGGCAGCAGCAAGATCGGCAGCACCGAGGTTGCCGTACATGCCGCGGATCGTGTTCGCGACGCACATAGAGTTCTTCACGAAGGTAGCGTCGCCTTGTTCCTCGGCTTTGTCCGCGCTCGCCTCCAGGGCGTCTGCGACGGTCTCAAGCAAGCTGGAGCGCTCGACCAGCGTCATTTCGGTCAGGGTCTTCGAAATTCCATGCATGACGATCTCCTCGCTCGCAGACTTCTGGTCGCGGCGGTGGCTCTGATGAATTGTCGGCGGTGACCTGCAGATGGCCCTGCGCTGCGGCAGGTGCAAGTCATGGCTGCCCACCGGTGAATGCATGCCTTATGGCGGCCATTGAGGCATCGGGTTCTGATAGCTATCCCAGATGCCGCTGAAGTGCTTCAAGCATAAGGCGCTGGCCCTTGATTATCTTCGCGCTCGCATCTTCCACGGAAAACCAGCCGGCGCGATCCACCTCGAGAAAGCTCTTCTTATGTCCTGACTTCGGCGGCCATTCCATCGAGAAAGTCGAACTCTTGATATCGTGCATCTCGATCAGCGGATTGGCTTCGACACACCATGCTAGGACGGTCTTTTCACTGGGCTGTCGATACTCGCCCAGAGCTAAGAACTCTCCATCGACGTCGATGCCCAGTTCCTCGCGTACCGCCGCGTCGACGTCGCTCTCGCCTGGATCGACCAAGCCTTTCGGGATTGACCAAGCGCCCTCGTCCTTCTTCACCCAGAACGGGCCGCCGGGATGGACGAGGGGAACCTCGACTACGTCGGACATCCGTCGAAACAGAAGGAGGCCTGCGCTATGGTCGGACATGGTGATGTCGATGGTTCAGGACAGGCAGAGAGTCCGATGTTTCATCCATCTCGTTGAAGATCGGATACCCGGTTTCAGGCTGCAAGGAGTTGGCGAGCGCCGGTCGATAGGGGCATCAAAGGCCACGCGGGCGCCGCTGCGGCTGGGTGAACAGGCATGGAAGGACAGCCATCTCTATAGGACGCAGACGCGCCATAATCTATATACGGGTCATAAGGATAATCTCTGTCGCCTAAATCACGCGGACGGAAGAGTGCGTGCACTCAGTTTGTTTCCGTCGGGATCGCGAAGGTAGGCGACGAACGACCCGTTCGGCCGCTTCGAAGGCGGGCTCTCGATCGCTGTCCCGCCATTTGCGGCGCCGGCGGCATGCCAGGCGGCGTCAAGGCAGCGATGCCGATGGTCCCACCGTTAGCCGCGGTCGCTGGCTTGCCATCGATCGGCGTTGTGATCATCAGTCGGCTGCCATCGTGGACATATACGAGCCTGCCTCTCGCATCCATTTCGCCGGATTTGCCTCCCAGGGCGACGAAAGTGGCGTCGTAGAAAAGCCTCGCCAATTCGAGGTCGTTGCTGCCAATCATCACGTGCGTAAACATTCGTCGTCTCCGATTATGTGACCAACCTAGCTCGACGTCGTTCGATCGGGGCGTGCCGTTCAGCGCTCACCTCTATCAAGGAAGCGCACCCGGCCACTCGTTCAACGGCTCCTCGGCTTCCGCACCGGGGCGATCCTCGGCTGGGTCCGGATCGTGATCGTAAGCCGTCCGCAGACTTTCGATTTCCTGGGTAATGGATTTGTAAACGTCAGTCTGCTTCGCGCCACGGACGCCGTAGGTGTCCACGCAGTCCTCAAGCTCCGGCCGAAGGTCGTCTCGCCAAGTCTCGGTCATGTGCGCGTGTTCTCCTATCACATGAACGCGGGACCGTCTCGCATGTTCCGAGGGAACATCAGTGTTCGGCAACTCTCGATTGGAGATGGTCGGTCAAAAGCCGTTGGCGAACGAGTCGATCATCGACAAGGCCGAGCGATTCGTTCGCGGCAATCCATCGCTGAACTGGAAGTTCTAAACACGGGTTGTTAGTCCACGGCGTCCATAAGTTTCGCGATTTGCTTGCCACGCCGAACTATTCACCTGTTTTGCTCGGTGTTCTCGTCGGAAACGGTGAGAACCGCCGAGCTTTCATTGCCTTCGACTTTGAAGCTTGTCATGACCCGCAGCGTCGCGAAGGTGACGATGGACAGCACGATCGCAGTCTCGTAGGCACCAAGCCCCACTGCCGTGCCGATTGCGCCGGTCGCCCAAAGACTGGCGGCCGTCGCGGTGCCGCGAATGCTCGCCTTGCCGACCAGGATTGCACCGCCACCTATGAATCCAACGCCGTTGATCAGGCCCTCGACGATGCGTGCCGTTGCCTCGGCATTTTCGCGCGTAATCGTCTCTGCCGCCTGAATAAACCCGCACGCAGCGATGGCGACGAGCGGAAAGGTCCGCAGCCCGGCGCTCCGTTCGTTCCGTTCACGGTCCCAGGCAATCGGAAGCGCAAGGACGTAGGCGACCAGCAATACCGCCAGATCCTCGATGATATCTGCATGAACACCGATTCCGCTTAGCCATTCCGCCACTGCTTGCTCCATCATTTTTGTTTCGAGAAACATGGAGGCGGTTGCAGGTCCGGCAAGGCCGGCGTGATCGTGGAACTTTCATCTGGCGCCGGCATTCCCTCTCTGAGCGCGGGCCGTGTCAACGGGACGTGACAGGGATGGTGAACGCACTGGTTTTTCCCGTTTCCCAATGTGGCCAACGAATTGGCAGACGAGCGCCCCACCTGTCCGGCACCGCACTCACCATCTAACCGACAATCACGTACTGCGGCCCGCGCATCACTCCCGGAACTTTCATCTCTCCCATTCGTTCGCTGAAAATGTGAACTCGGAGGAGATAACCCATGACAAGCACCTACAATGAGAGCGCCCCCGGCTTTTCCGGCAACCGCGCCACGAACACGGTGACCGCGTTCTTCGACAGCCGCAGCGAAGCTGAGAATGCCATCAAGCGATTGAAGGAGGCCGGGGTCGGAGACGTACGGATGATGCCCGGTTACGAGGCCGAGTCCGAGGGATCGCCAGCCCCTGAGCATGCTGGTTTCTGGGCGACGCTCGAAGACTTCCTGTTCCCCGACGACGACCGCAACGTTTATGCCGAAGGCCTTCGCCGCGGCGGCTTCCTCGTGTCGGCTTCGATCGACGACGCGACCTATGAAGCCGCCCACGCCATTTTGGACGACCAAGGGGCGATCGACATGGACGAACGCGCCGATCTCTGGCGAACGGAAGGATGGACGGAGACCCGCGAGCAGCAGGTAGTTGGTTCGAAGGACGACGTATTCCAATCCGATGCTGCGGCCGTCTCTTCAACAGGTGTCGGGCACTATGCAAGGAGGGCTGAACCAAGTTCAAACAGGGTTCGAACCTACGAGTTGTCGGGAGAACTTCCTGCAGACGTGGTAGACGACGTTCTCCCGACCGGTCACCAGCGCGACGTTTCCGAAGGCGACCGACCCGTAAAAGACGGAATGACCCAAAGCCAGTCTATCGATGATCTCCGTCAGCGTCAGAGCCTGCCGGGCAGTCGGTAAACAGCTAAACGAAACGTCGAATCACACCTCAAAACACCGGACGCGCGCTATATCGTGGTGCGCGACCGATTTTAGAGACATTCGAACCCTGACCTGCCCGGAGTGGAAACTTCACCGTTGCGCGCACTTTGCGCTTGTTTCATCTCATCGTCATGCAGTCGCAGGGCTTCGTATTGCTAGTCCTATCGATCTCTTCGACGGCCCCGAACGCGCTTGATGATAATGTCCAGCAGGTACGAACTTAGAGATGACGCCGGACTTCCTCCCGCACATAGGAGAACGGATATGCCAGACCCTAAGAATTCCCCCGCAGCACAATCGATGGAAATCCAGCAGGCAACCGAGCGCAAACGAGCCCTTAAGGGCGATCTCGAGACAGGGCTCGAAGACACTTTCCCCGCGTCCGATCCTGTTTCCGCCACGCAAACCGCAGTACCCTTTGGACGAGCAGACACTGACGCAGCCGGCCGCGTAAGTCAGAAATCGGAAGGAGAGGATGATTATCCGCTGGTCGACCAGGCGCTCCGATCGACGGGCGAAGGTCGTCATGCGTTCGACGGCGTCCGCGCTCGCCGACATGGCGTGCGCGCCCTTGGACGCGACGTTGATCGCCTGGGCGAAACCGCAAGCGAAATCGCTTCGGGAGCGACGTCACTCGCGAAGTCCGAAGTCCGGGGTTACGTGTGGGACATCGAGGCGCGGATTCGCGGGCGTCCGATTGCGGCGGTCGCAATTGTCGCTGCGCTCGCCTTCGCATTCGGAGCGACGCGCTGACGAAGGCCACCCACTGCATGAGGCAAGGGTCGGCACTGGGTGAGGATTTATCGAGGGTTCGCCGGACGAGGCGCAAAACGTTTGATCGGGGATCTCTTGAAGATTGCCACGTACAATGTGAATGGCGTCCTAGGCCGATTGCCCGTCCTCCTGAAATGGCTGAAGGAGGACAGGCCCGACGTTGTCTGCCTTCAGGAACTGAAGACCGCCGACGATAAATTTCCACATAAGGAACTTGAGAAAGCCGGGTATGGTGCGGTTTGGCATGGGCAGAAGAGCTGGAATGGCGTCGCGATCCTGACACGAGGCCAGGAGCCGCATCTCACGAGAAGGGGTCTGCCGGGCGATCCGGACGACGCACAAAGCCGCTATATCGAAGCCGCCGTCGACGGTATCCTGATTGGAAGCCTCTATCTACCTAATGGAAATCCCGCCCCCGGCCCGAAGTGGGATTACAAACTTGCGTGGTTCCGACGTCTCCATGATTATGGCGCGGAACTGCTCGAACTGCAGGTGCCCGTCGTACTGGCTGGCGATTACAACGTCATGCCAACCGAGTTTGACGTTTACAAGCCTGAGCGGTGGCTGGATGATGCACTGTTCCGACCGGAGGTCCGCAGAGCTTATGCGGATTTTGTCGCACAAGGCTGGACCGACGCCGTCCGGCATCTTCATCCAGACGAGCGCATCTACACCTTCTGGAAATATTGGCGGAACTCTTTTGAGCGCGACGCCGGGCTGCGGATCGACCATTTCCTGCTTAGTCCTGCCCTCGCCTCGTCCCTCAAGTCGGCAGACGTTCGCAGGAAGCCGCGAGGCTGGGAACACACGAGCGATCATGCGCCGGTCATTATCGAACTCGATCTGACAAAGGCAGCGGATGACTGATGGCTGCGCAGACGAACACACCTGTGGACGCACGCTCATTGCCCGCGGCCGGCTCTGAAGAACGACGGACCCTGACCCGAGCGGATCAATTTGTACTCGCTTGGTGGCGGAGGAAATAGCCGCTCGAAGGGTGGTGAGAGGAAGCGGGCGAAGACGATGCGCGGCTGCGGGCGGGCTTGTACTGCAGTCGATGCCGCGAAGGGTCGTGCTCGGCGAACGTCTCGCGGTGTGGTGGCATGATAGAGCACCTAATATCAATCGCCATGTGGCAGAGACGACGTCGTATGCGCTTGACATCAACAGACTACAGGCGGCCGGTACAAAACCGTCGAAAAAATCGGATTGTCTTTGTCGGAAATAGTAGCCGTCGCGCGTCTAGTGACATGTGACGTAGAGAAGCGGAGCAAGGGAGGAGCACCACATGAGCGAACTGAGGCCTGCAAACGAACTCGCGGCTAAACGCGCGAGCAGATTTTCGAACGAAACCGCTGAGTACGCTGCGGCAAGGACAGCCTTGCTGGCGGAAGAGATCGAAGTCCGGCGACATCTCACCAGACTCGCGGACCAGCGTAAGCGACTTCCTCCAGGCCCGGTCGTCGAGAAGGACTATCGCTTCAAGGACGAAGACGGAAACGAGGTGGGCTTGGTCGACCTATTCGGGAATCACGATACACTGGTAACCTATTTCTGGATGTTCGGTCCTGAGCGCGAGCGACCGTGCCCGATGTGCACGAATTTTCTCGGAGGCGCCAACGGCAACGGTGCCGACGTGAAGCAACGGGTCGCGTTCAAGATCCTCGGCCGCAGCCCGGTCGAGAGGCAGCGGGCGTTCGCGATCGAGCGCGGCTGGCGCGACCTCGATTTCGTGCAGACCGTTGGCGAGAACTATGCCAGAGACCTTGGACTGCTCGACGACAAGGGATATGAATATCCGGCGTTCACCGTCTATCAGAAGGACGGAGACAAGATTCGCGTTTTTTACAACGGCGAAATGCCTGCGGAGGCCGCAGATCCCGGACAGGATCCGCGAGGCGCGGTCGATATCGCGCCCCTTTGGAACATTCTGGACATGACGCCTGCCGGCCGGGGTACGGACTGGTATCCGAAACTCAACTATTGATACCAGAATTGATATAGCACTGAAGGCGTTAGCACCGCTGCCTGTCCATTCTCCTTCACCAAAGCACGAAATCCCCTTAGACGCCGGCAGGTATTTCCCGCAGGACCTTATCGAGGGTGATGGGCAGGTCGCGAACCCGGATGCCGGTCGCATTGTAAACCGCGTTGGCTACAGCCGCGCCCACGCCGGTAATGCCGATCTCCCCAATGCCGCGTGCGCCCATGGGCGCTTGCGGATCCGGCGTGTTGGCATAGAGAATGTCGATCTTTGGAACGTCCATCTGCACCGGGACATGGTACTCAGCCAGCGAAGCATTGATGATCCGGCCGCTCCGTTCGTCGAAATTCGTCTCTTCCGTAAGCGCCAGGCCGATGCCCATAATTATACCGCCCTTGAACTGGCTGGTTGCAGTCTTGGCGTTCAGGATTTGGCCGGCGTCGAAGGAACCGAGAAAACGTGAGACGCGGATTTCACCGGTGAAAGCGCTCACGCGCACCTCACAAAACTGAGCGCCGTACGAGTGCATGGAGAAGGCTTCCATTTCCGCCGGCGGCGGCGCCTCGGCTTGACAGACGAGTTCATTCCGGCCGGCGCGGCTCAGAATGGACTGATAGCTCTCGAACCGGTCCGGATCATCGCGGTGGCCGAGACCACCATCGCGTGGCTCGACGTCAACGAGAGACAGCCCGGCCAATGGCGAATCGTTGCCGGCAAGCTTGATCAACTCCTCGGCGAAGACTTCCGTCGCCGCGATCACCGCACCCCCGATCGATGCGGTCTGGGTCGATCCACCAGCAATCACGCCACGTGGCAGGCTGCTGTCGCCATATTCGAAAGTGACGCTTTCCATCGGTATTCCGAGGCGAGCAGCGATATGCTGAGCCTGGGCAGTCGCCGTCCCCATACCCATGTCGTGTACCGCGGTTGAGACAGTAACGCGACCTTCCGCTGTCAGCCTGATCCTTACAGCGCCACCAGGGAAGCGATGATAGGGATAGGTCGCGGTGGCGCAGCCCATGCCGATCAGCCATTCGCCCTCGCGCGTCTGCCGCGGCGCCCGGTTGCGATTCCGCCAGCCAAAACGCTCCGCACCTTTTTCATAGGCTTCGATCAGATAGCGTGACGAAAATGGCTTGCCTGTGGTTGGATCCTTTTCCGGCTCGATGCGGCGGCGCAGTTCGATGGGATCGAGGTCTAGCTTTTCCGCCAACTCGTCGATCGCACATTCGAGCGCGAATGTGCCAACGGACTCACCGGGTGCGCGCATAAAAGTGTTGGCGAGCATGTCCATGTCGGCTACATCCTGGGCAAGCTTGAATGTCTTGGCCGCGTAGAGATGACGAGCCGGAAAGGTGAACTGTTCCGGGCAGGAATTGTGCAGGGTCATTGCCGCGGTGCCTGTGTGGATCAGTGCATCCAGTGTCCCATCTGCCCGCGCCCCGAGTGCAACCCGTTGCTCCGTCACCGTGCGACCGCCAACGATGCGAAACACGCCTTCGCGCGAGAGCACGATGCGCACCGGCCGCTCGGCGAGTCTGGAGGCCGCGATGGCAAGGATCTGATGATCCCAGAGGCATTTGCCGCCGAAGCCGCCACCGACATAAGGCGAGGTCACGCGGACCTTTCCGGGTTCAAGGCCGAAAATATCGCCGAGTTGGCCAGCAGTCAGATCAATCAACTGGCTGGCATCATGCAAGTGCAGCGCATCGCCATTCCAGGCCACCGTCGCCGCATGCAGTTCGATGGCATTGTGGTTGTGCCGCGGCGTCCGGTAGGTCAGATCGACCTTGACCTCTGCTTTGGCGAGCGCTTTTTCGGCATCGCCGATCTCCAGCAGGGGCGGCTGACCAAGCAGCGTTTCCAACTGCCGGGGCGTTTGTTTCGCCTCATCGAACGAAGTCACGGCAGGCAGGCTTGCGTAGCTCGCCTTGATCAGCGATGCCGCATAATCCGCCTGCTCCTGCGTTTCGGCCAGAACGAGGGCGATGGGCTGGCCATTCCAGTGGATCTCGTCATTCTGCATCACCGGCAGGTCGCTGGCGCCGGCGGCCGTCGGAGAAGACATCATCAACGACGGCGCCTTCATGCGCGGCGCGTTGTGATAGGTCATGACGAGAATGACGCCCGGCGCCGCTTCCGCAGCCGCAGTCTGGAGTTCGGTGATGCGTCCGCGCGCAATGCTGCTGAAGGCAAGTGCCGCATAGCTTATGTTTTCATAAGCAAACTCGGCGGCAAAACGCGCCTTTCCCTGTACCTTCAAAGGACCATCGACACGCGAGACGGGCTGTCCGAGAGCACCATGTTTGCGCAGCATCGGATCGGGCGTGACGGCAGGCTGCCAGCGGCCGGGCTTGCTGTTCTCGGCTTCAGGTTGGACGCTCATGCGTTGTCTCCCTTCAATTCATCAAGCACTGCGACAATCGTGCGTTTCGCCAGTTCGATCTTGAACCCATTTTCGCTGAGAGCGACGGCATCGGCGAGTTCGGCTTCGGCGGCAGCGCGGAAGCTTTCCGTGCCGGCTAGCTGTCCCTTCAGCGCGGCTTCCGCCTTTATGGCTCGCCATGGCTTGTGGGCAACGCCGCCGAGCGCGAGGCGCACGTCACGCACCTGGCCCCTTTCGTCGATATCGAGCGCGGCCGCGACCGATATGAGCGCGAAGGCATAGCTGGCGCGATCGCGAACCTTTCGGTAGGTCGAGCGGTGTGCAAAGCCGAGCGGCGGGATTTCGATAGCCGTTATCAGTTCATTAGCCTGCAGTTCCGTTTCAATTTCTGGACGATCGCCCGGCAGACGGTGCAGTTCGACCAGCGGCATGCTGCGGCTACCCGCCGGTCCCTGCAGATGAACCACGGCATCAAGCGCGACGAGAGCGACGCACATGTCCGACGGATGAGTGGCGACACAGCTATCGGACGCTCCGAGAATTGCGTGGTAGCGATTGAACCCTTCCAGCGCGTCGCATCCTGCCTGTGGCTGGCGTTTGTTGCAGCGCGCAGCATTGTCGTAAAAATAGCGACAGCGGGTGCGTTGCAGAATATTGCCTCCGACCGTTGCGACGTTGCGGATCTGCGCGCTCGCGCCCGCCAGGATAGAGCGCGAAAGCAACGGGAAATCGGACCGAACCGCCGGATGCGCGGCTAGCGCCGTGTTTTTCGCTGCAGCGCCGATCAGAAGGCTGCCGTCGGCACGCTTTTCGATGTCGCCGGGCAGATGCGTCACATCGACGAGCATGTCCGGCTGTTCAACCGTTTCACGCATCAGATCGACGAGGTTTGTGCCGCCGCCAAGATATTTCGTGGCCGGGCCGGCTTTCTTCAGGGTGATCGCAGAAGAGGCGTCCGACGCCTGCTGATAGGAAAAGATATTCATGCCCGCACCCTTTCGTCGGTCGGAGCAGCCGTCAGGTGGGTCAACGTTTCTGAGATTGCTTCGACAATGCCGTTGTAGGCGCCGCATCGACAGAGATTGCCGCTCATGCGCTCACGGATTTCACGCTCGTCGATCGGGGTATCGGCTGTGGTGAGATCGCCGGTCACGACGCTTGGGATGTTGCGTTCGATCTCGCCCGCCATCCCGATGGCGGAACAGAGCTGGCCCGGTGTGCAATAGCCGCATTGAAAGCCGTCATGTTCGATAAAGGCTTGCTGCAGCGGATGGAGATTACCATTGACCGCAAGCCCTTCAACCGTGGTGATGCTGCGGCCTTGATACTGGACCGCCAGCGCCAGACAGGAATTGATGCGCTCGCCGTCCACCAAAACGGTGCAGGCGCCGCATGCACCTTGATCGCAACCCTTCTTGGTCCCCATCAAACCCAGATAATTGCGCATGAGATCAAGCAACGAGGTACGGATATCCGCCTTGACCTCGATATCGTCTCCATTGATGATAAAACGCATGAGATATCTCCTTTGACTGAAGAGCATTGGGGCTCTCGAAAAGCATTGGCGATGTTGAGCCGCAGGAACGAAACGGATGTTCGTGGCCATTTGATCCACGCGAGAGGAGAATTCTGCCGGTTTCGAGCAACACGTCCGCTCACCGGATATAAGTTGCTCAGGCCGACATCAGTACGGCTTGGCGACAAGCAGCGATCTCCGCGACCACCGAGAGCGCCAGCGAATGGGCGTCACGGGCGCGGCTGAACAGGCCGATCGGCGCCTTGATCCGGTCGATGGAGTCCTGCGAATGTCCCTGTGCTCGAAGCCGCTCCATCCTCTTTTCGTGAGTCCGACTGCTGCCCAAGGCTCCTAAATAGAACGGCTGGCCGCGCAGGGCGACTTCGAGGATCGGCATTTCAAGGTCCAGATCGTGCTGCAGAAGCGCAACGGCAGTGTCGGCGTCGATCAGCGTGTCGTCAGGTGGCTCGCCGATGGCTGCATCATATTGAAGGACATCGTAACCTGCCGCCTGCGCCACCTTGGCGGCGATCTCGACCTCCAGCGTGCGTCCTGAAAGTAGGACACGGACAGCCGGACGGTAAAATGTCAGAAAGGCCTCATCGCCCCAACCGGTGTCAGCCTTTCCGGAAACGAAGGAGAGCAATTGGTTGCTCGGATTATAAGCCAAGCCAACATCTCGACGACAGCCCAGACCTTCGATCACACTTCGGATCGGTCGAATGTCTCGCAGAACGTGAACGGAGACGGTGACCCCACCTCCACATGGCAAGACGATATCGAAGAACGGGGAGCCCTCGCCCAGCATGACGAACCGATCACATCCTTTGGATATCGCCTGCAAGGCTTCGGCAGCCACAGCTGCCTCGGTGCAACCGCCGGAGACGTAGCCGCAGTACAGACCGTCATCGACCACCGCCATATGAGCGCCCAGAGCACGTGACGAACCTCCGCGAATTTCGACGAGCGTGCAAAGTGCAACTTGTCGGCCGGCGAGTGTTGCCTTCACGGCGAAATCAAGAACCTCCCGCGTGGAATCGGTCGAGAATGCTTTGGCCGGCGCCGGCGATACCTTGTCGCCGAAAGGTCGTTCGAGCTGAGGCGATCGATCGTTAGGCCGCCCAGGAAACGGCTTTCGATGTTCTGGGTTATAAACTCCCAAGTAAGTCGATATCATAGTCAAACGCTCCCACCGATTGCAGCCTGCGTGGCCTCAAACATCGAGAACACCTGGAATTCGCGAATATCACAGGTTGACTTCGCAGCCCTTGCCACCAGTTTGAACATGACATCCATCCGAATCCTTACTAGAAAATTGGATGGCACCCCGAAACAAACGGAGGCGCCTCCGTTTATAGGTAGTGGCTGGCGAAGTTTCGTCAAGCCTCGTCGTGGGGTGGAAAATTGTTACCGAAAGAGGATGCATCGCAAGCGCCGGAGCAGCCGCGGTTACGTGCCGATGCGCAACGCAATCGCGCCAAACTGGTCGAGGTTGCCTCGCAAGCCTTTGCTGAACGCGGCGCGGATGCTTCGCTTGAAGAGATTGCCCGGCGAGCGGGCGTCGGCATCGGTACTCTTTATCGACACTTTCCGACCCGCGAACATCTCGTTGAGATAGTCTATCGACGCGAACTGGAATTGCTCACTGGCGCTGCGGTCGAACTCTTGGCCGAAAAGGCACCCGATATTGCGCTCGATGAGTGGATGCACCGCTTCGTCAGCTACATGGCGGCAAAACGCGGCATGGCCAACAGCCTGAAGCTGTTGTTCACCTCAAACGCCGCTCTCTTTACGGACGGAACGACGCGCATGACCGCGGCCTTCGACAAGCTTCTTCGTGCCGCGATCGAGGCGGGTACGGTGAAGGACGACCTCGTAGCGGGCGACGTTCTCTACACGCTGTTCGGCATTTACTCGATCCCGGACACACCCGACTGGCGTGAACGAGCGCACAGGATCGTTCGGCTGATCATGGACGGGTTGCGCGCTCGCCCGAAGGTCTGATGATCGGCAGTCGCCGAAGATACGAATGGAGCGTGCGGCATGCCCAGCGAACAAGACTTTCCAGGTCGTCCACGCAGTCGCGACCTTTCGGTTGCGATCGTAATCCTTGCCGCTGGCAGATCGAGTCGGATGACGCCTGATATCGGCCATAAACTGCTCGCGAATTTTGACGGCATTCCGCTCGTGCGGCGTGTCGCCTTGCGGGCCATTGGAAGCAAAGCCGAGCACGTGTATGCGGTAACCGGATTTCGACATGAGGAAATCGAGGACTGCCTTGCCGACCTCGATATCACGGTCGCGTTCAATTCCGCATATACCTCCGGCATGGCGAGCTCCTTGGTCACCGGGCTAAAAATCCCCGGAGCGATGGACCACGACGGAACTCTCATCCTCTTGGCGGACATGCCGGCTATCAAGGTGGAGGACCTAAATCAGTTGATCATGGCGTTCGAAAACTCAGAAGGGGGCTCGGTCATCCGCGCAAGCCACGCTGGTACTCCTGGTAATCCGGTGATCCTACCAAAGGCGCTCTATCAGAAGGCTCTGACATTGCAGGGAGATCGCGGCGCCAAGGGGCTGATCGAGAGCTCTGACATCGACATACTGGAGGTCGAGATTGGGGAAGCGGCCGTCATTGACGTCGATACAGAGGCAGACCTTCACAGAATCCGCGGCGTGTCAGGCGCAAAGCTGTAACGAAGGAGGCATCGATTGCGTGGATAACGGTCGCCTTGCCAGAGGCCTCGATGCGGAACATAAGCTCGCAACGATCGAACTCCGCACGAGCGCCGCTTTTGAACGATGCTCCGGTCTATGCAACGGCTTTGGTGGCATCATCGAACTTGAACTCCATGCCATCACCGCAAGCGTCACAGAAGATGCACGCCAGATCTTCCTATAGGATTTCGAGTTCGTCGGTCTGAACCCTCGGCGGTGAGTTCGTAGACGTCGAACTGCGCGGCGGTCTTGTCGTCCGCGTTGGAGCTCACAAACCCTCTTGCCATACAGGCAAAGACACTTCCGTATCGATGACCTGCGCCCATGCACGCTTTCCATACAGTCGCATTGCATCGGTGGCTTTAGCGATAGCGGCATCCGCTGAATCCGAAGCAGCGATGAAATCACTCCATCCCCCGGCCATTTTCGCGTGGTCGCCGGCGAAAACGAAGTATCTTTTTCCCCTGACGCTAGCCATTGCTTCTCTCCCTATTGATGAAAGAGAGTTTCACCCGCGCAAGTGGATGCCTCCATGGAGTAGGGCGAGCACTATGAGCGAGAACATTGCAGACGATATCACTCTGAGGCCACTTTCACGCTTAGGTGGATGGCCAAGCAGTCGTGAGCAATCCAGGTCATCCTTTATCATCTTACAACGCCTGTCGATCGATAGTTGTGCAACCACCTTCCTCGACTGCCGCTCGGATGCCAGTAGTTGCGTTGCTCTTATGGATTGAAGAAGCTCCTCACTGGACAAGGATAAGTGCGGGGTCAAGCTTTCCCTTCGCTCGCCTGCTGAACGGCCGCAAAGCGAAATCCAGAAGCCGATGAAGTCAGCCGCTCCAGACAAAACCGATCCCAGGCGAGATCAGCCCGTGTGAGAGCCATGGACCAGCTTTTCAAGGTTGCCTTGTTGGTCAGGCCGTAGGTCGCATAGGCCGTAGCACCGATAATGGCCCCATGAACCGCAGCCGATGGCGATGAACCCTTTTCCAATCCGGGCCTGCCCGCGAAACGTCAGCACGGCGACATTAAGCGGATAAGAGGCAACAGCCGTCGCAACTCTGAAATCTTCAATCAGCATGCCGCCCATGACTGGACGATTGAGCGTGCTTGCCATAGCGTTCAACAAGGGGGTCGATCGCGACAAAAAGGGGTGGCGTGACGATAAAGGCTACGAGAACACGTTTCACGCCAACCTCCATAACCGCTCGATCCTCTAGGTTTAGTTGATCCGAGTCCAATCGACGCCCTTGCATAGCAGCCCGGCTACGACGCACCCTTTTGTGGTCATCTTGTCTCCATTGACTGTCACTGTCAGCTTGTAGGTCAGATTGCGCTGCGGATCGAAGGCCGTTCCGGCGTACACTCCATCGGCGTCCGGATTAATGGTCATCACCAGCCTGTCGCCCGTCTTTTCCTTGGGAGTCCCTGGCTTGATCCAGGTGTTCGTCGCGCAGATGTCCGATCCGCAGGTAGCGATCCGGACTTTGGCGTTGCCATCGCCGCGCGCCCATTGGCCGTCGATATCGGCAGCATTGACCGTGGTGAAGGCGCAGAGGCCGGACACGATTGCCGCTAGTGTCATCTTCATCATGCTCGTCTTTCCTCTCGGCGGTCTCTCACGCATGCTCGACCGTGTCGAGCTCGACATGACCTGGAACCCAATGCCAACGATCGCAGTCTTGAATTTCCGGCTATCCGCCCCTCGATCCCTGAGTATCTATCGATACCTGCCCCCGGCGGCTCGATTGCGCTGCCTCGACACTTGTACGAGGGCAGAAGGCCAGGAGTTTCATGGCGGGCAGATTAATTTCGAGAGGTTCCGCCGGACCGAGACAAGGCCCCGCGTTTGCGTTTGGCGATAGACAGGATTAGATCAGGAGATACGAGAGAGCATGAAGGGCGGCGCTCCTGCGGGACAACAGCAGGAGCGCGACACCATCACTTCATAGCATCGCAATGCTTCATCATGTCCGCCTTTTTCATGCTGTCTTTTTGCATGCCGGCCTTGTGCACGCAGTCGGCTTTCGTGCCGCCCATCTTCTTGCTGTTGTCCTTCATGGACCCGGACATCATATTGTCGGTCCCGGTCAAGTTCGATTTCATGCTGTCCGGCTTCTTCATCGAATTCATGCTCGACTGTGCGCTGGCGCCGCCAGCGATCAGAGAAATTCCGATAAGCGCGACACTGGAGAAGGTGGTGAAAAGACGCATATTCATGGTGGGCCTCCCAAATGCTGCCCGCCGCACCATGCGACGGGGTCACATGCCTTTTCGCAGCTTCGCGGCGAGTTGTTCCAGCCATCACGCGCCTGTGATTATGCGATGCAGAAACAACGGGACTTCCTGACGCCCAGGATGCAGAGATGGCGAGTTTCATAGAAGACGATGATTTTCGGAGATTTTTTCCTCCGGAATAAAACTAGCAGGCTTTGCCTCCCGTACAGGCAAGACCCACATTCGGGGCCACACGGGAAGGCTGATGGACATTCTGCTCCTGGTCGTCATAGCAATCTGTTTGTCACTGGCCATGGCCGGTGCATGGACAATACAACGCTCGACCGGAAAGAGCGGCTGGATCGACACAATATGGTCAGCTGCTGTGGGTGTCGGAGGCGTTGTCGCCGTCTCGTTTGCCGGTGGCGACTTCGAACGCAGGGTTGTTCTTGTGATCGTGATCTGTGCTTGGTCGCTAAGGCTCGCAAGCTACATCGGCTCGCGCACAAGAGGTGCCGCTGAAGATCCCCGTTATGCGAAACTCATCGAAGATTGGGGGGACGGCGCCGAATGGCGATTGTTCCTCTTCCTGCAGATACAGGCATTGGTCGCGTTCGTTCTCGTTCTAGCCGTCTATCTCGCTGCAGCTAGTGAGGGGCCGTTTCCAGGGGCCATCGACGTTCTGGCCATATTGGTTGCGATCGCCGCGCTGGGCGGCGAAGCCATCTCAGACGCCCAGCTTGCCCGATTTCGAAGGACGTCGGCGGCAAAGACGGAAGTCTGTGAGGTCGGGTTCTGGCGGTACTCGCGCCATCCCAACTACTTCTTCGAGTGGCTTTTCTGGTGTTGCTGGCCGCTGTTTGCGTCGGCAGGATCGATGTCGGATGGGCTGTCGTTGCTCGCGCCGCTTATGATGTATTGGCTGCTGGTGCATGTTTCCGGCATTCCGCCTCTTGAAGACCACATGCTGCGCTCGCGCGGCGGCAAATTCCGTGCCCTGCAGCACCGGGTCAACGCCTTCTTCCCAGGTCCTCGCAAGTCCACTCTTCCTGGAGATCAAGAATGAACATGCTGGCATTCGTCATCAACACTGCCGAGCGAGCGCCGCTCACCGACGCAATGACACTGGCCGGCATCGATTTTCTCTGCGCGCGCACCAAGCGCAAGCTCGCGACAACGACAGCGAACACCGAGCGCGATTTCGTCCAGATCATGGACCGCTTTCCGGTTGCGACCCACACCGACGAGGCCAATCGTCAACACTATGAGGTGCCGGCCGACTTCTTCGCGGTGGCACTTGGCCCGCAGCGCAAATACTCCTGTTGCCTTTATGCAACGCCTGATACGACGCTCGCGGAAGCGGAAATCCTGGCTCTCGCCGACACGGTCTCGAATGCCGCGATCGAGGACGGCATGACCATCCTTGAGCTCGGCTGTGGTTGGGGTTCGCTTTCGCTTTATCTTGCACGGCGCTTTCCAGCCTCACGCATCACGAGCGTTTCGAACTCGACCTCGCAGCGCGCCCATATTCTCGACCTCGCGCGTAGGGATGGTTTGACCAACCTCGACGTCATCACCGCCGACATGAACCAATTCGCCACGGAGGCTAAGTTTGATCGTATCGTGTCCGTGGAGATGTTCGAGCACATGTCCAACTGGCGCACGCTTCTCGAACGTGTCCGCAATTGGGTCAGGCCTGATGGCAGACTGTTCCTGCATGTCTTCACGCACAAGGACCGCTCCTACAGGTTTGATCCCGAAGACCCGTCCGACTGGATCGCCCAGCACTTCTTTACCGGTGGGATCATGCCCGCACACGACCTGCCACACCGCTTTGGCGATCTGTTCAAGGTAGAGCAGGAATGGCGTTGGTCGGGAACGCACTATCGCCGCACGGCACTGGACTGGCTAGCGAATTTTGACCGTGACATTGAGCATCTCCGGCCAATACTTGCGAAGGTGTATGGCAAGGACGCATCGCTCTGGCTTCGTCGCTGGCGGCTATTCTTCCTGTCGACTGCAGGCCTGTTCGGGCATGATAAAGGGGATGTCTGGGGTGTTGGTCACTATCTGCTGGCGCCGAACACATAATGTCTGAGGCAACCAACCAGCGCGACCCCATCACGCAGGCGACCGTCACGGTTGCCTGGGTCATCGTTCTGAACAAGCCTTTCTATCCTGTCTATGTCTGGTATCTGGTCGGCAATGGCGTGGCGGCATCGCTTGGGACACTGCTCTCCGCGCCCCTTTTCCTGGCGATCCCGTTTCTGGCCGGACGATATCCACTGGCAGCTCGCATCGCGCTGCCGCTGATCGGCACGTTCGACACCTTGTTCGAGACGAAACTCTTCGGATCTGCTTCGGGCACGGAATTGTATTTCGCCGCCTGCATCATGCTTGTCGCGCTGTCCTTCCAGGCACACGAAAAGTGGTGCCAGCGCGGAATGGCCGTGCTTGTCTTCGCCGTGTTCATGTTCTCGCGAATTTTCATCGGTGCGCCGCTACATGTCTGGACTGCACCGGAGCTCATAACACTATTCAACCTGAATGCCTTCGCCGTCGCCAGCCTGTTGGCGTTCATTGCCCTCCGCTATGCGGGGATATCACGTAGATGAGATCGAGCCGATCCGGGCGCCAGTCTGAACAAACGGGAGCGTAGTATGCAGAAGATTTCTCGCCGGTGTTTTGCAGCGGCAGTCGCATTGATATCATCCTTCAGCCCAGCCCTTTCAGCCTCAGTCGAACCACGGCCGGTTGCGGTCGGCATGGACCACTATCGTGGAACATGGCTAGAGATCGGTCGCCGGCCCATGTGGCTGACCGATGGCTGCGTTGCGGGCTATTCGACCTACAAGCCCGGAAAGACGCGAGGCGAGGTCCAGGTGGAAGACGGTTGCCACGTCGGCACCCCCGGCGGACGACTGAAGACCGTCAATGGCGATGGAAGGATCCGCGACCTCGAGCACGGCAATGCCAAGATGCGGGTCCGCTACCCGCTCTTCATAACATTCAACTATTGGGTTCTTTACAAATCCCCCGACAAGGATTGGTTCATAAGTGCCGATCCCGAGATGCGGAACCTCTGGATCTACGCTCGCTCCGTGCCGTCGAAAGCAAAACTGAAGGTGATGATCCGCAAGGCGAGCCAACTCGGCTATAATGTCGGAAAGCTTGAGTTCCCCGCGCAGTCCGGGCGCTGAGTGGCTGAAGGAGGTTTCAGCAGGTCGTGCGACGATGCGCTTTCAGGACCATGCACTTTCAGGACGCCCCGTCTACCCCATCAATGGTACCGACTTCGGTCGCCGCGCCAGTTTCCAGTTTTGGTTTCGAAGACATCTCCGCCGCCCATATATCGTACTTGGCGCCGACGCGACGCCTGACCGGACATTCATGCAGGTGGCAGGGCATGGATAGGCGGTGGACGTTGGCGTTTTGTATAAACACGGTGTGTCCGGCCCAGGTGGCCGGGAGCACCAAAAGTCAGCTCGTGGCGCGAATGTAGCTCAAAAGCAGCGGGCAACCGTTGGCCGTCACGCAGGTAACCAGCGAGCATTTTCGTCCTTCGACCTTGTCGTCCGAGTTGTTCTGACAATTTGATAATGCGGTGTGTCAGAGCCGAACGCGCATCGACAGGCGGAGTTGATCGAACGAATGCAAAAAACACAGATGTCCAACCGGATTCTGCGATCCTTGAGCGACCAGGATTTTTCGCTTCTGGCACCATATCTGGAAGAAGTCGAAATGCCTTCCCGATTCCCAATCGCTCGCCCTGACACCTTGCTTGAGTACGTCTACTTTCCCGATAGCGGTATCGGCGCCGTTATGAGCGTGCTCCCGGACGGGAAGAAGGCGGAGGCCGGTATGTTTGGCAGCGAAGGGTTTGTGCCGACATCAACGGTCATTGGCGACACCGTGGTTCCATACCTGATAGAAATGCAGGTTGCTGGCCGCGGATATCGTATCGCCGTGGCCAGGATGCGCGAGGCGACGGAACGAAGCGCCACGCTTCAAATCCCTTTCATCAAGTTCATGCACGTTTTCGCCGTCCAGGTCTCTTACACGGCGCTCGCCAACGCCAAATTTCGTGTCGAGAAGCGGTTGGCCCGCTGGATCCTGATGTGCCACGATCGGGTGAAAGCAGACGTCCTTGAGATTACGCACGAATACATCGCCTTTCTCCTCGGCATCCGTCGACCGAGTGTGACGACAGCGCTTCACATCCTCGAAGGCCACAAACTCATTCGTTCGAACCGCGGAACGATCATCGTTATCAACCGCAAGGGCCTGGAGCGATTTGCGGCCGGTTGTTATGGGCTTCCCGAGCGCGAGTTCGAGCGCCTGCTCGGTTCCGGTACGACGGGTGAACTATAGCGTTCTACATGCGGCTGGCGCCTTTGACTTTCTATGGAACCGCTTACAGCCAGCCTCGTTTCGTCCGCTTACGGAGGACAAAATGCTTTTCTATTTCAATATTCGTTCAGACGAGGGTTTCGACATCGACGACGAAGGGATTGACCTTCCGTCGCTCGAAGCAGCGAGGCGGGAAGCAACCAAATCCGCGCGAGAAATGGTCGCCGAGCGTATTTTGTACGATCAACGTATCGACGGGATGCGATTTGAGATTACCGACGAGAAGGGAAACGTTCTCAGTACAGTTCCATTCCGAGACGTCATCAAATTTGACTAAGTCCTCCGGTGACCTGCTGCACCGTCATTCCTGATCAGCGACATCGTCGTCGGCTTGAGGCCAAGCCGCCTCGCGCGCAGCCCGAAGGCGCTCTGTTTTCAGTCGCCGCGCTTCCGCTTCGGCCCTGATTGCCGCCAATGCGTTCTGCGTGGTTGCTTCACGTCGTCTCTGCCGCTCCTCGGCACTGATGGACTCTCGCCGGCGAAGCTGTGGGCTCTCTGCTTTTTGCATGCAGTCGAGAATATAGCGTGAAGAGCGAAGGGCAATCGATCGTCTGCCAGCGTACAGAACGTCTCAATCCGATCCTCTCTTTTACCACCTGCGAACGAAAAGTTCCTATGTAGAACTGTTTCCGCCCGCATGACCGATCTGATCTAATCTGCCGCGCTAGAATCTTCCAATAAGGTGCCGATACTCTTCCTCGGGCCTGCCATAAGAATCGCCGGCAAACTCCTCCAACCCACGTCTGTCGCGAATGGTGATGAGACCACGTTCAGACCGAATGAATTTCTCTCCCTCAAGAACGTGCAGAGCAGTCGTGACACTCGGGCGCCGGACACCGAGCATTAGGGAAATGAAGTCATGCGTGAGCGCTATCTCGTCACCATCGACGCGGTCATGTGACATGAGAAGCCAGCGGGCAAGTCGTACGTCGATCTGATAGTTGACGTTCGACAGCACCGTGTAAGAGATTTGCGATGCAAACGTCTGGATGAACCTCGCAAGTAGGTTTGCGAAGTTGGGATAGGACGAGATTGCCTTGAGCGTTGCGTCCAACGTCATCCTGTAGCCCCAACCGGCGACCTGCATCAGCACCTCGTGGACACTCACACTCCCGCCGACACCCGCCGATGTCGGAGAAAATCCCTCGCGGCCGAACATCCCGGCCTCCGCCTGATTTCCATCCGACGACACGGTAATGACTGAACCGATACCGCTACATAGAAAATAGACGTAATCGATAGGACCGTTCGCGTTGACGATGACGTGACCCTGTCGAAGGTCGATCTTTTCCAGGCTGCCAAGGATCGCTTGATATTCCTTGTTGGGCAGACGAGCCAGCAGCCGGTTATGCATGGTTGATTGGTCAGAGGCGAGCATGAGACTTCGATGATACCGGATGAGGCATGCGAACATTCCTCACACGCTGAAATATGTCGGCTGTATAACATCCTGCCGTTCCTCATGTTCTTGGGTACGCTGGCAGACATTTCTCCAGGAGATCTATTGCCGGACAGCGTGCATACCTCGCGCCTAGACAGGCTTTCCCTCTCGCGGGAACTACTAGCTCTTCTCCAAGTTGGGTCCCGGTAAGCAATCAACTGGAGCAAATCCGATGCTCCCAAAAATTCTCGCGGTCTCAGTTCTGTCGATTGGCTTGGCGACATGCGCCATGGCCCAGTCATCCGGAGGATCGGGAAGTGGCGGTACCGGCTCTGACCCCTCAAGCGGCACCGGCACAACAGGAGGCACGAACGATGGCGGCTAGAACAGTGGCAACGGCAGCAGCGCTCAAAACACTACCGATGGAATGAACAGTGGCACCAACATGAATGGTCAGAACTCCGGTGCATCCGGCGGTGACGCCAATGACTGCGTAAGACGCAGTGCTGGCGGAAAAACCAATCCATCGATCACCAACAACGCAACCGGCACAGACCCGAAAAATACCTACAAGTGAGAGGCGAGGCGTTCGATCGCCCGGCAGGCAACACGGCTACCAGGGCCTGCAGAAGCGGGCCGTGTTCTCTTATTGTGCGCCTCGAGCAGGTATGCTTGCACGACCCCATGGGCAGGTTCACCATCTCATTGATCTTCGATGCAAGCACTTCAACAGCAAAGGGTTTACCGACCATAGCCATGTTAGTCCTCAGGAAGGTTGCCTTTGGTGGCGGCGTTTTCGGCATATCCGGTGATAAAAAGGACCGGTAGATCCGCCCTATTCTGACGCGCGACATCGGCAAGCTGCCTGCCGTTCATCCCTAGCAAGCCAATATCCGACACCATGAGATCGATTTTACCCGCCGCAGGCAGCGTTCGAACCGCGGCATCGGCGTCCTCGGCCTCAAGAACACAATATGAGAGGTAGGCAAGTACCTCGCATATCAACAAGCGGACAGCGTCGTCGTCTTCGACGACATGCACGGTCTGGCCGCGGCCCTCGCTAGGGCTTTCGGCGTCGCCTTGTTATTCTTCCATCTCAGCGCGCAATGCACGATGCCACCGGAGAAAACCACTAAGTTCGGCGAGCAGAGGCTGATCGGTCCCGCAGGTCAGTCGGCGGAATTGGCTGGCGCCTATGTGCTCCTGGCATCTGAGCTTGGAGCTACATGACCGGTGGCGAGTTTATGATTTAGCGTCGAGGTCGCCGGGCAACCAATTCGCCGCGAGACGCCCGATCATTTTTCCCAGCCGAACACGCTGCGGCCACCGACGCTCGCGCTATCTCGGAGTTCGCCCGCGATGATCTCCTTGAGATCGGGGCCCGTGACATAGCGCTCAAGCTGCCGCGCCTGAATATCGAGGCGCTGCAAGGCGGCGAGTTCTTCCTCGCGCCCCAGTCGACCCTTCGCAACGGCTGATCTCATGACGTTGATGGTTTCGTCATAGACCTTCAGCGGCACCGGAAACGGATGCCGGTCCTTGCCGCCATGAGCGATCGAAAATCGCGCCGGATCGGAAAACCGAGAGGGCGCGCCGTGGACGACTTCCGCCACCATCGCAAGCGCCCGGACCGTTCGTGCTCCTACGCCTGGAACCATCAGCAATTCCTGGAAGTCGACAGGACCGCGATCCGCCGCTGCAGCTAGGATGCCGTGCAGCCGCTTCATGTTCACATCGGTCTCGCGGACGTCGTGATGGGCGGGCATGACAAGGTGTGGCAGCGACAGTTGGGTGGGTTCCGGCGCAAATGCAGGCTCGACTTTGCGGGCGAGCGAGGACGCTTCTCGAACAATTCTATCCGGTCCGAGCGAAGCAAGGATGTCCAGTTGTCCGCGGCGAGAACGCTCCGCGCGCTTGTCAGCGAGATTGATGATATCGCCCTGCGTTCGCCCCTCAATCGCACTGTGAGGAGAATCGATGAAGCTTTCCAGCCCCTCGGAAAGCCAATGATACCGTCTAGCCTGGCGGGTCGCGTCGTTCATCCCCTGCTGCACGACAACCCACTTGCCGTCATCGGCAACGATGAACCCATGCAGGTAGAGGTCAAATCCGTCTTGAACCGCGGCACTGTCGACCTTTGCAACGAGGCGGCTGACATTGGCGAGCCCCAAGCCATCGATACCCACGCGATGCCCGATATCAACAAGTTCGTCAGGCGTTTTTCGCGACTGGGAACCGCGGCCGCCACAGACATGAATCCCAAGCTCCCTGGCTCGAGGCTTCAAACCGCGCTTCAACGAACCCAGCACGCTGGTGGTGATGCCGGAGGAATGCCAATCCATGCCCATGACGGATCCAAACGACTGGAACCAAAACGGGTGAGACAGCCGGCGCAGGAACTCATCGCGGCCATAGTGGTGAATGATCGCTTCCGCGATAAGAACGCCAAGCTTGGTCATGCGCTCCGCCAGCCAAGGGGGAACCCGTCCGCCATGAAGCGGCAAATCGGCACTGCCTGATCGTTTCGACATTTCAATGATGTTTAGGCACTGCCAGCCGAAAACACAACTAGGTCCGCCCGCGACCCGGCCGTCGTCTAGTCTCGAACAACGACCGCGAGTTCGTCAGCTTGAGCCAGAAAAAAGCCCGGGGACAGTCAGCGGATTGCTAACCCTGCTACAACGCGTCGCCGCCCGCCCAATCCCTGGTTTCGCACCGGCTGCTCGTAACGGCTCATTTAGCCGTCACACGCCGGATCGTGTTGCCGACGTCATCCGTTCAGACGCGCGCCTCGATCTTCTGACCCAGATTCGAAGCTGCCCGAGGTTCACGGTGGCATCAGTCATCGGTTTATTCCCCAGTTCGGGCGAAGAACGCCCGAGACCACGAGATGTTACCGTCCGATAGCGTACAAAACGGCGCAACAGCCCTCGACACGGTAAACTGCTGTTGTCCGAACGGAGATCTCGGTCAACGTGTTGATTGGAAGGGAGCAGCAGCAATGAAACTTGGAAACGTACTCGTTCTCGAAAACGAGCCGTTCATTGCGCTCGACATGGAAGACATGCTCAGAGGCTATGGCGCATCTTCCGTCACTTCTTTTGACACCCAGTCAGAGGCGTTGATATGGCTCGCGGCCAACAAGCCCCAAGTCGCAGTTGTAGATCCAAGACTAAATGATGGTCTCTGCGTCGATGTCGTAGGAGCACTGGCTGAAGCGAACGTGCCCTTCGTCGTGTATTCCGGCGCCGAGGTCGATGACAATGCAAAGCACGCATTCGAAAAGGGTCTTTGGCTTGGAAAGCCGGCTAGTCCGGAAATGCTCAAGGAAACGTTGGCTCGCTTACTCGCCGCGGACTGAACCTTTAATTCTTCGATGCAAGCGATCGTCCAAGTGAAACGGATAGACAAGGCAGCCTTCCATGTTCTGCCGGTCGAACTCGATGACGAACCGGGCGGTCAACAGGCGATTTTTTTCGGGAGCGGCGCAGCTAAATAGATGGCGAAACCAATCGGCAACAATAGACCGCCACGGCCAGCGGTTGATCGACGTGGGCCGAAGTTGGAGTGAAGATCAACGAATTGCCGCTGCGAGCCGCAGTCTAGTACAGAATTTCATCGAAAGTGGACCGGTGTTTGCAACGTTTGCATCATTGCTATATCCGACGCCCGACGAGATTGGGTGGGATATTAGCTGACGATCCGACTTACCCAGTCGTTGTTTCCCCCAATCGATACGTCGGGCGACTTTCGCGAAACCCGCAAGCTGGTGCTGGGCACGAGCGTTATCGCTGGGGGCGCAGCTAAGATCGAGCCTAAATTCGACCCAAAAAAGCTGCTAGCGCGACTCCAGGGTTAATCCGCTTTGGGCCGAAGGCTGTCTTCCACTTTGCGCCATAAGCGGACATTGACTTTCAAGAGCGAAACGTCTGAGGTTTGACAAGAAGACGAATTAGTATCTAGAAATGTCGGAGCAGCGAGATGGCCAAGGCTTATTGGGTTGCCACATATCGTTCCGTCACCGATCCTGAGGCGCTGGCTGCTTATGCGAAGCTTAGCGGCCCTGCGATTGTGGCCGCCGGAGGGCGTATTCTGGCCCGCGGTCTACCTGCGTTGGTCTACGAAGAGGGGCTTCATCAGCGAACGGTGCTGATCGAGTTTGATAGTGTCGAGCATGCTCAGGCCGCTCATGACAGCCTAGCCTATCAAGAGGCCATGGCTTTGCTTAGGGGTGGCGTTGAACGGGACATTCGAATCGTGGAAGGTCTTTGATCTTTTTTGGCTTAGCGCGCCGGCGGCCTGTTTCGGGGCCAATGAGGCGCAGTAGATCGTCCCATCCAACTGAGAGCACTGCTTGGGGCCGACTGCGGTCTTCCGCTTCGCGCCAACACCGGTCGTTGCCGGATCGCCAAGTCGCAACCTACGTTGCAAAGCCGACCGCCCGCATTCGTCAGTGCGATTGTGACCAGACACCCCGGAGTGTTTCTTTCCACTTCTTGAGAAAACTCGACGATCTAACGTTTCGCCTTGAAGTTCAGCAGGATTTGTTAGGTGCGGTTCAATTGCCTCTTCAGCCGCCACGGAGACACCTGAAAATCAGCAAGTCGAATAATTTATTAAAGATTAGGCAATTAGCATAAGGGAGCATAAGGTTCGCTGTCGGCTTATTCTTCCGGGCAAAGCCGATTGGGAGATTTCATGCGCTCTTGCCTGAAGGTAGGAGTAGCTATGATGAGTGACAGGTCGAGCAACGATGTTGCGCCAACGGTTCTCGGTCTTCAAGCCGTAACGACGTTCGCGAAAATCCCCAACCCTCCACCAGCACAAAGCAGGCTGCATAAGTTTGCAATTTGCGGCGTTCCCGCGGGTAAACGCGTCCCCACCAAAGTCTACTCGACGAGTGATTTGCGGCGTGGGTCGGAAAAGCACGCTGCTTGATCAGTGCCCCAAAAAACGCGTGGGAGAAATCCATGACTACCCCACCACCGTTCGAAAAGACCTCTGTCGAAGAGAGGAAGACCATCCTCAAGCGGCTTGCTCATAGGCTTCAGATTTCCGCACATGTCGCTGAGCGTGATAGTGATCCAATTTGCCGGTTGCTGCTGGCACTCAGTGTTCGGCTAGCAGGAAGCTGTGAAGATGTGGCGGCAGACCCACGTCGCGCCGACGACGTTGTTGAAAAAGTCCTTAGGTTGCTGAGCGAATTCGCGTCACGTAGACCTAAAGGCACGATTCATTAATTGGTATCCACGCCGCGACACTAATCTTTGGGAGGATAGATCAATTTGACCGCAAAAGGCGATTGGTCGTTCAAAGCCCGAAGCCCTTCGCCGCCAGATCCTCATCCATCAAGTTTGATTTCCGCTGCAAGAGGAGCATGAAGATGACGGAAGTTCCAAAGGTTGGATTGCCAGGCGCGCCAGGGCGACCAGGTAAACCGGGTAAGGGGCAAAACCCTGGAAAAGGCGGATCAGGCGGTGCCGGTGGAAAGCCGGGCGCACCGGGAAAGGGAGAGGGCAAGAGCTAGGTGTCCGTATCCTCGTACATCATGAAGGCGGCGTGTGATTCATGGCGATGACTGATTACCCCTTTGGCCCGACTGCGGCCTTCCGCTTAGCGCCAGAAGCGGCCACGCGCAGAAGTCACTAAATCGGCGAGAGCTTCGATATCAGGCATAGCAAAGCGATCAGAACGATATTCACGCCGAGCATATTTCTTTGCAGCGTCAAAACCTCCAAACGAAGATCTGGAGGGCATCTCGGATCTCTATGGTCGATGTATATGAAATACGTCCCCCTCGCGGCCACACCTGCATCTTTTGCACGCTCGACAAGGAAGCTATTTCGCCAGATCATATAGAAATTCCATCCGACGAAAACCAACAATACGGCAGCGAAGATCACATCACCAAGACGCAACAACTGTCCGACCTTTCGTCAATGCCTTTTGTCGCATTCCTGGCATTTTCTCTCTATGATTGCAATTCTGAGGGCGGCGTTTTTAAGACAATAGGCCGAGCCTGCGTGCCGCAAAAGGGCCGACTGCGGTCTCACCGCTTCGCACGGACAGCGGTCATTAAATGCCTCTGAAAGAACGGTGGGGTGGTCGAGGCAGCCCTTCGAACAGCTTCCTACAAGCTCGAGGAATGTTGAAGGGAGATATAGCAAAAGCTCGCACCTGCGGCCACGGCCCCAAATAGCAGCGAGCCAACGACCACGCCGAGAATGTGACGGGGGGGCATCGCGAGCATCGTGCCCAAAATCCAAACGATAGCGACAGAGCATATTAGCTGACCAGCTTCCCAAAAGGGGAGCAACACCGCACCGGGTAAAAAGAGGAAAAAGACGATGGACAAAGGAATACCTACGATGACGGTGATAGCCCCTTTCCACCACGATCCTCCGGCCATTGCCGCGCCGAGTGAGCCGCCGGGAAATGTAGCGACAAGGCTGAGCAAGAGAATGCTCCACTGCTCCCAGATGCTCATGGAAAACGTTTAGCCGGGAGCTGAGAGGCCGAAGTGTGTCCTTCTAGGTAGTACATTCGACCTGATGGCATATAATCTCCGAAGAACAATTCGCTAGCAAAATATCTTACGCGAACGCCGGATATAGTTGCAAGACAGCCACGCCGCTTTCGGCCAAGCACATCCTTATGGCCACTTCTTGCCGACTGCGATCTTCCGCTTTGTGCCGGAATTGGGCATTGCCTCGGGATGCTCGATATTCTTTGCTGCCAGCACTCTAATGACTGCAATGGGCCGACTGCGGCCGTCGCCACAAGCAGACATATTTCGACGGACCGCTCATCTATGGCGTTCTGCCTCGTCTGTTTTGAATTTTCACGTCGCCGATCAAAACGAAGATGGCGTCATTTGTCTTTCCGCTTCTTCAGGAACGCGGCATGATACTCGTCCGCCATCTCGCGAAGCGAACGACCGATCGCCGCATATTCGAACTCGTTCAGGTTCGCCGGCGATGCACGCCCTGAGGGGTGCTGGGTTCCAACCCCCCTGCCCGGTAAAAGAACTATTCCTGTCTCGTCGTCGATACGGAAGAGCAGTTCGTTGGCCGAGAATTCCTTCTTCACCCAGGCCGCGAAGTCCGCGCCGTAGAGCTTCAATGAGATCTTCTCGAGGTCGAGTAGAGTGTAGTAGTCCACCGAATTCTCGTTGTCAGGCATCTCGATGCCCAGTTCGGTATAGAGCGCCGCCTGTCTGCGTCGGATCACGCTCTTCGGGGACCGCTTTCGAAGCCTACGGCATAGATGAAGAGTGCAAACAGGACCGCTTTGATGCCGTTGTCGATATGAATGCCGACTTGACTGAGCAGCACCGCAGCCAACAGGGACCCGGCCACCCGCCGAGTTGAAATTTGCCGAAGTGGAATTTCCCAACCCAGTAACCAAGGGCCAGCGACAGAAACAGCGTGATTTCGGGTGACTGGCGAAATACATCAGCTAGGAAGGCCATTAGGGTTCCCTTCGACAGGACCGTCACTAGAGACGGTCATTCAACGCGACGCGAATGCACTAAGGCAAAAAAATCAGATTTGTCTAGTTTTGGTTGTTTTATTTTCGCCATTAGGTTGTTCAAACGCACCAACCGGCGGGTGAAACGGCAGTTGGCACATTTGCCTACGCTTACGGTCAATGTGAACAGGTATGAAGCGGCCGTACGCCGACTAAATGCTGAATTTCAATGAAAATTTCTACTCTTCACCTTCAGTGTGTCGATATGCAGATCACGCACGAACATATCCCGCGGCTTGACGATGGGCTTAGGCGTATCGCGCAGATCGGGACCACCCCCATGTGCAAACTCGTCACCCCGACCCGTCGGTAGCTTGAATTCGGTGTCGCGGTCGGCCAGCCCCGAAAGATCGCCCGATAGATCGAACAGCTGCTGCGCCACCAGGTGCACCACCTCCCCTTCCCGCTGAATCCGCCCATTGATCGCCATCATCGAGGATCCAAGCACGACGCGGCGCCGTTTCTCAAACAGCGTCGGCCAGACGACGATGTTGGCCGGCCCGGTCTCGTCCTCGATGGTGATGAACATTACACCCTTGGCCGACCCCGGTTTCTGGCGCACGAGGACCAGCCCTGCCGTATAGACCCATCGTCCATCGCGCGCATTCATCGCCTCGCTGCAGGTGATGATGTTGCACTCCTGCAAATCCTTGCGCAGGAAGGCGATCGGGTGCTGGCGCAATGTCAGACCGGTATGGCTGTAGTCGTGGATAACGTTGTGGCCATCGGTCATCTGCCGAAGCTCCACTTCTGGCTCCTGCTGTTCGGCGATGGTCTGCATCTCGCGCTCGGCGGCCGCGGCAAACAGCGGCAGGGGTTCGTCGCGCAATGCCTTGACCGCCCAGAGCGCATCACGGCGCTCGAGCTTTAACGACGGCAGGAAGGCATCGGCCTGGGCCAGCTGAGCGAGGGCCTCAGCGGGTACACCGGACCGACGCCAGGTATCATCGACCGACTGGAAATCCCGGTTCATGCGGCCGGCGACAATGCGGGCCGCATCGGCGGCCGCCAAGCCTTTGACACGCCGGAAGCCCAACCGTACGGCATGCCGGTCGCTATTGCCGATCCTTTCCAAGATGCAATCCCATCGAGACCGGTTGATGCAAACGGGACGCACCTCGACGCCATGGGCTCGCGCGTCGCCGACGATCTGGGCTGGCGCGTAAAACCCCATGGGCTGACTGTTGATCAGCGCGGCGCAGAATGCCTCCGGGAAATGACGCTTGATATAGTTCGAGGCATAGGCAATCAGGGCGAACGAAGCCGCGTGGCTTTCCGGAAAGCCGTAGGATCCAAACCCCTCAAGCTGGCTGAATGTCTTCTCGGCGAACTCAGGCGTGTAGCCGTTCTTAACCATACCGGACACGAGCTTGTCCTTGAAGCGCGACACACCACCGGTGAACTTGAAGGTCGCCATGGATTTGCGCAGCTGGTCTGCCTCGCCGCCGGTGAACCCGGCGCAAACCATCGCGACCCGCATCGCACTTTCCTGAAACAGCGGCACACCAAGCGTCTTGCCAAGAACCGCCTCAAGCTCGGGCGTTGGATATACGACCTCCTCCTTGCCCTCACGTCGACGCAGATAGGGATGCACCATGTCACCCTGGATAGGCCCGGGGCGAACGATCGCCACCTGGACGACGAGATCATAGAAGGTCCGCGGCTTCAGTCGTGGCAGCATTGCCATCTGGGCACGGCTTTCGATCTGAAAGGTTCCGAGCGTGTCTGCCTTGCGGATCATCGCATAGGTCGCTGGATCCTCCTGCGGGATCGTTGCGAGATCAATGTCCTGATCCTTGTGCTCGCGAATGAGCTCGAAGGCCTTGGCCATGCAGGTGAGCATGCCGAGGGCCAACACATCGACCTTCATGAACTTCAGCGCCTCGACATCATCTTTGTCCCACTCGATAATCTGTCGATCCTTCATGGTCGCCGGCTCGATCGGCACCAGATCGTCGAGCCGATCATGGGTCAGCACGAAACCGCCGGGATGCTGGCCGAGATGGCGCGGCGCCCCCATCAGTTGCTGCGCGAGCTTCAGCGTCAGCACCAGACGCCGGTCATCCGGATTGAGATTGAGTTCGCGGACATTGCGATCGCAGACCTCTTCCGACCAGGACCACATGCCTGAGGAGAGCGCCTTGATCACGTCTTCAGGCAGTCCGAGCGCCTTGCCGACATCGCGGATGGCGCCGCGGGCGCGGTAGCGGGTGACGGTGGCGCAAAGCGCTGCCTTCTCCCGACCGTAGGTCCGGTAGATCCATTGAATGACCTCTTCGCGGCGCTCGTGCTCGAAATCCACATCGATGTCAGGCGGCTCGTCGCGCTCCTGGCTGACGAAGCGCTCGAACAGCAGGTCGTTGGTCGAAGGGTCGATCGAGGTGATGCCGAGAATATAGCAGACGGCACTGTTGGCGGCCGAACCGCGGCCCTGGCACAAGATCCCCTGACTGCGCGCGTAACGGACGATCGAGAAGACGGTCAGGAAGTAGGGCGCATATTTCATGGTGCGGATGAGATCGAGCTCGTGACGCACGACCTTCAGAACATCCGGCGGCAAGCCCTCCGGGTAGCGATCGGGCACGCATTCCCAGACATAGTGCTCGAGCGAAGACTGGGCATCCTTGCCCAGTACGATCGCTTCCTCCGGGTACTGATAGGTCAGCTCCTCCAGCGAGAACGTGCAACGCCGCACGATCTCCATCGTCCGCGCCAGCGCTTGCCGGTAGCGCGGAAACAGCCGCTGCATTTCCTCTGGTGGTTTCAGATAGCGATCGGCGTGCCGCTCGCGCTCGAAGCCGACGTCATCGATCGTTGTCTTGTGACGGATGCAGGTCACGATATCCTGCAGCTGTCGCCGGCCGGGTTCATGAAACAGAACATCGTTGGTGACCACAGTCTTCACCCTGAACCGCACGGCCATATTGAAGATCTCGTGCAGGCGCAGCTGGTCGTTCGGCCGCCGGCGCAGACAGAGTGACACATAGGCACGATCGCCAAAGATCTCGGCCAGCTTGCGCATCTGCACGGCGCAGGTCTCGTCAGCGAGATCAGGCACCAGAATACCGATCATCCCATCGCAATAGGTGACGACGTCGTCCCAATGAAGAATACAGTTGTTCTTGCCGCCACGGCTCTTTCCAAGGGTGATCAGGCGCGTCAGCCGGGAATAGGCGGCGCGATCGGTCGGATAGACCAGCACCGACATGCCATCGGCAAGATCCAGCCGGCAGCCGACGACCAGTCGCAGCCCGGTGGCGCGAGACGCTTCGAGCGCGCGAACGATACCGGCAAGGCTGTTGCGATCAACCACACCGATCGCCTCGATGCCCAGGTCCCGGGCGCGGATGAAGAGCTCGTTGGCCGACGATGCTCCGCGCAGAAACGAGAAATGCGTCGTGACCTGGAGCTCGGCATAGCTCATGCGAATATTCCATGCATGAACCAGCGATGGTCACCGGTCTCGGGATCGACACCATCACCTGCTCGAAACACCCAGAGCCGTTCGCCGGCTTCATCCTCGATAACGAAGTAGTCCCTGACCGCCTCCATCTCTGCATCGCGCTGCCACCACTCCCCGAAGATGCGCTCCGGACCGTCGGCACGCTTGACCTTGCGACGCCGGCCGCGCCAGACAATCGAGGCCGGCGGGTGATCCGGCATGAGGGCGATTGCCGTGATAAGTTCCGGGCGCGGCAGAAGGCGGACTGGCCGGCGCCAATGTCCGACCCATGCGACCTCGAGCGGATCAGAGGCGGCGGAAATGCGCTGAACCGAGCGTTCGGGGACATCTGAGGCAACCGGCGCCACACGATAGACCCGTTGTCCGCGATTGCCGTAAATGTCGATCAGAGGAGTGACATCCCTCACCTCGTCCTCGACCAGGGAGGAGACCCTTTGCATGTCCTCAAGCGGTTCAGCCATGACGGCAACCAGCGTCAATTTTTCTATACCGAAGCCAGGCTCGATCTTTTCCGTCCGGTCACGAAACAGCTTCGTAAGCCAGGCGACATCCCGGGCGGGCTTGGCTGTTCCGGCACGGATCGCCTGCCTGCTACCATCGACCTTCTCGACGATCAGGTCGGCGCGGCGCACGCCGAGACCGCGCTTCTGCAGCTCGCCAATAAGCTGCACGACCAGACGGCCGACATATTTGTCGATGGTCTCGGCAGCCCCGATTGGCTCTGCGAAGGCTCTTGTGACCTCGACCAGCTCTGGCGTTCGTATCGGATCGATCGGCTCTGCGACGCGGCCGAACATCTGGTCGAGGCGCCGGGCAATTTCCGGTCCGAAGCGCAGCGTCAGCGGCGCGCGTGGGGTGTTGGCCAATTCGCTAACAGTCTGGAAACCGAGCGTGCGGAGATCACTGAGGATCTTCTCCGGCAGGCGCAAGAGCGTGATCGGCAGCTTCTCGACGGCAGCGACCGTCTTACCTGTCGGTACGATGACGGTCTCGCGGCTGATGGCCCGCGCACAGGCATGGGCCGCACCCCAGGTGTCGGCGATCGCAACGCGCGCTGTCAGCTTGCGCGCCAGGAACTGGTTGGAGATCTTCGTGACCATTGGCAGTTCACCACCCTGCAGATGATCAGCGCCTTCCGTGTCGAGCACGATGCCATCAGTGCCGTCGACGGCAACGATCGGGGAGTATTGAGTGAGCGCCCATAGCGTGATCCGTTCAAGTGCCGCCGCATCGACATCAGGCTCAGCATCAACAAGCATCAGTCCGCGAAACAGCGCCTGGGCCTTGGCCGCGGGCATCCCGACGCGCAGTCCCGCTTTTCGCGCAGCCGCATCCACTGATGACACCCAACGTTTCGAGCCGCTCTTGGCGATCACCGCGATTGCCTGCTCAGCCGGAATGGACGGATCGTCGCGTCTGATCCGATCGGTCGGCAGATCCGGGAGATAGATCGATACGACCCTTGTCATCACATGCCCTTACGAGAAACTCAGCACACTCGCCCGCCTTCACGCGCATCAATTCCAAAAACCACTGCGCCCGACCGACACCAGGCACTGGAAGATCTTCCGACGGCATGACACTGACCCGCCACCGTGTGGTCGATGCCGTCGGCTGGCCAAAGTCGTTGGCCTCCGTCTGACGTCGCCATCGCCGCACCGCAAGCGCCATTGTGCCCGTGCGTTCCGCGGCAAGCTGCAGCCGCCTGGAGCTGACCATCGGCAATCGGACGAGCTCGCCGACCACGGCACCGAGGCCACCGAAGGAAAGGCCTTCCTCCATGTTGGCAAGCACGTCCTCTTCCTTGTCGGACTCGACGAAGATCACCCGGTCCGGATGCAGGCCAACCTGAGCCAGCGCCGGAAAGAACAGGTCGGGCCGGGTCAGGCACCAGACGATCGGGCCCTTGGTTCGCGCGGCAATTCCGGCGGCACATAAAGCTGCAGCGGCACCATCGACAGTCCCCGCCCCGCCACCGGCGAACTCATGCAACGCGCCATGGGCCAGGCCACCGCCGGGCAGGATCGCATCGATCTCCGGAACGCCGAAGGCAAGACAGCCGACCTTTCTGGCCGATACGCCTTCCATCGTCGCGATCCGCTCACGCAAATCGGAGATCACATCCGATATCCCGTCCGGTATCCTTGGGGCTCGGGCAGCAGTCATGGTTCACGGCTCCCTTCAAGGTCGTGTGGCGGAATATTGTGGACCAGCATCATGCTGGACAAAATGCGGATGTTCTGTTTCTGTTCCTGTCGCTGAAAAGAGTCAAGCAACCGCAGGATGGGAATATTATCCTGAAGATTAGAAATTCGACGAATAGTTATCGGAATCAGGGAGGTAGCCGCGTTGAGAATTTTTTCCGCTCTTGCCCGCTCAAATCACAATCCGCTTGGATAATGGGGATAAAGCTGAGATCGTCACAATGTTCTTAGGTTTTCCGTACTGAACTGTCGCCATGACGAAGTCACCGAGATCAAAGCCGCTCCTTCGTGAAACCGATGCGCCGATCCGCTCGAAGCCGCAGCGCAAGCGCAACCCTGCCCAGCCGCAGCTTCTGTTCGATCCCATGCCTGACAGGGTTGAGCCGGCGCTCGCCAAGGTCAGAGAGCGGCCGCCGCGCGGGGACCAATGGGCTTGGGAAGTCAAGTGGGACGGGTATCGCCTAGCCGTGCATGTCGAGCTGCGGGGCGTCAGGATCCTCACGCGTGGCGGGCATGACTGGACGCATCGGTTTCCAGCAATTGCGGAGGCGGCTCGGACGCTCGGACCTGCGACAATGATTATCGATGGGGAGGCCGTTGTACTCGACGCTGAGGGTCGGTCGGATTTCGGGCTGCTGCAGAAGTCGCTCGGCGCCTCAGGCAGCAAGGCAGGAAACCGGGCGTCCCACGCCATGCTCTATGCCTTCGATCTGCTCTATCTCGACGGTCACGATCTGCGTGGGGTCGAGTATCGGTCGCGTCGGCGTCTGCTCGAGGATCTTTTGGACGGCCAGGGCGGCGCAATCCAGCTGTCGGAGGAGCTGGACGCCGATCCTTGCGTCTTGCTGGAGCACGCCTGTCGCTTCGGTCTGGAAGGCATCGTCGGCAAGGACCGGGACCAGCCTCACCGATCCGGCCGGACTGGCGACTGGGTCAAGGTCAAATGCATCGAGAGCGAGGCTTTCTTCATTATCGGCTATGAGCCCGCGACCACATTGACGGGTGGCTTCGCCTCCCTGGTGCTTGCGGCCTATCGTGGCGAGGAGCTGGTGCATGTTGGAAACGTCGGGACCGGCTTCGAGGAAGCGGACACTACGAAACTACGCAAGATGCTGGACAAGCTGCGATGGGGACAAAAACGGGCACCCGTGGAGGCGGCTGGCGCTGGCGGCAACGTCATCTGGGTCCAGCCGACCTTGATCGCGGAGATCGAGTTCCGTGCCTGGACGGCGGATGGCAAGCTTCGCCATGCCTCCTACAAGGGATTGCGGGAGCTGCAGGACAACGCCGAAGTCTTCAGACTCGGCTAGCGGAAGGCGCGACATGCGCTAAGTTAAGCCGTTCTATTGGGAGGGACGAGGTCGGATGTGCAACCTTTATCGCATGGAAGACAAAGACTGGGTCAGCAGATGGGCGCAGGACGTCGAGAGCCTGATCAACATCATGCCAGCTTACCAGATGAATCCCGATCAGATGGGGCCAATCGTCCGCAATACTACCGACGGCCGCAAGCAACTCGTCCATGCACGATGGGGACTCCCCTCGCCGATCTTCGTGCAGAGGAAGGCAGCGGAGGCCCGCGCGGACAAGCTAAGGGCCAAGGGGCATTCCGTCGATATGGACGGCCTCATTCGCATGGAGCCAGACCGCGGCGTCACCAATGTTCGCAACCTCAACCTGCCCCATTGGAAACGCTGGTTCGGCATCGAGCACCGATGCCTCGTCCCGGTCACCAGCTTTGCGGAACCGGATCCTGCCAGCCAAGCAGAAGGCGGAAAGGTGCCAAATGCCTGGTTCGCCCGCGATCAGGAAAAGTCGCTGATGTTTTTCGCCGGCATTCACGTGCCACAATGGGACAGCGTCAGAAAGGTGAAGGACGGACTGACGACCGATGACCTCTATGGTTTTCTGACGACAGATCCGAATGCACTGATGAAACCGATCCATGAGAAGGCAATGCCTGTGCTGCTGCTCACGCCAGAGGAGACCGACGTCTGGATGCGGGCGCCGTGGGACGAGGCGATGCACCTGGCGCGGCCGCTACCCTACGACGCGTTGATCATATCGTCTCGCGAGCCATATGGCTCATCGATCGTTTCAAAAGATGGCGAGCCAATGCAGCAGGCTATGCTTTTGTGATCATGACAGCCCTCGCTTGGACACACATGATTTGACTCTCACCGGCAATGTTCTTATTTTGTTCCTACAAATAGGAAAGGATATGGAGATGAGCTGGCTCAAACTCGACCCCGCAATATCGTCGATGCCGGAATCCAAATTTCGACTGGCGGTCCAGGATCATCTTCTAAAGCTGTTTTGGCCGCACCACGGCAGCTTCGACTGGGATGTCGCCGCCTTCTATGGGAGCCGGGACGCGCGTCCGATCTATTACTTATCGCCTGGCGCCGCGGATCTACTCGAGAGGTTCTGCGAATTCGCCTACGAGACATGTGATCGACCGGATGCGAACGCAGTGGTTTTGCAGGTGGGATCGTCGCTCGCCCACGATACCGCTTGGGTCGAACTGCCTGATGATGCACGTCCCTATCCTGCGTTGGACGAGGAGCTCGAGGCAGCCGATTCTGGTTATTGGGAGCAAGTCTTCAGATCGACCAGCGAAGCCGGGGCGGCCAATGACGGTCCTGCCTGAGGCTGCAACGATGGATGTCATGGCTGCCGCGACCATCAGAAAGATTATCCATGTCGATATGGATGCCTTTTATGCGTCGGTGGAACAGCGCGATAATCCGGAGCTGCGCGGCAAGCCACTGGCCGTCGGCGGCGCTGCCGCGCGAGGCGTTGTTGCTGCAGCCAGTTACGAAGCCCGAAAATTCGGGGTGCATTCAGCGATGCCTTCGGTCACGGCCGCGCGCAAATGCCCGGATCTGATTTTTGTGACGCCGCGCTTCGAGGTCTACCGTGCGGTCTCGCAGCAAATCCGTGAAATTTTTGCAGAGTACACGCCGTTGATCGAGCCACTGTCGCTCGACGAGGCCTATCTCGATGTCACGGAGAACCTGAAAGATATGCCTGTTGCGACCGAGATCGCGTTGGAGATCCGCGCGAAGATCAGGGCCGTCACTGGGCTGAATGCTTCAGCCGGCATCTCCTACAATAAGTTTCTCGCCAAGATGGCGTCCGACCTGAACAAGCCGAACGGCCAGGCCGTCATCACGCCAAAGAACGGTCCCGCCTTTGTCGAGGGCTTGGAGGTGAAAAAATTCCACGGTGTCGGGCCGGCCACCGCCGAGAAGATGCACCGGTTAGGCATCCAGACAGGAGCCGATCTCAAGGCCCAGTCGCTGCAGTTTCTGACGCAGCATTTCGGAAAATCTGGTCCCTATTTTTATCACATCGCGCGGGGGATCGATGGACGCCCCGTCAGGCCGGACAGGGTTCGCAAATCTGTCGGCGCCGAAGATACCTTCCCTCAGGACATCCATAGCTATGACCCAGCGCTCGAAGGCGTGCGGCCACTGATCGCAAAGGTCTGGCGCTATTGCGAAGCGAACGCCATTCGGGCGAAGACCGTAACTCTGAAGGTGAAATACGCTGACTTCACGCAGATCACACGAGCCAGGACATGCGAAAGGTCTTTCCTATCGGCCGGAGAGATTGAAGAGACCATCGCTTTGCTACTTAAGCCCGTCTTCCCGGTGCCAAAGGGCGTTCGGTTGCTGGGCGTTACCTTGTCATCGCTCGAGAAAGCAGACGGCATTCACACGGATCAACTGCCACTGAAGCTAGCGGATAACCGCTCGGGGGGAATGTAAGTCCGCAAAGTTGCCCTCGATGGCGTATCTCTGGCGCAAAACATCTCGCAGCCAATTCGCCAACGTTCGACCCTTGGCTTAGAGTATGGACACTGACAGGTCTTGATGGCTCGTACGCCAATCATCGCTCGGAAATTGCGTTATGCGTCCTCGTGCGCCTGATCCATAGGCCATACCTGGATGCTATCGAGCGCCGCCAGCGCGTCATTGATCGCAGCTTTGGCTTCCAGGAGATCTCGGCGTGCGGTCGACGGGTCGGACAGCACACCGGCCCCGTTTACGAAGCAGATGCGCAAGGCGGCTTGCGCGCTGTTGAAGCCATCTATGACAATGTTTGTCGCCGCTGCTGCCTGTTTGATGCTCACCAATTCCTATCTCCGTGGTTGCGGTCGTACTTCAACCTAAAATTTAACGGCTTGCAACACCCAACTACCCAAATCGACCAGAGATGTGTTGGCATCTGGCGGGGAACGGACAGACCGAGAAGAGGTCTCAAACAGGCAAGAACGTTTTCAAACGCTACGCGACGCCTCTTCGCTACGGGGGCGTTTTGCGGTTTCTAGGACGGAAACGATGTCGTGCCCGAGCGCAATTCATGCGTGCCGGCGCCGATCATTCATCTATCGGGAATGCAAAGCCAGCTTTCACACGATCCATGACCACCATAGTCTTGAACCCTTTGATATCGTGGTTTTCATAGAAGAACCTGCGCGTGAAGGCTTCATAGTCCTCCATGTCCTTCGCGGTAACCACCAGAATGAAATCGGCATCGCCCGTCACGTAGTAGCCGATCATCACTTCCCTGGTGGCACGGATCGCTGCCTTGAATCGATCGACGATATCGGCCCGTTCGCGCTCGAGCGAGACAAGAACGATCATCGTGATGCCGCGCCCGGCCGCCTTGGGCGAGACGATCGATACGTCTGCCTCGATCACCCCTTCTTCACGCAGTCGCTTAAGCCGGCGCTGACAGGCCGTCGCAGAGAGATTGACGATCTGAGCCAGCTCTTCGGAGGTCAGGCGATTATTCTTCTGAACAGCATCAAGGAGTGCCCGGTCGGCTCGATCGAGAGTGGTCATGCAGAAATCCTGCGCTCAACGTTTCTTTTTAGCCCAATTCCTGCGCCTCGACTAACTCGAATGCAGCCAGCCGATGATTGCGTGAGGTTAGTCTCTGTGTAAACCCCTTATTGGAGCTTCGCATGAAAGGCCTCGCCAACATCGCGCTGAAAAACCTGAAACGACCCGACCTAATCGAGCATCGGGCCTTTCTGAACGGCACATGGGCAGCGCGTGGAGAGGTCCTGTGCGTCAATGATCCGGCAACCGGTGAGCAGCTTGCAAATGTCGCAGCCTGCTCGCTCGAAGATGCCGATGCCGCCGTCGACAATGCAAGAAACGCGTTTCTCGATTGGCGTGACAGGCTTCCCGTTGCACGCGGTCGGATCCTGCGCATATGGGGCGGGCTGATGCGCGACAACGCGGATGATCTCGCCGTCATCATGACGGCCGAACAGGGCAAGCCGCTGGCGGAGTCGCTTGGCGAGATTTCTTATGGCGCAGATTTCCTCGAATGGTTTGCCGGCGAAGGCGAGCGTGCCTATGGCGAGACGCTTCCAACCCACCTACCCGGCAGCCGTCTTTCGGTCCAGATGCAGCCGCTTGGTGTCACTGTCGCGATTACGCCATGGAATTTTCCCTGTGCCATGATCACGCGCAAGGCTGGCGCTGCACTGGCGGCTGGCTGCACCATGATCGTCAAGCCTGCTCCGGAAACACCGCTTTCGGCACTTGCCTTGGCAAAGCTTGCTGAAGAGGCCGGGATGCCGGCCGGCGTCTTCCAGGTTATCACAGGCGAAGCGGCGCCGCTCGCCAGCCGTCTGTTGGAACACACGCATGTGCGGGCCTTTTCCTTCACTGGCTCGACGGAAGTCGGGCGCATCCTGCTCGGCCAATCGTCGGCCACCGTGAAGAAGGCCTCGTTGGAACTTGGCGGCCATGCACCGTTCATCCTATTCGACGACGCCGAACTTTCCAAAGCCGTGAAGGGTTGTATCGGCGCCAAATTCGCCACGTCGGGGCAGGATTGCCTCGCCGCCAACAGGATTTACGTCCAGCGCGGCCACTACGATCGGTTCGTGGATGCCTTTGCGAAAGCGACGCGAGAGCTGAAGGTCGGCCACGGCCTTGAAACCGGCACCGAGATCGGGCCGATGACTCGGCCAATGGTTGCGGAAAAATGCCGCCAGCAGATCGCCCAGGCCCTTTCGGCCGGTGCACGTCTCGTCTGCGGCGGGCAGGACAGTCCACTCGGCGGCAATTTCGTAACGCCCACAGTACTTGCCGACGTCACCGACGACATGCTGATTACACGCGAGGAGACCTTCGGGCCGATCGCGGCGATCCTTCCCTTCGATGACGAGCAGGAGGTGATCGCCCGCGCCAATACCAGCGAAATGGGATTGGCGGCCTACGTCTATACGAACGACCTCGGTCGCGCCATGCGTCTGACAGACAGGCTCGAATACGGCATGGTTGCCGTCAACACCGCGAAATTCACAGGCGCGCCAATCCCTTTCGGCGGTTGGAAGCAATCGGGCCTTGGTCGCGAGGGATCGCGCCACGGGCTCCTGGAATATCTCGAAGCAAAATATGTCTGCTTCGGCAATCTTGCTGCATGAAAGGATCTTTGCAATGACCGTTAGCCTCGACCAGATCGCCGAAATGGACCGGAATTCCGTCCTACATCCCTTCACGCAACTCAAGGACTTTGCAGGCGGTAAGATCGGCGATCCGACGATCGTCGAGACCGGCAAGGGGATCCGTATTCAGGACGCACATGGCAAGGAGCTAATCGATGGATTTGCAGGCCTTTACTGCGTCAATATCGGCTATGGCCGCACCGAGGTGGCCGAGGCGATTTCACGCCAAGCCTATCGCCTTGCCTATTATCACACCTACGCCGCCCATACGACGGACGAACTGGCAATTCTGTCAGACCGCCTGGTGAGAATGGCGCCCGGCAAGATGAGCAAGATCTTCTACGGAATGTCGGGATCCGATGCCAACGAGACGCAGGCGAAGCTCGTCTGGTACTACAACAACCTGCGCGGCCGGCCGAACAAGAAGAAGATCATCTCCCGCGAACGCGGCTATCATGGCTGTAGTGTCGTCTCCGGCTCGATGACCGGCATGAGCTTCTATCACGACCACATGGACCTGCCCCGTGCGGGCATTGTCCATACCGGCGCACCGCACCATTATTGGGGCGCCGAGGCGGGCGAGACGGAGCACGAATTTTCCAGGCGTCGTGCCGACGAACTCGAAGCGCTGATCCTGCGCGAAGACCCGGACACCATCGGGGCCTTCATCGCGGAGCCTGTGCTAGGCACGGGCGGCATCACACCACCACCGGAAGGCTATTGGGAAGCAGTTCAGAAAGTTCTCGGAAAATACGACATCCTGCTGATCGCCGACGAAGTCATCACTGGGTTCGGTCGTACCGGCTCGATGTTCGGATCACAGCATTACGGCATCGAACCAGACCTGATTACGGTTGCCAAGGGCCTGACCTCGGCCTATTTCCCGCTCTCGGGCGCGATTGTCGGAGAGAAGGTCTACAAGGTGCTTGAGGAAGGTGCAGACCGTGTCGGCGCCTTTTCCCACGGCTACACCTATTCGGGCCACCCGATCGGAGCCGCCGCCGCCAATGCGGTGCTCGATATCGTCGAGAGCGAGAACCTGCCGGGCAACGCGCAGGAGGTCGGGACATATTTCCAGGACCAGCTCAAATCGAAGTTTGCGCAACTCCCCATCGTCGGTGAAGTCCGCGGCGTCGGCCTGATGGGTGCAATCGAATTCGTCGCCGATCGCGAGAAGAAGGTGCGCTTTGCGCCCGGCCTCGCCGTCGGCGCACGGGTCTCGAAGGCCGCCCGCAGCCGCGGCCTGATCGCACGTGCGATGCCCCATGGCGACATTCTGGGCTTCGCGCCGCCGCTCGTCATCACCAAGTCGGAGGTCGACGAAATCGTCGCGATCGCCGAAGCCGCTGTTCGATCAGTCATGGACGAACTGGTCCAAGCTGGCGAAAAGATCTGACCCGGGGGTCGCTGGACGAGAAATCTCATCCAGCGACCCCGTTTCGGGCCAGGATCGCGGCGCAGTGCTATTAAAGCCGAGTCAGCCACAGCTGACGACGCTTGCCACTTCATCTTTTGAACTGAAGTGTGCATAATGTCATGAAATGGGCCTCCCTGTAACGAGACAATTTCATGCGCCGTCAAGCCAATCCACTCACTCCCGACCCGACTCCGGCAACAAAGCCGGTGGCATGGCAGCCGGACCTCGCCAAGCAGAAGGGGGTTACGAAGCATGCGATCCTTACCGAACGGATCATCGCCGACATTGATGCCGGCGTCCTCAAGCCGATGGATCGCATGCCGACGCATCGCGATCTTGCGCGTGAACTCGGCCTTTCCGTTCAGACCGTCAGCCTCTCATACAAGGAGGCCGAGCGCCTCGGCTATCTCAGTGGCGAGATAGGGCGCGGCACGTTCGTAAAGGCCCGCGTTACGGATCGCGCCGGGCGCATGATGCTGGATCACAGCCCCAATGAAGTGCTTGATTTATCGATCATTCGCGGGGTCTATCTCGACGAGCACGAAAACGCTTCGCGCGACATTCTCCGCGAACTGGCGGATGGCGACAACGCCAGCTTCATGCGCCCCTGCCGTCCGATTGCCGGCCTCGACCGCCATCGCGAGGCAGCCCGCATCTGGCTGGGCGCGCTCGGCGTTACCGCGGGCGCCGACCGTATCCTCCTGACAAATGGTGCCGCGCATGGCGTTTTTCTGGCATTGAGCTGTGTCGTCCGTTCCGGCGATGTCGTCTTGTGCGAAAATCTCACCGACCACGGCATCATCGGACTGTCCAACATCCTCGGGTTCAGCCTGAAGGGCTTGCCTACGGACCACGAAGGGATCATTCCGGAAGCATTGGAAGCAGCTTGTGGCGTCGGCGCGGTCCGCGCGCTGGTGCTGATCCCCACGCTCAACAATCCGACCAGCCATGTCGCCGGCATCGCACGCAGGCAGGAACTAGCGGCGATCGCCCGGCGATACGGCGTGTTCGTCATCGAGGATGAGGTCTACAGACCCATGATTGAAGACGAACTGCCGTCGATTACCGAGATGCTGCCCGATCTGGGGTTCTTCATCACGAGCTTTACCAAGACCGTGCTGACCGGGCTACGTGTGGGCTATCTTGTCGTCCCGCCCGCCTATTCCATCCGCGCCGCCTCCATCCTGCGCGTTTCGAGCTGGAGCGGAACCTACCTAACCGGAGAGATCGCCACGCGCTGGGTCGAGAACGGCACGGCGCGACGATTGCTTGAGGTCCAGCGGGCAGAGGCCGGTGCGCGCCAGACGATAGCGACGGAAATCCTCGGCGAGCACATCGCTTCGAGCCATCCGCTGTCGCTGTGCACGTGGCTCAAGGTCCCGTCGCACTGGACGGAAGACGGGCTGGTGCGGTCCCTGACCCAACGAAACGTCGCGGTCACGCCATCCGAACCCTTCATTGCGGGGCCCGGTCATGGGGGCGGTATTCGTATCTGTCTCGGCGGCCGCCTGAGCCACACAAGCCTCGCCAAGGCGCTAACGACCGTGCGCCAGACCTTCGAACAATTGCCGCCGGTCTATGACATAGGCTCCATCGGATAGGCCTGCCCGACAATCATTGAATCATTACAATATAATAATTGACATGATTTTATTTCGCTCCCAACATGACAATCATGAAGAGCGAAATCCTGTCGAGATCAGTCGAACGAGCAGAGCTACCGGTCATGCTGGCGGACATCGAGCAGGCGGCCGCCCGCATCGCCGGCAGGGTGACGCACACACCTCTCATTCGTTCCAGAGCACTCTCTGACCGCACCGGTCGACCCGTCCATCTGAAGCTCGAAAACTGCCAGCCCATCGGCGCCTTCAAGCTGCGCGGAGCAATGAATGCGATCCTGTCGCTGGGTGAAGCTGAGCGCAAGCGCGGTCTCGTCACCGCTTCTACAGGAAATCACGGTCGCGCCGTCGCGTATGCCGCACGCGCGCTCGGCATCTCCGCAACAGTTTGCATGTCATCGCTGGTACCGGCAAACAAGGTCGAGGCCATCAGGGCACTCGGCGCCAAAATCCGTATCGTCGGCGCCTCGCAGGACGAGGCGCAAGCCGAAGTCGAAACGCTGGTGCGGAACCTTGGGCTGACGCCGATCCCGCCGTTCGACAATGTCGAGGTCGTTGCCGGCCAGGGAACGATAGGCCTTGAGATCGCCGCTGATTTGCCCGATCTCGAAACGGTGCTCGTTCCGCTTTCCGGCGGCGGGCTGGCCGCCGGCATTGCGGTAGCGGTGAAGGCGTTGAGGGCGCGGGTACGCATCATCGGTGTTTCGATGGAGCGCGGTGCCGCCATGCACGCGGCGCTCGCCGCCGGCAACCCGGTCCCGATCCGCGAGGAGGAGACGCTGGCGGATTCGCTCGGTGGCGGCATAGGACTTGAAAACAGTGTCACTTTCCCGCTGTGCCGCGACCTTCTCGATGACGTCTTGCTTCTGACCGAGGCCGAGATCGCCGCCGGGATCCGTCACGCGGCGGAGGCAGAAGGTGAGATCGTCGAGGGAGCGGGCGCCGTCGGCATTGCCGCCATCCTCGCGGGCAAGGTCGTGCTTTCGGGCCCGACCGTCGTCATCGTTTCAGGCGGCAACATAGATCCGAAGAAGCATCATGCGATCGTCGCGGGAGCTGCCGCATGAGGCGCATCAGCATCCTGACGGAAAAAGACCTTCGGGCGGCCGTCAAGCTGGACGTCTCGGCGGTCGATTGCGTCGAGCAGGCCTTCGCGGCCCTCTCCACCAAGTCTGTCGCCATGCCGCCGATCCTTCGGCTCGACATCCCCGAATTTCGCGGCGAGGTGGACGTAAAGACGGCCTACGTGCCGGGTTTCGAGGGGTTTGCCGTCAAGGTCAGCCCCGGCTTCTTCAACAATCCGAGCCTGGGCCTCCCGAGTCTCAACGGACTGATGATCCTCTTCAGCGCGAGAACCGGGCTGGTCGAGGCCCTTCTTCTCGACAATGGCTATCTGACCGACCTGCGCACGGCCGCAGCCGGCGCGGTCGCCGCACGACATCTGTCACGCCCGGAATCGTCCGTCGCCACGATCTTCGGCGCGGGCATGCAGGCACGTCTTCAGCTCGAGGCGCTTCTGCTGGTGCGACCGATCGGATCGGCGCGCATCTGGGCACGCGATCCCGCGAAGGCACGAAAGCTCGCCGCCGATTTTTCCCGCCAGCGCAGCATCGATGTAATTGCCATCGACGACCCACGCGAAGCGGTTCGTGGCGCGGATATCGTCGTCACCACCACGCCGGCCGAAACACCGATCCTGGTGGCCGACTGGCTGGAGGCCGGTCAGCATCTGACCGCGATGGGATCGGATGCCGAGCACAAGAACGAGATCGATCCGGACGTCTTCACGCGTGCTCTCTATGTCGGCGACCGCATCACCCAGACCCGGGTTCTCGGCGAGCTGCACCATGCCATAAAAGTTGGCCGGGTCGCGCCCGACCAGGAATTCGCCGAACTCGGTGACGTCGTCGCCGGCAAGGCAAGGGGTCGGACCAGCGTACACGAAATCACCTTCGCCGACCTGACGGGTACCGGCGTGCAGGATACGGCAATCGCCAATCTGGCCCTCGCCCGCGCGAAAGCGTTGGGCAGCGGCCAGATTATCGACAACGACAGAAACACGGGAGACGCAGCGTGAGCATAACGCTGAACTTTACACGCGAGGAATATGCCGGGCGCCTTTCCAAGACCCGTCTTGCCATGGAAAAGGCCGGCATCGATCTTCTGATCGTTACCGATCCGTCCAACATGCACTGGCTGACCGGCTACGACGGTTGGTCCTTCTATGTGCATCAATGCGTCCTGGTGCCGCCGAACGGCGAGCCGATCTGGTATGGTCGCAAGCAGGACGCTAACGGCGCGAAGCGGACCGCATATCTCGACCACGACAACATCATCGGCTATCCGGACCACTATGTTCAGTCGACCGAACGCCACCCGATGGATCTGCTGTCGCAGATAATCGACGAGCACGGCCTCTCCGGCCTCACAGTCGGCGTCGAGATGGACAACTATTACTTCTCGGCCGCCGCCTTCGCGTCCCTGCAGAAAAACCTCCCGAACGCCGGCTTCAAGGATGCGGCTGGACTGGTCAACTGGCAGCGGGCGATCAAGAGCCCGACCGAACTCGACTACATGCGCAAGGCAGGCAGGATCGTCGAACTGATGCACAAGCGCATCGTCGACGTCGTGGAACCCGGCATGCGCAAGTGCGACCTCGTCGCCGAGATCTACGATGCCGGCATTCGCGGCACCGCCGATTTCGGCGGCGACTATCCGGCGATCGTCCCGCTTCTTCCATCGGGCGCGGATGCATCCGCCCCCCACCTGACCTGGGACGACAAGCCGATGCGGGCGGGCGAAGGAACCTTCTTCGAGATCGCCGGCGCCTACAAGCGGTATCACTGCCCACTGTCGCGCACAGTCTTCCTCGGCAAGCCGACACAAGCCTTTCTCGACGCGGAAAAAGCTACGCTGGAAGGTATGGAAGCTGGACTCTCCGCGGCAAGGCCCGGAAACACCTGCGAAGACATCGCCAACGCCTTCTTCACCGTCCTGAAGAAATATGGAATCATCAAGGACAACCGCACCGGCTATCCGATCGGCCTCTCCTATCCGCCGGACTGGGGCGAGCGCACCATGAGCCTGCGCCCCGGCGACCGCACCGAATTGAAGCCTGGCATGACCTTCCATTTCATGACCGGCCTCTGGCTGGAGGACATGGGGCTGGAAATCACCGAAAGCATCGCGATCACCGAGACCGGTGTGGAGTGCCTGTCGAACGTGCCGCGACAGCTCTTCGTGAAGGGCTGACGTGATGCCGAGCATCCTCTCCCGCCCATCGCCGATCGCTCCTTCCGTCGATTTCGATGCGAAGGGCGTCCAGCACGGCCACCTGCGCCTGCCCTACAGCCGCGACGACAGCGCCTGGGGCTCGGTGATGATCCCGATCTGTGTCATCGCCAACGGGGAAGGCCCGACCGCGCTGCTCACCGGCGCCAACCATGGCGACGAGTATGAAGGACCGGCCGCGCTTTTCGAACTGGCGCAAACGCTCGATCCGGCTCAGGTAAGCGGGCGGGTCATCGTCGTTCCGGCGCTAAACTATCCCGCATTTCGCGCCGGCACGCGGACTTCGCCGATCGATAGAGGGAATTTGAACCGCAGCTTTCCCGGCCGTCCGGATGGCACGGTGACGGAGAAGATCGCTGATTATGTCACGCGCCATCTGATACCGCTCGCCGACATCGTCATCGACTTCCATTCTGGCGGCAGGACGCTGGATTTTCTGCCCTATGCAGCCGCGCACGAATTGCCGAACAAGGATCAGGAAGCGCGCTGTTTTGATGCCGTCGCCGCCTTCGCCGCCCCCTTCTCGATGAAGATGCTGGAGATCGACGCGGTCGGCATGCTCGATACCACCGTCGAGGAGATGGGCAAGGTCTTCGTCACCACCGAGCTCGGCGGTGCAGGGACGGCAACCGCACGATCGATCGAAATCGCCCGCAAGGGCAGCCTCAATCTCCTGCGGCATGCCGGCATCCTTTCGGGTGAAACGAATGCCATGCTCACCCGTTGGTTGGATATGCCATCAAGCGATTGCTTCACCTTTGCGCAGGATGAGGGACTGATCGCTTTCGCCGCCAATCTCGGCGATCCGATCGTGACAGGCGAGGTCATCGCTCGTGTCTACCCCATCGGAAAAACTGGCATTGCGCCAATCGAGTACCGCGCCGCTATGGATGGTGTACTCGCGGCTCGCCATGTACCCGGCCTGATCAAGGCCGGTGACTGCCTTTCCGTGATCGCCACGATCACGGCGGAGACCTAACCCAAGAGAGATACGCGAGATCCGAAAACGGACAGCAAAGCCCCAACCAGAGGAGAATTCGCATGCCAATCAAGAAAATCGTCAGCCTTTCCGCCCTTGCTCTGATGCTGGGCGTAACGTCGGCCAGCGCGCTTACGCTTGCAGAGGTCAAGGAGCAGGGATACATCCGCGCCGCGACCGCCAATGAAGTGCCCTACTCCTACATGCAGCCCGATGGCACCTCTGCCGGCATCGGTCCCGATGTCGCCAGCGCCGTCCTGAAATCCATGGGGATCGAAGAGATCAACTGGACGGTCACGCCGTTCGGCACCCTAATCCCGGGCCTAAAGGCAAAACGATTCGACTTTGCCGCAGCAGAACAGAACATCTCGCCAGAGCGCTGCAAGCAGGTCGCATTCACCGAGCCGAACTCGTCCTATGGCGAAGGCCTGCTTGTCAAAAAGGGCAATCCGAAGGGACTAAAGACCTATGCCGACATTGCCAAGGACCCGTCGCTGACGGTAGCGGTCGTCTCCGGCGCCAACAATGTCGACTTCCTGCGGGCCGTCGGCGTCAAGGATGAGCAGATCGTCTTCATTCCGGCCAATGCCGACGCTATCTCGACCGTGCAAAGTCGTACAGATGCCTACGCGGCGACCGAATTGACAGTTGCGGCGCTTGCCAAGGGTCAGGCCCAGGTTGAGCAGGTCTCGCCATTTACGGACCCGATCGTCAAGGATGCGCCGGTTCGTAACTACGGTGGCTTTGCCTTCCGCCCGGAAGATAAGGACCTTCGAGACGCATTCAACGCCGCCCTCGTCAAGTTCCGCTCGACAGATGAGTACAAGGCGATCCTCATCAAGTACGGCCTGTCCGAACAGAGTATCACTGCGGCTGCCGATAAGAAGGTCGATGACCTCTGCGCCGGCAAATAACGGCTAAAGGCGCTCGATCGCACCCGGTCGGGCGCCGCTCCTAACACCAGGAGACCTCCGCATGAACTGGACAGCCTACCTGCCAATGATCTGGCACGGTGCAATGATCACGATGACGATCACGCTGGCATCGATCGCCGTCGGCGCGGTGCTTGCTTTCGCCTTCGGCATCATGCGCGTCGAAGGCGGGCCGATCCTCAGGGCCGTCGCGTTGTGCTACACCGAGCTTTTCCGCGGCACTTCGCTCTTCGTGCAGCTTTTCTGGTTTTACTACGCGCTGCCGCTCGTCGGGCTGAGCTTCGATCCGATCACGACCGGAATCCTGGTGCTGGCGGCACATGCTGGCGGCTACGGTGCCGAGATCGTCCGCGGCGCGTTGACATCCGTATCGGTGCAACAGCAAGAAGCTGCCCGCGCCCTTAATTTCAGCCGTCTTCAGACTCTGTTTCGCATCTCGCTGCCGCAGGCAATCGTCGAGATGATGCCGGCCTTCGGCAACCTTGCGATCGAGACGCTCAAGCTCTCCTCGCTCGTGTCGCTGATATCGATTGCCGATCTTACCTTCGCGGCGCAGTCGATCCGCAACATCACGCTGGATAGCGCAAGCGTCTATTCGATCACGCTCGTCTGCTACTTCGCCATGTCGCTGGTGCTCATGATTGTGATCCGCGTGATCGAGCGTTTCGTCCGGCGCGGTCACGCCTTTCCGCAGATTCCCCATTCGTGAGGACATGATCACATGATGTATGGATACGAATGGGATACGACAACCTGGTTCACCTATACGAGCTCGATCCTGCCGATCATCCTGATCGGTTTGACGGTGACATTGAAGGCAGCGGCAGCCGGCTTCGCCATCGCGCTCGTTCTTGGCCTGGTCTTTGCGCTGCTGCGCCGCAGCCGCGTCGTGGCGATCTCCTGGACGACCGCTTTCGTCGTTGAATTCCTGCGCGACACGCCGCTTCTGGTGCAACTCTTCTTTCTCTATTACGTGCTGCCCGATTTCGGCATCGTGCTTCCGGCCTTTCTCACAGGCGCGCTTGCCCTTGGCCTGCAATATGCGGCCTATACATCCGAGGTCTATCGCGGTGGTATCGAGGCTGTGGCCCGCGGCCAATGGGAAGCAGCGACGGCGCTCAATCTGACGCGCATGCAGGCCTATCGAGACATCATCATCCCGCAGGCCATCCCGCGGATCGTGCCGGCCATGGGCAACTATCTCGTCGCCATGATCAAGGAAACCCCGGTTCTATCCGTCGTTACCGTCATGGAAATGATGGGGCTTGCCAACATGATCGGCGAACGCACCTTCGAGTACCTCGTACCGCTGACGCTTGTCGGCCTGATCTTCCTCCTCCTGACGCTGATCTGCTCGGCCGGTCTCCACCGCCTGCAGAAAGCCCTCCCGAAAGCAGGAATCCCCTTGCGATGACCGAGAACAACAATCCGCCCATCATCGAATTTACCAACGTCGCCAAACGCTTCGGTCACCTGACGGTGCTCGACGACTTCAATTTCACTGTCCGTAAGGGCGAGAAGGTGACGCTGATCGGCCCGTCCGGGTCGGGAAAATCCACCGTCCTGCGCATCCTGATGACGCTCGAACCGTTTCAGGATGGCAAGCTGACCTTACAGAACATGTCCTATCATGAACCGAACGGCAAAGGCCCTTTCAAGGCCTCGGAAAGCCATCTGCGCCAGATCCGCAACCATGTCGGCATGGTGTTCCAGAGCTTCAACCTGTTCCCGCACATGACGGTTCTGCGCAATATCGTCGAGGCGCCACTGCGGGTGCTCGGCATTGCACGCGCCGAAGCTGAGGCGCGTGCAATACAACTGCTCGACATGGTGGGGCTCACTGATAAGAAGGACTTCTATCCCTCGCAGCTATCAGGCGGACAGCAGCAGCGCGTGGCGATCGCCCGCGCGTTGGCGATGCGCCCGCGAGTGCTTCTCTTCGATGAGCCGACCTCGGCACTCGATCCGCAGCTCGTCAGCGAAGTGCTCTCTGTCATACGGGGACTGGCGCATGAACATGATCTCACCATGCTGCTCGTCACTCATGAAATGCGCTTTGCCCGAGAGGTGTCGGATAGAGTCTGTTTTTTCGATAAGGGTCGCATCTGCGAACAGGGTGCACCTGAAGAGATATTCGGCGCGCCGCAAGCGGAGCGGACGCGCGAATTTCTGGCATCGGTTCTAGGATAAAAGAGAAACCCAACGGGCGGCGGACTGGGGAATAAGGCGGCTGGATAAAATTGCTGTTGCAGTAGTTCGGCCCTAAAACCTCGAGTTTAACCTATTGGTCGGTCGAGACTAGCTCATACACAAGCCACCTGTATTTTGGGACGGGAACATTCCGCAGATTGAATGATGCCGACCGGAACATCGATGACGTGAGATTCCGACATAGTAATATGGCGGCGATTATCGAGATGATGGCTGCGTCCCGTTTGATGCTATCATTTCATCTGGGCCGTAGGTCTCAGTCTCTAAGACCACCAACGCGAACGTTCGATAAACCCGCGGAATGCAAGCTGGCCTTGCGGCCAAAGCGCCAGCTTCACAGCAAGCGCCCAGGAAGAGTGGAAAACCATAGGCCCACTGATCAACGGCGCAGCGGAGCCGACCAACGTCCGAAATATGGTTGGCGTTCCGTTTCGTTGGCCTGCAGGGAGTGGCGAAGCCGCAGCAGGTCCTTGCGGGCTACGAGACCCGCCAGCTGGCCGCTCTCTGGATCAACGATCGGGATACGGCCCGTGTCGGTCGCCAACATCAGGTCCGCGACGTAGCCGACCGTGTCATCGGGATGGGCGAGCGGCAGAGAAGCATCGGAGACGAGATCGGCGAGCGGCCGATCGGCTTCCGCCCTCTCCTGGTGCCAACGCAACACATCGCCCCGCGACACCACCCCCTTGAGAATGCCGAGCTCGTCGACGACGGGATAGACGCGATGGGTCTTCTCCATCGTCTCGAAATGGCTGATCGCTTCTGCGACCGTCATGTCGGCCCGGAAACACTCGACGTCAGAGATCATGATGTCGCGGGCGCGGGAAAATTCGAAGGGATCGATGCCGTATTCGCGGGTGATGTGCTGGCCACGGCGGGCGATCTTTTCGGTCAGGATCGAACGGCGCAGCAGCAGCACGGTGACGGCATAGGCCGAAACAGTCGCCGCGAGCAGCGGCAGCAGCGCGGAGACGTCGCCGGTAAGCTCGACGGCGAAGAAGGTGCCGGTCAGCGGCGCGCGCATCGTGCCGCCCATCATCGCGGCCATGCCGAGCAGCGCCCAGAAGCCGGGATCGCCGGGCAGAACAAGTCCGACAAGCCAGCCGAGAGCGCCGCCGAAAATCAGCAGCGGCGCCAGCACGCCGCCCGACGTGCCTGAAGACAACGCCACGAGCCAGATCGCCGCCTTGACAAGCAGGATCGTCAGTACCGCCTGCGGCAGCATCTTGCTGTCCAGGAGACCGTCGATAATATCATAGCCGACACCAAGGACGCGCGGCTCGATCAGGCCACCGAGGCCGATGATCAGCCCGCCGAGCGCCGGGCACCACATCCAGTGGATCGGCAGCGCTTCGAAGAGGTCCTCTATCTTGTAGAGCAGCGTCGTCAGGATGCCGGACTGCAAACCGGAGACGATGCCCATGCCGGCGCAGAGCAGGATGCTCCACCAGGGCAGATCCATATGGAACTGCTTCGGAAAGAGCGGCCCAGCCCCGAACAGGAACGGACGCCAGCAGACCGACACACAGGCTGCGACGGCAACGGGAATGAAGCTGCGCGGCTTCCATTCGAATAGCAGAAGCTCGACGGCAAGCATGATGGCGGCGATCGGCGAGCCGAAGATCGCCGTCATGCCGGCAGCGGCGCCGGCGACGAGCAGCGTCTTTCGCTCGGCAGAACTCAGATGGAAGCATTGCGCGAAGAGCGAGCCAATGGCCCCGCCGGTCATGATAATCGGGCCTTCCGCGCCGAAGGGGCCACCCGTTCCAATCGAGATCGCCGAGGAGACCGGCTTGAGGATCGCAACCTTGGGCGACATCCGGCTACCGCCGATCAGGATTGCCTCGATCGCTTCTGGAATGCCGTGTCCTCTGATCTTCTCGGAGCCGAAGCGCGCCATCAGGCCGATGACGAGGCCGCCGAGAACCGGGATGGCGACCATCCAAAGCGAACGCGGCGCCTCGGCCAGCGATACCGCATGGATGCTGAAGCGCCCGAACCAGACGAGGTTAGTGACCAGCGAGATGAGGCTGACCAGCACCCAAGCGGCAAAGGCGCCACCGGTGCCGACGATCAACGCCATGCCGATGAGGGCAATGACGCGCTTGTCCGTGGTGAAATCTCCGGCCTCGCGCCGGGAGAGGCCGCCCATGAAATCGTGCGGCTGCTGTTTGTTGTGTGGGGACATCTGGGTTCCTGCTGGCAGGCTGACAATGGGTGGCCAAATATATCGTATTACGATACAAATCAAGCACCTCTTGTGTGGCCGATTGACAGATCAGGCAGAAGAGCTAATGCAGGCTATGCCTGCGACGAGGGATCACCGGCGGATGGAGACAGCGGCATGGATGCAATGACGGCGGGGGATTGATGGCCAGGAAGCCGAAGGACGATCTGACGGATACCGATTACGAGGCGCTTTCCAATCTGCGCTACACGCTGCGCCGCTTCATGGATTTCAGCGCCTCCGCAGCCCAGGAGGAAGGCCTGCCGGCACAGCAGCATCAGGCGCTGCTGGCAATCAGGGGCCATCGCAGCGAAGAGGCGATGACCATCGGCCTGCTTGCCCAGCGACTGCTGATCGCACCGCATTCGGCAACCGAGCTCGTCGGTCGCCTGGTGACCGCCGGCTATGTGTCACGCGCCGCCGACCCGAACGACAAACGCCGCCAGACGCTGGCGCTGACTGCCAAGGCTGAAACTGTGCTCAAGCGGCTGACCGCTATTCACCTCACCGAAATCCGCGACTTGGCGCCGCGGCTGATCGAAATATTGCACAGCTTGCAGGACGGGGTAGAGCTTCAGGATGAACTTTGGTCGGGAAAGTTGAGCTAGCTCGCGACGTACGCCGTTAACAGATTCGAAGATGCGGCGTACTCCCTTCGAGGTAACAGTAGACCTACGTAGTTGGGATCGTCGTCGGGTACTCAAGCGCGGGACGCACTAACAGTCCATGATCAGCCAGTTGGTTCAATGAGCGTTGCAACGCGGCGGATCCATCCTTTGATGAACCGAAACGAACCTCGAGCTCCCGGGAAAGGTCGATAGGGTCACCCATTCCGCTCTGGACGAGGGCGATCAGCTCTCGTGCCTCGCTATTCGGCGGAGAGATTGACCAGACCTCATCGCTAAATCCACCTTCACGAAGCAAGGATTTGATGACCTGAAGCTGCGGCGTCGTGATGAACTTTGGGATGCTAGACACAAAACGGCCCTCCCTAATATTCCAGTTTTTATTTCCGAGTGATCGTGATCAGACGCAATCATTTAGTCTTCGCTGACGCCTTTAGTGGCGGGCTGCCAATGCATCTCGTTCAGCAGACAATTGCCGATAGATGATGTTTAGTTCTGCGTGTTTAGCTTCTTTGATGTTGGGCGAGGCCATTTCGGCGTCAAGCTTTTGCAGCTCGAGTTTAATTTCCTCCGAACGGTCCTTGCCGGTATCCGATGTCTTGAACTCAATCATTTGCCAACTCCCTAGCGCCAATCAGTTGCTTCGGACCATCTCGAAGGGACCGCCACAGCGATCTGGCCCTCTACAATCATATATGGAGCGAGTTCAAACTATTTCAATTTATTTTAAAACATTTAAAAATAGAGAAGCATATGGTCTGTAATCGATGCCGAAATGGGGAAATTGACTGTACCGGTCGCCTAGGAAACTCAAGCTTTGAGTATCCGTGTTGGTCAAGCGAGCATCGGTTGCCATTTTCTGCCCGCTTTGAGCAGAGCATTTGCGAGGACTATTAGCTTTCGCATGATTGCTGTTATGGCGACTTTTGGCGGCTTGCCCGCCGCTTTGAGTTGATCGTATTTTGCCTTGAGATCTGGGTTGAAGCGCGTTGCGACGAGTGCCGGCATGTAAAGCGCCTGGCGGACATTTGCCCGCCCGCCGCGAATGAAAGCGCGGCCTGTCCAGTTCCCGGATTGTCGTGCGACCGGCGCCAGCCCCGCGAGGGCGGCTGCCTGTCTCTGGTCAAGCGAGCCGAGTTCTGGCATTTCGATCAGGAGCGCAAGGGCTGTGACTGTCGACACGCCTGGTACCGACACGAGGATATCAAAGCGCCCTGCGAGATCGGGATCATCGTTGACGATGCGCATGATCTCTGTTTCGATCGCAGCCATCTGCCGTTCGATCTGCCTGAGTTGTTCGACGTTGTGGCGCTTGAGCACCGACAAAGTCAGGTTTTTTGCCCTGTTCTTAGCCGCCGTGCGGTTCTTGAGCAGCGCTTCGCGGGCCATGTGCAAATCTTTGAGATCGTTGAAGAGGGGGCTTCGTACCGGTCGTGCTTCGAGTTCAAGAGCGGCTCCCATGCGCGCCAGCATGGCCGCATCCATCCGGTCGGTCTTGGCAAGCTTGCCCGTGGCCTCGGCAAAGCGCCGCGCTTGGCGAGGATTGACCTTGACGAGAGCTGCGCCGGCCAGATCCAGCCGGCGCTCGATGGCACGATGATAGGAGCCTGTCGGCTCGTAAACTATGCGAAGACGATCAACAGTCTCGGCCGGTCCCAGCCAGGTCACGAAACTCTTGTGGCCTGCCTCATTGTTCGCGAAGCGGCAAATCGCGCCGTCACTCATCCGATAGATGTCGAGGTGATCTTTTGAGATGTCGATGCCGATGGTATCCTTTGTCATCTTTTCCTGTCCTCAGCTTGTCATCCGGGCTGCAAAGCCCCGGTATCCGTTCAGGCCACATGGAAAAGAAAGGGGTGATCAAACTCAAACACGGCCCTCAAACGGCCTGCCAACTTGCGATCCATCCCCTCTCACCATCGGCGGGTGAACGCCGCCGATGGTGAACTCATCATAACCGAGCTCCAGGACAACTGCATAAGACAAGCCA
>UCJD01000013.1 GCA_900472605.1 Hyphomicrobiales bacterium | reverse complement strand
GGGACATTGGGGTTCACGGGGTGGGCGATCAGCGAGATGCCCGAAGCCCAGAAGCGCGGATCGTCCTTGGCGCCGGGCATCTGGGCGCGCAGGTCGGCGCTGAATTCGCCATATACGGTCGAGGTGTGGACGCCGACTTTCTCGAAGACGCGGCCTTCCATCATCGACATGCGACCGCCGCCGCCGGCGCCGTTTTCACGCTTCCAATCCTTGGCGACGAAGCGGCCGGGCTCACGCTCCGAAAGCGGTCCTGCGAGCTCGTCCTCGATCGCTTCGAAAGAGGCGCAGATCTGGTCGCGCAGGCCCTCGAACCAGGTGCGGGCCATTTCCTTCTTGTCCTCGATATCCGCGGGCAGGCCGATCGGAAGTTCGGGTCGTTCCATAGTCGTCGTCTCCGGTCGTCCCGCGTCCACGGGGTGCGACTCTTGTTATTGCTGTTCTCGCCCTGATAGCAGGTCGTTCGGCCTTGCGCCAACCGCTGGAAAGCAGGGGCTTTCGCGACCTCAGATTCGACTCGCAAAAAACGACGTTCGATACTACCTTTTTCTTCAGAGGTAGATGTTTATGGCGAAGATCCCAGGACCTCCGTCCTTTGACGGTCTGAAGCGAAGAATTGCCCAGCACCGGGCCGAAGGCACGCCGCGCAAGAACGATCGGTTCGTGCGGCAGACGTACTGTCTGGCGCTGCTCGATGCGCGTGCCAAGGCCCGCGAGTGGTTCGACGAATATCCGAAGGCCGCCTACTGGACCGAGGTCGAGAGCTGGCGGCAACTCGATGGCGACCAGATCGAGTTCACCATGCGGCGTCTGCCATCGGCCGATTGAGCCTCATTCGGCGGCGTTGCGCAGGCGGCTTTCGATCAAGAGGCCGCTTTCATCCAGGATCGGGTGTGCGACAGAGACGATGTGCGCGTTGATGCGCTTCAGGTCGCGCAGCATGTCGAGATGCAGCGAGCTTGTCTGCAGGCTGTCGGCGCGGCCGTCACGCAGGCGTTCGAGATGGCGCTCGGAGGATTGCTTCTCCATGCGGCGCACCTCCACCTTCACTTCCATCAGTTGACGGGCGAGATTGAAATCGCGGGTGACGAAGATCGTCTGGGCGATGCGCAGGTTTTCCAGCGTCAGATGGAAGAGCTTGCTGAGCTCCTCGTAGCCGTCCTCGGAGAACTTCAGGCCGAGGGAGACCTTCTTGGCGACCTGCGGCAACAGGCCCTTCTCGATGATGTCGCCGATATGCTCGAGATTAATGGCGTAGTCGATGATGACGATGGAGCGGCGTCCGTCCTCCTCGCTGAGGCCGCCGCGGCCGAGCTTGGAGAGATAAATCTTCACCTCCTGCTGCAGGCTGTCGACGCGTTGCTCGAGCGAGGCGATTTCCGTCAGCTTCGACATGTTGTTGCGCTCGAAGGCGTCGGCTGCGCGTTGCAGCATGCGTTCGATCAGATCGCCGACGCCAAGCACTTCGCGGGTGGCGCTGGCGAGCGCCACGACTGGCGTCGAGAGTTCCTGCGGATCGAGATAGCGCGGGGCGTTGTCGGCCTGCTCGTCCTCGGGAACGATCTTCAGCATCAGGCGCGACAGCAGCCGAGAGAAAGGCCAGGCAAGTGCTGCGAGCATGAGGTTGAAGCCGAGATGGGCGTCCACCGGCAACTTGGCCGCAGACAGCGGCAGGGTTTCCAGGAGATCGGCACCGAAGCCGGCGAGCGGCAGCGCGATCAGGCAGCCGATGGCGCGCACGATCAGATTGCCCAGCGTGACGCGCTTGACCGAGGCTGGACCGGAAAGCGAGGCGATGACGGGCGGAATGGCGCCGCCGAGATTGGCGCCGAGCACCAGCACGATCACAAGGCCGGCCGACAGGATGCCCGTCGAGGCGAGCGACAGGATGAGGACGACGGCTGCGAGGCTGGAGGAGGAGATGAAGGCGATGCAGGCCGAAAAGGCGAGCGCCACCGGCCAGGCATTGTCGAGCAGGCCGATGAAGGCCGAGAGCGCCGGCGACTGGCGCATCGGCTCGGTGGCACTGCTCAACAGATGCAGCGACAGCAGCATGAGGCCGATGCCGATCAGCGCCTGACCGCCGCCCTGGCGCGACGTCGAGCCGCCGCGATAGAGCACGATGCCCGCGAGGATGACCAGCGGCGACAGCCACTCGATGCCGGTCGCGACGATCCAGGCGGTGACGGCGGTGCCGACATTCGCGCCCAGAAGCACGATCTGCGCCATGCGCGGCTTGACCAGCTCGCGCTCGACGAAGGAGGCGACCATCAGGGCGGTCGCGGTCGAGCTCTGCAGGGCGATGGTCGCAAGGAAGCCGGAGATGAAGGAGCGCAGGCCGCTCTTCGTGCCGGATGCGAGCCCGGTCCGCAGCCGCGCGCCGAAAGCGCGCGACACGCCATCCTTCACCTGCGACAGGCCGAACAGCAGCAGGGCTACGGCGCCGAACAGGTTGATCATGACGATTGTGGATTCCATGCGGGCTTGTCTTTTTCTATCTCTTGGCGCCCGTTGCGGCGCGTTTTTCGACTCTTTCTTGGCGGCAAAGCATTGAAATATCGGGATATCATCCGATTTTTTGTTTGCCCGGCTAAAAATTATACGCCTGATCGGCGATTTCACAACGCCGTTCGCGACATTATGCGCCGCTTGCCGGGCATTTCCGTGGCAGGGTCAGGACCAGACGGTCTGGCGCATGGCTTCGCCCGTGATCATCGCCGCCGATACGGCGACGTTGATCGAACGCTGTCCCTCGATCATGGGCACGAGGATGCGGGCATCGGCGGTGTCGTGCACATGGTCGGGCACGCCGGCGCTCTCGCGGCCGAAGAGCAGGATATCGTTGGCGTGGAAGCGGAAATCGGTATAGCGGCCGGCTGCCTTGGTGGAGGCAAGGACGAGGCGGCGGCCGGTGGTATTGCGCCAGTCCTCAAACTGCTCGAAATTGACATGGCGGGTAAGGGCGGCGGCGGCGATGTAGTCCATGCCGGCGCGCTTGAGGTTGCGATCGGAGATGTCGAAACCGGCCGGCTCGATGATATCGACGGCAAAGCCGAGACAGGCGGCAAGGCGCAGAATGGTGCCGGTGTTGCCAGGAATATCGGGCTGATAGAGTGCTATTCTAAGGTCCGCCATGATCGCCGCCGTTTGATCGCTTCTGTCCGGCTTGACCTAGTGCAAGTGCGGTTTTGGTGCAACAGCCTGCTTTTTGGGCGCGAATATTCGGCTTTCGGCAAGTTTGGGCTGGAAAACCCGTCAATTTCGCGTTATCGGTGCATATCTTCAATCGCCAACAAGGGAGCGCCAAGATGAATGCATTGCCGTATGTCAGCCTCCCGTCCGCCAATGTGCGGATCATGGCGACCCGACGCTCCTAAGGCGTCCTTTTCTTTCTGATTTCCCTTTCGTAATCCATTGCGCGGCCATGTTGGCCTCGTCCCTTGAACGTCCACTGCCCATATAAGCCGTTGCGCGTCCGCGCCGGCGAAGGCAGGAACGCTGAAGTTCGGAGCATTTTCATGTTTGGCTGGTTTGAACAGCGTCTCAATCCTTTCCCCACCGAGGAGCCCGGCGTTCCTCCCAAGGGGCTGTTTGCCTTCTGCTGGCACTATACGAAACCCGCGGCCCCCTGGCTTGCTGCCATGGCCGTGCTGACGATGCTGATCGCGGTCGGCGAAGTCGCGCTGTTCCAGTTCCTCGGCAACATTGTCGACTGGCTGACGCATGCCGATCCCAAGACCTTCCTCGATACGGAGGGACACAAGCTCTACTGGATGGGCGCGCTGATCCTGATCGGTCTGCCTTTGGCGGCAGTGGCGGACTCCGTCATCATGCACCAGGTGCTGATCGGCAACTATCCGATGATCGCCCGCTGGCAGATGCATCGCTTCCTGATGCGGCACAGCATGACCTTCTTCGCCAACGAGTTCGCCGGACGCGTGGCGACCAAGGTGATGCAGACATCGCTTGCGGTGCGCGAGACGGTGATGAAGATCCTCGACGTCTTCGTCTATGTCGTCAGCTACTTCATCTCGATGATCGTCGTCATCGCGGCGGCCGACTGGCGGCTGATGATTCCGATTCTGGCATGGCTCGGCGTCTATATCGCCATCGTCGCCTACTTCGTACCGCGGCTGCGGAAGATCGCGGCGATGCAGGCGGATGCGCGTTCGCTGATGACCGGCCGCGTCGTCGACAGCTACACCAACATCGCGACGGTGAAGCTGTTCTCGCATGCGGGCCGCGAGGAGACCTATGCCAAGGAAGGCATGGACGGGTTTTTGCAGACTGTGCACCAGCAGATGCGCAAGGTCACGATGTTCCACGCATCGGTCTATATCAACAACTGCGTGGCGCTGTTCGTGATCTCGGGCCTGTCGATCTGGTTCTGGCTGAACGGCGGCATCTCGGTCGGCGCGATCGCCATCGCCATCGGCCTTGCCATGCGCGTCAACGGCATGTCGCAGTGGATCATGTGGGAAGTCTCGGCGCTGTTCGAGAATATCGGCACGGTCTATGACGGCATGGAGATGATGACGAAAGAGCACGACATCACCGACAAGCCGGGCGCCTCGTCGCTGACCGCCAAGAAGGGTGCGATCCACTATGACCGGATCGGCTTCCACTACGGGAAGGGCAAGGGCATCATCGACAACCTGTCGCTCGACATCAAGGCGGGCGAGAAGGTGGGGCTGGTCGGCCGCTCCGGCGCCGGCAAGACGACGCTGATGAACCTGTTGCTGCGCTTCTACGATCTGGAAGGCGGCCGCATCACCATCGACGGTCAGGACATCTCGCATGTCTCGCAGGAGAGCCTGCGCGAGCTGATCGGCGTCGTCACGCAGGACACGTCGCTGCTGCACCGCTCGATCCGCGACAACATCGCCTACGGCCGTCCGGATGCGACGGATGCGGAGATCATCGAGGCGGCCAAGCGGGCCAACGCCTGGGACTTCGTCGAGGGGCTGGTCGACATGCAGGGGCGCAAGGCGCTCGATGCGCAGGTCGGCGAGCGTGGGGTGAAGCTGTCTGGCGGCCAGCGCCAGCGGATCGCGATCGCCCGCGTCTTCCTCAAGGACGCGCCGATCCTGGTTCTCGACGAGGCGACCTCGGCGCTCGATTCCGAAGTCGAGGCTGCGATCCAGGAGAACCTGTTTGCGCTGATGGAGGGCAAGACGGTCATCGCCATCGCCCACCGTCTGTCGACATTGACGGAGATGGACCGGCTGGTCGTGCTCGACAAGGGCAAGATCATCGAGGCCGGCTCGCATGTCGAACTGGTGGAGCAGGGCGGCGTCTATGCCGATCTCTGGAACCGCCAGTCGGGCGGCTTCCTTGCCGATCACTCGGATGAGGATGGCGTCCAGAAAGAGGCTGCGGCGGAATAACGCAGGCTTCCCTCGCTCCGCCATGCGCGTGGGGCGAGGGAATTTGACGGACGTCAATTATGGCGCGGCCTTTTCGCAGGGTCTCGTTGCGGCATGCATAAAAGCACGCGCTGGTGGTAAGTTTTTGTTTAGCGGAGGCTGGCACAAGGGTTTCATAGACTTAAGCATTCTTTGAAACTTTTCAGGTGCCAGCCATGAGCTTTCTCAAGATCAAGATTCTTCTGCCCGCTCTCTTTGCCTTCATTGTTGTTATCCTGATCGCCCAGGGCGCCGCCGGCATGCGGTCGGTGTGGCAGCTCAACAGCCAGGCGGAAAGCATCAGCCTGCGGATGGACAAGTCGCTGATGATTGCGGAGATGGAGCGCCGCATGTCCGACGTCCGCCGTCTTTATCTCGCGGTGTTTGCGGCTGTCAGCGATGAAGAGCAGAAGGCTCTCCTGGCCCAGATCAAGACCGCCACGGCAGCGCGTGAGACCGCAGTTGCCACGTTCGAAGCTGCGCAATCGGCAGGCCCGCGGCCGCGGTTCGAACAGCTCAAGACCATCATGGCGGATTACGACAAGCTCGGAGACAGTTCTCCAGCCTGCTCGTCAGTGCACGAAACAGCGATGCCAAGGCTGTCATCGAGAAGATGACGCCAATGGGCAACCGGGCCGGTGATATCCTGCAGGGCATGATTTCAGACAATCGCGCCGCTGCCGGCAGCGACAAGAAGGCTGCGGCCGATACGACCCAGGTCGTGACAATCGCAACGGTCGCTGGCGTGCTGATCGCTGTGCTTCTCGCGATCGGCGCTGCGGTGCTTAGCCTCGTTCGCGTCACCCGGCCGATCGGGGCGATCACGCAGTCGATGAACGCGCTGGCTGCCGGTGATAACCAGGCTGTCATTCCCTATGCCGGCCGTCTTGACGAGATCGGCGAGATGGCCGCAGCCGTTGTCGTCTTCCGCGAGAACGCGCTTGATCGCGAACGCCTCGAGCGGGAGACGGAAGCCAATCGATCGATGAGCGAAAGCGAGCGGATCGCACGCGAAGAGCAGAAGGCCCGTGAGGCGGCCGAGGTGTCCTTTGCCGTCGACAATCTGGCGCATGGACTGAAGAGCCTTTCCGATGGCGACCTGACCTTCCGTATCGAGCAGAGCTTCGCCGGCCAGCTGGACCAGTTGCGCACCAACTTCAACGAATCCGTGCACGGGCTGGAACGCGTGTTGCGCGTTGTCGGCGAAAACGCCCGCAAGATCGACGCTGGCGCAAACGAGATCCGCGCGGCGGCCGAAGATCTGTCGAAGCGCACCGAGCAGCAGGCTGCCTCGGTTGAGGAGACGGCGTCGTCGCTCGAGCAGGTGACGACGGCGGTCCGGGACACGGCCGCGCGCGCCGGACAGGCGGGGGAACTGGTGGAGACGACCCGTAGCGGCGCCGAGCGCTCCGGCGCGATCGTCGAGAAGGCGGTGGCGGCCATGCAAGCCATCGAAACCTCGTCGAACGGGATTTCCAACATCATCGGCGTCATCGACGACATCGCCTTCCAGACGAATCTCCTGGCGCTGAACGCCGGTGTCGAGGCGGCACGCGCCGGTGAGGCGGGCAAGGGCTTTGCGGTCGTGGCGCAGGAAGTGCGTGAGTTGGCGCAGCGTTCGGCCAATGCCGCCAAGGAGATCAAGGCGCTCATCACCAAATCGGGCGATCAGGTGCGTCAGGGTGTGGAGCTCGTCGGCGAAACCGGACGGCAGCTCGCCGTGATCGTGTCCGAGGTCCAGGAGATCAATGGCAACGTGTCGGCCATCGTGGGCACCTCGCGGGAACAGTCGACCGGTCTCAGCGAGATCAATGTCGCCGTGAACCATATGGATCAAGGCATCCAGAAGAATGCCGCGATGGTCGAGCAGACCACCGCCGCCACGTACAGCCTGACGCGCGACGCCGCGGCGCTGATCGAGCTTCTCTCGCAGTTCAGGTTGAGCGAAAGCCAGGCTGCCGCGATGCGCGTCGCTTCGGAGGCGAGCCACCAGCCTGTCAATTCGCCGGCCCGTGCGCTTGGTGCCCGCGTTGCCCGCGCCTACGGCTGACGACCCGACATAATGCACAATTGACAACGCCCTCCCTGGGATATCGGGAGGGCGTTTTTACTTCTCAATCAGTCTCTTGGCTGCGTTTGCTCAGTGCCGGTCGGCACTCAGGCTGTCGGCCCAATCTATGATGCGATGGCCTTCGACCGCCATGCTGCTGGCAAAGGCGAGCGTGCGTAACGCCATCAACCGACGCTGCTCTTCACTATCGATCCAAGCGGCAACGGCTTCCGCCACGACCTGATCGTGCGTTACTCCGAGCTGCTCTATGACCGCATCGAGTCTTTCCGCCAAAGGCAACGGTATGCTCGACACGAGTGTCCTCTTTTGCATTGTGGCCGTCTCCCGTGAAATCTCATGCTATTCCCACATTGTGGCGGGACATGTCTCATTCAACGACGATGCCGTCGATGTTACCAATCATTACGAAAATATAAGGTTGGTCCGGTGAAGGGATTGCTTTCCCCATCCGGGGGATAAGCCTATATCGCAGATATGCTCCTAAATCGACTCTTTCGTGCCTTTGAAACCTGGATTGATCCCTTCGAGCCGCGCGACAGCATTCAGCCGCCGCGGTCGACGACGGGCTTCATCTGGTTCTATATCGGCCAAGCCAAACTGCCCTTCATCGCGATGCTGGTTCTCGGCGGCTTGTCGGCCGCGATCGAGGCGGCGCTTTTCTGGTTCGTCGGGCGGGTCGTCGATATCCTCGCCAGCATCAAGCCGGATGTCGGCTGGCACGGCCTGCTTGCCGCGCATGGCTTCGAGTTGTTCGGCATGCTGTTTCTCATCGGGCTCGTGCGCTTCATTGTGCAACTGGTGATCGCTCTTGTCGATCAGCAGGTGATCACGCCAGGATTTTACAATCTGGCGCGTTGGCAATCCTATCTGCATGTATCGCGGCAATCGCTGTCGTTCTTCCAGAGCGATTTCTCCGGACGGATCGTCACCAAGGTGTGGTCGGCGGGGCAGGCGACGGGCGATCTCGTGACGTCGCTGATGGAGAGCGTCTGGTTCGTCGGCATTTATGCCGCGACGACGCTGGTGCTCGTCGCGCGGCTTGATATGTCGCTGGCGGTGGTCGTGCTCTGCTGGCTGATGGCCTTCGGGGTTCTCGCGCGCTATTTCGTGCCGCGTATCCGGCGTCACTCGCGCGATACGGCCGAATCCGCCTCGATGCTCAACGGGCGCATGGTGGATGCCTATAGCAACATCCAGACGCTGAAGCTGTTTGCCCGCGACGAGGAGACCGATCGCTACATGCGGCAGGGCTTCGATGCGTTCCAGGCGACCGTGCTGCTTTTTACCCGCTTCATCACCGGCGTGCGTGCCTCCATGGCGCTCCTGTCCGGCATCATGATCGTCACCATGGCCGGGCTCAGCGTGCACCTGTGGCTGCAGGGGTTGATCAGCTCGGGCGCCGTCGCCTTCTCGCTGGCGCTGGTGCTCCGGCTGAACTTCCTGCTCGGACGGCTGATGACGCAGTTCAACGGCATCATGCGCAATCTCGGCACGATCCAGAACTCGGCGGAACTCATCTCCAAGCCGCTCGGCCTCGTCGACAAACCGGATGCGACGGATATTGTCATTGCCGAGCCCGGTATCCGTTTCGATGACGTGTCCTTCCACTATGGCAAGGGCAGCGGCGTGATCGACCACTTCTCGCTGACCATCGCTCCCGGTGAGAAGGTCGGCATCGTCGGGCGCTCGGGTGCCGGCAAGTCGACACTCGTGAACCTTCTCCTCCGGCTCTACGATCTCGAAGGCGGGCGTATCCTGATCGACGGGCAGGATATTGCCGACGTCAGGCAGGAGTCGCTCAGGATGCAGATCGGCGTCGTCAGCCAGGATACGTCGCTGCTGCACCGCTCGGTGCGCGACAACATCCTCTTCGGCCGACCGGATGCCGGCGAGGCCGGATTGATCGAGGCGGCGCGGCGCGCCGAGGCGCTGGGCTTCATCCAGCGGCTGGAGGATCAGCAGGGGCGCAAGGGCTTCGACGCGCATGTCGGCGAACGCGGCGTCAAGCTGTCGGGCGGGCAGCGGCAGCGGATCGCGATCGCCCGGGTGATGCTCAAGGATGCGCCGATCCTGGTTCTCGACGAGGCGACATCGGCGCTCGATTCCGAAGTTGAAGAGGCGATCCAGACAAATCTCAACCGCATCATGGATGGCAAGACAGTTCTGGCGATCGCGCACCGGCTGTCGACGATCGCGGCGCTTGACCGGCTGATCGTCGTCGATAAGGGACGCATCATTCAGGAAGGGACGCACGGGGCGCTGTTGCGCGATGGCGGGCTCTACGCGGAACTCTGGGCGCGGCAATCGGGCGGCTTCCTGGCGGCCGATCTGGAAGAGGCGTAGGCGCTCAGGCGCAACGCTATTGGCGATCGATGGCGATCTCCGCCATCAGCCCATAGTGGTTGGAGCCGGCATTGTCCTCGATCTGCTTGACCGAGACCAGGCGCAGCGGCGGGCGGACCAGCACATGGTCGATGGCGATGCCGAGCCTGCCGGCTCGGGTCGGCCATGTGGCGGGCTCCGGAAAGACCGTGTTCAGGCCGGTGGCGCGGACGAAATCCTGGATATGCGGATCGATGATGGCGGAGTTGAAATCTCCTGCCACGACGAGCGGTCCATCCAATCTCTTGACGATGCCTCTGAGATCCCAGAGTTCGTCGACCTGGAAATCGTCGAAATAGGGCTTGGCGAGGTGAACGGAGGCGAGGTGAACGGGCGTTCCATCGACATCGATCGTCACCTGAACGAGGCGGTCGGACCATAGGTCGCCGAGGGTGCTGACACCCTGCTCAATGAAAGGACGCCTGGAGAGCACCAGCGTATCGCATCCCGGCGTGCCGACGCCGCAGCCGATGCGATAGGGATATGTCGCCGACAATAGCGGGAGTTCCTGTAACAGCGGTCCGGCTTCCAGGATGTTGACGATGTCGGCGCCGGAGGCGATTACGGCTTCGGCTATGCGACGGCTGTTTTCGAAATTGTCGTTCTCGATGTTGAAGGACATCAGGCGCAGGAGCGGGCGCGTTGCAGTCGGCGCGGCCTCGAATTCCTTCAGCATCAGCACGCCGTGGCCGGCAAGCACCACAGAAACGGTGACCAGGAGATAGGCGTACCAATGGCGCCTGATGGTCATTAGCACAAGGCTTGCGGCGAGGGCGGAGAGCGCGAAGTGGACCTGAAAGCTGTAGACGAAGGCGAGCAGCCAAGTGTGCGTGAGATAACGCAAAGAAATGGCTGCAAGCAACAGCGACACGAGAACACTGCCCACGCAGAATAAAGTGTGTCTCATAGGATGGCACCGTGCGTGAGCGAGTAATAGTTGGGCCACGTAACACGCGGCAGGATATGTTGCAACGCAACACTGTTGCAGCCGCGCGATTGTCCTAAAGAATCAACTCTCAAGGGCCGCGACATTGTGCCCACTTGCCCTGCCGAGGCTGGACATAATTGCTGATCGATAATAGAACGCGGCTTAGTGGGTGGGGAATCTAAGTTCGAATATCTGTATGACAGATTCGTCGCCTTGGAGGGATGGCGCGGAAAAATTCCGCGAAGTTTGGGCAGAGGATGTTAAGCCGTGAGCGAACACGAAACGACAGGCGGGGTCTCTAGCGAGCCCACACGCCGTGATTTCCTTTATTTAACCACGGGTATGGCCGGCGCTGTCGGCGCCGTCGCTGTCGCATGGCCGTTTATCGACCAGATGCGGCCTGACGCCTCGACGCTTGCTCTCGCCTCGATCGAAGTCGACGTTTCCAGCCTGGAACCGGGCATGTCGCTGACCGCCAAGTGGCGCGGCAAGCCGATCTTCATCCGCAACCGCACCCCGGAGGAGGTGAAGGAAGCTGATGACGTTCCGCTGGCGGAGCTCAAGGATCCGATCGCGCGTAACGCCAACCTCGCCGCCGACGCGCAGGCGACAGGTGTCGACCGCTCGGCCGGCAAGGACAAGGAAAACTGGATCGTCATGATCGGGTCCTGCACCCATCTCGGCTGCGTTCCGCTCGGCCAGGCCGGCGAATACAACGGGTGGTTCTGTCCCTGTCATGGCTCGGTCTACGATACGGCCGGCCGCATACGGAAAGGCCCGGCACCGCAGAATCTCGCGATTCCGACCTATTCGTTCGTTTCCGATAAAGTAATCAAAATCGGTTGAGGGGGACTGATTTATGAGTGGCCATTCCAGCTACGAGCCATCAACCGGCCTTGAGAAGTGGATCGATGCACGCCTGCCGCTGCCTCGTCTCGTCTATGACAGCTTCGTCGCCTATCCGGTTCCGCGCAACCTGAACTATGCCTACACCTTCGGCGCCATGCTGTCGGTGATGCTGATCGTGCAGATGGTGACAGGCATCGTGCTCGCCATGCATTATGCGGCAGAAACATCCGTTGCCTTCAATTCCGTCGAAAAGATCATGCGCGACGTCAACCACGGCTGGCTGCTGCGCTACATGCACGCCAACGGCGCGTCGTTCTTCTTCGTCGCGGTCTATCTGCACATTGCCCGCGGCCTCTATTACGGCTCCTACAAGGCGCCCCGCGAAATCCTTTGGATCCTCGGCGTTCTCATCTATCTCTTGATGATGGCGACCGGCTTCATGGGTTACGTTCTTCCCTGGGGCCAGATGTCCTTCTGGGGTGCAACGGTTATCACCGGCTTCTTCTCGGCATTCCCGCTGGTTGGCGAATGGGTTCAGCAGTTCCTGCTCGGCGGCTTTGCGGTCGATAATCCGACGCTGAACCGCTTCTTCTCGCTGCACTATCTGCTGCCCTTCGTCATTGCCGGCGTCGTCGTCCTGCACATCTGGGCGCTGCACGTCACGGGCCAGACCAACCCGACCGGCGTCGAGGTCAAGACCAAGACGGATACCGTGCGCTTCACGCCCTACGCGACGCTCAAGGATGCGCTCGGGGTTTCGGTCTTCCTGCTCGTCTACGCCTACTTCGTCTTCTACCTGCCGAACTTCCTCGGCCACGCCGACAACTACATTCCGGCCGACCCGTTGAAAACGCCGGCGCACATCGTTCCGGAATGGTACTTCCTGCCGTTCTACGCGATGCTGCGCTCGATCACCTTCAACATCGGACCGATCGATTCCAAGCTGGCCGGCGTTCTCGTCATGTTCGGCGCCATCATCGTTCTGTTCTTCCTGCCGTGGCTCGACACGTCCAAGGTTCGCTCCGCGGTCTATCGCCCATGGTACAAGATGGCCTACTGGCTGTTCGTGATCAACGCAATCATCCTCGGCTGGCTCGGTTCGCAGCCGGCGGAAGGCCTCTACACCACGATCTCGCAGATCTGTACGCTGCTCTACTTCGCCTTCTTCCTTGTCGTCATGCCGGTACTCGGTCTCGTCGAGACGCCGCGCCGGGTGCCGAACTCGATCACCGAGGCGGTGCTGGAGAAGCGCAACAAGTCGGTCGCGGCTGAAGCGGCCAAGGCATGAGCGGGCGGCGAGAGGGAACACACACCATGAAAAAGCTTGTTGCAAGCATCCTGTCACTCGCAGTCGTCGGCTGTCTCGGGAGCGCGGCTGTCGCGCAGGAGGCAAAGCCCGCCGAACATCACGAGGCGGCCACGCCACACTATCCGCTAAAGGAGCCCAAGGAGGTCGACTGGACCTTCGCCGGCCCCTTCGGCCACTACGACAAGGGCCAGCTGCAACGCGGCCTGAAGGTCTACACCGAAGTCTGCGCCGCCTGTCACTCGATGAAGCTGGTGCCGTTCCGCATGCTGGGCGATCTCGGCTACTCGGAAGCGCAGGTCAAGGCATTCGCCGCCAACTACGAAGTGCAGGACGGCCCGAACGCCGCCGGCGACATGTACAGCCGCAAGGCCGTGCCGTCGGACTACTTCCCGTCGCCCTTCGCCAACGCCGAAGCGGCGGCTGCCTCCAACAATGGCGCTGCACCGCCGGACTTCTCGCTGATCGCCAAGGCCCGCGAAGTCGAGCGCGGCTTCCCGCGCTTCGTCTTCGATATCTTCACGCAGTACCAGGAAGGCGGGCCGGATTACATCTACTCGCTGCTGACGGGCTACGAGAACCCGCCGGCCGGAACGACGGTGTCGCAGGGCCAGCACTACAACCCGTACTTCCACGCCGCCTCCGTGCTCGCCATGCCGCCGCCGCTGTCGGATGGCCAGGTGACCTACGACGACGGCACCGCCGGTACGGTCGACCAGTACGCCAAGGACGTCGCCTCGTTCCTGATGTGGGCCGCCGAGCCGCATCTGGTCGAGCGCAAGCACACCGGCTTCATGGTGATGATCTTCCTTTTGATCTTCACCGTGCTGATCTACCTCACCAAGCGGTCGGTCTACGCCCGCAAGGACCATTGAGGACATCAAAGGCTTGATCGGAAAGGCGCTCTTCGGGGCGCCTTTTTTGTTGGATGTTTACCGCGACAAGTTCGCGAATTCGCGTTCGCAGGCGAGGCGGTCCGCTGGTCCGAGTGACCCCAGTCGGCGCAGGATGAGATCATTAGGCACCGTGGTCAGGCGCCATCTGACGAGGCAGGGAACCGAAAGGTTTGCCGCTTGAAGATCGTCGAGCGTTACATCGCTTGGCCAGCTGCTTGCCTTCGCCGTAGTGATCATCGCCACGATGGTTGCGTTGTTGGCGCTGTTGAAGTGTTCGCCCGATAGGACGACGACCGGCCTGCGTTTCAGGATCGGAACATCGGCGAAAGGAAAGGGGACGACGACGGTGTCGTAGCGCCTACAGATCACGGAAGGCCGCTTCGTCTTCGGGGCTTTCCCATTCCGGAAAAAGGCTGGTTGCGGAAGCGAGGTAATCGTCGGCCACCACGACCTCCCGCACGCTCAGAAGATCGCCGCGGCGCTCCTTGAACCAGCCGTTCCAGACGTCCTTCATGCTACCGTGCGGGCGGATGCCATCGGTGGGCCGCCCGTCGACGCCCGTTTTCATGCGCCGCCACCGGCCGACGACGCCGCCGACCTCAAGGCTGACCTCTTCGTCGTCTTTCAGCGCCTGCAACCGATCGCGCAGGCGGGGGCTTTCGATGTGCTTAAACCAGATCGCGACGTCGGTTATCTTTACGCGTGGCTGCATGGGTGCACCCTAGGCCTGTCGTATGGTCGATACGCTATGATATCCCAGCTTGAAATTGAATCAATCGGCTGGCGGCCGTCGGCATTTGTCGCGGATGCGGCGAAACGGCTATGGACAATCGGCGCTTGGCGGATCAGTTTGCGCGCAGACTCTTCCAGGAATAAGGCATCCATCCGCCCATGGCTCACGCAGTAGACAACGAACTCGTCAAGGCGATCCGCTCCATCCGGGATTACCCCAAGCCCGGGATCATCTTTCGCGACATCACCACGCTGCTCGGCGACGCCCGGGCGTTCCGGCGGGCGGTGGATGAACTGGTGCAGCCTTATGCGGGTATGAAGATCGACAAGATCGCCGGCATGGAGGCGCGCGGCTTCATTCTTGGAGGGGCTGTGGCGCATCAGCTTTCGGCGGGCTTCGTGCCGATCCGCAAGAAGGGCAAGCTGCCGCATGACACCGTGCGCATCGCCTACAGCCTGGAGTACGGCGTCGACGAGATGGAAATGCATATCGATGCGGTGAAGCCGGGTGAAAAGGTGATCCTTGTCGATGACCTGATCGCAACGGGCGGAACGGCCGTGGGCGCGACCCAGCTGCTGCGCCAGATGGGCGCCGAGGTGGTGTCGGCCTGCTTCGTCATCGACCTGCCGGATCTCGGCGGGCGCGCGAAGCTGGAAGCGCTTGGTGTCGACGTGCGCACGCTGGTCGAATTTTCGGGCCACTGAGGCGGCTGCCAGGCGAGCGCGCCATCTGGCGCGCTATTCGAATTCGAGGACGCTGCTTTCGAAGCGCACGACCGGGTCGCCCGCGACATAGCCTTCGCAAAGAATCGTGTTGAGGATGCGGCCCGGGCGTGAGGCCATCGGGCGGCTCGACAGCAGCGTGACGGCGTAATCGACGGTTTCGCCCGCAAAGACCGGGCGGATCCACTGCAGGTCCTTGAAACCGGCGGCGGGGCCGAGCTTGGGTGGTGTGTGGCCTTCGCGGGCTAGTGTCTTGCTCTCGGCGATCCAATAGGCGACGAATGTCGTCATCCAGCCGGCGCAAGTGTGCCAGCCCGAGGCGCAGAGGTCGCCGAACAGGCTTTCGCGCGCGGCGTCCCTGTCCACATGGAAGCGCTGCGGGTCGTAGCGGGTGGCGAAGCGGATGATGTTGTCCTCGGTGAAGGCGTAGCTTCCCGTCTCGGTCTTTTCGCCGATCTTGTAGCGATCCAGCATCCTCATGCGCTTGCTCCCGACTTTGGTTCCGTCCGGACTTGCCGTGGCGCGGCCATGCGGAACATGATCGGGTTTTCCGACACGCAGACCAGTTCGCCGCGCTGGTTTTCAAGTTCGTGGCGGAACTTGACGATGCCAATGCCCGGGCGGGAGCGCAGGGCGCGCGCCTCGAGCACGGTCGAGTGGCCGGAGAGTGTGTCACCAGCGATCACAGGCCGGCGCCATTCCATGATGTCGATGCCGGGCGCGCCCTCGGAGAGCGAATTCAGCAGGTAGCTGTCGATCATCATTCGCATCAGCATTGCCGATGTGTGCCAGCCCGATGCGGCCAGCCCGCCCAGAATGCTCGCGCGTCCGGCCGCCTCATCGATGTGCATCGGCTGCGGGTCGAACTCTCGGGCGAATTCGATGATTTCCTCGGTCGAGACCGTGACGGGGCCGAGCGCGAAGCGGCGACCGGGGTGAAAGTCCTCGTAGGCCAGTGTCTGATCGGACAAATTCGTCTCCACGTCATAGGCGTTTCACCACGATTACAATAGCATGCGGCGTCACTCAACGATTCCAGCGAGAATTCCGCATGTCCGAACTGAAGTCGATCCTTGACGAGGCCGAACGAGAGGGGATCATTCCTTCGCAGGCTTCCGAGCGCCTGCTGTCGTTTCTCGTCGCGCGCGGCGTCAGGGCGGATGCCGCGGCGTCTGCAATGCGGGGCGAGGCAGAAGATGGGGCTGCGTTTTCGGACACGGAGACGCCGAGCTTCGTGCGCGGCTTTCACGACGTGCTGATCACCATCGGTATCGTTGTCGCGCTTGCCGGGCTCTGGGGCATCGGTTCCATCTACGCAGTGTTTCCCGCCATCATCGTGCTTGCGGAAATCCTCGTGCGCCGCCAGCGGCTGGCACTGCCGGCGGTGGCATTGACGATTGCGCTGGCGCTCTGGACCGGGGCCGTGTCGGCAATGTTGCTGCAAGGCTCGCCTCAGATCATCGGGATCGGCGACAACAATGAAGGGCTGCAGTACACGCTGGCCTTTCCAGTGGTGCTCGGCCTTTTCTATCTGCTCTACCGGATACCGCTGGCCTTTGCGTTGGCGATCATGGGGGCGGTGGTCGTGGTGCTGCAGCTCGTGCTGCGCCTGCTCGGCTGGCTGAGCGGCGATCCGCTTTATGCGGTCACGCATGGCGGCGTGCTGTCGATGCTGGCAGTTGTCTGCGCGATCGGGCTGTTTGCGCTCGCCATGCGCTTCGATCTCAAGGATCCGCTGCGCCGGACCGTCAATTCCGACATTGCCTTCTGGCTGCATCTCGGCGCAGCACCGGCGCTGCTTTACAGCATCCTGTGGCTCTCCGGTGGCGGGCAGGGGGCGCTCAGTGGGCTCGATACGGTTTCGATGCGTACGCCTGTCGTGGTGATCACCGTCATGGCGCTGATGTTGGTGGGGCTGATCATAGACCGGCGCGCGTTTGTGACGTCGGGCCTGGTCTCGCTGGGGGCTGCGCTTTACGGCATCTTCCGCCAGGGCAATGCGCAGGTGGATACCTACGTCTTCATCACGCTGCTTGCGGTGGGCGTGATCGTGCTCATCATCGGCACCGGCTGGATGCCGCTTCGGCGCGCTGTCGTGCGCCGTCTGCCTGATGGCATGCAGAAGAGACTGCCGCCGGCTTAAAGCGTGTCGCGATCCTTAGGATTCGTTCGTCACGCTTTAAGCTTTTGTTCTGTCGCATGTCGGTGCCGCAGAACCGCTGAACACTTTTGCGCGACATGCTTTAGGCGGCAGTCCTGTCATTCGAGATCAGGTGTTGAAGCGGAAGTGGATGACGTCGCCGTCCTGGACGACGTATTCCTTGCCTTCGTCGCGGCCCTTGCCGGCTTCCTTGGCGCCGACTTCACCCTTGAAGTTGATGTAGTCCTCGTAGCCGATGGTGAAGGCGCGGATGAAGCCGCGTTCGAAATCGGTGTGGATGACGCCAGCGGCGGCCGGGGCCTTGGTGCCGCGGCGGATGGTCCAGGCGCGGGTTTCCTTGGGGCCGACGGTGAAATAAGTGATCAAGTCGAGCAGGTGGTAGCCGGCGCGGATCAGACGGTCGAGACCGGCTTCCGAAAGGCCGAGCGCCGAGAGGAACTCGGTGGCTTCTTCTTCGGGAAGCTGCGCCACTTCGGCTTCGATCGCAGCCGAGATGATGACGCATTCAGCGCCTTGTTTCTCGGCCATTTCGGCCACGGCCTTGGTGTGCTCGTTGCCGTCGACGGCATCGCCTTCGGCGACGTTGCAAACGTAGAGGACCGGATGCGAGGTGAGGAGGTTGAGGCCTTTCAGGATCTCGATCTCCTCGGGCGCCAGCGTCTTCAGGAGAAGACGGGCCGGCTTGCCTTCGTTGAGGAGCTTGATGACGGCTTCCATCACCGGAAGCTGCGACAGCGATTCCTTGTCCTTGGATGCGGCGCGCTTGCGGGTCTGTTCGACGCGGCGCTCCAGGCTTTCGAGGTCGGCGAGCATCAGCTCGGTCTCGATCGTATCGGCGTCGCCGACCGGATTGATGCGGCCTTCGACGTGGGTGATGTCGTCGTCCTCGAAGCAGCGCAGCACGTGGACCACGGCATCGACTTCGCGGATGTTGGCAAGGAATTTGTTGCCGAGGCCTTCACCCTTCGACGCGCCGCGCACGAGGCCGGCGATGTCGACGAAGGAGATGCGCGTCGGAATGATTTCCTTGGAGCCGGCAATGCCCGCCAGCTTCTGCATGCGCGGATCGGGAACGGCGACTTCGCCGGTGTTCGGTTCGATCGTGCAGAACGGATAGTTCGCAGCCTGCGCCGCCGCCGTCTTGGTGAGTGCGTTGAAGAGGGTCGACTTGCCGACATTCGGCAGACCGACGATACCGCATTTGAAGCCCATGGCCTGAAACCTGCTGTTTTTGAATTCCTTGGCCGTGCGTATGGGGTAAAAGTCGCCTTCGGGTCAAGCTTTTCGAGCACATCTTGCGTGATCAAAGCGGCTTTGGCTTGAAAGCGTCGCTTGCAGTGCAATATAATATGTGGGCTGAGCATGGCCTCGCCCTTTTCCTGTCATCAACGGATGGACTGCCCGATGAGTGACAACGATGTCGCCCTGAAACCGAAAGTGAAGTCCAAGCCGAAGCTCGATCGGCCGAAGCTCTACAAGGTCATCCTCGTCAATGACGACTTCACGCCGCGCGAGTTCGTGACGGCGGTGCTGAAGATCGTGTTTCGTATGAGCGAGGAAGCCGGATATCGGGTGATGATGACCGCGCACAAGCTCGGCACCGCCGTGGTGGTCGTCTGCGCCAAGGATATCGCCGAGACCAAGGCCAAGGAGGCGATGGATTTCGGCAAGGAGGCGGGTTTCCCGCTGATGTTCACGACCGAGCCCGAGGAATAGGCCCCGCAAATCCTTAGAGGCTTCGCCTGATCTGGAAGCCCGTCTTGTTCTGCACGAAGCCGCAGCTTTCGTAGAAGCGATGGATGGCGGGATCGGTGCGGCCGGTGAGCAGCATGACCTTGTAACAGCCGTCCTCCCATGCCGTCTCGATCGCATGCGCGATCAACGCGCTGGCATAGCCACGCCGGCGATAGGGTGTTGATGTGGCGACATTTTCGATCAGCGCGTAGGGCGCGCCGCCGCGGGTGAGGTTGGGCATGACAACCAGTGTCACGGAAGCGGCCAGCGCATCGTCGGCCATGCCCACCAGAACGCGCATGCCGGGATGGGCCAGCATCGACGCGAAGCGCTCTTGGGCAAGCGCCGGATCGATGGCGGGGTCTCCAGGATTCATGTCGCGGTAGAGCGCGAGAAGCGCTGTCAGGTCTTGGGTTTCGGCGGTGCGGATCGCGAGCGGCGAGGGTGCCATTCTCAGTCCTCCTTTTTGCCGAACATCTTCTTCAGCATATCAGCCATCGGTCCCGTTGTCGGCAGCTTCTTCGGCTGGGCATTGTTTCGCGCCTGATGGATATGCGACTTGCCCGCTGGTTTGGGTGCCGCGGCGCCAGTGGGTTTCGCCGGCTTCGGCTTGTCCTCGTCGGCCTTGCCGCCGACGGCGAGCGCCAGCTTGTTCATCAGCTGCGAATCCTCGCGCTTGACCAGCATGTCGAGATTGTCGGCGAGCGCGTCCAGCATCGGTTCCAGCCAGGTCTGGTCGACCTTGGCGAAATCGCCGAGCACATAGTTGTGCACCAGATCCTTGTTGCCGGGATGGCCGATGCCGAGGCGCAAGCGCCGATAGTCCTTGCCGCAATGGGCGTCGAGCGACTTCACGCCATTATGGCCACCATGGCCGCCGCCGACCTTGATGCGGGCCTTGGCAGGCGCGAGGTCGAGTTCGTCGTAGATGGCGACGATGTCGGACGGCTGCAGCTTGTAGAAGCGCATCGCCTCGCCGACGGATTCGCCCGACAGGTTCATATAGGTCTGCGGCTTGATCAGCAGCACCTTCTCGCCCGCGATCTCGCCTTCGGCGATTTCAGCCTTGAACTTCTTCGACCAGGGCGAAAAGCTGTGGCGGCGGTGGATGGCGTCAACGGCCATGAAGCCGATGTTGTGGCGGTTGCCGGCATATTGTCTGCCGGGATTGCCGAGGCCGGCGATAACAAGCATGGCGCGTTCATTCCTGGGCGTTTCAAGTTCTCGAGCACGTTCACCACCGCGAAACGGCGTCGAAGTCAAGCGCAAGCATATCGATGAAGGCCAGAATCGATGGTGCGGGATCAGGCGAGCGCGATCAGTGGGGCGAGTGCAGGCCGTATTTGGCGAAGATCGCGCGCTGCGTTCCGTCGGCGATCAATGCGTCGAGCGCCTGCTGCATCCTGGCCCTCAGATCCTCGGGGAAGCTCTTCTCGCAGGCGATGCCCAGCGATTGGGAAGAGAGCGTGGCGACGCGCACGAGGGGTTGATCGACCTTGAGCTTTTCGAAGTAGATCTCCGAGATGGGCATGAGGTCGATGCGGCCGTTCAGCAGCTTGCGCAGCGTCGCCGGGAAATCGCTGGCGACATCGACCCTGGGGAAGCCCTTTTCCTTCAAAAGCTTCTCGGTGTAATCACCCCGATGCGTGCCGACGACATAACGCCGGGTATCCTCCAGATCGCCCTCGGAAATGCCCGAGGAAGCGGTGGCGACGAGAATGTTGTCGTCGACAAGGAGCGGTTCGACCCATTTGAACAGCTTGTCGCGCTCGGGGCTGTGGGCCGTGGTGAACAGGCAGGCCATCGGGGTCGCCTGGGCGGCGGCATAGGCGCGGGTCCAGGGCATCAGCTCGATATGCATGTCGATGCCGGCCTTCTGCATCAGCAACTCCACCTGCTCGACCGATGCGCCTTTGAGCGCGTCGCCTTCGTGATAGCTGAAAGGCGGGTATTCCTCGGTCATGAACTTGACGGTGGCGGCATGTGCCGGACCGGTGAGGGGCAGGCTCAGGAGGGCGAGAAGCAGCAGTTGTTTGATCATCTCAGCTTCTCTCTTGCGTTTACGAGGCTCGGGCGAGCGTGTGTGCGTCCGCCAATCGGATCATCAGCTGATCGACGGTCTGCGGTCGGTGGAAGAGGTAGCCCTGGCCGTAGTCGAGACCCATCTCGTACAGCGTGTGGCATTCGTGCTCGGTCTCGATGCCCTCGGCGATGACTGTACAGCCCATCTTGTGCGAGAGGGTGGTGATGCTTTCCACGAGCGTACGGCTCTTTTGCCTTATATCCTCGTTCGCATCGTTGATCGAGCGGGTGAAGGACTGGTCGATCTTGATGATATCGACCGGGAAGCGATTGAGGTAGCTGAGCGAGGAATAGCCGGTGCCGAAGTCATCCAGCGCGATACGGCAGCCGAACTGCCTTATATCGCTGACGATCTTGCGGATCTCCGGATTGTTGTGCATCAGCACCGCCTCGGTGATCTCGACGACGATCCGCTCGGGGCTAATGTTGTGGCGCATCAGAAACGAGGCCAGCCGTGCCGGCAGTGACGGCTCGAACTGCAGCGGCGAGAAGTTGATCGCGAGGTAGCTGTTCTCCAGGCCTGGGAGCGCCGACAGCACCGCCAGATGCTCGATCGCCTTTTCCATGATGACGTTGCCGACGCGGATGATCTTTCCGGTCTCTTCGGCGACGTTGATCACCTCGGCCGGCGCCATCAGGCCCTTCACAGGATGATTGAGGCGCATCAAGGCTTCGAAGCCCGCCACGCCGCGTCCGTTGAGATTGACGATCGGTTGGAGGTAGGCGGCGAACCAATCCTCGATCAGGCCGATCTCGATGCAGCTTTCGATCTCGGCACGGGCGCGGGCGTGATCGACCATGCCGTTGTCGAAATGCTGAGCGCCGTTCTTGCCGTCGCGCTTCTTGGCATACATCGCCATGTCGGATTTCTGCAGCAACTCGGCGGCATTGTCGGCGTGGCGCGGATAGATGGCGATGCCGACACTGGCGCTCAGATGCATGTCGGTGCCGAAGGGCTCGTTGAAGATGGAGGCGAGCATGTCGGCCATGAGGTCGGCGCGCTCGGCGGCGTCTCCCGCGGGCAGCAAGATCGCGAACTCGTCACCGCCGAGGCGGGCGGCCACATCGGTGGGCGCAAGCTTGCTCTTCAGGCGGCCGACGAATTCGCGCAGCGCCTTGTCGCCCTCGGCATGGCCGAGGTTGTCGTTGATCCACTTGAAGCGGTCGAGGTCGACGAACAGGCAGGCGAGCTCCTGGTTGGCGGCGTCTGCCTCGCGGATTTTGCCGTCAAGCACGGTCTCGAAGCCCTGGCGATTGAGGAGGCCGGTGAGATGGTCGGTGATTGCCTGCTTGTGGTTCCGGGCTTCCGAGGCCTTCAGCGCCGTGACGTCGGTCATGACCGATAGCGACAGGAAGTCCTGGCCACCGGCGGCGGCCTTTGATTCCAGGATCAGCACGTCCATGACGCGACCGTCGGCGCAGAGGAACTTGACTGTGACGTCAACCGTCACGCCGCCGTTGAGCTCATCCTTGCGGCTGAGGAAAGCGCCACGTGTCTCCACGGTGACGAGATCGGTGAAGCGATTGCCGATGATGGTTTCGCGCTCGTAGCCGGTGGCGGCGAGCCAATAGTCGCTGACGGCGGTGATGTAGTCGTCCTCGTCAAGTGAGAACAGCATCGCTGGGGTGAGGTTGTAGATGTCGATGGCGCGGCGATGCGCGAGCTTCAGCTCCTGTTCCTCGCTCTCCAGCTTGGACTGCATGGTGTTGAAGCTGCGGGCGAGGCGGCCCATCTCGTCGTTGGAGCGCCAGTCGACATGATGGCGCGAGCCGAGTTGGCCGGTGGCCTCGATGGCGGCGATCAGGCGCATCAATGGGCGAACGAGGACGATGCGGTTGCCGATCAGTGCGGCGCAGAAGACGATGAGGACGGCGAAGACGAAGATCGACAGGAAGATGATCTCTTCATTCTTCAAGCCGGAGAAGAGGTCCGGCGCGGGGTAAAAGACCGAGATCGTTCCCAGCTTCTTCGGGCCGTCGAGCGTGGTGTAGGTAATGGCGTGCGACACTTCGATAAGTCCGCCGTCGTAGGAGGCGGGGATCGTCGACTGGGTGACGGCGAGCTGCCCCGACTCGTCACGGACCTGAACCTTGACGATGGCACCCTGCGAGACTACGGCGGCGCTGATCTGCGCGACGCTGTCCTCGTCCAGATCCCAGAGCGGTTTTGCCAGCGCCTGCGAGTTGGCGACGAGAAGAACGGAGATGTGGTCGCGGATTTCCTTTTCCGCGCGTTCGGACGACAGGAAGAGGAACAGAACAAAAAGCGGGGCGACCAGCAGAAGCAGTGCGGCGAACACAATTCCTAGAAATCTGTTCTGAACGGAATTATGCATCTTTCTGCGTCTGCCCCTTGCCGTACAATTTCTTCGTTCAGAACGAAACGTGCTCTGAAACGATGGGGCATGCTTCCACGAAATGTCTTAATCGAAGTTGAAGTGCGTCTCTTCGCAGAAATGAAAAGGCCCACTTTCGGGAGAAAGCGGGCCTTATACTTTACAAAGCGTTCAAGCGATCAGAGGATCAAGCTTCTGCTTCGCCAGCGTCTTCTTCTTCCGATACGCCAGCTGCCGGGGCAACGATCGTAGCGATGGTGAAGTCGCGGTCGATAACCGTGGTCACGCCCTTGGGCAGGGTGACTTCGGAGATGTGGATGCTGTCGCCGATCTTCTTGCCGCTGAGGTCAACGTTGAAGAATTCCGGGATCGCATCAGCCGGGCAATGAACTTCGACGTCGTGACGAACGATGTTCAGAACGCCGCCGACCTTGAGGCCCTGGGACTTTTCTTCGTTGATGAAGTGAACCGGGATCGCAACGGTAACGGCGGTGTTGCCGGATACGCGCAGGAAGTCCACGTGCATGGTGAAGTCGCGGACCGGATCGAGCTGGTAGTCCTTCGGCAGAACCTTGTACTTCTTGCCGTCGACGTCGATCGTTGCGATGGTGGTCATGAAACCGCCAGCGTGGATGCGCTTCGTCACCTCATTGGTGTTGAGGGTGATCGAAATTGGGGCCTGCTTGTCACCATAGATGACAGCCGGGATGAGACCATTGCGGCGAAGTTCACGGGCGGACCCCTTACCAACCCGTTCGCGCGCCTCGGCCTTGAGCTCGTAGCTTTCGTGGCTCATGACTTTTCCTTCCGAGGTTATTTGGAGAGCTCGGCGCAGGCATTGCCTGTCGCTGAACTGGAGGCGGGTTTCCCCATCCTCATCCGCATTGCCTCCAAGGGTGTCTGTGCGGACGCGTGCGCTATAGTCTAGTTGCGCCGGAATGGCAAGGGTGGCGGCGTCAGACGGGAGCGCGGATGCAGGTCAGGCTGCTTGCTGGTGCTTTAGCAGGCGCTGATGCAACTTAGGCAGTGGCGACGAAGCCAATCAAAACCCAAGATCAGTCGCCGTTGACGGAGCATTAATGACAGTTGCGATTAGCAATCGTCAAGAATTCGCCGGCTGCCAGAAATTACAGCTTTCTTAAGCGGGCCCGTATGAAAGCGGAACGGTAAATTGGTTCGGATGTGTCATGTTTACCGTTTTTAACTGCATTGCCTACATGCACGACCTCAGGCTGGTCGTTTTGGCCGGGTGCCTGTGCCTCCTTTCAAGCCTTGCCGCGCTGACGCTGCTGCAACGGGCGCGCAGCACCGTCAAGGTCGCGCGCCTGATCTGGCTCTTGACGGGCGGCGCCGCCGGGGGCTTCGGCATCTGGGCAACGCATTTCGTGGCGATGCTTGCCTATGACGGCGGTGTGGTCGTCGGTTACGACACGTCCGAGACATTGACGTCGCTCGCGCTGGTGCTGGTCGCGACGCTTGCGGCCGTGGCGTTCGCCGCTGGCGCGCAGGGCAGGGTGCGGCGGGCGTTCGCGGGCATGCTCTTCGGGGTCGGCGTCACGTCGATGCATTTCCTCGGCATGACGGCGGTGCAGTTTCCCGGCAGCATGATGTGGGACCAGTCGCTGGTGCTTGCCTCGATGGCTTGCGCGGTGGTCATTTCGGCCATCGGCTTCTACCTGCTTCCCGATATCAAAGCCGATGCGCGCAAGCTGCTGGTCCCTGCCGCGACTGTCTGTGCCGCGATCGTGGCGATGCACTTCACTGCCATGGCGGCACTGACGATCGTGCCGGGTCCGGGGCCGGTGATCGATCCAAGAGAAACCATGTCCACCGGCTTCATGGTCGTCACCATCTTGTCGGTCTCGCTGTCGATGATCGCTTCCGGCTTCGCCGCGGCCCTGTTCGCCATGCGGGCGGAGAGCTCGACCAAGGAAAGCGAGGCTCGGTTCGAGATGCTCGTGCAAGGCGTTACCGATTACGCGATCTACATGCTGGACAAGGATGGCCGGGTTGCCAACTGGAATGCCGGGGCGCAGCGCGCCAAGGGATATACGGCCGATGAAATCATCGGCGAGGACTTCGGGCGCTTCTACTCCGACGAGGAGCGTGCGGTGGGCCTGCCGCAGCGTGCGCTGTTGACGGCGCGCACCGAGGGGAAACTCGAGCAAGAGGGCTGGCGCTTCCGCAAGGATGGTACGTCGTTCTGGGCACATGTCGTGATCGACCCGATCTGGGGCGCGGATGGCGAGATCGCCGGCTATGCGAAGATCACCAAGGACGTGACCGAGCAGAAGGCCGATCGCGACCGCATCAAGGAAGTCTCGCGCAATCTCGATCTCGCGCTCGAGAACGTCTCGCAGGGCATCTGCCTGTTCGATGCCGAGGAACGCCTCGTGCTTGCAAACCGCCGCTATGGTGAGATCTTCGAATTCGCACCGGGCACGATCCGCCCCGGCATGAGCTACAAGCAGATCATCACGATCGGATATGAGGTCCACTTCTCGGATCCCGAGACCATAGCCACACGCGCGGCCGAGCATCACGACAAGCTGATGCGCGCGCTGAGAGCGGGCCAGCGGTCGATCGTCCACAAGGGCGCGCATGGTCGGTCGATCCAGCTCAACCTCAACATGCTTCCCGATGGCGGCTGGGTGGCGACCTATGAAGACATCACTGAGCGGCTGATTTCGGAAGAGAAGATCGCGTTCATGGCGCGCCATGACGCGTTGACGGGATTGCCCAACCGCTCCGCGTTTTCCGAACGCCTGTCGCAGGATCTGGCACTCGCCAAGCGTGCCGGGACGAAGGTTGCCGTCATCGGCATCGATCTCGACAAGTTCAAGGAGATCAACGACCAGCGCGGCCACAGCACCGGCGACCAGGTGCTTGTCACTCTCTCGGAACGCATGAGCCAGCTTCTCGGGGAAGACGAATTCGTAGCTCGTTTCGGCGGTGACGAGTTCGCGGCAGTCAAGCAGTTCTCCGATATCGCCGACCTGCATGATTTCGTGGCGCGGCTGGAAGCGAGCCTGACCGGTGACTTGCAGATCGATGGCTTCGACATAAACCCTGATGCCAGCATCGGCGTTGCCATCTATCCGCAGGACGGATCGACCGGCGAGATGCTCCTCGCCAATGCCGATCTTGCCATGTACCGCGCCAAGGCGACCCTTTCCGAGCGCATCTGCTTCTACGAAGTGGCGATGGACGAGGCGGCGCGCGATCGCCGCAAGATGGCAAGCGATCTGTGGCTGGCCATCGAAAAGAACGAACTGCATCTGCACTACCAGGTTCAGAAATCGGTCTCGACCGGCGACATCACCGGTTACGAGGTGCTGCTGCGCTGGGACCATCCGACGCGCGGGAACGTGCCGCCGGGCGAATTCATCTCGGTCGCCGAGGAATGCGGCGCGATCGTGCCGATCGGGGAGTGGGTGCTGCGCGAGGCCTGCAAGGAGGCCGCGGGCTGGGCAGAGAAGCACAAGATCGCCGTCAACCTGTCGCCCGTCCAGATCGGCCACCAGGATATCTCCCATCTCGTCCACTCGGTTCTGTTCGAGACCGGGCTCGAGCCGTGGCGCCTGGAGCTCGAGATCACCGAATCCTCGATCATCGTCGACAAGGATCGGGCGCTGCTGACGTTGCGCCAGGTCAAGAATCTCGGCGTGTCCATTGCCATCGACGATTTCGGCACAGGCTATTCGTCGCTGGAAACGCTGCGCTCCTTCCCGTTCGACAAGATCAAGCTCGATCGCAGCTTCATGAACGAGGTCGAGACCAGCGAACAGGCCAAGGCGATCATCCGCGCTATCCTGGCGCTTGGGCAAAGCCTCAGCATTCCGGTGCTCGCGGAAGGTGTCGAGACGGATGTGCAGCTCGGGATACTGCTCAGCGAAGGCTGCGACGAGGCGCAGGGCTATCTCCTCGGCCGGCCGATGCCGATGCGTTCGCGCAAGATCGCTGCCTGAGAACGCGCATGCAACTGCCGGGTTGACAGCGCGGGGGCCTAGCCTTCACATGCGACCTCAAATGGTACGGGAGAAATTCAGCATGCAACTCAAGACGCTAACGGCGACCGCTGTCGTTCTTCTCGGCTTGGTTTCGACGTCTCAGGCGGTCGAGATCAACCAGAAGGGCGCCAAGGACATCGAGGCGAACCTGTCGCGGCTCCTGCCAAAGGACGCAGCCAAGGGCTTCGTGACCGTCAAACCCGCCGGTACGCGCTACGAGATCGTCTACGACTTCGCGGCGCTGTTGAGGAAGGTCGATCCCAAGAGCTTCTCCATCAAGGGACTGAACCCGTGGTCGATCTTCGCGACGCCTGACGAGAGCGGCCTGTGGACGATCGAGGGTAACAATTCGCTCGACGTCACCGGCACGTTCAAGGCGCCCGGCCAGCCCAATACTGAATTCACCTATGTCATCGATTCCCTGATTTCGAACGGCGTCTTCGACCCGGCGATCAGCTACCTCAAGTCGGGTGACTTCTCCAGCAAGGCGCTGCGCTTCTCGTCAAAGACCGAGCAGGAAGAGGTGAGCGTCGAGACCGGCTCGTCGACCTACAAGCTGACCTCCTCGGATGCCGAACTGAAGGGGCGCACCAATTTCGCCGGCAGCGGCACGATGAACGGCTTTGTCGAGACGATCAGCGGCAAGGACGTGCCGCCGGTCGAAATCCGTGCCGACTCGGTGGATTTCGCGGCTGCCGTGAACGGCGTTTCCATCAACGATTTCCGCGAGATTCTCACCTTCATTCTCGCGCACGCCGATGAGAAGAAGCTCAAGCGCGCCGAGAGCGAGAAACTCAAGGCGCTGTTGCACAAGTCGTTCCCGCTGATGACGAGCCTGAACGAGACGGTGACCATGAACAAGGTCAACGTGTCGAGCGTGGCCGGCAGCGGTGGTGCCGACAGCATCGACTATACCGTTGGCATGAGCGGTCCGAGCGACGCGATGCGGTTCGATGTCGGCATCGCGGCCAAACAGATCAGCTTCAACAGCGCGCTGCTTCCCGAGATGTATGCGCCCTTCGTCCCCGAAGAGCTGGACATGCAGTTCGCCTTTCCCGAACTCAACATCGCGGCCGTCGGCGAGGAGCTGATGAAGGTTGATTTCGCCGACGAGAAGGCGAGCAAGGAAGAAAGCGACAAGGCCTTCGAGAAGCTCTTGACCAATGGCGAGTTCGTCGTCGCTTTCCCGAAGATTTCGGCGCGCTCCAGCGTCTATGACGCCGAAATTTCGGGCGAGGTTCGCGGTATTCCGGAGTCGACCACCGCCTATTCGATGAATGCTTCGATCGTGGCCCGTGACTTCGACAAGACGATCACCGCCATCCAGGAACTGGCCAAGACCAACCCCGACCTCAATCAGGTTTCCTTCGGCCTGATGATGGTGAAGGGCTTCGGCAAGACCGATCCGGATGGTCGTCAGCGCTGGGATGTCAGCGTTGCGCGCGACGGTGCGATCACGGTCAACGGCCAGATGATAAAGGGCGCCAACTGATCGGCTGCCGTTTCCGGCCCCGTTGGCGGGCCGGAAACCTGCTGCTCTCTAGCTAGACTAGGGCGTCGTCAGCGACGGCATTCGCCCTGACCGACGATGCGGAAGCCCGCATTGCCTGCCTCGCATGAATTCGAAAATGTCCTCATCTCTCTGCCGCGCTCGCCGCAAACCGGGCGGTATTCGCGCGTGCAGATGCCGCTGCCGCCCGGCCGTTGCGGCGGCATCGGCTCCTCATGTGGGGGGCGCGGACGCGGCGGACGAGGGCCCGGCCCGGGGCCTGGCGTCATCGGCGGGCCGGCGCGGCACTCGCCCCGGCCAACAATCTGGAAGCCGCTGTTGCGGGCCTGGCAGGCATTGCCGAAGGTCTGCGTGCGTCCACCGCGCTCACCACAGACGGGCGCGTATTCCATGGTGCACATCTGCGGCTGCGGTGGGCGAGGGCGCGGTGGTGGTGCCGGACGGACCGGCGCCGGTCTGGTTCCGTAGCCTGGGCCTGGCCCGTAGCCGGGGCCCATGTCCGCCGTGCAGGCGGATAGTGCCGGAAGGATGACCAACATCGCCAGTCTGATCGGAGATTTCAGGATTGCCGCCATGCCTCTTCCTCCCGTCGGCTGGATATCATTGAAATCCTAACCGAATTGGGATGCGGATGAAAGCGAAAGGCTGATCCGGCTTCAGTCGAAGAGGCTGGAGACGGATTCTTCCTGGCTGGTGCGGTTGATGGCTTCGCCGATCAGGGGGCCGGTGCTGAGAACGCGGATATTGTGCGCGGATTGGATCGCCGTCGTCGGCTGGATCGAGTCCGTGATCACGAGTTCGCGCAGCTTAGACGAGGTAATGCGGGTGACCGCTCCGCCCGACAGGACGCCATGGGTGATGTAGGCGGTGACGCTCGCGGCGCCCTTGGCCAGCAGCGCATCGGCCGCGTTGCAGAGCGTGCCGCCGGAATCGACGATATCGTCGATCAGCAGGCAGTCCTTGCCCTGGACCTCGCCGATGATGTTCATGACTTCGGATTCACCCGGGCGGTCGCGGCGCTTGTCCACGATCGCCAGCAGACAGTCGAGGCGCTTGGCGAGCGCGCGGGCGCGCACGACGCCACCGACGTCGGGCGACACCACCATGACGTTGCTGATGTCGTAGTTGGCCTTGATGTCGCGCGTCAGGATCGGCACGGCATACAGGTTGTCTGTGGGTATATCGAAGAAGCCCTGGATCTGGCCGGCATGGAGATCGAGCGTCAAGACGCGATCGGCGCCGGCTTCGGTGATCAGGTTGGCAACGAGCTTGGCCGAGATCGGCGTACGGCCGGAAGCGCGGCGGTCCTGGCGTGCATAGCCGAAGTAGGGCAGGACCGCGGTGATGCGGCGGGCCGACGAGCGGCGCATCGCATCGATCATGATGAGCAATTCCATCAGGTGGTCGTTCGTCGGGAAAGACGTCGACTGGACGAGGAAGACGTCCTCGCCGCGTACGTTTTCCTGGACTTCCACGAAGATTTCCTGATCGGCAAATCTTCGGACCGTTGCTCTGCCCAAGGGCACATTAAGATAGTTGCAGATCTCTTCGGCGAGGTGCCGGTTCGAATTGCCTGCGAAAACCTTCATCTTGGTCCGCCTGTTGCCTGCTGATAGCCGCGCTTTTTAGCCAGCTTGTTCCCGAATGCAAGGGTAAAGGCGACTTGCGCCTTTATATTTCCAAAAAGCTTGTGGCTTAACCGCCACGGGCGTCCCGCCACGAGGAGAACTCGGTGATCGTCTTGGACGCTATCTGCTGCATGACGGAAGCCGGCACCACGGCCCAGGGGTCCTGCGCTTCCGAGGGAACGCTCTCCTGTCCCTGGATACGGTGCAGACGGGCGCCGCTGTTATCCAGCACATCCCAGACGTAGACCACCGTCACCTTGCCGCTGTCGGAAAAGGCCGAGAGGTAGCCCTTGAGGATGAAAGCGGTGCTGTTGTCGTTGGAACTCTTGATCGAGAGGCCGTGCGAGCGGGCCTCGGCACCGAGCTGCCGCGACAGAGGTGTCACGGCCTGCACCGGCGCGCCGATGATCGGCAGGAAGCGTACGGTCGATCCGCCTGGTGGCGTCAACATCGCCGTGCGCTTCGGCTCGGCTGCCTTCTCCTTCGCCTCGGCGTCGGCAATGTCCTGATCTTCGGCCTGCGCGTTCGATACCGGTTCCGAAACGGTGTCGGAGACCGGCTCGGAGAGAGGCTGACTGCGGATGGCGGCGGAGGCTCTCGGCGACGGCTCGGTCTGGCCATCGAGGGCGTAGGCCTGGGCCTGCATCGTCGTCGGCGGCGTGCCGGGGCCGGGCCGGGCGTCTTGCTCGACATAGGCCGGGTGGTAGCCGCCTTCGCGCGGTGAAGACGCAAACGTCTGGCTGCGGCGCGGTGTGCCGGCCATGCGCTCGACCTCGCCCTGGGTGACCGGCGTCGAACGGATGCTGCCCGAGGTGTCGCCGATATCGACGAGGGGCGTGAGGGCATCCGTGGTGTTGCAGGCGGAAAGCAGGGCAAGGCAGGCGATGAGCGTGGGCGCTGTCGCAAGTCGCGTCATCCCTCGTGTCATCCTTCTTTCCGTGCGCGTGTCGCCACGCGGCATATGCCCCGGCCAACTTTATGACGGTCGGGGTACCGCGATGTCAATTGTCGATTCTAATCGATTGTCGCTCAGAGGTTGATGAAGTCGAGCGGGTGGCGCGACAGCGCCTTCGGCTCGTCGGCGGTCGTGAGGTAGGTCTGACCGAGGCTCATGGCCGTTCCGCTGTCGGAATCCATGATGATCATGTGGAGGAAAAGCGACATGCCCGGTTCGATCGGCTGCGGATTGCCGACATGGAACATCTGGTGCTCCATCCAAGACGGCGAGAAGCGGGCGCCGAGCGAGTAGCCACAGGCATTCAACCGGTGACGCGAGAGGCCGCGCTCCTCCATGATCTTCGAGTGGACGTCGAAGACATCGCCGAATGTGTGTCCCGGCTTCAGCACCGTTTCGATGGCTTGGATGTTTTCGAGGCAGGCATTGTAGAGTTCGCGGTGGCGATAGCTCGGTTCGCCGATGACGATCGTGCGCATCATCGCGGCGTGGTAGTGCGCGTAGGCGCCGGCCCATTCCAGCGTCAGCTGGTCGTTGGCGTCGAGCCTGCGGCGGCCAGCCTTGTAGCGGCATAGCAGGGCATCGGCACCGGAGCCGATGATGAACTCGTTGGCGGGATAATCGCCACCGCCGGCAAAGACGGCGCCCTGCATGGCGGCGAGGATCGCGGCCTCGTCGGCGCCGGCCTTCGTCAGCGCGAGTGCTGCGTCCAGTGCGTCGTCTGCAAGGGCTGCAGCGCGCTCGACATAGGCGATCTCCGTCGGGCTCTTGATCAGGCGCAGACGGCTGACGAGGTAGGATGCGTCGGAGATCTGGCCGAAGGCCATCAACTGCGTGTCGAGAAGACGCGCGATGCGGCCGGTCATGCCATGGGTGTCGTATTCGACGCCGATGCGCGCGCCGAGCAGGTCCATCTCGACCAGAAGGTTCTTGAGATCGACCGTCGGGTCGGCGTTGACGCGATCCACCCAGATATGAATGTTTTCGATGATCGATGTCTGCCGCGCCTGGCGCAGGTCGGCCGAGCGGGTGAGAAGCGCCATGGTGCCGTCGGCCTTGACGACCAGCGTCTGGAAGAAGCAGTAGCCGAAGGTGTCGTAGCCGGTCAGCCAGTACATGCTTTCCTGGGCGAAGAGCAGGATCGCGTCAAGCTTCTCCTCCTGCATCTGCTGCGTCAGGCGCGAAAGCCGATCGGCGAATTCGGAGGTTTCGAAGTGTAGGCCCATACCGGTCACATCTCCCTTATGGCAATTGCCGAAATCTGTCGGCCGTAGTCCGGTTCCTGGCTGTGTGTCGTGCGTCGGTAGGAAAAGAAGCGTTCGCTGTCCGGGTAGGTGCAGACGCCGAGGCTTTCGGCCTTGACACCTGCGGCGTGCAGCCGATCGATGGTGAAGGCCGGGAGATCGAACATCGAATGCCCCGGCTTCTTAGACGCGGTGAAATAGCGCCGGTAGTCGCTGTTTTCGCTGACGAAGCGTTCGACGAATTCGGGGCCGACCTCGTAGCTTGCCTTGCTGATCGATGGCCCCAGGCAGGCGACGATCGCCTCGCGCTTGGCGCCGAGCTTGATCATGGCGTCGATGGTGTTTTCGAGAACACCGGTAAAGGCGCCCTTCCAGCCGGCATGGGCGGCACCGACAACCCTGTTTTGCGGATCGGCAAACAGGATCGGGCCGCAATCGGCGGCGAGCACGCCAAGCGCGATGCCGGGCGTTGCGGTCACTAGCGCGTCGGCTGGCTGGCGGGTGCCGTCATAGGAGGCGTCGACCACCACGACGTCGGGTGAGTGCACTTGATGAACGGTTGCCAGCCGCTCGACCGGCAGGTCGAACCAGTCGGCGACGCGCCTGCGGTTTTCCTCGACCTTGGCGCGCTCATCATTGGAGCCGAGACCAACATTGAGGCCGCGATAGATGCCGTCGGAGACGCCGCCCTGCCGGGTGAAATAGCCGTGCTTTATGGCGCTGCCCGTCGCTTCGTTCAGCAGCGCGCTTTGGATCGGTTCCGGGGAGGGCGCATGTGTCATCAGTCATTCCAAGATCTGTTTTGGCGACACCCGCACAGTGTGCCGGGCGAAGCGCTGTCGATTGCCGCGATGTTGACCCCGCCGCGCGCGCCCTGTCAATCCACGGAACGGAACGGCATCAGATCGATGGCGGGATGGGAAACGGCCATCACCTTGAAGAGTTCCCCCATCTTTCCCTCGCCTTCGCCGGCCAGGCGGTCGACGGCGGCCTGGATAATCTGCTGGGTGCGGGGTTCGCGATCGCGGCCGAGTGCGGCAGCGCGTTCGAGAATACCGAGGCCAACCAGGAAGTCGCCCTGATGCAGCTGGCCATTGACGTGGAGCCCGGCAGCCACTGCGGTCTCGCCGAGCGCCTGGAAATCGACGTGGCTGGTGAGATCGGCTTCGCCGGGGTGGGCGAGCGGTGGATCGAATTCGTGCATGCGTACGGCCTGCAGCGTATCGCCGAAGCCGGTGATCAGGTGACCGTAGTCGAGCGCCAGCGCCGTGCCGCCAAAGGCCTTTAGCCGATCGGCGATGGCGACCATGACGGATTCGCGGGCAGGGGCGATCTCGAAGAGCGTACCCAGTGGCATGCTCGCTGCCTGCTCGGGAAGAAGCTGCGGGTCGATGCCGGCGACGCCGGTCCCGAAGGACAGTTCGTCATCGACGTCGAGGCCGACCATGCGTTCGCGAAAGCCGGTCGCGGTCTTCACGAACTGGCGGATGGGGATGGCGTCGAAGAGTTCGTTGGCGGCAATCAGGGTGAGGCCACCGGGGATCTCGTCGAAGCCGTCGTGCCAGCTGATCCTGCCCTGATGGGCGGCGAGCGTTTCCTGCTGCACTTCGCGCAGGCGTGGACTTGTTTCAACGAGGTGGACGCTCATCGTTTCGAAGAGTGGCGGCGCGAGGCGCTCGATAACGCGCAGCATGTCCGACATCATCGTGCCCCGTCCGGGGCCGATCTCGACCAGTTTCACATCCGAAGGCGTGCCGTGACGCTGCCAGGCGTGGACGATGAAGACGCCGATCATCTCGCCGAAGAGCTGGCTGACCTCGGGCGCGGTGACGAAATCGCCGGAACTGCCGAACGGTTCGCGGGTCTTGTAATAGCCGTGTTCGGGATCGGCGAGGCACAGCGAAAAGTAATCGGTGACGCTGATCGGACCGTTCGCCTGAATGATCGCCTTGATCTTCTCACCGAGTGCGGTGGTCATGGTCTCCTCCTCCGGTGCCGCGATCAGGACTGCAGGACAGCCTGACGGCGGGCACGGATCATGGCCCACAGGCCGAGCAGGATCATCGGCGACGACAGCACCATGCCCATCGTCAGCCAGTTGGTGCCGAGAAGGTAGCCGAGTTGTGCGTCAGGTTCACGGAAGAACTCCACGAAGATGCGCGACAGCGCGTAGCCGCAGACGAAGACGCCGGTGACGAAACCGGGGGTCTTCAGCGCCCGCATGGCGTAAATCAGGACGGCCAGAACGAGAACCAGAACGATGCCCTCGAGGCCGGCTTCGTAAAGCTGGCTCGGATGGCGCGCGAAAGGGCCGCCGGTCGGGAAGACCACGGCCCATGGCACGTCCGTCAACCGGCCCCAGAGCTCGCCATTGATGAAATTGGCGATGCGGCCGAAGAATAGGCCGACGGGAACGACGGCGGCGACGATATCGAAGAGGTTCCAGAGCGGAATCTTGTTGCGCTTTGCGAAGATGATCATGGCGATCGTGGTGCCGGTCAGGCCGCCATGGAAGGACATGCCGCCGTTCCAGATCTGGATGGCGCGGATCGGGCTCTCGATGATCGCGGGCATGTCGTAGAAGAGAATATAGCCGATGCGGCCACCGAGAACGACGCCGAGTGCCACCCAGACCACGAAGTCGTCGAGCTGCGCGCGGGTGATCGGCGAGAGATTGCCGGGCCACAGGCTGTCGTTTGCGGCGATGAGGCGCGCATAGTACCAGCCGATCATGATGCCGGCGACATAGGCCAGGCCGTACCAGTGAATGGCCACGGGCCCGATTGCAAAGGCGATCGGGTCGATATTCGGGAACGGCATGATGGCCATGAGGTCGGCGGCTGTCGGCAAGGTAATCCCATCCGTTGATGTGGGCGGAAGATGGCCCTGCCATATCAGCGGGTCAAGTTGATTGTTAGTGATGTCATATAGGTGCGATGGCTTATCCAGTGCAAAGCGCTTGCATCCTTAACGGCGAAGCCCTACCTCATTCTCGAGGGCCGAGAGCGGCCGGAAGCCATTATTTCAAAGGGAGTAAACCGCCATGACGACAGGCGCAAACCGTATCATGGATGAGTTCGCCAAGCTGATGACCGATGCCGCGGGTGCCGCCCAGGGCGTGCGCAAGGAAGTCGAGACGATGTTCAACGCGCAGGCCGAACGCTGGCTGAACAGCATGGACGTGGTCAAGCGGGAAGAGTTCGAGGTCGTGCGCGAGATGGCGATCAAGGCGCGCGACGAAAACGATGCTCTGCTGGCGCGTATCGCTGCACTCGAGGCGAAGCTCGAATCCAAGCCGGCCGCCAAGGGCAAGTAATTCCCGTTTAGGGACAGGGCGCGGTGTGGCCTTTGAGAGACACACCGCTGCTTCGGCTAAAAAAGCGGGTGTGTTTATCCACCTGTGGACACTGCCAAAAAAGCCAATGGGCAGAGTCGTTTATACCCTCCTTCTGAATCCAATTCCCAACACCTTTCCACAGTGGCGTTCCCTAAAACGGCCCTCGGGGGGCTGGCACGCCACCGGGTGCGTTATACACTGATTTTAAATGATGATTCGAAGCAGTTGGTAAGCTCCGGGCAGGTTCACTGCGTAAGTCTGGTAGCGGTTCAACGATCATCTGGGTTGGTGGTTTCCGGGTTCTGTGTGTGTTCGCTTGTGTCTCGTTGGACGAAGTCGTTACGCATTCACTCCGGTCAAGAAGGTGCTGCATGAGCCTCATGGAATTGGAAGTCGAGCGTCAGTCGAACCCGGTCGATATGATCGAGTACGTCGCCGCCCACAACGACTGGGCTTTCGAGCGGTCGGGTGACGACGAAATCGCGATGACGGTCGAGGGCAAGTGGACGGATTACCACGTCTCCTTTTCCTGGATGGAAGAATTCGAGGCGCTGCATCTCGGCTGCGCCTTCGACATCAAGATACCCGAACAGCGCATGAATGAAGTGACGAAGCTTCTGGCCGGTATCAACGGTCAGGTGCTGATGGGCCACTTCGACGTCTGGCGTCAGGAGGATGTGATCATCTTCCGGCAGTCGCTGCTGCTTGCCGGCGGCGCAGAGCCGACGAACCGCCAAGTGGAAGTGCTGCTCGCCAGCGCGCTCGACACCTGCGAGACCTATTATCAGGCGTTCCAGTTCGTGATCTGGTCCGGCATGGACGCCAATCGCGCCATGGAAGCCGTGCTGTTCGAAACCGTGGGTGAAGCGTAACATGTCCGGTCTGTCGTCTTCGGGTCCAATCGTTCTTGTCGGCGCCGGCAATATGGGGGGTGCGATGCTCTCCGGCTGGCTGAAGAACGGCGTGCCCGGTGCCTCTGTCGTCGTCGTCGATCCCGGCCCTTCGGCCCAGATGATGGCGACCATCAATGAGGCAGGCGCCAAGCATGTGACGACGCTTCCCGCCGAACTGAAGGCCGGAGTGCTGTTTCTGGCAGTGAAGCCGCAGGTCATGGACGCGGTCCTTCCATCTGTGAAAAGCGCCGTCGGCGCCGAGACGGTCGTGGTTTCGGTCGCGGCGGGCAAGACGCTCGGCTTCCTCGAAGCCCACCTCGGTGAAGCGGCGATGGTTCGCGCCATGCCGAACACGCCAGCCATGGTCGGCCGCGGCGTCACCGGCGCTTTCGCAAATCAGCGCGTTGGTCAGAACCAGCGTGATCAGGTGCATGCGCTGCTCAGGGTCTCCGGGCCCGTGGAGTGGGTGCCTTCAGAATCCGATATCGATGCCGTTACAGCCCTTTCGGGCAGTGGTCCTGCGTATGTGTTCTATCTCGTGGAGTGCATGGCAGAAGCAGGCCGCAAGCTTGGCCTGCAGGCGGACCTTGCCATGCGGCTGGCACGGGAAACTGTCGCGGGGGCTGGTGAACTCTTGCACCAGTCCCCCGACGACGCATCGAAGCTTCGCCAGAACGTGACGTCGCCTGGCGGCACGACGGCGGCGGCGCTCTCTGTGCTGATGGCTGACGATGCGATGCAGCCGCTGTTCGACAAGGCGCTTTCGGCGGCTCGCAAGCGCGCCGAGGAGCTGGCAGGCTAGTCTAGGGCTGATTTTCATGACTGAAGAAATTACCTACGGCGATTTCGAGCGTGTCGATATTCGTGTCGGCACCGTCATCGAGGCCAATCCTTTTCCGGAAGCCCGCAAGCCGGCCTTCAAGCTTCTGATCGACTTCGGGCCCGAGATCGGCGTCAAGAAGTCCTCGGCGCAGATCACCGTGCACTATACGCTCGACACTCTCGTGGGCCGACAGGTGCTGTGCGTGGTCAATTTCCCGCCGCGGCAGATCGGACCGTTCCGGTCCGAGGTTCTGACGCTCGGTTTCGAGGACGAGGCCGGCGCCATCGTGCTGGCGGCGCCGGACAAACCGGTGCCAAACGGCAAGAAGATCATGTGATTGCTGAATGCCGTTGGCCTCGCGCCCGGCATTTCAATGCGGCGTCTTAATGAATGTCGCGCGAGAGCGGGTCCGAAAGGCTGAAGTCGTGAAACGTGGCTTCGAAGCCGGCGCGTTGCGGTGAGCAGAAGACCGGGCCGACCATCAATTCCGCAAAATCAGGGTCGAACCAGGCGAGGCGTGCCATGCGCCAATCCGCCATCATGTCCGTCCTGTATTGGATGAACAGCGCATCGCCATTGCGGGTGACACGCACCGACAGCCTTGCGAAATCGTGGTCGATGCGAAATGCCGACCAATCGGAATTGCCGTTGGTGACGACGACGCTGAAGTGGCGGGCGCCGTCGGTATACTCGATCCCGCATTTCATCCAGTGCGTCGCGTCGGCGCGCAGCATGATGCCTGCCTGATCGTAAAGCGCCTGGTAATCGGCTGAAAAAGTCAGCTCGGCGGTGAAGTCGCCATGGCGCGGCTGATGGAGAAAGTGGCCATCGTCGCGGTGAAAGCCGTAATAGGTTCCCTGCCAGAAATCGGTCTTCTCGCCGGAGCGCACGTGCAGGCCGTCCTCGTGTTGCTCGGCAGAGGGCGGCGGGTTGAGCCAGGTCATATCTGCGAAATCGATCGCCATCGTGTCTCAGGCCGGGATGCGGATGACGGCGCGCAGGCCGCCGAGCGGGCTGTCGCCAAGCGTGACGTTGCCGCCATGGCTGCGAGCAATGTCGCGAGCGATCGCAAGGCCGAGACCGGTTCCCGACGCATCGAGATTGCGCGCCTCATCGAGGCGGAAGAACGGCTTGAAGACATCCTCGCGGTTCTGTTCGGGAATGCCGGGGCCATCGTCGTCAAACACGATCGTCAGCCACTTGGCGCCGTGCTTGGCCTCGATGTTGAGGGTCTTGGCGTAGCGGCGTGCGTTGGAGGCGAGGTTGGTGACAAGACGGGTGAAGGCGTTCGGTCTGACCTGAATGTCGTCGTCGCCATCGATCGAGTAGGTCAGCGTCTTGCCGTGCAGGGCGAAGTCTGGCTCGAGCTTCAGCAGCAACTCGCTAAGCTTCAGCTCGCCGACATCTTCCTCGACCTCGCTGCGGGCGAAGGCCATGTAGGCCTCGAGCATCGATTGCATGTCGTTGACGTCGTCGCTCATGCCTTGCAGATCGGGATTGTCGCCGGCCAGCGCCAGCTGCAGCTTGAAGCGCGTGAGGATTGTGCGCAGGTCGTGGCTGACGCCTGTCAGCATCGCCGTTCGCTGTTCCATCTGGCGCTCGATGCGCTCTCGCATGAGGATGAAGGCGAGGCCTGCGCGGCGAACTTCGTCGGCGCCGCGCGGATAGAAGTTGTCGGCCTTCTGGCCCTTGCCGAAGCTTTCGGCGGCGGCCGCAAGTTTCTGGATCGGGCGGATCTGACCTCTCAGAAACAGGATGGAAATCGTGATCAGCACCAGCGACGCGCCGACCATCCAGACGATGAAGATATGGGTATTCGATGCGTAGGTCTGGTTGCGTTTGGCGAGCACGCGCAGGATCTTGCCATCGAGCTTCACGCGGATTTCGACGAGATTGGAATCACCGACCGTGTCGATCCAGAAGGGGCGCTTGATCTGGTCGCGGATCTCGTCGCTCAGGATGCCGTCGAGGATCGAGAAGAACGGCTTGATGCGGGGCGGGGGCAGTTCGCCATCGGGCTCGATCGAGATCTGCAGGCCGAGCTGGTCGCGGGCGATACGGGTTGCCTCGCTGTAATCGGTGTCCTGCGGGTAGGTTTCGATCATCTGGATGATCGCGGCGATATCCGCGGTCACGGCCATCGACAGGCGTTGCGTCACCATCTGCCAATGCCGCTCCATGAAGACGGCGGCGACGACGGACTGCAACAGAACCATTGGCATGATGATGATGATCAGCGAACGGACGTAGAGGCCCTTGGGCAGCTGGCGGCGCAGCAGGCGGGTGAACCAACGCCAGCCGGAAACCGGCGAGCGGTCCTCACGTCGCAGGGAATCGAATGTCACCATCTAGAGCCTTTCCGGGTCCCGGATCATCAATCGATGCTCAGGCGGTATCCTATACCACGAACCGTCTGGAGCCAGACCGGATTTGAAGGGTCGTCCTCGATTTTGCGGCGCAGGCGGTTGATCTGCACGTCGATCGTGCGTTCGCCGACCTCGACGTCGTTGCCGATCAGCTCGTGGCGGGGGATGGTATCACCGGCGCGCTTGGCGAAGAGCAGCATGATTTCCTGCTCGCGATCCGTCAGGCGCACGATTTCGGCAGCCTTCTTGAGCTCGCGACGCGTCAGTGAGAACGTGTAGGGGCCGAACATCACCTGTTCGATCTTTGGCGCGTCGCCTGAGGCGTTTCGGCGCAGGATGTTGTTGATCCGGAGCACGAGTTCGCGTGGGTCGAAGGGCTTGGGCAGGTAATCGTCGGCGCCGGCTTCCAGACCGGCGATCCGGCTGTCGGATTCGGCAAGAGCCGTCAGCATGATGATCGGCACGTTCTTGATGACACGCAGATCCTTGGTCACGTCGATGCCGGATTCGCCGGGCATCATCACGTCCATGATGATCAGATCGAAGTCGAGGCCGCCAAGCTTGCGGCGCGCTTCGGCGCCGTCGGCCGCGACCGTCACTCGGAAGCCGTTCTCGCTCAGATAGCGGTTGAGCAGCGCGCGAATACGCGTGTCGTCATCCACAACGAGCAAGTGTGCCGCATCGTCCGAAATCACTATCTTCGCCGCCATTCAGTCCGCTCTCGAGTTTTGTCTGTTCTTCATGCCACTCAGGAAGGCCTTTACGCCCGCCCTTACCTCCGGGGAGGCTCCGTCGAATGCTCTCTCAATACGGCGCGATTGCGGCTCGGCGAGTGCAAGCGCCAGATCCCGCCCAGTGGAGGTGGGATAGAGCTTGCGCTGACGTCGGTCCTCAGGCCCCGCCTTTTGTTGAATATACCCCGAATCGATAAGCTGTTTGAGTACCCTTGCGAGACTCTGCTTGGTTATCTTCAACGTATCCAGGAGATCGGCAACGGTCATGCCCGGGTTTCGGTTAACGAAATGCACCACGCGGTGATGCGCACGACCAAAACCGCTCTTCGCCAGGATGGCATCGGGGTCGGAGACGAAGTCCCGATAGGAGAAAAACAGGAGCTCGATGATATCGAAGTCGATGGTTTCGGTGTTTTCCAACGGCTTGGTCAAAGGCTCCGGCTTGGGCTCCTGCCTGCCGGCTTTCGGGCTGCTCTGTCGTGCCAATTTGGCATTTCCTTTCCCAGTCTGCGCCGCTCGCCGCGACGCTGGAACATACGTCTGCAATCATGACATATACGCCAGTGTCTCGGTTTTCCGGCTTTCACGCGTGTAAAGAAGATCGGTGCTGTCTCTGGAACCGAGTTGCCGCGCGCAAAACTCCCCATGCGATACGCAATTCCCCTGCGTGATTGGATTAAGAGGCATATTTGCGGCAACAATCAACAGGGATGACGCGAGTGCGGCGGTGAGTTCACAGCCGTCTGGCAAGCACGCATGAAAAAGGCGGCCCGATGGCCGCCTTGGTTGTCGATGATTTCAGGTCTTAGTTGTACACATAGACGATACGACGCGTGCCCGGATCGACCAACACCGGACGGTCGTTGATGCGAGCGTAGCGGTACTGGTAGTCTGGGATTTCCTGGAAGGTCACGGTGCCGGGCACCTGCGCGCCGACAACGACGTCACCGCCGATGTCCACCGTGCGGCCTGGGTTGCTCTCGATATAGGTGGTGACCGTCTGTGGCGGTTCGATCGTCTCGACCGAGCCGACCGGGCCGAGCAGTTCGTCGCCCGGAGCGGGTTCGGCCGGGCCGGTCGCTGCCGTGTTTTCATAGGTCACAACGGGGATATCGAGATCGGACTGGTGCTGCTGGACGATCACTTGGTTGCCGTCCTGATCCATCTGCAGATACTGGGCATAAACCCAGCCGCGCATGCCGTTGACATCGACACGGCACCACTGGCTGCCGGCGACGCAGCCGTCGAGGATGGTTTCGGAGCCGCGCGTTGCAACGCCGACAGCGGGATACTGCTCGCCGGGGCCGGCGTGAATGGTCAGATCGTTGATGGCCGTTGCGGCCATTTCCGCGCGGGCGAGGCCGGCGGACGCCAGAACCATTGCGCCTGCCAGGAAAAGATTTCGCTTCATGGTCATCGTGGGTCTCCTTTTATAGACGGGTTGGTAACGCCCGGAACTGTGGGAGGTTCCGCCAACGGCGATCACAGGAGATTACACTTGTCGTTGCGGCGTGACGGAGGCCGCGGCAAAATCGAGGCTGCAAGTGCTCGCGTTTGCGACTATATCGAACATTGAAGCGGACGAACTGCGCAAGAGATGAAGCGAGGCACCCCATGAGCATGCTCCAGGCCGGGATCATTCCGGTCACTGCGTTCCAGCAGAACTGCACGATCTTTTTCGACGAGGCGACGAAGGAAGGCGTGGTGATCGATCCGGGCGGGGATGTCGCCAACATCCTGCAGGGGATCGAGCAGAATGGGCTTAAGATCAAGGCGATCTGGCTCACCCACGGCCATCTCGACCATGCCGGCGGGGCCAAGGAACTCAAGGAAGCGCTTAACGTCGATATCATCGGCCCGCACGAGGACGACCTGCCGTTGCTGCAGCGGATCGAGACGCAGGCGGAGAAATACGGGCTGCCTTCGGGGCAGATGCACAATGTCGAGCCGGACCGCTGGCTGAAGGATGGGGATACCGTGTCCTTCGGCGAGCATGTCTTCGAAGTGTACCACACGCCGGGCCACGCGCCGGGGCATGTCATCTATTTCAACCGGGCGCAGAAGTTCGCGCATCTGGGCGATGTGCTGTTCAACGGCTCGATCGGCCGCACCGATCTTCCCGGTGGAAACCACCAGCAGTTGCTCGATTCCATCCGCGACAAGGTGCTGCCGCTGGGGGACGAGGTCGGCTTCATCTGCGGTCACGGCCCTGGCAGCCGGATCGGCGACGAGCGACGTGGCAATCCCTATCTGCAGGGGCTGTGATCGGGGAGGGCGAAGGCCCGTACAAAACAAAAACGCCGCTGAAAAGCGGCGCTTGGGTCTTTAACGATCGAGGTTCGATCAGTTGGCAACGCAGAAATGGCTGCGGCCGTCATTGCCGATGAAGGTGCCGCTACGCGGATCGAACGAGCGGTAGCGGTAAGAGCAATAGCGTTCCCACTGCGGGGTCCACGGCTCGACGCCGACGCGAACCGGAGCCGGCTGATAGTAGCGCACGGGCGCCGGACGGTAATAGCGCGGAGGCGCACGATAGACCGGCGCGTCGTCATAGGCGTAGGGCGGGTCGATGTAGCGCGGTTCGTCGTAGCGTGGTGCATTGGCAATTGCCGAGCCGACGATCAAGCCTGTTGCGAGACCGACCGCACCGCCAACCCATGCATCGTTGTTATGGTGGTGGCGATAGCGCCAGTCGTCAGCCGATGCGACACCGATCGACGAGAAAGTGATGGCAGCCGCGGTTGCCGTCAGAAAAAGGGACTTGGCAAGGCTATTCATGGGTTCTGTCCTGTTCAAACTCTTGGCCGGTTTTGCACCTTGATGATGGCAAGTTAACGGCTGTCGTCTGAATGCAGGCTGAACAATAAAACCCGGCTGCCCGCCGGGCTTCAACTCGATTGGAAAGGTCGGCTCTATCAGCCGTCGATCTGCAGGTTCACGGCCTTCGGGCCCTTGCCGCGACGATCCGGCTCGGTGTCGAAGCTTACCTTCTGGTTTTCCGTCAGCCCGGCCAATCCCGAGGCCTGCACGGCGGAAATGTGAACGAAGATGTCCGCGCCGCCCTTGTCAGGCTTGATAAAGCCGAAGCCCTTGTCGGTGTTGAAGAATTTTACAGTCCCAGTCTCGGCCATGCGTCAGGTCCTTTGATCTCTGCCCGCCATCCACACGGGCAGCATACTGATATTGCCTCCTCACGGAGACGCTAGCAGGCAATTATTGAATTGTGAGAAAAAGGTCCCCTCTAAATCAGTCCGGTTCTCCGCAGAACTGTCGCCTGCTTTTTGGAACCGACCGACCGGAGTATTAGCGTCTCCGGCGCGCACAATCTTAAGGACTTCCCATGCTCGCAAAATGCCCGAACGCCACGAGATTGCTGCGATTATTCACTTTTGGCAAGCAAAAGTTTTCCGACGCAACGCGCCCTCGCGCGCCAATTCCGGGTGGGTTTTGGGCTTCGACGAAAAAAAACGCTCATCAGTCGCCGCTGATTAACGTTTTGTATCGCGAGCAATATAATTTAGGAGCAGATTTTGCCAAAATTACAACGTGCGCGCGACCTGCTAAACGTTAAACTTTTTTTCATATTTTCCGTTTCACCCCGGATTTTGGCTGATAAGCAGGCCGTTTTGGCGACGTCGGCGCGCTATTTCGGGGACGATTTCAACTAGAAGCATTGCTGCGAACATCAGGGCGCAGCCGACATAGCCGAGAGCGGAAATCTTCTCGCCCAGCACAAGAGCGCCAAGTGCCGCGCCGAACAGCGCTTCCGAAGACAGGAAGATGGCTGCTTGCGAGGAGGTGGTGTAGCGCTGGCCGATAATCTGCAGCGAGAAGGCGATGCCTGATGAGAAGATGCCGACATAGAGGATCTCCGGCGCCGCATCTCGAACCGCCGCCAGGCTGATGGGTTCGACAATGAAAGCCGCTGCCAGCGCCAGCACGGCAGTGACGGCGAATTGTGCCGCTGATAGCGTCAAGGCTCGACCGGTCTCGGAGACGATGAAGCCGGCAAGCGTGATCTGCGCGGCGGAGAAGACGGCGCAGAAGATCGTCAGGATATCGCCGCGCGACAGGGCAGACATGTCGCCGCCCGACAGCAGATAGATGCCGGTGACCGCCATGATGGCCCCTGGCCAGACGATCCAGTGCGGCGCCCGCCGCAGGAAAACCACGGCGATGATCGGCACGATGACGACGTAGAGCCCGGTCAGGAAGCTTGAATTGGTGACTGTGGTCGTCTGGAGACCGATCTGCTGTGTCAGCATGGTGCCGAGAAGGGTGAGGCCAATCAGCAGGTAGAGCATTCCATGCCGTCTGGTTGTCTTCACCTCGCTCTTGCGCGCCTCCATCAGCGCGAAAGGGAGCACGGCGACGGTGGCGATCGCGAAGCGGAGGCCGACGAACCAGAGCGGACCGATCGTTTCCATCGCCGTCGACTGCGCGACGAAGCCGCCGCCCCAAATGGCGCCAGCCAGCAATAGAACAAGGTTCGCCTGTATGCGCGTCATGTCAGCCTCTATCGGGAGGTCGGCCAGACGGGGAGAACGTTTTGCGGCCGAAAAGGAAATGGTCGAGAAGGGCGACCGTTAGCAGTTTCGTTCGACCGCAGCAAGGCGACGCCTGTTGGCGACATCAGCCGTTGTTGGCAGGCGCCCTGGAGACGCGCAATAGCGCACCGTCGTCCTCGTCGGTGACGATCAGCAGCGCGCCATCGGGTGCCACCACGACATCGCGCATGCGGCCATAGGCGCCGTCGAACATGCGCTCCTCGGCCACGAATGCGCCGCTGTCATCGCGCTGCATGCGCGACAGGAGTTGGAACTTCAGGGCGGCGACCAGGAAGTCGCCATTCCATTCCGGAAACATCTTGCCGCGATAGATGGCGACAGCGCCGGGGGCGATCGAGGGATCCCAATAATAGAGCGGCTGTTCCAGCCCCTTCTTGGACGTGCCTTCGCCGATCTCGGCGCCGGAATAGTCGCGGCCGTAGGTGATGACAGGCCAGCCGTAGTTCTTGCCCGGCTCGATGCCGTTGATCTCGTCGCCGCCGCGCGCGCCGTGCTCGACGGTATAGAGCTTGCCGTCGGCGGCGTCGAAGGTGATGCCCTGCGGGTTCCTGTGGCCCTTCGACCAGATCTCCGGCAGCGCCTTCGCGCCATCCTTGAAGGGGTTGTCGGCTGGGATGCTGCCATCGGCGTTGATGTGGACGATCGAGCCGGCATCGTCCTGCCAGTCCTGCGAGCGGTCGCGATCGCCGCGGTCGCCGATGCTGATGAAGAGCGAGCCGTCCTTGGCGACGGCGATGCGCGAGCCATACTGGATGCCGCCGCTGGTGAACTTTCGCATCTTGAAGATCGATTTGACGTTCTCAAGCGCAGTTCCGTCTGCCGAGAGCGTGGCGCTGAAGGCTTCGGTGCCGGAGCCGCGGTCACCCGGCGTGGCCGCCGTGAGATAGATGGTTTTTGAGGTGGCGAAATCTTGCGCCAGTTCCACGTCCATCAGGCCGCCCTGGCTTCTGGCGTAGACCTTGGGCACGCCTGATATCGGCGCCAAGAGCTTGCCGTCCCGGATGATCCGCAGCCGGCCCGGGCGTTCGGTCACCAGATAGCTGCCATCGGGAAGAATGGCCACCGCCCAGGGATGCTCCAACCCCGAGGCGATCGTTTCGACTTGAACCTGCACCTTCTTGGTCTCGACTGTGTCGGCCGCCATCACCGGAGCGAACTGTGCGGCGACGGCCAGCACCACGCCGATCCCCATCGACGCACCGATCCGAAATGTCGAAACTGCTCTCATCATCCATCCCCCGATGCCAAGCCAAAAATACCAATCCACAATGGCTGCCTGAGACTTGGAGGAGCAAGCGCATTGGTTCAACCCTCAAAGGGTGGGGGATAACGGCATTGTGTTTTGGCCTTGAACGGAACCGGTCGTTCTCGTGTCGACGAGTTCGGCCTCGACGATATAGCGGAGCGACCCGCGTGCAGTGGCGCCGAAGGGCCAGCAGGTTGCCAGTACGAGGTTATGGCCATGCGCTGCCGGATCGATACCATTATTGTCCCAGGAGACGACGCGGCCTTCGCCTGCCCTGAACACCAGTCGTTCGCCGTCGCGGCGCGTGACCTCGATCTCATCGCCGGGCTTGACGTCCTTCAACCAGCGAAAATGCGTGTCGCGGTGCGCGGCGATGACGGATGTGCCCTCGTCGCCCGGCTGCGGCGTGTTGGTAAGCCAGGCCGGGCCGAAGGCGAGCGCTTCGCCTGATGCACCGGCGAGGACAATGGCCTGCTTGCCCAGGCGAGGGGCGCTCACTTTCGCCTCGGTGGTGAAGTCGGCCCAGGGCCAGGGCTTTGCATCCTCGCCGCGCAGCTCGGCCGCAAAGGCGCGCGCCAGCAGGAACTGCGATAACTGCGCCTTCGCCTTGATATAGATGCCATCGCCGATCAGGACCATACCGTAGAGCGCGAGAATGGCGATGCCGACGGCGATCACCTTCTCGACCGTTGAGAGACGTGGCAGGCGGGGTAGGGCCTTCGGCGCTCCGGCGTTTTCGTGGGCCGTGGCGGCGGCGGTAGCCATGGCGAGTTCCAGGTAGGTGGGTAGAGCTCCGAATTCGTCAGGGCCAGCGTATCCGCCCGGGCTGTGCGTCCTAGTTGCCATCGCGGGATCCTCCTGCCGTGGCGCTGCGGCGCCTCCACGCCATCAGACCACTTGCGGCCACCAGCGCCAGGACCATCATCGTCACGCCACGGGCGATCTGCTCGTCGGCGCGTGTGGCGGTTTGCGGCAGCTGGATCGAGGCCGATCGTTGAGCGATGAGGCTGGCGGCCTTGGGCGTCGGGGCCGCCGCCATGCGGGTTTCCGCAAGCTCGGCTACCTGCTGCAGCGGGGCGGCCATGGCGTGGTCGGGTCCGTTCCCTGAAGGTGCCTGCGGGGCAGGGGCGGTGTCGCCGAAGACTTTTTCGAAGTCCCAGCCGTCGGGGAGGTTGAGCGGCAGCTTGGTCTGATCCAAGGACTTGTCGGATGGGCGCGACGCGGTAACGTCGACGGCGACGAGGCTGGTCATGCGCGAGACGAGGTGGTGGGCAAGCGCCACGGTCTCGACGTCCTTGTCGAGCGCCGTCGGGTCCTGCCGCTCATAGGCGCGGGCCTCGAGATCATCGATCTTGCGGCGCGCCCAGAGCTTGGAAATGCCCTGGCCATCGGCGGTATTGGCGATATCCATCTCGACACGCCAGGGCTGGGCGCCCGTCTTGCCTGTGATCTGCAGCTTGCCTGTCGGCCTGGTGTTCGGCAGTTCGGCGGTCAGCACCACGGGTTCGCCGGTGTAGAGGTCGGGCATCGGGTTGGGGGTGATATCCTCGGCCTTGGCGTCTTCGAAGGTCGCCGCGATATCGGTCATCGCGGGGTTCTGCAGCTTCTGGAACAGTTCGGCCATTCGCGTGGCGATCTGGTCGGTGGAGCCGATCTGGGTGAAGGTGCCTCGGCCCATCTCGGCGGCCTTGGTCATGAAGTAGGAGTTGGGCGCCGAGCCGATGCCGACGGTGAAGACGCGGGCGTCGCCGCGGTTCTGGGCGATCTCGGTGAACAACTGCTGTTCGTTGCCGATTGCGCCGTCCGTCAGGAAGACCACCTGGCGCAACGCGCCTGCGGCGACAGCGCCCTGATTTCGCAGGGCGGCCTGCAGCGCGGGAAGCATCTCGGTGCCGCCGTCGGCCGTGAGGCCCCGGACGTAAGCGATCGCCTTTTCGCGATTGTCGGGGGAGGCGGCGACGAGGCCGTTGAAATAGTCCGTCATCGTGTCGTCGAAACGGATGACGTTGAAGCGATCTTCCGGATTGAGGCGGGAGATGGCGAGCGCCAGGCTCTGCTTGGCCTGCTCGATCGAGGGGCCGGACATTGAGCCGGAATTGTCGATGACGAAGACAACCTCGCGCTTGGCGGACGCGGTGGATGTGTCGGGCGTCGCCGGCGGAGTGACGAAGGCGAGGAGATAAGTCTTTCCGTCGCGCACTTCGCGAAACAGGCCGGCGCTCGGCGTCTTGCCGGGAGCTGCCTTCCAGGTGAGTTCGAAATCCTTGTCGGCGGGGACGGTGTCGCCCTTGAGAGCGATCACGCGGTTCTGGTCGCCATCCTGCTTGATATCGACATCGTGAAACGAGGATTTGACGTCGCCGAGCGGGAAGCCCGCCTTGAGGTTGACCGTCAACGCGACCGGATTGATCCTGGCGTTTTCGCGTGGATCGAGCACAGGCGCTTCGATCTTGTCGCGGTTTTCGACCGGATCGCTTGGGACGGCGAAGCCGGCGCCGTTGTTGAACTCGACGGTCTGGACGATCGGCGCCGGATTGTAGCGGGGCGCTACGACCATCGGGAAGCGCAGCGAGAATTCGCCGCCGGATTGGTGCACCGTCTGCTGATATTCGATCTGCACGACGATGGTTTCGCCGGGGCCGATATTGGCGACCTGGTTGGTGAAGATGTTGGGACGCTGCTGCTCGAGCAGCGCCGTTTTCTTGCCCTCGGCCTTGGCCTGCTCGTAGATTTCGCGGGCTTCCTGACGCGGCTTGATCTGGCCCTCGATGAAGCGGTCGCCGATCTGCATCTTCAGGACGTCGACGGCGGAATTCTCCGGGAGCGGGAAGACATAGGTGCCTTCGACCCAGCCCTTGCTCGGGTTCTCGAAACGCTGGGTCACCTTGACGCGGGCGATGGGGCCGGTGACATCCATCTCGACATCGGTCTTGAGGCGCGGCGCCTCGACGAAGAAGCCGGGCTCCTTGGCGGGAAAGAGCAGGGAGCCGCTGTTGACGTCGTTCGGCCTGACAAGGCCGGCGAGCTGTTGCGGCTTTTGCGCGGGCTCTTCTGCCGCGTAGGCCGCGGTAACGAGCCCCGAGGTGACGAGAATCGACGCGGCAAAGGCCACGAATGCGATCAGCAATGATATGGAAACGCGGCCGGCGCGCAGCCGCCTGATGGTGACTTCATCTTCCAGAAACATGGCATGCCCTCAGTAACCAATTTCGGAGATACAAGAATGCGGCTTTGATCTCGGCGGGCTCGCGACGGAATTGCGGCATGGCGCGGCATTTGTTGCGGCCAATTCGTGGCGAAGGGGCGATCTGGCGAAGTTTTTGATTTCAAGGCGTAAATCGGGGTGCCGCCAGGTGGGCGGCTTTGGATTATACGAATCACGGTCTTGATGGCGCGAATGATCACGAAGAATCATTGTTTCCATCACGCCTTTGGCCTTGAAAAGCCTGCCCACATTGGACATAGACCGTAGCGCGGAATTCCGCCCCTCGGCCTTCCGCTAAAATCAACCGTATAGGACCGATATCATGGCCTTTCTTGCCGATGCTCTTTCCCGTGTGAAGCCTTCCGCCACCATCGCCGTTTCCCAGAAAGCGCGCGAGCTGAAAGCAAAAGGCCGTGACGTGATCGGCCTCGGCGCTGGCGAGCCCGATTTCGACACCCCCGACAACATCAAGCAGGCGGCGATCGATGCGATCAACCGCGGCGAGACGAAGTACACGCCGGTTTCCGGTATCCCCGAGCTGCGCAAGGCGATCGCCGCGAAGTTCAAGCGCGAGAACGGCCTGGAGTATTCCTGGGAGCAGACGATCGTCGGCACCGGCGGAAAGCAGATTCTTTTCAACGCCTTCATGGCGACGCTCAATGCCGGCGATGAAGTCGTCATCCCGGCTCCCTACTGGGTCTCCTACCCGGAGATGGTGGCACTGTGCGGCGGTACGCCCGTCACCGTCATGACGACGCAGGAAAACAACTTCAAGCTCCAGCCAGCCGATCTCGACAAGGCGATCACCCCGAAGACGAAGTGGTTCATCTTCAACTCGCCGTCCAACCCGTCGGGTGCTGCCTATACGCATGACGAACTCAAGGCGCTCACCGACGTGCTGCTAAAGCATCCGCATGTCTGGATCCTGACCGACGACATGTACGAGCACCTGACCTATGGTGACTTCAAGTTCGTGACGCCCGTCGAAGTCGAGCCGAAACTCTACGACCGCACGCTCACCATGAACGGCGTCTCCAAGGCCTATGCGATGACCGGCTGGCGTATCGGCTACGCGGCCGGCCCGCTCCAGCTGATCAAGGCGATGGACATGATCCAGGGCCAGCAGACCTCGGGTGCGTCCTCGATCGCCCAGTGGGCTGCTGTCGAGGCGCTCAACGGCACGCAGGCATTCATTCCCGAAAACAAGAAGATCTTCGAAGGTCGTCGCGACCTCGTGGTCTCGATGCTGAACCAGGCCAAGGGCATCTCGTGCCCGAACCCGGAAGGCGCCTTCTACGTCTATCCGTCCTGCGCCGGCCTGATCGGCAAGACGGCCCCGACGGGCAAGGTCATCGAGACGGACGAGGATTTCGTTTCGGAACTGCTGGAATCGGAAGGCGTTGCCGTGGTTCACGGTTCGGCCTTCGGTCTCGGCCCCAACTTCCGCATCTCCTACGCGACGTCGGAAGCGCTGCTCGAGGAAGCCTGCAAGCGCATCCAGCGCTTCTGCGGCGCCTGCAAGTAAGCTTTAACAACCAATGATCAAACCCGCCGGCGACGGCGGGTTTTTTGTTAGGGGTACGTTTCGAGGCCTGCCATTTAAAAAGCGCTAATTACTGTCACCTATGTCTCTGCCTGCTTTTTCAGAATTTCATTTCCCGGTATCATGACCATTCAACTCGATCTCGCCACGGTGCTGCTGCTGCACCAATGCTCTTTCCTTGTCGGCGCTCTGTGCTTTCTCTATGCACGCTGGCAATCCCGGCGTGGCGAAGGGCTTGGGATCCTGGCGACCGCGTTCCTGTCGCTTGCACTTTCATCGACCATGGCGGGACTGGGTGACCGCGCAATTCTGCCGCATGAGATCTGGACGCTCGGGACGTTCGGGTTCGGCCTCATTGGCTATGCCTTTTTCTGGATCGGCATGCGCAGGCTCAGCAGTGGCCGGCAGCGCCTTGCCGACTGGCTTGCTCTGACCGTTCCTGCCGTTTTGGTGGCGGTTGCGGCGATCACGAAGTTCTATCTCGATGACGAGCTTCGCGGCGGCATCTCCAATTCCATGTCGTTCCTGTCGCTTGCCGCATCGGCTGCCGGCGTGATCGCCGATCGCAGGCCGGAGCGGCTGCCTGTGCGGCTGCTGCTTTCCGTGGTCATCGCAATCGGTTCGCTGCTGGCGCTTCTCGTGGTCTTCGCCATGATCGCGCCCACGTTGACGCCGCTGACACCGCGTTGGGCTTTCTTCCTCAGGATCATCTGCCATTTCGCCATCGCCCTGTTCGTGATCATTCTCGTCAAGGAGCGGGCCGAGGCGGAGTTGCGGCATGCGGCTGATACCGACATCCTCACCGGCGTCGGCAATCGCCGTTGGTTCACCTCGCGGATGCCGCGGGTGATCAAACCGGATGACGCGCTGCTGCTGATGGACCTCGATCTGTTCAAGCAGGTCAACGATCGCTTTGGTCATGACACGGGCGATCAGGTGCTCATCAGCTTCGCGAGAACGATCCAGAGCAACCTGCGTAATGGCGGCAGTTTTGCCCGTTTAGGCGGCGAGGAGTTCGCGGCGTATCTGCCGAAGACCAATGCCGCAGAAGCGATGGCGGCGGCCGAGCGACTGGTCGATAGCGTGCGCGAGTTGGTGGTTGATAGTAACGGCCAGCGCGTGCCGCTGACCGTCAGTATCGGCGTTGCGACCAGCAAGGACACCGCGCATTCGTGGAGCGACCTGCTGAAGATGGCCGATGCTGCGCTTTACATCGCCAAGGATACCGGGCGAAATCGGGCCGTGCTGTTTGGTACGCCCGGAAAGGCTGCCGCCTGATCTGTCAGGGCGGTAACGCGTGGTGCGCGCCGCTCGCAGGTTGATTCAATTTACTGCCGTAAGCGGATGATTTTGGAGTCCTATCGCCGTCTGCAGCCGTAGTTGCCATCACAGTCCCAGCCCCGTCAGCATCAGGAATGTCGCGAAGAGGATGAAGTGGGTCATGCCCTCAATGGCGTTGGTCTCGCCGTCGTTGAGGTTGATCGCTGCAGCAATCAGGGTGATCGCCACCATCACCGTCTGCACCGGCGTCATCGCCATGATGAAGGGCTGGCCAGTGTAGAGCGCGATGCCCTCCATGACGGGAACGGTGAGGATGACGGTGGACAGCGACGCTCCCATGGCGATGTTGACGGTAGCCTGCATGCGGTTTTTCAAGGCTGCGCGGAGAGCGGTGAGGATTTCCGGGGCGGCGGAAATGGTGGCGACGACGAGGGCTGCCAGACCGATTGGCGCACCAGTGCCCTTCAGGCCGTCGTTCATGAAGGCGGACATGAATTCGGCGAGCACGCCGATGATCACGACACCGACGACGATGGTGGCGATCGACTCGATGGTCGATCCTTCGGCACCATGATCCTCCGATCCCTCGGCTTTGCGGTCGTCGCGGGAATAGCTGTAGCTGAAGAAATAGCTGTGCTGGCCAACCTGCATGCGCAGGAACAGGCCGTAGAGCGCGATCATCGCGACGATGGTGAACATCGAATAGTAGTGCCATTTATCGTCGGGCACGAATTCCGGGACGATCATCGATATGCCGATCGCCGTCAGGATCATGACGCCGTAGGTCTTGCCGGAGTTGTCGTTATAGGGCTGCTCGCCGTGCTTCAGCCCGCCGAGCAGGGCGGCGAGGCCGAGAATGCCGTTGATGTCGAGCATTAGCGCGGAATAAATCGTGTCGCGCACCAGCGTCGGCGAGCTTTCGCCTGACATCATGATCGCGAGGATGATTACCTCGACGGCGACCGCCGAGAGCGTCAGGATCATCGTTCCGTAGGGATCGCCGACCTTGATGGCGAGGATCTCGGCGTGATGGGCGACGCGCATGGAGGCGAGCACGATGGTGCCGACGAGGGCGGCGGCCGCGATGAGTGCCGCACCCTGACCCATCTCCATGATCGCGTGTTCCGACAGGAAGGCTGCCACGCCGACGGCGATCGCTATCAGCAGGTACCGTTCGGTTTTAAGGCGTGACACAATTCCCAACGTCGAGCTCCGATCTTGATTCACGTATCAAGTCTAAGGCGATGATTTCACATATCAAGTCGGCGATTGCGCGGGGCAGGTTTGCAGTCTCGGGCATTTAATGGAATACTGCCTCATCGGTCAGCCGGAAGCATGTCGCGGCGCCTCTCGTCTTTTTGCCAAACGGCACCGCGCGGAACGGGCTTCAATCCCGTTGGCTCCTGATGTTGAACAGGCAGAAGAGGAGTGAAGTGCATGGTCAAGGTGGTCTATGAAGTCGTCCAGCACGATGGCGGCTGGGCCTACCGGCTGGGAAACGTGTATTCCGAGGCCTTCCCGACACATTCCGAAGCGCTTGAGGCGGCCCGTATCGTGGCGGCCGAGCAGCAGGTCGGTGGCGATTCCGCCGAGATCAGCTGGCAGGACGACAAGGGCAAGTGGCACGAGGAATATGCCGAGGGTGGCGACCGTCCGGAGACCGAGGTGGTCGACGGCAACTGGAAGACCCACCAGCCCGCCACGTCGCCGCGTGCATGACTGATCGCGCTCTCTATGACGCCTTGGGTCAATCCCGACGGCTGAGCGCTTCTTCCCTGATATAATCGAGCAGGCCCGTGACCAGCGCATCGAAAGTAACCCGGTAGCGCGGAGAGGTCCTGATGGCCTCGTGCATCACCACCCAGGTCGCAAGCGGGATTTGAAACGCCCGCGGCAGCACGTGCACAAGATCCGGGTTCGAGGCCGCCAGGCCCGTCTGGCACATCCCAATCCCCAATCCCGACCGGATCGCCGCCAGCTGCGCCAGCGTGCTGTCGGCCTTGAAGCCGAAGGTGAGGCCGGCGAAGGTCGGGTAGCGTTTCAGCATCGTCCTGACATAGCCGGTGCGCCGGTCGAAGCCGATCAGGCGGTGGCCTTCGAGATCGGCCAGCGTTTGCGGCGTGCCATGGTGGTCGAGATAGCGGCGATGGGCGTGGAAGCCGAGCGGGATGTCGCCGATGCGGCGCACGACCAGCGCGTCCTGCGTCGGCTCACTCATGCGCACGGCGATATCGGCTTCGCGGCTCAACAGATCCTCGACGGCGTCGGAGGCGGAGAGTTCGATCTCGAGCGCCGGGTATTGCTCCATCAGCGGCGCCAGGATCGAGGGCAGCACCTCGACGCCAATCACTTCGCTGGCGCTGATGCGGACCGGCCCGGCGACGCGGTCGCGATGGCCGGAGGCGGTGCGAAGGAGCGCGGCGGAGGTCGAGGCCAATGTTTCTGCATAGGGTCTGAGTTCGAGCGCGGCTTCGGTCGGCATCAGGCCGCTCTGCGAGCGGACGAAGAGCTGCGTGCCGACGATCTCTTCCAGGGCATTGATATGGCGGCCAATGGTCGGCTGCGTCAGGCCGAGTTCTCGGGCGGCGGCCGAAAGCGATCCATGGTCAAGCACGGCGAGAAGTGTGCGGTAGAAATCCCAGCTTGGCTCTGCGGTCATTCAAATATGTATAGATGAGATACAGATTTCGTCAATTTCGTTTATCTCTTCTGAGATGCATCATCACTTCATCGAATGGATGGAGACAATGATGACACAGCAGATCGCACTTATTCTCGGAGCAACCGGTGGTATTGGCGGCGCGGTTGCCCGCAAGCTTGGCTCTCGCGGCTGGCATGTCCGCGCGCTCAACCGGAATGTGGAGAAAGCGCGCGCCGCCGAGCCGGGGCTGGACTGGGTGCAGGGAGACGCGATGAGCGCGGCCGATGTGATGGCCGCAGCGCAAGGGGCAAGCCTGATCGTGCACGCCGTCAATCCGCCCGGCTATCGCGACTGGGAAACGCTGGTGCTGCCGATGCTCGACAATACGATTGCGGCCGCCAAGGCCGTCGGGGCAACGATCGTGCTGCCGGGCACGGTCTATAATTTCGGACCCGATGCGTTTCCCATTCTCCGTGAGGATAGCCCGCAGCATCCGCTGACTAGGAAGGGTGGTATTCGCGTCGAGATGGAGAAGCGGCTCGAGATGGCGTCGTGCGCCGGAGCTTCCGTCATCATCGTGCGGGCCGGCGACTTCTTCGGCCCCGGGGCGGCAAACAGTTGGTTCTCGCAGGGCATGATCACCCCGGGCAAGCCCGTCTTAGCCGTGACCAACCCGGCGCGTAAGGGCGTTGGGCATCAGTGGGCCTATCTGCCCGACGTGGCGGAAACGATGGTCCAGTTGATCGAGCGCCGCGACCGGCTGCCTGATTTCGCGGTCTATCACATGGACGGTTTCTGGGATCGTGATGGGCAGCAGATGGTCGAGGCGATCAGGCGCGTCGTAGGCAAGCGGGTGAAGGTGCGCGGGTTTCCATGGTTCGTCGTGCCGCTGGCGGCCCCCTTCGTGACCTTCATGCGCGAATTGAAGGAGATGCGCTATCTGTGGCGCGAGCCGATCCGGATGAACAATGAGCGGCTGGTGGCCGAACTCGGCTACGAGCCAAGTACGCCGATTGATGATGCCGTCAGGACGACTCTGCTGTCGCTCGGCTGCCTTGAAGGGCGGATGGACGGTGACGTGGCGGGAGCGCTTGCGCCGCGCGGCTGGCCTTGGCCTAGTTCCGCCAGCGCGATGCGGGCGACCGCAAGTGGGCTCTGCGCTTCCGCCGTGGAGCCATCGTCGAGAAACCAGGCGGCGGAGAGGCCGCAATAGGCGGCGATCCAGCGCAGCAGGCGCTCGGGCTCGATGTCTGCGGCAGTGGATATCATCGGCAATTGGCGCCGCAGTCGATCGGGTTCGGTCACCGTCGAGAGTTCCGGGTTAGCGAAGATATTGGCATAGTCGAAGGCGCGCTCTCCAACCAAGCCCTTCGGGTCGATCGCCAGCCAGCCGTGCTCTTCGAAATCGAGGACGTTGCCGTGGTGGATATCGCCATGCAGGACTGTCTCGTCGCGCGGTTCGGTGAGCAGGGCGGTGGCGATGTCGCGGCAATCGATGAGCACGCCGCCGTATTTGGCGGCGGCTGGTGCGAGATCGCGGAACCATCGGGCAAGGGGAATGAGTGGCGGCTTCGGCGCGCGGCGTGGCGCATGCAGTCTGGCGACGGTGTCGCAAAGGATGCGGCTTGCCGCGTCATCCTGACCTTTCGAGGCCATGGCGAGCAGCGAGCGGCCGCCCTGGGCTCGTTCGATCACGATCGCGTCGGCGTCGTGGCAATAGACCTTTGCCGCACCGTAACCATCCCACCAGTGCATCACGGCGGCGCCCGATCGCTCGGCGTCGTCGGCGCTCAGCTTCAGCATGGCCGGCTTGTTGCGCCATAGCACGGGCAGGAGGCGGCTCGAGTGGGTGACAACTGGCGCACCGTCAGGGGTGAGATGCCAGCGGTCGAGATAGGGCTTGAACATGGGCGGGATGCTAGCCTGTCGCGGCTGGAAAGGGAAATACAGCTGCCCTGAAAGAGAAATCCCGCCGGGTGGCGGGATTTCCGAAGAGTTGGCTAGATTCAGGCGACCTTTTCGAGGGCCGGGTAGTCGATGTAGCCCTTCGGGCCACCGCCGTAGAGGGTGGCTTGGTCGATTTCGTTGAGCGGGGCGTTGGTCTTGAGACGCTCGACGAGGTCGGGGTTGGCGATGAAGGGCTTGCCGAAGGCGATCAGGTCGGCCTTGCCGCTCTCGACGGTGTCGATCGCGAGCTGGCGGTCGTAGCCGTTGTTGACCATCCAGCTTGCCTTGCCGCCAGCCTTTTCATAGGCGGCGCGCAGCGCGGCGTAGTCGAAGGGCTTGTCGCCCTGCTGGAAGTTGCGGTCGCCGCCGGTTGCACCCTCGATGATGTGGATGAAGGCGAGGTCGTACTTTGCCAGACCTTCTACGACGTAATCAAAGAGCGGCTGCGGGGCAGCGTCGGATGCGTCGTTGGCGGGAGTGACCGGCGAAATGCGGATGCCGGTTACGCGCGGGCCGATTTCCTTGGTGATCGCGTCGACCACTTCGAACAGGAAGCGGGCGCGGTTTTCGATCGAGCCGCCATACTGGTCGGTGCGGTCGTTGATGTCTGATCGCAGGAACTGGTCGATCAGGTAGCCGTTGGCGGCGTGGATCTCGACGCCATCGAAACCGGCGTCGATCGCGGTGCGAGCGGCCTTGCGGTAATCCTCGACGATGCCAGCGATCTCTGCGGTTTCAAGCGCGCGCGGCTCGGAGGTCTCGGCGAATGTGCCGGTCCCATCGGAATTGACGAGGTAGGTCTTCGACTTGGCGGTCTTGTTGCTCGAGGAGACCGGCTTGCCGCCGTTTGGCTGCAGCGTCGTGTGCGAGATACGGCCGACATGCCACATCTGCACGACGATCTTGCCGCCATGGGCGTGCACCGCATCGGTCACCCGCTTCCAGCCGTCGAGGGCTTCCTTGCTGTAGAGGCCGGGAACGTCGGCGTAGCCCTGGCCCTGGTGGGTGATCGCGGTCGCTTCGGTGACGATCAGGCCGGCTGAAGCGCGCTGGGTGTAATATTCGACGTTGAGGTCGTTCGGCACGGCGCCCGGCGAGCGGTTGCGGGTGAGCGGGGCCATGACGATGCGGTTCTTGACGGCGATGTCGCCGACCTGTGTCGGTTCGAAGAGCTTGCTCATGTGAAGTCCTTTCGGTGCTGGTTTGGGGGCAGGAAGAAGATCATTCAGCCGGGGAGGGCATGGCTGCCTTGCCCTTGGCGGAGAGATAGGTGAGGGCGGTCACGCCAAGGCCGATCAGAGCCATGAAGGCGGCGACGAGGGGCACGCGGGTCATGTCGAAGCCAAGCTCGATCGCCATGCCGCCGGCCCAGGCACCGAGCGCGTTGCCGGTGTTGAAGGCGCCGATATTGATCGTCGAGACCAGATTGGGCGCATCCTTGCCGAAGTGCACGACGCCGACCTGCAGGGCGGGGACGGCGGCGAAGGTCGCCACGGCCCAGACGAAGAGGGTGATTTCGGCAGCGATGAAATACGGGCTGGTGAAACCGAAGGCGACCGAGGTGATGGCGATCATCGCAAAGACGCCGGCCAGCGTCGGGCCAAGCTTCCAGTCGGCCAGCTTGCCGCCGAGCAGGTTGCCGACGGTGAGGCCAAGGCCGATCAGGAACAGCGTCCAGGTCACACCCTGCGGCGACAGGCCGGTAACATCGCGCAGCAAAGGAGCTATGTAGGTGAAGAGGGCGAACATCGAGGCGGCGAAGAAGACGGTGGTCGACAGCGCCAGCCACAGGTGGCCGTTCCTCAGGGCGGCAATCTCGCGGAAGATGTTGCCCTGTTCCTCCTGCTTGTCCTTCGGAAGGTCGGCGATCAGGCCGGCGATGGTGATGATGCCGAGGACGGTGACCACGGCGAAGGTCGAGCGCCAGCCGAAGGCCTGGCCGATCGCGGTGCCAAGCGGCACGCCCAGGACGTTGGCGAGCGTCAGGCCGGTGAACATCAGCGCGACGGCGCGGGCGCGGCGGTCCGGGGCCACCAAGTTGGCGGCGACGACCGAGCCGATGCCGAAGAACGCGCCGTGGCAAAGTGCGGTGACGACGCGAGCGATCATCAGCACCCAATAGCTCGGCGCCAGCGCGCAGAGCAGATTGCCGGCGATAAAGAAGGCCATGAGCGCGATCAGCGCGGTGCGCCGCTTCAGATGCGCGGTCGACACCGCCATGACGGGTGCGCCGACTGCAACCGCCAGCGCGTAGCCGGTGACGAGCCAGCCGGCTTGCGGGATCGTCACCGCAAGGTCAGTGGCGACCTCAGGCAGCAGACCCATGATGACGAACTCGGTCGTGCCGATCGCGAACGCGCTGAGCGCCAGGACGAGGAGGGCTAAGGGCATGTTACAAATCCTGTGCCAGCTGCTTCAAGAAGGCAGCGATGGTTTCTTCGTTGCGCTTGTAGAAAATCCACTGGCCGACCTTCTTCGTCGTGACGAGGTTGGCGCGGCTCAGCGTTGCAAGGTGGGCTGACACAGTGGATTGCGACAGGCCGCAGCGTTCAAACTGGCTGGCGCAGACACCCATCTCGAGCGGGTGTTCCTGCGAGGCGAAATGCGCCTCCGGGTTCTTCAGCCAGTTGAGAATCTCCATCCGCTTTGGATGGGAGAGCGCCTTGAGAATTTCGTCGTTGTCCATCGTCTTCAGCCGAACCGTAAATCGTTTCTGGACGATATATGGATTGGTAATTTTCGATATTCAAGGCGTGCGCGAAAAAGCTTTTGCGATTTCTTTGGGGGTTAAATTTTAAGCAAAAAAAGAGGGCCACCGAATGAACGGGGCCCTTTAAGGTGTGAAGGTTATTCAACCTCCAGAGGGGAACAGCTAATGCAGCGGCACTGGGAGAGAACCGCCATGTGCATCAACTGAGTGCGATATGATGCTTTGGCGGGCAGATTTCAATGCCCGTTTGCGCATGCCTGCTATGCAATGCAGCATTTTTTGCTGCATTGCGAAAAATTAGGGCAAAAAAAGAGGGCCACCGAAAGCTCGGGGCCCTTTATAGGTATGAAGGTCTAAACCTCCAGAGGGGAACAGCTAATGCGGTGGAACTGGGAGGAAAAGCCACCGTGTGCATCAGCTGAGGTTGATATGGTGTTTTAATGTGCAGCCGGCAACCAATTTTTGTGCATGTCAGGCATGCGCGTTCTGCACGGCTTGCAAATTCAGTCGCAAAAACAGTTAGAAGCTCCAGTTTCTAGCCTTGCTGACGATGAAGTCGCGGAAGGCCTTGAGCTTGGCGGCGTTCTTCATTTCATCAGGATAGCAGAAATAGGTGTCGAAGGACGGCACGTCGGCATTGATCGGTAGCTGAATCAGTCCCGGGTCGCGTCCGACGATGTAATCCGGCAGGCACGCAACGCCCATGCCGAGCAGGCAGGCGCGCTTGATCGACGTCTGGCTGTTGATCTGCAGATGTGGGATGCGCTTGTTGTCGGAGGAGCGGCCGGCGATTTCGAGCCAGTTCACGTCGAGCAGATAGTTCGGTGCCGGCTCGCCGAAGGTGATGATTCGGTGGTTGTCGAGATCCTCGACCGCCTGCGGCTCGCCATATCGGTTGATGTAGGAGGGGGCCGCATAGACGTGCATGTGCACGGTGAACAGCTTGCGCTGGATGAGATCGGATTGCTGCGGCTGGCGCAGGCGGATCGCGCAATCCGCATAACGCATGTTCACATCCACTTCCTCGTTGTCGAGGATGAGCTGGATCTGGACGTCGGGATAAAGCTGCATGAACTCCTGAATCTTGTCCGTCAGCCAGCCCTGGCCGAGGCCGACGGTGGTGGTGACGCGCAACTTGCCCTGCGGCGTCTCCGTCGTCTCGGTGAGCTGCATCTTCACGGTTTCGAGCTTGAGCAGCACGTCATGGGCGGTGCGGTAGAGCAACTCGCCCTGTTCGGTCAGAATCAGGCCGCGGGCGTGGCGGTGGAACAGCTTGGTGCCGACATCCTGCTCCAGCGCGCTGACCTGGCGGCTGATCGCCGATTGCGACAGATGCAGCTTGTCGGCCGCGTGCGTGAACGAACCGGCTTCGGCAGCTGCGTGAAAAATGCGCAGCTTGTCCCAGTCCAACGGCATTCCACCACCCCTCATGCCGATCTTACTCCGCAGCTACGGCGACGGGCAGCTGGCCCGTGAGATAACGTTCGGCCTCAAGTGCGGCCATGCAGCCCATGCCGGCGGCGGTAATCGCCTGACGGAAGGTGTCGTCGGTAACGTCGCCGGCGGCATAAATGCCCTCGACCGAGGTCGCGGTCGAATCCGGCGCTGTCCAGAGATAGCCGTTGTCCTTGAGCTTCAACTTGCCCTTGAAGAGTTCGGTTGCCGGCGCGTGGCCAATCGCCACGAAGACGCCGTCGATCGTCTGATCCGAAACGACACCGGTGCGCGTATCGCGCAGGCGAACGCCGGATACCGACGGCGGCATCGGCGGCTTGGCCGGGGCGCCGGTGATTTCGGCGATCTCGGTGTTCCAGAGGATCTTGACGTTGTCCTTGGCGAAGATGCGTTCCTGCAGGATCTTTTCAGAGCGGAAGCTGTCGCGGCGATGAACGACCGTCACGGTCTTGGCGATGTTGGAGAGGTACAGCGCTTCCTCGACGGCGGAGTTGCCGCCGCCGACCACGATCACGTCCTTGTTGCGATAGAAGAAGCCGTCGCAGGTGGCGCAGGCGGAGACGCCGAAGCCCTGGAAGGTCTGTTCGCTCTCGATGCCGAGCCACTTGGCCTTGGCGCCGGTGGCGATGATCAGGGTGTCGGCGGTCCAGACCTGGCCGCTATCGGTGCGAGCGACGAAGGGACGCTGGTTCATCTCGACTTCGGTAACGATGTCGTTGACGATCTCGGCGCCGACATGCTTGGCCTGCTGCAGCATCTGCTCCATCAGCCAGGGGCCCTGGATCGGATCGGCAAAGCCCGGATAGTTCTCGACGTCGGTCGTGATCATCAGCTGTCCGCCTTGCTCCATTCCTGCGATCAGGACCGGCTTCAGCATCGCGCGCGCCGCATAGACGGCAGCGGTGTAGCCGGCGGGGCCGGATCCGATGATGAGCACCTTGGTATGGCGGGCGGACATGAGACTTCCTTTCAACTGGCTGGACGCGCTGGATATAAAGCGAATGCGGCCATCACGCGTCCATGCGTTATTTATGAACGACCAATGCTTTTATTCAAGGGCAGCCTTGCGTTACCAACAAGGCATTCGGCGTGGATGTGCAAGATTCCGTCATCACAGGGAAAGATTCTTGCGTATTGTGTCGCTTTATATAGAAGCTGGATTCGAGAATTTAAAGAAAGGCACTCGCTTGGTTCGCGCTGAACTGGACGCCATCGATATCAAGATCTTGCGTGAGCTGCAGGCGGATGGCCGCATGACCAACGTCGAGCTCGCCGACCGTGTCGGCATCTCGGCGCCGCCCTGTCTTCGGCGTGTGCGCAAGCTGGAAGAGTCCGGCGTGATCGAGGGTTATCACGCGATGCTGAACAGCCCCAAGCTGGGCTTTGATCTCGTCGCTTTCTGCATGGTCGGGCTCAAGCATCAGTCGGAAGCCAACCTCAAGGCGTTCGCGACCGCCACGGCGCAGTGGCCGCTGGTGCGGCAGGCCTGGATGGTCTCGGGCGACAGCGATTTCCTGCTGCATTGCGTGGCTGAAAACCTGACGCGGTTCCAGGATTTCGTGATCGAGGTGCTGACGGCCAACGAGCATGTCGATACCGTGCGCACCATGCTGACGATTCGCCAGATCAAGAAGCTCGGATTGACCGAGGTCTGATTTGTCTCAGCCGAGGCTGTCGTAGACGGCCTTCAGCTTCGTGGCTTCGCCTTCGATCCGGAAGTTTTCCATGACATGCGCCTGGGCATTGGCTGCGAGCCGCGCCAGGCGGCTTTCATCATCCATGAGTTCCGAAACGGCCTTTGCCATCGCGTCGAGATCGTCGCGGGCAATCAGCAGGCCCGCGCCGGTTTCGCCCGTCGTGACGATCTCAGGGAAGGCGCCGACATCGGTTGCGACGACTGGCACGCCCGAGGCCATGGCTTCCAGCGGTGTCAGGCCGAAGCCTTCCCAACGTTGCGGCGCGACGAACAGGTCAAGCGCGCGGTACCAGTCGTTGATATCGGTGTGCTCGCCGACGAAGAGGATGCGGTCGGAAAGGCCGGCCGCGGCGACCTTGGCCTTCAGGCCGTTCTCGAACTCGACATGCTGAGCCGTGGCACGGCCGGCGATGATGGCGCTCCACTCCGGATGATCAGGGAGAAGCCGCAGCATGGTGTCGACGAAGAGGTCGGTGCCCTTCTGGTGGCGGACGCGGCCGAAGCAGCCGGCGATCTTCTTGTCCGGATCGAGGCCGCGTTCGCGTTTGGCCTGCGCCTTATCTGTTGGGGGTGAGAAGCGGGCGGTGTCTATGCCGTGCAGGATGACGGTGCTGGGCACTTCCAGATAGTTCGCCGTCTTGCCCGATGTCGCGATCACCGCGTCCATCTTCGAGACGAGAAACTTCGTCCAGGCGCTGTGCTTGCGCTGCGAGGCTGAGGTGAAGACAATTCTCAGCTTCATGCGCAGGATGTCGCGCATGATGAGGGCCGGGAGCATCTCGATGTTGCGGCGCGCGTGCCAGACGCGGAATGGTCGGGTCGAAGGCGCGCGCCACAGTTTCGTGAGGTCGCGGAAGCGGATATGCGGGATCGACGCCGGCAGGCCCGGCCCGAGCGCCGCGATCTTCTGACCGAGCGCCCGCTGGACCGGGATGAGCTGGATGATCGTCGAGGTGACGCCGGAGAGCCGCTTCTTGAAGTTCGGCGCTATGATTTCGACGTCAGCGATATCGACGAGGTGCGATCTGCCGCGATCCGCCAAGATCCTCAGCCCCAGGTGATGGCCAGAACTTCGTAAGCCTTGGAACCGCCGGGCGCGTTGACTTCGATGGAATCGCCGACTTCCTTGCCGATCAGCGCGCGGGCGATCGGGGAGGAGATGGAGATGCGGCCCTGCTTCACGTCGGCTTCCTGATCGCCGACGATCTGGTAGGTCTTTTCTTCCTCGGTGTCCTCATCAATGAGCTTTACCTTGGCGCCGAACTTGATCGTGCTGCCGGACATCTTGGAAAGGTCGATAACTTCGGCGCGTGCCGTTAGGTCCTCGAGTTCACCGATGCGGCCTTCGTTGTGGCTCTGTGCTTCCTTGGCAGCATGGTACTCGGCATTTTCCGAGAGGTCGCCGTGGGCACGGGCCTCGGCAATCGCCTCGATGATTCGCGGGCGTTCTTCCTGCTGACGCCAGCGCAGCTCTTCCTGCAGCTTGACGAAACCACCCTGCGTCATCGGTACCTTATCAACCATTTTCTTGTCCTTCAGTCTTTGTGTCGGCTAGGCAGAGACACAAAAGAAAACAGGTCCCGAAGGGGAACTTCGGAACCATGCAAAAACTCTATCTGCTTCGTTTATAGCAGATTGCCTCCGCCGATTTCCAGAAAATTCGATGGAGCGACTTGCAACCCCGCATGGCTTTTCGCGTCAAACTTGAAAAACATCAATCAGAGGCGGCTTTTCTTGACTGTTAGCGATGGAACATATAGTGAACATAAGCATGAAGAAGTCTCTCGAAGAGCGGTTGGCCATCCTCTCGGACGCGGCCAAGTATGACGCCTCTTGCGCCTCCAGCGGAACCACCAAGCGCGATTCCGCTAAGAGCGGCGGGCTCGGTTCGACAGAGGGTGCCGGGATCTGCCACGCCTATGCGCCGGATGGGCGATGCATTTCGCTGTTGAAGATATTGCTCACCAATTTCTGCATCTACGACTGTGCCTATTGCATCAACCGGTCGTCCAGCAATGTGGAGCGGGCGCGGTTCACGCCTGACGAAGTGGTGTGGCTGACGCTGGAATTTTACCGGCGCAATTATATCGAGGGGCTGTTCCTGTCATCCGGGATCATCCGCTCCTCCGACCACACGATGGAAGAGATGGTGCGGATCGTGCGCGAGCTGCGTACAACGCACAATTTCCGGGGTTACATCCATCTGAAATCCATTCCGGAGGCCTCGCCGCATCTGATCGAGGAGGCGGGGCTCTATGCCGACCGTCTGTCGCTCAATATCGAGCTGCCGACCGATCGCGGTATCGCGCAGCTGGCGCCGGAAAAAAAGCCCGCCAGCATTCGCCGCTCGATGGGCGATCTGAGATTGAAGATCGAGGCGGCATCCGAGCCGACGCTGCAGACCAAGCGGCGCAAGCGTTTCGTGCCGGGCGGGCAGAGCACGCAGATGATCGTGGGGGCCGATGGCGCCAATGACGCGACCATTCTCGGCACCAGCGCGCAGCTTTATGGTAGCTACGGGCTGAAGCGGGTCTACTACTCGGCCTTCAGCCCCATTCCGGATTCGTCGAAGAATCTGCCGCTGATCAAGCCGCCATTGATGCGCGAGCATCGGCTTTACCAAGCCGACTGGCTCTATCGCTTCTATGGCTTCGGGATAGACGAGATCACGTCCTCGCAGGAGGGCGGGATGCTCGATCTCAATCTCGACCCGAAGCTTGCCTGGGCGCTCGGCAACCGTAGCGATTTCCCCGTCGACATCAACAGGGCGCCGCGCGAGACGCTGCTTCGCGTGCCGGGGTTGGGGACGAAAACGGTGAAATCAATTCTGTCGGCGCGACGTTTCAGGAGGCTCCGTATCGAGGACCTCTCGCGGCTTGGTGTGTCGATCAAGAAGGTGCAGGCGTTCATCTCGGCCGAGGGCTGGTCGCCGCGCCGGCTGATCGACCGGCCGGATCTCCGGGCGATGTTCGAGCCTAAGCCGGAACAATTGTCGTTGCTGTGATGATCACCGTGTTGCTGGAGGGCCGGGGGGAATTGGCCGAGTGGCGAGACGCCGCCCGCAGGCTGGCCTCATCGGGCGTGCCGCCGGAGAATATCGATTGGCGGGAGAGACATGGCGGCACCGATCTCTTCGTAGCGCCTGATACCCAGCCGAAGCTGCCGCCGCTGGACGTGGCTAAGTTGTTGACCGTGCCGCCTGCCTTTATCGGACTTGCGGAAGCGGTGATCTGCCATAGCGATCCGATGCGGTTTTACCTGCTTTACCGGCTTCTCTGGCGGCTGCAGGACGATCGCGCGCTGCTTGACGTCGCCTCTGACGAGGACGTGGCGCGGGCGCGGGCGATGGACAAGAGCGTGCGCCGCGACGCCCACAAGATGACGGCCTTCGTGCGCTTCAAGGAAGTGGGATCGGGGATTTCGCTCAACGGGCGGCGGAAGTTTCTCGCATGGTTCGAGCCTGATCATCACATCGTCGCCCGCAAGGCGCCGTTCTTCCAGAAGCGGTTCAACGACATGGACTGGGTGATTGCGACGCCCAGGGGATCGGCAGCCTGGGACGGGGAAAAGCTGACGGTCAGCCACGATCCGCGCGAGAAGCCCGATCTCACCGATCCGGCCGATCAGCTATGGCGGACCTATTATGCCAATATCTTCAATCCGGCGCGCCTCAAGGTGAAAGCGATGCAGGCGGAGATGCCGAAGAAATACTGGAAGAACCTGCCTGAGGCCGATCTCATTCCCGGCATGATCGCCGATGCGGAAAGCAAGGTCTTGGCGATGGCGAAACGCCAGGCGAGCGAGCCGTTGCCCTTTCACGACCGGCTGCAGGAGGCCGCGCGCAGGGTGCCAGCCGCGCCTCGAGCGCCCGCTGGCACGCTGGCGGGGCTGCGTGAGGAGGCGGCTGGCTGCACGCGCTGTCCGCTGCATGAAAAGGCGACGCAGACGGTGTTCGGCGAGGGGCCTGACAATGCCGACGTGATGTTCGTCGGCGAGCAGCCGGGCGACCAGGAGGATCTTGCCGGACGGCCGTTCGTCGGGCCTGCGGGCAAGGTGTTCGACCAGGTGGTCATCGAGGCGGGGATCGACCGGCAGTCGGTTTATGTGACCAATGCGGTCAAGCACTTCAAATACGAGCCGCGCGGCAAGCGGCGTATCCACCAGCGGCCAAACATGGGCGAGGTCACGCATTGCCGCTGGTGGCTCAATCTGGAGATCGAACTCGTAAAGCCGAAGCTGATCGTCGCCATGGGCGCGACCGCGCTGGCGGCGCTGACGGATACCAAGCACAAGGTCTCCGATATCAGGGGACAGCCAATCAAGATGGGCAAAGAGCGGACGTTGTTCGTCACCGTTCACCCGTCCTATCTGCTGCGCATCCCCGATGAGCGGTTGAAGGTGGAGGAGATGGCGCTGTTTCGGGGAGATATGATGCGGGTGCGCGCGCTGATGGCCGGGATGGCTGCCTGACGTCCGCTTGCTTTGCGAATTGCCATGGCGCTTCGGCGCGAATGTTGTAGCGTTGCCGGCAAAACAATCTGGAGACCGTTTATGTTCGATCATGTGTCGATTGGTGTGAAGAGCCTCGAAAAATCGCAGGCGTTCTACGATGCCGCGCTGGCGCCGCTCGGCTATGAGCGGCTGACGAATTTCGGCAATGTCAGCGGCTATGGCGCCGATCGGGTGGGGCTCTGGGTCGGTGAAGTGGCGCGGCCTGTGGTGCCCGATATGGATTCAGGGCTGCATTTCTGCTTCGTGGCGCCCAGCGAAGAGTCCGTCGATGCGTTTTACGCGGCCGGGCTTGCCAATGGCGGAACCGATAATGGTGCTCCGGGCGTGCGACCGGATTACAGCCAGTTCTATTATGCCGCCTTCGTCATCGATCCTGACGGTTATCGGCTTGAGGCCTATTTCAAGCGGCCGGAGTGACCTCAACGATTGTCGGATCGGCCGATGGAGTAGGGGCCGTCGTTGCTCCATGGCTCCGTCTCGAAGCGTAGCGGCAGGTTCGGTGGGGCGTAGGGCGGTGCTATCGTGGACGACGCTCGGTCGATGACGGACTGGTGCAGCGAGGCACCGTCGGGGATGAAGCGGCGGTCGGCCAGCGGCAGGTAGACGCGCATCGTGTCGCCGCGTTTGCGCCAGGAGGTAATCGGCACCCGTCGTGGTACGTATTCGAGCAATTTCCATGCCCAGTTCATGGAGTCGTGCAGCGGTGCCGTCGGGGCCGGCCGGACATAGCTCTTCGTCGGGTTGTCGCCATGGACGAGTTCGTTGACCGCATATTCGTTGTAGGTGAGGCCGGTGCTTCTGGTCTCGGCGATCATCCAGGCGAGAGGTATCTTGATCGCCGCACTCTCGGCTTCCGGATAGCCGCCGCCGATATCGCCGTGGACACCTGAGAACCAGACTTCCTTGACATTCTGCGGTGGCGGGGCCGGTGGCTTGAAGGGGCCGCCCCAATATTCCTGTCCCTGCCGCCATGGCAGCGGATTGAACATGCTTCGCCGCTCGTCGATGGCGAGCGCGTGGCGCACCACTTCAACGCTCGGATTGCGATCGGTGAAGGGAAGCGTCAAGAGTTGCGGGCGCCATTTGCCCCAGACGATGACCGAGGACACGGTGTCGAAAAGGCCGAGCAATTTGATCGGCGGGCGGTCGGTCTTCAGCGTGCGCTCGTAGAGGCGCATGGTCCTGAAGGCTGATGGTGCGTCCCAATCGACATTAGCGGCATCCGTTCCGCCTTGCTGCTGTTCGCTTTCGGAGATGCCCTTGTAGGTGTTGTAGGCGTAGTCGATCAGGTTGACGTGGTATTTGCTCATCAGCCCGAGTGAGTGGACGAAGCCTGCCAGAACGCGTGCGGTATAGGCGCCGCGGCTGAAGCCAAAGATGTAGATGTTGTCGCGATCCCTGTATTCCTGGTCGTCCCCCGGTTCGCCGGGTTCGTAATTGTCGACCAGGAAGCGGTAGGCCTCTTTGACGTTCTGGTCGAGGCCCCAGCCGGTCGCCAAGCCCCAAAGCTCGACCGTCTTGCGATAGGCGTTGAACCATGCATTGGCGGCGCCGAAGGTACCTACGCCGGGATCGTAATAGACGATCTGCCTGTCGCTGCGGTCGAGAACGCCGAATAGGCGGAGAATATTGGTGCGGTCGGCGGAGATTTCGTTCGACGTGCCATCGAACAGAATGACGATGTTCTTGCCCATCGATGCCCCTCACGTGTGGGGATATCGTAACATGATCGCGAAGGGTTTGAAAACTCAGGTGGATTGTCGCGTTTTTGCGACACTTCGGCGTGTCGTCGCGTTGGCCGGCGTGCGGCGAAAAGCCGGCCGTGAAGGATCACGGCCGGCTTTGATGTCTCAGGCGAAGTAGCTCTGCAGCGGCCGGACCTCAAGGTTGCCGGCCTTCAGTGCCTTGATCGCCTGGGCGGCGGCTTCTGCGCCGGCCATGGTGGTGTAGTACGGCACCTTCTGCATCAGCGTTGCACGGCGCAGCGACTTCGAGTCGGAGATCGCCTTGTTCGAGTCCGTCGTGTTGATGACCAGCTGGACCTGACGGTTGCGGATGGCGTCCTCGATATGCGGGCGTCCTTCCAGGACCTTGTTGATCTTCGTCGCCTCGATACCGTTTTCGGCGAGGAAGCGGGCGGTGCCGCCGGTGGCGAGAACCTTGAAGCCGATCTCGACCAGCATGCGGATCGCCGGCAGGACGCGCGGCTTGTCGTCGTCGCGAACCGAGACGAAGACCGTGCCGTCACGCGGCAGTTCGACGCTGGCGCCGAGCTGCGACTTGGCAAAAGCCAGCGCGAAATCGGTGTCGAGGCCGATGACTTCGCCCGTCGAGCGCATTTCCGGGCCGAGCAGCGTGTCGACGCCGGGGAAGCGGGCGAACGGGAAGACGGCTTCCTTGACGGCGATGTGCTTCAGGTTGCGCGGGTCTGGCTTCTCGCCGTAGGCGGCAAACAGCGGATCGAGCTTCTCGCCGGCCATGGCGCGGGCGGCGATCTTGGCGATCGGGGCGCCGATGGTCTTGGCGACGAAAGGAACGGTACGCGAAGCGCGCGGGTTCACTTCCAGCACGTAGACGGTGCCGTCCTTGATGGCGTACTGCACGTTCATCAGGCCGACGACGTTGAGCGCCTTGGCCATGGCTTTCGTCTGACGCTCGAGTTCGTCGATCATCTCCGCGGACAATGTGCGTGGCGGCAGCGAGCAGGCCGAGTCGCCCGAGTGGATGCCGGCTTCCTCGATGTGTTCCATGATGCCGGCGATGAAGGCGTCCTTGCCGTCGGAGAGGCAATCGACGTCGACTTCGATGGCGTTCGAGAGGTAGCTGTCGAACAGCAGCGGGTTCTTGCCGAGCAGGGTATTGATCTGGCCGGTCTTGTCGTTCGGGTAGCGCTGCTTGATGTCTTCAGGCACCAGTTCCGGAACGGTGTCGAGCAGATAGGTCTGCAGCTGGCCTTCCGAGTGCAGGATCTGCATGGCGCGGCCGCCGAGAACGTAAGACGGGCGAACGACCAGCGGGAAGCCGATCTCGGTGGCGACGAGGCGGGCCTGTTCGACCGAGTAGGCGATGCCGTTGTTCGGCTGCGTGAGGTCGAGCTTGATCAGCAGCTTCTGGAAGCGGTCACGGTCTTCGGCAAGGTCGATCATGTCGGGGGCAGTGCCGAGGATCGGGATGCCGTTCTTCTCGAGCGCTTCGGCGAGCTTCAGCGGGGTCTGGCCGCCGAACTGCACGATGACGCCGACGACTTCGCCCTTTTCCTGCTCCGCGCGCAGGATCTCGATCACGTCTTCGGCCGTCAGCGGCTCGAAGTAGAGGCGATCGGAGGTGTCGTAGTCGGTCGAGACGGTTTCGGGGTTGCAGTTGATCATGATCGCTTCATAGCCGGCGTCGCGCAGCGCGAAGGCGGCATGGCAGCAGCAGTAATCGAACTCGATGCCCTGGCCGATGCGGTTCGGACCGCCACCGAGAATGACGACCTTCTTGCGGTCGGAGATTTCGGCTTCGGAGCGCAGCTGGCCGACGAAGGGCGTCTCGTAGGTCGAGTACATGTAGGCGGTCGGCGAGGCGAATTCGGCGGCGCAGGTGTCGATGCGCTTGAAGACCGGGCGAACGTTCAAGGAGTTGCGCAGTTCGGCCACTTCCTTCGGGCGCTTGCCCGAGAGGGTGGCGAGGCGGGCGTCGGAGAAGCCCATAGCCTTCAGCGTGCGCAGGTTGGCCGCGTCGGTGGGCAGGCCGTGTTCGCGAACGCGGGCCTCCATGTCGATGATCGCCTTGAACTGGGCGATGAACCACGGGTCGATCTTGCAGCCTTCGTGCACTTCCTCGGGGCTCATGCCCATGCGCAGCGCCTGGGCGACCATGCGCAGGCGGTCAGGCGTTGGCGTGCCGATGGCGGCGCGGATGGCGTTCTGGCTGCCTTCGCCTTCTTCCAGGCCGGGGATCTCGATCTCGTCGAGGCCGGTCAGGCCGGTTTCGAGACCGCGCAGCGCCTTCTGCAGCGATTCGGCGAAGGTGCGGCCGATCGCCATGACTTCACCGACCGACTTCATGGCCGTGGTGAGAACCGGCGAGGCGCCCGGGAACTTCTCGAAGGCGAAGCGCGGGATCTTGGTGACGACGTAGTCGATCGACGGTTCGAACGAGGCTGGCGTCGCGCCGCCGGTGATGTCGTTGTCGAGCTCGTCCAGCGTGTAGCCGACGGCAAGCTTGGCGGCGACCTTGGCGATCGGGAAGCCGGTGGCCTTGGAGGCCAGAGCCGACGAGCGCGAGACGCGTGGGTTCATCTCGATGACGACGAGGCGGCCGTCCTTCGGGTTGACGGCGAACTGCACGTTCGAGCCGCCGGTTTCGACGCCGATCTCGCGCAGGACCGCGATCGAGGCGTTGCGCATCATCTGGTATTCCTTGTCCGTGAGGGTCAAGGCAGGGGCAACGGTGATGGAATCGCCCGTGTGGACGCCCATCGGGTCGATGTTTTCGATCGAGCAGATGATGATGCAGTTGTCCGCCTTGTCGCGGACGACTTCCATTTCATATTCCTTCCAGCCGAGAACCGATTCTTCGATCAGAACTTCCGTCGTCGGCGAGGCGTCGAGGCCACCGCCGATGATCTCGAAGAACTCCGAGCGGTTATAGGCGATGCCGCCGCCGGTGCCGCCCATGGTGAAGGACGGGCGGATGATGGCGGGCAGGCCGACGACGTCGATCGCCTGTGCGGCAATCGCCATGGCGTGGCTGATGTAACGCTGCTTGCGGTCGGTTTCGCCGAGGTTCCAGGTGTTTTCGAGTGCGTCGAGCGCCTTGTCGAGGTCGGCGCCGGAAAGGCTTTCCTTGAGCTTGTTGCGCTCGGCCTCATGCGTCTTGCGGTCGGCATCCTTGATGTCGGTGGCGTTGGCCAGCATCGAGCGCGGGGTTTCGAGGCCGATGCGCTCCATGGCTTCGCGGAACAGCGCGCGGTCTTCGGCCATGTCGATGGCGGCGGGCTTGGCACCGATCATCTCGACATTGTAGCGATCGAGCACGCCCATGCGCTTGAGAGAAAGCGCAGTGTTCAGCGCGGTCTGGCCGCCCATGGTCGGCAGCAGCGCGTCGGGGCGCTCCTTGGCGATGATCTTGGCGACGACTTCAGGCGTGATCGGCTCGACGTAGGTGGCGTCGGCCAGACCCGGGTCGGTCATGATCGTTGCCGGGTTGGAGTTGACGAGGATGACGCGGTAGCCTTCCTCCTTCAGCGCCTTGCAGGCCTGTGTGCCGGAGTAGTCGAATTCGCAAGCCTGGCCAATGACGATCGGTCCTGCGCCGATGATGAGGATCGATTTGATGTCTTGGCGCTTCGGCATGGGCTTTTTTCCGTTTCCTAGCTGCGCAGAAAGCCGGCCAGGGTGGGAGGCACCGGCCGGGTCGCGCATATGATGGTCTTTTCAGGCTAGAAGCGGCTTATAGGCAAATGTATTTGTAAACGGAACCCCATAATTTTCGGAATCGACAGGAATCGGAAAGGGTTCGTCTCGAGCTAACCGAGACTCGGAAGAACGAGGGCTCGAATCTCGCCCGGACGGGCCGGATTGCTGATTGCCTCCACTGCCTCGCCAAGCCCGATGCGGCGCGATATCAGCGGCTCGACCTTGATCGCGCCGGATGAGATCAGGTCCGCGGCGCGCCTGTGCGTGAAGGGATTGATGAACGAGCTGATCAGGCTGATCTCGCGAAACAAGAGGTCGAACGGCTCCATCGACACTTTGGCGCCCTGCGGCATGACGCCGAGGATAACGACTGCGCCGCCGCTGCGGGCAAGGGACGGCGCCTGCTCCACGGTCTCCCTGACGCCGGCGCATTCGATGACGACATCCGCACCACCGGGCAGAAGGCCGTCTCTGGAGATCAGGCTCTGCGGGAAGCCGCTGCCGCCGGGATCGATCGATGCCGTTGCGCCGAGCGTTTCCCCGAGCCGGCGTTTGTCGGCGCTGCGGGTGACGAGGACGACGTCGGTGGCGCCGGCGAGGCGGGCGAGTTGCACGACAAGCAGTCCGATGACGCCGCCGCCGAGAACAATAACCGACGAGCCGGTCTCAATCTTGGCGAGGTCGATGCCGTGCAGGCAGCAGGCCAGCGGCTCGCAGAAGGCGCCGTGGATGGGATCAAGGTCATCGGGCAGCGCGAAAGCCTGCTTTTCGGGCACGGCCACATGCTCCGCGAAGCCACCATCCTTTTGGATTCCGATGGCTCGCAGATTCTCGCACAGGTTGATTTTTCCGCGCTGGCATTGCGGGCAGCGGCCGCAGGCGATGTTTGGGTCCACGGTGATGCGCATTCCCTCGCGAAAGTCGCTAACGCCCGTGCCGACCTTCTCGACGATGCCGGTGAATTCGTGGCCGAGCGTCACGGGCGGTCTGGCTGGAAATTCGCCGTGAAACAGGTGACGATCGGTGCCACATATGCCGCAGGCTTCTATGCGTACCAGGAGTTCTCCCGCTCCCGGCGAAGGTCTTTCGACCTCGCGCAGATGAAGTTCTCCCGTCGCTTCAAGTCTTACGGCTCTCATCAGGGCTCTCCTCCAGCACTCTCTCCCTCGCGCAGGAAAGTTGAAAGCCGGGACCGCGTCAAGGGGCGCATTATTTGCGGTCGGCGATCGGTTGCGCCAACCGTGCGGAGCGGCAGCCCGTGTACAACTTCTAAATACATAGCGTTCAGCAAATATTAATAGTTAGGGCGCTTTCTATTGGTGGTGAAACGATGAGGGCAGCGTTTCATTTTTGATGGGCGGATCTGTAATGAATACAGGGGCGAAGACGGCTATTACGGCCAGAGGGTGGCATGCGCGGCTCGTTTCAGCGGTCGGAGCACGCCTGATCGAGGATCTTTGGCTTTACATGGCCATCGGCGCTTATTGCCTCGTCGGCCTGACGCTCCTTGTCGTCAGCGGCCAAATCGGACAGATGGCGTATCGTCTCTATCTCGGGCAATGGACCTACCTGTTCTTGCTGTTCATGCCATCGATTACACTTCTCGCAGGTTGGTGCTGGTCGGTCATTCGCCTGCACGAGCCACGCACGAGCGCGATGCACGCGATGCTGTCACCAGAACGGATTGCTCACCTTCTGTCGGGAATGGCGCTGATGATGGCGTTGATGTTTTTTCAGGGCACGTTCACATCGATCAAGAACATCCTGCCGCTTTTGCGCGGTGGCTTCTTCTACGATCGCACTTTGGCTGATGTCGATCGATGGCTGTCGTTTGGTACCGATCCGTGGCTGTTCCTGTCAGGGTTCTCGAAGAGTAGCGTATTGCGATCGTTTATCGACTGGAATTACAGCGCTCTCTGGTTTGTCATCTGTTTCGGCGGCTTGTTCTATGTCGTGACGTCGCCAAGGGCTGCGGCCGTTCGCGTGCGCTATGTCAGCGTGTTCATGCTCATCTGGATCGTTTGCGGAAACATTTTCGCGGGATTTTTCACCGCGGTGGGGCCGGTCTTCTATCACGCAGTGACCGGCGATGCGGTCCGTTTCGCCGGGCTGCGCCAGATGCTGGCCTCCGGTGATTGGGCGAGCACCGCGGCGGCGTTTCAACATTATCTCTGGTCGCTTCACGAGAGTGGAACGGCGGGGCTCGGCTCCGGCATTTCCGCTTTTCCGAGCATGCATGTCGCGCTGATCAGTCTCAACGCTTTCTTCGTTGCCGAGATTTCACCGAAGGCGGGCTTTGCAGCCTTCGCCTATGTCGCCTTCATCATGATGAGTTCGGTCTTTCTCGGCTGGCACTATGCCGTGGACGGATATGCGTCGATCTTGGTGGTGGCGCTGCTGTATTACGGCTTGCGCTGGCTGATGTGCCCGGCGCCGGAGCTGCCTATGGGTACCCCATCCGGTGGCGTGACGCTCGGCGCCTGATTGGCGCGTGCGTGCGGTTGAAATCGGCTGGAATTTCCCGGCTCCCCGGATATATAAGATAGGAGAGAGCAAATAGCCTCTGCGGGGAGATCAACATGGAATGGAAAGGCCGGCGTCAGTCCGACAACATCGAGGATCGCCGCGGAGATCCTTCCATGGGGGGATTGGGACGAGGGGGCGGCTTCAGCTTTCCGTCCGGCGGCGGCATGGGCCGGCGCGGTGGCGGGCTCAGCATCGGCACGATCATCTTCCTCGTCGTGCTCTATGTGATCTTCAAGGCCATGGGCATCGATCTCTTGCAGGTGATGGATGGCGGCACGTCGGGTGGCCCCGGCTATGAGCAGAGCCAGTCCGGTGGCAGTCAGACGCCCGCCAACGACGAGATGACCGCTTTTGTACGCACGGTGCTCGCCGAGACGGAGGACACGTGGCAGGGCATCTTCCAGTCGATGGGGCGCACTTACGAGGATCCCAAGCTGGTACTCTTCTCAGGGCAGACGCAATCCGGTTGCGGCTTCGCATCCGCCGCGACGGGGCCGTTCTACTGCCCTCAGGACCGCAAGGTCTATCTCGACACGGCCTTCTTCAACGAGCTCAGCCGCAAGTTCGGCGCTTCGGGCGATTTCGCCGAGGCCTATGTCGTCTCGCACGAGGTCGGCCATCACGTGCAGAACCTGCTCGGCATCCTACCCAAGTTCAACGAGGCGCGCCAGCGCATGAGCGAGGCCGATGCCAACAAGATGTCGGTGCGGGTCGAGCTGCAGGCCGATTGCTTCGCCGGTATCTGGGGCAAGTTCACCCAGCAGAAGGGTATCCTGGAAGCGGGCGACCTAGAGGAGGCGCTGAATGCCGCGCAGCAGATCGGCGACGATACGCTGCAGAAGCGCAGCCAGGGCTATGTCGTGCCGGAGAGCTTCAATCACGGCACTTCGGCGCAGCGTATGAAATGGTTCAAGCGCGGCTTCGACAGTGGCCAGCTTCAGGCCTGCGACACATTTTCCGGTCCGGTCTGACGGATCGCGGTTTCGACCCCGGGACCGCGTCCACCGGCTTTCGCCTCTTGCGCCCCTGTGCGATAGTTCGGCTCAATTTGAGCCGATCGTGCGGGAAAATGCACAATGGATGATCTTCCACTCAGCGACCTCGATGCCTTCACGGCAATCGCGAAGGAGAGGAGCTTTCGCGCGGCGGCGCGCAAGCGGGGCGTTTCGGCGTCGTCTCTCAGTGATTCCCTCAGGCGATTGGAGGAGCGGCTCGGTGTGAGGCTTCTCAACCGGACGACGCGCAGCGTGACACCGACGGAGGCCGGACAGCGGCTTCTGGAAAGACTGGCGCCGGCGCTGGGGGAGGTGGCATCGGCGCTCGGGCAGCTCGACAGCTTTCGCGAGGGGCCGTCGGGCACGCTGAGGCTCAACGTGCCAACCATCGTGGCGCGCTCTTTCCTGTCCGATATCATCAACCGCTTTCTGACGGCCTATCCGAAGGTGCGGATCGAGGTGATCGGCGAGGACAGCTTCATCGACGTGCTCGGTGCCGGATACGATGCGGGCATTCGTTATGACGAGCGGCTGGAGCGCGACATGATCGCCGTGCCGATCGGTCCGCGCCGGCAGCGCTACGTCACGGCCGCGTCGCCCGATTATCTCAAGCGGCGCGGCGTCCCTCAGCATCCCCGCGATCTCATCGATCACGATTGCATCATTCACCGGTTCCTGAGCGGCACGAGCGCGACGCCATGGGAGTTCGACCGGGATGGCGAAACGCTGATGATCACGCCGACGGGACAGGTGTCGGCCAATGCACTGGAGATCGAGGTGGGCGCCGCCGTTGCCGGGCTTGGCGTTATCCGCACCTTCGAGGAGGTGGTGATGCCCGAGGTCGATACCGGGCGGCTGGAGCTCATTCTGGAGGACTGGGTGACCGAATTCTCCGGGCCCTTCCTCTATTACGCCAGCCGTCGTCATATGCCGGCAGCGCTTCGCGCTTTCGTCGACTTCATCAAGGCGGAGCCGCAAAAAGCGCTCTAAGTGCGCGCTTTGTTCCCGTTCGCCATCAACGGAAGTCGTGAGCCTATCAAAACAATTGAAATGTTCACGTATTGTTTCGCTCTTTTGGCTGCGGTATGTAGAACGCGCGGCGATGAGATCGTCTTTCCAGAAAACAGAAAGCTGTAGAGACCTCGCATGCTCGATCCAAAATTCGTTCGCCGCGGCCTTTTCCTCGTCTTCATGATCCTGTTTCTCGACGTGATCGGGATCGCGATCATCATGCCGGTGTTGCCCGCCTATCTGGAGCAACTTACCGGCGGCTCTGTCAGCGATGCGGCGCTCGATGGCGGGTGGCTGCTCGTCGTCTATGCCGGCATGCAGTTCCTGTTCGCGCCGTTGCTGGGCAATCTCAGCGATCGCTTCGGGCGGCGGCCGATCCTGTTGCTCTCGGTTCTGACCTTCGCGATCGACAACCTCATCTGCGCGGTCGCGACAAGCTTCTGGATGTTGTTCATCGGGCGCATGCTGGCGGGACTGAGCGGCGGCAGCTTCGCAACCTGTTCCGCCTATATCGCCGACATCAGCAACGAGGAAAACCGCGCCAAGAATTTCGGCCTTATCGGCATCGCCTTCGGCGTCGGCTTTACCGTCGGCCCCGTCATTGGCGGGTTTCTCGGCGAATTCGGGCCGCGTGTGCCGTTCTATGGCGCCGCTGCGGTGTCGTTCCTGAATTTCGTCGCGGCCTGTTTCCTGCTGCCGGAGACGCTCGATGCCAAGAACCGGCGTCGTTTCGAATGGAAACGGGCCAATCCGCTCGGCGCGTTGAAGCAGATGCGTAGCTATCCCGGTATCGGCTGGATTGCCGCCGTCATGTTCCTGTTCTGGCTGGCGCATGCGGTCTATCCGGCGGTCTGGTCGTTCGTCACCAGCTATCGCTACAATTGGAGCGAGGGCGAGATCGGACTTTCGCTCGGCATTTACGGGATCGGTGCAGCTGTCGTCATGGCGCTGGTGTTGCCGAGGATCGTGCCCGTTCTCGGTGAATGGAAAACGGCCGTGGTCGGGCTCTGTTTCTCCGTGGTTGGCCTCACGGGCTACGCCTTTGCCTGGGATGGATGGGTGGTCTATGCGGTCATCGTGCTGACGGTGATGGAAAACATCGCCGATCCGCCGCTTCGCAGCATCGCCGCAGGCAAGGTGCCGCCCTCGGCACAGGGCGAGTTGCAGGGGGCGCTGACGAGCCTTTCCAGCATCACGACGATCATCGGCCCGCTGATCTTCACGCAGATGTTCGGTTATTTCACCAGACCGGATGCGCCGGTCACCTTCGCGGGCGCGCCGTTCCTGATGGCGGCGTTTTTCATCCTGATCGCCACATTGGTGTTTCTCCTCAGGGTGCGGATCTCCAAGACCGGCAAGGCGCTCGGTCAGGCAGCCGAGTGATCGATCAGAATTGATGATGTGATGATGAATATTTCATCATCTGCATATTTTTGGGTGTCCCTTCCTCGGCATTTCCGTTAGAGCCTTTGGTGATATTGCCGCGCTTTGCGGCCATTCGCATCAACTCACAGGATACCGTCATGGACACGCCGATCGACGCGCGAAAGCTGGCGCCGACAACCGATAACCGTTGGAGCGCGCATATCCGCGCGACGCTGGCGCTCGGCGTCCCTTTGATCGGTGCGCAGTTGGCCCAGCTCGGTATCAACACCACCGACGTGATGATCGTCGGGCGCCTCGGCGCCGAGCATCTGGCGGCCATGGTGCTGGCCGGCCAGTTCCTGTTCACGATCCTCGTCTTCGGTTCAGGCTTTTCGATCGCCGTCATTCCGATGGTGGCGCAAGCTTATGGCCGCGGTGACGTCGTCAGCGTGCGCCGGTCGCTGCGCATGGGCCTGTGGGTGGTTCTCGCCTTCTGGGTATTGATGCTGCCGGCATTCTTCAATTCCGAGCAGATATTGCTTGCCGCCGGGCAGAAGCCTGAGGTGGCGGCGCTGGCGCACAGCTATATCGTCATAGGCCAGTTCGCGGTGCTGCCGGGGCTGCTTTACAACGTGTTGCGCGCGCTGGTCAGCGCCATCGGCAAGGCGGCGGTTATCCTCAACGTCACGATCGCCATGCTGGTTCTGAATGCTGTCTTCGCCTATGCGCTGGTGCTTGGCCATTTCGGCCTGCCGGCCATGGGGCTGCGCGGGGCGGCGATCGTGTCGGTGCTGGTGCAGACGGCGGGCTTCTTCTTCATTCTGGCGTATGTCCAGAGCCGGCCCGAGACCCGCCGCTACGAGATCCTGGTTCGCTTCTGGCGGCCGGACTGGAAGGCCTTTTTCGAGGTCGTGCGCCTCGGGCTGCCGATCAGCGTGACCATCCTTGCGGAAGTCAGCCTGTTCACGATGGCCTCGCTCCTGATGGGGCGGATCGGCACGATCGAGCTTGCAGCGCATGGCATCGCGCTGCAGTGGGCGTCTATCGCCTTCATGATCCCGCTCGGCCTGTCGCAGGCGGCGACCGTCAGGGTCGGCGTCGCGCACGGGCAGGGCGACCGCGTTGCGCTGGTGCGCGCTTCGGTGGCCGTTTTCGTGCTTGCCTGCGCCATTTCGGCGGTCGGCGGATTGTTGTTTGCGATCATGCCCGGCTTCTTCGCCAGCTGGTTCCTCGATACGCATTCGGCCGAGGCGCCGCAGGTGCTTGCCTATGCCGGGCCGCTGATCATCATCGCCGGATTGTTCCAGCTGGTGGACGGCCTGCAGGCAATCGCCAACGGCCTGCTGCGCGGGCTGAAGGATGCGCGCGTGCCGATGATCCTGGCGTTGATCGCCTACTGGCCGATCGGCTTCTTCCTCGCCTGGGCGCTGGCGTTTCCGCTCGGGCTCGGCGGTATCGGCATCTGGCTCGGCTTCCTGATCGGATTGTTCACGGCCGCGCTGATGCTCTGCGCGCGCTTCTACATCCTGATGCGGCGCGAAGGCTGACGCCCACTCCGGCGTCAGTCCTCGTGGGGCAAACCCCTTGGATGTTGCGGCAGATTGTCGGCGATGACCTCCCAGCTCAGCTTTTCGCAAACCCAGACATGGTCTTGCGGTGGGTAGGCTCCGGGGTCGTCCAGGCTCACGGTCATGACGTCGATGGTTTGCGGATCCGTCTTGGTGGCATAGGTCAGCGGCGAGCCGCAGGTACCGCAGAACGTTCGCATGACATGTTCGGAAGAGGCGAAGCTCTCAGGGGTATCGCCTTCGAAGGCAAAGCTCGCCGCGGGGAAGACGACGAACGGAAGCGTGGGCGCGGAGGCGATCTTGCGGCATGTCCGGCAATGGCAGAGGCTGCTGCGTAGCGGCGCATCCGTGATGCGGTACCGGATTTTTCCGCAGAGGCATCCGCCCCGGTGTATTTGCGCGGATGTTTGCATCGGCATCCTCCGATCCTGTCGGCCTGCGAAGCGGTGGCCTCTACGCGCCGAGCTGCTTTTCCACCATTTCCGCCGTCTCGATCGTGCGTCGGCGGCGCCAAAGCGAGACGAGCGCCCGGCGTGCCGGCGTCTCGATGCATTCGTAGCTGATCCACGCGATCAACAGCGCGGCGCAAAGCGCGACGAGGACGACCGCGTAGAGCGGCAACATGCCCGACAACGCGTTGGCCATCAGGAACATGACCGGCACGTGGAAGAGATAGAGCGAGAAGCTGATCTTTCCAAGAAACCGCATCGGCGGAGCGGCGAACAGCGCCGCCGAGATCGGATGCTCGCGCGCGACCAGCAGCACCGCGAGTGCGGCGGCAAAGGCAGGTGCGAGGCCCCACGCACTTTCGATCGTCGGAAACAGCTGCCTGGAGACGAGCACGAACAAAGGCAGGGCCAATGCGAGCAAGCCGATCAGAGTGCCTACCGGTCGGCGGAGCTGTTGTCCGACCAGCGTCGAATGCAGCCTGCCGGCGGCTGCACCGAAAAGAAAGAAGGCCAGCTTCGACAAGAGCAGGATGCCGGGACCGGGGAATCCGAGCAGGGCGTCGACGGCAAGGAAGCCGGCGATCAGCAGGCCGAGCGCCTGGTAACGCTTGCGGTCGGTGAGGAACAGCCAGATCACCGGGAAGAGGAGGTAGAACTGGATTTCCGGAGGAACAGACCAGAGCACGCCGCTGGAGCCGAACAGGAGCACGTGTCGGACGATCTCTTTCGGCCCCTGGATCGGATTGATGAAGTCGAAGCCCGGTATGTTGGAAAGTGCGATGACGGCGACAACGGCGACCAGGTAGACGGGATAGATGCGAGAAAAACGGCTGACGAGGAAGTCCGCAACCGCTGTGCGGCTAATTGGCCGGTCGCCATAGAGATAGGCCATCAGGAAGCCGCTGAGGGCGAAAAAGATCGCCACCGACCGGTCACCGATACCGGTGACTTCCAGGCCTTCAAGCGCGGGAAAGATCAGGTGCAGATGCGCGAAGACGACAGCGGCTGCAGCGATGCCGCGCAGACCGTCAAGGCTTGCAATGTGCTGCTTCTCCCGCATGAAACGCCCCCGCTAACGACATTTGTCGTTCTCGGCGCTGATCTTGGGTGGCGGGCGTTAAATTGCCATTAACTTTTTCGGCGAGATGCCGCTATCGGCATCACTCGTGCCGGTCGTGGCGCAGGCGTTGTCGACCGCGCCACGGCTCCACATCTAGCGTTCGGCCAGCGCCGCTTCGCCCTTCTTCTCGCGCACCATGTTGATGAAGCGGCGGAAGAGGTAGTGGCTGTCCTGCGGGCCGGGGGAGGCTTCCGGGTGGTGCTGGACGGAGAAGATTTGCTTGCCCGAAACACGCAGGCCGCAGTTCGTGCCGTCGAAGAGCGAAACGTGAGTCTCCTCAACACCTTCGGGCAGCGACTTCGTGTCGACCGCGAAGCCGTGGTTCATCGAGACGATCTCGACCTTGCCTGTCGTGTGGTCCTTGACCGGATGGTTGGCGCCGTGGTGGCCCTGGTGCATCTTCTCGGTCTTGGCGCCGAGCGCCAGACCCAGCATCTGGTGGCCGAGGCAGATGCCGAACACCGGAATGTCGGTCTTGATCAGCGACTGGATGACCGGAACGGCATATGCGCCTGTGGCGGCCGGGTCGCCCGGGCCGTTCGAAAGGAAGATACCGTCCGGCTGCATGGCAAGCACTTCGTCGGCGCTCGTCGTTGCCGGCATGACGGTGACCTTGCAATCGAGGCCGGCGAACAGGCGCAGGATGTTGCGCTTGACGCCGTAGTCGAGGCAGACGACGTGGTACTTGGCGTCCTCGGCCTTCAGGTCTCCGTAGCCTTCGTTCCAGACCCAAGGGGTCTGCGACCACTGCGAGGACTGGCCGGAGGAGGCGATCTTGGCGAGGTCGAGGCCTTCGAGACCGCTCCAGGCCTTGGCTTCGGCCTTCAGCGCGTCGATGTCGAAGACGCCGTTGGGATCGTGGGTGATGACGGCGTTCGGGGCGCCATTCTCACGGATCCATGCCGTCAGCGCGCGGGTGTCGACACCGCAGAGGCCAATGACACCGCGGGCCTTCAGCCAGGCGTCGAGATGCTTGGCGGCGCGGTAGTTGGAGGGCTCGGTCATGTCGGCCTTGAAGATGACGCCGACCGCGCCGTGGCGTGCCGCCGGCGTCAGGTCTTCGATGTCTTCTTCGTTGGTGCCGATATTGCCGATGTGCGGGAAGGTGAAGGTGACGATCTGGCCGAGGTAGGACGGATCGGTCATGATCTCTTCGTAGCCGGTCAGCGCTGTGTTGAAGACCACTTCGGCCTGGACCTTGCCGGTCGCGCCGATGCCCTTTCCTTCGATCACTGTGCCGTCTGCAAGAACGAGCAGGGCGGTCGGCTTTTCGGTTGTCCAGGGTGCTGTCGCGGTCATCTTCATCCCGTTTCCGGCTGCCATCCGTCCTTGGGCAACGGTGGCCGGCCATGTTGGTTCGCAAGCGTGTACGCGCGGCAAGGCGCGCGCTCTCAGGCCTGATCACGAATTTTGGTGCAGGTGGCGGTAAATAGCCACGCTATTTCGCGAGGTCAATCTTCATACCGCAGATTCCAAGGGTTTTCTGCCGCTTTCTGTCGCGCATATCGCAATTTGTTTGATCCGACGCATTCGCCCGGTTTATGAAGCGGCATTCAAACAGGAGTATTTGTAATGTTGCGCGATCAACTCTCCGCCGCCCTCAAGGATGCGATGAAATCCAAGAATGCCGAGCGTCTCTCGACCGTTCGCCTCATCCAGGCCGCGATCAAGGACCGGGATATCGCCAATCGCGGCGCCGGCAAGGAAGAGGCCAGCGACGATGAGATTCTGCAAATCCTCGCCAAGATGGTGAAGCAGCGCGACGAATCGGCAAAGATCTACGAAGAGAATGCCCGCCCGGAGCTCGCCGCCAAGGAGCGCTCGGAAATCAAGGTCGTGCAGGACTTCATGCCGAAGCAGCTTTCCGATTCGGATGTTCGCGCCAATATCGCGGCGATCATCGCCGAGACGGGTGCCGCGGGTCCGAAGGACATGGGTAAGGTGATGGCGGTGCTCAAAGAGCGCTATGCCGGTCAGATGGATTTTTCCAAGGCGTCGGGCGCCGTCAAGGAACTCCTGAACTAATCAGTCAAGCCAGGCGCGCGGTCCTTGGGACCGCGGGCCCGAGCACGCTTGCTGCGGCGGCGTCGATGACGGCGAATTTCGCGGCCTGATAGCCCCAATATTCCCGCACAAACTTTTTAGACAGCCAGGTCTCGCCCTTGAACGATGCTTCGGACCAGCCGATGCTGCCCATCTCGGCCGCCTGCGACAGCAGTCGCTTCAGATGCGTGTTGGAAATCATGAACTGATCGCGGATTTCCTTCAGCGACAACCTTCCGATCGCGACGTGCTCCATGGACATGTCGAAGGAGGTTATCCGCGTCATGAGCAGATCCATGACGAGACCGCCGGAGTTTGCCCAGTTGAAGAGATTGTAGGTGGTGCCGGGATCGCGCACCGCGTCGCTGTCGATGATGCCCTTGGCGATCAGCGGCTGCATGCGTGCAAAGACCATCGGATCCTTCATCGCCGCGTCGAGGCGATGGCCGCCATCGAGATTGTCGAGGATCATCAGGTGCGCGGCGAGCCACTTGTGGAAATGCTCAAGTGCCGTTTCAGTCGGCTCCAGCAATCGCGTGCGCTTGTCGGACGGGCTTTCGACAGGGCGCAGGAAACGATAGGCCAGCATTTCCTGCATGAAGGCGGCGGCCGTGTTGCGGCTGGCGATCTTTTTTTCAATGGCGAATGAGATGAAGCGGCCGGAATAGAGGCCACCCTTCGGATCATCAGGATAGCCGAAATAGAGCGCGAATCCGAGTTGCGCCATCAACCAGCGCTGCTGGGCGGCGAATATCGATGCAATGCGCGGGCTTTCGCGGTAGATCGCGAGCATTTCGCGCGCAAATTCCAGAACCAACGCGAAAAATGCGTCACTCTCTAAAAATTCTTCAACCTTATGTGGCATGCTTGGCAACCATCCGAGTTGCCGCCTTCATTGGACTCGAGACCAACGACTGTCAATCAATTGCTGGTGGTATCTGCCTGAGATAGGCAGCCTAGATCCATAATATGAAACGTCAGGTAGAAATTAAAGAAGGCAGGAACTGGGGGCGTTCCTGCCTTCTTGCTCTTTGCTCCGGCTGACGACGCAGGACCTGGGTCCTCATCAGCGGGTATTTGCAAAGGCACCCTTGCAAGGCGGCGCCGGGGGTAGGGATGGTGCCTTGCGAGGGGATCGCTTTGTTGAGATGGACGATATTGCGATGCGGCATCAGATTCAAATTACAAAAAAATAATAATTCGCGGGAATTGTCGCCTTAAAGCGGACACCTGTTGCGGTGTCCCGCTCGCAATCAGATTCGAGTCTTCGGCGTAAGGTATTGTTTTGTTTGCACAGCGCGAGGGTGCGTCATCGCGATTGGTGTCGCTTGTCCTGCAGAACGGGCTCCTGCCGGATATTGCATGCCTTCGACAGTCACGCTTTGTTGAACGTATGAGGTGACCCCGTCGTCGGGTATGGGGGCATCCAAGCAACCTGTGTATAGCGCGGCTATCGGCCAAAGTTCGTGGCATGCGCCCGGGAACCTGCTTATATGGAGGATAGCCAAGAGGTAGAAATGCGCTTTTCAAACTCCTTTCTCGACGAGATACGCGACCGCGTCCTGATTTCGGACGTGATCGGCCGCCGTGTGAGCTGGGACAAGCGCAAGACCAACGTGTCGCGCGCCGATTACTGGGCCTGCTGCCCGTTCCACGGCGAGAAGTCGCCAAGCTTTCACTGTGAAGACCGCAAGGGCCGCTATCATTGCTTCGGCTGCGGCGTCACCGGCGACCACTTCCGGTTCCTGACCGAGCTCGAGGGCTTGAGCTTTCCCGAGGCGGTGCAGACGATCGCCGACATGGCCGGCGTCGCGATGCCCGTCGCCGATCCCGCCATGGAGAAGCGCGAGAAGGAGCGAACCACGCTTCAAGACGTGATGGAGTTGGCGACACAGTTCTTCCAGGATCAGCTGCAGACGGCGAACGGTGCGCGGGCGCGGGCCTATTTGCGAGATCGTGGGTTGACCGGCCGGACGATTGAAACCTTCCGTCTCGGGTTCGCGCCCGATAGCCGCAACGCGCTTAAGGAGTATTTGGCCAACAAGGATGTTCCCAGGGAGCAGATCGAGGCCTGCGGGCTTGTCGTGCACGGTCCGGAGATCCCGGTTTCCTATGATCGCTTCCGCGACCGCATCATGTTTCCGATCCTGTCGTCGCGCGAGAAGGTGATCGCCTTTGGCGGTCGCGCCATGTCGCCGGACGCGCCGGCCAAATATCTCAATTCCAACGAGACCGAGCTCTTCCACAAGGGCAACGTGCTCTATAATTTCGCCCGCGCCCGGCGATCGACGCAGGGCGCCAATGGCGAAGGCACGATCATTGCCGTCGAAGGCTATATGGACGTGATCGCACTCTATCAGGCAGGTGTCGAGAATGCGGTGGCGCCGCTCGGCACGGCGCTCACCGAAAACCAGCTGGAGCTGCTCTGGAAGATGACGCCGCAGCCGATGCTCTGCTTCGACGGCGACGGCGCCGGTATTCGTGCCGCCAACCGCGCGGCCGATCTGGCGCTGCCGCATATCAAGCCGGGGCGCACCGTCCGTTTCGCGCTGCTGCCTGACGGCAAGGACCCCGACGATCTCGTACGCAACGAGGGGCGGGCGCCGTTCGACAAGGTGATGAGCCAGGCCAAGCCGCTTGCCGAGATGATCTGGAGCCGCGAGTTGCAGACCGGCTCGTTCGAGACGCCGGAGGCGAAGGCGGAGCTGGAGGCACGGCTGAGGCAGCTGGTGGCCGTCATCGCCGACGAGGATGTGCGCCGGCACTACCAGCAGGACATGCGCGACAGGCTGAACGGCTTTTTCCGGCCGCAGTTTCAGAATCGCGGCAACGGCGAGCGGCGGAGTTTCGATCGAGGCGGCTTCGAGCGAGGCGGTGGCCAGGGCCGGGGACAGAACGCCGGTAGGGGCAATGATGGCACGCGCGGGGCGCGGCTATCGGGCGGCGGCATTTCGGATCGGCTGGCCCGCTCCGGGTTGGTGCGCGGCCACCAGGAAACACCGGCGCTGCGCGAGAGCGTGCTGGCGCTGACCGTCATCAACCATCCGGCGCTGATGCAGGACGAATATGACGAGATCGCCTCGATCGACTATGACAGCCGCGAGCTGCAGCGGCTCTGGTCGGGCATGCTCGGGGCGGCGGCGGCCGTCGCCGGACCGTATCTCACCCGCGAATATCTGATCGAGCGGCTGGAGGAGCAGGGCTTCGGCGGCCTGATCCAGGCGCTGGAGCAGCAGATCCGCAACGCGCGTCTCTGGATCGCCACGGAGCAGGCGGCGATGGAGGATGCGCGCGAGGGCTATCGCCAGGCGCTCGCCTTTCACAAGCGCGCCAAGGCGCTGCGCTGGCAGAAGATCGAACTGGAAAAAGAGATCGCCGAGGCAACCGAAAGCGGCAATGAAGAGGTGATCGACCAGCTGATGCGCGCGCTGCAGGAGGTTCACTTCGAGGGGCTCAGGCTTGAGAACCAGGAAGCGATCATTGACGGCTTCGGCGTGCTCTCCGGTCGCGTCAAGGGGGCGGCGAGCCACTGATGGACGGGACTGATACGCGATTTTCGGCGGGCGAGGCGCTGTTTGGCGCGGAGCGTACACCGCTTGGCATCCTCAACCACGTCTATGGCTATCCAGCCTTTCGCGGCAAGCAGCAGCAGGTCGTGGAGCATGTGGTGGCGGGAGGCGATGCCCTTGTGCTGTTTCCGACGGGCGCCGGCAAGTCGCTGTGCTTCCAGATACCGGCGCTGTGCCGCGACGGCGTCGGCATCGTCGTCTCGCCGTTGATCGCGCTGATGCGCGATCAGGTGGAGGCGATGAAGCAGCTTGGAATTCGGGCGGCGGCGCTCAATTCGTCGTTGACGCGCGAAGAATATGTCGAGGTGCGCCGGGCGATCTCGTCCGGCACTCTCGACCTGCTCTACGTCACTCCGGAACGCATCCTGATGGACGGGTTCCGCGATATCATCGGCAATGCCAGGATCGCGTTGTTCGCGATAGACGAAGCGCACTGTGTATCCCAGTGGGGCCACGACTTCCGGCCCGAATACCGCGAGCTCGGAAAGCTCGGCGAGCTTTATCCCGGCGTTCCCCGTGTCGCGCTGACGGCGACGGCCGATCCGCATACGCGCGACGACATCGCTGCGCGCCTGGGGCTCAATGGCGCAAAGATCTTCACGACCAGCTTCGACCGGCCGAATATCGCCTACGAAATCGTCGAGCGCGACCAGCCGCGCCAGCAGTTGCTGCGCTTTCTATCAGGCCACAAAGGCAATAGCGGCATCGTCTACTGCCTGTCGCGCGCCAAGGTCGAGGACACGGCGGCGTGGTTGAACGACCAGGGTATCCGGGCGCTGGCCTATCACGCCGGCATGGACCGCGCGGTGCGCGACGCCAATCAGGACGCGTTTCTCAAGGAAGAGGATCTCTGCCTGGTCGCTACCGTCGCCTTCGGCATGGGCATCGACAAGCCGAACGTGCGCTATGTCGCGCATCTCGATCTGCCGGGCTCGGTCGAGGCCTACTACCAGGAGACCGGCCGCGCCGGCCGCGACGGGCTGCCGTCGGAGGTGTGGATGGCCTATGGCATGGCCGATGTCATCCAGCGCGGACGGATGATCGACGAGGGCGGTGCTGCCGACGAGATCAAGCGCGTCGAGCGCTCCAAGCTCAACGCGCTGCTGGCCATCTGCGAGACGGCATCTTGCCGGCGGCAGGCGATCCTGGCGCATTTCGGCGAGCGGCATGACGGCAATTGCGGCGGCTGCGACACCTGTTTGAAGCCGGTCGAGACCTGGGACGGAACGGAGGCTGCGATCAAGGCGCTGGCGGCGATCTACCGCACCGGCGAGCGCTTCGGAACCGGGCACCTGATCGACGTGCTTGTTGGCAACGTCAACGAGAAGACTGAGCGCTTCGGCCATACCGAAATGCCTGTCTTCGGCGCGGGCAAGGATATCGCGTCACGCACATGGCAATCGGTGTTTCGGCAGCTTCTCGCCATGGGGCTGGTGCGCGTCGACCACGGCGCCTTCGGGGCGCTGAAGCTGGACGAGGGGGCGCGCGCCGTCTTCAAGAAAGAGCGCGAGGTGTTCTTCCGCAAGGATCGCCCGGCGTCGGAGCGGCGGCCGAAGAAGGCCGCACAGGCCGAACGGCGCTCGGTTCTGTCCGGCCCGGACGATGCGCTGTTTCAGGCGCTACGCGCCGAACGCACGGCGATCGCCAAGTCGCTCGGCGTGCCGCCTTATGTGGTGTTTCCGGATACGACGCTGATCGCCTTTGCCACGGAGCGACCGCGCACGGCCACGGCGTTGCTCGGCATTTCGGGCGTCGGACAGTCGAAGCTGGAGCGCTATGGGGATGCGTTTCTCGGGGTGATCCTCGGGTTTGATGGGTGATGTGGCGGGCGTCGTGCTGCCTCATTTTCGGCATGCTGGCTTTATAGGAGCAGGCGCGGAGGAGACGCAGCCATGGCCCAGAATATTTACGACAAACCGGAGTTTTTCGAGGGCTACAGTCAGCTCTCGCGCTCTGTCCATGGGCTTGACGGCGCTGCGGAGTGGGGCTCCATTCGCGCCGTGCTGCCGGAGCTCAGAGGCCGCCGTGTCGTCGACCTCGGCTGTGGGTTCGGCTGGTTCGCACGCTTTGCCGCCAGCCAAGGTGCGGCAAGCGTGCTGGGGCTCGATCTTTCCGAGAACATGATCGCCCGGGCACGACGCGAGACCGCAGATGAGATGGTCCAATACCGCATCGCCGATCTCGACCGCCTCGAGCTGCCCGAGGCAGGCTTCGATTTTGCCTACAGTTCGCTGGCATTTCACTATGTCGAAGACTTCACGCGTCTGGTCGCGACGATCCATGCGGCGCTGGTGCCCGGCGGCGATTTCGTCTTCTCCATCGAGCATCCGATCTACATGGCGCCGGCGACCCCGATGTGGTCGACGGATGGTGATCGTCGGCGGATATGGCCGCTCGACGGCTATTCGCGGGAAGGCGAGCGGACGACGGACTGGCTGGCCAAGGGCGTGGTCAAGTACCACCGGACGATCGGCACGACCTTGAACACGCTGATCGGCGCCGGTTTTGCGATCCGGCATGTGGAAGAGTGGCGGCCGAGCGCCGAGCAGCTGCAGGATCACCCCGAATGGACCGAGGAGATGGATCGGCCGATGTTTCTGCTGATTGCGGCGCAGCGCTGAGCGCCGGCAAGACAAATGTTCGGCAATATGCTAGTCCGGCAACACCGGGACATACGATAGAAGGGCCATCCAATGACCTCGCAATTTCTCTCCCACCTGCGCACCGAACTGGCCGGCCTCAAGGATGCTGGGCTCTACAAGGCCGAGCGCGTCATCACCTCGAAACAGGCAGGCGAGATCGCCATTGCATCAGGCGAGCGGGTGCTCAACTTCTGTGCCAACAACTATCTCGGCCTCGCCGATAACGCGGAGCTGGCGGAAGCCGGCAAAAAGGCGCTCGATCGCTATGGTTATGGCATGGCCTCGGTGCGTTTCATTTGCGGCACGCAGGAGGAGCACAAGCAGCTCGAGGCGCGGATTTCGTCATTTCTCGGAATGGAGGACACGATCCTCTATTCCTCCTGCTTCGACGCCAATGGCGGGCTGTTCGAGACGCTGCTTGGCGAAGAGGATGCGATCATCTCCGATGCGCTGAACCATGCCTCGATCATCGACGGCGTGCGTCTCTCCAAGGCCAAGCGGTTCCGTTACGCCAACAACGACATGGCCGCGCTCGAGGAGGAGTTGAAGAAAGCCGAGGGCAGCCGGTTCAAGCTGATCGCTACCGATGGCGTGTTCTCCATGGACGGGATCATCGCCAACCTTCAGGGCGTTTGCGATCTCGCCGAAAAGTATGGTGCGATGGTCATGGTGGACGACAGCCATGCCGTGGGCTTCGTCGGCAAGCATGGCTGTGGCTCGGTCGAGCATTGCGGTGTCGAGGGGCGGGTCGATATCATCACCGGCACGCTCGGCAAGGCGCTCGGCGGTGCTTCGGGCGGCTATACGTCAGCGAAGGCCGAGGTGGTGGAGTGGCTGCGGCAGCGGTCGCGGCCCTACCTGTTTTCGAACACGCTGGCGCCCGTGATCGCCGCCGCATCTCTCAAGGTCTTCGACCTGATCGACCATGGCGATGCACTGCGCGAGCGACTGTCTTCGAATGCCGCGTTGTTTCGCGCGGAGATGACGAAGCTCGGCTTCACGCTGGCGGGCGAGGGGCATCCGATCATTCCCGTCATGCTTGGCGATGCGAAGCTGGCGCAGGATATGGCGGCGCTGATGCTAAAGAAGGGCGTCTACGTCATCGGGTTTTCTTTCCCCGTGGTGCCGAAGGGACAGGCGCGCATCCGCACGCAGATGTCGGCAGCGCATTCGCGCGCGGATGTCGAGCGGGTGATCGCGGCGTTTGCCGAGGTCGGGCGGGAACTCGGAGTCATTTGAACGCTTTGGGAGAGCAGGACAATGTCGAACATGATGAAGGCGCTGGTGAAGTCGAAGCCCGAGGTAGGGTTGTGGATGGAGCAGGTGCCGGTGCCCGAGGTCGGGCCGAACGATGTGCTGATCAAGGTCAGGAAGTCGGCGATCTGCGGCACCGACGTGCATATCTGGAACTGGGACCAGTGGGCGCAGAAGACCATTCCTGTGCCGATGGTGGTCGGGCATGAGTTCTGCGGCGTGATCGCAGAGGTCGGCTCGGCAGTCACCAAATATCACGTCGGCGAGCGTGTCTCGGGCGAGGGGCACATCGTCTGCGGCAAGTGCCGCAACTGCCGGGCCGGGCGCGGGCATCTATGTCGCAACACGCTCGGTGTCGGCGTCAACCGGCCAGGCTCCTTCGGCGAATTCGTCTGCATTCCCGAAGCCAATGTCGTGCCGATCCCCGACGATATCCCCGATGAGATCGCGGCGATCTTCGATCCGTTCGGCAACGCCGTCCACACCGCGCTGTCGTTTGATCTCGTCGGCGAGGACGTGCTGGTCACCGGGGCGGGGCCGATCGGCATCATGGGAGCGTTGGTCGCCAAGCGGTCGGGCGCGCGAAAGGTTGTTATCACCGATATCAATCCGCATCGGCTCGATCTCGCGCGCAAGCTCGGGATCGATCATGTCGTCGATGCGTCGAAGGAAAGCCTTTCCGATGTGATGACCTCGATCGGCATGACCGAGGGCTTCGATGTCGGGCTGGAGATGTCGGGCGCGGCGCCCGCCTTTCGCGACATGATCGACAAGATGAACAATGGCGGCAAGATCGCCATTCTCGGCATCGCACCTGCCGGTTTCGAGATCGACTGGAACAAGGTGATCTTCAAGATGCTCAATCTCAAGGGTATCTATGGGCGTGAGATGTTCGAGACCTGGTACAAGATGATCGCCTTCGTGCAGGGTGGATTGGATCTTGCTCCGGTCATTACCCACCGCATCGGCATCGACGATTTCCGCGAGGGCTTCGAGGCGATGCGGTCGGGTAACTCAGGCAAGGTGGTGATGGACTGGTAATGGGAGGAGAATGACATGATGTATGAAGGAAGCTGCCACTGCGGCCAGATCGCTTTCGATGTCGAGGGCGACTTTACGTCCGCCATCGACTGCAATTGTTCGCTCTGCCGGCGTCGTGGCGGGTTGCTCGCTTTCGTGCCGCGCGACAAGTTCAGCTTGAAGACGCCCCGTGAGGCCTTGTCGACCTACACATTCAACACCCACGTGATCCAGCATCACTTCTGCAGCAATTGCGGCGTCGGCCCGTTCAGCGAGGGCAAGATGCCCGATGGCACAGAGATGGCCTGCATCAATCTGCGTTGCGTGCCCGCCGTCGATCTTGCGACGATCGAAATCCAGCCATGGGACGGCAAGTCGCATTAACCCGACGGTCCGGGGCCTTAGCGTGGGCGCAGATCGCAGCGGGGGAGGTGTGTGCGATGTGTGCGACAACTGGCCGTTTCAGAAGAATGTCGCACGCTCTTGTCTTCCCGTGGTGACATCCTATCTATGCTTGGCAACCGCTTCTGCGGCTTGTGGCCTGTGGATAAGGCCTTTTCCAAGTTTTCTCGCGCTTTTTTGCTGGAAAAGCTTGACGAGAACTAAAATTGTGGGAATCACCGTTCGACTTGAATAGCGGTGAACTGGGTCAAGGGCAGATCGCACAACCATGGCCGGACATTTGGTGACATATGAGCTCTGTCGTCCGGCGCCGGCAATCGTGGTTAATCAGGCATTAAATGTCATCCCGTTATTTGGGATCAGGTGATTCGAGACGGCCGTTTGCGGCGCGCCGGCTTTGATAGGGCCGTTTTACCGCAGCGAGTTTGAATAGCGTCAGGAAGGCGACGATATACATGGCAACGAAGGTCAAAGAGAACGAAGAAGCGGAAGTCGAACGCGACGGCGGCACCGACGGCCCTCTTCTCGATCTTTCCGATGACGCGGTCAAGAAAATGATCAAGGCCGCCAAGAAGCGCGGCTATGTGACGATGGACGAGCTCAATGCCGTTCTTCCGTCCGAGGAAGTGACATCCGAACAGATCGAAGACACGATGTCGATGCTGTCGGACATGGGCATCAACGTCATCGAGGATGAGGAAGCGGAAGAGGCCAGCGGCAACGACGGCGGCGACGACGATTCCAGCTCCGACGACGAAAGCGAAGGCGGCGAGCTCGCTCCCTCCAGCGGCACCGCACTTGCGACCGCCAAGAAGAAAGAGCCGACCGATCGTACCGACGACCCCGTGCGCATGTATCTGCGCGAAATGGGTTCGGTGGAGCTTCTGTCGCGCGAGGGCGAAATCGCCATCGCGAAGCGCATCGAGGCTGGCCGCGAAACGATGATCGGTGGTCTCTGCGAGAGCCCGCTCACCTTCCAGGCGATCATCATCTGGCGCGACGAACTCAACGAAGGCACGACCTTGCTGCGCGAGATCATCGATCTCGAAACGACCTATTCCGGTCCCGAGGCCAAGGCTGCGCCGCAGTTCCAGAGCCCCGAGAAGATCGAGGCCGACCGCAAGGCCGCCGAAGAGAAGGAAAAGACCCGCCGCACCCGTTCGGGCGACGACGACATCACCAATGTCGGCGGCGAGGGCCTGCCTCCGGAAGAGGAAGAAGAGGACGAGGACGAATCCAACCTGTCGCTGGCCGCCATGGAAGCGGAACTGCGCCCACAGGTCATGGAAACGCTCGACATCATCGCCGAGACCTACAAGAAGCTGCGCAAGCTGCAGGATCAGCAGGTCGAGCAGCGTCTCGCTGCGACCGGCACGCTGTCATCTGCCCAGGAGCGCCGCTACAAGGAACTCAAGGATGAGCTCATCAAGGCCGTCAAGTCTCTGTCGCTGAACCAGAACCGCGTCGACGCCCTCGTCGAGCAGCTCTACGACATCTCCAAGCGACTGATGCAGAACGAAGGCCGCCTGCTGCGTCTGGCCGAATCTTACGGCGTCAAGCGTGACTCGTTCCTCGAACAGTACCAGGGCGCCGAGCTCGATCCGAACTGGATGAAGTCGATCGCCAATCTGGCTGCGCGCGGCTGGAAGGAATTCGCCAAGGGCGAAAACACCACGATCCGCGACATCCGCCAGGAGATCCAGAACCTTGCAACGGAAACCGGCATCTCGATTGCCGAATTCCGTCGCATCGTGTCGATGGTCCAAAAGGGCGAGCGCGAAGCGCGTATCGCCAAGAAGGAAATGGTCGAAGCGAACCTTCGCCTCGTCATCTCCATCGCCAAGAAGTACACGAACCGCGGTCTGCAGTTCCTCGACCTCATTCAGGAAGGCAATATCGGCCTGATGAAGGCAGTCGACAAGTTCGAATACCGCCGTGGTTACAAGTTCTCGACCTATGCGACCTGGTGGATCCGTCAGGCGATCACCCGTTCGATCGCCGACCAGGCCCGCACGATCCGTATTCCTGTGCACATGATCGAAACGATCAACAAGATCGTTCGTACCTCGCGCCAGATGCTGCACGAGATCGGCCGCGAACCGACCCCGGAAGAACTGGCCGAAAAGCTCGCCATGCCGCTCGAAAAGGTCCGCAAAGTCCTGAAGATCGCCAAGGAGCCGATCTCGCTCGAAACGCCAGTCGGTGACGAAGAAGATTCGCACCTCGGCGATTTCATCGAGGACAAGAACGCGCTGCTGCCGATCGATGCGGCCATTCAGGCGAACCTGCGCGAAACGACGACCCGCGTTCTGGCTTCGCTGACGCCGCGCGAGGAACGTGTTCTTCGCATGCGCTTCGGTATCGGCATGAACACCGACCATACGCTTGAAGAAGTCGGCCAGCAGTTCTCGGTTACCCGCGAACGTATCCGCCAGATCGAGGCTAAGGCGCTGCGCAAGCTGAAGCACCCGAGCCGCTCGCGTAAGCTGCGGTCGTTCCTCGACAGCTAAGTCGCGGACATATGTGATTCGAAAAGCCGGGCCCTGGGTCCGGCTTTTCTCGTTTATGATGGGGTGTGACTGGGGATTGCGTGTCCTGACGTTCACGCCCTCGTCAGGTGACCCGTGTTTTTTGCCTTTAAGGCTTGATGATGCCTTCTTAAAAGGCCACATCGACAACTTGTCGTTCAGCATCGCGTGGGTATGGCCAAGGCAACGGAAAAGCAATTGGGAGTGTTCGGCTTGGGCGTCATCGCCTCGGTGCTGCTTCATATTGTCGTCGTTGCCGGCTTTCTGATCAAGCTGCCGCAGCCGACGCCGCCGCCTCAGGAGGAGACGGTGAATGTCGAGATGGTGCCACCGCCGGAAGAGAAGAAGCCTGAAGAGAAGAAGCCTGAGGAGCAGGCTGCGCTAAAGGTGCCGGAAGAGCCGAAGCCCGAGGAGAAGAAACCCGAGCCGCCGGCGGCGGCCGAAAAGCCCGCCGACGAAAAGAAGCCGGAAGAAAAGAAGGCCGAGCAGAAGCCACCGGAGCCAAAGAAGGAGGAGGCCAAGGCCGAACCGCCACCGCCGCCGCCAAAGCCGCCCGAAGCGCCCAAGCCGCCTGAAGAGAAGCCGCCGCCACCACCGCCTGAAAAGCCTCCGGAAGAAAAGCCGCCCGAGGAGAAGAAGGCCGAGGAGCCGCCGAAGCCTGATCCGGCAGAACAGGCAAAGGCGGATCAGCAGCCGAAGGGCCCCGACGGCAAGCCGCAGCCGATCCAGCCGCTGCGCCCTGTCTTCGAATTTGGCGACAAGGCGAGTGGCCCGAGGAAGGCCGAGGATGGTGACGCTTCGACCGAAGCGGGCAAGCCTGCAGGCGCGCCTGATGCGGAAAAGCCGACGGATGATCCCGCATCGGCAGGAAAGCCCAATGCCGACGACAAGCCGCCGGCCAAGCCGATGCCTGCCGACATCAATCTGCCGCAGGTCGATGTCGCCGACGCGCATCAGGAAAACAACGGACCGCCTGCCGAGGCAACCGGCGTGGTGACCACCGAAATCACGCAGGCCAAGCCGACGGAGATCGCCAAGGCGGATCCCGCCGCCACGGCCGCGCCGACGGCCGATCCACTCACCAAGGTGAAGAAGCTCTATTCGCAGAACGACACGGGCGGTGCCGTGGCGCGGACGGCGATCGACGGCATGCCGCGCGGCATGCGTGTCGCCGAGCTCTGCACGACGGAACTGCGCGAGCAGCTCAGGCACTCGCCACAGGGGTTCCGGCCGGAGCTCCTGCCATCCTATCGCCTGCAGCAGGGCAATGTTCTGGAGATCAAGCGCGGTGCGTTCCGCGCGAGTGCGCGCTGGTACGATATGAGCTTCCGCTGCGAGGTCGATACCGAAGGCACCAAGGTCCTGTCGTTCGCCTATGACGTCGGCGCCGCGATCCCGAAGTCGCAGTGGCGCAGCCGTGGGTTCCCGGAGTTCTGACTGGGGATGCGGGCGCCTTTTGGCGCCCGGCGAACCGTCATTGCGGCCTATTTTCCGGTATTCTCGAGCAGAGACGGCAATTCGGTGAAGAGGGCGTCGCGGGCGCGAACGCCTGCCGTGCCTTCGGTCTTCTTGTCGTCCTGGATCAGGCGGGCGAAGACCACGGTCCGATCGCCCTTCGTCGCCCAGCCGACGAACCAGCCCCAGGGGTGCTCTTCATCGAATGTGTAATCGGGCAGTCTCGGATAGGCCATTCCGGTCTTGCCCTGCACCGACCAGCCATCCGGCAGCTCGGTCTTCTCGGCGACCTTCATGGTCATCTCCATCGCATGCTCACTGACGGGAAGCTGCCGGTTCACCAGCTTGCTGAGGAACGCCGCCTGTTCCAGCGGCGATATCTTCAGCGACGAGGCGATCCATGCGCGGTCCAGGCCGTTGTTCTTGCCCTTGTCGCCGGAGAAATCGGCATTGCCGTAGTTCAGCTTCGTAGCGTAGTCGTGCAGCGTCTTTTCGCCGAGCGCGTGGGTGATGCGCTGTGAGAACCAGACGACGGAGTATTTCAGCCAGCGTACGGCATCCGTCGGCTTCTTCCAGTTCTCGCCGCCCCAGTCGGGGTCTCCCTTGCGAAAGTTAAGTGTCGGGCTGTGCTCGTCCTTCAGGAAACCGCTGTCATAGCCGATGACGCTAAGCGCCAGCTTGAAGGTCGAGGCCGGCGTGGCGCGGCCCTCGCAATCGCCCTGCTTGATAATGGTGTTGCCGGTCTTGGCGTCGGCGATCACAGTACAAATTGTCTTGGCTTGCGCGGTCGTGGCCATTGCAGCGATCGCTGCGGCGGCAAGCAGGGTGGAGCGAAGATGCATGGAATTGCCCTTTCGTGGTGGCTTTCGCAGGATAGCTACCAGCCGTTTGACCGCGGGACAAAGGACCAATACTAGATGAAGCCATTAGAAAAATTGGGGCTCCATCATGGTTCGGCCATATCTTCCGGTGAACGCCTTCAGGGCTTTCGAGGCGTCGGCGCGGCATTTGAGCTTCACCAAGGCTGCGATCGAGCTGAACGTTACGCAGGCTGCCGTCAGCCACCAGGTTATCGCTCTTGAGGCCCAACTTGGGGTGACGCTGTTTCGGCGGTTGCCGCGCGGGCTGATGATCACCGCGGAAGGCGACGGTCTGCTGCCGGTGCTGCGCGACAGCTTCGATCGCATGGCGGGCGCGGTCGAGCGGTTGCGCGACGGGCATTTGCGCGAGGTGCTGACGGTCGGTGCGGTGGGCACCTTCGCCGTCGGCTGGTTGCTGCCGCGCTTGCCGTCCTTCCAGGAGCGCTATCCCTATATCGACCTGAGGCTCTCCACCAATAACAACCGGGTGGACCTCGCCGCGGAGGGGCTCGATCTCGCCATCCGCTTCGGCGGCGGGGCATGGCATGCGACCGAGGCGACGCGGCTCTTCGAGGCGCCGTTGTCTGCGCTCTGCAGGCCTGATCTCGCCGAGGAACTCAAGCGGCCGGAAGATCTCATGGGCAAGGTGCTCTTGCGCTCCTACAGGCCGGACGAGTGGATGCGGTGGTTCGAGGCCGCCGGCGTATCGCATCCGGGGCCGATGCAGAAGAGCATCGTCTTCGACACGTCGCTGGCGATGATGGAAGCGATCCAGCAGGGAATCGGTGTCGGGCTCGCACCGCCGAAGATGTTCGACCGCTATCTGGCGTCGGGCCTGGTGTCGCAGCCGTTCGCGATCACGGTATCGATGGGCAGCTACTGGCTGACGCGGCTGCACTCGCGCCCCGTGATGCCCGCGATGGCGGTGTTTTCCACGTGGATAACGTCGATGATTGCACCTGGTGATGAGGCAGGATGTTAGGGAAATAACAGAAGTTTTGCTTAACGGTCTGGAAGCGTTTTCGAAATGCGCTAAGTTGGTTGTGTCGAAGTGAAACGGAATCGTTCATCGTCCTCCGCTCCAGTCCGACACAAGCATGACCGCCTAGCTTTGTCCCATCGCCGGATGTTAGCGGCACAAGAGGGGACAATGACATGTCGAACGAAATCGAGCGCTTCTTCGAACAGCAGGACGAAGCCACCAAGGTGGCGATCATCGAAAGCCGTGGCGACGAGTTGACCGACATTCTGGTATCTGCGCTCGAGGATGCGCTTTCCATCCTCCACGGCGAAATGCAGCCCGAAACATTGCACTGACCGTCACAGCCTCGATCGAGGCGGGCTCAATTGCGTGAGGCCTTGCTTGGCTCATCCCGTTGCATTGGACAGCTTCATCGCGGGCTATTCCTGGGACCGCGATCCCGTGGGGCGGTCGCCGTCCGAGGTTTTCCGGCTTGAGCGAGAAGGCGCGCCCGCTCTCTATCTCAAGCGCGAGGCGCAGAGCTCTTACAGTGAGTTGGCAGATGAGGCGGCGCGCTTGCGGTGGCTGTCCATCCAGGGCCTTCCGTGCCCCGACATCATCGCTTCCACCACCGACGATGGCTACGATTGGCTGCTCATGAGTGCCCTGCCGGGTCGCGATCTTGCTTCGGATTCAGCGCTTGATGTCGAGGCGCGAGTGTTCATGCTGGCCTCGGCGTTGCGCGCGCTGCATTCCCTCGATATTGCCTCATGCCCGTTCAATCACCAATGGTCGCGCCGACTCGCCGCCGCCGAGCGGCGTATGCGGTCCGGATTGGTGGACGAGGGGGATTTCGATGAGGCGCGGCTTGGACGGAGCGCTGCCGATCTCTATTCGGAGCTTTGCGAGATGCCTGACGGTGGGGAGGATCTGGTCGTCACCCATGGCGATGCCTGCCTGCCGAACTTCGTGGCGTCCGGCGAGATCTTCAGCGGCTATATCGATTGTGGTCGGCTCGGTGTCGCGGATCGATACCAAGATATCGCGCTTGCCTGCCGCAGCCTCGCCGCGAATTTCGGCGAGGCGTTCGTCGAGCTCTTTTGCCGGAACTACGGTATCACGTCGTTGGATTCCGGTAAAATGCTGCGATATCAGATGCTTGACGAGTTCTTCTAAATGGTTGATTCAGTCTGATCCCGACGTCAGCGCGGTTCGATCACCGGATCGTTATACCGTCTTGGCTGCAAACGAGCGCGGTGCTCCCCAGATTGATATCATCAGCATCAAAGGAGCCGCCAATGTCCGCGCAGCCGATGAAGATTCCCGGTCCTGATCATCCGATCGCTATCGCGCCCAATCCCAAGCGCGTGGTGGTCATGTGGAACGGGCGCGTGATCGCCGATAGCCGAAAGGCGCTGACGTTAAACGAGGCGAGCTATCCCCCCGTCGCCTATATCCCCCGCGATGACGTGGATATGGCGTTACTCACGCGCACGCTGCACAAGAGCTTTTGCCCGTACAAAAGGCGAGGCGTCGTATTACAGCGTCGCGTTTGATGGGAAGCGTTCGGAGAACGCGATCTGGAGCTATGAAGACCCCTCGGATGCCGTCGGCGAGATCAAGGGCTATGTCGCCTTTTATTCCGATCGTGTCGATTCCATCGAGGAGTTGACGATCTAGGGAAGGCGGGGCGCCGACGGCTTGAGAGACGCGGGTTCGGCGATCGGTCGCGGCAAACCTGTCTCGAAATTTCAAGGATCGGTCCGGCAGGGAAACCGGACCAATCCCCGTAACTGATCGGAGGTCAATCGGATCAGAAAAGGCAAACTTGTGAAAGGTGCCCCGGCCTAGACCGGGGCGCCGATAGTCAGATTAGAAAGCGCGCTGCAGGCGGAAGAAGCCCTTGGTTACGCTGTCTTCGTGGTCAACGTCGGTGTAGTCGACGGTTGCCTTGGCGTAGAGGTTGTCAACGATCTGGTAGTCAACGGTTACGCCGACCTTCCAAGCGTCGCCGAGACCGTCGAAGGACGACGGAATAGCGCCGTTGTCCATGTCGGAAACGTAGTTGCCGAAGTACTGAGCCATCGGGGTGATGGTCCACTTGTCGGTGATCTTTGCTGCGTATTCAGCGGCAACGGTCCACTCCGACTGCGAGTAGTAGGAGTTCGGGCCGGTTGCGTAGACTGCAGCGAGGCCGAGCGTGCCAGGACCGATGTCAGCGAAGAGCATGCCGCGGATAGCGCCTTCTTCGTTGTCAGTGTCGTAGCCGCCGATGACCTGGTAGCTGAAGCCGCCGACCTTGCCGCCAACAGCAGCTGCAACGCCGAAGTTGTTCGAGCCTTCACCGGTCTTGTAGTAGCCGTCTTCCAGTTCGTCGATGCTGACGCCAGCGTAGAAGTCGCCGGATTCATACTGGTAACGAACGGAGTTGTGCAGGGTTTCGAAGCTGGACAGAACGTCCGGCTCGCCGCTCAAATCGTCATCCCACCAGCTGTAGAACAGACCAGCGCGCAGGCCAGCGATGTCGATGTAAGCGGAGTCCAGCGTGGAGGTCGTGGAAGCGTTGTCGCCGTTGTTACGGAGAACGATAACGCCGGTCAGAGGACCGTACTCGGTGTCGCTCTTTGCGGTGAACGAAACCTGGGCGCGCGTACGAGCGTTCCAGTCAGAAGAACCCTTCTGGTTCGGGCCGCCGTATACTTCAAAACGCAGGTAACCGCCGACCTTGAGGCAGGTTTCGGTGCCTGGGATGTAGAAGTAGCCAGTGCCGTAAGCGTCGCAAACGCGAACGTATTCTACTGCTTCAGGCTCAGCTGCGACGATTGCGTCGGCAGCGAAGACGGGAGACGTGGCAGCAGCGAGAGCTGCAGCAGACGTCAGCATAACCATCCGAATGTTCATTTGAAATCCATTTCCTTTTAGAAGAGACCGTCGCCACACACTGGGAGGTGATAGGCGACCGTTCCGGTAAACAGCCTTTCGGCACGCGGATCAGCGAACCGCTGATGCCCTTCTCTCATCCCTTACTAAATCTATCAATTCGGATGGTGGCGAAATCGTTGTTTGTGAAACTTGTTATGTCTGAATTGTGATGAATTTGCCACAATATCAGATACTTAGACGCATAGACGCAACATCCCCGCGGCTGCGGAGCAACATAATATCAAAGTCATTTCGGGTGCCCGGCAGAGCACAGTATTGCCGCCAAGCAAACACATTGGCGCCAATGTCGGCGAGATAATGTGGCGCTGCAGCAAATTGAAGAGGGTTCGCTGGAACGCTATGTTCCAAATTTGGAACGAATGTTTTCACGCCGGTGGTTGGCATATTCACACAAGCGGCGTATCCGACTTGCTGAGGGCGTACTTTAGCACTTCTTTGTAAAGGGAATACGTAATGTCGGCGACCGACACCATCTTTCCGGATATGAACGGTTTTGCTTATTTTGCAGCGGTTGTACGCTATGGAGGCTTCTCCGCGGCGGGGCGCGTACTGGGTTTGCCGAAGTCGAAACTCAGCCGCCACATCAACGCGCTTGAAGATCGCCTGGGTGTCCGATTGATCGAAAGAACGGTGCACCGGTTCCGTGTGACCGAAATTGGTCAATCACTATATGTTTACTGTGAGAACATGATCCGTGAGGCGGAACGCGCTACCAAGGCTATTGAAGATGTGAACGGCGAAGCACAGGGGACTATCAGGCTCAGTGTTCCAACAGGGCTGCTCGAGGGTTCGCTAGGCGCGATCTTTCCGGAATTCCTGCTGCTTCATCCCAAGATCCAACTGCAGATTCTCGCCACCGATCAGCGGATCGACATCATCAACGACCGACTCGATCTCGCCATCCGGGCGCAATTGGCCGAAGAGACCGATGCCGAACTGACGATGCGTGTCTTGAGCAAGGTCGATCTCATCCTCGTCGCCAATAAGGAGATGGCAGGCAGGTTGCCGCGGGGGGAGGGTATCGAATCGCTTGATGGCGTGCCGACCGTTTCGTTCACCAGCGGCATGGCAGAGTGGCGCGAGATCGACGTCTGGGACTTCACCGGCCCTGACGGCGCGCTTCACAGGCACGAGCATCGACCGCGCATGAGCTGTCGCAGCGTGCCTGCCGTTCTGGAGGCTATTCATGCTGGGGTGGGCGTCGGGCTGCTTCCCGATATCGTCTGCGCCGAAGGGCTGCGCCAAGGAACGCTGGTGCGCTTGCTGCCTGACTATCAGATGTCCCAGGCGACGATCTATCTGGTGTTCACGGCATCGCGCGGTTTGCCGATGGCGGTACGCACGCTCGTCGACTTTCTCGTTGAACGCTTCCGAACCTTCAACGTCGCCAGCGAGGGCGATCGCGCCGGCGTGGCGTAAGGCATCATTGCTTCTGCGCATCGACATCTTGTCCAACGGGCATGGCGCCTATTTTGAAAAGGGTGTCGGTTCGGGTGCGTCTCGTTCGTCCTTGAAGCGATGCCAACGTTCAAGGGAGAAGAGACATGTCTTATGTCGACGGGTTTATCGTTGCCGTGCCGAAGAAGAATATCGACGCTTACAAGACGTTTTCTGCCAAGGCTGGAGAGGTCTGGAAATCGCACGGCGCCAAGGAATATGTCGAGTGCGTCGCAGACGACGTGCCCTATGGCGAGCTGACGTCGTTTCCGCGCGCGGTCCAGGCGACCGATGACGAGGTCGTGGTGTTCTCGTGGATCACTTACGATTCGCGCGAACAGCGCGATGCGATCAATGCGAAGGTAATGTCCGACCCTGTCCTGCAGGGCGTCGAGTGGAAAGACATCTTCGATGGCAAACGGATGATCTACGGCGGCTTCGTTCCCCTGCTGCGGCTTTGATATTTAGCCGATCATCGGCATTGACATGTCAGCGGGTGCGCGCGACCTCTGAGCGGAGTTTCATTGTCTGGAGTGCGGCCATGCCACAGAAGATTCTAAGCCTGCAGACGCGCGGGCAGGGCCTTTACGAGTTCACCGATCAGGCAACGGCCTTGGTGCGCTCAGCCGATGTCGAAGCGGGTTTGCTTACCGTTTTCGTGCGGCACACCTCCTGCTCGCTGCTCATTCAGGAGAATGCGGATCCGGATGTCCGCACAGATCTCAACGGATTCTTTCGCCGGCTGGTGCCGCCATCGTCCGATCCGTCGATGCGCTGGATCGTCCACACGATGGAAGGACCGGATGATATGCCTGCGCATATCAAGGCGGCGCTGACGCAGGTTTCGATCGGGATTCCAGTCATGGACGGGCGGCTTGTGCTGGGCACCTGGCAGGGGATCTATCTGTTCGAACATCGCGAAAGTCCGCATCGGCGCGAGGTCGTGCTGCATCTCGGCAACTGAACTAAATGTGAACGGGCGGTTCGAACATCGTTCATTTTCAGGCGTTTATCGTTTGTCCAATCCCGCAAGGGAGACCATCGACAACCAATGAAAAGCATGAACATGACCCATTTTATCGCCAAAGCTTCATTCGCCGCCATCCTTGCAATTGCGTCCATTCCAGCGACGTTCTCGGTTGCATCAGCAGCCAGCCCCGAGCGCGCATCGGTCATCGACATTCAGTACCATCGCCCGGCTCCTCCGCGCGCCTGCTCGCCGATCCGGGCTGTCGAGAAAGCGCGCTATGCCGGCCTGCGCAACGCGCGCGTTACGGATATCACGCCACGCCGCATCGTCGTTGCCGGTCGTGGCTATCGCGGTCATTGGGACCGTATGTTCTTCGCGAACGTTCGCGGTTGCCCCGAGATTCGCCGTTGATCGAATCTAGCCGACCATAGGGCTGCATCGCCTTGGCCGCGCCATTTTCAGCCTGCTTTGTGCGAATCGCATAACAATGCGTTTATCCGGGAGGGCCGTTCTTAAGACCGGCCGAGAGAATCGAAAAAGGAGCGCGGTCGCAACCGCGCGATATGGAGATTTCGATGATGCAGTTTCTGACCAAGGCGGGGATTGCCCTGGTAGTGGGCGTCGGCACGTTAGCCGGCGCTACGGTTCCGGCCTCTGCTCAGGTGGACATCTATATAGACGACGGTCGTCCGCCACCGCCTCCGGGCTACGGACGCCCACCACCGCCCCCAGGCTACGGCCGGCCACCGCCGCCGCCGGTTTACGGTCGCCCACCGCCGCCACCCCCGTATTATGGCGGCCGGCCGCGTGGTTGCGATCCGCGCCTGGCTGAAGACAAGGCGATGGACTACGGCTTCCGCCGCGCCCGCGTCGTCGATATCACGCCGCGCCGGGTGATCGTGCAGGGCTTTACGCGTCGTGGGCCCGACGAGATCACCTTCGGCAATGTTCGCGGTTGCCCGGTCCTGCGCTGACAGACCGGCCTGCGACAGTCTGAAATAAAAACACCCCTGCCTGCGTGGAGACGCGGACAGGGGTGTTTTCGTTTTGGGGTGATGTTTGGGCTGCAACAGCCGTTGGTCAGGCCTTGGGCGCGCACGGACCTTCGCCGGCAGCGGAGGTGGCCAGCGGCGCCTGGCTGTCGGAGGAGACGACGGATGTCGGCAGCGGCGTGCCGCGCTTGCGTTCGCGGGCAAGTGTCAGCAGGCCGGAGCAGATGATCAGCAAGATGCCGCCCGCCATCGGCAGGTCGATCGCATCGTCGAAGATCAGGTAGCCGAAGGCGATCGCCCACAGCATCTGGCTGTATTGCGGTGGAGCGACGAGGCTGGCGGGCGCAATGCGCGCGGCGGTCATCAACAGCACGTTGCCGGCGGCTCCGAGCAGGCCGTAGCTTGCGATGAACAGCCACTGCCGTGGTGTGGGCATGACGAATTGCGAGGCCATGAGCACGCCGCTCACGATGATGGTGCCGAGCAGTGCGGCGCCGTAGAGCGACAGGCGCTTTTCGGCCGGACCCATCTTTCTAAGGACGACGATCGAAATCGCTGCCGTCAGGCCGCCAATCGCTGCGGCGAGATGGCCGACCGAGAGTTCGCGGAAGCCGGGACGCAGCACCACCAGGACGCCTAGGAAGCCGACGATAACGGCGGCCCAGCGCTGCCAGCGGACATCTTCCTTGAGGAAGATGACCGAGAGGATGGTGACGAAGGAGGGCAGCAGGAACAGAAGGCAGAAGGCCTCCGCCATAGGAAGCAGCGTGAAGGTGATGATCGAGGCAATCGCGCCGATCGCGCCGCAGACGAAGCGCAGCAGCCACAGCTTGCGGTTCGTGGTGCGGACGACATCGAGCCAGGAGTCTTCCTTGGCCTTGATGAAGGGCAATGCAGCGGTGCCGAACAGGGCGCCGATGAAGGCGATCTCGTAGGACGGGATACTGCCGTGGAGGATCTTGATCGAAGCGTCGCTGAAGGCGAACACGGCATAGGCAGCAAAGGCGATGAGAACGCCGCGCGCAGGCGAATGGGGAGCAGTCATGGGAGCAGTTTCAATTTGAAGAGAGCTTCGGGCGCCGGAGCATGGTTGCCGACAACAGGCGGTATAGGCCAGAATGCTGCTCTGCACAATTGAGGAGACGGCCGCTCCCATCTTAAAGCGAAGGGTGTGATGGCCGCGCCACGTTGCCTCGCCTCGCGGCGATCCGCCGCCAGGCGTTATCGGCTGAATATGTTCAGTTGGAACCGCGTTTCAGCGCTGGCCCATAGTCGCGGTAGATGCTGAGGCAATCGGTGTAGCTCAGCGATTCGTTGGCGCCGTAGATCACATGCGCGCTCGATGCATTGGTGGACGCTTCCTCGGATACAAAGAGGATTGCTTCGCCGAGAGACTTGCCGGTAATCGGCGCATCCGTGCCGTCATCAAGCGTTATTCCCTTTATGACTGCGGCAATCTCGCGGTGGCTGAAAACTGCCTGTCTGTCTTCCGGTGTCATTGCCTTTACCTCGTACTGAAAATGGATGGTTCTATCGTTGCCGGCCAATCACTGCGCCGGCGTCCCGGCGATGCCATTTGCCTTGCAGTCGCCGCGGCGGGAGTTCGGGCGCGAACGTCGCCTTATTACGACTGCATTCGTCGCCCGGATGCTGCTGGTGGCGGCCAACGTCGGATTATCCAATCGACATCTTATGGACATATGGCCCGATCGCCGCCGGACAAGATCGTATTCTTCAATCCGCCGTGAATTGGCGCGGTTATTTCCCCGGAAGGCAGCGCGCCAGCGAATTGGCAAGAGTGGCGTGGATCGCTATATCAGCCTCAGCAAGCGCCAAGCCCTGCTGAAAGGTGAACCGAGATGTTTCAAACGGCGAGAATTGATAAGGCCGACAAGACGGAATTTTACCGCCAGCTCACACAGCAGCTGACGGGGCTGCTGCACGGCGAGCGCGACGTCATCGCCAATGCGGCCAACACCTCGGCCTTGATGTTCGAAATGATGCCTGATCTCAACTGGGCCGGCTTCTATTTCTTGAAGTCGACGGACGAGTTGGTGCTCGGGCCGTTCCAGGGGCGCACCGCCTGCGTGCGGATTGCGGTTGGGCGTGGGGTCTGCGGAACCGCGGTCGAAAAGGGCCAGTCGATCCTCGTCGAGGACGTCCATGCCTTTCCCGGCCATATCGCCTGCGACGCGGCCTCGCGCTCGGAGCTTGTCGTGCCGCTCAGCCACAAGGGCGAGATCCTCGGTGTCATCGATCTCGACAGCCCGATCCCGTCGCGTTTCGATGCGGACGACCAGGCGGGGATCGAGGCGCTGGCCGATATCTTCGTTGCGGCCAGTTACTGACGGCGATTTCATCGCGTGAACGAAAAGAGGCTGCGCCCGGATGGAGCGCAGCCTCTTTTCTTTGTCTGGTCAGTCAGGATTTCTTCTTCTTGGCCTCATCGTCGATCAACTCGTACCACATGGCGTTGAGGACGGCGAAGGCGGCCGCAAGCGGCAGGCCAAGGATCCATGCGAAATACCACATCCTATTTCTCCTTCAGTATGCGTGACCGCTCTTGTCGGTGACCTGCTTCTCGTCGACCTTGCCCCAGAGCACTTTGTAAACCCAGGCGGTGTAGGCGAGGATGATCGGCAGGAAGATCGCCGTAACAAAAAGCATGATGAACAGCGTCAGGTGGCTCGACGACGCATCCCAGACCGTCAGGCTCGACTTCGGATCGAGCGAGGAGGGCAGGATGAAGGGGAACATCGAGACGCCGACCGTCGAGATGATGCCGAAGATCGACAGCTTGCTGAAGAGCAGCGTGCCGACCTCCAGCCTGGCGCGGATGGCGATCAGGGTGGCGACGGCACCGGCGAAGCCTGATATTGGGGCGATCATCATCCAGGGATAGGTGCCGTAATTGGCCAGCCACGAGCCCTCATGCGCCGCCGTCTTCAGGAGCGGGTTCGAGGGACCGTCGGGGATGACGGCGCTTGAGATCGTGTAGCCGTTGACGCCAAGTGCCAGGACGATTCCGCCGAGCGCGAAGAGCACGATCACGAGGATGGCAGCGATGCTTCCATAGCGCCGGGCACGCTCCGCCACCGGACCGCTCGACTTCAGCATCAACCAGGCGGCGCCGTGCATGGTAAGCATGATGACCGATAGCAGACCACAGAGCAGGGCGTAGGGGTTGAGCAGGCCGAAGAACGAGCCTTCATAGAAGATGCGCATGTCGGCCGGATCGAAGCGAAAGGGCACGCCCTGCAGCACGTTGCCGACGGCCACGCCGAAGATCAGCGAAGGCACGAAGCCGCCGATGAAGAGCGCGAGATCCCAGTTGCCGCGCCAGCGGGCGCTCTCCCGCTTCGAGCGGTACTTGAAGGCGACCGGTCGCAGGATGAGCGCCAGCAGGACGGCGAACATCGCGAGATAGAAGCCCGAGAAAGACACCGCGTAAAGCGGCGGCCATGCGGCGAAGACAGCACCGCCGCCAAGGATCAGCCACACCTGGTTGCCTTCCCAGACGGGGCCGATGGTGTTGATGGCGATGCGCCGCTCGGTATCCGTCTTGCCGACGAAGGGGAGCAGCATGCCAACGCCGAGGTCGAAGCCATCTGTGACGGCAAAGCCGATCAGGAGGACGCCGAGAAGCAGCCACCAGATCATGCGCAGGGTTTCATAGTCGATGAGTTCGTGCAGGATCATGATCGATCACTCCGCAGCGGTGGGGACAAGCGTTTCGGAAATCAGCTCGGCTTCCGGCTCGTTGTCCGGTTCCGGGCCCTTCTTGATAGCCTTCACCATCAGTGTCATCTCGATGATGATCAGCACAGTGTAGAGCGCCGCAAAGCCGAGAATCGTCAAAAGCACGGTGCTGGCGCCAAGGCTGGAGACGGCGGCCGCCGTCGGCAGCACGCCTTCGATGATCCAGGGCTGTCGTCCGACCTCGGCGACGATCCAGCCGAACTCGATCGCGATGAACGGTAGCGGGATCGCCAGCACCGCGACCTTCAACAGCCAGGGATGGGCGTCAAGGCGGCGGCGGGCCGAGAGCCAGAAGAAGGTTGCCGTCAAAAGGATGAAGAACATGCCGAGTCCGACCATGATGCGGAACGACCAGAAGAGGGTCGGCACGTGCGGGATGGTGTCACGAGCTGCCTGGTCGATCTGCTGATCGGTGGCTGCGCGCGGATCATCGACGTAGCGCTTCAGGAGAAGGGCATAGCCAAGTTCGTGGCCGAGGTCCTCGAAGGCGCTCCTGGTTTCCCCCGTGATCTTGTCGGGCGAGCCGGCGGCGCGGATCTGCATCAGCGCGTCATAGGCCTTGATGCCGTCGCGGATACGGGTCTTTGCGCGTTCCTCAAGCTCGTTGATCCCGGGGATGACCGTATCCAGCGAGCGGGTACCGATCAGGCCCATGACCCAGGGGATGTGGACGGCGAAGTGCGTTTCGCGGGCTGCCTGATCAGGGAAGCCGATCGCGGTGAAGGGCGCCGGTGCCGGCTCCGTTTCCCACATGGCTTCGATGGCGGCGAGCTTCATCTTCTGGTTTTCGGTGGCGAGATAGCCGCTTTCGTCACCGAGAACGACCACCGACAGCGAAGCCGCGAGGCCGAATGAGGCGGCGACCGTCATCGAGCGCTTGGCGATCTCGATGTGCCGACCCTTCAGAAGATACCAGGCCGAGACGCCGAGCACAAAGATGGAGGCACAGACGTAGCCGGCCGAGACCGTGTGAACGAACTTTGCCTGAGCGACCGGATTGAAGACCACATCGAAGAAGCTCGTTACTTCCATGCGCATGGTCTGCGGGTTGAGCGCCGATCCAACCGGGTTCTGCATCCAGCCGTTGGCGACGAGGATCCAGAGCGCGGAGAAGTTCGAACCCAACGCCACGCACCATGTCGCCACGAGGTGACCAACCTTGGAGAGCCTGTCCCAGCCGAAGAAGAACAGGCCGACGAAAGTCGCTTCGAGGAAGAAGGCCATCAGCCCTTCGATCGCCAGCGGGGCGCCGAAGATGTCGCCGACATAGTAGCTGTAGTAGCTCCAGTTCATGCCGAACTGGAATTCCATGACGATGCCGGTGGCGACGCCGATGGCGAAGTTGATGCCGAAAAGCACGCCCCAGAATTTCGTCATTTGCCGCCATATCGGGCGGCCGGTCATGACGTAGACGGTTTCCATGATCGCGAGCAGCACGGCGAGGCCGAGCGTCAGCGGCACGAATAAGAAGTGGTAAAGTGCTGTCAGCGCGAACTGAAAACGCGATAAGTCGACAATATCTAGTTCCATAGTCTTTCTCCTACGCCCCATGGGGGTACGAAGATCTTCCGCCGGGCCGGATTGCCTGGCGGTCATGCACGCGCTCAGTCCGGTCTCAGCCGATTCAGAGCTTCTTCGAACGCCGTCTCTCCGCGGCGCGAAATGCTGGCGATGTGGCCGCTGTCGAGCGTGGCAATCACATCAACGATCTCCGCCTCGCGGCGGATATGGGTGGCGATGACAAGCGAGCGGCCGTTCGCCCTGTCAGACAGGCGGGCCATGACATCCAGCGCAGTGGCACGGTCGAGGCCTTCCGTTGGTTCGTCGAGGAGCCATATCGGTGCGCCGCGCAGGAAGAGGCGGGCGAGCGCCAGACGGCGCGACTGGCCGCCCGACAGGCCCATGCCGCCTTCGCCAAGACAGGTATCGAGCCCACCGGGAAGCGCTGCGATATCGGCGAGCAGACCGGCGGCGGCGAGCGCTGCCTTGAGCTCGTTCGTCGTCGCAGTCGGACAGGCCAGGCGCAGATTGCCGACGACCGTGTCTTGGAAGAGTTCGGTGCGCTGGGTCAAAAGGGTCGCTGCATCGTTCGCGATCGCGCCGTGAAGCGGTTCGATTTCGCCGGCAAGCAGGGCCAGCAGCGTCGATTTGCCAGCACCGCTGGCGCCGACAAGTGCAAGCTTCTCGCCCGGTTTCAGGGCGAGGTTGATGTCGGCGAGCACGGGGGTTGCGGCTAAGTCATAGGCGGCGCTGACGCCGGTGAGTTGGATTGCCAGTCCGGCCGCGGGTGCCGGGTGGTGACGTGCGGATGTCTCTTCGGCCAGGCGAGGGCCGATGCGCTTTGCCGCCAGCAGCGTGCGTCCAAGTTCCAGCGCGCCTCGACGCAGCGCGCCGAACGGCTCGACGGCCGCGAAGCCGATCAGGATGCCGAGGGCGGCGACCGGTGCGGTGATCGTTCCGGCGCCGGCGAGGGCCGCCACGGCCAGCAGTGCGCCGGTGAGCAGGAGCGTCGAGGCGATGCCGAAGCCGAAGGTTACGGTGCTCTCGATGCGGTTCAGCCGGTTGTCGGCACTCGCCGAATAAATGTCGGCGGCAGCAATGGCGTCCGCCTGCGCCTCGATCCGGCCGGCCATGAGCAGGTCTGATTGGCCGGCGACGAGGTCGACGGTGCGGGCTCGCAGCGCCTCGATGCCGTAAGCGCGACGCCGGGCATGGGCGGCGGCAAGGCGGCCGGCGCCAAGGGGGATGCCGAGGCCGGCGACGATGAGGAGCAGTGCCGCAAAGAGGCCGAAGAGGGGGTGCATCAGGCCGAGTGCGATGCCGGTGGCGAGGGCTGCGACAAGCGCTACGCCGACAGGGACCAGCACGCGCAGATAAAGAGAATCGAGCGCATCGACATCGCCGGTCAGGCGAAACAGCAGGCGGGCCGGACGTCTTGCGAGATCGCGGGCCGCACCCGCCTGCGCCCAGCCGCGGAACAGGCGCTCGCGCAGCGCTGCCAGCACGCTCAGCGTCGCATCATGCGTCGTCAGCCGCTCGCCATAGCGCGAGGCGGTGCGGCCGATCGCCAGCAGCCGGATGCCGGCCGAAGGGGCGAAGACGTCGAAGGTGATGGCGGCTGCTGCCGATGCGCCGGCGATCGCCGTTGCCGTGATGAACCAGCCGGAGAGGCCGAGCAGCGCGATGCCAGCGCCTGCCGTCGCAGCTGACATGACGGCGCCGAGAAGCAGGCCTCGCTTCTTTTCCTTGGCGAAGAGCTCAAGGATCGGCTTCAGGTCGGTCAGCGACGCGCTCATTCGGCGGCCTCCCGTGCGGGTTCCGGATTGAGATGGATCGTCCTGCCTATGCGGGCGGCAAGGCGGGGGTCGTGCGTGGCGACGAGCAAGGTCTTGCCCTTTGCGAGTTCAAGCAGTCTCTCGGTGATGTCGTCGGCGGTTTCGCGGTCGAGATGGGCGGTCGGTTCGTCGGCGAGGATGATCAACGTATCGGGCCCTACGGCGGCGCGGGCCATTGCAAGCCGCAAGGCCTCGCCACCCGACAAGCCGGCCCCGCCATCGCCGAGAGTACGCTTGCGGTATGCGCTCTTGAGTCGTCCGAGTTGAGCAGCGTCGAGCGCGGCTTCGGCCTGTTGCGTGGAGACCTGCGGTCGGCCAAGCGAGACGTTGCGCGTGATGGCGCCGGCGAAGATGTGCGGCTTCTGGCCGATCCAGGCAATGCGCATCCGCGAGGCTCGACCGGCGGGTTGGCCGCCAATCTCGACCCGGCCGCTTTGACAGGGCGCTAGGCCGGCGGCGAGTGCCAGCAGGGTTGATTTTCCCGAGCCGCTTGGGCCTAGCAGCGCGACATGTTCACCGGCGCGGATATGGAGATCGTAACGCTCAACGGCCGATGCATCGCTGCCAGGGTAGCGGAATGTAACGGCGCGGAAGCGGATATCGGTGCTCAAGGTGCCTAGAGCGGGTTCGCCTTGCGGCAGCAGCATGCCGTCTTGGCTCAGCGCATCGAGCGCCTTCATCGCCGCTTCGCCCGAGGCGCGGTCGTGCCAGACGGCCGAGAGTTCGCGCAGTGGCTCGAAGAAGGCGGGTGCGAGCAGCAAGACGAAGAGGCCGGAGGTCAGTTCGAGTCCACCAGTCCAGGCGCCGAAACGGATCTCACCGAGCAGCGAGAAGCCGATATAGACGGCAACCATGGCGACGCCGAGAGCGGCGAAAAGCTCGAGAACCGCCGATGACAGGAAGGCGATGCGCAGCACGGCCATGGTGCGCGTCTTCAGGTCCTCGGCATCGGCGCGAAGCCGCGTGGCCGTGGCATCGACGGCTCCGAGGGCGCGGATGGTGGCGAGGCCGCGCAGGCGATCGAGCAGGAAGCCGTTGAGGCCGCCGGTCGCGGCCAGCTGCTTTTCGCTGGCCGCCTGCGCGCGCCAGCCGATCAGCGCCATGAAGACGGGGATGAGAGGCATCGCGAAGAGCAGTACGAGTGCCGCCATCCACGAGATCGGGAAGACGCAGGCGAGGATGACCAGAGGCACGGCGCTAGCCTTGAAGCGGGCTGGCTGGAAGCGCGCGAGGTAGGGGACGATGAGTTCGGCCTGTTCACCAACGATGCTGGCGGCCTCGCCCGAGGTTTGGCGGGTGTTGTCGACGGGCGAACGGCGCGCTAGTGCCTCGACAACGCGGGCGCGCCTCAGACTGAGTTCGGCGCGGGCGGCGCGAAACGCGAGGCGGCCCCCAGCCGCGTCGAGACAGCTTTTTAAGACGCCGAGCAAGGCGATGACGATCGCCGGCCATATGACGGCATCGATTCCGCCGCCATCGGCGATGCGACCGACCGCGACCGAGAGAAGGCCTGCCTGCGGGATCCAGAGGAGGGCGGCGAGCGTCTGGACCAGCGCTGCGTTGCGCAGGCCCGAGGGCTGGCGGGCGCGCCGGCGCTGATGGTTGCGGGCCTTACCTTGCGTGGCATTGTCGAGATAGGCACGGGGCATGGCGCTAACTCTTGTTCGCAGGATTGGGACGGCGACCACGGCCGAGCGATATGACCCGGTCCTTCGCCTCAAGCAGCTTCGTCACTTTCGCGCCTAGCGAGAGTAGCGTCGCAAGCCTTTCTGTTTCAAGTTGTTTCACATCGTCATACCAATGTGTCAGCTGTTCAATCAGTGCATGCATTTCGCTCATCCGCTCCTGGGCATGGCGCTCGGCTTCGCTTGCCGGTCGCTGCATCAGGATTTCGCGCAGTACCGACAGGGTCGGATCGACCTCGCGCTTCTTGCGCTCTTCAGCGAGCGTGCGCAGGATCAGCCAGATATCGTCAGGCGTCGTGAAGAAGTCGCGGCGGTCGTCCGGCCGGTGCCTGAGCAGCACGAGGTTCCACGTCTGCAGCTCGCGCAGGCTCATCGAGACGTTCGAGCGCGAGATGCCGAGCGCGTCGGTGATCTCCTCGGCGCAGAGTGGTTGCGGCGAGACGTAGAGCAGGGCGTAGATCTGGCTCACCGTCCTGTTGATGCCCCAGCGCGAGCCCATCTCGCCGAAGTGGAGGACGAAGGATTGAACGAGCGGCGCAAGGTTCATCATCTGGTTTCCGTTATGACTGTGATTTCAGAAATTTCTGAAATCACTATAACTGGCAGTGCATGGCTGACAATCGGCAAGTCGGACCTGCGTCAATTGGTGCCGGATTTGACAGTAGTCAGCTTTTCGCCCGGGTTTATTGATTCAGATCAAATGGCGGAGGAATGTTTGGCCTTGCCTTGATCGAGGTAGCGATCGAACTTGGCGGCGATGGTGCGCACGAAGGGGCGGCCTTCATCGGTAATCGCGAACCTGTCGCCGTCGAAGTTGACGAAGCCATCCTCGTTGAAGCTCGCATGGAGGGCGTCGTTGCAGGCATCGTCGGCGGCCTTGCCGAAGCGGGCGCGCAGCTCGGCGACCGAGAAGGCGTATTGGCACATCAGTTCCTCGATCGCCTGCGCGCTGGCGCGGTCGGCATCCGAGAGCGTGAAGCCCCGGGCAACGGGAAGGCGCCCTTCCGAGATCGCCCGGCAATACTGTCCCGTCGCGACGATGTTCTGGACATAACCCTGCGGCAGCTTGCCGATCGAGGAGGCGCCAAGGCCGATCAGCGTATCGGCTCCATCGGTCGTGTAGCCTTGGAAGTTGCGCCTGAGCGCTCCGTCGCGCAGCTTGCTGGCCATGCTGTCATCGGGTCTAGCGAAGTGGTCGATGCCGACAGCATCATAACCGGCGGCCAGGATGGCGCTGGCGCCGGCCGCGGCCATGGCGAAGCGATCGGCGGGGCCGGCAAGCGTTGCGGTGTCGATCACCGACTGGTGCTTTTTGACCCAGGGGACGTGGGCGTAGCCGAACATGGCGATGCGATCGGGCTGCATCGACAGCGACAGCTCGACCGTGCGCAGCAGCATGTCGCGGTCCTGATGCGGCAGGCCGTAGACGATGTCGAGATTGATCGACCCGATGCCGAGATCGCGCAAGGTGCTCACCACCATCGCCGTCTGCTCGAAACTCTGCGGCCGGTTGATTGCGGTCTGGACGATCGGCTCGAAATCCTGCACGCCGACGCTTGCCCGCGTCATGCCGAAATCGCGCCATGCGCGAAGCTTCTCCGCATTCACATGCGTCGGGTCGATCTCGACGCTGATCTCACAATGCGGGCCGATATCGAAGTTTTCATCAAGAGTCATGCGCAGGCGGCGGAGGTCGTCGGGGCTGACAATCGTTGGCGAACCGCCACCGAAGTGAATGGCTGCGACCTTTCGTCGTAGCGGGAGATGTTTAGCAACGAGCGCGATCTCGCTATTCAAGGCTTCCAGGTAGGTCGCGATGGGGTCGTAGCGGCGCACCTGCTTGGTATGGCAACCGCAGTAGAAACAGAGCCGGTCGCAGAACGGAATATGCACGTAAAGCGATAATTCGCCTTGTGAATTTGCATCGAGCCACTGCCGGTAATCCCGCTCGCCGACGCCCTCGTGGAAGTGCGGTGCGGTCGGATAGCTGGTGTAGCGGGGTACGGGGGCGGAGTATCGGGCGATGAGATCGGCATTCATGAGCGTGTCCTTTCAAGGACCGAAATAATGGGGGTTTTCGATGACTGCCTTGATCTCGATCAAGAAAACGCTGTTCTCCGCCGATGGCCTTGGCTATGCTTCCGGCGGAGCTGGTTGCATGAGAAAAGATATACATAACTCTAATATTCCAATACGTTGCGTGAGCTGCGAAGTCCGCCACAAGGGGATGTGCGGGGCGCTGACGTCTGCGGAGCTCCTGTCTCTTTCGGCCCATACGCGGCTGGTCACGCATGAAGCCGGCGAGGAGCTGGCCGGCGAAAAGATGCCTGTCGAATCCTACGCCACGGTCATCAGCGGCGTGGTGAAGCTCACGAAGACGCTCGAAGACGGCCGCCAGCAGATCGTGGGCTTGCAGTTCGCGCCCGATTTCCTCGGCCGGTTGCATGCCAACGAAAACGGCGTCTCGGCGGAGGCCGCGTCCGACGTCCATCTCTGCCGGGTTCCGAAGGCCGCCATGGAGCGGCTGGTCAAGACCACGCCGGCGCTCGCTGAAAGGTTGATGGACCAGACGATGCGCGAACTCGACGAAGCGCGCGACTGGATGGTGACGCTGGGACGCAAGACGGCGGCGGAAAAGGTCGCGAGCTTCCTGTTTCTGATCGCAACGCATCTCGATCCCGAGGCGACCGGCGACAGCCGCCGCTTCGATCTGCCGCTGTCGCGCGCCGATATTGCCGATTTCCTCGGGCTCACGATCGAGACCGTGTCGCGGCAGATGTCGAAGCTCAAGGCCGATGGCGTCATTTCCATCGTCGCCAACCGGCATATCGAGGTGCCGAAACTCTCCAAGCTCAAGGCCTGCTGCGGCGCCTGATGGCGCGGCTCCGCGCGTCGAGCGAATGCGTGTTGCCGAGGCGGGGTGTTTTGTGCAGGAGTGATGGTTTGCATCATTGATTGAGAGCCCATGCCCGCCGCCGAAACCAATCTTCTCGTCTCTCGTCTGGCTCCGCCACCCATTCCCTCGGTGCTTGCCTGGGCACGCGAGTACAAGGGCGCCATGGGACCGTTGGTCGATCTTTCGCAGGCGGTGCCGGGCTATCCCGCGCATCCCGAGATGCTGCGGCTGCTGGGCGAGGCGGCGTCATCGCCAGCGACGACCGGCTATGGGCCGATAGAGGGCGAGGGCGTGTTGCGCGAGGCTTATGCCCGTCAGATGTCCGAGGTTTACGGCGCGTCGATCGCTGCCCATAACATCCACATCACCGCCGGCTGCAACCAAGCCTTCATGGCGACGGCCATCGCGCTTGCCGGGGCGGGGGACAGCGTGGCGCTGACCAATCCCTTCTATTTCAATCAGGAAACGACCCTGTCGATGCTTGGTATCAACAGGGTGCTGGTCGAATGCGATGCCAAGAATGGCTTCCTGCCCGATATCGCCTCGGCCGAGAAGGCGCTGGCCTCGGGCGCCAAGGTGCTGGCGATCGTCACGCCGAACAATCCGACGGGTGCGATCTATCCGCCGGATCTGTTGCGCGCGATGTTCGACCTCTGCCGCAGCCATGGGGCGTGGCTGATCGTCGACGAGACTTATCGCGACTTCCTGCCGGAGGATTACGGCGCCCCGCATCCGCTGCTTGCGATTCCCGGCTGGGAGGAGACGCTGATCCTGCTCTACAGCTTCTCCAAGTCTTTTTGCATTCCGGGCCACCGGCTGGGCGCGATCACCGCCGGAGATGGTGTCATCGCCGAGATCACCAAGGTGATGGACAACATGCAGATCTGCGCGCCGCGGGCGGCCCAGGTGGCCGTTGCAGAGGCGATGCCCATTCTCGCCGACTGGCGGGCCGCGAACCGTCTCGAGATCGCCCGCCGGGCGGATGCGCTACGGGCGGTGATGGCTGAGCTGCCCGGCTGGGAGATCGGTGCGCTTGGTGCGTACTTCGCGTTTATTCGGCATCCGTTCGAGGGTTTGAGCTCGGCTGAGACCGCTGAGCGGCTGGCGAAGGAGGCCGGCGTGGTTTGTCTGCCTGGAAGTTACTTCGGGGTGGGGCAGGAGCGATATTTGCGGTTGGCGTTTGCCAATGCGGATGCGGTGTCGATTGGGCGGTTGGCAGAGCGGTTGTCGGCGGTATGAGGTGTCGGTTGGTTTGGGCGTAGCACACGGCAAAGCCTCGCTTTAGGCACCTCACGGCCGTATGCTATGATCGGGCACACGACGTGTCATCACAGAGGTACCCATGCCCCGATTTCTTGCCGTCTACACCATGAAGCACGAGGACTTCGACGCTTTCCGGCGTCTTCCCAAAGCCGAGCAGGACGCCATCGATGCCAAAGGTGTCCCACAGTGGATGGCCTGGGAGGAGCGGAACGCGGCCGCTATCCTCGATCGCGGCGGCATGGTGGGAAAGACGACGCGCGTCAACAAGGACGGTATCGCTGACGTCTCCAATGCAATCTGCGGCTATCTGGTTGTCGAGGCGGAGACTGCCGAGGCTGCAGCACGGCTTTTCCTCGATCATCCCCATATCACCGTCTTTCCCGGAGACGGCGTGGATATCATGCCGTTTGTGACGTGATGCGTCAGGGGCTGTCGACTAAGCGATCATTGTCCGATCGTCCGGAAAGTCACGCAGCGCCCGGCTCTTGTTGATCGCGCCGCGGGTTCTGTTTCGCCCCGCGCTCTTGGCTTCGTAAAGCAGCTTGTCGGCCCGTTCATAAAGGGTCGCGAAATCCTTGCCGCCAACGATATCCGTCACACCCATGCTGGCGGTCACCGGCCGTTTGAGGCCCGGCACCGTGCTGGCGACGATGGCGGGAATGGCCTGGCGCCGGAGTTCGGCCTGTGTGTCGGCGTCGCCGCCGCGCAGGAGAAGCACGAACTCCTCGCCGCCGAGGCGGTAGGCGCGGACGCTCGGGCTGGGCTGGAGCGCATTGGCCACGGCCTTCAGCACCTCGTCGCCGACACTGTGGCCGTTGACATCGTTGATCGCCTTGAAATGATCGATGTCTATGACGGCAAGGGCCGCGAAGCCTTCGGTTCGAAGCTGCTCGAAGTGCAGCTCGATCGCACGGCGGTTGAGCAAGCCCGTCAGAGGGTCGGTTTCCGATAGACGTTCGAGCAGTTCGGCTTCGTTGCGCGCGCCGTCGCGCTCGCGTTTCATGGTGACGAAGCGCTCCGCCACGCCAAGCGTCGTGAACACGACCTCGCACACGCAGCCGATGTAGAACAGAAGCGTTGCGTCGGTGCTGTGCAGCCAGGGAACGGTACCTGTAACCAGACGGATCAATCCAACCACGACCATGGGCGCGTAACCGACCGCCTGGAACCGCGCGGCGCGGCTACCGCGGCGCAGGGCATCGATCATCGACAGGACGAAGATGGCAAGCACCGGGGCGAAGGCTGCCGTATATGCGCTCGACTGGAGGGGGCGGGCGACGAAGGGGAAGGCGGCATGAAGAACGCTCAGAGCTATCGCCCATGCCGCGCAATAGGGGAGCACGCGGCGTAGGAGCGGATGCATCAAGCCGGGTTCGACGAAGCTGTAGGTGAACATCGCTCCCGACGCGATGGTCATTCCGAAGATCACGGTCGTCATCCAGCTCAGGGTCATCGCCGGTGGATCGAACAGCACGACCGAGAGGCCGGATGTTACCAGGATGGTCATCAGCAGCGAGAATGTGAGCGCCGAGTGCCAGAGAACGAAGGGTTCGCGCAGTGCCCGGTAGAAGGCCGCATTGAAGATCAAGGGCATGACGAGCATGCCCGCAAGCCCGGCCAGAACGAACAGGAAACGCATCTCGCCGATGCCGCCGGCTGCGTCTATTGGCGCGATATAGGCCCGCTCCAGCGTCATCCGATGGCTTGGAAGGTCGATCGCGGCGATCACCTGACTCGTCTCGCTGGTCACATCGGGCAGGGGCGCCTTGAAGTAGCCGCCGGCCATCGAACTTGCGAGTGCTGCGGCGGGAATGGTGTCCTGGCGGACCGCGCCATCCCGATCGATCGCAATCAGATGCACCGCCTGAAGCGCTGCGCGCCTGGAGAGGAGATATCGGGGAAGGGGTTGGTCGGCGTCGATGTCGAAGCGAAGCAGCACGCGCTCGGCATCGATGGAGCGGGCTTGATCGCCGCAGGACCATCGACCTTCGTTTCTGGCGATCGCGACCACGTCTTCCGACAGGCTGGCGGATGCCCAGCAGGAACTGCGTGTCTCGAAGGAAGCCACTGACGCAGCCGATGCGGCACTGAATTGCACCAGCATCACCAGGAACAGAAAGGCCGCCGGAAGGCTTTTTCGAAATCCACTCGAAGTCATGGCCTCAGGCTAGGGCGGAAAGCTTTTGATGCCGTTAATCGGGGCAGATGGAAATTTGCCACGAAGGCTGGGGGCGATAAGATTGTCGCGGCAGGAGCGCAATCGGTTATTCACCCGCGCCAACAAACGGCCTCGCCCGGATCGCCGAGCAATGTCACAATCCTGTTCGATTTGATGTTTAGAGCGCAGGAATCGGCACAGAGGATCGTCGGATGGCAGAAGAAAATTCGCTTGAGTTCGCGGGTGGGATCGTGGATTTCGATGCCGGGCACGGCGAGGCCGCCACCGTCGAGATGAAGGACTATAGCGACAGTCTGGAGCGGGCCAAGGCGAAGTCCGTGCGTCTGGTCGATGCGATCACCGGCGCTGCGCTCAAAAAGAAAGACGCCATCCACTTCGACGACCTGCGGCCTGCGCTGGCAGAGTTCATGCGGCAGAAGCATCCGGGTCTACACTCGGACGATTATATCAATCGCAAGGTGGTGGACGATTATCGCGGCCAATACATCGCCGAGTTGCTGCGTGATGAACGCGGCGAGCTTTCCAACCTCGAGGACGAGGTCGTCGAAAGCCTTCGGAGCCACGACACGCTGGCCGAAAATATCGAAGAGGATTACGAGGAGCACCGCTCGATCGGCGACCGCGTGGCCGATGTCGTCGCCACCTTCGGCGGCAGCTGGACCTTCATCATCTCCTTCTGCCTTTTCCTTGCCGTGTGGATGGGCATCAACCTCTTGATGGGCGAGCGGCAGGCCTTCGACGCCTATCCCTTCATCCTTCTGAACCTGATTCTCTCGACCATCGCTGCCCTGCAAGCGCCGATCATCATGATGAGCCAGCGCCGCCAGGAATCGAAGGATCGCCTGCGCGCGCTCAACGACTACAAGGTCAACCTGAAGGCCGAACTGGAAATCCGCCACCTGCACGAAAAGGTCGATCATCTTCTGAACCGGCAGTGGGAGCGGCTGACCGAAATCCAGCAGATCCAGATCGAGATGATGCTGGAGCAAGCCAAGGCCGCCAACCGCGCGCTCAAGCTGAGCAAGGCGCAGAAGACCAAGACCAGTGCCTTGAAAAACCTCTTCAGCGCCGGGTCGAAGGCGGACGAGGCCGAGGGTTAGCACGAAAAGCGTTTGGTAGGATGAAAGGCCCGCTTTCGCGGGCCCTGCATCTTCCATCAAACGTTACACCACCACCGTCAGCGGCGGGATGCGCTTGTCGGGGGCAGTGTCCTGCGCTTGGGCGGCCAGCAGGTTGAGCTCGCGGCGTTCGCGTTCCGAGACGATCGCGAGGTCGATGACCTTTTGCAGGTTGGCGGCGTGGCGGAAGGTGGGGTCGTCTTGGCGGCCCGTCTTCACCGCTTCGGCGAAGCGCTGGTAGTTGGTCAGCACCGGCGGCACCTCGATGTCGCGCCAGGTGGCGCTTTCGATGTCGTCGCCGAAGCAACCGCGCAAGTCGGATCCATCAGGGCGATGAGTGACCTCGAGGCTGCCTTTTTCGCCGTAGATGCGCAGCTTCAGCTCGTTGAGGTGGCCGGTCGCCCAGCGCGTGGCGTGGATGACGCCGAGCGCGCCGTTGGTGAAATCCACCGACATGGTGAAGCTGTCGTTGGCATCCAGCAGATACTCGCCGATCTGGCCGCCCGGCGCCTTGTTGAAGGTCTTCAGGCGGGCGAAGACGTGGTCGATGTCGGTCGCCGCACCATAGGCCGCGAAGTCGAGGATGTGGATGCCGACGTCGCCGAGCACGCCGTTGGAGCCGTGGCCGGTGGACAGACGCCACAGCCAGCGTGATTCCGTGCGCCAGTCGCCCCAGGCGCGGGACACGAGCCAGCTCTGGAGGTAGGAGGCCTCGACGTGCCTGATGGTCCCGAGTTCGCCGGCCAGCACCATCTCGCGGGCGCGCTGGAGGGGCGCGACGTTGCGGTAGGTGAGGTTGACCATATTGATCACGCCGGCGGCTTCTGCGGCTTCGGTCATTTCGAGCGCGTGGTCGTAATGCTCGGCGAGCGGCTTTTCGCAGAAGACGTGCTTGCCGGCCGCGATCAGCGCCAGGCTGGTCGCGTGGTGGATGCGATCCGGCGTGACGTTGGTGGCGCTGTCGAAGTCGCCCCAGGCGATCGCCTCATCGAGCGTGCGGAAGCGCTTTTCGATGTGGAAATGATCGGCGAATTCATCCAGGCGGGCCTGGTCGGTATCGACGGCGCCGACAACCTCGACGCCATCGATGGCAAGAAAGTTGGCGACCTGGTTTTTGGCCATGACGCCGGTGCCAAGAACGAGTAGACGCATTGCTCTTCTCCTCAGCGGTAACCGGCTTCGCCGGCTTGGTGCAGTCTCGGGCCGCGTTCGGTGATCGGCTCCAACGCCTTTTCGACCGGGACATTCGGGGCATCGGTGATGCTCTTCAGGTCGCCCTCAGGATTATAGGCCCATTTGACGCCGTTGATCAGCACCTTCTGGACGTTGGCGTCGTGGTAGGTCGGATAGGTTTCGTGGCCTGGGCGGAAGTAGAAGATGTTGCCGGCGCCGCGGCGCCAGGTGAGGCCGGAGCGGAAGACTTCGCCGCCCTGGAACCAGGAGATGAAGACGGTTTCGAGTGGTTCCGGCACGGAGAACTGCTCGCCGTACATCTCTTCGTTCTCGAGCACGAAGTTCTCGCCGATGCCGGCTGCGATCGGGTGGCGCTGGTTGATCGTCCACAGGCGCTCACGCTCGCCGGCCTCGCGCCACTTGAGCGCGCAGGGCGTGCCCATCAGGCGCTTGAAGATCTTCGAGAAGTGGCCGGAGTGCAGGACGAGCAGGCCCATGCCTTCCCAGACGCGCTTGGCGACGCGCTCGACGACGACGTCGGAGACGGCGCCGTGGTCCTTGTGACCCCACCAGGTGAGCACGTCTGTTTCGGCGAGGCGCGCTTCGCTCAGACCGTGTTCCGGCTCCTGCAGCGTGGCGGTGGTGGCGCTGATCGCGGGGTCGGTGTTCAGCGCGTTGGCGATCGTCGTGTGCATGCCATCTGGATAGATGCCGCGGACGATCTCGTTGGTGTTTTCATGGATGTTTTCACCCCATACGATGGTGCGAATAGCCAAGGTCATGCTCCTTCATGCGCGTGGTGGATCGAAACCGTTGGGAAGCGGCCGGGATCCGGTTGTTTGGGTTGGTTTCAGGCGGCGCCCTTCAAGGGGTTTCTTTCGAGCGCGTGTCCGGATGGATCGAAACGGTGGATGGCGCCGGCAACAGGCGAGACGCCGAGATTGTCGCCGGGCTGGTGGCGCGAAACGCCGGTTTCGCGAACGACCAGCGGTTCCGGCGTGCCGATGTCGAGATAGACGAAGCTGTCGGAACCGAGGATCTCGGAGTGGATCACCGTGCCCTTCCAGGCGGGCTCTCGAGTGGTGATCTCGATGTGTTCGGCGCGCACGCCGATGGTGTGGGCGTCATAGGGCGCGGAGAATTCGCCGGTGAGGAAGTTCATTTTCGGCGAGCCGATGAAGCCGGCGACGAAGACGGAATTCGGGGTCTCGTAGAGCTCGAGCGGCGTGCCGATCTGTTCGACGACGCCATCGCGCAGCACGCAGATGCGGTCGGCGAGCGTCATCGCCTCGACCTGGTCGTGGGTGACGTAGATCATCGTCGTGTCGTGCATGCTGCGGTGAAGCTTGGCGATCTCAAGTCGTGTGGCGACACGAAGTGCAGCGTCGAGGTTCGACAGCGGCTCGTCGAAGAGGAAGACCTTGGGATCGCGGACGATGGCGCGGCCGATCGCGACGCGCTGGCGCTGGCCGCCGGAGAGTTGGCGGGGCAGGCGTTCGAGATAGGGAGAGAGTTGCAGCATGGAGGCTGCCTGCTCGACGCGGGCCTTGCACTCGTCCTTCGTGCGGCCTGAGAGTTTCATGCCGAAGGCCATGTTGTCGAAGACGGTCATGTGCGGATAGAGCGCGTAGGACTGGAAGACCATGGCGATGCCGCGCTTGGAGGGCGAGAGCTGGTTCACCGCCTGGCCGTCGAAGGACAGCGTGCCCTCGGAGATTTCCTCGAGGCCGGAGATCAATCGCAGAAGCGTGGACTTGCCGCAGCCGGACGGGCCGACGAAGACCATGAATTCACCCTTGCGGATGTCCATGGTGACGCCCTTGATGACCTCGAGAGCGCCAAAGCTCTTCCTGATATTGTCGAGTCTAATCTGTGCCATATCGTGCTTTCTTCAACCTTTGACGCCGCCGGCGGTAAGGCCGGAAATGATCCGGCGCTGGAAAATCAGCACCAGGACAACGACGGGGACCGTGACGATGACGGATGCCGCCATGATGTTGCCCCACGGAATTTCGAACTGGCTGCCGCCCGACAGAAGGGCGATGGCGACCGGCACGGTTCTTTGCGCGTCCGAGGAGGTAAAGGTTAGGGCGAAAAGGAATTCGTTCCAGGCCGTAATGAAGGCGAGCAGTCCTGTCGTCACCAATGCCGGCCACATCAGCGGCATGAAAACCTGGGTGATGATCACCCACGGAGAGGCGCCGTCGACGATCGCCGCTTCCTCGATTTCGATGGGCAGATCGCGCATGAAGGTGGTCAGGACCCAGACCGTGAAGGGCAGGGTGAAGATCATGTAGGAGAAGATCAGCGCAAACGGCGTGTTGAAGATGCCGATCCAGCGGATCAGTTCGAACAGGCCGGCAAGCACGGCGATCTGCGGGAACATCGAGACCGAGAGGATCGTCAGCATCAGCAGCGCGCGGCCGCGGAAATGAACGCGGGCCAGCGCATAGGATGCAGTGACGGCCAGGAGCAGCGAGGCGGCGACGACGCAGACGGCGACCAGCAGCGAATTGCCGAGGCTGTGGATGAAGTTGCCCGTGGTGAGCACGTTGGCGTAATTGGCAAAGGAGATCGAGGTCGGCCAGTAATTGATTTCGAACAGCGCCGTGCCGGCTTTGAAGCTGGTCAGGATCGCGTAGTAGAAGGGGAAGACCGCGATGATGACGATAACGCCGACGAGCAGGTAGAAGAGCGTGTTTTTCGTGGCTGTGAGAAGCATCAGCGTTCACTCCCGCCGAGGTTGACGCGGCCGAGCCACATGTAGAGCACGGTGACGGTAGCGATGAGCAGGAAGAGGACGGTCGAGGCGGTCGCGCCATAGGCGAACTTGTCGAAGTCGAAGAGATTCTCCCGCGCCATGACCGACATGGTCTTGGTCTGCGCGTTGTTCGGTGTCAGCACGTAGATCAGGTCGAAGATGCGCATGGCGTCGAGCATGCGGAAGATGACGGCGACCATGATCGCGGGGCGGATAAGGGGCAGCGTCAGGCGCCAGAAGACCTTGATCGGATTGATGCCGTCGATCTTGGCGGCCTCGTAGATATCGCCGGGCACCATCTGCAGGCCGGCAAGGATGAGGAGCGCCATGAAGGGCGTAGTCTTCCAGACATCGACGATCAGCACGGCAATCATCGCGGTGTCGGGATTGGCGGTCCAGGCGATCTTCTGGCTGATCAGGCCGAGCGCCATGAAGAGATCGTTCAGGATGCCGAACTGGTCGTTCAGCATCCAGGCCCACATCTTGGCCGAGACGATGGTCGGGATCGCCCAGGGGATGAGGATCGCAGCGCGCACGATGCCGCGGCCGGCGAATTGGGCGTTCAGCACGAGGGCAACGACGAGGCCGAGCGCGGTCTCGATGATGACCGAGAGCACGGTGAATTTCATGGTATTCCAAACCGCGCCCCACCAGGCGGGGTCGGCGAGCAGGCCCTTGTAGACAGTGCGGCCGCTCTTCAGGGTGATCCAGGAGAGGTAATTGCTGAAGCCGACGAACTTGGCGTCGCCAAGTCTGGTCAACGATGCGTCGGTGAAGCTGAAATAGATGGTGCGAAACAGCGGCCAGCCGGCGACGACGGCAAGGATGAACAGCGTCGGCGCCAGGAACATCCAGGCGGAACGGACGCGGTCGGCCTTCAGATCCGACGCGGCGGCCTTGGCGCGCGCCGGCGCCTTCAGGCCTTCAGAAACTGCAACTTCACTCATGAGATACCCGCTTCCTGAGACGATTGACGGTGGCGTCCTTCGGAGCGCCGGCAGCGGATAGCCCGCCGCCGGCGCATCGATGGATTACCAGTTGTCGCCCTTGAGCGACGTCAGGTCGGCTTCGAGAAGCTCGAGGTTTTCAGCGGCCGTACCATTGCCCGACAGCGTGTTGTGGACGGCGGTCCAGAACTTGGCGGAGACCTCGTTGTACTTGACCTTGGCCGAGGCCGAGGGGCGCGGTACGGCGTTTTCGAAGATCGGCTTCCAGTTCGGCATGAAGGGTGCCGCGGCAGCGATGTCCTTGTCGTCATAGAGCGCCGACAGCGTCGGCAGGTTGGAGAGCTCGATGGCGCGCTGCTTCTGGCTCTCCTTCGAGGTCAGGAACTTGACGAGTTCGATCGCCACCTCGGGGTTCTGCGAATATTTGGAGACGGCGAGGTTCCAGCCGCCGAGCGTCGAGGAGGGCTTCTCGCCATCGGCAGCTGCCGGGAGCGTGGTGACGTCGAACTTGCCCTTCACGGCGCTATCCGGGCCGTTGCCGAGCGCATAGGCGTAAGGCCAGTTGCGCATGAAGACGGCGTTGCCGGTCTGCCAGACGCCACGCGACTCTTCTTCCTGGTAGGCGAGCACGCCGCCCGGCGAGATCGTGCCGACCCAGCCCTTGGCGCGCTCGATGGCGGCCGCAGCCTTCTCGTTGTTGATCGAGATGGTGCCGTCGGTTTCGATGATCTGGCCGCCGCCGGAGGATTTGATCCATTCCAGCGCGTTGCAGGTCAGGCCTTCATAGGCGTTGCCCTGGAAGACATAGCCCCAGAGGTCCTTCTGGCCGGCCTCGCGCTCCTTGTCCTGGATTTCCTTGGCGGTCGCCGCCATCTCGTCCCAGGTCTTCGGCGGCTGCTTGCCGTATTTGTCGAGCAGGTCCTTGCGGTAGAAGAGGGCGGGTGCGTCGGTATAGAGCGGCATGGCGACGAGGCGGCCGTTAACGGTCTGCGACTGGATGATCGAGGGGAAGAAATCACCGACGAAGTCCTTGGCGGCATCCTTCAGATCGAGGAACTGGTCGGCCAGCTGCGGCGCCCAGATCACGTCGGTCTGGTAGACGTCCACGTCCTTGTTGCCGGCGGCGAGCCACAGGCGGTACTGCGAGAACTGCTCGGTCGATGAGGACGGCATGGTGACGATGCTGACCTTGTTGCCGGTCGCCTTCTCGAACGCGTCGAGCTGCTTGCGGAACAGGTCGAGGTTTTTGCCGGTGGAGCTTGCCGAGATGCTGATGTTGGCGGCGTAGGATGGCATGGCCACGCCGATGAGCGCGGCCGCGATGGCGGCCGCCGTGAAACTAAACTTCATGATCTTCCTCCCAAAAAGAACCATTGCGCCTTCAAATTTGAAAACGATTTGGTTGGAAAAAATTGTCAGAAGCGGGATATCAAGTCAAGCGTGTAGTTTGGCGGCGGTGATGAGTGAGCAAAAATAGCGATTTACCATTGAAAAACAATGGAATGTGGCATTCGGTTGGTGTGGAGAACGTTGGGCATTCGACATCGGTGTTGGGCGAATATTGAAATCGGTTTGGCTGAGGTACGGTTTTTGTGCCAAATATCGACGGATTGGCTTATAGGGTGTGTGAACGGTCGAATAGCGGGCGATGAAAGACGTGTCGGTGCATGAAGCTTAGAGAGTTCGCAAAACAGCTCGGATTGTCGCCGACGACGGTCAGTCGCGCGCTGAGCGGCTATCCCGAGGTGAGCGAAGTGACCCGGGCGCGCGTGGCGGAGGAGGCCGTCAGGCTCGGCTACCGGCCGAACGTCAATGCCGTGAGGTTGAAGACAGGACGGGCAGGCGCGATCGGCGTGGTGATGGGGCGGGCAGGCGAATTTCACTTCGCCGAGTTCATGGCGGGCATGGCCGAGAGGCTGGTTGCCGAGGACACCGACATTCTCGTCATTCCGATGGCCGATCCCGATCACAACGACGAGATGCAGCTCTATCGGCGTCTCGTGGAAAGCCAGCGGGTCGATGCGATCATCGTGCACTCTCCGCGTCCCAACGACGAGCGTATCGCGCTGCTGCACAAGCTCGGCATGCCGTTTCTGGTTCACGGTCGATCGGATATCGATGTGCCGCATGCCTGGCTCGACATCGACAACGAAGGCGCCGTGCGCCGCGCGACCTCGCATCTCATCGATCTCGGCCATACCAGGATCGCCATGATCAACGGCCGCCCGGGCGCGACCTACGCGCTGCATCGCGACAAGGGCTATCGCGAGGCGCTGCAGAGCCGTGGGATCGAACTCGATCCCCAGTTGATCGCCAGCGGAAATTTCACCGATGAGCTCGGCTTCCGCTTCGCCCGGTCGCTCCTCGAACAGGCCAATCCGCCGACCGCGATCGTTGCCGGCTCGATGATGACGGCGCTTGGTGTCTATCGCGCAGTTCGCTCGCTCGGGTTGCAGGTCGGTCGCGAGGTTTCGGTCGTTGCTCATGACGACGTGTTTCCCTATCTCACGGCCGACAACATGGCGCCGTCCCTGTCGGCGACGCGCTCGTCGATGCGCGCGGCAGGCACGCGGTGCGCGGATCTGGTGCTGCAACTGGTGTCCGGCCGCTCGCCGCTCGAGATCCACGAGCTCTGGCCGGTCGAACTTATCCTGCGCGAATCGACGGCCCCCGTGCAGCGCTGATTTTACGTGAGACGTATCCCTCTCAGCGCTCGTTTGGTTGATTGCAACCTGAAAGTGGTAAATTATCCCTCGTTTCCGGGCGGATCTGGAAATTTGATTTACGTTCCTCGATAAATTCAGCCGCCAATTGATTGAATTTTTACGATAGGGGACTAATATTACCTATAGTTGCTTATGCCGTCGGCCAGCTCGCTGATCGATGACGCAACTGTTCCCCTCTGGAGGTTTTGAAGACCTTCATGACTACGGCCACCGTCACGAGCGGTGGCTTTTTTTTGCCCGCGCTTCAGCGCCGCTCGGTTGCGGAACTTTGTCGCATGGGCGCCGTTTTCTCCTCAGATATGCAAAGGAGACATTTCATGCAGGTCATCGGCACGCAGGTCATTCCGGAGCAGGGCGGAAGACGAGGATTTACGGTCGAGTTCGTCGGCAAGGGCGGCGAGGTCGTGTCCGTGCAGCTGCGAAAGGACATGGATCGGACGCTGACGTCGAGCAACGCGATCGACCGCGCCAAAGCCGTCATGGGTGAACTTGCATCCTTCGATGAGACAGCTGCGCTTTCGAGCGTCGAAACCGGAGCAGCACTTCCAAGCGCACGGGCAGCGGGCGATGTGGAAGAGATGGAGGATCAGCTAGCGCAGGGTCTGGAGGACAGCTTCCCGGCAAGCGATCCGGTTTCTGTCACCTCGTCAGCCATTCCGACCGGGAAAGTGCGCAAGCACTGATTAGGTCAGACTGCTTTCTCAATGCCCGGTATCGCGCAAGCCTCGCCACCGCCGAACATGCGCGAACGAGTGAGGAAGCGCTTTTCCCGGCCGTTATCCAGCGAGAACATTCCACCGCGACCGGCGACCACGTCGATGATCAGCTGCGTGTGCTTCCAGGCCTCGAACTGGCTGGCGCTGATGTAAACAGGGACGCCCGATATTTCGCCGAGCTTCACGTCATGATCGCCGATGATGAAATCGTCGGCCGGGTAGCACATGGGCGATGAGCCATCGCAGCACCCGCCGGACTGATGGAAGAGGATGTCGGGGTAGTCGCGCCTGATTTCGTCGATCAAGGCGACCGCGGCGTCCGTTGCGAGAACGCGGGGTTCTCCGTTGACTGTCGTGTCCATTATTTCCTCCTCCGTATGCGGTGTGTTTCTCTCCTCCAGATGCGTTCGTGGCCCCCTCATCCGGCTGCCGCCACCTTCTCCCCGAGGGGAGAAGGGGAATGCCGCGCCGGCCACGAATCTCTTCTCCCCAGCGGGGAGAAGGTGCCGGCAGGTCAGGTGCAACGCGTTGCACCGGAGATGAGGGGGCCACACGCACGACTTCAAATAGAGCCCATCTCCGCTCGTGGAAGACTCGTGGAGAAAGAGGCAGGGAGGGGTGTTGCGGATGCCCTCCCTGCTGTCGAAAAGCCTCAGAAGAAACCGAGCTTCTTTTCGCTGTAGCTGACCAGCATGTTCTTGGTCTGCTGGTAGTGGTCGAGCATCATCTTGTGGGTCTCACGGCCGATGCCCGACTGCTTGTAGCCGCCGAAGGCCGCATGGGCCGGGTAGGCGTGGTAGCAATTGGTCCAGACGCGGCCGGCCTGAATTTCGCGGCCGAAGCGATAGGCGCGGTTGCCGTTGCGGGTCCAGACGCCGGCGCCGAGGCCGTAGAGCGTATCGTTGGCGATAGACAGCGCGTCGGCTTCGTCCTTGAAGGTCGCGACGGATACGACGGGTCCGAAGATTTCCTCCTGGAACACACGCATCTTGTTGTGGCCCTTGAAGATGGTCGGCTTGATGTAGTAGCCGCTTGCCAGTTCGCCGCCGAGGTCGTTGCGCGAGCCGCCTGTCAGGACTTCCGCACCTTCCTGCTTGCCGATGTCGAGATAGGCGAGGATCTTTTCCATCTGCTCGTTGGAGGCCTGAGCGCCGATCATGGTCGCCGAATCAAGCGGGTTGCCCTGAACGATGGCTTCGACGCGCTTGACGGCGCGTTCCATGAACCGGTCGTAGATCGATTCATGCACCAGCGCGCGGCTCGGGCAGGTGCAGACTTCGCCCTGGTTGAGCGCGAACATGGCGAAGCCTTCGAGCGCCTTGTCGAAGAAGTCGTCGTCCTCATCGGCCACGTCGGCGAAGAAGATGTTGGGTGACTTGCCGCCGAGCTCGAGCGTGACCGGGATAAGGTTCTGGCTGGCATACTGCATGATCAGCCGGCCTGTCGTGGTTTCGCCGGTGAAGGCGATCTTGGCGATGCGGGGGCTCGATGCCAGCGGCTTGCCGGCTTCGAGGCCGAAACCGTTGACGATGTTCAGGACACCGGGCGGAAGGAGGTCGCCGATGATTTCGGCCCAGACGAGCAGCGATGCCGGGGTCTGTTCTGCCGGTTTGATGACGACGCAGTTGCCGGCGGCAAGAGCAGGGGCCAGCTTCCAGGCGGCCATCAGGATCGGGAAGTTCCAGGGAATGATCTGGCCGACGACGCCGAGCGGTTCATGGAAGTGATAGGCGACGGTGTCGTTGTCGATCTCGCCGATCGATCCTTCCTGGGCGCGGATGCAGGAGGCGAAATAGCGGAAATGGTCGATCGCCAGCGGAATGTCGGCGGCCATGGTTTCGCGGATCGGCTTACCGTTGTCCCAGGTTTCGGCCTGGGCCAGAACTTCCAGCTTGTCCTCCATCCGCTGGGCGATCTTCATCAGGATGTTGGAGCGTTCGGCAACCGAGGTGCGGCCCCACTTGTCCTTGGCGGCATGGGCGGCGTCGAGCGCGGCGTTGATATCCTTTTCGGTGGAGCGCGGGATTTCGCACAGCTTGCCGCCGGTCACGGGCGTGATGTTGTCGAAATACTTGCCTTCGATCGGCTCGCGCCATTCGCCGCCGATGAAGTTGCCGTATTTCAGCTTGAACGGCGACTCTACGATTTTCTGATGCAGCATGTCATCCTCCCTTGAGATGAGCCAGGTTCGGATCTGAACCCGTGGGAGGAAATCTGCGCGCCTTTTGTGTCGAGATACAGCGGCACCGAGCGATACCGCAGCGCACAGTGTCGCACTGCTGCTACATCAGTGCCGACTACAACAGGGTCAATGCAGATTAAGCTTCTTCATCTTGCGATGCAGCGTGGCGCGGCTCATGCCGAGCGCGATCGCCGCCTGCGAGACGTTGCCGCTCGAGCGGGTCAGAGCCCTCAGCAATGCCGCGCGTTCGGCCTCGATGAGGTCCTCGTCGTCGGACATGCGGGTCTCATGGAGGGCATCGGCTGCCGGAATGCCGGCGGCGATGCTGCGATCGTCGAGCTTCAACGCCAGGCGCGCGGCGCGGGTAGCGCCGAGGACGAGGTCGTGGCGATCGACGGCCAGCAGCGCGGATGCCGGATTGTTGCCTGATGGCACCATCAGGAAGCGGGCGCCGGCATAGGCGCTGCGGAACAGGTTGATCTCGATGCGCATGGCGGCGTCGCGCACCATCTGGGCGAGAATGCCGAGCGTCATCTCGTTGACGTCGTCACGGCAGGTGGAGATGTCGAGCGCTGCCGCGAGTTGGCCGCGATGATCGCGGATGGGGGAGGTGGTGCAGCTGAGCTTGATGTTGGAACAGAAGAAGTGCTGATCGCGGAAGATCGATACGGCCCGCTCGTCGGCCAGCGCCGTGCCGATGCCGTTGGTACCGATGCTTGCTTCGGTCCAGACCGAGCCAGTCCACAGGCCGAGGTCGTGGAATTCCTTGTCGTCGCCGATGGCGCCGCGCCGCTCAAGCGCGATGCCGTTGCGGTCGGTCAGTAGCAGGCAGCAGCCGGCTTTTCCGGCTGTGGTGAATAGCCGGTCGAGCTCGTCGGTGGCATTGGCAATCAGCTGTTCGGATTGTTCGCGAGCCTGCCTGAACTCTGCGTCCATGAGGCGAAGGGGCGTGCGCCGCTCCTCCGGCGCCAGCTGGTGCATGGCGATGCATCGGCGCCAGGAGGCGACAACCGAGGAACTGGCCGCGGCTGAATCGCGCTGGGTGCACGTGTAGACATGCTCCGCATGGGCAGAGTGTTCGTGCATCGGGGTTCCTCCCATCAAAGAGCTGCAGCTCCTACCACTACAGATCATCGACAGGAGTGTGACGAAAATACATGTTCTTGGCAACTCGCGGCAATGTGAGCGTTGTTTTGGGCGCAACGGCGCCGACCGGACCTGTCTCAGATTTGCGACAGTTGAGCATATGAGGGATGCGCGGAACTTTCCGGCCGCTGGCTGGTTTCTGTCCCAATCCGCAAGGGAGGCAGGTTTCGATGACGCATGTCCGCAAAACCGAGCAGAAGCGCGGCCACTTCGACGCGCGCGACAGGTTGATCGTAGCACTCTACGCGCAGCTGAAGGCCGAGCGTGAGACCCGCGAAACGCTGGAGTGGGTGATCCGCCAAGGTGCGCTGGGGAGCGAGGTGCTGGAGGCCATCGCCGGCGATCCGGTTCCTGTCGTCACAAGCGACGATATCGCTTCGGTGGAGAAGATCGTGGCGCTGGATCAGCGGCGGCGCAACAGGCGGCGGGAGGGATAGAGATGGCAGCGCGGGCAAGCTGGAAGGGGCATCTAAAGGTAGGTGATCTCGTCTGCGCGGTGGGGCTTTACACCGCGGTATCGGTCGCCGACCGCATCTCCTTCAACATCATCAACCGCAAGACGGGCCATCGCGTCGAGCGCCAGTTCGTTGACAGCGAGACCGGAAAGCCGGTGGAGCGCGACGACCAGGTGAAGGGCTATCGGCTGGATAGTGGCGACTACGTCATGATCGAGGGCGAGGAACTGGCCGCCTTCGCGCCGGAGAGCGACAAGCTTCTGACCGTGCAGGGTTTCGTCCCCCATGACGAGATCAACAAGCTCTATTTCGACAAGCCCTACTATCTGGCGCCCGTCAGCGAGAACGATGAGGAGGCGCTGGCGCTGATCGCGCGGGCGATGCGCGATCAAAAGGTCGCGGCGCTCGGGGAGGCCGTCCTCTTCCGCAAGACGCGGACGGTGCTGATCAGGCCGCAGGACGATTGCATCGTCGCGACCACGCTCAACTACGATTACGAGGTGCGCAACGCCGAGACGGTGTTCAAGGATATTCCCGATATCAAGTTCGACACGGAAATGATCGAACTCGCCGGCCATATCATCGGCACCAAGAAGGGCAGCTTCGATCCGAGGGAATACGAAGATCGCTACGAGGCAGCGCTCGCGGAACTGGTGCAGGCGAAGATTGAGGGCAGGGCCTTGCCCAAGCGGAAGGCCGAGCCGAAAGGCAAGGTGATCGACCTCATGGAGGCGCTGCGTGAAAGCGCGAAGATGAGCGGCAAGGAGAGCGGGAAGGCGGCAGGCAGGGCTCCCGCCACGAGCGCCGCACGCGGCAACGGCGGCTCGAAGAAGGCGAGCTGACGATGGCGCTCGAGACCTATCATTCCAAACGCGATTTCAAGCGGACGCCCGAGCCGCACGGCGGCAAACGCGCCATTGCGGCGCGCGACAGCAATGCGCTGAGCTTCGTGATCCAGAAACACGATGCGACGCGGCTGCATTACGACTTTCGACTTGAAATGGATGGTGTGCTGAAGAGCTGGGCGGTGACGCGGGGGCCGAGCCTCAATCCCGACGACAAGCGGCTGGCGGTGCATGTGGAAGACCACCCGCTCGACTATGGTGACTTCGAGGGCATCATTCCGAAGGGCGAGTATGGCGGCGGCACCGTCATCGTCTGGGATCGCGGCACTTGGGCGCCGCATGGCGATGCGCACAAGGCCTACAAGAAGGGGCATATGGAATTCGACCTCGATGGCGAAAAGCTGAAAGGTCGATGGCATCTGGTGCGGATGCACGGCAAGCCCGGCGAAACCAGGGAGAACTGGCTGCTGATCAAGGCCGAGGACGAGGAGGCGCGTGCGAAGGGCGATATCCTGAAGCTGCGGCCTGAATCGGCAAAGACCGGGCGAAATATAGAAGAGGTGGCCAAGAACCCGGATGCGGCATGGCACTCGCGGCCGAAGGGGACGGGTAGCGCAAATGGCACCAAGGCATCCGCTCCCGCCCCACGAGCAGCGAAAGGCAAGGCGGCTGCGCGGCAATGGCCGGATGGCGCGGTCAATGATGATCTGCCTGACTTCGTCGAGCCTGCACTCGCCAAGCTGAAGCCAAAGCCGCCGGCCGGCGAAGAATGGGTGCATGAGATCAAGTTCGATGGCTACAGGCTGCAGATCAGGATCGACCACGGCAAGGTGACGATGCTGACCCGCACGGGGCTCGACTGGACGGAGCGGTTTGGCGAGGCGCTTGCGAAAGCATTCTCGGATCTGCCGGTGCAAACGGCGGTGATCGACGGCGAAGTCGTGGTCGAGCGTGACAATGGCGCTTCGGATTTCTCGGCGCTGCAGAGCGATCTCAGCGAAGGGCGCAAGGACCGCTTCGTGTTCTATGCCTTCGACCTCCTCCATCTCGATGGGCATGACATGCGCGAGGTATCGCTGCTCTCGCGCAAGGCCTTGCTGGAAACGCTTCTTCTCCCAGACGATGCGATGCTGCGCTACAGCAGCCATTTCACCGAGAAGGGCTCTCTGGTGCTCGACCACGCCTGCGGGCTCGGGCTGGAGGGCGTGATTTCCAAGCGCGGCGACGGCACCTATCGCTCGGGGCGCACGGGTGAGTGGGTCAAGTCAAAATGCTCGAAGCGGCAGGAGTTCGTCATCGGCGGCTTCGTGCCGTCGACCGCGACGAAGAACGCGATCGGTTCGCTTGCCATGGGATATTATCAGGGCGGCAAGCTTCGCTATGTCGGGCGTGTCGGAACCGGATTCTCTGTCGCCACCGCCACGATGCTGCACGATCGTCTCTCCGAGGACACCCAGACTAAAACCGCTTTCGACGATACCCTTTCGGCCGAGGCGCGGCGCGGGCTTGTGCACGTCAAGCCGAAGCTTGTGGCGGATGTGGAATTTCAGGCATGGTCGGCGGACGGCAATCTGCGGCATGCGGCGTTTCGCGGGCTGCGCGAGGACAAGGCGGTGGGAGATGTGATGCGTGAGATCGAGAAAAGCAAAGCCGATCCGGCGCCGCAATCCAGCGTCACGCTCACCCATCCTGACCGTATCTACTGGCCGGATGAGGGCGTCACCAAGCAGGGACTTTCCGATTATTATGCGCAGGTCTGGCGTTTCATGGAGCCCTTCGTGGTCAACCGGCCGCTGGCGCTGCTGCGCTGCCCCGATGGTATTGCCGGGCGTCAGCGCTTCTTTCAGAAGCATGCCTGGAAGGGGATGAACGCCCATATCGAGGAGATCGCCGATCCGAAGGACAGAGGTGGCGAAAAGCTGCTGCGTATCGCTGATTTCGACGGGCTTATCGCGCTGGTGCAATCGGCCGTTCTGGAGATCCACCCCTGGGGTGCGACCACTGCGAGCTGGGAGAAGCCGGACATGATCACCATGGACCTTGATCCGGCCGACGATGTGGCCTGGGCCGAGGTGATCACAGCCGCCCAGGAACTCAAGCAGCGGCTGGAGGCGGCTGGACTTGCGGCCTTCGTCAAGACCTCCGGAGGCAAAGGTCTCCATGTGGTGACGCCGCTGAAGCCGAAGGCGGGGTGGGCGCAGGTCAAGGCTTTCGCGAAGGGTCTGGCGGACGGGATGACCAGGGATCAGCCGGAAAAATACCTGGCGACGGCCACGAAGGCGAAGCGCAACGGGAAGATCTTCATCGATTATCTGCGCAACGGCCGCGGCAACACCGCCGTCGCCGCCTATTCGACCCGCGCCCGGCCGGGTGCCGCCGTATCGATGCCGCTCGATTGGAACGAACTGACGGAGGAGATCGGCCCGGCCTATTTCACGGTCGACAACACGCCGTCGCGAATGAATTCGCTGGCAAGCGATCCGTGGGCGGATTTCTTCAAGGCCGCCGCGCCGCTGGAAAGGCGCAAGTGACGATTGCCCGACATGTGTACGAAACTAGTGTTTCGGCCGGTCGCCATCCTTGGCGATGCTTTTCTTCAGCGCGTCCATAATGTTGACGACGTTGCCGGTGGATTTGACCGAGGGGCGCTTCGATGCCGCCACGGGTTTCGGAAGGCTCTTCTGCTTGGCGCGGATCATCGCCCTTATGCGCTTCTGCACGGGATCAGTGACCATCGAGGGCTTCCATTCCTCCGTGCGGTCCTTCACCAGCTTGCTCATGAGCGCCAGTACCTTCTGATCGGCCTTGGCGGCAAGATCGACCGTTCCAGCCGGCTCGCGGACCTCGTCGCCGAAATGCAGCGTCCAGAGCACGATGCCCTTTCCCTGCGGCTCCAGCAGCACGGCGCGTTCGCGGCGGTAAAGCACGAGGCGCGCAATGCCGACGACATCGTTTGCCTCCATCGCCTCGCGGATGACGCAGAAGGCCTCGACACCGACCTTGTCGTCCGGCGCCAGGAAATGCGGCTTGTCGTACCAGATCCAATCGATCGAGCCGCGCGGCACGAAGCTCGATATGTCGATCGTGCGCGTGCTCTCCAGCCCGACCTCGCTGATCTCGTCATCCTCAAGGATGACGTAGTCGTCCTCGCCGCGCGGATAACCCTTGACCTGGTCCTTGTCCGATATCGGCTTGTGGGTGACGCTGTCGACGTAGCGGCTTTCGACGCGATTTTTTGTCTTGCGGTTCAGCACATGAAACCGCAGCTGGTTGCTGTCCGTGGTCGCCGGCGTCAGCGATACCGACGCGGTCACGAGCGACAGCTTGAGATAACCCTTCCAATAGGTCTGACGCGCCATCCGATGCCGACGCCTGAGCGCCCCTCCAAACCGCAGTGCGGCGATGCCGCTTCAACGGTCGGAATGCGGATTTTGTTCCCTCCACGGTGTCAGGCGCCGCATCTCCCCGAGACGTCGAACATCATATGGAGGTCAGCGGATCGGTCCAGAACGCGTGGTAATCTCTAGATCCAGCGAAAGGTTGCGTTGCCGCGTCGATCCACCTTGCTGAGCTCGATGGAGACCCATCGTCCGTTCGACGTATCGGCCAGGCGCACACTCGGCTTGCCGAAAATCATTCCGAGAAAGCGTGGACAGCCGCGGATTTTTCCCCCGCCGTCATCGGCTGTGAAGATGCACTGACGGGACATGGATGTCCCGGATACTGCGATTATTCCAGTCTTAGGCATGTGTGGTTCCCGTCACTATCATGCTCCCGGCAAGGATAGTTGCGCGGCTTTTCCCTGATGGCAAGCCTAAAATTCACCATCCTGTCACATTCAGAACCTTCGTATGAAAGCAAACGTTAACCTTCGGCCGCGTTCAACGACATAGCGGGGACATGGCCGGCGACGGCTGACAACACATCCGATTGCATGATGCAGTGCAGCATCAGTGTCTGAAAATGCTATGCGCGCGGGTTGAGGTGATGTGCGCCAACGGCTATCTGGTGCCAGATGTGCGGGTGATCCGCAGACAAGAGGGCGCCGCCGCATGAATCCTGAATTTCTCGTCACGCATTCCGGTGGTTTCCACGCCGACGAATTGCTTTCCACCGTTGTCCTGACCCGGCTTTTCCCCGACGCGCGCATCATGCGCAGCCGTGCGCCGGAATGGATCACAGCCGGGCCCAACCGGATCATCTACGACGTCGGCGGTGCCTATGACGCGGACGCACGCATCTTCGACCACCACCAGCGCGGCGCGCCGCTGCGCGACGACGGGCAGCCCTACAGCTCGTTCGGCCTGATCTGGAAGCACTACGGGCGCGACTATCTCGCGGCATTGGGTGTTCCCGAGGCCGATCTGGACGATATCCACGCTTCTTTCGACGGCAGCTTCGTGCTGCCGATCGACCTCACCGACAATGGCGCCCTCAGCCCGTCCGGCCCGCTTGCCGGGCTGACGCTGCCAGCGCTTCTCGAAACGCTAAAGCCCGTCTTCGACGAAACCGATCCCGGCGCTGACGACCGCGCCTTTCATGCCGCACTCGCCATTGCCCGCAGCTTCGTCGAGGCACGGATCGGCAAGAGTGCTGCGAAGCGCAGGGCCGAAGCGCTGGTACACAAGGCGATCGTGGCCGCTGGCGACAACCGCGTGCTGGAATTGCCGATGGGCATGCCGTTCCGTCCGGCGATCGTGAAGGCCGGCGCCGACCATCTGCTCTTCGTCGTCCATCCTCGCGACAAGGACTGGTGCGTGACCGGCATTCGCCGCGAGGAGGAGGGCTTTGCGCTGCGCGCCGACCTGCCGGCCGCCTGGGCGGGGCTGACCAATGGCGACCTCGAGGCCGCTTCCGGCGTCCCAGGCGCCAGCTTCTGCCACAACGGCCGTTTCATCGCCGCCGCCAAGAGCCGCGAAGCGGCGCTCAAGATGGCGGAGATCGCTGTGGCTGAAGCAGTGGCGAACGCGTAGCGTCGGCAACGGGGCCACGTTGTGTGCGGCGCGATCGTTACCCGGTCGCGTCTGCCACGCGGGAAAGTAGAAAACGCCGGATCGCGACTTGGCGAGGCCGGCGATATTGGGTACTCTGTGGCCGCTCTCCGGTTGCGGATGCAGCAATCTGCAGCGATAAAACTTCGATTGAAGTCCAAGGCGTGGCCGCGACCATCGTGGCCCTTTAATCGTCAGAGGACTATGCAGGGCCACTAGGCCTTGCGACCATATTCAGCATAGCGTGGCGATCTCATCCGTTCTTACCGCATTGTGGGAGAAGCTTTGAATGTTCACACGTCGAACCGTCTTTATCGTTGGTGCGGGTGCAAGCCGGGAAGTGAACTTTCCTGTCGGTACGGACTTGATGGTCAACATCGCCAGGAAACTCGACATCCGGTTTGACGATGGATGGACGATGTCCAATGGCGACAAGCGTATATCGGAAGCCGTAAAGACGATTGTCAGCGCGACGGGGCAGCGGGCCGATTCCAACCCGCATTATGCAGCCGGCAGAGCCATTTCGGGAGCGATGTCGCAGGCGATCTCGATCGACAACTATCTGCACACGCACTCAAGCGATCGTCTTGTCGTTCAGATGGGCAAACTTGGCATCGCCGCCAGTATTCTGGAGGCGGAAGCGAGCTGTCTTCTGAAGGTCGACGGATCGAAGAACGAGGCGTTCAGCTTCGAGCCCATCAAGCACACATGGTTCAGCGTCTTTTTCCAGATGCTGCACGAGGGCGTTCAAAGAGAAAAGCTCGAAGGCATTTTCAAGAACGTGTCCTTCATCACCTTCAACTACGACCGGTGCATCGAGCATTATCTCGCCCATTCAATCAGCAATTACTATCGCATTCCCCTGCCCGAGGCGGAGGGGATCATCGCGCAATCTCTTCAGATCGAGCATCCCTACGGACAGGTCGGCAGACTTCCCTGGCAACCGGCTTCCACATCCTCGATGATGGATTTCGGCCACGATTTCAGGGGAGCGGACCTGCCGCATCTGGCCGAGCAGATCCGGACCTTTACAGAGCGCGTCGATGATGACGACATGATGGAACGTCTGCATCGGCAGATCGCCGAGGCCGAAGTCGTCGTTTACCTCGGATTTTCCTACGGCGAAATGAACATGCAGCTGATGACCGTCAAGGAGGCTGGGCTGAGGACCGTTTTCGGAACGACCTTGGGAATTTCCGCGCCCAACAAGAAGATCATCGAGACGGATGTACGCGCGTCGATGGGGAGCCTTGATGTCGTCGCCGTGAACCGGGCGTATTATGATGATCTGACATGCGGGGAATTCTTGAGGAGCTACGGCAAGCCGATCATGCGGGGGTAGGAGGGAAGTCGAGTATCGAAAGCTGCGGATTTTCGTGTCCGGGTCGGACGGATTGAAAGATGGTGGGCCCGGAGGGACTCGAACCCCCAACCAAGCGGTTATGAGCCGCCGGCTCTAACCATTGAGCTACAGGCCCTGGCGGCCGTTACGGCGCCTGGCAGCGGCGCAATGGTTCGCCGGTGCTCGTTGCGTCTAACGCAATTTAAGAGCCGTCACAAGCCATTGCCGCAATAGCTTCACAATCAAACGGCAAGAGGGATCGGTAAGTCACAATCGGGGAGTGAAACAATGCCATTGCCGAAAACCAAAAGCTTTGCCGCCGGTCTCTTTCTCAGCCTGCCGGTGCTTGCCGCCGCAGGCCTGCCGGCGTTCGCGGCCGATGCGCCGCGCCAGGCGGTCATTACCGTGATCGGCGAGGGGCGGGCGACGATGGCGCCCGACATGGCCGTCCTGACCTTCTCCGTCGTAAAGCAGGAGAAAACCGCGCGCGAGGCGCTCGACAACAACAACAAGGCGATGAGCGATGTGCTCGCGGCGCTGAAGAAGGCCGGTATCGCCGAGCGCGACCTGCAGACATCGGGCTTTTCCGTGCAGCCGCAATATCGCTTTCCGCAGGGGGCGGATGGGCAGCAGCTGCCGCCCGAGCTCATCGGCTACCAGGTGTCCAACGCGCTGACGGTCAGGGTGCGGGATCTCTCGACGCTCGGCGGGATCATCGACCAGTCGGTGACGCTCGGCGTCAACCAGGGCGGCGATATCCAGTTCACCAACGACAAGCCCGACAGCGCCGTCGAAGAGGCGCGTAAGAACGCGGTGGCGGACGCCATCGCACGGGCAAAGACGCTTGCTTCTGCCGCCGGCGTCAAGCTCGGCAACGTCATCGAGATCAACGAAAACGGTCCGCGGCCGCAGCCGATGCCGGTCATGCGGGCGGCGATGATGAAGTCGGAGGCCGATTCAGCCGTGCCGATCCAGGGCGGCGAAAGCAGCTACAACATACAGGTGAACGTAACATTCGCGATCGCCCAGTAGCGCGATCCGGCCCTTCGTTCATTTAAGTTACCAAAAGATTGCCGTTGATATTCGCTTGAATATCAACGACTTATCTTTTTGCGGTCACAGCTGTGGCCAAGCTGCGGCAGAAAGCGCTTTATCACGCGTATATTACACTATAACATTGATCGTGTTATTCGGTCCGGCCGGGAACTTGAGTTCTGCTTCCGGCGTTAGTGCGGACCGATGAGGAGGAATTGGCTTTATCCCTGCAAAGAGGAGACAGACATGTCGAATGCCTTGCCGCCACTTCACAATGGGCACGCCCCGTTCACCCTTCAAGAGCTCTTTCGCGACGCTCTTTATGCGTTTGAAGAGTGGGATGCGGAATTGACCGAACCGATCGTCACGTTCGAAGGCCGGGTCGTTCCGATCAGCAGCGTCTTCGAGGCCATGCGCCAATGCGACGACATCGTGCCGATGAATATCGTCGGCGCCGTCACCGAGCGACTGACGAAACCCTGGGAAGGCGAAGGCCCGCTGGACCAGATGACGTTTTCGACCGCCGCCCGCGTCATGGGTGTGCTGGTGCGCAAGCGCCTGCATGCGACGGGAACGCCCGATATCGTGGCTGTTGCCGCCGTTCCCGACGAACGCCGCTCGCGCGGTTGATTTTCGATGCCGCGGTCGCTTCGGCGGCCGCGTCTCGCGCTCAAGCTCTGACTTGGGGTTCTTTCTCGCGCTCGATTGATGTGCCACGCGTGACCTAGAGGTCGAACGCTTCCTTCAGTCCCTGTCCCTTGCGCTCCCGCAGATCGAGATCGGCTTCGATGTGTGCGATGTGATGCACCATGAGGTCGCAGGCACGGTCGAGCTTCTTGGCTTCGATTGCCGAGACGATGTCGCCATGCTCGTTGTGACCGCAGCTCGATATGGTCGACTGGCCGTAGAGTGCGATCACCAGAGAGGAGCGGGCCACGAGTTCTTCCATGAAGCGCTGCATGATCGCATTGCCGGAAATCTCGGCAAGCGCCAGATGGAAGTCGCCGGATGCCTTGATTTCGGCGCGCCGGGCGGTCTGTCCGCGTTCGCCGATCAGGCGGCTCTCCTCCAGCAGCAGCTGTCGCAGATGCTGGATTTCCGATGTCGTGATCCTCGCCGCCGCCTCGCGCAGTATGCCGGGCTCGATCAGCCGGCGGGCGGCGAAAATCTGCCGCGCCTCATCGGGCGAGGGGTAGGCCACGAAGGCGCCGCGGTTTTTCTCGACACTGACAAGCCCTTCGTAGGAGAGTGCTTGCAGGGCTGCGCGCGCCAGCGTGCGGCTGACGTTGAAAAGGTTGCCGACATCGCTTTCCGATAGCTTGGTTCCCGGCGACAGTCGACGTTCGACGATCGCATCGCGAATTGCGTCGCGGATCTGCTGCGCGCCGGTCTCTGAGGGCTCGTCGGTTGTCTGAAGCGCGGTGGCTGCGGAGTTCATGAAGCGGATGTCCTGTGATCGGGCGATGATAGCCAAATTCAGCCGAAAAGTTAAACGGAATTTGCGATCAATTATGCGGTCAAATTGTATACGATTATTTGCGCAAATTGCAGACGAAAGCCTATTTCATGTGCAAACATATCCGAGGATCGAATTTTAGTCATTTGAGTTTTCTCAAGAAAATTCAATGTTCGCAACGACTTGATGCGTCGCGGTAGAAACTGGCACGGCGAATGCATTGTATTCCTCGAACAGGGGAAGACACGATGTCGAAAGCGGCAGAGATCGATATAGCATCCGTTTCGAAGGTGTATGGCGCGACCACCGCCGTGCATGCCATCAGCCTGAAGATACCGGCTGGTTCCTATTGCTGCTTTCTCGGCCCATCGGGCTGCGGCAAGACCTCGACGCTCAGGATGATCGCCGGACACGAGAGCATTTCGTCGGGCGATATCAGGCTCGGCAACACCGTGGTGACCGATTTTCCGCCTGCCAAGCGCGGCACGGCCATGATGTTCCAGTCCTACGCGCTCTTCCCGCATCTCGACCTGATCGACAATGTCGCCTTCTCGCTGAAGATGAAGGGCGTCGAGAAGGAGGAGCGGCGGGCCAAGGCGCTCGAGATGTTGAAGCTGATGCAGATGGAGGCCTATGCAACACGGCGTCCGGCACAGCTTTCCGGTGGTCAGCAGCAGCGTGTCGCACTGGCGCGCGCGCTGATCACCGATCCCGAGGCGCTCTTGCTCGACGAGCCTTTGTCGGCGCTCGATCCGTTCCTGAAGATCCGCATGCGCGCCGAGCTCAAGAAGCTGCAGAAGACGCTCGGCATCACCTTCGTGCACGTCACCCACAGCCAGGAAGAGGCGATGGCACTGGCCGACATCATCGTCATCATGAACGACGGCAAGATCGAGCAGGCGGCGACGCCGCGCAAGGTGTTCGAGGAGCCGGCCACCGCCTTCGTGGCACGTTTCATGGGCGACCACAATGTGCTGACCGGCCGCGTGACATCCGCGAAGGATGGCGTGATCACGCTTGAGGTGCCGGAGGGGCAGAGTTTCACGGTGCGCGGCGCGGGCAGGGAGGTCGGCGAGGTGGTCGATATCGGCATCCGCACCGACCGCGTGCGTCTGGCTGCAGCCAGCGACAAGACGCTCGGCTTCAATGGCATCGTCTCCAACATCGAATATCGCGGCGCCTCGGTGAAGATCACCGTGGTCGGCGCGGGCAGCGATGATTTCACCGTCATTGCTGCCGACGGCGATTATTTCGCCAACCCCGCATCGGTCGGCGATGCGGTGTCACTGAGTTGGGCCCTGGAGGACGCCGTCCTCCTCGGTCGCGTTTCGGCATGAATCTCCAACACTACAAAAACCAGAGGGAACTGACATGACTGATGCAACGAAGACAAAGAAGACGGGCCTGATGCAGAAGGGCGTATCGCGCCGCAGCCTGCTGAAGACCGGTGCCGCCGCTGCCGGCGCCATCGCCGGCTCGGGCCTGATCACCGGCTTCCCGACCATCTGGGCACAGTCCAACATCACGCTTCGCCAGTTCGGCACCGGCGTTTCCAACATCAACGCCATCGCCGAGCAGTGCAAGAAGGACCTCGGCATCACGCTGGAGATGACGGCAACGGATTCCGACGCTGCAGCCCAGCGCGCCGTGACGCAGCCTGACAGCTACGACATCGCCGACATCGAATACTGGATCCTGAAGAAGGTCTATCCGACCGGCGTCATCCAGCCGATGGATGTGAAGAAGCTGAAATATTACGACAAGGTCGTCCCGCTGTTCAAGAACGGCAAGCTGAAGCCCGACAGCGTGATTGCGCAGGGCACCGCGCCGCACACGGTCGGCTACGTCGAGAGCGCCGACGCCAAGACGTTTGCCAAGGGCGAGACCGAACTCTTCACCATGATGCCGACGATCTACAATGCCGATACGCTCGGCATCCGCCCCGACCTCGTCGGTCGCGAGATCACAACCTGGGCCGACATCATGGACCCGAAGTTCAAGGGCAAGACCTCGATCCTCAATATCCCGTCGATCGGCATCATGGACGCCGCGATGATCATGGAAGCCATGGGCAACATCAAGTATGCCGACAAGGGCAACATGACCAAGGAAGAGATCGACAAGACGATCGACTTCCTGATCAAGGCCAAGCAGGACGGCCAGTTCCGCGCCTTCTGGAAGTCGTTCGACGAATCCGTCAACCTGATGTCGTCTGGCGAAGTCATCATCCAGTCGATGTGGTCGCCGGCCGTTGCCGCCGTCCGCTCCAAGGGTATCGCCTGCAAGTACCAGCCGCTCAAGGAAGGCTATCGCTCGTGGGGTGGCGGCCTCGGCCTCGCCTCGCACCTCAAGGGCGCGCAGCTCGACGCCGCCTACGAGTACATCAACTGGTACACATCCGGCTGGGTCGGCGGCTACCTCAACCGCCAGGGCTATTACTCGGCCTGCATGGACACGGCGAAGAACTTCATGACGGCCGACGAGTGGGGTTACTGGATCGAAGGCAAGGCCGCCGCCGGCGATATCATGTCGCCTGAGGGCAAGGTCATGGAAAAGGCCGGTGCAGTTCGCGACGGCGGCTCGTTCGAAGAACGCATGGGCCATGTCGCGTGCTGGAACTCCGTCATGGACGAGGACCGCTACATGGTTCGCCGCTGGAACGAGTTCATCGCGGCTTAAGGCGACAAGGATTTCCCCTCCCTTTGTGGGAGGGGAGGTTTTGCCGTGGGATACCCCCCTCTGCCCTGCCGGGCATCTCCCCCTCAAGGGGGGAGATCGACATGCGGTGAGGGCGCCCCCAGCCAATCTCCCCCNNCCCCCTTGAGGGGGAGATGCCGGCAGGCAGAGGGGGGTGCCACGCAGCACAATGCCAACTGGAAAAAGGGACCAGCGATGGCGACGATCGCTTCAGCAGAGACAAACGCAAAGGCCGAGCGGGTGCGAAGCGCCGGCTTTCGCCTGCCGCCGTGGGCCGCCTCCTATATCCAGGCCACGCCGCTCATCCTGATTCTCGGCTTCTTCTTCATCCTGCCGATCTTGATGATCGCGGTGGTCAGCTTCTGGGATTACGATTTCGCCGGTCTCTATCCCGATTTCCTGACGATGAACTACACCGAGACACTCGGCTCGTGGGTCACGTGGAAGACCTATCTCAACACGCTGAAATTCACCGTCGTCGTCTGGGCGCTCACCGTCTTCATCGGCTTCTGGGTCGCCTATTTCCTCGCCTTTCATGTCAGGCGCACGTCGACGCAGATGATCCTGTTTCTGGTCTGCACCGTGCCGTTCATGACGTCGAACATCATTCGCATGATTTCCTGGATCCCGGTGCTCGGCCGTAACGGCCTCGTCAACTCGGCGCTGATCAATGCAGGCATCATTCCGCAGCCGATTGAGTGGCTGCTCTATTCCGATTTCGCCGTGGTGCTCGCCATGGTGCATCTCTACACGCTGTTCATGGTGACGCCTATCTTCAACACGCTGATGCGCATCGACCGGTCGCTGTTCGAGGCGGCGCGCGATGCCGGCGCCAGCGGCTGGCAGATCCTATGGAACGTCGTCATCCCGCTTGCCAAGCCCGGCATCGCCATCGGCTCGATTTTCGTGGTGACGCTCGTTATGGCGGATTTCTCCACCGTGCAGGTCATGTCCGGCGGGCAGAGCGCCTCGGTAGCGCTGATGATGAAGAACCAGATGTCGCTGCTGCAATATCCAGCCGCCGCGGCCAATGCCGTGGTGCTTCTGATCGTTGTGCTGATGATGGTTGCGGCCATCCTGCGCGTCGTCGATATTCGCAAGGAGCTTTGAGATGGGGCACGAAAAGCGTACCTTCGAATTCTATATCCTCGCCGCCTTCTTCATCGTCTTCGTGCTGTTTCTCTACGGCCCGCTGTCGGCGATCCTGATCCTGTCGTTTCAAGGCCCTGACGGAGGCCTGACCTTCCCGCTGAACGGCGTGTCCACCCACTGGTTCTACAACCTGTTCGAAAAGCAGGCAGTGGGTGATTTCGGCGCCTCTTTCCGGCGGTCGTTCTCGCTCGGCTTCATGGTCATGATCGTCACGGTCGTCGTGTCGCTGCTCGCCGGCCTTGCCTTCCGCCGGCGGTTCAAGGGTGCCACGGTTTTGTTCTACGCCACGGTCGCCAGCCTGGTGGTGCCGTCGATCATCATCTCGCTCGGCATCGGCGTGGTGTTCCAGCAGGGCGGGCTGAAGCCGGCCTGGTATTCGTCTGCCTTCGGCGCGCATCTCACCTGGACGCTGCCCTTCGGCGTGCTGATCATGTTCGCCGTTTTCAACCGTTTCTCGCCCGCCTATGAAGAGGCGGCGCGCGATCTCGGGGCGAGTTCGTGGCAGACCTTCGTGCATGTCGTGCTGCCGATGATCGCGCCAAGCCTGATCGGTGTCGGCCTGTTCGGCTTCACGCTCTCCTACGACGAGTTCGCCCGCACGCTGATGACCTCTGGCAGCTACAATACGCTGCCCCTCGAAATCTACGGGATGACTACCAACGTCACGACGCCGGTGCTTTATGCGCTCGGCACGGTGACGACGCTGTTTTCCTTCACCATCATTCTCGTCGCGCTGGGTATCATGATGATGCTGCGTGGACGGCAGGCAAAGATAAGCTGATCTCATGCGCATCCTGATCGTCAATCCGAACACCACCGCCTCGATGACCGAGAAGGCGGCGATCGCCGCGCGCGCGGTGGCGGCAACAGGCACGGAGATCATCGCCGCCACCTCGCGGATGGGGCCGGTCTCGATCGAAGGGCATTATGACGGGGCGCTTGCCATTCCCGGTCTGCTGACGGAGTTGAAAGAGCGGGCAGGGACCTATGACGCGGCCGTGATCGCCTGTTTCGACGATACCGGGCTCGAGGCAGCCCGCAGCTTTGCCGACGTGCCGGTGCTGGGGCTTTGCGAATCTGCCGTCGCCACCGCCGGCTTCCTGGCGCAGCGCTTCACCGTGGTGACGACGCTGGAGCGGTCGCGGGTGCTGATCGACAATCTGGTACGGCGCTACGGCATGGGCGAGCGGGCCAGGGTCAGGGCGTCGGATATTCCGGTGCTGGAACTGGAAGACGAGGCGTCGGGCGCGATCGGCAAGCTCAGGGCCGAGATCGAGCGGGCGCTGTCGGAGGATGGCGCAGAAGCGATCGTGCTCGGCTGCGCCGGGATGACCGATCTGGCGCGCGAGCTGCAGGAGATCTACGGCGTGCCCGTGGTCGATGGCGTGGCGGCTGCCGTCAAGCAGGCCGAGGCGCTGGTGTCACTCGGTCTTTCGACCAGCAAGCGCGGCTCCTATGCGGCACCGCTTGCAAAACCCTTTATCGGCGAGATGAGCCGATTTTCACCGAGGCAGGCGGCAGGCTGAGACCGGCCTGTCGCGTCCGTGACGATGCAAACCGAGCATGTTTCGATGCCGGGACCGGCGTATCCGAAACAGCCTTATCACCACGATTCCGCTTTACTTTTTCGCTCCCCTGACGATGCTCAGCAAAAAGCATTCGAGGAGAGGAAACAGCCATGACGATGCCTGATGACGATCTTGCGCGGATTGCCGAGCAGGAGAAGGTGCTGAGCTTCGACAGTTTCGATCTGGCAACGGCATGGCAGCTGGGCAAACTGCTGCAGGAGCTGGGTTCGGAGCGTGGCCTCGGTATCGCGATCGATATCAACCTGCATTCCATGCCGGTCTTCTACGTGGCTCTTCCCGGCGTCACGCCCGACAATGTCCAGTGGGTGCGCCGCAAGCGCAATCTGGTGCTGCGCTACTTCCGCAGCAGCTATGCCATCGGCCTCGATCTCAAGGCGAAGGGCAAGACGGTGGCGGATAACGGCCTTTCGGACGCCGACTACGCGCCGCATGGCGGCAGCTTTCCGATCAACGTCAAGGGCACGGGCTGCATCGGCTCGGTGACCGTCTCCGGCCTGCCGCAGCGCGACGACCACAATCTCGTCGTCGAGGCGCTGGCGCTGATGCTGGCGAAGGATCTGGACGCTTTGCGTCTGGCGTAACGCGCCGCGTAGAAGAGTGCTGGGCTTATCGTACCGCGACGGTTACGCCTTCTCGACCATCCAGAGGGTCGGTGCGCCGAGGATGCCGCCGGTGCGCATGGCCGAGCGGAGTTCATCAAGCTGCATGAAGGCCTTGGCGGCGTCGGGCGTTGAAAATTCATGGGTGACGGTGATGTCGTTGGGATTGTCGGCGGACTGGAAAACCGCCTCGGCGATCACGCCATTGGCCGCCTGCACAGACCGGAAGCCGTCATACACCTTGCGCCAGGCAGCATAGTCCGAAACCTCATGCCTTACGAAAACTGTCGTCATGTCCCGCTCCTGCGTTGCATTCACATGTTTCGTTGGGATGCCCTGGCGGTACGGTAACACCGATGAGGGTTTCGCGCGCGTGGAAATGCATCGGGCCGGGCTGACGGACCTTGCGCATCGCACGCCGCTGAAATTGCATGTATGGTGGCGACACCTCGATCGGGAAGCAGGATCGATGACGCGTCATTGCAACTTGGGGCGCATTCTTGGAGGGTTGCTCTCTCTGGCGCTGATCAGCGCCGGGCCGGCCGATGACGGGCGGTGGCATGCGGGGGACTATTCGTTCTCCGACGAACTCGGCGGCTTCAGCATCCTGTCTATCTCCGGCTCTGGCACGCGGGAGGATCCAATCGAGATCCGCGAGGCGTTCGACAGCCTCGCGCCGGTGACGCTGGTGATCCGCTTCGCCAAACCCGCCGAGCTGAAGACAACGGTGCCCGGCTCGTTTCACCTGCGCGTGGTGGCGGTGAACCAAAGTGGGCTGGCGTGGATCGGCTTCGGCTTCGAGCTTCAGGAAATCCGCGGCAAGCCCAGCGACTTCAACGACGGGCTGTCCTTCGGGCAAGCCGATCCCAATCCGTCGCTGATTTCGTCGAACCGTTTCATGCACTTCGAAAGCCGCTTCGAGAGCTTCGACCGGCTGAATTTCGACGAGGGACATCTCGATCCCGGTGAACAATCGAGGTTCGGCTTCTTCGTTTCCGATGTCACGCCGGTCGCGGAGTTCTATCTGGTCGAGGAGCCGCGCATTCCGTCATCGTAGCCGGCGGCACGCATTCGCGCCGGGCGATAACCTGATTGTAAGCTCTGCCATCCTATGGAGTTCCATCAATCCGTATGGGTGGTTTTTGGTCCGGGGTGTGTTGGCAATGCGTTTCGTTCATTTCAGGCTTGTCGGCCCCGCTGTTGCCTGCGTTGCCATGTTGATCGCGGGACTGGCGGCGTTTTCCTATTATGGCGCTGCGCGGATCGATGCGGACGCGCGCCAGCGGCAGGAAGCATTGGTTGAGCGCAACATCGCGTTCTGGACGACGGATGTCGAATTCTCACTGACTGCATGGACGATATGGGACGAGGCGATCGCCAAGCTCGACAACAGCTTCGATTTCGAGTGGACGGATCGCAACATCGGCGCCTCGCTGATCGGGACATCGCGAACCCGCTTTACTGCCGTTCTCGATCGCAGCGATGCCATCGTCTACTCCCGCACGGATGACAGCGTCAAAGACAGGCCATTCTTTGCCAGAGGGCCTGCCTCGATCGTTGCGGATACGGAGCGGCTGGTAAAAGACGTGCGTGGACGCGAGCATGTCACCGGCAGGAAGGGTATTCCCGATCCGGTCGTCAGCAGCCGTATCGAGGTGCTTGGCGAGGAAGCCGTGCTCCTCTCGGCAAGTCTTTTTCAGCCCGATTTCGGAACGGCAAAGCTGAAAGCAGATCGGGCCCCCATTCTAATCACGGCAATGCCGATCAGCGGAAGCCTGCAGAATTTCTTCGGCGATCGCTTTCTGCTCGATGACGCCCATATTACGCCACTGTCCACGGTGGCGCCTTCCCGCGCCCGCGCGGAAGTCGCGATCGGAGCAGGGGGCGAAGTCGAGGTTCTATCCTGGCGGTCCCCGACGCCGGCGGCCGATGTTCTCTACCAAGCGCTGCCGCTGATCGTCACTGTCATCGTGGTCCTGCTCGTCGGCGGTTTTCTGATGGTGCGTGTCTCACAATCGACGGCGCAAATGCTGGTCAGCCGCGAAAAGCAGATGCGACATGCCGCAACGCATGACTTTCTGACGGGACTTGCCAACCGCTCCTTGCTCGACGACGAATACTCGGCTCTGGCCGCTGACGGCACTTTGACGGTGGTCTGCTTCGACCTCGATGGCTTCAAAGCGATCAACGATTCCTACGGCCATGCCGTCGGCGACGACCTTTTGAAGGTCGTCGCATCGCGGCTGGGCACGGCGACGCGCGATGTCGACCGGCTCTTTCGCCTCGGTGGCGATGAATTCGCGGTGCTGATGCCGAATATGTCGGTGCGCGAGGCCGAGGCGGCCTGCCGGCGGATTTCCGCGTTGCTATGCGAGCCGATGTCGTTGTCTGGTTCGATCGTTGCGATCGGCGCATCGTTCGGCCTTAGCAAGGTCGAGCACGGGACGAGCTGCGATGCCGCTTTGAAAGCGGCCGATGCGGCGCTTTATCAGGCCAAGGCGGATGGTCGAGGCGGGGTCGTCACGGCCTCGACCGACTTACCGTCCCCTCTGATAAAGGGCGCCCGGCCGAAAAAGGTCGCGGCAGGGCGTTGATCGCTCGCGGCGGCGCAAGCGATCCGCCGCCTATCGCTTCCTTCAGATATTGCCACCCGCTTCCGGGATGACCTTGGTCAGGCTGCCCGTTGCCGGGAAGAGCGGGATCAGGCAGGCCTGCAGGGCGTGATAGATATCGCCCTTGCCGGGGAAGATGGTGTGGGCGGGGACCATCTGTTCCGTCAGTTCCTCATGCCAGCCGCCGTTCCTGTGGTCGATGAAGCTGCGCTCGATGACGTTCCAGATCTTGCGGTAGCTTTCCTCGTGGTAGTCGCTCGGCAGATGTTCGTTGAGGTAGTGGGCGGCAGCCGCACCTTCGCAGGCTGGCCACCACATCTTCTGCCGCTTATCCGGGCGGTCTTCCCAATCGAGCGTATAGAAGAAGCCGCCGTGATCGTCGTCCCAGCCGAGCGCCATCGCTTGCGAAAACAGGCCCTTGGCGGCATCCGGCAGCCATTCCAGCTTCTTGCCGCCGAGCGCCCAGAGTTGCAACAGGAGGCGCGCCCATTCGAGCGAGTGGCCGGGTGTGGTGCCCGCGGGGCGGAACATCTCGTTCGGGTGATAGTAGTTCTTGTCGAGCGTCCAGTCTGTGTCGAAGTGCTCGGCGACGCGCCAGCCGACGGAGCCGGCGGCGCGGCGGATGACGAGGTCGGCGATGCTTTCGGCCTTCGTGAGGTAGTCGCGGTCGCCGGTTGCCTCGAAGGCGGCCATCAGCGCCTCGGTCAGGTGCATGTTGGAGTTCTGGCCGCGATAGGTGCCGCCGTCGAGCGGCTGCCAGTCGGCGGTGAACTCCTCGGCGATGGCGCCGTGTCTGGCTTCCCAGAAGCGGGTATTGAGAACTTCTGTGATGTCGGCGAGCATGCCGTCGGCAAGCGGATGGCCTATCGTCTTGGCGGAGGAAGCGGCGAGCAGCACGAAGGCGTGGCCGTAGCCCTGCTTGTTGGTGTCGACCGGGCCGTCATTGTTCAGCGACCAGAAATAGCCGCCATTCTCTAGATCGCGGTGGTGGTTCCAGATGTACTGCATGCCGTGATCGACCACATCGGAAGCGCCGGGGCCGCCGAGCAGGGTGCCGATCGAGAAGCAATGGACGGCGCGGGCGGCGATATGGATGCCGCGCACTTGACCCTCGGCATCCAGCGGTTTGCCGGTGTCGTCGAGATCGTAGAAGCCACCCTTGGGATTGATCGAGTCATGCTGGAAGAAATCGAACAGGCCGTTCGCCTGGGCGACGAGCCAGTCGCGGTGATAGGTGCGCGTCGTCCAGTTGCCGAGTGCTGCGTCGCCGATTGCAGGTGCCATGATACTCCTCCGATTTCATACACAATGCGTTGAAATTGCCTATATAGGGGGCGTTCGAGTCTGTCATCCGCCGCGCGTCGGCAATGGCGAAAATGTCGCTGATATATTGACATAAAGATATCTTTATGTGATTTGGGCGGCTTGTCTTTACAATGACGTCAAGGAGTCCGCCCGTGTTTGATACTCTGTTTGGTTCCGAAGGAGCAAAACGCGACGGTAGCGAGGTGTTCGAAGCGCTGCGGAAAGCCGCCAGCGAACGCATTCTCGTGCTTGACGGCGCCATGGGCACGCAGATCCAAGGGCTGGGCTTCGACGAGGATCACTTCCGCGGCGACCGCTTCATCGGCTGCGCCTGCCACCAGAAGGGCAACAACGACCTTCTCATCCTGACGCAGCCGGATGCGATCGAGGAAATCCATTACAAATACGCCAAGGCCGGTGCCGATATTCTCGAGACCAACACCTTCTCCTCGACCCGCATCGCGCAGGCCGATTACGCCATGGAGGGCGAGGTCTATGCGCTGAACAAGGAAGGCGCCGAAGTCGTTCGCCGCGCCTGCATCCGCGCCGAGCGCGAGGATGGTCGCCGCCGGTTCGTCGCCGGCGCCATCGGCCCGACCAACCGCACGGCCTCGATCTCGCCCGACGTCAACAATCCCGGCTTCCGCGCCGTCGATTTCGACGATCTGCGCACCGCCTATGGCGAGCAGATCGACGGCCTGATCGATGGCGGCGCCGATATCATCCTGATCGAGACGATCTTCGATACGCTGAACGCCAAGGCGGCGATCTTCGCCTGCGAGGAGCGCTTCGCGGCCAAGGGCATTCGCCTGCCTGTGATGATATCAGGCACGATCACCGACCTTTCCGGCCGCACGCTGTCGGGCCAGACGCCGTCGGCCTTCTGGAACTCGGTGCGCCATGCCAATCCGTTCACCATCGGCTTGAACTGCGCGCTCGGCGCCAACGCCATGCGCCCGCATCTGCAGGAGCTGTCGGGTGTCGCCGATACCTTCATCTGCGCCTATCCGAATGCTGGCCTGCCGAACGAGTTCGGTCAGTATGACGAGACGCCGGAGCTGATGGCAGCGCAGATCGACGAGTTCGCCCGCGAGGGTCTCGTCAACATCGTCGGCGGCTGCTGCGGCTCGACGCCGGAGCATATCAAGGCGATCGCCGAGGTCGTTGCCAAGTACAAGCCGCGCCCGATCCCCGAGCATCGTCCGTTCATGTCGCTATCGGGCCTCGAGCCGTTCGAGCTCACCAAGGACATTCCGTTCGTCAACGTCGGCGAGCGCACCAACGTCACGGGCTCGGCTCGCTTCCGCAAGCTCATCACCAATGCCGATTACACGGCGGCGCTCGACGTCGCCCGCGACCAGGTGGAGAACGGCGCGCAGATCATCGACATCAACATGGACGAAGGCCTGATCGATTCCGAAAAGGCGATGGTCGAGTTCCTCAACCTGATCGCCGCGGAACCTGACATCGCCCGCGTGCCCGTGATGATCGACTCGTCGAAGTTCTCGATCATCGAGTCCGGCCTGAAGCGGGTGCAGGGCAAGCCGATCGTCAACTCGATCTCGCTCAAGGAAGGCGAGGAGAATTTTCTGGCGCAGGCAAGGCTGCTGCATGCCTATGGCGCTGCCGTCGTGGTCATGGCCTTCGACGAGACGGGGCAGGCGGATACCTATGACCGAAAGGTCGAGATCTGCACGCGCGCCTACAAGCTGCTGACCGAACAGGCGGGCTTCCCGCCCGAGGACATCATCTTCGATCCCAACGTCTTTGCCGTCGCAACCGGCATCGAAGAGCACAACAATTACGGCGTCGATTTCATCGAGGCGACGCGGACGATCCGCAAGACGATGCCGCTGGTGCACATCTCCGGCGGCGTGTCGAACCTGTCCTTCTCGTTCCGCGGCAACGAGCCGGTGCGCGAAGCGATGCACGCCGTGTTCCTCTACCACGCCATCCAGGCGGGCATGGACATGGGTATCGTCAATGCCGGCCAGCTGGCGGTCTACGACCAGATCGATGCGGAACTGCGCGAGGCCTGCGAGGACGTGGTGCTGAACCGCCGCTCCGACGCCACCGAGCGGTTGCTCGAGGTGGCCGAGAAGTATCGCGGCGGGGCTGCGCGCGAGGGACGCGTGCAGGATCTCTCCTGGCGCGAATGGTCGGTCGAGAAGCGGCTTGAACACGCCTTGGTCAATGGCATCACCGAATATATCGATGCCGATACCGAGGAAGCCCGCCTGCAGGCCGAGCGTCCGCTGCATGTCATCGAAGGGCCGCTGATGGCCGGCATGAACGTGGTCGGCGACCTGTTCGGTTCGGGCAAGATGTTCCTGCCGCAGGTCGTCAAGTCGGCGCGCGTGATGAAGCAGGCCGTGGCCGTGCTTCTGCCCTACATGGAAGAAGAGAAGCGGCAGAACGGCGGCGATCAGCGCAAGTCGGCCGGCAAGATCCTGATGGCGACCGTCAAGGGCGACGTCCACGATATCGGCAAGAACATCGTCGGCGTCGTGCTCGCCTGCAACAATTACGAGATCATCGACCTCGGCGTCATGGTGCCGGCGACGAAGATCCTGGAGACGGCTGTTGCCGAGAAGGTCGATATCATCGGTCTGTCGGGCCTGATCACGCCGTCGCTTGACGAGATGGTGCATGTGGCGGCCGAAATGGAGCGCCAGGGTCTGGACCTGCCGCTCTTGATCGGCGGCGCCACGACCAGCCGTGTGCATACGGCCGTGAAGATCCATCCGGGCTACGGCAAGGGGCAGACGGTCTATGTCACCGATGCCAGCCGCGCGGTCGGCGTGGTGTCGTCGCTGCTGTCGCCCGAGAACCGCGATGGCTATATCAGCGACATCCGCGCCGAGTATGCCAAGGTCGCCGCCGCCCATGCGCGCAGCGAGGCCGAAAAGGTGCGCCTGCCGCTGGCGCGGGCCCGCGAGAATGCACAGGCCGTGGACTGGGCCGCCTATACGCCGACGAAGCCGAGCTTCCTCGGCACCAAGGTGTTCGAGGATTACGATCTGGCGACGCTTGCCGAATACATCGACTGGACGCCGTTCTTCCAGACCTGGGAACTGAAGGGGCGATATCCTGCAATTCTCGAGGATGAGAAGCAGGGAGAGGCGGCACGCGCGCTCTGGGCTGATGCGCAGACGATGCTGAAGAAGATCATCGACGAAAAGTGGTTCCGTCCGCGCGCCGTGATCGGCTTCTGGCCGGCCGGTGCCGTCGGCGATGATATCAAGCTGTTCAAGGACGACGGCCGCAGCGAGGAACTGGCGACCTTCTACACGCTGCGCCAGCAGCTGTCGAAGCGTGATGGCCGCCCGAACGTGGCGCTGTCGGACTTCGTGGCGCCTGTCGACAGCGGCAAGCAGGATTATGTCGGCGGCTTCGTCGTCACGGCCGGTATTGAGGAAGTGGCGATCGCCGAGCGTTTCGAGCGCGTCAACGACGACTACTCGTCGATCCTCGTCAAGGCGTTGGCCGACCGCTTCGCCGAAGCCTTTGCCGAGCGCATGCACGAAGAGGTTCGCCGCGAATACTGGGGATATGCCAAGGGCGAGGCGTTCAGCAAGGATCAGCTGATCACCGAGGAATATGCCGGCATCCGCCCGGCGCCCGGTTATCCCGCGCAGCCCGATCATACCGAGAAGAAGACGCTGTTCTCGCTGCTCGACGCCGAGAACGCCGCCGGCGTCACGCTGACGGAGAGCTATGCGATGTGGCCGGGCTCGTCGGTCTCGGGCATCTATATCGGCCATCCCGACAGCTACTACTTCGGCGTCGCCAAGGTGGAGCGGGATCAGGTCGAGGATTATGCCGGCCGCAAAGGCATGGAAATCCGCGAGGTCGAGCGCTGGCTCGGACCGGTGCTGAACTACGTGCCGGCCAAGCCGCGCGACGAGGTGGAAGACGCGGCCTGACCGGGCTGCGTCTTCAGAAATCGATTCAATCGTCAGAGAAAATGATTCAGGATCATCGGCCAAGAGCCTGATCCTGAATCGGAAATTGCCGCCCGGTCGCGGGCGATCAGGCGGTGAGTTCGACCAGGATCGCGGTCGTGTCATCGCTCTGCTTGAAGCGGGGATAGCGCAAACCTTCCGGATCCGTCTTGCGCTCGACGCGGCGCAGTTCCTCAATCATCGGGGCGAGGCCCTTTTCGAGGGCAGTGCGCACCAGGCTTGCCGCGTCATAGGCCTCATACAGCACGACCAGATCGGCAAAGCCGTCGCTGCAGATGATGGCGTGGGCCTTGCCCTTAATCTTCAATTCTTCCGACACGAGATGATCCGCCGCAGCGGGCACCAGTCCGAGCGTCCAGATGTCGCCCTCGGTATTCTGAGCCTCGCGCCGCCGCCGCAGGGCGGCAAGCGTATGCGTGTCGCCAAGCGCGCCCCCAGCTTTTGTGATGCCGCCGGTGCGGGCGATGTGGCTTGCGGCCGCCGCCTGTTCCTGGGTGAAGGCGTCCGGGATCGCCGTGTGAAAGCTGACCGATCCATCTTCCTGCAAGAGGAAGACGCAGGAATCGCCAAGGCCGTGGAAGGTCAGGCGATCGTCGGTGGCGTGGATCATCGAGAAGGCGGAAAGCGGCCAGGCGTAGCGCGGGGCGTCGGGGTGCGCGCCGAGGAATGTCGCTCGGGCCTCCTGTGATACGGCGCGTGCGACATCGGAGACCGGTGTCTCACGCGTGATCTGTTGCCTGAAGCCATCCGCGAAGCGTGCCGCGACCCAGGCGGCGTCGCTGCCTGACGCGTCCATATATTGGCGGTCGCCAAGGCCCGTTGCGCCATCGATCACGAAGGCGCAGGCCTCGTTATATCCGAAGCGGTCGTCGTTCGGCTTCGCCGGATTTCCGGGTACGGAGAGCGCGTCGAGGATCTTGATCTGAGGATTGGACATGGGTGCGGTTGCCTCGTCGGTCGGGCGCTCGAGAGGCTTCAGTTCTGCCAGGCGCCATTGAAAAGCCGGGCGATGGGGCGCCCGGCTTCGATAGTGCGGTGATTCACGCGCCGGCGGCAAGCCGCTGGTTGAGTTCCTCGATGCCGACCTCGGCCTCCACCGTGTCGCCCTTGACCAGCAGGTAGACGCCGAGCACGAAGGCAAGGGCTGCGATGAACAGCAGGTAATAGGCATGCGCCATCGGGTTCAGCGGCAGAAGCGAGGCGACCGCCAGCGGCGTCAAGCCGCCGAAGATGGCGTAGGAGACGTTGTAGGAGAAGGAGAGGCCGGTGAAGCGGACGCGGGCCGGGAAGGCGCGGACCATCACGTAGGGAACCGCGCCGACAAGGCCGACCGAGAGGCCCATGATCGCATAAAGCACGAAGAGCACGGTGAGCGACGTCGCGGCGTAGCTATAGAAGGCAAAGGTGGCGGCGCCGAAGAAGAGGCTGGCGACGATGAAGAAGCGGCCAGAGCCAACCCGGTCTACGATCGCGCCGGCGGCGGCCGTGCCGAAGATCAGGAACAGCGTGCCGAAGCTGGTGGCGGCGAGCGACTGCTGGGCGGTGTAGCCGTATAGCTTCTGCAGGAAGGTCGCGGTCATCAGCGTGGTGACGACGATGCCGGCCGACAGGATCCAGGTGAGCAGCATGGAGATGATGACGCTGCGTGGGTGATCGCGCAGCACGGCCTTCAGCGGCAGTTCGCGCGTCAGCGAGCGACTCTGTTTCATCTCGGCAAAGATCGGCGTTTCCTGCAGCCAGCGGCGCAGGTAGACGGCGACGAGGCCGAAGATGCCGCCGAGGAAGAAGGGGATGCGCCATGCGTAGCTTGCCACGTCCTCGGGCGTGAACACCGAGTTGATGATGGTGGCGATGAAGGAGCCGAGCAGGATGCCGAGCGTCAGGCCGGAGCAGAGGAAGCCGCAGGCGAAACCGACGCGGCGGAAGGGGACGTGCTCAGCCACGAAGGTCCATGCGCCCGGGACCTCGCCACCGATGGCCGCACCCTGCAGCACGCGCATGAGGATGAGCAGGATCGGGGCGGCGACGCCGATCGTGGCGTAGGTCGGCATGGCGGCCATGCCGAGCGTCGACAGCGACATCAGCATGATCGAGAAGGCGAAGACACGCTTGCGGCCGAACATGTCGCCGAAATGCGCAAGCACTATGCCGCCGATCGGGCGCACCAGATAGCCGGCGGCGAAGATGCCGAAGGTCTGGATCGTCACCAGCCAGTCGGGCATGTCCGGCGGGAAGAAAAGGTGGCCGATGACGCTCGCGAAGAAGACGAAGATGATGAAGTCGTAGAACTCCAGCGCGCCGCCGAGGGCGGACAGGCCGAGCGTCTTGAAATCCTGGGCGGTGAGGCGGCGAGGGGCCGCCGAGGGTGTCGTGGTCGGGGACATAAGCTGGCTTCTTGCGAGATGGCTGCGGTTGTGCCGTCGTCGCGCAATGGGGTGGGGATTTCAAGTGATTTTTGGTGGTTGTACCGCGTTGGCCGGTGATGGGCCCATTGGTGTGTCATTGCGGCCAAGCGTCGTGGTTAGTGCAGGCGTCAACGTCATCCACCCTCATCTCTGTGCTTGTCACAGAGATCCAGCCAACCCAAGTCCTTGGGTTGGAAAGAGTCTTTTCGCGCCGCAGACGCGACGCGGCTGGATCCCGGCTCAAGGCCGGGATGAGGGAGAACGAGGGATGGCGACGCCAGCTTGCCCCTCAATGGCCGGGAAATATCAATCCCGGATCACCAGCAGATCCGCCGCCATGAAGCGCAGCGTCACCGTTTCGCCCGTTGCCGGCGGCTTGACGCCGGGGCTGTTGAACATGTCGAAGGAGATGACGCTGCCGCCGACGTTCATGCGGGTGCGGATGACGGAGCCCAGGAAGTGGGCGGAGACGACTTCGCCGGTCAGCTTGGTGTCGCTCGGCGTGCTCTCGGCGAGCGAGCCGGCTTCCGGGCGCAGCGCCAGCGAGACGGTGTCGCCGGCCTTGAAGGTGGCGATGTTCTCGCGCAGCGTCACGCCCTGATCGCCGATCTGGATGCGGTTGACCGAGGGGTCTACGACCTTGGCCTCGATGATGTTCAGCGTGCCGACGAAGGAGGCGACGAAGCGGGTGGCCGGCGTGTTGTAGATCTCGAAGGGGGTGCCGATCTGGTCGGCCCGGCCGCCGTTCATGACGACGATGCGGTCGGAGATCGACAGCGCCTCTTCCTGGTCGTGGGTGACGAAGATGGTGGTGATCCCGAGCGACTGCTGGATCTGCCGGATTTCCTCGCGCAGCGACACGCGGATCTTGGCGTCGAGCGCCGACAGAGGCTCGTCGAGCAACAGCACCTGCGGCTTGGCGGCAAGGGCGCGGGCGAGAGCGACGCGCTGCTGCTGGCCGCCCGACATCTGGTAGGGGTAGCGGTCGGCGAGGTGGCCGAGATGGATCAGCGCCAGCATCTCCTTGACGCGGGCGTCGATCTCGGCCTTCGGCTTGCCGGCGATCTTCAGGCCGAAGGCGACGTTGTCATGCACCGTCATGTTCGGGAAGAGCGCGTAGGCCTGGAAGACCATGCCGATGTTGCGCTGGTTGGGCTTCAGCGGCGCGATATCCTTGCCGGCGATGGTCAGCGTGCCGCCGGTCGGGTTTTCGAAGCCGGCGATCATGCGCAGGACGGTGGTCTTGCCACAGCCCGACGGTCCGAGGAACGAGACGAACTCGCCCTTCTCGATGTTCATGTTGAAGTTCTTGACGACCTGAACGGGGCCGAAGGATTTCTGAATGTTGGACAGCGTGAGAAAGGACATATCGAAATACCTTAAGCCTTGGCCGGACGGGATCTGCCGATGCGCGAGACGAGATTGAGCAGGCCCATGCTGAGCCAGGTGATGGAGAAGGCGATGACGGCGAGCGCCGAGGGCTCGTAGGCCCGGTTGGCGCCGACGAGCTGCAGGTAGGGGCCGAAGGCCGGGCGGCTGAGAAGGGCCGCGAAGGTGAACTCGCCCATGACGATCGCCAGCGTGATGAAGGCGCCGGAGAGGATGCCGCTCATCACGTTCGGGAAGATGCACTTGAACATGATCGTCCACCAGCTGGCCCCAAGGCTCTGGGCGGCTTCCGTCAGGGTTCGCACATCGATGGCGCGCATGGCTGTGTCGACGGAGCGATACATGTAGGGCAGCGACAGGGTGATGTAGGAGAAGACCAGCAGGATGTTGGTGCCTGTCGTCGAGCCGGTCATCGGCAGGAAGGATGAGGAGTTGTACATCCTCAAATAGCCGAAGACGATAACGATGGCCGGGATGACCAGCGGCAACAGCGTGATGAATTCCACCACCTGGCGCATCTGCGGCATGCGCAGGCGCACCCAATAGGCCGTCGGTACAATCAGGAGCATGCCGAAGACGATGGTCAAAAGCGCCATCATCATCGAATAGCCGAAGGTTGCGCGGAAGCGCTCGTCGGAGAACACTGAGAGGTAGGCGTCGAAACTGTAGGCGTCGCGGCGCATGCGCAGCGAGAATTCGATGGTTCCGAGCAGAGGTACGATGAAGTAGGTCGCGCCGATGGCGATGGCGATCCAGGCGCCGAGCTTTTGAGCCTTCATTTCTGCCACCGTTCAGCGCGCATGCGCAGCATGAGATAGAGGATATTCGATACGCCGGTGATGACGATCATGCCGAGCGCGATGGCGTAGCCGAGGTTGGCATTGTGCAGCACGTCGCCGCGGATCTGCGCGTAGAGCAGGATGGGGACGATGTTGAGCGAAGAGCCGGTCAGCGCATAGGCGGTTGCAATCGCGCCGAAGGCGTTGGCAAACAGCAGCAGCGTGGTGCCGAGAAGGCTCGGCCATAGGATCGGCAGGGCGACCTTGGTCCAATACTGGACATTGCTGGCGCCGAGGATTTCTGCCGCTTCGCGCCATTCCTTCTTCATGCCATCCAGCGCCGGCGTCAGGATCAGCACCATCAGCGGAATCTGGAAATACATGTAGGTGATGGTGAGGCCGAAGAAGGAGAGCAGGTTGAAGCCGGTGCCGTAGAGGTTGAAGCCGAACCAGTCCCTGAGGAACACCGTGACGAGGCCGGTGCGGCCAAGGGTTGCCAGGAACGAAAAAGCCAGCGGAATGCCGGCGAAGTTCGAGGCGACGCCGGAGAACGTCAGAAGCGTGGAGCGTACCGAGGTGGGCAGGCCGCCGAGCACGACCGCCCAGGCGAGGAAGAAGCCGATCAGCGCGCCGCCGAGTGCCGATGCGACCGAGACGCGGATACTGATCCAGTAGGCGCTGAGGATAGTCGGCGTGAAGAGATCACCGATGTTCTTCAGCGTGAAGTTGCCCTCGGGCGTCAAAAAGGCGCCGACCACAAGGTAGAGCGTGGGAATAATCAGAAAAAGCAATGCGAAAATAATGAAGGGTGTAATGCCCAGCCAGTCGATCACGCGGTCCTTGGTGATCAGCCGGGCCGTGCTCACCACGGGCGTCGTCGAAACAGTGCTCATTGAAAAAAGCTCTTCTTGCGGCGTCGGAGGGGCAAAAGCCTCCCCGCCGCGAGACGGGGAGGCCGGTTTCATACTGCTTTACTGGACGTTGGCGCCGACGACGCTGTCCCACTTGCCGGTGATGGCGGTCTTGCCAGCGGCCTGCTCTTCGAGCGTCGGGAAGACAGCCTTTTCATAGGCGGCTGCCGGCGGCAGCTTGTCGAGAAGTTCCTGCGGGATCTTCTTGTTCTTGGCCAGATCGTTGAAGCGGATCGGGTGGCAATAGCCCTTCAGCCAGCCAAGCTGACCTTCGTCCGAATAGAGGTATTCCATCCAGAGCTTGGCAGCGTTCGGGTGCGGAGCGAAGGCGGAGATCGCCTGGACGTAAACACCGGCGTTGACGCCCGAAGCCGGAACCACGACTTCAACCGGCGGGTTGCCCTTCAGCGTATCGCGCCAGGAGAGGCCGTTGTAGTCCCAGGCGATGACGATCGGGGTGGAGCCCTGTGCCAGCGAAGCGGACTTGCCGATGACGGGAACGAGGTTGCCTGCCTTGTTGAGTTCGCCGAAGAAGGCGAGACCGGCTTCACCAGCCTTGGTCGCATCCTTTTCGCCAGCAGCGATGCCGGCGGCGTAGACAGCCTGTACGGCCTGGTTGGACGCGCGCGGGTCACCGGCGAGAGCGACCGAGTTGGCGTAGTCCGACTTCTTCAGGTCGGCCCAGTCCTTCGGCACTTCCTTGACGATGTCGGTGTTCACGACGAAGGAGAGAACGCCGTAGTAATCGCCGTACCAGAAGCCGTCGGCATCCTTGGCGCTATCAGGGATCGAATCCCAGGTCGAAACCTTGTAAGGCTGGATCAGGCCATCGGCCTTGGCGGTCGGGCCGAAGGAGAGACCGACGTCGATGACATCAGGAGCCTGCGGGCCGGTGTTGCCCTTGTTGGCCTTGATGGCTTCGATTTCGTCGCCCGAACCGGCGTCCGGGTTCAATTCGTTCACTTCCAGACCGTACTTCGCCTTGAAGCCGGCAATGACGTCGCCGTAGCCGCACCAGTCGTGCGGAAGGGCGATCGTGGTCAGCGTGCCTTCCTTCTTGGCGGCGGCGATGAGTTCAGCGCTTGGCTCTGCGGCAGCAATTGCGGTTGAAGCCACAACAATTGCTGTAGAGAGCGAGAGCAGTCGAGAAAGATTAGAGATCACTGTTGTTCTCCTTCGGGTTTCAGTGTCCGACGATGCTGTTACTGACGTTACGTGAAGCTTGTGTGACAGTTGGATGACGCTATTTTTTCTTTGTATCGCGGGCGTTTGGCGAGAATGTTTCGATTGCGACATGTCCTTGCTTCCTGCCCGTTTCATCTCTGCTGTCGTATTTGTCCCTCCTAACCAAGTTTGCGGAAGAGCCGCGTCTGTTCGAACAGGCCTTCCAGTGTTTTCATGCGCTCCTTCGTCTCGTCCCATGTCGAGTTCTGCACCGCTTCGATCAGCGCCTCGACGATGAAAAGGGTGACGACGGAACTGTCCCAGGCCGATGGTGCCTCGATGCGCACGCGAAACGTATGCTTGGCGAGTTTCGCGGCCGGCGAGGCCCATTGGTCCGTGAAGAGAATGATCTCGGCGCCGCTGTTTTTCGCGGCACTCGCGAGGCTGACGAGCTCCTGCTCGTAGCGTCTGATGTCGAAGATGATCAGCAGGTCGCCCGGGCTCATGTTGAGCACGTATTGCGGCCAGCTGCTGGAATTGGCCGATAGCAGCGCCGTGCTGGGGCGGATCACCTGCATATGGGTGAAGAAATACTCGGCGAGCGCGCCGGTGATGCGGCCGCCGACGAAATAGAGGTTGCGCTTGCGATCGGAGAGAAGGGCGGCGACGCTGTCGAATGTCGCAGTGTCGACACCGGTCAATGTCTGGCGCAGATTGTCGATGATCGCGTCGGCGAAACGGTTGAGAATGTGGGTGCCCGGCGCGTTGGAGGCCCAGCGGTCGTGCTTGGCGATCGGGTTGGAGATCGTCGCTTCGACCTCCTGATGCAGGTGCGCCTGAAAATCCGGATAGCCCTTGAAGCCGAGCTTCTGGACCATGCGCACGACAGTCGGCGTCGAGACGCCGGCGTTTTCGGCAATCGTCGTGATGCTCCCCAGTCCGGAGACAGGGTAGTTATCCAGCAGACTTTCAGCCAACTGCTTTTCGGCGCGCGTCAGCGTACCGAAATGCGAGTGGATTACGTCCGACACTGTCTTCGACGCAACGGTCACGCGATCTTGCTCCCCGGGATTGGTCTTGTGCCACTTGCCCACTGAAAGTTAACAACGCTGTCACAATCCATGTCAACTGTTGTCATGAAAAGATTTTTTCAGTGCGTGCTTGACAGGGAGCAGAAGCTGAAGAATTCTTTTCTTATAAGTATTTTATTAACAGTTGTGGGTGGAGCGACTGTGGTGCTTGCTCGGTTGGAAGTGCTCGGCAAAGGGGAAGGGGAGTGCGTCGCGGTCGAAAGGCCTGACGGCACCAGCCCGGTGCTTATCATCTGCGAACATGCATCGCGGGTTCTTCCTGCCCGCTTCGGGACGCTTGGTCTTTCCGAGGAGGCGCTCAACAGTCACATTGCCTGGGATCCCGGCGCTCTTGCTGTCGCCAAGGGTATGTCCGAGGCTCTCGATGCCACGTTGGTTCACCAGCGGTTTTCACGCCTGATCTACGACTGCAACAGGCCGCCGGAATCGGCTGGCGCCATGCCTGAGAAAAGCGAGGTCTACGACATTCCGGGAAATGCAGGGCTCAGCGCGGAGGAGAAAATTGCCCGCACCGAGGCCATTTACATCCCGTTTCATGATGCCATTCGCGCACTCATTCGTGATCGCAAAGCGCGGGGGCAGGAAACCGTTATCGTCACCGTCCACAGCTTTACGCCGGTCTTCCACGGAAGGACGCGCGCCGTTGAAGTCGGTGTCCTGCATGATGACGATACCCGGCTGGCGGACGCGATGCTTGCCGCCGCGGGTAAGACGACGCACTATAGAGTTGAGCGCAACGAGCCTTACGGCCCCTCTGACGGCGTGACGCATACGCTGATCCTGCACGGGCTGTCGAACGGATTGCGCAACGTGATGATCGAGGTCCGCAACGACCTCATCGCAGATCAAGCCGGCCAAGGGGTCATGGCCGACTATCTGACAAGGCTGCTCCAGCAGAGCCTGGACGCCTGACAACGAAAGATAAGACCCCAGGGAGCAGTCTAACTGCGATCCGCCCGACGACGAAAACGTCGCGGGCACTTTGGCACTGGATAATCAGCTGCAATTCCGCGGCTGATGGCTAAACAGGGGGACGTCATGTCCGATTATTCGGAACTCGACAAGAAGCAGGATGTCAGCATCCTGCATTCCATGGGCTATGCCCAGGAACTCGAACGGCGCATGAGCTCGTTTTCGAATTTTGCCGTTTCATTCTCGATTATTTGCATTCTTTCCGGTGGTATCAATTCGCTGGCGCAGGCAACGGCCGGTGCCGGTGGCGCTGCGATCGGCATCGGCTGGCCGATCGGCTGCTTCGTTTCGCTCGTCTTTGCCGTCGCCATGGCGCAGATCAGCTCGGCCTATCCAACGGCTGGCGGGCTCTATCACTGGGGCTCGATCCTCGGCAACCGCTTCACCGGCTGGCTGACGGCATGGTTCAACCTGCTTGGCCTCGTCACGGTTCTCGGTGCCATCAACGTCGGAACCTACTATTTCTTCATGGGCGCGTTCGGCACCAGCTATTTTGGACTGGCTGATACCACCACCGTGCGCATCCTGTTCCTTGTCATCATCACCGGCGCGCAGGCGCTTGTGAACCACATGGGCATCGGGTTGACGGCGAAGCTGACGGACTTCTCGGGCTATCTGATCTTCGCGTCGGCCATCGCGTTGTCGGCGGCATGCCTGGCTTTCGCGCCGTCCTACGAGTTCGGCCGTCTCTTCACTTTCGCCAACTATTCCGGCGAAGCCGGTGGCAATGTCTGGCCGGCAACCTCGGGTACCTGGGTGTTTTTGCTCGGCCTTCTGCTGCCGATCTATACGATCACCGGCTACGACGCCTCTGCGCATACTTCGGAAGAAACGGTCAAGGCCGCCCATTCCGTTCCGCGCGGCATGGTCTCGTCGGTTCTGTGGTCGGCGCTGTTCGGCTACATCATGCTTTGCTCGTTCGTGCTGATGCTGCCGAACATGGACGACGCGGCCAAGCAGGGCTGGAACGTGTTCTTCTGGGCGATGGACACGCAGATGCCTGCCGCCATCAAGGATATCCTCTATCTGGCGATCCTCGTTTGCCAGTGGCTATGCGGTCTGGCGACCGTGACGTCGGTGTCGCGCATGATCTTCGCCTTCTCGCGTGACGGTGGCCTGCCGGCCTCCAAGGCGCTCGCCAAGGTCAGCCCGAAGTACCGCACGCCGGTTTCGGCGATCTGGACGGGATCGATCCTCTCGGTTCTGTTCGTCTGGGGTTCGTCTCTCGTCTCGATCGGCGACACGCCTGTCTATACGATCGTCGTGTCGTGCACGGTCATCTTCCTGTTCTTCTCCTTCGCGATCCCGATCACGCTCGGCCTCTTCGCCTGGGGTACGTCGAAGTGGGACAAGATGGGCCCGTGGAACATCGGCGAGGGTATGTACAAGCTGTTCTCGGTGCTGACGATCTTGGCGATGATCCTGATCTTCGTGCTCGGCGTCCAGCCGCCGAACGGCCCGGCGCTCTACGTCACCGTCGGCTTCCTGGTGCTGACGGCGATCGTGTGGTTCGGCTTCGAAAGCCGCCGCTTCAAGGGCCCGCCGATCGGCGAAGAAGTCGCACGCCGTCAGGCCGAGATCGCGGCTGCCGAAAAGGCTGTCGGCGAGCACTGATACCGCCATCCATGACCAGCGGGGCCGCATCCGCGGCCCCGTCTTCCGGCTCAACGAAAATGCATCAGGCGCAATCGGCGCGTCCGTCGTCGCACGGAGGCATGCGGTTTCGTTGGCTGGATTTCATTCTTGAATTTATGGGGAGGTCCATATGAGCATCTATACTCTCGACGATTTGAAGCAGGACGTTGCCGACGGGCGCATCGACACGGTGTTGGCCTGCCAAGTCGACATGCAGGGCCGCCTGATGGGCAAGCGTTTCCAGGCCGAGTTCTTCCTCGAAAGCGCCTGGAAGGAAACGCACAGCTGCAACTATCTGGTCGCCACGGACATGGAGATGGAGACTGTCTCCGGCTACAAGGCGACGAGTTGGGAAAAGGGCTACGGCGACTATACGATGAAGCCGGATCTCTCGACGCTCAGGCGCATTCCCTGGCTGGAAGGCACGGCGCTTGTTCTCTGCGACCTGCTCGACCACCATACGCATGAAGAAGTGCCGCATTCGCCGCGCGCTATCCTGAAGAAGCAGGTGAAGCGGCTGGAGGACATGGGCATGAAGGCCTTCATGGCTTCGGAGCTCGAATTCTTCTTGTTCGACCAGACCTACGAATCAGCGCAGGCCTCCGGCTATCGCAACCTCAAGCTCGCCAGCGCCTATAATGAGGATTACCACATCTTCCAGACCACCAAGGAAGAAGAGGTGATGCGGGCGATCAGGACGGGGCTACAGGGCGCAGGGATCCCGGTCGAGAACTCCAAGGGCGAGGCGTCTGCCGGGCAAGAGGAGATCAATGTCCGCTACGCCGATGCTTTGACGATGGCTGACCGGCACTCGATCATCAAGAACGGCTGCAAGGAAATCGCCTGGGCCAAGGGAAAGGCGATCACCTTCCTCGCGAAGTGGCACTACAACGCTGCCGGCAGCTCCTCGCATATCCATCAGTCGTTGTGGAGTGCCGACGGCAAGACGCCGTTGTTTGCCGACGACAAGGGCCGCTACGGCATGTCGGAGCTGATGGAGAGCTACGTCGCCGGGCTGCTGTCGCATGCCAGCGAGATAACCTACTTCCTGGCGCCCTACATCAATTCCTACAAGCGCTTCATGGCCGGCACATTCGCGCCGACCAAGGCGATATGGAGCAAGGACAACCGCACGGCGGGCTATCGCCTGTGCGGCGACGGCACCAAGGCGATCCGCATCGAATGCCGCGTGGGCGGCTCCGATCTCAATCCGTATCTCGCTTTTGCGGCCTTGCTGGCGGCAGGGATCGATGGGATCGAGAACAAGATGAAGCTCGAGGAGCCCTTCGTCGGCGATGCCTATGGCGCCCGCAAGGTTCGCGAAATCCCTCGGACGCTGAGGGCCGCCACGGCGACGATGACCAAGTCAAAGATGCTGCGCAGCGCGTTCGGCGACGACGTGATCGATCACTATACGCGCGCGGCGGAATGGGAGCAGGAGGAATACGACCGTCGCATCACCGACTGGGAGGTGACACGCGGCTTCGAGCGAGCATGAGATAATCGCAACACTCGCTCTGATTGTTGCGTTGGTCGCATTGTGTTAATGTGCGCGGGCGTTTTCCGAGGAGATCGACATGAGCGTGATCGACAGCGCATGGTTCTACGAAAAGCTTGCCGAGCGCGGCTCCTCGCTTCGCGATATGGCCCGGTTCATGAGGCTTGATCCGAGTGCGGTGTCGCGCATGTTGAGCGGCGAGCGGAAGATGAGCGCGGACGAGCAGGATCAGGTTTCGGAGTATCTCGGCATCAACCTGGAGGAGGTGGCGGCGCATCGCCGCGGCGGTGTGTTCGGCTTCTCGGAGAAGAAGCAGGCGGGCTATGAGGATGCCGGCGCCGGCCAATCCGAGCCCGAGCGGCCGCCGGTCAAGATGTTTACGGAAGCCGATGTCATCTACAAGGATGGCAAGCGCTGGATGGAGCTGGACGACGGGACGCTGCTGGAAGTGCACCCGGCATGGGGCGCGATGAAGGGGACGCTGACGATCATGCCGGGGGTGGATCTGACGGCGCCGATGGATTGGGACGAGGAATGGGGCGAGAAGCTCTACAATGAATAGTGGCTATCTGCTGGATACCTGCACGGCGATCTGGATGACCAACAGGGAGCCATTGGCAGAGAAAGCCGTCGCCGCGCTCGCGGATGCAAAGGCAGCCGGGCAACCGGTGTTCGTCTCGGCGATAACGGCCTGGGAGATGGCGATGCTGCTGGCACGCGGGCGCATTCGAGAGACCAAGACTGCGGAGCAATGGTATAGCGACTTCAGGCTTGAGGCCCAGATCGAAGAGCAGCCGGTAACCGCCAGGATCTTCATGTCGTCCTGCTCATTGCCGCAGCCTCTGCACAAAGACCCGATTGACCGCATCCTGATCGCGACCGCACGGCAGAACGACCTGACCATTATCACACGTGACCGTGCGATTCTGAATTACGGTGTTGCGGGCTATGTCCGCACGCTTGCCTGTTGAATTGCCTTTTCATGACTGGAGTTTCGAAATGACTGTCATCCAATGCATATCACCCGTGGACGGATCGGTTTACGCCGAGCGGCCGGCGCTGCCGCTCGAGGCGGCGAAAGAGGTCGTCGCGCGGGCGCGCAAAGCGCAGAAGGTGTGGGCGAAGCGTCCGCTCGAGGATCGCGTTCAGCTGGTGCTGAAGGGCGTGGCGCGGCTGAACGAGATGTCCGATGTCGTGGTGCCGGAGCTAGCCTGGCAGATGGGCCGGCCGATCCGTTACGGCGGCGAGTACAAGGGGTTCAACGAGCGGTCCAACTATGTCGCATCGATCGCCGCCGAGGCGCTGGCGCCGCTGGTGGTCGAAGCCAGCGCCAGCTTCGAGCGGCGCATCGAGCGCGAGGCGCATGGCGTTGTGTTCGTCGTGGCGCCGTGGAACTATCCCTACATGACGGCGATCAACACGATCGCTCCGGCGCTGATGGCGGGCAATACCGTCGTGCTCAAGCATGCGTCGCAGACGCTGCTGGTGGGCGAGCGGCTGGTGCAGGCGTTTGTCGAGGCGGGCGTGCCCGAGGACGTGTTCCAGAACATAGTGCTCGACCATGAGACGACGTCGGCGCTGATCGCTGCAGGCAGCTTCAATTTCGTCAACTTCACCGGCTCGGTCGAAGGCGGGCGCTCGATGGAGCGGGCGGCGGCGGGTACGTTTACTGGCCTCGGGCTGGAGCTTGGCGGCAAGGATCCGGGTTATGTGATGGAAGACGCCGACCTCGATGCGGCGGTCGATACGCTGATGGACGGCGCGACCTACAATTCCGGTCAGTGCTGCTGCGGCATCGAGCGCATCTATGTGCATGAATCGCTCTATGACAGCTTCGTCGAGAAGTCGGTTGCCTGGGTGTCGAACTACAAGCTCGGCAATCCGCTCGATCCCGAGACGTCGCTCGGGCCTATGGCCAACAAGCGTTTCGCCAAGGTGGTGCGCGAACAGATCGCCGATGCCGTTTCCAAGGGTGCGAAGGCGCTGGTCGATCCGAAGCTATTTCCCGCCGATGATGGCGGCGCCTATCTGGCACCGCAGATCCTCGTCGATGTCGATCACTCGATGAATTTCATGCGCGAGGAGACCTTCGGTCCCGCCGTCGGCATCATGAAGGTGAAGAGCGACGACGAAGCCCTCGCGCTGATGAACGACAGCCAGTACGGGCTGACTGCCTCGCTCTGGACAAAAGATGCCGAGCGGGCCGGGCGGCTTGGCCGCGAGATCGAAACCGGCACCGTGTTCATGAACCGCGCCGATTATCTCGATCCGGCGCTGTGCTGGACCGGCGTCAAGGAAACCGGCCGCGGCGGGTCGCTGTCGATCATCGGTTTCCAGAACCTGACGCGTCCGAAATCCTACCATCTGAAGAAAGTGACAGCATGAGCGCGCATATCACAGCCAACTGGAGCTACCCGACATCCTTCAAGCTCGGCCGTGGCCGCATCAAGGAGCTGGCGGACGCTGCCAAGAGCCTCGGCATGAAGAAGCCACTGTTGATCACGGATCGCGGGCTGGCGACAATGGCAATCACCACGACGGCGCTCGACATTCTTGAGGAGGCCGGTCTTGGCCGGGCGATCTTCGCCGATGTCGATCCCAATCCGAACGAGAAGAACCTCGAGGCCGGCGTAAAGGCCTTCAAGGATGGCGGGCATGACGGCGTCGTCGCCTTCGGCGGCGGCTCGGGCCTCGATCTCGGCAAGTGCGTCGCCTTCATGGTCGGGCAGACGCGACCGGTCTGGGACTTCGAGGATATCGGCGACTGGTGGACGCGCGCCAGCGTCGAGGGGATCGCGCCGATCGTCGCGGTGCCGACGACGGCGGGAACTGGTTCCGAGGTCGGCCGCGCCTCGGTCATCACCAATTCGCAGACGCATGTGAAGAAGATCATCTTCCATCCGAAGTTCCTCCCCGGCGTCGTCATCGCCGATCCGGAGCTGACGGTCGGTATGCCGAAGGTGATCACCGCCGGCACCGGCATGGATGCCTTCGCGCATTGCCTGGAAGCCTATTCCTCGCCCTTCTATCACCCGATGTCTGCGGGCATCGCGCTGGAGGGCATGCGGCTCGTCAAGGAGTTCCTGCCGCGCGCCTACAAGGAGGGCACGGATCTCGAAGCCCGCGCCAACATGATGTCGGCCGCGGCCATGGGCGCGGTCGCGTTCCAGAAAGGGCTCGGCGCGATCCATGCGCTGTCGCATCCGATCGGTGCGGTCTACAACACCCACCACGGCATGACGAACGCCGTCGTGATGCCTGCGGTACTGCGCTTCAACCGCGCTGTCATCGAAGACAAGATCGCGCGCGCGGCAGCCTATCTCGGCATTTCAGGCGGCTTCGACGGGTTCTATGATTACGTGCTGAAGCTGCGCTCAGAACTCGGTGTGCCCGAGAGCCTTTCGGCCATGGGAATCAAGCCGGATCGAATCGATGAACTCTCGGCCATGGCGATCGAGGATCCGAGCGCCGGCGGAAACCCTGTCACGATGACGCTCGAGAACACCAAGGCACTCTTCAAGGACTGCTTCTGATACAAAATGCGGACCTGAGATTTGGCCCGGAAAGCACGCCGCTTTCCGGGCCTTTTTCGTGGCGGGGCAGGGCGTTCAGGTGAAGTGGTCGCCACTGCTGCAAGAAATTCCGACCGGGATTTCGGATGGCTTGTTTAGGGATTGTTAACCATGTTTGGAAAGGATGCAGTAACCGCACGATGCATCCCGATGTGCGCAACAGAGCGATCCCGGCTCGCGACATTTCCCCCGAGGAACGAACATGGCAGTCATCACATTTGCAAACACCAAGGGCGGAGCCGGGAAGACCACCGCTGTTCTGTTGCTGGCCACCGAGCTTGCCCGCAAGGGCTACCGGGTCACCATTCTCGATGCCGATCCTCAGCACTGGATTTCCCGCTGGCACGAGATTTCGGGACATGTGGCAAATATCTCGGTGATCGACTTCGTGACTTCGGCATCGCTGCCGCTGCATATCTCCGAGAACAAGCACAACACCGACTATTTCATCATCGATCTGCCGGGCGCCCGCAATCCGATGCTGGCAACGGCGATCGGTCTCTCCGATCACGTTCTGATCCCGATCCAGGGCTGTGCGATGGACGCGCGGGGTGGCGCGCAGGTTCTGGAACTGCTGCAGTATCTCGACGAGAAGGCGGGTATCCGGATCGGCCACTCCGTCGTGCTGACGCGCGTCAACTCGATGGTGACGACACGGGCGCTTGCGATCGTGAAGACGCTGCTCAATCAACGGCAGGTGCCGGTGCTGGACACCGCGATCATCGAGCGTTCGGCCTTCCGCGATATCTTCGATTGCGGCGGCACGCTGCATACGCTCGATCCGGCCCGCGCCAGCAACCTGGACAAGGCACGCGAAAACGCGCTCTGTTTCGCCGAGGAGATCATGCGCAAGCTGCCGGTGAGATTGCCGGCCGCGGCCCGCATGACCGGTCCGCTGATCCGATCGGCCGCCTGACCATTTGTTTGTGACTGAAAATGCGCCCCGGTCCGCTGGGGCGCATTTTCATTGATGCACGGACGGTCTCCCCGTTTCGACGCGACCATGTACGTCTGCATCACTGCCCGTTTTCCACTCGGGTGGGTATCACCCGAAAAGGGTAATTTTCGTTGTTTCCGGAAGCTTTACACTGGTATCCTCGCCTGCGGTGCGGGCGCTTGCCGGGGGAACAATGATCGTTGCGGAAGACACTTATGACAGTCTGGTCGACACCATCTACGGTGTAATTTTCGGCGAGGCCACCTGGGACATGTTTCTTGGCCGGTGGAACGAGATCGTTCCCGGCGGCAAGACCACGCTGTTCTACCACGACCCGACGCGGGCGGAGGGCGCTTCGCATATCGACAAGGGTTTCAGCGAGGAATGGGTCGAGAGCTACGCCGATCACTTCGCGGCCGTGAACCCCTGGTCGCCGTCCATGAGCGTGATGCCGATGTGGCGCGGCTTCCTGTCCGAGGAACTGCTGCCGCGTGAGCAGTTCGTGAAGACAGAGTTCTACAACGACTTCTGGAAGCAATGCGGCGAGACCGCCATCGGCATGGCGCTGGTCAAGCGAGACGGCCGGATGTTCAACATCTCGAGTTCGATTGCAAACGGCGGGCCTGAAGACAACAAGGTTTACGCCGATACGTTCACTCGGCTTGCGCCGCATCTACACCGGGCGGTGCGCTATTTCGAGGCCGGCAAGGGCGAAAAGAGCGCGGATGAGCTCGGTGGCCGGCTGTTCGACGCGATCGGCGTCGGCGTGCTATTGGTTGGAGACGGTGGCAAGCTGCTGTCGGCCAGCGCGGTCGGTGAGCAGGTATTGACCGAGGGGCGGTCCGTTCGGCTGGACCTGCAGGGAAAGGTCTGGCTTGCCGATGCCGACGCAAATGCGTGCCTCGGTCGATTGCTGTCGCAATGGCGTGACGGCGAGCGGCAGCAGGTGCTTGATGTGAACGGCGTCAAGCTTACCCTCGTCCGTCTGCAAAAGAGTGCCCGCATTCAATTCTTCGATGCGCCGAGCATCGCGATCATCATCGAGCCATCCGCCAAGCCTGTGGCGATGGATGTCCCGGGGCTTGGAGGCAAGTTCGGGCTGACCAGGGCGGAGATCAAGATCATGCAGGGGCTGCTGCACGGATCGTCCATTACCGATATTGCCATTGAGAGCAACCGGTCGCGCGAGACGATCCGCAGCCAGCTGAAGTCGGTGTTTGCGAAGACAGGGGTCAATTCGCAGTCGGAATTGTTGCGGCTCGTCTATTTCAGCGAACAGGCGCGCCGCAACAACTAGCGCTTTATCAGTCGACGAACTCGACGGTAACGCCGGGCTTGACCATCTTGGCCAGCTCGGTGGCATCCCAGTTGGTCAGGCGGATACAGCCGTGGCTCTGGGTGCGGCCGATCTTCGACGGTTCCGGCGTGCCGTGAATGCCGTAAGTCGGCTTCGACAGCGCCATCCATACGGTGCCGACAGGGCCGTTCGGGCCCGGTGGGATGTTGAGGATCTTGTCGTTGGCACCCTGCTGGAAATTGATCTTCGGATTGTAGGTGTAGCCGGGATTGAAGGCGACGCGCTCGACCGTCACGGTGCCCGAAGGAGAGGGCGTATCGGTGGAGCCGATGGAAGCCGGGTAGGCGGAGATCAGGTTGCCGGATGCATCATAGGCAAAGACCTGCTTCTTGCCCTTGTCGGCAATGATACGGGCTACACTGCCGGTCTTGATCTCGCCGGGGTTGACTACCTTGATGATGGTGCCGGGCACGGTGAAGTCGGCGCCGGCGTTCAACTCCTTCAGGAAGCCTTCGTCCATGTGGAAGCGTTCGGCCAGAGCTTCTGTTACGGAAGTGAAGGCAAGCGAGGTCATCTGCGACTTGTGAGCATAGTCCTCGGGGATTTCGGCGACATAGGGGCCGGCCGCATCGGCGGGCGTGATGGTGTAGCTGACGACAGGCAGTCCGCCGGACATGCGTAGCTGCTCGAGAATCGCGTCCGTATTGTTCGGATCGAGCGTCTCGCCGGTCATCTGATTGTAGGCATAAACGGCCTTGGTGACGTTGGCGCCCATGTGGCCGTCGATGGCGCCCGGTGAAACGCCTGCGCGATCGAGGAAGACCTGCAGCGCGACGATCTCGGATTTCGATTTGTTCTTCAGCGTGATGACCGGATCGGCCGGGCGCGTCGGCTGCGTGACCTGGGGCTGCTGCTGGTCAGGATCGATCGATGCGTAGTCGCCGTCGTTCTGCGGATAGGGCTGATCCAGCGGCTGGCGATCGATCGATGCCTCGCGCGGGATTGCGCCGGTGACCGCGCCACGCTCGGAATAGCGCGTGTCGCCATACTGGTCTTCGCTGTAGTAGGGGTCGTTGTTGTACACATCGCGGCCGTAGACCTGGCGCGAAGGCGGCGGCGGATAGTAGCCGCGCGAACGCGCTTCGGTGGCGATGATGTTGCCGTAGCCGTCGACCAGCACGCGGTTGCCGCTGCGATCGCGCGTGTAGCCGCTGCCCTCAGGCATGTAGTCGAGTATTTCGCCGTTCGGCGTGACAAAGACGACGCTGCCCTGGCGCCGATATTGTTGCGCCGACGCGTCCTGAACCGCTGCCGACATGGCCAGCACGATAACGGTCCCACAGAGTGCCGACTTGAGAGAGGCCGATTTCAGAAAGCGATTCACGTCTTCGTATCCTTCAGTGACTTGGCGACACACACCCGCGAATTTTGACGCTAGTGTGGAATTTATGAAATCGTGCTGAACAAAAGATGAAAAAACCAATGAATTTCCCTTTACTCATAAACATTTGAGAGGGCCAGCTGGTTCCAATCAAAATCCCGTTGGCGGCGGTGACACCCCAGATTGACGAATGGCGGCGCGACACCTAACCCTACGGTAGTTCAGAGGAGGAGATGAGATCATGATGGAATTCGCCGCCGCGACGGGGCCGAAGCTGATGCTGGACGAGACGTCGCTGATGGATATTGGCGGCTGCGTGGTCGAGGGCATCGATATCGCGCCGAAGGAGGCTGTGCCCGATGACGGTGACGAGCGCATATCGCATTCGGTCCAGGGTTTCCTCTTCACCTGCGGGCCCGACCACATCCGCCATCGCGAACCGATCCCCGGCCGGTCCGACGGCAACGTCTTTCCGCTGCATGGTTCGGCCGCCGGCCACGCCGCCGAGGTGCTCTGGACGAAGTTCGAAAACGGCAATGCGGAAAGCCGCGCCGATATCGATATCGTCACGGTCGAGGGGCTGCCTGCCCGGATCGAACGCCACTGGTTTATCGATGGCAAGACCGGCGAGGCGCATCTGACGGACAAGGTGGTCAACACCAGCGACCAGACGGTGCCTGTGTTTCTGATGTATCATATGAACGTCGGCGGCAAATGGTTCGATGAGGGCACGCGGTTGGAAGGCGCGATGCTCGATAATGGCGGCTTCCCCTGGCGTTTCGGCAAGGATGGCGGCGATATCTTCTGCGTGGAAGCGCCAGCGATGCGGGATGGCCTGGCCGAAGTCCGTCTCGGGCCGATGGCGGCAGTCGGCGGCAAGACGCTACGGGTGCGCGTGAAGGCCGATACGCTGCCGCATCTGCAGGTCTGGCGCAACCAGACGGCGCCCGCCGATGTGCTCGGCATCGAGCCCGTTTCGCACCGTTGGGTGCCGCGAGCAGAGCTTCAGGACGCCGGCGAATTCGTCATGCTCAAGCCCGGCGAAAGCCGTGAGTACGGGCTCAGCTTTGCTTTCGTTTGACAGGCAATTCAACAGGCCGATTCAACCGTGTTGTGCGGTTGACGGCTTTGATCGGGCGGCGTAGTCATTCAGCCCACGATTTCAGGAGTATTTGCGATGGACATCCGCCAGATCGACGACGAATATTCGGTTTCCGGCCAGATCACGGTCGATGACCTCGATGAGATCAAGGCCATGGGCTTCAAGTCCATCGTCTGCCATCGTCCGGACCAGGAAAGCATGGACCAGACACCGTTCGCCGATATCGCGGCGCGGGCCAAGGAACTTGGACTGGAGATCGCGCATGTTCCCGTCGGCCCGATGGGTGTGACGGAAGAGGCGGTCGCCGGCATGGTCGACGCGCTCGACGAATTCCCGCGCCCGATGCTCGGCTATTGCCGCTCCGGCGCCCGTTCGACGGCGATTTATCAGAAGACCCATCACATCCGCACCTGATCAAGGCTCGGAATGTCAGTCCGGCGCCGCGTTCTCGTGCGGCGCCTCTTTCATATCATGACAAGGAGAACACCATGAGCATCAAGCGTATCGACGCAGGCGCCCGCATGAGCGGCGCGGTCATCCACGGCAACACCGTTTACCTCGCCGGCCAGGTTGGCGAAGGCGCAACCGTGACCGATCAGTGCAAGGACGCGCTCGGTGAAGTCGATCGCCTGTTGGCTGCTGCCGGCTCCGACAAGTCGAAGATCCTGCAGACGCTGATCTATCTCTCCGACATCTCGGACTTCGCTGAAATGAACGCGGCATGGGAAGCCTGGGTCGATCCGGCCAACACGCCGGCTCGCGCCACCAGCGAAGCCAAGCTGGCCGCACCGAAGTACAAGGTCGAGTTCATCGTCACGGCTGCGATCTGAGATCGTTCTTATTGCGATTTGAGAGCCGGTGAGCATGTGAACTGCCCCGGACGCTGGATATCTCCAGCGCCGGGGACAGCTCACGGTCTCACCGGCTTTTTGTTTGCGCGATTTCCGAAAGCGTACGCGTTGGCGTGATTGCCTCGGGATCGAGCTTGATGTCGATGATTGCGGGCAGGCCGCTTTCGCGGGCTCGTTCGAAGGCGGGAGCAAAGTCTTCTGTCTTTTCCACCGTCTCGCCATGGCCGCCATAGGCGCGGGCGAGGGCTGCGAAATCGGGGTTGGTGAGGCCGGTGCCGCTGACGCGGCCGGGATATTCACGCTCCTGATGCATGCGGATCGTGCCGTACATGCCGTTGTTGATGACAAGCGCGATGATCGGCAGCTTGTAGCGAATGGCGGTGGCGAATTCCTGGCCGTGCATGAGGAAGCAACCGTCTCCTGCAAAGCAGATCACTTCGCGGTCCGGAAACAGCTGCTTGGCCGCGACCGCGGCGGGCAGGCCGTAGCCCATCGAGCCCGAGGTCGGGGCCGCCTGGGTGTTGAACTGTCGGAAGCGGTGGTAGCGGTGCTGCCATGTCGCATAGTTGCCGGCACCATTGGTGAACACAGCGTCCGGCCGCGTATTCTCCTCCAGCCAGGCCATGATCGGTCCCATGTGGACATCGCCCGGTCCTGTCTGTGGCGGTGTCGACCATGCGACGTAGGATTGGTGCATGCGCTCGGTGCGGTCGGCCCATCGCGCTTCCGTGGGGGCCTCGAGATCGGCGAGCGCGGCGACGAAATCCTGCGGGCTGGCCGCAATCCCAAGGTCCGGCCGGTAGAGGCGGCCGAGTTCGGACGGATCAGGGTGGATATGGACGAGTTGCTGCTGCGGGTAGGGGATATCGATCAGCGTATAGCCAGAAGACGGCATTTCCGACATGCGGCCGCCAAGCAGGATCAGTAGATCGCTTTCCTTGATCTCCCGCGCCAGTTCTGGATTGATGCCGATCCCGACATCGCCGGCATAGTTTGGATGCAGGTTATCGAACAGCATCTGGCGGCGGAAGGAGCAACCGACCGGCAGCCTGAAGCGTTCGGCAAAGGTCTTGAAATCGGCCACCGCATCGGCATCCCAGCGCGAGCCGCCGAGGATCAGCATAGGGCGCTCGGCCTTCAGCAGGCGAAGATAGAAATCGTCGACCTGGCTGCGCCCGGGATGGGCTTCGACGCGGGAATAACGCCTGGCGCGGGGCGCCTCGACCATGTCGCGCAGCATGTCCTCGGGCAGTGACAGGACGACGGGGCCGGGTCGGCCCGAGGTGGCGAGTGCGAAGGCGCGGGTGACGAATTCGGGGATGCGGGCCGCGTCGTCGACCTCGCCCACCCACTTGGCGTATTCGGTGAGCGCGCGGCGGAACTCGACCTCCTGGAAGGCTTCGCGTTCGCGGGCATCGCGCTGGACCTGGCCGATGAAGAGGACCATCGGGATCGAATCCTGCCTTGATATGTGCAGGCCCGCGGTCGCATTGGTGGCGCCGGGTCCGCGTGTGACCATGCAGATGCCGGGCTCGCCGGTGAGGCGGCCCCAGGCATCGGCCATCATCGCAGCACCGCCCTCCTGGCGGCAGACGATGACCTCGATGTCGCTGTCATGGAGCGCGTCGAGCACGGCGAGGAAACTCTCGCCGGGAACGCAGGAGAGGCGTTTCACCCCATTTGCCTTCAATGCCTCGACGATCAGTTCTCCGCCTGTCCGTTTCATTTGTTCCCCTCCCATTGGATGAGTTCGGCCAGCACCTCCTCCTGGTGCTCTCCCAGTCGCGGACTGGGCCTTTCATAGCTGAGTGGCGTCCGCGACAGGACGACCGGTGTTCGGACGCCGGGAATGACGGTGCCGGCGCTATCCTCGAGATCAACGCGCAGGCCGCGCGCGACGATCTGCGGATCGTTGAACATGTCCTCGATGGTGTTGATCGCGCCTGACGGGACCGCGGTTGCCTCGCAGGCTTTCAGAAGATCGGCCTTCGCCCATTTCAGCGTTTCGGTCGAGACCAGCCGCCGGACCTCGTCGCGATTGGCGACGCGGGCTTTATTGGTTGCAAAGCGCTCGTCGTCGGCAATGCCGGGAAGGCCGAGGATGGCTGAGAGCCGGCGGAACTGGCCGTCATTGCCGATGGCAAGGATAAGGTAGCCGTCGGCGGTGGGGACAACCTCGTAGGGCGAGATATTGGGATGGGCGTTGCCGAGGCGCGTCGGCGGGCGGCCGGATATGAGGTAGTTCATGTTCTGGTTGGCGAGTACGGCCGACTGCACGTCGAGCAGCGCCATGTCGACCAGCTGGCCTTCGCCCGTCTTCAGCGCGTGGATGAGGGCTGCCTCGATCGCCGAGACCGCATAAATCCCTGTGAAGATATCGGCGATGGCAACGCCCGCCTTCATCGGCTGTCCGTCGGGCTCGCCCGTGATCGACATGAAGCCGGACATGCCCTGGACGATGTAATCGTAGCCGGCGAGGCCTGCATAGGGGCCCGTCTGGCCGAAGCCTGTTATCGAGCAATAGACGAGCTTTGGATTGATCTTGCGCAGGCTCTCGTAATCGAGCCCGTATTTGACGAGGCCGCCGAGCTTGAAGTTCTCGATGACGACATCGGATGTTGCAACCAGCCGGCGCACCAGCGCCTGGCCCTCTTCGCTGCGGAGATCGGCTGTTATCGAGCGTTTGCCGCGATTGGCGGCGTGGTAGTAGGCGGCCGAGAGGTTCTCGCCATCGGCACCCTCGACGAAGGGCGGTCCCCAGTGCCTGGTATCGTCGCCACCATCAGGGTTTTCCACCTTGATCACGTCGGCGCCGAGATCGGCCAGCATCTGGCCCGCCCAGGGGCCAGCGAGCACGCGCGCGAGTTCGATGACACGAATGCCTGCGAGTGGCGGCTTGTTTGGCTGGGTCTGCGTCATGTTCCTCCCACGATCAGATCAGGGTGCCCGCGTCTCCTCAGATGTATCGGATACGGGCTTCGAAGCAAAGCGGCGCTCGCGCCAGATGATATAGAAGCCGGAGCCCATGATAATGAATATGCCGAGCCATTTCAGCGCATCCGGGAAATCGCCGAAGACCAGCCAGGCGAAGGCCGTGGCCGAGACGATCTCGAAATATTGCAGCGGGGCGAGCGTCGAGGCGGGCGCCGAGCGATAGGCGTAGACGCCGAAGATGCCGGCGATCGCAGCCGAGACGCCGACGCCGAGAAGATAGAGCCAGGCGCGGGCGTCGGGCATGACGGGATCGAGCACGTCGGAGCCGCTGCCCTGGCCGAGATAGAGCAGGATGGTGCAGATCAGCAGGCCCCAGAGGCCCATGTGGAACTGCATGACCCAAGGGTCCTCGCGCTGTGCCAGCGCCCGGTTCATCATCGCGGAGATGGCGATGCAGACCGCGCTGACGACGGGCAGAAGTGCGACATAGCCGACTTCCTGGAAGCTCGGCTGGATGATGAGGATCGCGCCGAAGAAGCCGACGCCACAGGCCGTATAGCGGCGCCAGCCGATCTTTTCCTTGAGGAAGATGCTGCTCAGGATCGTCAGGATGATCGGCTCGACGAAGAAGATGGCGATGGCATCGGCGACCGCCATGTATTTCAGCGTGGTGACGAAGGAGATCATCGAGACGGTGATGATGGCGCCGCGAATGGCGTGGAAGAAGCTTTGCTTCCAGCTGATGTCAGTGAGGTTTCCACGCCAGAGCACGATGGGCAGCATACAGAGCGCCTGCAGACCGAAGCGCGCGGCGGTGATCTCGGCGGACGGGATCGTGGCGATCGCGAGCTTGGAGAAGATGTCGATGATGGGGGACACCAGCACCGAGACGAACATCAGGATCAGCCCCATCATCACTTCCGATGGGGTGTTGCTGGTGCCGGGTGCCGCGTTGCTGCTCATGACGGAATTCTCTGATTTCGGGGTAGGGGAGCGGGATCAACCGTTCACGGGACGAGCGGTTGCCTGATCGCACCAATCGGCGAAGGCCGATATGGCGGCGTCGGCGCCGATCTCGTTCAAGGTCTCGTGGCGCATGTCCTGATATATCTCAGTGCTGATACGGGAGAAGCCATGCGTTTTCAAATGGTTTGACAGCCATAGGATGGCTTTTCCATTTTCCGTCGCCGGGTCCTGGCCGCCGCCGACCAGGTGGATCGGCGTTTCGGTCGGCAGGCGGGCGAGATGTTCTTTCTGCGGCGCCCGGAAGGTGAGCTCGAACAGGTCGAGCCAGAGCGAGACGGAGGCGCCGAAGCCGCAGAGCGGATCGGCCACATACTTGTCGACCTCTTCGGGATCGCGCGACAGCCAGTCGAAATCCGTGCGGCGGTTGGCGACCGATTTCGCCCATGTCCCGAAGGTGAGCTTCGGCAGCAGGTCGCTTGGAACGTCCGAGCCTTTCAGGGCGCGCTCGGCCAGCAGGATCGCCTGCGCGGCGCGGCCGGCGAGGCCGGGATTGAAGTTCGAGTTCCAGACGGCGACGGCGTCGAACTTTCGCGGGTAGGTGACTGCCGCGTTGAGGGCGATCAGCCCGCCCATGGAGTGGCCGAAGAGGATGACAGGCAGACCCGGGTGTTCGGTCGCCGCTTCGTCGCGCATAGCCCTGACATCGTCGATGACCCGGCTCGCACCATTACGCCTTGCGAAGCGACCGATCGGCGCGTCCGGCGCGGTGGTCTCGCCGTGGCCGCGATGGTCGTGGGCGTAGACGTGATAGCCGCGCGCGGCCATGGCTTCCGCAAAGCGCTGGTAGCGTTTCGCGTGCTCGGCCAATCCGTGGCTGATCAGCAGGATGCCGCGCTCGTCGCCTTCAGCCTGCTGATGGTGATAGGCCAGTGAAGCGCCTGCATGGTCGAGGCGCCGGGTATCTGAGAACATGATTTCCTCCGTGGCGGGAGAAGACCAGAACAGCGGTCAAATGCAACAGGCCGGACGGGTTGTGCCGGAGATTTTCGCTTGTCCGCTTTTGCCGCTTGCCTGGCGATGCGCTGCGTGCTTTCATGTTCATGAATTGTTCTTTGTGGGGGTGGGTATGGGCAATCTCGGTTTTCGCGTCATCGTATTGTTCCTGCTGTCGATCGCGGCGGCCGGCTCGGCTTTTGCGCAGGAGGGCGGTGGGCGCACCCGCTTCATTCTCGCGGCAAGCTGGCAGCCGGCTTTCTGCCAGACCAACCAGCGCAAGGCCGAATGCGCCAGCCAGGCCAGCGACCGCTACGACGCCAAAAATTTCTCGCTGCACGGGCTCTGGCCGATGCGCAAGGACTATTGCGGCGTTTCCGACGCTGATCGCTCCGCCGACAAGGATGGCGACTGGAAGGACCTGCCGGAGGTGACCCTCTCGACGGAGACGAAAGCCATGCTCGACAAGGTCATGCCGGGCACGCAATCGGCGCTCGAGCGACATGAATGGATCAAACACGGCACCTGCACCGGCATGAGCGCCGACGCCTACTTCGCCGATGCCGCGAGACTGATCGAAGACCTGAACGGATCCGCCGTCCGGGAGCTGTTTGCCGCCAGTATCGGGAAGTCACTGACCGGAGACGCGATCAAGGCGGCCTTCGACAAGAGCTTCGGACCCGGTGCCGGCGACCGGGTAAAGATGAGCTGCCGCCGCGCCGGCAACAGCCGTGTGATCAGCGAACTGACGATTGGTCTCTCGGCCGATACGACGGATGGAAAAGGCAAGGATCTCTCCGATCTCATCCAGGGAGCGGGCCGGACATCCTTCGGCTGCAACGAGGGGATTGTCGACGCGGCGGGTTTCTGAGGTGTCTCGCGGGCTGCTTGTGCAGCGGCCCCTCGACCCGACATCCGGTTATATGGAAAAGCCGCGTGTTTTTCGGCGCCGCGCGTTGCTCCCGGGCGCCAATTCGCCTACATAGCGGCAAACCAATTTCCCCCGGAGCATAATTACCGATGGCACGTCAGTTCATCTACCACATGTCGGGACTGAACAAGTCCTACGGCGCCAAGAAGATCCTCGAGAACGTCAACCTGTCGTTCTACCCGGATGCCAAGATCGGTATCCTCGGCCCGAACGGCGCCGGCAAGTCGACCGTGCTGCGCATCATCGCCGGCCAGGACAAGGAATTCACCGGTGAAGCCTGGCTCGCCGAAGGTGCCACCGTCGGCTACCTCGAGCAGGAACCGCATCTCGATCCGGCCAAGACCGCCTTCGAAAACGTCATGGAAGGCGTGGCCGACAAGCAGGCCGTGCTCGACCGCTACAACGAACTGATGATGAACTATTCCGACGAGACCGCCGACGAAGGCGCCAAGCTCCAGGACATCATCGACAGCCAGAACCTCTGGGACCTCGAACAGCAGGTCGAGATGGCGATGGAAGCGCTGCGCTGCCCGCCGAAGGATGCCGACGTCACGCTGCTTTCGGGTGGTGAACGCCGCCGTATCGCGCTCTGCCGCCTGCTGCTCTCGCAGCCAGACCTGCTGCTCCTCGACGAACCGACCAACCACCTCGACGCCGAGACGATCGCCTGGCTTGAAAAGCATCTGCGCGATTATCCGGGCGCCGTGATGATGATTACCCACGATCGCTACTTCCTCGACAACGTCACCGGCTGGATCCTCGAACTCGACCGTGGCCGCGGCATTCCTTACGAGGGCAACTACTCGGCTTACCTGCAGGCCAAGGCCAAGCGCATGCAGCAGGAAAGCCGCGAAGAAGCCGGCCGCCAGAAGGCGCTGTCGCGCGAGCAGGAGTGGATCGCATCCAGCCCGAAGGCCCGTCAGGCCAAATCCAAGGCCCGTATCAAGGCCTACGAACAGCTGGTCGATGCGGCCGAAAACATCCGGCCCGGCGATGCGCAGATCATCATTCCTGTGTCCGAACGTCTCGGCCAGGTGGTGATCGAACTCGACGGCATCAACAAGGGCTTCGAAGGCCGCACGCTGATCAACGACCTGACGATCAAGCTGCCGCCGGGTGGTATCGTCGGCATCATCGGCCCGAACGGCGCCGGCAAGTCGACGCTGTTCAAGATGATCACCGGACAGGAAAAGCCGGATGCCGGCTCGATCCGCATCGGCGAGACGGTCCATCTCGGTTATGTCGACCAGAGCCGCGACGCGCTCGACGGCAACAAGACCGTCTGGGAAGAAATCTCGGGCGGCGCGGAAGTCATCAAGCTCGGCAAGTTCGACATGAACTCGCGCGCCTATTGCGGCGCCTTCAACTTCAAGGGCGGCGACCAGCAGCAGAAGGTCGGCAACCTCTCGGGTGGTCAGCGCAACCGCGTTCACCTTGCCAAGATGCTGAAGGCCGGCGGCAACGTCCTCCTGCTCGACGAACCGACCAACGACCTCGATACGGAAACGCTCGGTGCGCTGGAAAGCGCGCTCGAAGCCTTCGCCGGCTGCGCCATCATCATCAGCCACGATCGCATGTTCCTCGACCGCCTGGCGACACACATCCTGGCCTTCGAAGGCGACGGCCATGTCGAGTGGTTCGAAGGCAACTTCGAGGACTACGAAGAAGACAAGGTTCGCCGTCTGGGTCCGGATGCGCTGAACCCCGGCAGCCAGGCTTACAAGCGTCTGACGCGCTAAGCCTTCGCTCAGGAAAGCAATTGAAAGCCAAGCCCCGGTTCGCCGGGGCTTTTTCGTCGGAACCTATGTCGCGATTTGCGCAGGGAATTTCGTGAACCGATCGAAATCCCGCTTGCACGACCAAATCATTTCACATAAAGATATCTTTATATGTTGATTGGATCGGATATGGGCGAACCGGCAAGACTAGGTCTGGATGCGTTGGTGGAGGTGCTGCGGGCGGCCGGTGAGCCGACGCGTTTGCGTCTGCTCGCGCTTCTTGCCGCCGGCGACGTCACTGTGACCGATCTTACCGAAATTCTCGGACAATCCCAACCGCGTATCTCGCGCCATCTGAAGCTGCTTGGCGAGGCCGATCTCATCGATCGCTACCAGGAAGGCGCCTGGGCCTATTTCCGGCTGCGGCAGGAGGGGAAGGCGGCGAGCTTCGTGCGCAATCTTCTGGCGCATGCCTCCGAGAGCGATCCTGTCATCCTGCGCGATGGCGAGCGGCTCGATGCCGTCAAGCGTCAGCGTTCCGAGCGGGCGCAGGCCTATTTCAGCCGCAACGCCGCGGAATGGGACGAGCTTCGCCGCCTGCATGCCGCCGACGAAGAAGTCGATGCCGCCGTCATTCGCTTGCTCGGCAGCCAGCCGATTGATTCTCTGCTCGATCTCGGCACCGGCACCGGCCGCATTCTAGAGCTTCTGTCGGGGCTCTATCGCCGTGCCATCGGGGTCGATGCCAGCCGCGACATGCTGAGCGTTGCGCGCGCCAATCTCGACCGGACCGGCATCACCAAGGCTTCGGTGCGCCATGCCGACATCCTGAACCTGCCGTTCGAGGCGCAGGATTTCGACCTGGTGACGATCCATCAGGTCTTGCACTTCTTCGACCAGCCTGAGATCGCGATCGGCGAGGCGGCGCGCATGCTGCGCCCGGGCGGACGGCTTGTCATTATCGATCTGGCGCCTCACACGCTGGAATATCTTCGTGACGACCACGCGCATGTGCGTCTCGGCTTCTCGCATCAGTCGATGACCGACTGGCTGCGCAAGGCGGGGCTGGATATCGAGCAGGTCGTCGATCTTCATCCGGGGCACGAGAGCGGGCAGGGGCTTACGGTCACCATCTGGCTCGCGCGCGACCCCAGGCGTCTGATGGCCTCCGCCGAGAGCGATCACGCCGCCCCTACATTTGCCGGGAGAGACTGACATGGCTTTGAACCACGACGCGCGCAACAGGATCGGCATCTCGTTCGAGTTCTTTCCGCCCAAGTCGGAAGAGGCCGAGGGGCAGCTGTGGAAGACGGTCAGCGAGCTGCAGGACTGGAACCCGGACTTCGTGTCGGTGACCTACGGCGCCGGCGGGACGACCAAGGCGCCGACGCTGGCGACCGTGTCGCGCTTCATCTCGTCCACGCCGCTTGCCACCGCCTCGCACCTCACCTGCGTCGGTGCCACCAAGGAAGAGACGCACAGCGTCGTCGAGAGCTTCCGCAAGGCTGGCGTCAAGCACTTCGTGGCGCTGCGCGGCGATACGCCCGATGGCGTCGGTGCGCCCTATACGCCGCATCCGGGTGGATATGCCAATGCCTCGGAGCTTGTGGCCGGCCTGCGCGAGCTTGGCGATTTCGAGATCTCGGTCTCGGCCTATCCGGAAAAGCATCCTGAAAGCCGCGACGTCGCCGCCGATATCGACATGCTGAAGCGCAAGGCTGACAATGGCGCGAACCGGGCGCTGACGCAATTCTTCTTCGACAACGATAATTTCGAGCGTTACCTGGAGAAGGTGCGGGCGGCCGGGATCACCATCCCCGTTGTTCCCGGCATCATGCCGATCATGAACCTGACACAGCTGAAGCGCTTTGCCGGCGCCTGCGGCACGATCATTCCGGCGTTTCTCGACGAGCGGTTCGAGGGATACGACGACAAGCCGGAAGAACGTGCCAAGGTCGCGGCCGATGTCGCCGCCGAGCAGATCGAGGATCTGGCCAAGCGCGGTATTTCGGATTTCCATCTCTATACGATGAACCGCGCGCCGCTGGTTTCGGCGGTTCTGACGAACCTCGGCTTCAAGCGCAACGCGACGAAGAGCGCTGGCGCCGCTGCCTGATCAAGGCGACGTTCGCCATCTATGAAACTGAAAAAGCGCATGCCGCGATGGCATGCGCTTTTTCCATGTCATGAACTCTTCGCTATTCAGGAGGTTCGGCATAGTCCGTTTGAAGCGGCATCCAGTGTCAGATGAAAAGCATCGACAGCACGAATAGAAACGCCGCACCGATCAAAAGGACATTCAAGGATCGTGTCAGTCCCATGTCTGTCTCCTCGCGTTAACAAGCTTATAATATGTCCGGACTGTGGCGGTTGGAAAGTTGTTTTTTTGCTGCGTTGCGGCGAAAATGTCACATCTCCCGTCGGTGACAAAAGCTACGTCGCTGAATCTCAATGAGAAAACCGGCCGAAAAAATATTCACACATTTTAACGGAGCGTAAAATAGGGCGACCTGCCATTTACGCCTGTGGCGGTTTGCAGGCATCGCTCAGGCCGCTGAAAACGTTCATCAAATCGGAAAACGAAAAAGCCGGGCGCTTGGCCCGGCTTGTCTCGTCGTTTTCAGCGCTCTCGCTGGCGCTCACAGCGCGTTGAGAAGGGCAGGCGTCGCCCAGCCGTCGGCCGGCATGCCGAGGCGCTGCTGCTGCTTCTGGATGGCGACGCGAGTGCCGGAGCCAAGAATGCCGTCGATGGCGCCGACGTCGTGGCCCATCGTGTCGAGCTTGGTCTGCAGTTCCTTCATTTGGTCGTTGGTCAGGCCCTGTTCGGGCGTGCCCTTGAGATAGGGTTCGGCGCCGGAGAGGCGGGTCGCGAAATAAGCGGCCGAGGTCGTGTAGATGAACGACTTGTTCCACTCGAGATAGATGCCGAAGTTCGGATAGGCAATGAAAGCAGGTCCGAGGCGGCCCTGCGGCAGGACGAGATCGCCGCGCAGCGAGCCGAAGCTCACGTCGCCGTTGCGCGGCTTGACGCCGAGCGCGAACCATTCGCCTGCTGTCATCGTGCCGCCGAGGCCCGACTTCTCGAAGGGGAGGCTTTCGGGAAGGGTGACTTCCTGCAGCCAGGGCTGGCCCTTCTGGAAGCCGAGATGCTGGATGAACTTGGCGGCGGTCAGGATGGCGTCGGGGCCGCTCTGCTTCAGGCGCACATGGCCGTCGCCATCGCCGTCCATGCCGTAGGCGATGATGTCGCGCGGCAGCATCTGCACCTGGCCGATTTCGCCGGCCCAGGCACCGGTGTTGGTCTCGGGGTCGAGGTCGCCGTGCTCTACCATCTCGATCAGCGCGATCAGCTGCGGGCGAAAGAGCTCCGGACGGCGGCAGTCGTGGGCGAGCGTTACCAGCGCGTTGCGGGTGTTGAAATCACCCTGCACGGCGCCGAAGTCGGTCTCCATCGCCCAGAAGGCGGTGATGACGCCTGCCGGCACGCCGTATTCCTGTTCGGCGCGGGCGAATACGTCGGCGAACTGCTTCATCTTCTGGCGGCCGATGTCGAGGCGGGCCTGGCTGACGGTGCGCTGCGAGAATTCGAGGAATGTCTGCTTGAAGACGCCCTGGGCGCGGTCGCGGCTCAGCACCTTCGGGTCGATCGCAGCACCGGCAAGCGCCTTGTCGGCGGCTTCGGCGGATGCGCCCGCAGCGATCGCCTCGGCCTTGACGCCGGCGAGGAAGGTCGAGAGATCGCCGTCGCAGGCGACAGCAGGTGCGGCGGTCGTCGCAGGTGCCTGACCGGCCGGTGCGGCCGGGGCCGGTGTTTGCGCTGCAGCGCCGGTCGCCAGACCAGCGGCAAGGAGGAGAGCGAGCGCAGAACGGCTAGCAGGCGTGCGGTGCATGGAGTGTATCCTCGTCATTGCTTGAATTGCTGTCGATGTCCCAAATGATTGTGACAGAAGCAAGAAAGAAAGCGCGACGTTACTAAGAATTCCTATCCTTGGATACAGACGCTACCCAGTTATTCCAGTTCTTCGCAGAGCCCGCGAACACGTTAATGTCAGTCGGGCCCTTGATGCCGGGAATGACGCCGGTCGAGGTATACTGCCAAAAAGCCCAGCGGCGGTTTGCATAGGTGACTTCGGGATGCTTGGCGACCGAGCGGACCCAGAAGTGGTAGTCCTGGAAATAGCCGTCGAGGTTTTCGCGATGGAAATCCACCGAGGTATAGATGATCGGGCGCTTGCCGTAATAGGCCTCGAGCCTGTCCATGAAGCGCTTGATCTCCGAGCGCACGGTTTCCGGATCGGGTCGCGTGCGGCAGGTCTTGGATTCACCATTCCACTCGACATCGAGCACCGGCGGCAGCTTCATGGATTCCTTCGGCACGTTGCTGATGAACCAGTCGGCCTGCTCGTCGGCCGAGGAGCAGAAATAGTAGAAATGATAGGGGGCATGCGGAATGCCGACCTGGCGGGCTTCCTGCCAGTATTCATTGAAGCGCGAATCGACGCGGTCCTTGCCCTCGGTCGCCTTGATGAAGGCGAAGGCGACGCCTGACTTGCGCACCGTCTGCCAGTCGATATCGCCCTGCCACTTGGAGATGTCGATGCCGTGGATGGCGTTCTGCTGCGGATGCTTCGGGCCGAAATCCTGCGGATCAGTGTCCTCGAAGCGCATCTTCGGCTTTATCGAGGCGGTGGAGAGGTAGTCATAGCCTGACGAGGTGCAGCCAGCGAGCATGATGGCCAGGGGCAATACGCAAAACAGGAGCCGGCGCATGGGTGTTCCGTCTTGAACAGAATGATCTTGTCGCCCCACAGCCTGACCTTCGAATTGACGTGCCCAGCAGGTAGATGCCCTCTCTATTTTCCATATCAACGTAAAAAATCGGTTAGTTTCAAGCTAAATATTAGCGGGCCTTAATTATAATTGCCCGCCAGGCATAGCCGCCGCCGATGGTCTTGAAGATCAGCTGGGCATTTTCCTGGTCAGCCTTGGCCTGCAGGACGTCGCGCAGCGTCGCGCGCGGCGTGACGTGAAATTTGTTCAGCCAGGAGCGCAGCAGAGCGCGGAACCAGCCGGGCAGGCCCTCCTGCTGGCCGAAATCGACGATGTGGAGCTGGCCGCCGGGTGTGACAGCGGCCAGCGAGGCGTCGATCGCACGCTCCCAATCGGGGATCATCGACAGCGCGTAGGAGATCATCACGCGATCGAATCCATCCGTGCCGAATTCCTCTGCCTTGAAGGCGGTGGCGTCGGCGACGCGGAAATCGGCAGAGGCTGCAAGGCCCGCGAAGGTCTTGCGGGCAGAGATCAGCATCTCCTGCGAGATGTCGAGGCCGTAGAGCCTTGCCTGCGGGAAGTGCCGGTGGGCCAGCGCCAGATTGCGGCCGGTGCCGCAGCCGACTTCGAGCAGCGTGGCGTTCTGCTTGAGGTCCAGGTTGCGGATCGTCTGGTCGCGGCCGAGCAGGTAGTATTTGCGCGTCAGATCGTAGATGTGGCGCTGGTAGCGGTACATGCCGTCCATCAGGTCGGCATGGTTTTCCGAGGGAGCAGTCGGGCGCGTCTCGACTTCACTCATCTCCACGCGGCTCATGGCTTCTTCACATAGATGTGGAAGCCGCCGTAGATCGCCGAGCGGTCGAGCGCTGTCAGTTCGAGCGAGCGGTCCTCGAGATAGGTCCACTGGTCGCGGATGGCAGGCGACAGGCGGCCTTCGATGATGCTCTTTTCGGCGGCGGTGCGGAAGATCACGCGGGCGCCATCACGGGCGGTGCGGGAGATTTCCGACCAGACGTCGTTCAGCTGCTGGTCCGTCATCCAGTCCTGCGCGTCGAGCAGGATGTAGCGGTCGCGCGAGGCGGCCGGCTCGCCGGCGAGCAGTTCGGTGAAGCTTGCGTGGTGAACGCTGACGCGGTCGACATTGGCGCGGATCGCCTCATAGTGCTCCGCCTTCAGGTATGTCGGCAGCGGACCTTCGCCTTCATCGGCATAACGGCGGGCGAAGGCCTGCCAGGCGAAGTAGTTTGCCTGCATCGGGAAATGACAGGTGAGCTTTTCCAGGCGGTGACGCAAAACCGGCGCGATCGAATTGTCGGCGGCGAGGCTTGCGAGCTCGTCATATTGCTGCGGCGGAATGCCGAGGCCGAAGAGCGAGCTCTTGCGGCTGGTGATCCAGCGCACGACAGGCTTTTCGAACAGGGGTGCGATCTTCTCGTCGAACAGCTGGCGCTGCTCTTCCAGCGTCTTCGCCTTGGCAATGCCGGTGAGGTCGACGCCGTGGACACGGGCGAGGAGGTGGGCGGCGCCGATGAAGCGGCCGAGCAGGCCCGTCTTGTAGATGTTGCGGTCGAAGACGGTGACGCGACGGCGGCCGAACTTGCGGCCGTTCCAGTAATTGCTGGTCGCTTCATCCAGATTGGCCGACAAGAAGCGATCGAAGGCCTGGCTGTTGGCGGACTGGTTGGGTCTTGCCAGGAAGCGAACGAGATCGGCGTGAGCAGGAAGGTGGCGGAAGGCACCAAGCTTCAGCTTGTTCAGCGCGATATGGTGCGGGTTGAGATCGACGACATCGATCGAAGCTGGGCTCTTAGAGAGATAGGCGAGCATGTTGCAGCCGCCGGAGCCGATCGTGACTATGCGATGATGCGGCTCGAGCTCCATCGCCTGCATGTCGAGATCGGGGTCTTCCCAGATCTGCGGATAGACGAGGCCGGAAAAGAGCAGCCCGAAAAGACGTTCGGACAGACCCTCTTTCGAAAAGGCCTTGTGGCGGAGAAGAGCTGCCTTGAGTTTCCGGTTCTTGCGGAAGCCGGCATCCGGTGCAAATTCCGTCATAAGTGAGTCTCTCAACATTTAGCGTTCAGGGCGTTTAACGCGGGGGCACTACAGTTTGATGACGTCTCCTGTGGGCGGCCGGGCTGCGGGTGCCTCGCGCAATTGGGAGCGGGCGGGACTTGACGGCGCTTTCTAAAGGGCAATTTTCCTGTTTCTTTATTGGCTGGGGAGGGGTGCTCATGGGACGCGTTCTGCGCATCTTGAAGGCGGCGGCTACGGGTGTTGCCGTCATCGTCGTCGCGGGCGCTGGCTGGCTTTACGTGAAGCCGCCGGAGCTGCTCAGGATCGGCGACGGCTATGCGGCGAAGATCGTCTGCTCGAATGTGTTCCTGGCCGGGCGCGACGCGAATGCCGTGCTTGCCGAAGACGTCCAGGCGCCCGGAAATCCCTTGCTCCGTTTGATTCGGGTTCATGTCGATGAAGCCGGCAAGCAGGTGACGGCGCGCATGCTCGGGTTGTTTGCCGCCAATTATGCGATCTATCGCGATGGTCTCGGCTGCACGGCCGTGCCGGATGGCGATTTCGCCGCCGCAAGAAAGGCGGTGCCCGAGCCGGTCGCCGCGAAGCCGCCACAGGATGCAGCCGTCCTGCCGATCGAAACCGATGCGGCGATCTCGGCGCTGCTGGCCGACCCGACATTGACGGGGGAACACATGCGCGCCGTGGTTGTCGTGCATGACGGCAAGATCGTCGCGGAAAACTACGGTAAGGGTTTCGGGCCGCAGACGCCATTGATCGGCTGGTCGATGACCAAGACGGTCAATGCGGCGCTTGTCGGTCGGCTGATGCTCGACGGCAAGATCGGCGCCGAGGATGCCGGGCTGTTTGCGCAATGGCGCGACGACAGGCGGTCGCAGATCACGCTTGGGCAGCTGCTTGGGATGGAGAGCGGCCTGAGGTTCAACGAAGATTATGGCACCGTGGCTGACGTCACGCGCATGCTCTATCTCGACGCGGATCAGACGGCGCTGCCGGCAAGCCTTGCTCTCGACGATGATCCCGGCACGCAGTTCAACTATTCCAGCGGAACCTCCGTTTTGATCTCCCGCATCTGGATGGATCGCCTTGGCGACGAGAAGCAGGCGATCGATTATCCGAGGACGGCGCTTTTTGATCCGCTCGGCATGTCGAGTGCGGTGTTCGAGGTCGATGCGCGGGGAACCTTCGCCGGCAGTTCCTATCTCTATGCTACGGCGCGCGATTGGGTCCGGTTCGGGCAGTTCTTGCTGCAGGACGGAGTCTGGAACGGCGAGCGATTGCTGCCCGAGAGCTTCATGAGCATGATGCGCACGCCGACGGCATCATCCGGCGGCATGTATTCGCGTGGTCAGTCCTGGCTTCGCCCGCCCGGCAGCGGCAGGAGCGGGGAGACCGGCATTCCGGACGACGCCTTCTGGCTGGAAGGGCATGACGGGCAGAGCATGGTGATCGTGCCGTCGGCCAGTCTCGTCATGGTCAGGCTCGGCCTGACACCGAGCTGGCTCAGATACCGGCCCGAAATTCTGCTGAAGGAGATATTGGCGAAGCTGCCGCCGCCGACCCGATCGGCCTCGGCCGATCCAGCATAATAGGGACGTTAAAGGCTATCGGGCTTAAGAGGCTATAAGGCTTAGTAGTTGCCGTGGGCGATGTCGTCCATGCCCTTGCGCTTGGCGTCGTAATAATAGCCGCGGGCGTAGAGCCTGACGGCGTTGTCTTCGCTGTTGTCGGACACCAGCCATGCGCCTCGAAGATACTTCGCGGCATATTTGATGTTGGTTTCGGCGTCGAACAAGCCCTCGGGCTGGCCGTCGTAACCCATCGACTTTGCGGTGTTATACTTGATCTGCATCAGGCCGAAATAGCCGCGCTTGTTGTAGGCCTTCGGGTTGTACCGGCTTTCGCGATGAACGACGCGGTGAAGAAGCGTCGCGGGAACCTTGTAGATCTGCGAATATTTATCGATGATCTTGGTGATCGCGCTCTTCTCTACCGTCGGTGCGCCATCGTCGTCGCTGTCATTGTCGCCGAACATCGGCGGCGCGGTCGGCGGGTCCATCGGGCCCGACGTGTCGAAGCCGTAGTCCATCATCGAATGCGGTGTGGTGTCGATCGCCGAAAGGGCGGCAATGGCGTTGTTCTGCGGGCTGGCGGCGAAGGCGAGTTCGGTCGACGGCGCGCCTGGTCGCGGTGTCGGCACCACGGACTGGATCGCGGTCATCTCCGGCGTCAGCGGAATCTGGCCGTAAGCGGCAGGCTGCAACTGGGTGGTCTGCTGCGCCGAATCGACTGCCGGCATTGCGGCGGTTGCCACGGATGGAGCGGTCTGGTCGCCGCCGATCTGCGTTTCCGGCGTGCCTTCGCCTGCGGGAATGGCTGCGAACATTGCGTCTTCGCCGGGCTTAGGGGTGGGGACGACGACCTGTTTGGCCATCAAATCTGCCTGGGAGGTATATTCGACGCTCGAGCAGCCAGCAGCAACGCAGCACAGCATCGTGGATACGATGAGATTGCGTTTAAAGCCGGAAATACCGATCGCTGCCATACTCTCACTCTCGTGAAAACGCGCCACCCCGGCAGCGTCAAAAGTTACCAAAAACCTTAAGCCCTGAATTGCCAATTAACCTATTCGTTGCTTTGCGGCAACCCACGGAAAATTTCTCGCGCTTTTCGCGGTCGGTAACTTACGATTTTCAGGCGGCGATGCGCCGATATCCGGCGGTCACGGCGCCGGCTGCAATCAGCAATGTGCCGCCCGTGCGATTGACCGCGCGCTGCACGGCGGCCTTGCGAATCAGGCCTCGCGCGGCATGCGCGGCAAGCGCGTAAGTGGAGGCGTTGATGGTCGCCAGCACCAGGAAGGTCGCTTCCATGACCAGCATCTGACCGAAGAAGGGAAGCGCAGGATTCAAGAACTGCGGCACGAAGGCCACGAAGAACACGATGCTCTTCGGGTTGAGCGCGGTCACCACATAGGCGTGGAGGAAGATCTTCAGCGATTTTTCCTCGGGGAGATTGTCATTGTCGGCCATCGGTCCTGATATGATCGGCGCCCGCCAAAGCTTGATGCCGAGCCAGATCAGATAGGCGCCGCCGATGAACTTCAGAACGGTGAACAGCGTGGCTGACGCCGCCAGAAGCGCGCCGAGGCCGAAGAGCGATGCCGTCATCGCGGTGAAATCTCCGAGCGCCACGCCGCTCACGGTCGCAAAGGCTGTCTTGCGGCCGTGGCCGAGCGCATAAGATACGACGAGGAGGATCGTCGGCCCTGGGATAGCCAGCATGATTGCCGATGCGGCAGCAAATGCCAGCCAAGCTTCGAGCGACATGGAATCTCCTCCTCATTCATTAGAGAGCAAGCAAAGACATCATATCTCGCTTGCGTCAATCATGCGTCCTCGTATTTTTGGCCGATCTCGTCCATGACTTCGGCGAACCACTTGACCGAGGTGTCGAAAGCCTTGCCGCCCTTGATGCGGGGGAATTCGATGGTGCGCAGCTTGCCGTTCTGGCCTTCGTCGTGGCCGGTGACGCCAGAGACCTTGTTCAGCGCACTCTCGACGGCGAGGTCGGTCATGCTCTGGATCAGACGCAGATCGTCGCCGTTGGCGGGGGCGGAACGGGCGAAGTAGCCGGATTTCTGAACCAGCGAACGTTCGGCGTTCAAGAGGCTCGCGAACTGCTTCTGGAACCAGCCGCCGACGTTGATGGTGTCGATCTTCACGTGGCCGAAGGCGTCGCGCTTGACGGTTTCGCCGGCTGCCTCGCGCTCGGCGACGATGGCGTCGAGGCAAGCGCCTTCCGAGACGAAGACCGTCGCATGGCCGGTGCGGTCCATGATCTCCTTCAGGCGCGCCGATTCCGCTTCGAGGTCGAAGAGCGTTTCGGGCAGATAAACCGCGTCGATGCTCTTCATGCCGGCATTGGTCATCATGCCATCAACATATTCGTTGTTGCGGGTGCGCTTCAGATAGGCACGTGCGGTCGCCGCCGTCAGCCAGCCGCAGTGGCGGCCCATGACTTCGTGGATGATGAGGGTGCGCGGGGCGGCGGTCTGCTCGTTGCTGACATTGTCGAAGAAATGCGCGCCAACTTCGGCCGCCGTCCAGGCGCCGAGCGACTGGCGTATCGGAACGACGTCGTTATCGACGGTCTTCGGCAGGCCCACGACCGTCAGGTCGTAGCCGTTGGCGGCGAGATAGGCGGCGAGGTCGGCCGCGGTCGTGTTGGTGTCGTCGCCGCCAATCGTGTGAAGAATGCTGACGCCGTCATTGGCCAGGCGCTCGGCCGCGACCCTGAGCGGATTGTCGCCTTCCTTCACGAGTCCACGCTTGACGCAGTCTGCGGCGTTGGTCAGCTTGACGCGGCTGTTGCCGATCGGCGAGCCGCCGTAACGGTGCAGCAGATAGGCCTTCTCGCGCATCTCAGGCGTGATCTTTATGCTGTCGCCCTGAAGCACGCCCTGGTAGCCGGAGCGGTAGGCGATGAGTTCGAGATCGGGAGCGATATCGCTATAGCGTTCGATCAATCCGCCGACGGCCGAAGAGAGGCAAGGCGCAAGGCCTCCTGCCGTGAGCATTGCGACTTTCTTCTTGGCCATGTGTGCCTCCGCTATCCGTGTCTAAGCCTAGTTCGCTCGTGCATGGATGCGGCAGAGAACGGATGGTGTAAAGTGTTGTTTCTGTGAAAACTGCGTGTTGCAGCGCAGTCGAACAGGCAAGTCGCCGAGAAGCGTTGATCTAATCGGTTCAAGCCGCAACCGCGGTTTGCACGCGATTGTGGAAATCGTCGTTGGGTCTATTCGAAGGCGTCTCGATGCGGCGCGACAAAGCGTCACGAGGCCATGGGGAAGGGGCCAGGAAGGGTGCGAATGTTTCGGTTACAGTCGACCATTACCGAAATGTGAAAGGTGTTTTCAACCCTGCGGCCAATCCCCGTCTTGCAAAGGCAACCTTTATTTGGTCAAGGTGTTTCTCCTTTTATTAGACGAGAGACCTTATGTCCTTCTGGGAAAAACTGCTGAACGCCATAGGCAACGCTGCGGGAAGCGCGCTTTCCGCCGTGGTCGAGGCTGTTCGCACGGTTTTTGAGGGCGATCCCGAGACGCGGCGCAAGGTGGCATTTTCGGTGGCGATCATCGCGCTGTCGGCCAAAATGGCGAAGGCCGATGGCGTCGTCAGCGAGAAGGAGGTTCAGGCCTTCCGCGATATCTTCGAATTCCCCGACGATCAGGCCGTAAACGTCGCGCGTCTCTATAATCTCGCGCGCCAGGACGTGGCCGGTTACGAGGCCTATGCGGAGCGACTTTCGACGCTTTGCGTGACCTGCGCCGCGAATTGCCCGGTTCTGGAAGAGGTGCTCGACGGCCTGTTCCATATCGCCAAGGCCGATGGTCTGATCCATGAGAAGGAGTTTGCCTTCCTGGCGCATGTGGCCGAAATCTTCCACATGAGCGAGCAGCGGTTCGAGCAGATCGCCGCGCGGCACGTGTCGATAGGGGGCGACCCCTACAAGGTGCTCGGCGTTTCGCCGTCGGACGATTTCCCGACGATCCGCCGTCGCTACCATGGTCTCGTCAGCGAGCATCATCCGGACCGTTTGATCTCGCGCGGCGTACCAGCCGAGTTCCATGCGATTGCCAATGAGCGCATGGCGGCTCTCAATGCCGCCTACGAGGCGATCGAGAAGGAACGCCGCGCCGCATGAGCGCCTTTCAGGCAGACTACGCCAAAGCCAGCGTACGGCCGTCGCCGAACCATGGCGAGCGCATCGACGGGCGAAAGCCCGATATGATCATTCTTCATTATACCGGGATGCCGACGGCTGACGGAGCGCTCGACTGGCTCTGTCGCGAGGAGAGCCAGGTCTCGTGCCATTACTTCGTGCATGAGAATGGCGATGTCGTGCAGCTCGTTCCCGAGGCGCGGCGCGCGTGGCACGCCGGCAAAAGCATCTGGCAGGGCGAGACCGATATCAATTCATCGTCGATCGGTATCGAGATTGCCAATGCTGGGCATCCGGGCGGATGTCCTGAGTATCCGCAGGCGCAGATCGAGGCGGTGATCGAATTGTGTCGCGACTGCGGCGAACGTTGGTCAATCGTGCCGGAAAGAGTGCTTGGACACTCCGATGTTGCCCCTCGGCGCAAGCTTGATCCCGGTGAAAACTTCCCTTGGGGATTGTTGCACTCCAGGGGCATCGGCCACTGGGTGGCACCGGCTGCGATCACCGGCGGACGCTTCTTCCAGCGCGGCGATCAGGGTCAGCCGGTTGAAGCCCTCCAATCGATGTTGTCGCTCTACGGTTACGGGACTGAGATCACAGGCGAATTTTCCGACAAGATGGCCGGCGAGATCGAAGCTTTCCAGCGCCATTTCAGGCCGGGGAGGGTGGATGGGATCGCCGATTTCTCGACGATCGACACGCTGCACCGCCTGCTATCGGCCCTGCCGCGTTACGGTGTCTGAGGCGGGTACAATTTGCCGGCATATACCCCTAGATTTTATGGGTTTGCTGCGCTGCCACATGTTTTCCCTATTATCTCCTCAATACGATGGTCTAACCGCAGTCGCTAAACGGCGCCGGTTGTTTTGTGGTGTGTTGTTAACCGTCGTCAATTGAAACAGAAAAGAAATATCGCCGATACTTTGAGTATTGATGCGAATTTATGCTGCGTTCGGATTTCATTTATACGCAGCTTTTCTTTTGCTTGGAGTATCTGGACTACATGAGAAAGATTATTTCTGCTGTGGTGTGCGCCAGCACACTGCTGATGGGATTCAATTGCGCAAACGCAGGCGAGTGGGGCAACAGAGCGCAAACGACAGAGAAGACGCAGGCACTCAAGACGCAAAAGACAGAGAAGGCCAAGACGGCCGAAGTGACGCCGAAGAAGGCTCCCAAAGTCCACAAGACCCAGCGGGTTCATAAGGTCGCCAAGACCGACAAGCCTCAGAAGACCGTGGCTCTTAACACCGTCGATCGCACGTCCGGTTTCGCGATGCCCGACATGCCCGGCAGCAAGTATGCGGCGATCATCGTCAAGTACGCTCGGGAATACAATGTTCCGGTCGAACTCGCGCATGCCGTGGTTCGTGTCGAAAGCAACTACAATCCGAATGCTCGCGGCAGCGCCGGCGAAATCGGCCTCATGCAGATCAAGCCGGCGACGGCTCGTATGATGGGCTACTCGGGTTCCAGCAAGGGTCTGTTCGATCCCGATACCAACATCAAATACGGCATGAAGTATCTGGCGGCTGCGCACACGCTTGGTGGCGGCGAGACCTGCGATACCATCTTGAAGTACAATGCCGGCCATGCAGCGACCCGCATGAACCCGGTTTCCAAGGCCTATTGCGGCAAGGTGCTGGCGATGATCAACTGATCGTCGCGTGGGGTAGCCACGAGCTGAAACGGCTTGTGGCTGAATCACCCGGAGGCATGACTTAACAATATGATTCAACTTGGATATCGTGCTACCTGACCTTGAAGCGAGGTGAGACATGGCATGTGATTTCAAGGCAATCATAATCGGGCGCGGAATGATGGGCGCGGCAGCGGCCCGCCATCTGAGCGCGATGATCGAAGGGGTGGCGCTGATCGGCCCAAGCGAGCCTGTCGAGCGCAAAAGCCACCACGGCGTGTTCGCGAGCCACTATGACGAGGCGCGCATTACCCGCACCTTCGACGACAACATCGTCTGGGCGACGCTCGCCGCCCGTTCGCTCGACCGCTACGCCGAGATCGAGGCGAAGAGCGGCATTTCCTTCTTCACCGAAGCCGGATGCCTGTTCGCCGGGCCGGTGCCGCAACCGGGGCAGGGCTATCTCGGGCGGGCGATCGATGTCTCCGACGGGCTCGGTGTCGAATATGAAGTGCTGGACGCGTCTGCCTTGCGCCAGCGCTTTCCGGAGTTCACGCTGAGAGAGAGCTTCAGCGGATACTACGAGAAGCGCCGCGCCGGCCATGTCAATCCGCGTGCTCTGGTGCGCGCGCAGGCAACGCTTGCCGAGGCGGGCGGCGTCACCGTCATCGATGCGACGGTAAACAGCGTTCACGATGCTGGCTCCTATGTGGAGGTCAGCGTCGGCGACCGCACCTATACGGCCGAGCGCGTGCTTGTCGCCGCTGGCGGTTTCAGCAATTTCAATCAGCTTCTTCCCGCGCCAGTGGATATCCGCGTCGCGGCGCGAACGGTTGTGTTCTACGAACTCGGCGAACGCGAAAAGGCGATCTTCGGCGGTATGCCGTCGAGCATCGTGTTCGGCGATCGCGACGAGGACCATGTCTACATTCTCCCGCCGGTGCGCTATCCCGACGGCAAGACCTATCTGAAGCTTGGCGGCGATACAGAGACGCGCAGCTTCGACACGCTTGCGGACGCCGGCGCCTGGTTCCGGTCGGATGGCGACCCAGCCGAGCGCGACCTGCTGGTGGCCACAGCTTTGGAGCTGATGCCCGACCTTGCCGGATGCCCGGTGACATCGGCGCCCTGTGTCGCGACCTTCACGCCGACCGCCTATCCCTATGCCGGTTTCACCTCCTCGCCACGCATCGCGGTGCTGACGGGCGGCAACTTCGTTGCTGCGAAGTCCTCGGACGAGCTGGGGCGGCTTGGTGCCGTGCTGCTTGCGGAAGGCGAGCTCGGCGAGGCCGATTTCGGCCGGCAGCTGACGCCTTCTTTTCGATAGATCGGGACGGTCATGAGCGTGGATTTCAAATACATCATCGTCGGCCGTGGCATGATGGGCGCCGCCGCCGCACGGCATCTGGCGAAGTCGATCGATGGTGTTGGCGTCATTGGCCCGGACGAGCCTGCGGATCGCAAGCGGCATGACGGGGTTTTCGCCAGCCATTACGACGAGGGGCGCATCACCCGCACCATCGATCCCGACCGCGATTGGGCTTTGCTCGCCAATCGCTCGATCGGCCGCTATGCCGAGATCGAGCGGGAGAGCGGCGTTTCCTTCTATACGCCTGCCGGCTGCCTTGTGGTCGGCCCTCGGCGCGGCGGGACTGACACCTATGTTGAGCGGACAGCGGCGGCGGCACGGTCGCTTGATGTCGAAACGGCGCTGCTCGACGCTGGCGGTCTTAAGGAGCGGTTTCCATTCTTTGCGTTTGCCGACGGCACCGAGGGTGTCCACGAGGCGACGGGCGCCGGCTACATCAGCCCGCGCAATCTGGTGCGGGCTCAGTCGATCGCCGCCGAGAAGGCCGGAGCTTCCGTTATTCGCGAGGTCGTGGTGACGATCCGCGACGAGGGTGGTCTGGTTGCCGTCGAGACGGCTGGGGGGAAGACATATCGGGCCGAAAAGGTGCTGCTCGCTGCCGGCGGTTTTTCCATTGCGGAGAATCTCTTGCCGCAGCCGGTTGATCTCAAGGTTTACGCGCGCACCATCGCTTTCTACGAAGTTGACGAGGCGGCCGCCGCGCGGTTTGCCGGCATGCCGTCGCTGATCTCGCACGGCGTCGATGGTCTCGACGATTTCTACATGCTGCCGCCGATCCGCTATCCTGACGGTAAGCTCTACATGAAGATCGGCGGCGATCCTGATGATGTCAGGCTGGACCGCGAGTGGGAGCTGCGGGAGTGGTTCAAGACCGATGGCCGCGAGAGCGTCCAGTCGCATCTGACGCGGTTGATCCACCGGGTCGTGCCGGAGTTGCGGCCGGTCTCGACATCAAGCGGTTCCTGCGTGGTGTCGTTCACACAGAGCGGGCATCCGATGATTGGCTATACCGCATCGCCGCGCATTGGCGTTCTGACGGGCGGTTGCGGCACGGCTGCCAAGAGTTCGGACGAGATCGGCCGGCTCGGCGCGTTGCTCCTGCTCGAAGGTCGAATCAACGGACAGGGCTACGCGACGGATTTCAAACCGTATTTCCGCGAAGGCTGACGCGATATTTTGTTGGCATTCGCTCCCAGTCTCCGCTAAGGGAGCCGGGCCAGTTGGCCGGGCAGCCGCGCTTTACCAATGTCGAAAGACGGTAAGGTGAGGAAAGTCCGGGCTCCACGGAAACACGGTGCCGGATAACGTCCGGCGAGGGCGACCTCAGGGAAAGTGCCACAGAAAGCAAACCGCCTGCTTCGGCAGGTAAGGGTGAAAGGGTGGGGTAAGAGCCCACCGCGTCTCCGGCAACGGCGATGGCAAGGTAAACCCCACCGGGAGCAAGACCGAATAGGGATGACGCGGGCGGCGCAAGCCGTCCGGCTGGTTTCCAGGCCAGTCATCCGGGTGGGTTGCGAGAGGCAACGTGCAAACGTTGTCCCAGAGGAATGGCTGCCACGTTCCGGTTTCGGCCGGAGCCTTACAGAACCCGGCTTACAGGCCAACTGGCGATTGTCTTTTCATTGTTGTCCATACGATTTCACTGGCCCTTATCGGGCTCAGTGAGACGTTGGCGGCTGGCGCAGACACTCCTCGCAAACGTTGGTGCTAAGCGAAAGTGCGGACCACCTCTTGAGTAGTTTTCCACAGTTTACACACTGGATTTCAGAAGTCATGCCGACTTTCTTCAGCGGAGGCTGAGTATTCGGCGTCTTCATTCCAGATAACATTCCCTTGAGGCTAAAACTCGCCATGGAGTTTCTCCGTGTTTTCTTTGTTTGTTCTGCAAATGGATATGTTTTTGTCTTTGTGTATGCATGATAACTAAAATACATTATTTTACGTTAGCGCCATAGTAGGAAAAAAGTGCCGGATGAGCACATGCGTGTGGGCGGGGAGGTGGCTGGACAGGTTGGTGCCGGGATACGCACTTAAAGTTGCGTTATCGAGTTTTCACCTGTGCGGCGTGCCCGAATTCATTTTCCGCAACCGCTGATGTTTTGATGTTGCGCAAAGGCGTCATTCTGGGGCGTTTTGGGCGGTCGGAATTCGGGCGTTCATAACCCTTTGTTAAACTTAACAGCTTATAAATTTTCGATACTGCGCTCATCGTGAGACGGGCGTTTCCCATTGACGCCCATATGGTCCCATGTTATCCCATTCCTGCACTGCGCAAGGGCAATCAAGTGCCCACCAATCGCAAAGTAGAGGCGTACTCCTTACTGGGGGCGCTGGATGGAATTTCGTTCATCCGGCTGGCGAAGCTGTGTCTGGGAAATGGGGTTCGGGGCGCGTGATTGTTGCCCGGGCTCTTTCGGGAACGGATGTTTCGTGTCATGGGCCGCTTCCTTTCACATGCGACCAACAGGATCGATTCCAAGGGCAGGGTTTCCGTGCCGGCGGCGTTTCGATCGGTGATGGCGCAGAGCAATATCCAGGATTTGTACTGCTTCCAGGATTTTGTGTTTCCGGCGATCAGCGTCGGCGGTTCGGATCTTCTCGAAAGATTCGAGCGGCAGATCGCTGCGGAAGATCCGTTTTCGCCGGGAGCAAACGAGATGTCGCTGCTCATTCACGGGGGCGGGGTCTTCATGAAGCTCGATGCCGAGGGGCGGCTGATGGTCACGGAGTTCATCCGCGACTTCACCGGTATCTCGGACGAAGTGACCTTCGTCGGTCGGGCGGATCATTTTCAGCTGTGGCAGCCGAAGGAATTTCAGGCTGTCCAGTCACGGGCACGAGAGGAGCGCAGGCTGGCGGGCAAGCGTTCCTCGTAACACGAGGGAACGGAATGGTGGCGAATCCTGGCGAAGGTTCAACTGATGCCGGTGGCGGACCGGTTCGCCACATTCCGGTTCTTCTCAACGAGGTTCTCAGTGCGCTCGAGCCTGTCGATGGCAAGGTCATTCTCGATGGCACGTTTGGGGCTGGCGGCTACACGTCGGCGATCCTCGATGCCGGCGCCGACGTGATCGCGCTCGATCGCGATCCGACCGCGATTGCGGGTGGCCAGGAGATGGTTGCCGCCCGTGGTGGTCACCTCAAGCTCATTCACTCGCAGTTCTCCAATCTGGCCGACCATGCGCCCGCCGGCGGGCTCGATGGCGTCGTGCTCGATATCGGCGTGTCCTCCATGCAGATCGATGAAGCCGATCGCGGCTTCTCGTTCCAGAAGAACGGACCGCTCGATATGCGCATGTCGGCATCGGGCGTTTCCGCCGCTGACGTCGTCAACCGCGCCAAGGTGGCCGAACTCATCCGCATCTTCCATTTCCTCGGCGAGGAAAGCCAGTCGCCGCGCATCGCGCATGCGATCGAGAAGCGCCGCGCCGACAAGCCGTTCGAGACGACGCGCGATCTGGCCGGCCTGATCGAGATCGTCACGCCGCGCAAGATGAAGGACAAGATCCATCCTGCGACGCGGGTGTTCCAGGCGCTGCGCATCTTCGTCAACGACGAGCTCGGCGAACTGGCGCAGGCGCTGTTCGCCGCCGAGCAGTCGCTGAAGCCGGGCGGTCGCCTCGTGGTCGTCACCTTCCATTCGCTGGAAGACCGCATCGTCAAGACCTTCTTCTCCGACCGCGCCGGCAAAGCCAGCGGTTCGCGCCACATGCCGATCGCGCATGAGCGTGCCGCAACCTTCGACCGGATCGGCAAACCGATGGTGTCGGCCAGTGACGCGGAAGCCGAGCTCAATCCGCGCGCGCGTTCCGCCAAGCTGCGGGCGGGTCTGCGAACCACCGCACCCGCTGAAGCCGCCGACATGTCGATCTTCGGACTGCCCAACCTCGCAAGCCTCGGAAAGCTCGGAGCCTGATATGCTGAGAACCTTCGACCTCGTTCTTGTTGGCGTCATGACGGCCGCGGCCGCCGTGACCTACACGATCAAGCATCGGGCCGAACTCAAGCTCGAGGAGGTTCACCGCCTCGAGGCGGAGATCAAGCTCGAGAAGGACACGATCGATCTCTTGAAGGCCGACTGGGCGCTGCAATCGCAGCCGAACCGGCTGGAGCGGCTGGTCAACAATTACAATAGCGAGCTGCAGCTGCAGCCGACCGTCTCGACCTCGCTGGTGCATGCCAGGGAGTTGCCGATGCTGAAGTCGCAGGTGCCCGTGCCGGAGATCGCCGACGCCAAGACCGGCAAGCCGAAGCCGAAGGTCGTGCCGAAGCCCGTCGAGGAAGAAGACGAAATGACAACCGGATCTGTGGAGTAGAGATGTCCTTTCTTTCACGCATCATGGTTGCCAAGAGCCAGGCCCACTTTTCGTCCGGCGTGTACAGCCGGTTCGGCGGGCCGTCCGCTAGCGTATCGATTCAGGGCTCGCGCAAGAAGCGCAGCGGCCAGGCCAAGAGCCGCGTCGGCCTTCTGGCCTTCGCCTTCGTCTGCGTCTACTGCGTCATTGGCGGGCGCCTCGTCGAATACGCTGTGCGTGATCCTGACGTCGTGTCCAGCATCCTGCCGCCCGATCGCCTGCTGGCGTCGCGCCCCGATATTCTCGACCGCAACGGCGAGGTGCTGGCGACCGATATTCGCACCGTCTCGCTGTTTGCCGAACCGAACAAGATCGTCGATGCCGACGAGGCCGTCGAGAAGCTGACGACCGTTCTGCCCGATCTCGACATGAAGGGCACCTACAAGAAGCTCGCCAACCGCAATTCACACTTCGCCTGGCTGCGCCGCCAGCTGTCGCCGAAGCAGCAGAGCCAGATTCTCGCGCTCGGCATTCCCGGTATCGGCTTCCGCCCGGAGAAGCGCCGCTTCTATCCGGGTGGCGCCACGGCCGCGCATATCCTTGGTTACGTCAACATCGACAATCGCGGCGTTGCCGGCATGGAGAAATATATCGACGACCAGGGGCTGGCCGATCTCGCAATGGTCGGCATGACCAGCGATCAGCCGCTGGAGCCGGTCAAGCTTTCGATCGATATCCGCGTCCAGAACATCGTGCGCGATGTCGTGGTCAACGCGGTGAAGAACTATGAAGCCAAGGGTGCGGGCGCAGTCGTTCTCGACATCCACACCGGCGAAGTGCTGGGGATGGCCTCGGCGCCGGATTTCGACCCGAACAACCCGCTTGAAGGTGCCAAGGAAGGCTGGCTCAACCGGATGTCGAACGGCACGTTCGAGATGGGCTCGACGTTCAAGACCTTCTCGCTCGCCATGGCGCTCGATACCGGCAAGGTCAACCTCAATTCCAGCTTCGACGCGACGCAGCCGATCCGTATTGGCGGCTTCACCATTCACGACTTTCACGGCCAGCGCCGCTGGCTGACGTTGCCTGAAGTGTTCCAGTATTCGTCCAACGTCGGCACGGCTCGCATCATCGACATCGTTGGGATGGAAGCGCAGAAGGATTATCTGACCAAACTCGGCCTTCTCACCAAGATGAAGACCGAGCTGCCCGAAGTGAAGATGCCGAGCCAGCCGAAGGTCTGGAAGAAGATCAACTCGGTGACCATCTCCTTCGGCCACGGTGTCTCGACGACGCCGCTGCAGACGGCCGTGGCCGGTGCGGCACTCGTCAATGGCGGCAAGCTGATCGAGCCGACCTTCCTGCCGCGCAATCGCGACCAGGCCGACGAGGTGGCAGAGGTGGTCGTCAAGAAGAGCACCAGCGACGACGTGCGCTATCTCTTCAAGGTCAACGGCGTGAAGGGCTCCGGCCGCAATGCCGATGTGCCCGGCTTCAACGTCGGCGGCAAGACCGGTACAGCCGACAAGGTCGTCAACGGTCGCTACGCGACAAACCTCAACTTCAACGCCTTTCTGGCCGCATTCCCGATCGAGAATCCTCAGTACGTGGTGCTGACCTTCTGCGACGAGCCGCACAATGGCGAAAAGGGCCAGAACATCGCTGCCTATACCGCGGCGCCCATGGTCAAGAACATCATCGCGCGCGCGGCGCCAATCCTCGGTGTGGAACCGAAGTTCGGGGACGACGGATCGGCCATGTTGGTGTCTTATTGAGTCTGGATGAATGTCGCGGCCGATTCGCCATGGGGGTGCAACGGCGCGAGAGAGAAGTGTACGTTCGATGAAACTGCGGGACATCGCCGGGAATGCGTTTCCGGACATGAAGGAACAACTGAACGGGCCGGTGGGCGGGCTGGAGATTTCCGGCCTTTCCGCCGACAGCCGCAAGATCGCGCCAGGCATGGCCTTCTTGGCGGTCGCCGGCACCAAGGCGGATGGAGCGGGCTTCATCGCCGATGCCGCCGCCCGCGGTGCCGTCGTTGCCATCTCCTCGCATCCAGCCGAGGCGTCCATTCCCGTTCTCGTGGTCAGCGAACCACGTCGCTTCCTGTCGGTCGCCGCGTCCAATTTCTACGGCAAGCAGCCTGAAACGATGGTTGCCGTAACGGGCACCGCCGGCAAGACCTCTGTTGCCTCCTTCACCCGGCAGATCTGGGCTTTCGCCGGCCATCCGGCCGCGATGATCGGCACCACGGGCGTCGTCTCGCCGACCCGCAACGACTACGGCTCTCTGACGACGCCGGACCCTATCTCGCTGCACAAGCTGCTCGCCGAACTGGCCGACGAAGGCGTGACGCATGCCTCGATGGAGGCCTCCAGCCATGGTCTCGACCAGTCGCGGCTTGACGGCGTCAAGCTGGCTGCCGCTGCCTTCACCAATCTCGGCCGTGATCACATGGATTACCATCCGACGATCGAGGACTACATGGCCGCCAAGATGCGGCTGTTCGATACGCTGCTGCCGCAGGGCTCGCCGGCTGTCGTCTTTTCCGATGACGCGTGGTCCGAGCAGGCGATCAAGGCGGCGATCGACGCCGGGCATACGGTACGCACCGTCGGCCGCAAGGGCGAATACCTGACGCTGAAGCGGGTCGAGCATTTCCGTCACAAGCAGGTCGCCGAAATTCATGCCGAAGGGCAGATCTTCGAGGTCGATATTCCGCTGGCCGGCGATTTCCAGGTCGCCAACGCGCTTGTCGCCGCTGGTCTTGCCATGTCGACCGGCGTCCCTGCCAAGGTGGCGATGGCGGCACTGGAGAAATTGCAGGGCGCTTCCGGCCGGCTCGAGCTTGTCGGTCATACGAAGGACGGCGCGCTCGCCTATGTCGATTATGCCCACAAGCCGGACGCGCTTTCCAACGTGCTGGAATCGGTGCGTCCGTTCACGACCGGTCGGGTGATCGTGGTGTTCGGGTGCGGCGGCGACCGCGACCGCGGCAAGCGTCCGATCATGGGCGAGATCGCCTGCCGGCTGGCCGACGTGGTTATCGTCACCGACGACAATCCGCGCTCGGAGGAGCCGGCATCGATCCGCGCCGAGATCATGGCCGCGGCGACCTGCGCGACCGAGATTGCCGATCGTGCCGAAGCAATCCACGCGGCCGTCAGCATGCTGACCTCGGGCGATACACTGATCGTGGCCGGCAAGGGACATGAGGAAGGCCAGACGATCGGCGCGGTGACGCTGCCTTTCTCGGATCACGCCGAATTGCGCAAGGCTTTGGAGGAGCTGAAATCGTGAACTGGCTTTGGACGACGCAGGACATGGTCACCGCCATGGCGGGCCGCCCGTTCGGCAACCTGCCGGAGGGAATCACCGGGATTGCGATCGACAGCCGCTCGATCCAGCCGGGCGAGGCCTTCTTCGCCATCAAAGGCGACCGGGTCGATGGTCATGACTACGCATCCATGGCGATGGCCAACGGCGCGGCTCTGCTCGTCGTCAGCGAGGCACGGCTGCCGGCCATGGGCCGCCTGACGGTGCCGATGATCGTCGTCGAGGACGTGCTTGTGGCGCTCGGCAAGCTCGGGCTTGCTGCACGGGCTCGCTCACGTGCCCAGATCATTGCCGTCACCGGTTCCGTCGGCAAGACGACCACCAAGGAGATGTTGCGCCGCGTGCTCGCCCCATCGGGCAAGGTGCATGCGTCCGTCGCGTCCTTCAACAACCACTGGGGCGTGCCGCTGACGCTGGCGCGCATGCCGCTCGACACCTATTTCGGCGTGTTCGAAGTGGGCATGAACCACCCGGACGAGATCCGGCCGCTGGTGAAGATGATCGAGCCGCATGTCGCGGTCATCACCACGATCGCCCCGGCGCATCTCGGCAATTTCAAGAGCATCCGCGAGATCGCCACCGCCAAGGCGGAAATCTTCGAGGGCGTCGTGCCGGGTGGTCATGCCGTGCTCAACCGCGACAACGACCAATTCAATTTCCTCGAGCGCACGGCGCAGGCCTGCGGCATCGAGCACATCCATTCCTTCGGCCAGCACGCCAAGGCGGATTTCCGCATGGCGGAGTTCAACGGCGGCGACCAGAGCTCGACCTTGTGGATTACCATCGACGGCGAGACGCATGAGGTGGCGATCGGCGCGCCCGGACGGCACATCGCCGAGAACGCGCTGGCGGCACTCGGTGTCGTCAAGATCGTCGGCGCGGATATGCAGTCTGCCATCGCCTCGCTGGCAACGCTGCAGGCTGAAAAGGGCAGGGGGCGCCGCCACAAGCTGTCGATCGGCCATGGCAGCTTCACCGTCATCGACGAGAGCTACAACGCCAACCCGACCTCGATGCGCGCGGCCATCGCGCTGCTCGCGAGCTCGGTTCCGACGGGGTCGGGACGGCGCATCGCCGTGCTCGGCGATATGCTGGAGATGGGCGAATACTCGCAGAAGGTCCATGCCGACCTCGCCGGGCCGCTCTTGGCCGCCGGCATTGAGTATGTCTGGCTTGCAGGCCAGGAGATGCTGACACTGAAAGAATCACTTCCCGAGAGCGTTTCCGTCGTGCATCGCGCGCAGACGGACGATCTCGTCGACCACGTATTGAACTCGGTCGCGGTAGGCGACGTGCTGATGGTAAAATCGTCCTTGGGCATCGGTTTCGGCAAGATTATCGCCGCGCTGCTTGACAAGTTCCCGCCATTTGCCGACACGCAACGCGAATTTTGAGCGGGTAAACAAGGGGCCCTGAATGCTGATTTGGCTAGTCGAACTGTCGGAACACCTGAAGTTTCTGAACCTGTTCAGGTATATTACGTTCCGTACGGGCGCCTCTCTCTTCACCTCCGCGCTGATCGTCTTCCTGTTCGGGCCGATGATCATCAATTCGCTGCGCATCCGCCAGGGCAAGGGCCAGCCGATCCGCGCAGACGGTCCGCAGACGCACTTCAAGAAGGCCGGCACGCCGACCATGGGCGGACTGATGATCCTCGCCGGCATCGTCGGGTCGTCGCTCTTGTGGGCGGATCTCTCCAACGTCTATGTGGTCGCGACGCTCCTCGTCACGCTCGGCTTCGGCGCGATCGGCTTCTATGACGACTATCTCAAGGTCAGCAAGCAGAGCCACAAGGGCTTTTCCGGCAAGGCGCGCCTCGGCATCGAATTCGTCATTGCCGGTATCGCCGTCTATTTCATGATGCGGACGTCGCTTGCTTCGAGCCCTGCCGGCTCGACCTTCGGTTCGTCGGTTGCCTTCCCGTTCTTCAAGGATTTCCTGATCAATCTCGGCATCATGTTCGTGGTGTTCGGCGGCTTCGTCATCGTCGGCGCCGGCAACGCGGTCAACCTGACAGACGGTCTCGACGGTCTGGCGATCGTGCCCGTGATGATCGCGGCGGCCTCCTTCGGCGTCATCGCCTATCTGGCCGGCAACGCGGTGTTCGCGAATTACCTGCAGATCAACTTCGTGCCCGGCACGGGCGAGCTTTCAGTCGTGCTTGGCGCGGTCATCGGCGCGGGGCTCGGCTTTCTGTGGTTCAACGCCCCTCCGGCCGCCATCTTCATGGGAGACACCGGTTCGCTCGCGCTCGGCGGCACGATCGGCACGGTTGCCGTCGCCACCAAGCACGAGATCGTCATGGCGATCATCGGCGGCCTGTTCGTGATGGAGACGCTGTCTGTTATCATCCAGGTCGGCTACTTCAAGATGACGGGCAAGCGCGTGTTCCTGATGGCGCCGATCCACCACCATTTCGAGAAGAAGGGCTGGACCGAAAGCCAGGTCGTGATCCGCTTCTGGATCATCGCCGTCGGCTTGGCCATGCTCGGCCTGTCGACGCTGAAGCTGCGGTAAACGATCATGATTCCGGTCACCACGCTCAGGGACAAGAAGGTCGCGCTCTTCGGGCTCGGCGGTTCGGGTTTCGCCACGGCGCGCGCGCTCATTCTGGGCGGCGCTGACGTGACGGCGTGGGACGACAATCCCGACAGCGTCACCAAGGCCGCGGCGGAGGGCATCCATACCGCCGATCTCCGAACCATCGACTGGAATGCGCAGTCGCTGTTCGTGCTGTCGCCGGGTGTACCGCTGACGCATCCGAAGCCGCACTGGACGGTCGATCTGGCGCGCGCCGCCGGTGTCGATATCGTCGGTGACGTCGAGCTCTTCGTGCGCGAGCGCCGGGCGCATGCGCCGGATGCTCCGTTCATCGCGATCACCGGCACCAACGGCAAGTCTACCACGACGGCGTTGATCGCCCATATCCTGAAGTCGAGTGGCCGCGATACGCAGCTCGGCGGCAATATCGGCACGGCCGTGCTGACGCTCGAGCCGCCCAAGGCTGGTCGCTTCTATGTCGTGGAATGCTCGTCCTATCAGATCGATCTCGCGCCGACGCTCAATCCGTCGGCCGGTATCCTGCTCAACCTCACGCCCGACCATCTCGACCGCCACGGCACGATGCAGCATTATGCCGACGTCAAGGAACGGCTGGTCGCGGGCAGCGACGTCGCCATCGTCGGCGTCGACGACAGCCATTGCGAAATGATCGCCGACCGCATCGAGCGGGCAGGTGGCAAGGTCACGCGCATCTCCCGCCGCCATGTGCTCGCCGACGGCATTTATGCCGAGGGCACGAAGCTCATCCAGGCGCATGCGGGTGCGGCGCTGCCGATCGCCGATCTCGACGGCATTCCGACGCTGCGTGGGAGCCACAACGCGCAGAACGCGGCTGCGGCCGTTGCGGCCTGCCTTGCGGCCGGCGTTTCGGTCGAGGATATCCGCGCGGGCCTTGCATCTTTCCCCGGCCTGAAGCACCGCATGCAGCCCGTGGGACGGCGCGGCAATGTGGTGTTCGTCAACGACTCCAAGGCAACCAACGCCGATGCGGCCGCACCGGCGCTGTCGAGCTACGACCGGATCTACTGGATCGCCGGCGGGCTGCCGAAGGCTGGGGGCATCACGACGCTTTCGCCGTTCTTCCCGCGCATCGCCAAGGCCTATCTGATCGGCGAGGCGGCGGCGGAGTTTGCCGCGACGCTCGGCGAGGCGGTGCCCTACGAGATCTCGGGAACGCTGGATCAGGCGGTCGCGCATGCGGCAGCCGATGCTGCGAAGGATGAAAGCGGGCCGCTGGCTGTCATGTTAGCACCGGCTTGCGCAAGCTTCGACCAGTATAAGAACTTCGAAGTCAGGGGCGATGCATTCGTCAGCCATGTGGCAGCGCTCGACGGAGTGACCATGCTGATCAGCTCGGCAACAGGAGAGAAGTGACATGGTAAGTCGTGCGGAACGCGGGGCATTGGCCGATTGGTTCTGGACCATCGACCGGTTCTTCCTGGCGATGTTCATCTTCCTGATGGGCATCGGCTTCATGCTGTCTTTCGCCGCGTCGCCGGCGGTGGCCGAACGCATCGGGCTGGAGCCGTTCCACTTCGTCAAGCGCCACGCGGCCTTCATGATCCCGTCTTTGGCGGTGATGATCGGGCTGTCGTTCCTGACGCCGCGGCAGGTGCGCCGCACCGCGATCCTTCTGTTGATCGTCGCCATCGCGATGATGCTTCTGGCGCTGTTCTTCGGCGTCGAGGTCAAGGGCTCGCGCCGCTGGGTGACCTTGGCCGGCATCTCGATCCAGCCGTCGGAATTCATGAAGCCGGCCTTCGTGGTCGTCTGCGCCTGGCTGTTTGCCGAGCATGCGCGCCAGCCGGAAATCCCAGGCAATCTCTTCGCCATCATCCTCTTCGGCATTGTCGCTGCCCTTCTCGTGGCGCAGCCTGACCTTGGCCAGACGATCCTGACCACTGCGGTTTGGGGCGGCATGTTCTTCATGGCCGGCATGCCGTGGCTGTGGATCATCGTGCTTGGCGCCGGTGGCGTCGGCGGTCTCGTCAGCGCCTATTACGTCTTCCCGCACGTGGCTTTGCGTATCGACAAGTTCATGACTGGCGAAGGCGATACGTTCCAGATCGACACGGCGCGCGAAGCGATCATCCGTGGCGACTGGTTCGGCCAGGGACCGGGCGAGGGGATCGTCAAGCGGATCATCCCGGATGCGCACACCGACTTCATCTTCTCGGTTGCGGCCGAGGAGTTCGGCATCATCTTCTGCATCGCGCTGGTGCTACTGTTTTCGGCGCTCGTCCTGCGCGGTCTGTCGCACGCCTACAAGGAGCGCAACGACTTCAACCGTTTTGCCGTCGCTGGCCTCGTGCTGCAGATCGGCATACAGTCCATCATCAACGTGGGCGTCAATCTCGAACTGCTGCCGGCGAAGGGCATGACCCTGCCGCTGATTTCCTACGGCGGTTCGTCGATGGTCGCCATCTGCGTCACGGCCGGGTTCATTCTCGCGCTGACGCGTCACAGACCGGAAAAGCGTGCGCAGGAGCGGAGCCTGTTCCGCGTCGCGCACGGTATTCCGGCGGAGTAAGAGTTCATGAGCAAAGGCATCGTTCTGCTTGCCGCCGGGGGAACCGGCGGCCATGTGTTTCCGGCGGAGGCCCTGGCCTACAAGCTGAGGGAACGCGGCTATTCCGTGCATCTGGTGACGGACAGCCGGGCGGAGCGCTATGCCGGCAAATTCCCGGCCGACGAGATCCACGTGGTTCCGTCGGCGACGCTCGCCTCGAAGAACCCGGTCGCCGTCGTCAAGACGCTGTGGACGCTATGGAGCGGCATGCGGGCGGCCAAGAAGCTGATCTCGCGGTTGAAACCTGTGGTCGTCGTCGGCTTCGGCGGTTACCCGACGGTGCCGCCGCTGCTTGCCGCCTCGCGTCTTAATGTGCCGACTGTCATCCACGAGCAGAACGCCGTCATGGGGCGCGCCAACAAGGCGCTCGCCAATCGCGTCAAGGCGATAGCCGGTGGCTTCCTGCCAGAGAATGGTGGCGCCTTACCCGAGAAGACGGTGACGACGGGCAATCCGGTGCGCCCGGCCGTGATCGAGGCGGCCAAGGTGCCCTATACGCCATCGCATGCAGGCGAGCCGTTCAATCTCGTCGTCTTCGGCGGCAGCCAGGGCGCACAATATTTCTCCAAGGCAATGCCGACGGCGATCAGCCTGCTGGACGACGATCTGCGCGCGCGGCTCAGGATCACGCAGCAGGTTCGTCCTGAGGATATGGGCATGGTCGGCGATTGCGTCGCCAAGCTCGAGATGGGGGCGGCCTCCGAGATCGCGCCGTTCTTCACCGACATGGCCGAGCGCCTGGCCAAGGCGCATCTGGTGATCTGCCGCTCCGGCGCGTCCACCGTTTCCGAGATTTCGGTGATCGGCCGCCCGGCGATCCTCGTGCCTTATCCGCATGCGCTCGACCACGACCAGGCGGCCAATGCGGCGGCGCTGGCGGCGACTGGCGGGGCGAAGGTGATCGTTCAGGCCGAATTGTCGTCGGAGAAGATCGCCTCTATCCTGACGCATGTGATGAACGACCCGGAAAAGCTCGCCAGGATGGCGGCAGCCGCCAAGCAGGCTGGCAAACCCGATGCTGCGAACTTGCTTGCCGACATGGTAGAGGCTATTGCGGCGGGACGTACAATTGCAGAGTTCAAGGGGAAAAGCGCATGAAAATGCCGAAGGCCATCGGCCTCGTCCATTTCATCGGCATCGGCGGTATCGGCATGAGCGGGATCGCCGAGGTGCTGCATAATCTCGGCCATCGCGTCCAGGGATCCGACCAGGCCGATAGCGCCAACGTCCAGCGCCTGCGCGACAAGGGCATCGAGGTCTTCGTCGGCCACAAGGCCGAGAACCTTGGCGATGCCGAGGTCGTCGTGGTCTCGACCGCGATCAAGAAGGACAATCCCGAACTGATCGCCGCGCGCGAAAAGCTGCTGCCTGTCGTGCGCCGCGCCGAAATGCTGGCCGAACTGATGCGCTTCCGCAATGCGATCGCGATCGGCGGCACGCACGGCAAGACGACGACCACGTCGATGGTCGCGACGCTGCTCGAAGCCGGCGGGCTCGATCCGACCGTGATCAATGGCGGCATCATCAATGCCTACGGCACCAACGCCCGCATGGGCGAGGGTGAGTGGATGGTGGTGGAGGCCGACGAATCGGACGGCACCTTCCTCAAGCTCCCGGCCGATGTCGCTGTCGTCACCAATATCGACCCCGAACATCTCGACCACTACGGCAATTTCGACGCCGTGCGCGCAGCCTTCCGGCAGTTCGTCGAGAACGTGCCGTTCTACGGTTTCGGCGTCATGTGCCTCGATCATCCGGAAGTGCAGGCCCTGGTCGGCCGCATCGAGGACCGCAAGGTCGTGACCTATGGCGAGAACCCGCAGGCCGACGTGCGTTTCATGAACGTGCGCATCGACGGGGCGCGCTCGACCTTCGATGTTGAGATCCGTCGCCGCCGGACCGGTCAGGTGATCAAGCTCGACAACCTCGTTCTGCCGATGCCCGGCCGCCACAATGTTTCGAATGCGACCGCCGCAATTGCTGTCGCCAATCGCCTCGGCATGTCGAGCGAGGATATCGCCAAGGGGCTTGCCTCCTTCGGTGGCGTCAAGCGCCGCTTCACGCTGACCGGCGAATGGAACGGCGTGCAGATCTTCGATGACTACGGGCACCATCCGGTCGAGATCAAGGCCGTGCTGAAGGCCGCGCGCGAGGCCTGCAAGGGCCGCGTCATCGCCGTGCACCAGCCTCACCGCTATTCGCGTCTCGCCAGCCTTTTCGAGGAATTCGCGGCCTGCTTCAACGACGCCGACAGCATTTTCCTGGCGCCCGTCTATGCCGCCGGTGAAGAACCGATCGAGGGCGCAAACGCGGAAGCGCTTGTTTCGCTGATCAAATCGGGCGGGCATCGCGATGCGCGCTTCCTCGCTTCACCCGAGCTTTTGCCTGAAATGGTCGCAGAGATTGCAAAGCCAGGCGATTTCGTGGTTCTGTTGGGGGCTGGGAGTATCACTTACTGGGCAGCGGCGCTGCCCAAGCAACTGGAAGGCCTTTCGGGTATATCTGCATGAAACAGGTGAATGGGGAAAAGCTTCTTGCGTCGCTTGGCGACGGTGTAAAGGACGTCCGCGGGAGGATTACGCCGGATGCGCCGATGGATCGCGTCACGTGGTTCCATGCCGGCGGTCTGGCGGAACTGATGTTCCAGCCGCACGACGAAGACGACCTCATCACCTTCCTGAAGCTGCTGCCTGACGAAGTGCCGCTGACAGTGGTCGGCGTCGGCTCGAACATCCTGGTTCGCGACGGGGGCATTCCCGGCGTGGTGCTGCGTCTGTCCGCCAAGGGCTTCGGCTCGGTCGAGCTTGCGGGCGAAAACCGCGTGCGCGCGGGCGCCATCTGCCCGGACAAGCACGTCGCGGCGATGGCGATGGACAACGGCATCGGCGGCTTCCACTTCTATTACGGCATTCCCGGCAGCATCGGCGGGGCCGCGCGCATGAACGCCGGCGCCAATGGTGGCGAGACGCGCGATCGTGTCGTCGAAGTCACCGCGATCGACCGCAAAGGCAATCGCCATGTTCTGTCGAACGCCGAGATGGGCTACGAATACCGTCACTCGTCGGTGGCCAACGATCTGATCTTCACCTCGGTGCTGTTCGAGGGTTATGCCGAGGATCGCGCCAAGATCCGCGCCGACATGGATGCTGTGCGCAGCCACCGCGAGACAGTGCAGCCGATTCGCGAGAAGACCGGCGGCTCGACCTTCAAGAACCCCGAAGGTCACTCCGCGTGGAAGCTGATCGACGAAGCGGGATGCCGCGGTCTCGTCATCGGCGGCGCGCAGATGTCGTCGTTGCATTGCAACTTCATGATCAACAACGGACAGGCGACCGGCTACGACCTCGAATATCTCGGCGAGCAGGTTCGCCGCGAAGTGTTCGAAAATTCCGGCATCAAGCTGGAATGGGAAATCAAGCGCCTGGGCTTGTTCATGCCCGGCCGCGAAGTGCGCCCCTTCCAGGGCGTAACGAGCGAGTAGGCTTTAGAAGTGTTGGTGCCGCGGAACTGCGGCACCACGTTGCGTGATGCGCCTTAGCCGAAACGTTTGGTAAAGGCGTTGGTGAAGGTCACCCCGCCGACATCGTCGCTGGCGTCGCCGATCGCCACATCCATCACATTCCCCTTGATACGCACAAGACTGAAGCCGCCCATGAAGGCGGCGCGCGCCTTGAAGACGTCGATGCCGCCGGCCTGATAGGCCATGCGTGTATCGTGCTCGTGGCCGTGGAAAATGCCGATTACGTTGTAACCTTCAAGGGTTGCGAGCAACTGCTGACGTTCTGATTCACCCCACCAGTGCGGCGCGCCGCTGCCTTGATCGGTGAAGGTGCTCTTGTCGGGATCCCAGCGTTCGAGCGAGAACTTGTCCCATCCATAGTGCTGGAAGATCACGACGGGGCGGCCGTCTGATGCATAGGCTGCAAGATCGCGTTTCATCCAGTCGAGGCTGTTGGCCGTGCCCTTGGTGTTGTCGCCGCCATAGCGTTGCGCCTGGATGAGATGCAGCCCGCCCCAGTTCCAGGAGTAGTTGTCGGAGGCCTCGTCGTAATTGTCGACGGGTACCACAGGCTTGAAGAAGACGCTCGGCTTGTGGTTCAGCTGCACGTAGTCGCGCAACTCGTCGCGGTACCAGTCGACCTGCGGGGGATGGCCGTCCTGGTCGAGATCGTGGTTGCCGAGGCCGACATAGACGGGGAAATGGATGTGATCAGCGCCGGGGCCCTGCTGGTAGCGGTGCGAGAACTGCAGGAGCTGCGACCCCTCCGCGAACTCCGCCATCTGGCCGCCGCCGTCATCGGTGACGTCGCCGCAGACGATGACGCCTTGCGGCTTGGCGATCGGCTGACCCGCCAGCGCGAAGGCTGTGGGCTTTCCATCGATCGCTTCGGGCCATGTCTGGCGGTGGATGTTGTTGAGTGCCCTGATATGGCGAAGCAGATTGGCGTCGGTCTTGCCCTCGGCCTCGCAATTGGGGCTTAGGCCATCTCCGATGCGGCAGGCGTGGATGTCGTTGATGACGAGGAAGGTGACGTCGATATTGGGGACGCTTGCGGCGCGGGCGAGGGGCGGCAGGCTAAGCGACAGGCCGGCGCCCAGCCCATGCGTCAGCAGCGATCGTCGTGTCAGCATTCGTCTCTCCCCAGCAGTTGCTCGCATCGAAAATAGCGGCGGGGCGTTAACAGACAACAACGAAAAAGGCCGCGGCGGTTTCCCGTCGCGGCCCCTAATTTGCGATGAACGCTTCGATCAGACTTCGTCGCGGCGCGAGGCCAGGATGCAGATCAGCGTGATGACGGCGGAAAGGCCGAGATAGTAGCCGACATAGAGCATGCCGTAGTTCGCCTGCAGCCAGGTGGCGATATAGGGCGCCAGCGATGCGCCGAAGATGCCTGCGAGGTTGAAGGTGATCGACGAGCCGGTGTATCGCACGGCAGTCGGGAAGGGCGCTGCGAGCGCCGTGCCGATGAGGCCGTAGGTCATGCCCATCAGGGCCATCGCGACGATTGCGAAGACCAGGATTCCGCCTTCGCCGCCGGCCATCAGGCCAGGCAGGAGGAAGGAGAACAGGCCGATCAGCACCGTCGTCAGGATCAGCATCTCGCGGCGCCCGAAGCGCTCGGCGAGCTTGCCGATAATGGGGATGAAGATACCGAAGGAGATCGAGCCGACCATCTGAATCTCGAGCGCGTCGAGGAACGGGATCTTCAGGACCTTGACGTTGTAGGAGAGCAGGTAGGCCGAGCCGATGTAGAACAGCACGAAGGTGGCGAGCGCCACGAAGGTGCCGAGGAACAGGCTACGCTTGTGCTTGCGGAAGACTTCGGCAACCGGAACGGCGACGCGCTCCTGCTTGTCGATGGCCTTCTGGAAATCAGGCGTTTCGGTGATCGACAGGCGAACCCAAAGGCCGATGACGATCAGCACGATCGAGGCGATGAACGGCACGCGCCAGCCCCAGGCCAGCAGCTGTTCCTGCGGCATGAACTGCAGCAGCACCCAGAAGATGCCGGAGGAGAGGAAGAGGCCGAGCGGTGCGCCGAGCTGCGGGAACATACCGTACCAGCTGCGCTTGCCCTCGGGCGCGTTTTCCGTCGCCAGCAGCACTGCGCCGCCCCATTCGCCACCGAGGCCGAAGCCCTGGCCGAAACGGCAAAGCGCCAGCAGCAGAGGTGCCATAACGCCGATCGATTCATAAGATGGCAGCAGGCCGATGATGACGGTGGAGATACCCATCGTCAGCAGGGCTGCGACCAGCGTCGTCTTGCGTCCGATCCTGTCGCCGAAGTGGCCGAAGACCACGGCGCCGAGGGGACGGGCGAAGAAGGCGATGGAGAAGGTTGCGAAGGAGGCGAGCAGCGCGGTCGTAGGATCGCTGTTCGGGAAGAACAGCGTCGGGAAGACCAGCACGGCCGCTGTCGCGTATACGTAGAAGTCGAAGAATTCGATGGTGGTGCCGACGACGCTCGCGATCAGAACGCGTGCCGGCGAGTTGAGCTGTGCACTGTTCGATGAAGCGGCTGTCGGCGATACTCTTGATATCGCGTCTGACATTTTCATTCCAATCGGGATTTCAGTTGAATGCCTTGGGAGGCATGGCGCTCATAACGCAATTTTAATTCGGCGCAAATGCCAAATGCGCAATAAACGGACAAAAACGACAGCGTGGGCTTTTCGAGCCAGAAACATCAGCTGCAGCTGTTCTTGACCGTACTCAATAAATAGCGGATTTCCTATAAGTCCCCTGATTGTAGGGGTGGGAGGGAAATATGCAGAAAAGTCTTGTTGCAGAATTTCTTGGCACTTTCTGGCTGGTGTTTGGTGGCTGCGGCAGTGCCGTGCTTGCCGCTGCGTTTCCGGAACTTGGAATTGGCTTCGTCGGTGTCGCCATGGCATTCGGCCTGACGGTACTGACCATGGCCTATGCTGTCGGCGGCATTTCCGGGGGGCATTTCAACCCTGCTGTCTCTGTCGGGCTGACCATCGCGGGTAAGCTGCCGCCCGGCCGCCTGCTGCCCTATATCGTCGTGCAGGTGCTGGGGGCGATCGGGGCGGCGGCGATGCTCTATGTCGTGGTCAGCGGCAAGGCGGGTTTCGAGCTTGGCGGGTTCGCGGCCAATGGCTATGGCGATCATTCGCCGGGCGGATTTTCGCTGTCATCTGCGCTTGTCATCGAAGTGCTTCTAAGCGGATTTTTCATCTTCATCATTCTCGGCGCCACCAGCAGCCGTGTTCCCGCCGGCTTTGCGCCGATCGCGATCGGGCTGGCGTTGACGCTGATCCATCTGATCTCCATCCCAGTCACCAATACGTCGGTAAACCCGGCGCGCTCGACAGGGCAGGCGTTGTTCGTCGGCGGTTGGGCCCTGCAGCAGCTATGGCTGTTCTGGCTGGCGCCGATTGCGGGCGGCGTGCTTGGCGGGCTCGCCTGGAAGGCGGTTGGCGAAGACGCTTAAACTTTTTGCTTCGCTTTGACGAAGGCCCCGTAGCGCTTGGCGTTGCGGGGTTTTTGCGTTTTTGGCTTGCCCTGGTTGTGTGCCAATTCGTGCCTTCGAAGGCCGGAGGTTAACGAAAGTAAACGCTTCGTTAACTATAATGCTGCTCTAATACACGTGTGCCAGGCGAGCCAGATTCGGAAGAAAGCCAGCTTGGTGCAAGCCTTGGAATGCAGGGTACGGATTATTTTGGGGGTATCTATGAGTCGCAAGCATGTCGCTGTCCTTATGGGCGGATTTTCCTCGGAGAGGCCTGTCAGCCTGTCTTCCGGGGCGGCGTGCGCGGATGCTCTCGAGGCTGAAGGCTTCCAGGTTACCCGTATCGATGTCGATCGCGATGTGTCCGCCAAGCTTTCGGTGCTGCGCCCCGACGTGGCCTTCAATGCGCTGCACGGGCCATTCGGCGAGGATGGGTTGATCCAGGGCATCCTCGAATATCTCGAAATTCCCTACACGCATTCCGGCGTTCTCGCCTCGGCGCTCGCCATGGACAAGAGCAAGGCCAAGGGTGTTGCCGCCGCCGCCGGCATTCCGGTCGCGCAGTCGCAGGTGGTCAACCGCTTCGAATTTCCTTCCGAGCATCCGATGAAGCCACCTTATGTGGTGAAGCCGGTGCGCGAGGGGTCGAGCTTTGGGGTTGTCATCGTGCAGGAGGACCAGTCGCGTCCGCCGCAGATCATCGGCTCGGCCGAATGGAAGTATGGCGAGGAAGTTCTCGTCGAGCGTTACGTTCACGGGCGCGAGCTGACCTGCGGCGTGATGGGCGACACTGTGCTCGGGGTTACCGAGATCGTTCCGCAGGGTCACAGCTTCTATGACTATGATTCCAAGTATGTGGCCGGTGGCTCGAAACACGTCATCCCGGCGAAAATTTCACCGAATATTTACCAAAAAATACAATCATTGTCGCTAAGGGCGCATCAAGCAATTGGTTGCCGTGGAGTGAGTCGGTCGGATTTTCGGTATGACGATCGCTTCTCCGAAGACGGCGAAATCATCTGGCTGGAGATCAATACTCAGCCAGGCATGACTCCAACATCGCTTGTGCCCGAAATGGCCGGTCATGCCGGCTACTCGTTTGGTGAATTTCTTCGTTGGATGGTGGAGGACGCTTCTTGTTCTCGGTAACGGTCAAAAGGATGGGGCGCCCAAGCCATCAAGCCGAGCCTTCCTATGCTGAAGGCGATGGGCGCATCGTGCTCCCGCGGCCACTGCGCCGCGTCGTCCGCTTCCTTGTCAGTCTTGGCAGCGGCCGCATCTATATTCCTGCCCATACGGGCACGGTGTCGGCGCTGGCGTTCTTCGCTGCGACCGGCTTCTACGGTATGTCTCTCGGTGGTCACACGGAAGTTGTTGCCCAGGCGACGACGGCTGCCGCCGGCTTTGCCGTCGAGGACGTGAAAGTGTCCGGCAACTCCGAGACCTCCGAAATCGATATCCTTCAGCTGATCGGTCTCGACGGCACGACCTCGCTCGTGGCGCTCGATGTGGATGCGGCGCGTCAGAAGATCGCGAAGCTACCCTGGGTCGAGAGCGTCGATGTTCGCAAGGTTTATCCCAAGACGATCGAGGTGAAGCTCAAGGAGCGCGAAGCCTACGCGATCTGGCAGCATGGCGTCGAGCTCTCGCTGGTCGAGAAGGGTGGGGCGGTCATCGCGCCGCTTCGCGACAACAAGTTTTCGCAGCTTCCGCTCGTTGTCGGTCGCGGTGCTGAAGTGGCTGCCGCGTCGCTCGCGGACGCGTTTTCCAAGTGGCCCGATATCAAGGCGCGCGTGAAGGCCTATGTCTGGGTCTCCGGCCGTCGCTGGGATCTGCACATGGACAATGGCGTCGTCGTCAAGTTGCCGGAAGACGATGTCGACCAGGCGCTGGCGCGCCTTTCGAAATTCAATAGCGATCAGGCGCTTCTCGATCGCGATATCGCGGCCGTCGATCTGCGTCTTGCCGATCGCATGGCCATCCAACTGACGCCTGAAGCCATGGCGCGCCGTCAGCTTGTTCTCGATCAGCGTACCAAGGATTTGAAGAAGGCGGGGCAGAATATATGAGCTTGTTCGGTTCGTCCCATTTTGGATTGCCGCGCCTGAAGCCGCTTTCGTCCAAGCGGTCGCATGTCGTTTCCGTGCTCGATATCGGTTCGACGAAAGTCGTCTGCATGATCGGCCGGCTGACGCCGCGCGAGGAGAGCCAGATACTCCCCGGTCGCACGCACAACATCGAAATCATCGGCATCGGCCATCAGCGGTCGCGCGGTATCAAGACCGGCGCGATCTCGGATCTCGATGCACTCGAGAGCGTCATCCGGCTCGCGGTCGATGCCGCAGAGCGCATGGCGGGTCTCACCGTCGAGAGCCTGATCGTCAACCTGACGGCCGGCCGCCTCACCAGCGACATCTACACCGCCACCATCGATCTCGGCGGCCAGGAAGTCGAGCTGAACGATCTGAAGAAGGTGCTGTCGGCCGCCTGCCAGCAATCGCTGCGCCAGGATCGCGCCGTGCTTCACTCGCTGGCCACCGGCTTCTCGCTGGACGGCGAACGCGGTATCCGCGATCCGTTGTCCATGTATGGTGACGTTCTCGGCGTCGATATGCATGTCGTGACGGCCGAGCGCACGGCTCTCAAGAACCTCGAGCTCAGCGTCAATCGCGCGCATCTGTCTGTCGAAGGCATCGTCGCGACGCCTTACGCTTCCGGTCTTGCGGCCCTGGTCGACGACGAAGTCGAACTCGGCTGTGCGGCGATCGACATGGGCGGCGGCACGACGACGATCTCGGTTTTTGCCGAAGGCAAGCTGGTGCACACGGATGCCGTCGGTCTCGGCGGCCACCACGTCACCACCGATCTGGCGCGTGGCCTGTCGACCCGCATCGAGGACGCTGAGCGTCTGAAGGTGGTTCATGCCTCGGCCATGCCGAATTCCTCCGATGAGCGCGAGATGATCTCGATCCCGCCGATCGGCGAGGACGACCGAGATCTGCCGACGCAGGTGCCGCGCGCACTGGTGTCGCGGATCGTCAGCGCCCGCATCGAGGAAACGATGGAACTCATTCGCGACCGTATCCAGCGCTCGGGCTTCAGCCCGATCGTCGGTAAGCGCGTCGTGCTGACAGGCGGCGCAAGCCAGCTGACCGGCCTTGCCGACGTTGCCCGCAAGATCCTTGCCCGCAACGTCCGTATCGGCCGCCCGATGGGCGTCTCGGGACTGCCGACGGCGGCCAAGGGTCCGGCCTTTTCGACGGCGGTTGGCCTGATGATCTATCCGCAGGTTGCGGACCAGGAAACACATGCGTCACAGAGCGGTCTGCTCATGTCGCTTGGCGGAAATAGCAGCCGCTTCGCCCGGATGGGCCAGTGGCTGAAGGAAAGCTTCTAGAAATTGAGTGAATTGGCCGGCGTGGCGATGCGGCCATAAAGAGAAGGAACGGGTACCATGACTATCAAGCTGCATACGCCAGATATCACTGAGCTGAAGCCGCGCATTACTGTGTTCGGCGTCGGCGGTGGCGGTGGCAACGCTGTCAACAACATGATCTCCGCTGGTCTCCAGGGCGTCGACTTCGTCGTTGCCAACACGGATGCCCAGGCACTGACGATGACCAAGGCAGAGCGCATCATCCAGCTCGGCGCCAGCGTCACCGAAGGTCTCGGCGCGGGTTCGCAGCCGGAAGTCGGCCGTGCAGCTGCTGAAGAATGCATCGACGAAATCGTCGATCACCTGAACGGCACCCACATGTGTTTCGTCACTGCCGGCATGGGCGGCGGCACCGGTACCGGTGCGGCTCCTGTTGTTGCCCAGGCCGCCCGCAACAAGGGCATCCTGACGGTTGGCGTCGTGACCAAGCCGTTCCACTTCGAAGGCGGTCGCCGCATGCGTCTGGCCGAAGCGGGCATCCAGGAACTGCAGAAGTCGGTCGACACGCTGATCGTCATTCCGAACCAGAACCTGTTCCGTATCGCAAACGACAAGACGACCTTCGCCGACGCATTCGCGATGGCCGACCAGGTTCTCTACTCGGGTGTCGCCTGCATCACCGACCTGATGGTGAAGGAAGGTCTCATCAACCTCGACTTCGCCGACGTCCGTTCGGTCATGCGCGAAATGGGCCGCGCGATGATGGGTACCGGCGAGGCTTCGGGCCAGGGCCGCGCGATGCAGGCTGCAGAAGCCGCGATCGCCAACCCGCTGCTCGACGAGACGTCGATGAAGGGCGCACAGGGCCTGCTGATCTCCATCACCGGCGGTCGCGACCTTACCCTGTTCGAAGTCGACGAAGCAGCAACCCGCATCCGCGAAGAAGTCGATCCGGATGCGAACATCATCCTCGGCGCGACCTTCGACGAATCGCTTGAAGGCATCATCCGCGTCTCCGTCGTCGCAACCGGTATCGACCGTGCGATGAACCAGGACGCCGGCAAGACCTTCCAGCCGGTCCAGAAGCCGATTATCCGTCCTTCCGCGGCCGTTGCTCCGGCGCCGGCCGCAGTCCAGCCTGCACCTGTCATGCAGCAGGCACCGAAGGCCGACCAGATCGCCCAGACCATCCGCATGGCTGAAGCCGAAATGGAACGCGAACTCGACATCCACGCCCCGCGCGCGGCTGCCCCGGTTCACCAGCAGCCTGCTCCGCAGGAAACCTTCCGCCCGCAGTCGAAGATCTTCGCTGCTCCTGAGGCTGCCCCGGTCATCCGTCCGGCTCCGGTCCAGCAGCAGGCACCCGTGATGCAGCAGCCGGCTCCGCAGCCAGTCATGCATCAGCCGGCGCCGGTCATGCAGCAGCCTGCTCCTGTGATGCAGCAGCAGCCGGTCCGCATGCCGAAGGTCGAGGACTTCCCGCCGGTCGTTCAGGCCGAGATCGATCATCGTTCGCAGCCGGCACCGGTGTCGCATGCGCATGAAGAGCGCGGTCCGATGGGCCTCCTGAAGCGGATCACCAACTCGCTTGGTCGCCGCGAAGAGGAAGTCGCGCCTGAGATGACGTCGGCTCCGGCAGCCTCCTCGCAGCAGCGTCGCCCGCTGTCTCCGGAAGCAAGCCTCTATGCGCCACGTCGCGGAAACCTGGACGATCAGGGCCGCGCCGTACCGCAGGCCCGCATGATGCAGGAAGACGATCAGCTCGAAATTCCGGCCTTCCTTCGCCGCCAGTCGAACTGATAGAAGCGCCTAGAATCGCCACGAAACAGCCCGGGAGTTCGCTCCCGGGCATTGTTGTATCAGGCACTCCGATTTGCGCCTGATTGCCTTGTGATTTCAAGTGCATGCTTTCGTAACAAAGCGAAAGAAACAGTGATTTGGATTGCAGCGCGGGCACACGTATGTATGGGCTGACAAACCGTCTACGTGCGCCTTGACGCAGCACTGCGATGGAGAGAATAAGCCTTGGCGGATGAGTTTCGGCATACGGGTCGTAGCGGATCGCCAGGGATAATAAAGGCAAGATTAATGGTTATTGGCATGTTGGGTTTTCAAACGACGGTATCGCGCCCGGTCTCTCTTTCCGGGATCGGCGTTCATTCCGGTGCTGACGTTTCGATTACCTTCAACCCCGCTGAAGCCGACACTGGTGTCGTGTTCAATCGCATGCATGACAACGGCGAAGTCACCGAGCTTCGCGCTGTTTCCTCGCAGGTCGGCAACACCGACCTGTGCACCGTTCTCGGCTTTTCTCCGGCGCGCTCTGTCGCGACGATCGAACATGTGATGGCCGCCGTCTACGCGCTTGGTCTCGACAACGTCGTCATCGAAGTCGACGGCGCCGAAATGCCGATCATGGATGGCAGCTCGATGCCCTTCATCGACGCCATCGAGCAGGTGGGTCTCGTATCGCTCGGCGTCAAGCGCCGCTACATCCGCATCACCAAGCCGGTTCGCATCGAGCACGGCGGTTCTTGGAGCGAGTTTCGCCCCTATGACGGCATGCGCTTCGAAGTCGAGATCGATTTCGACACGCCACTGATCGGCCGCCAGAAGTGGGAAGGCGACATGACGGCATCCGTCTTCAAGTCGGAACTGTCGCGTGCGCGCACCTTCGGCTTCATGCGCGATGTCGAACGCCTGTGGGCTTCCGGCCATGCGCTCGGTTCGTCGCTGGAAAACTCGGTCGTCATCTCCGACGACCACACTGTCATCAACGTCGAAGGCCTGCGCTACGCCAAGGACGAGTTCGTGCGTCACAAGACGCTCGATGCCGTCGGCGACCTTTCGCTTGCCGGCGCACCGTTCATCGGATGCTACCGCTCCTATCGCGGCGGCCACAAGATGAACGCCAATGCGCTGAAGGCGCTGCTCAGCGACCCCAGTGCCTACGAGGTCGTCGAGACATCGGCGCCGCGCCAGCGTGTCGCGCCGCGCGATTTCATTCGCGTCAACGCACCTGAATTTGCTCCCTGGTCGGCTTGACCTCCGTCGCATTACTAGGCCAGGGCCGCCTCCTTCGGGGGGCGGTTTCTTTATGTGCGGCAGGCAGGCGTGATTCCCGATAGACCTTTCCTGGCAAATATTTAGCTGGGCATAATCGGGGATTATCCGGACAAAACAGACGATTATCGGCGGGGCCGCCACAAAAATGCGTTAATGCATCATCAATGCGTTGCTCTGGCCATGCATTTGTGGCTAGAAACGCCAGCGAGGCGTGGCTGCCGTTGAGGGATGGCGGCTCTTGGGATGTTCCGATGGGTTATGCAGGGTCTGAAAGTATGATGAAGACAGCGCGTGCTTTGTTCGCATCGCTCCTGGTGCTGAGCGCAGGTGCCTTGATTTCCGGATGCCAATCGGACCCCGATATCGATATTACCAAGCTCGGCCTGCAGAGCGATCCGCCTGATGTTCTCTACAATCAGGGTCTGGCCAACATGAAGGCCGGCAACATGGCGGAAGCCGCGCGCAAGTTCGATTCGATCGACCGCGAGAACCCGTTCTCGGAATGGGCCCGCAAGGGTCTCGTGATGAGCACTTTCGTGAAGTACCGCCAGGGCCGCCTCGACGAAGCGCTGGCTTCCGGCAATCGCTACATGGCGCAGTATCCGAAGTCCAAGGACGCTGCCTATGTGCAGTATCTGATCGGCCTGACCTATTCGAAGCAGATCGTCGATGTGACGCAGGATCAGCGCGCTGCCGCGAGGACCGTCGAGGCTATGCAGGCGGTGATCGACAACTATCCCGATTCCGAATATGTCGACGACGCGCAGGCGAAGATCCGCTTTGCCCGCGACCAGCTCGCCGGCAAGGAAATGCAGATCGGCCGCTACTACATGGAGCGCAAGGAATACCTTGCCGCCATCTCGCGCTTCCGCATCGTCGTCGAAAAATATCCGGCCACCAACCAGATCGAAGAAGCGCTCGCTCGCCTGGTCGAGGCCTATTATGCGATGGGTATCGTCGAGGAAGCCCAGACGGCCGCTGCCGTTCTCGGCCACAATTATCCTGACAGCCAGTGGTACGCGGATTCCTACAAGCTGCTGAAGAACAACGGCGCCGAGCCGCGTGAAAATCAGGGCTCGTGGATTTCGCAAGCCGGCAAGAAACTCCTGCTCGGGTCCTAAGGCCTATGCTGATCCAGCTTTCGATCCGCGATATCGTCCTGATCGAGCGGCTGGATCTTGCCTTCGAGGCAGGCCTCTCCGTTCTGACGGGGGAGACCGGCGCCGGCAAATCCATCCTGCTCGATAGCCTGTCGCTCGCCCTTGGCGGGCGTGGCGATGGCGGCCTTGTGCGCCACGGGGAGGACAAGGGGCAGGTGACCGCCGTGTTCGACGTCGGCCCCGACCACCGGGCACGCACGCTCTTGCGCGACAACGGCATCGACGATGACGGCGACCTCATCTTCCGACGCGTGCAGAGCGCCGATGGCCGCACCAAGGCCTATGTCAACGACCAGCCGCTCAGCGTGCAGCTGATGCGCCAGGCCGGCCAGATGCTGGTCGAAATCCATGGCCAGCATGACGACCGGGCGCTGGTCGATACCCACGCACACCGCATCCTGCTCGACGCCTTCGCCGGCATCAACGACGAAGTGGCCGGGGTCTCGCAGCTTTATCGCGTCTGGCGCGATACCGAACGGACGCTAAAGAAGCACCGCGAGAAGGTGGAGGCTGCTGCGCGCGAGGCGGATTACATCCGCGCCTCCGTCGAGGAGTTGGACAAGCTCTCGCCGCAGGACGGCGAGGAGGACGAACTGGCCGAGCGCCGGCAGAAGATGATGAAGGCCGAGCGGATCGCCGGCGACATCGCCGAGGCCTCCGAGTTCCTGAACGGCAATGCCTCTCCCGTGCCCCATATTGCCTCGCTGGTGCGCCGACTGGAGCGCAAGAGCCATGAGGCGCCGGGCCTGCTCGAAGACACCGTGGCGCTGCTCGACGCGGCGCTGGACCAGCTGTCCAACGCGCAGATGGAAGTGGAAGCAGCACTGCGCAAGACGGAATACGATCCCAAGGAACTCGAGCGCGTCGAGGAACGGCTGTTCGCGCTGCGCGGCGCCTCGCGCAAATATTCGGTGCCGGTCACCGAGCTGCCGGCGCTTGCGATCCGGATGAGCAACGATCTGGCCGATCTCGATGCCGGCGAGGAAAAGCTTGCCAAGCTGGAGGCCGAAGTCGGCGTGACCAGGGCTGCCTACGAGGCGGCGGCACAGGTGGTCTCGGCCAAGCGTCACCAGGCCGGCGAGGCGCTTGCCGAGGCTGTCATGGCTGAGCTTCCGGCGCTGAAGCTGGAGCGCGCCCGCTTCATGGTGGAGATTGCCTCCAATCCGGAAGAAGCGGCGGCCGAGGGCATCGACGTCGTCGAATTCCACGTCCAGACCAATCCGGGCACACGCCCCGGCTCGATCATGAAAGTCGCATCCGGCGGCGAGCTGTCGCGTTTCCTGCTGGCGCTCAAGGTGGCGCTTGCCGATCGAGGCTCGGCGCCGACGCTTGTTTTCGACGAAATCGACACGGGCGTCGGTGGCGCTGTCGCCGATGCGATCGGCCAGCGGCTGAAGCGGCTGTCGGCCAAGGTGCAGGTACTGTCAGTCACCCACGCGCCGCAGGTGGCGGCACGGGCTGCGACGCATCTTTTGATCTCCAAGGGGCCGGCCTCCGAGGGTTCCGAAAAGATCGCGACCCGGGTGGCGACGATGGAGCCGAAGGACCGCACCGAGGAGATCGCCCGTATGCTGGCCGGCGCTTCGGTGACGGAAGAGGCGAGGGCGGCCGCCAAGCGGTTGTTGACGGCGGGCGAGTAGGTTGCTGGCTGGAGCGTCGGCAGTGACAATCCGCCCACTCGATCATCGGGCCGACCCGCAACCAGTTGCTGACAACCAGAAAGCGGCGCTTTTTCCTCAGCGAGAATTGCTCTAGAAAACGACTCCTCAAAGGGAGTCTGCCATGTCCGCCGCCAACCAAACGCCCGTCGAAACCCTGAGCGAAGAGCAGGCCGCAGCCGAGCTCGCCTTTCTGGCGGCCGAGATCGCCAGCAATGACGAGCTCTATCATGGCAAGGACCAGCCGGCGATTTCGGATGCCGCGTACGACGCGCTGAAGCGGCGCAACGATGCGATCGAGACGCGCTTTCCGGACCTCATCCGCGACGACAGCCCGTCGCGCCGGGTCGGCGCCGCACCGCTGCCGACTTTCGCGCCGATCACGCATTCGCGGCCGATGCTCTCCCTCGACAACACATTCTCCGACGAGGATGTGCAGGATTTCATCGGCTCGGTCTATCGTTTCCTCGGCCAGCTGCCCGACGGCTCCATCGCGTTCACCGCCGAGCCGAAGATCGACGGCCTGTCGATGTCGATCCGCTACGAGAACCGCAAGCTGGTCAGTGCCGCCACGCGCGGCGACGGCACGACGGGCGAGAACGTCACCGCCAATGTGAAGACGATCAAGCAGATCCCGAACACGCTGCCATCCGATGCGCCCGATATCGTCGAGGTGCGCGGCGAGGTCTACATGGCCAAGAGCGACTTCCTTGCGCTCAACGCGCAAATGGAAGCCGAGGGCAAGCAGACATACGTCAACCCGCGCAACACGGCGGCGGGGTCGCTGCGCCAGCTCGACGCCAAGGTGACGGAGAGCCGCAAGCTGCGCTTTTTCGCCTATGCCTGGGGCGAGATTTCCGAGATGCCCTCAGACACGCAGATGGGCATGGTCGAGACCTTCGGCAAATGGGGCTTTCCTGTTAATCCGCTGATGAAGCGGCTGTCCTCGGTCGAGGATATTCTCGGACACTACCGCGAGATCGGCCTCAAGCGACCCGATCTCGACTACGATATCGACGGCGTCGTCTACAAGGTCGACCGACTCGACCTGCAGCAGCGCCTCGGCTTCCGCTCGCGCAGCCCGCGCTGGGCCACCGCGCACAAGTTCCCGGCCGAGCAGGCGTTTACGACGGTCGAAAACATCGACATCCAGGTCGGCCGTACCGGCGCGCTGACACCCGTGGCGCGGCTGACGCCGGTGACTGTCGGCGGCGTCGTCGTCACCAATGCGACGCTGCATAACGAAGACTACATCAGGGGCATCGGCAATTCCGGCGAGCGCATCCGCGAAAACGAGCACGACATCCGCATTGGCGACACTGTCATCGTGCAGCGGGCAGGGGACGTCATTCCGCAGGTGCTCGACGTGGTGATGGAGAAGCGGCCGGCGGGGGTGGAACCTTACGTGTTTCCGAAAACGTGTCCGGTTTGCGGGTCGCATGCCGTCAGGGAGCGCAACGAGAAGACCGGCAAGCTCGACAGCGTCACGCGCTGCACCGGCGGCTTCGTCTGCCGCGCGCAGGCCACCGAGCACCTGAAGCATTTCGTCTCGCGCAACGCCTTCGACATCGAGGGTTTCGGAACCAAGCAGGTCGACTTCTTCTTCGAGAGCGAGGACGACGCGCTGAAGATCCGCACGGCGCCGGATATCTTCACCCTGAAGAAGCGGCAGGAGGCCTCGACGCTCACCAAACTCGAGAATATCGACGGGTTCGGCAAGGTGAGTGTCAAGAAGCTGTTCGACGCCATCGACGAGCGCCGCTCGATCGCGCTCAACCGTTTCATCTATGCACTCGGTATCCGCCATGTCGGCGAGACCACCGCCAAGTTGCTCGCCCGCCACTATGGCACCTATGCTGCCTTCGAGACCGCGATGAAAGAAGCGTCGTCACTCAGTGGGGACGCCTGGCAGGATTTGAACAATGTCGAGGGCATCGGCGAGATCGTCGCCCGCGCCATCGTCGAGTTCTACAAGGAGCCGCGCAATCTCGATGTCGTCGGACGTCTGCTGGACGAGGTGACGCCGGAGGCCGCCGAGCAGATCGCCACTTCCGACAGCCCCGTCGCCGGCAAGACCGTCGTCTTCACCGGCAGCCTGGAAAAATTCACCCGCGACGAGGCGAAGGCGCGCGCCGAAAGCCTCGGCGCCAAGGTCGCCGGCTCGGTCTCGAAGAAGACCGACATCCTGGTCGCCGGTCCCGGTGCCGGATCGAAGCTCGATAAGGCCAAGGAACTCGGTGTCCAGACCATGGACGAGGACGAGTGGCTGGCGTTGATCGGTGGGTGAGGTGGTGATGTTTGGTTGACGGTGATCGGTTGATAGGCCGACCACCGTGCTCTCATCGCAACCGCCCCATCGCATAAGCGTCGACGTATTCGCCGGCGCGATATCCGAAGGATTTCAGCAGCCCTTCCTGCTCGAAGCCGAATTTTCGGTAGAGCGCGATGGCGGGTTCGTTGTCAGTGTAGACGGTGAGCTCAAGGCGTTTGATGTCGAGCCAGTCATCCGCCGCCTCGACCATGGCCGCCAGCAGCCTTCTACCAAAACCTCGGCCCACGAAGTCGTCATGCACGCCCATGCCGATGCTTGCGACGTGCTGCCGGCGCCCCGAAAAACGGTTGAGCCCCCCATTGGCGACGATCTTGTCGTCGAGCGTCACGACGAGATTGAGTGCGCCGGGCGAGGGGTTCTCCGCGTACTTGCGGACCTCGGTCACCGATGGATAGGGCAGACGCAGCGTGCCGGCACGAAAACCGGGAAGGTTCGTCAACTCGGCGAGTGCTTCGGCATCCGATGAAAGCAGGGCGCGCACACGGATGTCGCCGGCCGGCGCGGTAGGATTAGGCTGCGAATTTTCAGGGACTTTGGGCATGCTGGCTCTCCTTTATCGATACGAGAGGAGAGCCGGCTTGAAAACCCTGCTCGCCTCGGCAGGGTTCTCGGGATGATCGCTATGCGTTCAACACAGCACAGCGCCCGCGCACCCTGAAGGGGGCGTGGTGATATGAAGGGTCATCATGGTTGCGTTCGCGATCATTTCGTAAGGTTGCGATATGTCGCTATCCTTGTCAACTCATCCGGGTAATTCTACGAAGCGGGTGCTGGTGAAGTTTGTCGGCACGCATGCCGAATATGACAGGATCGATACGGAGACGGTACGATGAACGCTATCAGACCTATCAGAAACGAGGCGGATCTTGCCTGGGCTATCGCCGAGATCACACCTTACTTTGATAAGCCACCTCCGCTCGGTACACCTGAGTCGAAGCGCTTCGACATGCTGGCAGATGCGATTGAAGCCTATGAGAGCGCGAATTTCCCAGATATGCCTGATGCAGACTAGAGAATCGGACATCCCCTTGAAAACCATCGCCATCGATTTCGAAACCGCCAACGAGCAGCGCGGCAGTGCCTGTTCGGTCGGGCTTGCCTGGATCGAGGATGGGGTGGTGACCAGGGTGGAGGAGCGGTTGATTCGGCCGCGGGAGATGCGGTTTTCCGGCATGAACATCGCCATCCACGGAATCCGGCCCGAGCATGTCGAGGATGCGCCGGCGTTTCCCGAGGTGATGGACGAGTTCGTCGACGATTTCAGGGGTGCTACGATGATCGCCCATAACGCTTCCTTCGATTTCAGCGTCTGGCGGGCGTGCCTCGACGGCTATCGGCAGGCCTATCCTGAAATCACCTACCTCTGCAGCCTGAAGATGTCGCAGCGGATCTGGCCGCATTTCCTGTCGCACCGGCTGAATGTTCTGGCCGAGCATCTCGGTCTTCGCTTCGCGCACCATAACGCTGCCGAGGATGCGGCTGTCTGCGCGCAGGCTGCTATCGCCATGGCGCGGCATGTGGGCGCTGCGGCGGTGCATGCGATCCCCGAATTCATCGGCATGAAGCCGGGGCGGTTGACGTCGCGTGGCTACGAGCCCTGCACCTGCCGCAAGGGCTAAAGGCGCGGCTTGTTGCGGACGGTGAAGCCGGCGCGGCGCGCCTCGGTTCCTGGCCTCAACTCATGGGCGCGGTGTTTCTTGCAATGCGGCAAGCCCGGCCTATCTTAGCTTGCGCACCATTGAAGCGCCGCCGAGGGAATCCACCATGTCCAGACTTCGCAATCTCGCCCTTTCCGCAGCCGTTTTCGCTGCTGTGTCCGCCGGCGCTGCGTCCGCGGATGTCGTCGGCAAGGTCGGGGTCGACTGGATCGGCAACGATATCCTCGTCGATGCGGTGGCCGATCCTGAGGTCAGGGGCGTTACCTGCCATGTGAGCTATTTCGACCGCAGCGTCATCGATCGCGTCAAGAACGGCAACTGGTTCGAGGATCCGTCGAACAGCGCCATTTCCTGCCATCAGACCGGGCCGATCGAGATCGGCGACATCGACCTGTCGAAGGGCGGAGACGAGGTGTTCAAGTCGGGCATCTCGCTGGTCTGGAAGAAGCTCGTCGTCACCCGCATCTACGACAAGCAGAACGACACGCTGATCTATCTGGCGCATTCGCGCGAACTCACCAACGGATCGGCGAAGATGGCGATCTCCACGGTGTCGCTCTACGGCCAGACCGTGACCTGGAAGAACGGCAAGCCGCAATAGGGTCGCGGGCCGCGCGCAACTTTCGGTGAAGCCTGCGCTTGTCGTTTCCTGCCATATGGCAATCGTCACGCGGCGCAGATAAGGTCCGCGCCGGAGATCATACGGAAGAGGACCGACGATGCCTGGTATCTACAGGATAGCAAACGATTTTCTGAGCGTCGATGTATCGTCGCTGGGTGCCGAGATGCAGACGCTTGATACCAGCGGCGGCCGTTCGCTGCTTTGGAACGGCGATGCGGCGTTCTGGAGCGGACGGTCGCCCATCCTGTTTCCGATCGTCGGCAAGGCGCCCGACGATGCGGTCGAGATCGAAGGCAAGAGCTATCCGATGAACCAGCATGGCTTTGCCCGCCGTGCCGAGTTCGCGCTTGCCGCGTCGAGCGATACGATGTGCCGCTACGAGCTTCAGGCGTCGGAGGCCACCAAGGCCGCCTATCCCTTCGATTTCGTGCTTGCGGTGGAGCACAGCCTCAAGGGACGCACGCTGACGGTCGCCGCCGAAGTGACCAATCGCGATCAGCGGCCGATGCCGTTCGGGCTCGGCTTCCACTCCGCCTTCGTCTGGCCGCTGCCGGGTGCTGAGGGGAGTGATCATGTGATCACGCTCGACAATGGCGGCGAGCCCGATCTCATCCGCCTGTCCGGCGGGCTGCTGTCCTTTGCCAAGCATCCGTCGCCGTTCAAGGGCGGTCGGCTGGTGCTTGATCACAGGATGTTCGATGAGGACGCGATGGTCTTTCCCGAGGGGGCGGGAGAGGGGCTGCGCTACAGCGCTCAGGGTGGACCGACCCTGCATTTCACCTTCGACAACCTGCCCAATCTGGCGCTCTGGCAGAAGCCCGGCGCGCCGTTCATCTGCGTCGAGCCGTGGCATGGCATGGCGGCCGAGAATGGCGGCTCCAAGGCTCTTGCCGAGCGTCCTTACAGCCAGACGCTTGAAGCGGGCAAGACCGCGCGCTTTGCCTTCTCCGTCGAGATCTCCGGTTAGGCTTTCCAAGCAGCAATGTTTGCTTCAGTGAAAACAGCCCGCGACGGATCCGTCGCGGGCTGTCTTGCATTGAAATGGTCGATCTGGCTCAGGCGGCTTCGCGCGACAGTTCGTCGGCGATGACGGTATCGAGGTTGAGGAAGCAGACCATGGTCTTTTCCAGCGCCACGATGCCGCGGCAGAAAGCGCGCTGTTCTTCCGGAATGATTTCCGGCGCGGGCTGCAGGTCTTCGCTCTTGATCGTCATCATGTCGGAAACCTGCTCCACCAGAAGGCCGACCAGCTTGCCGGCGATGTCGGTGACGATGATGGCGGAGCGCTCGGACGGCTCGGTCATCTTCATGCCGAGGCGGCAGGCCATGTCGATCACGGGGATGACGGCGCCGCGCAGGTTGATGAGGCCGAGAACATAGGGCGGCGTGTGCGGCATCGGGGTCACCGGCGCCCAGCCGCGGATTTCGCGGATCGCCATGATGTCGATGCAGAATTCCTGCTCGCCGAGATGGAAGGACACGATCTCCAGATGAGAACCGGTCTGGTTGATGACAGTGCTATTCATGATCAAAATTCTTCCCAGTTGTCTCCGGCCGGAGCGGCCATGGCTCGTGTGGCGCTGCCGCCGCTGAATGCGCCCGCGACCTTGCCGATGAGGGCTCGGGCGGGAGATGATTTCGGATGCGAGGCTGCTGATGCTTCCCGCGGCGTGTGACGGGCATTCATGCCCTCGCCGATATTGAACGTGCCGATCAGCTGGATCAGGTGATCGGCGTCGGTGGCAAGCGTATGGCTTGCCGCGTTCGTCTCTTCCACCATGGCCGCGTTTTTCTGCGTGACCTGGTCCATCTGGCTGATGGCTGTATTGATCTCGTTCAGTCCTACCGATTGTTCGCGTGCAGAGGTTACGATTGATTTAACATGTTCGTCGATCCGCGAAACATCTTCGCCGATTTCGCGCAAAGCCTGCCCCGCGGCCGTCACCAGCTCGCCGCCGGTCTTCACTTCGGCGCCGGATTTGCCGATCAGCGTCTTGATGTCCTTGGCGGCGTTGGCGGCGCGCACGGCGAGTTCGCGCACTTCCTGGGCAACGACCGCGAATCCCTTGCCGGCCTCGCCGGCACGCGCTGCCTCGACGCCGGCGTTCAGCGCGAGCAGGTTGGTCTGGAAAGCGATCTCGTCGATGACGTTGATGATCTGGCCGATCTCGCGCGAGGCGGTCTCGATGCGCTCCATCGCGGCCATGGCGTCGTTGACGACGATATCGGACTTGGCGGTGTTCTCCCGGGTGTGGGCAACCATCTGGCCGACGCTCTCGGCGCGGTTGGTGGCGTTGCGCACGGTGGTGGTGATCTGGTCGAGTGCGGCCGATGTCTGCTCCAGCGAGGCTGCCTGCTGCTCGGTGCGCTTGGCGAGGTCGTCTGCGGCCGAGCGCATCTGCCGACCGTTGGCCTGGATCGATGTGCCGTTGCGGGTGATCTCGGTCATCGTCTGGCGCAGCGTCGCGGTGGTCTGGTTGAAGTCGGCGCGCAGGCCCTCCAGCTCCGGCTTGAAGGCGTTTGCGATCGTCGCTGTCACATCGCCGGCGGCAAGGCGCTTCAGGCCCTGGCCGAGCGCTGTGACGGCGGTGTTGAGCGCTTCGGTGTCGGCGAGCTTGGCGGCGTCGCGGCTGCGGCGCTCAGTGTCCGATTGCTGGCGCTCGCTTTCGCTGCGCTGTTCGAGCGCGCGCTTGTCGATCGCCGCCTGTCTAAACCCTTCGGCGGCGCGGGCCATGTCACCGATCTCGTCGCCGCGTTGGGTGGCAGGGACGGGGCTGTCGAGATCGCCATTGGTGATTCGCTGCATGCTGGCGCGAACGCTTTCGATGCCACGGCGGATCGAGCCGCCATGGATGTATTGGAGGCCGGCCATGCACAGGATGGCGATGATGCCGAGGCCGATCTGGATGTAGACGGCGTTCTGGGAAATGACGTTGGCCTGCTCGATGCGCTTCTTGGCGATGGCGCCGCCATCCAGCGCCAGCTTGTCCAGCGTCGTGGTCAGCTTGTCGCCGCCGCTGTCGATTGCGTCGTCCAGCTGGTCGAAGGCGGCTGCCGGAGCACCTGTCTCGACGGCATTCTTGAGGTCGCCGAGAATGCTCTGCTTGAGGGCGGCGACATCGCCGTCGTAATTCGAGACGAGGGCGGCGGCGTTCATTTCGTCGGCGAGCAGGCGCATCTGGCTGGAGCCGCTTGAGAGCTGCGCGATCGAATCGTTCATCAGCTTCAGGCGTTCCGCCGTGACCACCTTGCTGTCGCGATCGACGATGGTGTCCATCGCCGCCAGAATGAGCGTGAGGTTGGCGGTGCGCATCTCGTTGATATAGTCGACGCTTGCCTGAATTTCATTGGCCCGATCGAGCGCCGTGCGCACCGTGATGTTTTCGTACCATCCGATGCCCATCATCGCGCCGAAGCCGATCAATGCCGCGCCGGCGAGCGTTCCGAGCCTCTGGCTGACGGAAAGGCTCTTACGCACTGTCATGTCTGTCATGTGAAGACTTGTCCCCTCCGCGATGAGCGCGGTCATGTTCTCATTCGCCAGCAAGCGGATATGCGGGATCAAGCTCCAGCCGGACATCATGTCAGTCGAACGGCGAGCGTCCTATCCGGGGCTAAATATGCCTATGATTTTTTAAGTATTTGCTAACGATACCGCGCATGGAAATGGCGGGTCCGCGATTGCGCTCCTGATTGGGTGAGGCAATTCATCACGGCTCGAAAAACGTCTTGTTGAATTGCGTGGCTGCCGGCGACGCGTTATCAGGCAAGCGAAGGGATCATTCCCTGGGGCGAGGAATTTATCGATGAAAACAGTGCGTATCGCCGTGTGGGTTGCCGTGTTTCTGATGGCCGGTATCCTGGGATGGCTGACCTTGAATGTGACGCAGACCAAGGAGGTGGCCTCCGATGGTCCGTTCGGCGTGCCGTTCACGCTTGTCGCCCAGGATGGCAAGCCGATCACCGAGCAGGCGTTTCGCGGCAAGCCGTCGGCGGTGTTCTTCGGCTTCACTCATTGCCCCGAGGTCTGCCCGACGACGCTGTTCGAGCTGGATGGCTGGCTGAAGCAGGTCGATCCCAATGGCGACAAGCTGCACGCCTATTTCGTCAGCGTCGATCCTGAGCGCGATACGCCTGATGTGATGAACCAGTATGTGTCGAACGTCTCCAAGCGCATCGTCGGCATTTCGGGCGCGCCGGACAAGGTGGCGGACGTGATCAAGGGTTACCGCGTCTACGCCAAGAAGGTGCCGGTCGACGAGAACAATCCCAATGGCGACTATACGATGGACCACACGGCCTCGGTGTTCCTGCTCGATTCCAAGGGCCGTTTCGCCGGCACGATCGCCTATGGCGAAAATCCCGATACGGCGGTAAAAAAGCTGGAGAACCTCGCCAACAAGGGATGACGTCATGGCGCCGGGGCATCGCAGCATTCTGATTGCAGGCGCCGGCACGACCGGTCTTACTGTTGCCCTCGAACTCGCCCGACGCGGCTTTCGCCCGCGTGTCGTCGACAATGACGTCGGGCCCGTTCCACTTGCCGAAAGCAGGGCATTGGGCGTCAATGCCCGGACACTGACGCTGCTTGGTCCGTCACGGGTGACGGATGCCATCCTGCAGGAGGCGCAGCAGATCGCGCAGTTTCGCGCGACCTCCTGGGGGAATCGCCTGGCGACGGTCGACACGACGAAGCTGCCGGGGCGCTTCAGCGCCATTTATGCGCTGGCGCAGGGACACACCGAACGGCTGCTCCTGAGCAAGCTCGATGATTACGAGGTCGATCCCGAATGGCAGACCGCGATCGAGAAGGTATCCGGCGATGCCAAGCCCGTCGTCACGCTGCGCAGGCCTGACGGGACGGTCGAGACGGCGACGTTCGATATCGTCATCGGTGCCGATGGCGCGCATTCGGTGGTGCGCAAGGCTGTCGGCATCGGCTTTCCGGGTGAGGCGCTGGAGAGCAGCTTCTATCTCGCCGACTTTCGCTACAAGCGAGAGATCGATCCGCATTTCTTCGAGATGCAGCTCTTCGATCCCGGCATGATCGGCAGGCTTCCGGTCGAGCGCGACGTCTTGCGGTTCATCTCGACGCTGCCGGATTTCGAGACGAAGATCGTGCATCCCGCGCCGGTGGCGGAGCGCCTCTGGGCCTCGGAGTTTCGCATTCACTTCCGCCATGTCGAGACGATGGCGAAGGGCAATGTGTTTCTGGCGGGCGACGCGGCGCACATCCATTCGCCAGCCGGTGCGCGCGGCATGAACCTCGGGATCGAGGATGCCTGCTGGCTCGCCTATCTGATTTCCGAGGGCCGCGAGGGCGAGTACAGCCGGCTGCGGCTGCCGGCGGTCAAGACGGTGTTGAAACAGACCAGGCAGCTGACGGCGCTGATTGCGATGCGCAATCGACTGGCAATTTCGATCCGAAACCTTGCGGTGCCGGTGCTTTTTAGACTACCTGCATTCCAACGAAGATTGCTGACCGGCGTTGCGGGATACGACACGCCGCCGCCGCCGTGGATCGACGGCGCGTTGTAACGGGAAAGACCGACCTTGAGTGAAATCCGCCTCTATGTGACGACGACAGAAGTGCTGGCCGGGGAAGTGCTCGACCTTTTGTCAGACGTGTTCGGCGAAGAAGACTTCGCCATCGCCACCACCGAAATCGACGAGAAGAAGGACATCTGGGAAGCCTCCGTCTACATGATGCTCGCCGACGAGGACGACGTCCGCGTTCGCGTCGAGGCGGCGCTTTCCGAAGCGTTTCCCGATATGGCGGTCGAGCGCGAGGTCATTCCCGATGTCGACTGGGTGGCGAAGTCGCTCGAGGGGTTGAAGCCGGTTCGGGCGGGGCGCTTTCTGGTGCACGGGTCGCATGACCGCGACAAGGTGCGCTCCGGCGATATCGCCATCGAGATCGATGCCGGCCAGGCCTTCGGCACCGGCCACCACGGCACGACGGCGGGCTGCCTCGAGGTCATCGACCGGGTGGTGCGCTCGCGCCGGGTGCGCAACGCGCTCGATCTCGGCACCGGCAGCGGCGTTCTGGCGATCGCCGTGCGCAAGCTGAAGAACATTCCGGTTCTCGCCACCGACATCGATCCGATCGCCACCCGTGTCGCGGCCGAAAACGTGCGCCGCAACGGCATCGCGTCCGGTATTGTCACCGAGACGGCGCCCGGGTTTCATTCGACGGCGTTTTCGAACCATGGTCCGTTCGATCTCATCATCGCCAACATTCTGGCGCGACCGCTGATCAAGATGGCGCCGCAGCTCGTCACGCATCTGGCGCCGGGCGGGTCGGTGATCCTTTCGGGCATTCTGGCGGCGCAGCGCTGGAAGGTGCTGGCGGCCTATAATGGCGCGCATCTGAGGCATGTGCGCACCATCTGGCGCAATGGCTGGGTGACGATCCATCTCGACCGTCCGTAAAACCGGCATCCTCTTCGATCCCACAATAAAAACCCGAGCGTCTTCATGGCCTCGGGTTTTTATTGTGCGCGCCGATTGCTGCATGGGGAAAAAGAAAAGGCGGCGCCAATGGCACCGCCTTGTGACCGGTTTCCCGATCATGTCTGCGAGCTTGATGAGGAGGAGTGCTCAAGCAGACGTCTACTTATTCTGATCGCCGTTCCGGTGAGGGAGGAGGAGAGCGGAGCGGCGCGTTGCTCAGAATGCGTAGCTTCTTGCGGCGCCGCCCAGAATGGTGCGGGGGCCTTCGTTCAGCGGGCGACGAGCGCCGATGACATGACGGACGGTCTGGCGCTCGCCAGCCTGTACCGGGCTGCTGTAAGCGGAGCGCGACAGAGAGGCAGTCATTTCAAAATTCCTTTTGTTTCCGGTTCACTTTGAACCATTCGATGAGTGCCTTATAACCGATTGAAAAAATCGAGGCAGAGGGTTTGTCTCATGGGAGCCATGCAGCCAATGCATAAAGCGTGCCAAGCCGGCAAATTGCGCCTCATTTCCGCCCAAATATTACGCGGCTTTCGGCTGACGGGCTCTCTCCATTTTTCTCCCGTTCGCGTGAAATTCCGATAACATAGCGGCCATTCGGCCTGCCGGATTCGGAACAAACATCAGGTTTTTGAGCATGTACCAGTCTTTCGACGTCACCTCCACGCCACAATTCGGCCGCGATCGCACCTCTGCGCTGCGTGCAAGTTTCGACGATTTGGGCATCGACGCCTTTCTTGTCCCCAGGGCGGACGAGTTCAACGGCGAATATGTGCCGGCATGTTCGGAGCGGCTGGCGTGGCTGACGGGCTTTACCGGTTCGGCCGGCATGGCGCTGGTGACGCGCTCGCAAGCGATCGTGTTCGTCGACGGCCGCTATGTGACGCAGCTCGCCGAGCAAGTGGACGGTTCGGTGTTTACGGGTGGCGACCTCGTCAACGAGCCGCCGCATCTGTGGCTCGGCAATCACGGCGCCAAGGGGCTGCGGCTCGGGATCGATCCGTGGCTGCACTCTGGCGCCGAGGTCAAGCGGCTGGAAAAGGCGCTGGACGCGATCAGTGGCTCGCTGGTCATCCTTCCCCACAATCCGCTCGACAGGCTCTGGGCCGACCGGCCGCAGGAGCCGCTGGGCGCCGTGGCCATCCAGAACGTGGCGCAGGCGGGTACTCTCGCCGATGAGAAGATCGCCAAGATCGCGGCCGATCTTAAGGCCAAGGATATCAAGGCCGTTCTGATCGCCGATCCGTCGTCGGTCGCCTGGATCTTCAATATTCGCGGCGCCGATGTGCCGCACACGCCGCATCCGCTGGCCCGCGCCATCATCTACGCCGACGGCAAGGCCGACCTGTTTCTCGACAAGCGCAAGACCGGGATCGAGCAGGAGGCCTATCTGGCGCAGATGTGCGCGCAGCTACCTCCATCGGCGCTCGAGGAGACGCTTTCGGCGGTGTCCAGGGATGGCGGCCGGGTGCTGGTCGATCCCGATCTCACCTCCTACGGGCTTGCCAGCATCATCCGCGCGGCAGGCGGTGTCGTGGTCGAGGGCAACGATCCGGCGAAGCTGCCGCGGGCGGTGAAGAACAGCGTCGAGATCAACGGTTCGGCGGCAGCGCATCTTCAGGATGGTGCGGCGATGGTCGAGTTCCTGTGCTGGCTGGCGCAGACCAAGCCCGGCACGGTCAGCGAGATCGAGGTCGCCGAGACGCTCGAGGCGGCGCGCGCCAAGGTCGGGCAGAGCATGCAGAACCCACTGAAGGACATTTCCTTCGACACGATCTCGGGTGCCGGACCGCACGCGGCGATCATGCACTACCGGGTGACGACCGAGAGCAACCGCAAGCTCGAGGCGGGCGAGCTGTTCCTGATCGATTCCGGCGCGCAATACATCAACGGCACCACCGATATCACCCGCACGGTGGGCGTCGGCACGGTTTCGGAAGAGCAGAAGCGGTTTTTCACGCTGGTGCTGAAGGGGATGATCCAGATCAGCACGGCGCGGTTCCCGAAGGGCACACGTGGTTGCGATCTCGATCCGCTGGCGCGCATCGCGCTGTGGCGGGCAGGGGCCGATTTCGGGCATGGCACCGGTCACGGCGTCGGCTCCTATCTCTCGGTTCACGAGGGTCCGCAGCGGATCTCCAGAATGTCGACGCAGGAGCTTCTGCCGGGGATGATCCTGTCCAACGAGCCGGGCTACTACCGGCCGGGCGCCTTCGGTATCCGCATCGAGAACCTGATCTATGTGCGCGATGCCGAAGCGGTCGAGGGCGGCGACATGCCGGTGTTGAGCTTCGAGACGCTGACCTTCTGCCCGATCGACCGCAACCTCGTCATTCCCGAATTGCTCACCCATGACGAGTTGCATTGGTTCAACGACTATCACGTGAAGACTCGTGAAGCGCTGATGCCGCTGATCCATGACCACGAAGTCAAGGCGTGGCTGGAGAATGCGACGCTGCCGCTGGAATACTGAGAGCTATCGAAGTTCTGCGGCGGCGACCGTTTGATCGGTCGCCGCGTCAGCCGCCGATCGTGTGGCGCCAGGCCATGACGACCGCCCAGGCGGCGAGCAGCATCCATGTGTGCGAGACGCGCAGGCCGACGAGCAGGGCAACGACGAGCGCCAGCTTGGTTTCCCAGCCGCCGGTGAAGAAGGCGGGTGCGACGAGCGTGGTCAAGACCGCGGCCGGCACGGCGGCGAGAGCCGCCTCCATGCGCGGCGGAATGCGCTTCATCGTGGTAATCAGGATGTAGCCGCCGATGCGCGTTGCATAGGTTGCGACGGCGGCCGCCAGGATGATCAGCAGCATGTGGGGATCGAAGGTCACGTCACACCTCGTGCAGATCGGATTCGAGTTCCTGCGCCGTCGGTGGCGGCGGGAACAGGGCGGCAAGCAGGATGCCGGCGGCAGCGCCAAGGCTCACATGCCAGGGCGAGCCGACATAGTGATAGGCGACGACCGATGCGATGGCGCTGACCGCGGCCACGGGTATGAAGTTGTCGCGGTGGCGGAAATCGAGAACGATGCCGAGGAAATAGGCCGGCAGCAGGATATCGAGGCCGATTGCCTTCGGGTCGCCGATATAGTGACCGAGGATGCCCCCGAGCAGGCTGACAAGGGTCCAGGGGATGTAGATGATCAGGCCGAAGCCGAGATACCAGGCGAAGGTCACCGGCTTTCCGGCTTCGCCACGCTTGACCGTTTCGGCGAATTGCGGATCGACGAGCAGGAAGAAGGTGAAGAACTTCTGCAGCTTGGTGAAATGCTTGATGTAGGGCGCGATCGCCGCCGAATAGAGCACGTGGCGGAAGTTGACGGCGAGGATCGAGGCGACGATCAGCCATGCCTGAACGTCGTGGCCGAAAAGCTCCAGGCCGACCATCTGGCTGGCGCCGGCATAGACGGTGGCGCTCATGAAGGTGAGTTCGAAGAGCGACATACCGTGATCGGCGGCCAAGGCGCCGAACAGCGCGCCAAACGGGGCAGACGCCAGCGCAATGGGGAAACCGCCGCGCAGGCCGTCGGTGAAATTCGCGCGTGACATCGGCGATCATCCTCCTGGAATTTGGAACCCCTCTAAGGGGAGGCGGCAACAGCTGCAAACGAATTTCCTTGATTGACCGATCTATTTCGCTGAACGGTGCCAGTCTGGCCGTGAAGTGTAGCCGGGAAGCCAATGAGGGGGGATGATGAAATCGATCGAATTTTCCAAGGATGAGAAGGCGGCGCTGATCGCGCGCATCCAACACCACTTCGACCGCGAACTCGACCAGCCGATCGGCCTGTTGAAAGCCGAGCTGGTGCTTGATTTCTTTGCCAAGGAAGTGGGCGCTGCCTATTACCGGCAAGGTATCGACGACGCGCAGGCGGCGCTGGCGCGGCGCATCGATGACTTTTCGGACGATGTCTATCAGTTGCAGCGCGAGGCGGGCGATTAGAGCATTTGTTATTACGTAATTCCGGACGCAAAACCGCGCTGCACTTTTGCTGGAATTGCTCTAGTCGCCGATCAGCTGTTCGCTGGTGACGATGTCGATGCCGCTTTCGCGCATCTCCTTGATCGCCTCGGCCACGCCCTCTGGCGTGATGCCGCGGCTGGCGTCCTCGATGAAGCGCACCTTGACGCCGGGGAGCATTTCGAGCGCATCGAGTGCCGAGAACTTGACGCAGTAGTCGGTCGCGAGGCCGCAGAGGTCGAGCTCGGTGACGCCCTGTTCCTTTAGATAGTCGGCAAGGCCGGTGATGGCGTCCCGGTCGTTGTCGCGGAAGGCGGAGTAGCTGTCGACGTGGTGCTTCTCGCCCTTCTGGAAGATCACATCGATCTCGGGCACCCTGAGCTCCGGATGCAGTTCGGCATCCCTCGTGCCCTGGACGCAATGGTCCGGCCACATCATCTGCGGCTTGCCTGACAGTTCGTGAAGTTCGAAGGGTTGTTTGCCTGCATGAGAGGAGGCGAAGCTGCCGTGGCCTTCGGGATGCCAATCCTGCGAGGCGACGATCAGGTCGTATCTGTCGCTTGCGATCAGCCGGTTGGCGACCGGGACCACCTTGTCGCCATCGGGAACGGCGAGGTTTCCGCCGGGGCAGAACCCGTTCTGGATGTCGATCAGTAGCAAGGCCTTCATTGGCAGTTTCTCCACCTATTGTTGCACGGCAACATGCCAAGACGTGTGTGATGGCGCAAGAGTGGAAACGCCCCGCCAATGCGGCGGGGCGCGATTTTATCGATCAGGCGTGCTTGGCAACCTGATGGGCAACCGGGCGGTGACCCTTGAGGCCGTAGAAGACGATGTATGCGTAGCATACGATCGGCATCAGGAAGGCGAGGTGGATGCCGATCGTATCGGCAAGAACGCCCTGGAGCACAGGCAGGAGAGCGCCGCCGACGATGGCCAGGCACAGGATGCCGGAGCCCTGGCTGGTGAACTTGCCGAGGCCATAGAGGCCGAGCGAGAAGATCGTAGGGAACATGATCGAGTTGAACAGGCCAACCGCGAGGATCGCCCACATGGCTGTGTGGCCGGTCGTGAACACGGTGACGAGCAGCAGGATGATGACGGCGGCTGCGTTGAACGCCAGAGCCTTGCCGTCGTCGACATAGCGCATGGCGACGGCGCCGATGAAGCGCCCGACCATGGCGCCACCCCAGAAGTAGGAGACGTGGTGGGCGGCGTCGGCCTCGGAGAAGCCGGCGATGTCGGGCTGGCTCATGAAGTTGACGAGGAAGCTGCCGATGCTGACTTCGGCGCCGACATAGACGAAGATGCCGATGGCGCCGAGCACGAGATGGCGGAACTGCCAGGCAGAACCACCGCCGACGATCGGTTCGATCTCCTCATCGCCTTCGACCTGCGGCAGCTTGAGGGCCGCGAACACGGCGGCGAGCACCAGGAAGGCGGCTGCAAGCAGCATGTAGGGGAACTTCACGGCGCCGGCTTCGGCGATCCTGATCGCGTCGAGCTGTTCGGGCGTGGCGCCGGAAACGGCCGCGGTCGCTGCCGACAGGATCAGGAAGGCGCCGAAGATCGGCGCGACCGTCGTGCCGAGCGCGTTGAAGGCCTGGGTCATGGTGAGGCGGCTGGCGGCGGTATCCGGCGGGCCGAGAACGGTGACATAGGGGTTGGCCGCAACCTGCAGCAGCGTGACGCCGCATGCCAGAACGAAGAGCGCGCCGAGGAAGAGGCCGTAGACGCGGTAGCTTGCTGCCGGAACGAAGAGCGCGCAGCCGATGGCGGCGACGATCAGGCCGAGCACGATGCCCCACTTATAGCCGATACGCTTGACGATCGCGCCCGAGGGCAGCGAAGCGATGAAATAGGCGCCGAAGAAGCACAGCTGAATGAGCATGGACTGCGTGTAGTTCAGCTGGAAGACGTTCTTCAGATGCGGGACGAGAATGTCGTTCAGGCAGGTGATGAAACCCCACATGAAGAACAGCGATGTCAGGGCAATGAGCGCAAACTGATAATTGGCTGCCGGAGACGACGACGCGGACGCCTTCGCAGCATTGTTTGTTGTTATACTGGCCACTTTGGTACCTCCTGTTGTGGACGCCGGGTATTTTCCTTTGAAAGCCGTTGTCAAAAACGGGCCGGCGGTGGCTCGGCGGGGCGCTCTGGGAGGAAGCGTGCAGCAAGCCACGCTGCGTCATATATGCTCCATTCGCGGATTTCGATAGTATTCAAAGTATTTTCTTGTGCCTTGCGGTAAAATGTTTCGCAAATGCGAGATGGGATGGGGTTGAGAGGGGGCGTGTGGGCTTTGTGCATGTGGGATACCCCCCTCTGCCCTGCCGGGCATCTCCCCCTCAAGGGGGGAGATCGACTCGTAGTGAGCCCTTCGCAGAACATTCAGGTTGGAGCGAGCGGCTGAGCCCAGCCAATCTCCCCACCTGAGGGGGAGATGCCCGGCAGGGCAGAGGGGGGTATTCCACGGCAAAAACTCCCCTCCCACAAAGGGAGG
>UCJD01000044.1 GCA_900472605.1 Hyphomicrobiales bacterium | reverse complement strand
CTGGTGACGGCGTCGGGGGTGTCGTTCGGCGGGATTTCCGGGGCGTTCTGGGGGCTGCTGGCGGGCGGGCTGATGATGGCGTTGCAAAGGTTGGTGCGAACTAGGTAGCATATCGGGAGTTGCAAGCTCTCGACGAGGCTCGGAAATGGAATTTGAATTCGATCCGGGCAAGAGCGCCAGCAACAAGGACAAGCACGGTATCGATTTCATTGAGGCGCAGGCCCTTTGGCGGTATAGTCGCTATCTAGTCGTTCGAGCAAAATCATCGAACGAGCCGCGCTTTGCATTGATCGGCAAGATCGGCGGTAGGCACTGGGTTGCGTTTTATACCTGGCGTGGGAGCGTCGTCAGAATCATCTCAGTGCGGCGCGCGCGGGACATGGAGAAGCAGCGTTATGAAGACCATTTCGGCTGAAGAACTCGACAAGAAATTCGACGACGGCGAGGATATCAGCGAATATCTCGACTGGACGACGGCTCGCGGGCCGGGCCAGGAACTGACACCTGTTGCCTTCGATCTCACCGTCGATGAGTTGCGTGCGCTGGATACCGAGGCGAAGCGGCTTGGGGTGTCGCGGCAGGATCTGATTCAGCTGTGGATCGCCGAGCGTCTTTCGTCCGTCGGTCAGCGCTGAATTCGTGCAGCTGGCAAAAAGATGGGCAGCCCCTTGCCAGTTTTTCGCGCGGCGGCTATACAGGCCGGCATGAAGAGCACGGGCATCATGATTTCTGAGCAGATTGCACGCGGGCGTATCGCCCTGCGTGACAATACGCGCGCCCTGACCTCGCTTCTTCTCCTCGGCCTTACGCGCGGTTGCCGGGTCCGTTGAGGAGCGCCCGGCGGCCCAAAGCCCGCCGGCCATAGCTCCTCTTCACATATCCCAAAAATCGATCAACCGGACGCTTTGCGCCGGATTCGTCATCGCCAACAGGCAGGCCATGCGCTATGACGCGGCCAGATGACGGGAATAGGAAGAGAAGACATGGACACGAAGACCCGCTCCCACGGCATGCCCGACGCGGCGATGAAGTATCGCCCTTATCCGCAGGTCAACATCCCCGATCGCACATGGCCGACCAAGACGCTGACGAAGGCGCCGATCTGGTGTTCGGTCGACCTGCGCGACGGCAACCAGGCCCTGGTCGACCCGATGGGCCACGACCGCAAGGCGCGGATGTTCCAGCTGTTGCTCGACATGGGTTTCAAGGAAATCGAGATCGGCTTCCCGTCGGCATCGCAGACCGATTTCGACTTCGCGCGCTGGTGTGTCGAACAGGGCAACGTGCCCGACGACGTGTCGCTGCAGGTGCTGGTGCAGTGCCGTCCCGAGCTGATCACGCGTACGTTCGAGGCGCTGCAGGGCGCCAACAAGCCGATCGTGCACTTCTATAACTCGACAAGCGAATTGCAGCGCCGCGTGGTGTTCGGCAAGGATGTGCAGGGCATAAAGCAGATCGCCGTCGATGCGGCCAAGATGATCACCGACATGGCTGAAAAGGCCGGCGGCGGCTATCGCTTCGAATATTCGCCGGAGAGCTTTACCGGCACCGAGCTCGACGTGGCTCTGGAGATCTGCAACGCCGTCATCGCCGAGATGAAGCCGACGCCCGACAACAAGCTGATCATCAACCTGCCGTCCACCGTCGAGATGGCGACGCCGAATGTCTATGCCGACCAGATCGAGTGGATGTGCCGCAATCTGGACAATCGCGAGAACCTGATCATCTCGCTGCACCCGCATAACGACCGCGGTACCGGCATCGCCGCCGCCGAGCTGGCACTGCTGGCAGGTGCTGACCGCGTCGAAGGCACGCTGTTCGGCAATGGCGAGCGCACCGGCAATGTCGACGTGGTGACGATGGCGCTCAACATGTTCACGCAGGGTGTGGATCCCGGCATCGATTGCTCCGACATCGTGCGTATGAAGGACGTGTTCGAATATTCCAACCAGATGCCGATCGGCGAGCGCCATCCTTACGTCGGCGAACTGGTCTACACCGCGTTTTCCGGTTCGCACCAGGATGCGATCAACAAGGGCATGAAGGCGATCAAGGTCGCCAACCACCCTGTCTGGGAAGTGCCGTACCTGCCAATCGACCCGCAGGATGTGGGCCGCTCGTATGAGGCGATCATCCGTATCAACTCCCAGTCGGGCAAGGGCGGCATCGCCTATATCCTGCAGCAGGATTACGGCCTCAATCTGCCGCGCAACCTGCAGGTGGAGTATCGCGAGGAGATCCAGCGGATCACCGACGAAGAGGGCAAGGAATTGCCGTCGAGGCGGATTTACGACCACTTCATCGAGCGTTACGTGACGCAGCCGAAGGGTCGCATCAAGTTCGTCGATCATCAGACTTTCGCCGATCCGGAACGAAAGGGTATTCGCGTGGTCTCCGCCGAGATCACCGACAATGGCGTGACGAAGACGATCGAGGGACGCGGCAACGGTCCGATCGACGGCTTTATCAACGCGCTGTCTGAGTATCTCGGGGTCGAGATGGCGGTGCAGGACTATTCCGAGCACTCGCTGCAGCACGGCTCGAATGCCTCGGCGATCTCCTATGTCGAGACGTCCTATCCCGGCGGCAAGCTGTTTGGCGCCGGCATCAGCACCAACATCGTCGGCGCCTCGCTGGAAGCGATCGTGTCGGCGGCCAATCGGGTGCTTGATGTGAAGGCCGGCAAGGCCTGATTGCAGGCCACGGAATCATGAAGCGGGCGTCGCATGCGGCGCCCGCTTTTTTATGCGCGCTTTAAAATTTGACGTTTCAGATCGCGGTTGCGATCTGCATGGCGAGCTGGCTCAGCGAGGCCTCGGAGGAGGGGCCGATCAGCATGTAGGAGGTGCCGGCATTGTGCCATGTGACCAGGCCGATCTCGTCGCGGATCGTTTCCTTGAAGTCCTCGGCGTCATCGGGCTGGTTGTCCTTGCGGAAGGCGATGGTCGCGAGGTCGCCGTCGGCGCTGGTGTAGACCAGCTGGCCGACCGGGCGGCCGCCGGCGAGTGTCACGCGCGCACCCTGGAAGGTCCATCCCTCGGAGACGAGGTCGGGGACGCGAAAGGCGACGCCGACGGAGGTGGTGAGCCAGGTGGAGATTTCTTCCGGCTGCGTGGCCGGGACTTCGAAGATGTGGCGCGGCTGGCGGGCGAGCAGCCGCTGGTTGGCCAGCATGTCGCTCAGCCATTCCGTGGCCTCGTTGGCCTGCGCGGTGTCCACGGCCTGCGCGGTCTGCGCCGCGGTATGGCCGGTGCCGACGATGTAGCCGATGCCGCAGCCGGCAATGAGGAGTACGATGGCGGCGACGAGCGCCTGCGGGCCCGAGGGCGCGAACTTGAACGGCTGGCGCGACTGGCGCGGCGCGACCGGGGCCTTGGGCGGCTGCACGCTCTTGATCGAGCGCACCAGCGCCAGCGGAACCGGCTCCTTCAGGATGTCGTCGAGCCGGCGCTTGCCGAAATCGGCGCCGTTGCGCAGCTTGTCATAGACCCGCCGCGCGCCGTCGTCGGTTGCCAGGCGCTGTTCCAGCTCATGCTTCTGCTCGGGCGTCGTTTCGCCATCGAGAAGGGCGGTCAGCTGGGCATCGAGCGGCAGTTTCTTGAAGTCGAGCAAATCAGAACCTGTGGGGATGATCGTCGGCAAGGCTGGCGAAGTGCAGCTTCGCCTGCGCCAGTTGCGACATGATAAGGGTGGGGGCGACGCCCATGATGTCGCCGGCCTGCTGGTAGCCGTGACCTTCGATCGATACCAGCAGGAAGGCGCTGGCGATGCCCTCGGGCATTTCGGCGATCATCCGGTGGATCGCGTCGGAATCGACGATGGCAGCGCGGTCGCGCGTGGCTGTGCGGATGTCGGTGACATTGGTCTTGTTGACCGCATGCGGCTTGCGTCTGCGGTGGTCTTCGCTCCATTGCTGGCGCATCAGCGTGTAGACCCAGCTGTCGAGCCGACCTTCGCCCTGCCATTGATTGCTCTTGGCGATGGCGCGCTGACAGCCTGCTTGCACGAGTTCGTCGGCACCCGCCGCGTCACCCGCGAGCGTCATCGCGAACCGCCGCAACCGGGGCAGAAGACCCACAAGATCGCGTCTGATGTCGATGGTCGTCACAGGTTGACGCATGGTTTTCCCAAGGTGAATGCCTGGTATCGGGAGCCGTTACCCGGCGCATTTGCGAATTATATCGTCTCTGTGTCCTTTATGAAACAAATCGCCGCTGCTTCGCAAGCAAAAGGCCACTTATCTCACGGGTTCCCAAAGCTTTTTTCGGGTGATCCTGCAGGCTCAATAGGTCCGGTAGCCGTGGAGCGACTGAAGGAGCGAGCGGTAGGCCCAAGTGTTCTCGCCGCCGCGGTCGCGGATCTCGACCAGCTGCACGCGCGCACCTTGCTCATCACCCTGTTCCATCAAAGCCTGGCCCATATATGACCGAGCGAGAATATAGTTCCCGTCGGCCTGCAGCGCCTTGCGATAATAGGACATGCCAAGCTCCATCCGGCCGGCCTTGCGGTTGGCGTAGCCGAGGTAATTCAGGATGCGCGGGTCGTCCTGGTTGTGGGCGAGGTTGAGCACGGTGATGGCATTGTCGTACTGGCCGGCATACGAAAACTCGCGAGCGGCCTTGTAGAGATCGTCGTCGTTGAAGGTCTGCTTGTTCGGCGTGACGCATTCCTTCTTCTTCTTGTCCCAGACCTTGCCGTCGGCGCACTTGGTGGTGGTTTCGGTCTTTGGCGGCGGCTTGGTTTCGTCGGTCTCTTCGCCGGCGGCGAAGGCGGGGGCAGAGAAGGTGAGGGCGAGGCAGCCGGCGAGCGCCAGGCCGCGGAGCGGGGTCATGGATGGCATGCGACGTCTCCGAACATCAGATCGCTAATATAAGGAGTGTACGCCTAGATCGGGAAATACCAAGAGGTGATCGGCCCCGGGCCTGTGGTTTTTCGCGGCTCTTCGCGCAGTGATTCAACTTGTCGCCAAACTGATTCCGGAAATGCCGCTAAAGCCTGAAGATATCGACGCTTTCCGGGCTGATGTCGTCGCCCGACGGGCTGAGGCTGAAGCGTTCGCCCTTGAGGCTCCAGGCGCCGGGGGAACCATCGATGCTGAAGAGGTTGTAGGCGGCGGGCGGCTTCGAGCCGCCGGGACCTTGCGAGCCGGAAGCGATGCCGACAACCGGGACCGGTCCCGTCTGGCCGCGCAGCCAGTGCACGGTGTTCAGGTGGGTGTGGCCGTGCAGTACGAGCTCGGCGCCGCCGGTCGAGATGACGGCCGCGAAACGGCGGATGCCGATCATGCGCTTGTGGAACGAGGTGGCGCCGCGGATCGGCGGATGATGGATCATGACGACGCGAAACAGGCCTGCTTCGCCGGCGGCGCGCAGCATGTTCACCGTCTCGCGGGCCTGCCTTTCGCCGAAGAAGCCGCTGGCGGCAAAGGGCGGGGTCGCCACTGCCGTCGAGCAGCCAACGATCGCGACTTTTCCGCGAATGCGCAGATAGGGGAAGATGTGCTTGTCTTCCTGCCATTCGGCAGGCGCGAGATCGCCGCGGACGTTGTCATACCAGGCGCGCATCGACTTCTCGTAGGCGCCGGGCACATAAGCGTCGTGATTGCCGGGAACGACGGAGTAGTCCTTGGGATCGCCGAGTTCGCGCAGCCAGCCGGCCGCGGCGCGGATTTCGAGGCCGCTCGCGAGATTGACGAGATCGCCTGTGATCGCCATGTGATCCGGCTGCTTTTCTCTCAGATCGTCGAGCAGTAGATCCAGCGTGCCGCCGAAAAGGTGCTTGCGCCGATTGCGATGCCAGTTCACAAAGCCGGTGATACGCTTGGAAAAGAGTTCACGGAAAGAGATGTGGGGCAGCGGCCCGAGATGGACGTCTGAAATGTGCGCGAGCTTGAACATGAGTGCACACATAGCTCAGGGCAGCCGTAATTCAAACACATCTCCTCGCACATCTGCTTGAACGGATTGATGGAATTGGAAGACGCGTGAAAGAAATCCGCCACTGGCAATCGCGTATCCTCATGCGCCTGGTGCATATGTACTTTGCCGTCGCGCGCGGGATGACCATGGGTGTGCGCGCCGCCTGCTTCGACGGCAAGGGCCGTGTGTTTCTCGTGCGGCACAGCTACGTGCCCGGCTGGCACATGCCGGGCGGCGGTATCGAGCGCAACGAGACCGCCGAGGACGCGCTGGTCAAGGAACTGCGCGAGGAGGGCAACCTCGTGATCGTGGGACGGCCGGAGCTCGTTCAGGTCTATCTCAACACCTCGGCCACGCGGCGCGACCATGTCGTGTTCTACCGGGCCACCGTGGAGCAGACCGCGCCGCGGTTGCCGGATCGCGAGATAGTCGAATGCGGTTTCTTCGCGCTCGATGCCTTGCCGGAGGGGACGACAGCGTCGACCCACCGTCGTCTTGCGGAACTTGCCGGAGAGCACGCGCCCGACCAAGTCTGGTAGGCCGGGCGGTGTCGTTAGGCGGCGGCGCGTTCGCCGCGGCCGTGCGGGCTATCGAGGTCGAGCTCCGGGCCGACAGGGACGATACCGGTCGGGTTGATCGTCTTGTGGCTGCGGTAATAGTGGTCCTTGATGTGGCGGAAGTTGACCGTCTCCTTGATGCCAGGCGTCTGGTAGAGATCGCGCAGATAGGCCGAGAGGTTCGGATAATCGGCGATGCGGCGGATGTTGCACTTGAAGTGGCCGACATAAACCGGGTCGAACCGCACCAGCGTGGTGAAAAGCCGCCAATCGGCCTCCGTCAGACGGTCGCCTAGGAGATAGCGACCCTTGCCGAGGCGGTCTTCCAGACTGTCGAGCGTTTCAAAGAGCTTGAGCACGCTTTCCGAATAGGCGTCCTGGGCGGTGGCAAAGCCTGCCTTGTAGACGCCGTTGTTGACGGTGTCGTAGATAAGCGCATTCAGATCGTCGATCTCGCTTCTGATATCCTCGGGATAGAAATCGGTAGTCGAGCCGGTCAGCGCGTCGAAGGCGCTGTTGAACATGCGGATGATCTCGGCCGATTCGTTGCTGACGATGGTGTTGGTCTTCTTGTCCCACAGGACGGGCACGGTGACGCGGCCGGAATAATGCGGATCGGCCTTCACGTAGATGTCGGAGAGCGCCTTGGCGCCGAAGAGCGGATCGCCGGTGGCGCCGTCGCCGACCTTGAATTCCCAGCCTTTTTCGAGCATCAGCGGATCGACGACGGAGACGGAAATCAGGTCTTCCAGCCGCTTGAGCCTGCGGAAGATCAGCGTGCGGTGTGCCCAGGGACAGGCGAGCGACACGTAGAGATGATAGCGCCCGGCCTCGGCCTTGAAACCTTCCTTGCCCGACGGGCCGGCGCTGCCGTCCGGCGTGATCCAGTTGCGGAACTGCGAGGCGGCGCGCTTGAAGTGACCCTTGGTCTCCTTCGTATCGTACCAGACGTCCTGCCAGACGCCGTCGACCAGCATACCCATGATGTCTGCTCCTTCGATCTTTCGTTGTTGAGCGCAACATAGGGCAGGCCGGGCGCTATTGGCAGGTTCAAAAAGCTGAACGATGTGTCACGGCAACGCGATTCAGCCATCTGTCGAGAGGGTCAGGGCCTTCCAGTCCTCGATCTCCTGCTGCAGCCCGCGAATACGCTCCGATACGAACGTCAAGGCATCGCTGCCAAGCAGCAGTTGCGGCGGTGGTGCGTCGCTTTCGATCAGGGAAAGGACGGCTGCGGCAAGCTTGGCGGGATCGCCGAGTTGCTTGCCGCTCTTCTCCTGCCGTGCGGTGCGGATCGGGTCGAACATCGCATCGTAGTCGGCGATGGACCTTTCCGTCCTGATCATGGAGCGTCCGGCCCAGTCGGTTCTGAACGAGCCGGGGCAAAGGGCTGTGACATGCACGCCGAAGGGCGCCAACTCCGCGCGCATCACCGCCGATATTCCCTGCAGCGCGAACTTGCTGCCGCAGTAGTAGGCGATGCCGGGCATGGTGATCATGCCGCCCATCGAGGTGACATTGACGATGAAACCCTGCCGGCGCTGGCGAAAGCGCGGAAGGAAGGCCTTGGCGACCGCGACGGCGCCGAAGACGTTGACGTCGAACTGCCGGCGCATCTCCTCGATCGGCGATTCCTCGAGCACCCCTTCGTGGCCGTAGCCGGCGTTGTTGATGAGGACATCGACCGGGCCGTGATCGTCTTCGGCCTTCTTCACGACATCGGGGATGCGGTCGAAATCGGTGACGTCGCAAAGGGTGGTGATGACGCCGGGCAGTGCCGCGGCAAGGGTTTGGCGTGAGGCCTCGGAACGGACGGTGCCGATGACCTTGTGGCCCGCTTTCATGGCGAGCGAAGCGATGGCGAGGCCAAAGCCGGAATTGGCGCCGGTGATGAATATGGTCTTGCGTGACATGGTGAGTACGTCTCCTTGATGTCGAGGGAATTGACAAATACTATTGGAGACCAGGTGTTTCGATTGCGGATTGTCTCAGTATGTTGCCAAATCCTATCAAATTGGACCGTGATGGCTCGGTGCGCTGCCGGCTGGTTGAACTCGCCGGCATGCTGGCTCCCGCGCAAGGGTACAATCGGACGGCGCTGTCTTCGGTGCGCTTGCTGCGCACGGAAGCGGTGCTTCACGACATCCCCGTGCTCTACAAGCCGGGCGCCGTTTTCGTACTGCAGGGAAGCAAGGAGGGGATGCTCGAAGGAGAGGTCTATCTCTACGACGAGGATCACTATCTGGCGGTTTCGGTTCCTGTCCCATTCCGGATGCGTTCGATCGCCAGCCCTGAGCGCCCGCTGCTTGCCGTCTATGTCGACTTCGACATGCAGATGGCGGCCGAGATTGCCATGCAGCTGGAGACGCATGACGAATTGGCGGATGACAGGCCACGCAGTCTGATGTCGAGCAGGATGTCATCCGATATCGAGGACGTGCTGCTGCGTCTTCTGACGACGCTTCGACGACCAGCCGAAGCAACCGTTCTTGGCGATGGCCTGTTGCGGGAGTTGCATTTTCGGGTGCTGGTGGGGCCGCAGGGCGGTGCGATGATGGCGGCGCTGCAACAACAAGGTTCGGCCAGCAGGGTCGTCCAGAGCCTGCGGTGGCTGCGAGAGAACTACGGTGCGGACATCTCGATCGCCGATCTGGCCAAGCAGGTCGGGATGAGCATCCCTTCCTACCACCTTCGCTTCAAGGAACTGACCGGCAGCAGCCCCATGCAATATGTCAAGGCAATGCGGCTGCACGAGGCACGGCTGATGATCGCCCGCCATAGCGGGACTATCGCGGAGATCGCGGGGTCGGTCGGCTATGCCAGCCCGGCGCAGTTCAGCCGCGACTTCAAGCGCCATTTCGGGCGGACCGCATCGGAAGAGGCGAAGTGGATGCGGCATCATCTTGGTGAAATCGTCTGAGGTCGTTCTGGGGGCTGCCTTGCAACGGGCGCTTTGCCGGAACAGTCGTGACGTTTTCCCGTAGACGACCGATTTTTTTCCTGCTATCGGCCTTTTCACGATTTCAGGAACCCGATTTGATGTCCGCATACAGAACCCTGCGACGACGCTGATGCTCCCGAACGCCCAAGGGCGTGTTCGAGAACCCATCATTTTGTCTATCCGGTTTCTGTCTCTTCATGCATAAGCACGATCTGGTCTACCTCACTGAGGACGCGTCGCACGACGCCGCTATCGAACACATCAACGAAGAAGCATTCGGCCCAGGCCGGCACACCCGTGCCGCCGCCCGCATTCGCGAGCAGGGACCGCATGATCTGTCGCTATCCTTCATTTGCGCCGATGACGGCGAGACGATCGCGTCCGTCCGGATGACACCGGTGATGGCCGGCGACGTGCCCGGCCATCTGCTCGGGCCGCTTGCCGTTCGCCCCTCGCACAAGAACCGCGGCATCGGCCGGGAACTGGTGCGGATCGCAGTGGAAGCCGCCAAGCGCAAGGGATCGCAAGCTGTCATCCTCGTTGGTGATCCGCCCTATTACGGACCGCTGGGCTTCGAGAAGGTCGCCTATAACGCGCTGACCTTTCCGGGACCGGTCGATCCGGGCCGTGTGCTGGTGGTGCCGCTCGGCGAGGACGTGCATGCCCGGCTGAAGGGCGTAATCGGCTGGCGCAAATAGGCCATCTGTTCTATTGAGCTATGACAGGGGCCGCGGTTCGTGTGGTCTTTCATAGGTTTGAGGGGGCAAGGCATGGGTCGCATTTCAATCGACGAGGCGCTTGATCGCGCGGGAACCGGACCGTTCCAGCGGCGGCTTCTCGGCATTTTCGGCCTCGTCTGGACGGCGGATGCGATGCAGGTCCTGGCGGTCGGCTTCACCGCCGCGTCGATCGCCGCGAGCTTCGGGCTGACGGTGCCGCAGGCGCTGCAGACCGGCACGCTGTTCTTCCTCGGCATGCTCATCGGCGCCTACGCCTTTGGCCGGCTGGCGGACCGGGTCGGGCGGCGCAACGTGCTGCTTCTGACGGTTGCATGCGACGCTGTGTTCGGAGCGCTATCGGTCTTCGCGCCGAGTTTCACCATACTGCTTGTCCTGAGGTTTCTCACCGGCATCGCCGTCGGCGGCACGCTGCCGGTCGATTATGCGATGATGGCGGAGTTCCTGCCATCGAAGAGCCGTGGCCGCTGGCTGGTGGCGCTCGAAGGCTTCTGGGCGATCGGGACGTTGATCGTGGCGCTTGCTGCATGGGCCGCCAGTGTCGCCGGCGTGCAGGAAGCGTGGCGCTATATCTTCGCGGTGACCGCGGTGCCGGCGATCCTCGGGCTCGGCCTGCGCCTGTTCGTGCCGGAATCGCCGCTCTATCTGTTGCGCGGCGGTCGCGGCGAGGAGGCGAAGAAGACGATCAACCGGGTTCTGGTAGCGAACGGCAAGCCAGCCCTTGGCGCGGAAGACGAACTGGTGTCGCCGGCGCATGCCGCCTCCGAGGGTGTGTTTTCGGGCACGCTTCGCCGGCGCACGGTGATGATCCTGGCGATCTGGTTTTTGGTGTCGGTTTCCTATTACGGCGTCTTTACCTGGATGCCGGCGAAGCTTGCGGGCGATGGCTTCGGCTTCGTCAGGGGCTATGGCTTCCTGGTTTTCGTGGCGCTGGCGCAGATCCCCGGCTATGCGCTCGCGGCCTATGGCGTCGAGGCCTGGGGTCGCAAGCCGACGTTGGTCGGCTTCTGCCTTCTATCGGCGGCGGGCTGCCTGCTGTTCGTCGTCTCCAGCGTGGATATCATGGTTGGGGCGTCGCTGCTGATCATGAGTTTCGCGCTGCTCGGGACATGGGGCGCGCTCTATGCCTATACGCCGGAACTCTATCCGACCGCCGTGCGGGCGACCGGCATGGGTACGGCGGGTGCGGTCGCGCGGCTTGGCGGACTTCTTGCTCCCTCGCTGATGGCGCTTGTCGTCTCCGAGGGGCTCGGCGTTGCAATCGGGCTCTTCGCCGGCTTCCTCGTCGTCTCGGCACTGGCAGCCGTTACAATCGATTCGGAGACCCGGCAGGCGTCGATCGCCTGAGACTTTGGCTTTCTTGTTCTTTGCATGCCGCAATGCCATATTAAATGACAAGAGAGGATCGACGCGTGAGCGATAGCGAGACTGCAAAAATGCTGGCGATGATGGAAGCCATGTTCAATGGTCAGAGACGGACCTTAGGCATGGTCGAAGCCGCTATCGACAAGTTCAGCACGGTCGAGACAGAGATCTCCAAGCTCAATCGCAAAATGAACAGCCTACACGAACTCGCGCTCCGGCATCACAGCGAGACATCAGGACGGCTGGAGGCGATCTCCGCTCGGCTTGAAGAGACCGAAAGGCTGCTTGACGACCGAGCGAACGATCTCAAGCGAACCCAGATCGATGTGGTCGGGCAGTATAACGAGGTGCTGACGGCCTTGCGCGATGCATCGCATGCGTCTCGCATCGCTGAAGAGGTCCAGTCGCGGCTGACCGATGTCGAGGCCAAGATCGCTCATCTCTGAAGCGGGTGACAGTCTCCGCTATTCGGCGCCAGTATCAGAAGGCGTCAGCGTCTTGCGCAGAAACGTCCGCGTGCGGCCCTTCGGGAATTCCGGCAGTTCGCCGAAGATCTCGTATCCCTGTTTCAGGTAGGCTCTCAGCGCGTGTGGGCTGAAGGTGTCGATCCAGGCGCCGTGGCAGCCGCGTCTGGCGGCTTCCTGCTCGGCCATTGTCAGAAGCCGGCCGGCGAGGCCGGTGCCGCGTTGGTTTTCTGGGATGAAGAGCAGCTGGGTGAAGAGCCAGCCCCAGGCGGTGTAGCCGGAGAGACCGCCGATCACCTTTCCGTCCTCGTCGCGGATCAGCACCGCCAGCGTCCGGCGATCGGCCGGGCCGACGTCGGCCTGGTTGAACGCAGTGAGGCTGTCGCCGATGACCGTGAGGTCATCGGGGGAGGGCGTGGCGGTCAGTTCGAGTTCTGGCATCGATCTAGCGGCCTTCGCGCCACCACATGGCGCCGAAGGCGAGCAACAGGATGCCGACGCCGGCGAAGCCCGCGAAGAGCGGCAACGTATTGATGCCCTTCAGTACCGTCTCGTTGGTCAGGCGGATCTGCATGCGATCGTCGTCGGCGACGCGGATCTGGCCGCGCACCGGCAGGATCGGCGGGATTTCGACATTGCCGTCAGCATCCGAGACGCGGGCGACGAGGCCTCGGGTCTTGTCCGATATCGGCTTCAGCACGTCTGGCGTCGAGATCATTGCCTTGAACTCTGGCGCATCGACAGCGCCGACATGCACCAGCGTGCTCATCTCGCCGTTGCGGATCTCGAACAGGCCAATCTCGTCCATGCGCTTCTCGGCCTTGAAGAGACCGGGCTCGGACTGTGTCAGCGGCAGGGTTTCGGTCTTGCCGGAGGGGTAGCGCACCGTAGCGTTGCCGGGATTGTCGCCGATGGTCTGCCGGGTGATTTCGAGCGTGCGGCCGGAGGCGCGGGCGGTCAGCGCTTCCTCTTCCAGCGCCGGCTCCTTCATCAACCAGTGGGCGACGCGGCGATAGAGCGAGACGTGCGGGCCGCCGCCTTCGAAGCCGCGCGCCCAGAGCCAGCCCTGATCGGACAAGAGCATGGCGACGCGACCCTGGCCGGCGCGGTTCAGCACCAGCAGCGGATTGTTGTCGGCGCCGACCATGACGGTTTCGCCCTGCGGCGGCTCGACGCCGACCGAGCGGAACCAGCGGCCCCAATGCGGCGGCTCATCGGTGGAGCCATCAAGACCACGGGTGACCGGGTGCTTCTTGCCCTCGTCGGAGAGGCGCGGATAGAAGGCCTTTTCGACCATCTGGCCGGTGGGCGCGGCGGGCAGCACGGAGGAGAGTGGCGTCAGCGCGATCGAATCCGGGCCGGCATGCTCGGGACCGGCGGCGATCAGAAGCGCACCGCCGTTTTCGACATATTGGGCGATGTAATCGTAATAGAGGATCGGCAGCACGCCGCGATGCTGGTAACGGTCGAAGATGATCAGGTCGAAATCCTTGATCTTGTCGACGAAGAGCTCTCGCGTGGGAAAGGCGATCAGCGACAGCTCGTTGATCGGCGTGCCGTCCTGCTTTTCCGGTGGGCGCAGGATGGTGAAGTGCACGAGATCGACGGAGGCGTCGGATTTCAACAGGTTGCGCCAGGCGCGTTCGCCGGCATGCGGCTCGCCGGAGACCAGGAGTACGCGCAGGTTCTCGCGGATGCCGTCGATGACATGGACGGCGCGGTTGTTGGCCTGGGTGACTTCGCCGGGCAAGGCGGCGACGGAGAATTCCAGCACGTTGCTGCCGCCGCGCTCGACCTTGAAGGAGAATGGCGTATCGCGGCCGGGCGTTGCCTGCAGCGTGGCGATTTCGTTGCCGTTGAGCTTGACGGTGACATCAGCGGTTCCACCAGGGCTCGGGCCGTCGTCAAAGACGCGGAGCACCAACTGCTGCTCCTCGTTGACGATGCCGAAGCGCGGCGCCTTGATGACCTCGATACGGCGGTCGAACTCGTTGGCCTTGCCGGTGATCAAACCATGGATCGGCGCGTCGAAGCCGAGCGCCTGGTTGACGCCGGGAACGTCGTGGATCTGGCCGTCGGTGAGCATGATGGCGCCGCCGATGCGGGCGGGCGGCACGTCGGCGACGGCGGCCGACAGGGCGTTGAAGAGACGCGTCGAGGGCGCGTCGGAATCTTCCGGCTCGGTGGCGTCGACATAACGTGGCTCGACGTTCGGGAAGCGCGCGAGGCGGTCCTTCAGCGCGGCAAGCGCGTCGTCGGTCATCTTGATGCGCTCAGGCGTCTGCTGGCTCTGGCTGCGGTCGACGATAACGGGGACGACAGTAGAAAGCTGCTCGCGGTCCTCCTGCATCAGCAGCGGATTGGCGAGCGCTGCCAGAAGCGCCAACGCCGCGACGGAGCGGATCCAGGCGCCGCGCACGCCGCGCCAGATGGCAAGCAGGGCGATGGCTGCGACGATCACGGTCAGGCCAGCAAGCAGAGGCCAGGGGATGAAGGGCGCGAAATCGATCGTCATGTCACTGCCCCAGCCGTTCGAGGAGGGCGGGGATGTGGACCTGGTCGGTCTTGTAGTTGCCTGTGAGCATATACATCATGATGTTGACGCCGCTGCGGTAGGCGTATTCGCGCTGCGCCTCATCCGGTGGCACGGTCGGCAGCAGCGGAACGCCGTTGTCATCCACGGCCCAGGCGCCGGCGAAATCATTGCCCGTGATCAGGATCGGCGAAACGCCATCGGCGGTTGCCGCCGACTTGGCGTTGTTGGAGCGATTGTCCTGCCGCGCCTCGATCCAGAGTGGGCTGCCGGCATAGCGGCCGGGGAAGCTGGACAGAAGATAGAAGGACTTGGTCAGCACGTGATCCGACGGGACCGGCTCCAGCGGGGGGATGTCGAGATTGGCGAGGATCTGCTGCAGGCGCTCGCCATTGGCGCTGCTGCCGCCGCTGTTGTCGAGGGCGCTGAACTGGTCGCGGGTGTCGAAGAGCACGGTGCCGCCTGCGCGCATATAGGCATCGATCCGGTTGATCGAGGCGGCCGACGGCATGGGTGCTGTGGCCGAGATCGGCCAGTAGATGATCGGATAGAAAGAGAGTTCGTCCTTGGTGAGGTCGAGGCCGACGGGCTTGGCAGGCTCCAGCGTCGTGCGGAAGGTGAGATACTCCGTCAGGCCCTCGAGGCCGCGCTCGGAGATGCGGTCGACCTCCGGCTCGCCTGTGACGACATAGGCGAGGTGGGTGTTGTCGAGGCGCTGGAAGATCTGCTCGTCTCCGGGCTTGCTGTCGTCGGCATGCGACCGGCCGGGCTCAACGAGGAAGGCAGCGCTGACGGCCACCGCAATCATCGCGGCCGTACGCGCGGCCGGGCGCAGGCGCGAGAAGGCGCCGCTCATGAACATGACGATCAGGCTGTCCGCCAGCAGAAGCAGGAAGGCGATGAGGAACAGCGAGGGCTTGGCCGACCACGTCTCGCCGCCGATCAGGCCTTCGCGCACCAGCGTCACGCCCGAGGCATCGAGAGGTTTCAGTTCGGCATTGGCTGGCAGAACGTTCAAGGCGGTGAACCCTTCCTCGGAGCCATAGAGGCCCGGCGGATTTTCGAAGCCGGCCAGAGGGGCGGCCTTGGCGTTGGGGACCAACGGTCGCGCGGCGCCGGTCTCGGTGGTCAGCGCGCCCTTGGCGGTCAGCAGCCGGAAGGGCGGCAGCGCTTCGGCGGTGGTGGCGCCGCCGGATTGCGAGGTGACGCCACCGGAGCGCGACAGTTGCACGAGGCGGCGCAGCATCTCGACGAAATTGCCTGATATCGGCAGATCGGACCACGTGGCCTCGGCGCTGACGTGGAAAAGCACGATGCGGCCGGCATTCATCGGCTTCATCGTCACCAGCGGCGTGCCGTCGGCGAGGCTCGCCCATGTGCGTTCGGCCAGATCCGGCGTCGGTTCGGCCAGCACCTGGCGCTTGACGGTGACGTCGGTTGGGCGCGCCATGCCGGCGAAGGGGCCGAAATTAGGGAATTCGGCAAGCTGCTGCGGCTCGGCCCAGGAGAGCGCGCCGCCAAGCGCGCGTTCGCCCTGGCGAAGCGTGACCGGCACCAGCGGATCGTCGGCTGGGGCGGCGGCGAGACGCGGCCCTGCGAAGCGGATGAGCGTGCCGCCATTGTTGATCCAGCGCTGCAGCGGATCATAGGTTTCCTGCGGCAGGCGGCCGATATCGGCCATGACGATCACCGAGGGGTTCTGCGCCAGCAGATCGGGAATGGAGGTGGCGAGGTCGGGCGCGTTCGGCTCGATCAGGTCGGCATAAGGCTGCAGAGCGCGCTGGATGTAATAGAGCGGTGACAGCAGCGGCTGGAAGCTGTCGCTGGCTTCGCCCGACAGCAGCACGACGCGGCGGCGCTTGAAGCCGTCGTCGAGCAGGTGGACGGCGCCCGCCGTGGCGTGGCTGTCGATGCTGAGCCGCGCGAAGTCGTTGCGCATCTCGAAGGGGGCGGTGATCGAGCCGGAAGCCACGGACTGGCCGGGCTGGAAGGAGACGGAGCCCGAGGCAATAGCGCGGCCCTGCGCGTCCTGCGCGGTCAGCGGCAGGGTGGCGGCCGAGGCGGCGTCGAGGCGGGTCGCGGTGACAGTCATGGCGTCGGCGGCGTTGTTGGCGCCGGTGATCGCCACCGTCTGCGCCGCGTCGCCGGAGATCAGCCGCAGCTGCGCCGGCTGCAGGTCGGAAAGCTCTCGCACCGTGGCGTCGGTGTCGCTTGCGGCAGCACCATCGGTCAAGAAGGCGAGGGTACCGGGATGCGTGCCGTTCAGCGCCGCACGCAGCGCCTCGAATGTGCGCTGGCGGTCGGGAACGAGCGGCTGCGGTTCGGCGGCGCTGAGCTTCTCGCGGGCGACGGCGGCGGTGCCGGCCACGGCATCGTTGCTCGGATCGGCGGTAAAGGCGATGGCGACGGGCAGGCCGGCGCTATCGGCGTCGTCGATCAGCGCCTCGGCGGTCTGCACGCGGCGTTCCCAGTCCGGCGCGGTCGCCCAGCCATTGTCGACGAAGAGCACGAGCGGGCCACCCGAAGCGATCGAACTTGTGCGCGGGTTGAAGACCGGATCGGCGATGGCGAGGATGACGGCTGCGGCGAGGAGCATGCGCAGCAGCGTTAGCCACCAGGGGCTCTGCGCAGGCGTTTCCTCGCGCTTCAGCACGGTGGCGAGAATGCGCAGCGGCGGGAAGACCTCGGTCTTCGGGCGCGGCGGGGTCAGGCGCAGCAGCCACCAGATCACGGGAAGCGCCACGAGCGCGCCGAGAATGGCAGGATAGGCAAAGGCGAAGGGAAGGGCGTTCACAGCTGGCCTCCATGAGTCGCCTTGCCGGGCATGCCCGACAGATGCATGTGGACGGCGACCAGCGCCTCGGAGGCGAGGTGATCGGTGCGATGGCTGATGAAAGTCCAGCCGAGGTGGCGCAGGCTTTGGCCAAGGCCGTCGCGGCGGCCGAGATAGGCGCGCGTATAGGCGTCGCGGATGTTTTCGGCGCGGCCGGAGGTGAGTTTCGAGCCGGTCTCCGGATCGGTGAACTCGGTGCGGCCTGTATAGGGGAAGAGCTCCTCTGCCGGGTCTGCGACCTCGATGACGTGGCCGCGCAGTCCACGGCGGGCCAGCGGTCCGATGCGGGCCATCACGGCCTGGGCGTCGTCGAGGAAATCGCCGATCAGTACGAGGTCGCTGGAGCCACGGATCATGGCGGTATCCGGCAGGCCTGATGTCAAGGGCGCGTGCATCAGCGCCACGGCCAGCCGCTCGGCGGCGTTGCGGGCGGAGATCGGCTCCATGACGCCGGGGCAGCCGACGCGTTCGCCGGAGCGGGCGAGAATTTCGGCCAGCGCCAGCATGATGACCAGCGCACGGCTTTCCTTCGAGACGCTGCCGAAGCTCGACTTGAACATCATCGACGGCGACATGTCGGCCCAGAGCCAGATGGTGTGGGCGGCTTCCCATTCGCGGTCGCGGATATAGGTGTGGTCGTCGCGGGCGGAGCGGCGCCAGTCGATGCGCGACAGGCTTTCTCCCTCGCTATAGGGACGGAACTGCCAGAAATTCTCGCCGATGCCGCGCTTGCGGCGACCGTGCCAGCCGGCGATTACGGTGTTGGCGATCCGCTTGGCCTCGACGAGGCAATCCGGCAACAGGCTGGCGCGCTGCCTTGCACGTGCAAGGGCATCGCTGCCTGGGGTCGGAGTGACGGTCTGTCCGATCGATGCCACGCGTGAGGCTTCCTTCCTGATCCTGTTCGCTCAGCCCTTATTTGCTCAGCCCTTGGCCTGCTTCACCAGCCCGGCGATCACGTCGCGCACCGACATGCCCTCGGCGCGGGCAGCGAAGGTCAGCGCCATGCGGTGCTGCAGGATCGGCTCGGCCAGCGCGTGGACGTCGTCGAGCGACGGAGCCAAGCGGCCTTCATAGAGCGCGCGGGCGCGGGCGCAGAGCATCATGGCCTGACCGGCGCGCGGGCCGGGGCCCCAGGCGACGTTCTTGTCGGTCTCGGCATTGCCCTGTCCGGGGCGGGCGGAGCGGACGAGGCTCAAGATGCCGTCGACCACCTTGTCGCTCACAGGCATCTGGCGGATCAGGGTCTGGATCTCGACCAGGCGTTCGGCGCTAAGGACGGCCTGCGGCTTGGTTTCGGCGAGGCCGGTGGTGTCGAGCAGGATCTGCCGTTCGGCGGCGAGTTCGGGGTAATTGACGTCAACCTGCAGAAGGAAGCGGTCGAGCTGGGCTTCGGGAAGCGGATAGGTGCCCTCCTGCTCCAGCGGGTTCTGGGTGGCGAGAACGTGGAACGGCGTCGGCAGGTCGTAGCGTTGGCCGGCGACGGTGATGTGGTACTCCTGCATCGCCTGCAGCAGCGCCGACTGGGTGCGCGGCGAGGCGCGGTTGATTTCGTCGGCCATCAGGAGCTGGGCGAAGACCGGACCCTTGACGAAGCGGAAGGAGCGGCGGCCGGTCTCGTCCTGGTCCATCACCTCGGAGCCGAGGATATCGGACGGCATCAGGTCGGGCGTGAACTGGATGCGGTTGGCGCCGAGGCCGAGCACTTCGCCGAGCGTGGTGACGAGCTTGGTCTTGGCAAGGCCGGGGACGCCGACGAGCAGCGCGTGGCCTCCCGAGAGCACGGCGAGCAGCGTGTTTTCGACGACGCTCTCCTGGCCGAAGATCACCTTGGAGACCTCGCTCCTGACGGAGGCGATGTCGGCAAGCGCTTTTTCTGCTGCGGCGACGATCGCCTTTTCATCGAGGGGGGCTTCGGTCTTCATCATACCCATCAGGCATCTCTCCAGCGGCTGATCTCATTCGTCGCGAATCGTCGGACTTTTACACGTGTGCCTCATACCCGATAGAGTTATGAAGATGTTGCGGGCTGACAAGTTCGTTTCGAATGACTATCTCGTGACATTCCTGCGTTAAGTGCAAACAGAGACGGAACAATGGCAACCGAAGAGATCAAGGCAGCGACCGATGCCGCGGATCTGGCCGCGCTCATTTCGCGCGCCGCGGGTGATGGTGGCGATGCGAAACGCGGTCTTCCGCCCGTCGAGAAATGGAATCCGCCGTTCTGTGGCGATATCGACATGGAGATCAGCGCCGACGGGACGTGGTTCTACATGGGAACGCCGATCGGCCGCGCGCCGCTGGTGCGGCTGTTTTCCACCGTTTTGCGCAAGGATGAGGATGGCAAGACGTACCTCGTAACTCCTGTGGAAAAAGTCGGTGTCCGGATCGTCGATGCGCCGTTTGTGGCTGTCGAGATGAACGCTTCCGTCAGGGACGGGCAGGCGGTGTTGACCTTTCGTACCAATGTCGGCGACGTCGTCGAGGCGGGTAGCGAGCATCCGATCCGGTTTGTCATCCATGGCGATAACGATGAATTGAAACCTTATCTGCATGTGCGCGGCCGGCTGGAGGCGCTGGTCTCGCGGGCTGTGATGTATCAGCTCGTGGAACTCGGCGAGACGATCGATGTCGATGGCATCGCGATGTTCTGCCTGCGATCCGGCGGCGAGACCTTTCCCGTCATGCCGGCAGCCGAACTGGATGCGCTGTCGCGATGAGCCAGGTTCAGACCAAAGACGGCGCGCTTTATTCCGCAGCCGAATTCAGACGCCGGGCGATGCACCAGATGGGCGGGCCGGTCGATCTGTCGTGGCGCGAGCATGGCGACCATATCCTGAACCCCGAAATCGTCGCCAAGGTGGAGACCTTCAAGCTCAGGGACGCCGCCGTGCTGGTGCCTGTCATCGATGACGGCGACGAGGCGCGGGTGATCTTCACGAAGCGCACCTCGACGCTGCGCGAGCATTCCGGCCAGATCGCCTTTCCCGGCGGCAAGATCGATGGCGCGGACGAGACGCCGGAGCAGGCCGCGATGCGCGAGGCCGACGAGGAGATCGGGCTCAAGGGTTCGTTCGTCGAGACGGTGGCGCGGCTGCCTGTCTATCTCGCCTCCACAGGGTTTCGCATCACGCCTGTGCTGGCGGTGGTGCAGCCCGGCTTTGATCTCAAGCTCAACCCCGACGAGGTCGACGATGTCTTCGAGGTGCCGCTCTCTTTCCTGATGGCGCCTAGCAACCACATCCGCGACAAACGTGTCATCGACGGGCTCGACCGACATTTCTATCGCATGCCCTATGAAACCAGAATGATCTGGGGCATCACCGCGGGCATTGTCCGCACGCTTTACGAAAGGCTCTACGCATGACCAACCTTGCTCACGAAGCATGGTTCAACGACCCGGCGCTGAAGCGCGTTTTCTCGCTGCTGAATGCCGATGGCGGCGAGGGGCGCGTGGTGGGTGGCGCGGTGCGCAACAGCCTGATGGGGCTTGATGTCAGCGACATCGACGTGGCGACGACACTGACACCCGACGTGGTGATCGAGCGGGCGAAGCAGGCCGGCATCAAGGCGGTGCCGACAGGCATCGAGCACGGAACGGTGACGCTGGTCATCGACCGCAAGCCGTTCGAGGTGACGACGCTGCGCGCCGATGTCGAGACCGACGGGCGGCGGGCGACGGTCGCCTTCAGCACGGACTGGCAGACGGATGCCGAGCGGCGTGACCTCACCATCAATGCGCTCTATGTGGGCGAAAGCGGCGATGTGGTCGATCTCGTCGGCGGGCTTGTCGATATCGAGAAGCGGAACATCCGTTTCATCGGCGATGCGGCGACCAGGATCAAGGAAGACTATCTTCGCATCCTGCGCTTCTTCCGCTTTTTTGCCTATTACGGCTCTGGGCGGCCGGATGCGGATGGGTTGCGTGCTGCCGCGGCTGCCCGCTCCAAGCTCGCGACGCTGTCGGCCGAGCGGGTGTGGTCGGAGATGCGCAAGCTTTTATCGGCCGAGGATCCGGGGCGCGCGCTGTTGTGGATGCGCACCGTGGGCGCGCTGACGGAAATCCTGCCCGAGACAGAGAAGTGGGGCATCGACGCGATCCCGGCGTTGATCGCCACCGAGAAAGCGCTGGGCTGGAAGCCGGATCCACTGTTGAGGCTGGCCGCGATCGTGCCGCCCGACGCCAAGCGGCTGGAGGCGATGGCTGCGCGGCTGAAGCTTGCCAATGCGGAAGCGGCGGTTTTCAAGGCCTGGGCAAACGCGGCGCCGATCAACGACGAGATGTCGGTCGCGGCCTTCGACCGGCTGCTTTATCGCAACGGCGCCGAGGGCCTCATCACGCGGCTGAAGCTGGCCCTTGCGGTGGCGCGAGGGAAGGCCGAGGGAGACATGGCGGAGATGGCGCGATCGGCACGGCTGAACAAGCTGCTGGATCACGCCAATGCATGGGTGAAGCCGAGTTTTCCTGTCAATGGCGGGGATGTGATGGCGGTAGGGATCGCCGCCGGCCGGAAGGTGGGCGAGACGCTGGCTGCGCTCGAACATCAGTGGGTGGAGGAGAACTTCGCCTCCGACCGGGCGACCTTGCTCGCCCGGCTTTCCAATCAAGTCAAATGATCAGGCCGCGTTCGCTTCGTTGCGGATGCGGGACTTGATGTTGTCGATCATGTTTTCGCGGATGACGGTTTCGCCATGCGCGGATTTCATATGGTCGACGGCGCGGCGCACGACTTCGGCGTCGTCGCTTGCGCGTGTGTGCCAGCTGCATCCGGGGACCAGCGTTCCACATTCGAAAAGTCTCATCGTCTCCTCCTGACTCGAGTTCCTCAATGACGCTCATGCTTACTAGGCATGTGTTTGATGGGAATGCTCCAGGGACGGGAAGGTTCCGGCCGGTTGTCGCACCGGCCGTAGGGATCGCTGTTTCACGCGATCATCGATGTGTTCGGTCTCTGGACTGTGTGCCCGACTATTCGGGCATCGCCCATGCACGGTAGCAATCCGTGTGGGCGCTGTTGTCCTGGCCCTTGGCGCGGCGCGACAACTCCTCGGCCGACAATCCGCCGGCGAGTTGTAGCTTGACCTGTTCCACAAAGCAGGAAAGGGGCAGATCGGAACCGCTCTTGGCTTTCAGCGCTTCGGCCAGCCTGTTGAGCAGTTCGGGGGTGTCGATTGGGCGGGGTGGCTGTTGGACACCTGCCGCCGCCGGTGTTCCACTTTGTATCGTCATGACAATCCTCCTCCGATTGTTAGGCGCTTACATCCATGAAATTGGTATCCGGTCCGCTGATTAAAAGCCTCTCACGCGTAATTTACCGACCTTTCCTCCCGTCAAGGCCAACGAACAGCGGGGGGTAGAGATGAGAGAATGGACTCGACATTCCCACCCGTTTTCAAGCCGAAGATCGTACCTCTGTCATATAGCAGGTTGAACTCGACATATCGCCCACGGCGAATCAATTGTTCTTCACGATCGTGTTCTGTCCACTGTTTATTGAAGTTGGAGCGAACAATCCGGGGATAAACCATCGCGAATGCGCGGCCGACATCGCGGGTGAAGGCGAAATCGGCACTCCAGCCGCCGGCTTCCTCGGACGAGTGCAGCCAGTCGTAGAAGATGCCGCCGACGCCGCGGTGCTCGTTGCGGTGCTTGAGGAAGAAGTATTCGTCGCACCACTTCTTGTAACTATCGTAATCGGCGACGCCGGCGTGGCTGCGGCAGGCAATCTCCATCGCCTTGTGGAACAGCCTCGTGTCGTCGTCTTCCTGGGTGCGCCTGCTGTCGAGCACCGGCGTCAGGTCGGCGCCGCCACCGAACCAGCGGCTGGAGGTGACCACCATGCGGGTGTTCATGTGCACGGCGGGGACATTGGGGTTCACGGGG
>UCJD01000010.1 GCA_900472605.1 Hyphomicrobiales bacterium | reverse complement strand
GAGGGGTTGGGGAGGGGAAACGGGTACGAGAATTGCGGGAGGAGCCTTATGGGCAAGACTGTACGATTGACGATGGCGCAGGCCGTCACCCACTTTCTGAAGAAGCAGATGACCGTCATCGACGGCAAGACGGTGCCGATCTTCGGCGGCGTCTGGGCGATCTTCGGCCATGGCAACGTCGCCGGCATCGGCGAAGCGCTCTATCAGGTGCGCGGCGAGCTGACGACCTATCGCGCGCACAACGAGCAGGGCATGGCGCATGCGGCGATCGCCTATGCCAAGGCAAGCTTCCGCCAGCGCTTCATGGCCTGCACGACATCGATCGGCCCCGGCGCGCTCAACATGGTGACGGCTGCCGGCGTCGCGCATGTCAATCGCATCCCAGTGCTCTTCCTGCCGGGCGACGTCTTCGCCAACCGCGCGCCGGATCCGGTGCTGCAGCAGATCGAGGACTTTGGCGACGGTACCGTTTCCGCCAACGACGCCTTCCGCCCGGTCTCGCGCTACTTCGACCGCATTACGCGGCCGGAACAGATCATTTCGGCGCTGAAGCGCGCCATGCAGGTACTGACCGATCCGCTGGATTGCGGCCCGGTGACACTGTCGCTTTGCCAGGATGTCCAGGCGGAAGCCTTTGATTATCCGGAAAGCTTCTTCGAGGAGCGCGTCTGGACCACCCGCCGCCCCCGCCCTGACGTGGACGAGCTGGCGAGCGCGATCGCGCTTATCAAGCGGTCCGAAAAGCCCGTGATCATCGCCGGCGGCGGTGTTCTCTACTCGCAGGCGACGAAGGAGCTGACGGAATTCGCGGATGCGCACGGCATTCCCGTCGTCGTCACGCAAGCCGGCAAGTCGGCGATCGACGAGCGGCACCCGCTGGCGCTTGGTTCGGTGGGCGTCACCGGCACATCGGCGGCCAACGCGATCGCCGAAGAAGCCGATCTGCTGATCGCCGTCGGCACGCGCTGCCAGGACTTTACCACCGGTTCGTGGGCGCTCTTCAAGAATGAGACGCTCTCCATCCTCGGCGTGAACATTGCCGCCTACGACGCCGTCAAGCATGACGGGCTTGCCTTGGTGGCGGATGCGCGCGAGGGCCTGAAGGCGATCTCGGAGGGTCTTGCGGGCTGGAAGGCTCCGGCAGCACTGGCGGCGAAGGCCGAGAAGGAAAAGAAGATTTGGACGGAAGCCGCCGCCAAGGCGATGGCGACGACCAATGCTGCCCTGCCCTCCGATGCCCAGGTGATTGGCGCAGTGACCCGGACTATAGGCGGCGAGAACGCGATCGCGCTATGCGCGGCGGGCGGCCTTCCCGGCGAACTCCACAAGCTCTGGCCGGCGACGGTTCCGGGCAGCTATCATATGGAATACGGCTTCTCCTGCATGGGCTACGAGGTCGCCGGCGGCCTTGGCGCCAAAATGGCGCATCCCGACAAGGACGTCATCGTCATGGTCGGCGACGGCTCCTACATGATGCTGAATTCCGAACTCGCAACCTCGGTGATGCTGGGCCTGAAGCTCAACATCGTCTTGCTGGACAACCGGGGCTACGGCTGCATCAACCGGCTGCAGATGGGCACCGGCGGCGCCAACTTCAACAATCTGCTGAAGGACTCCTATTATGAGGTGATGCCTGACATCGATTTCCGTGCACATGCCGAGAGCATGGGTGCGATCGCAGTGAAGGTGTCTTCGATCGCCGAGTTGGAGCAGGCTATTATCGATTCCAAGAAGAACGACCGGACATCGGTGTTTGTGATCGATACGGATCCGCTGATCACGACCGAGGCCGGGGGCCACTGGTGGGATGTTGTGGTGCCGGAGGTCAGTTCGCGCGAGGAGGTCAACAAGGCGCGCGCCGACTACGTGAAGGCGCGTGCGGCGCAGCGGATTGGGTGACGCTTATTGGACGTTAGAGTGCGGAGCCCCCTCATCCGGCTGCCNNACCGGGGATGAGGGGGCCGCACTCGCTGACATCAGAGAATGACGAGGAGAAAACACCAAATGAAAGCCAAACTTGGCATGTCGCCCATCGCATGGTGGAACGACGATCTTCCTGAACTCAGCGACGACGTATCGCTGGAGGAATGCCTGCGCCAATCGCGCGGCGCCGGCTTTACCGGCATGGAACAGGGGCGCCGTTTCCCCAGCAATCCGCAGGAAATGCTGCCGATTCTGCGTGCCGCCGACGTCACGCTGTGCGGCGGATGGTTCTCAGGCACGCTCGTCGATGAGGAGCTCGCGGCCAACAAGGATCGTATCGCGCCGATGATCGCGCTGTTCAAGGCCGTCGACGCGCCCTGCATCGTTTATGGCGAGGTCGGCCGCTCGATCCAGGGCGACCGCTCCAAGCCGCTCGCCACCAAGCCGAAACTCTCCGATGACGAGATGAAGGCCTATGCCCGCAAGGTCACGCAGTTCGGCGAATGGTGCGCGGAACAGGGCATACCGCTTTCCTACCACCATCACATGGCAGCCGTGGTCGAGACCGAACCGGAGCTCGACGCCTTCATGCGCAACTCGGGCGAAGGCATTCCGCTGCTGCTCGATGCCGGACACCTGGCCTTTGCCGGCGGCGACGTGCTGCGCGCCATCGACNNGTCGATGGCCTCGACCGGAGCAAGCAGTCCTTCCTTGATGCCGTGGCACTTGGTGCGTTCACCGTGCCGGGCGACGGATCGCTCGATTTCGGGGCGATCGTGAAGCGGTTGGCCGATTACGGTTACGAGGGCTGGTTCGTCGTCGAGGCAGAACAGGACCCGCGCAAGGCGCCGCCTAAGAAGATGGCGGAGATCGGTCACGCCGAACTGATGCGGGTAATGACGGCGGCCGGGTATACGGTGGAGACGGAAGGGTTTCCTAAGGGGTGATTTTCGGCATGGGCTGTGGGGTGAGATACCCGCTCTGCGCAGTGGGCGGGGCACACCCTCCTCTGCCCTGCCGGGCATCTCCCCCTCAAGGGGGGAGATCGGATGGAGCAGCCGCTCGCTCCACATTCATTCCTTGGCGAAAACCTAACCACGAGTCGATCTCCCCCCTTGAGGGGGAGATGTCCGGCAGGACAGAGGGGGGTGCCCCGCCCACAGTTCAACATTTCGAGGAGACACACATGCCAAACCTCAAAGTCAAACCATCCGGCACGCACGGCCGCGTCACCCATGTCACGCCTGAGAGCGCGGACTGGACCTATGTCGGCTTCGACCTGCACCGGCTGAAGCCCGGCGAGAGCGTGTCCGGCGAAACCGGCGAGCGCGAGGTGTGCCTCGTCTGGGTGAGCGGCAAGGGCAAGGCCAGCGCCGGCACGCGGGATTTCGGCACGCTCGGCGAGCGCATGAGCCCGTTCGACGGGGCGCCGCATGCGCTTTATATCCCGATGGAATCGGCCTGGTCGGTGACGGCCGAGACCGATCTGGAGCTGGCAGTCTGCTCGGCGCCGGGCGGCGGCGCTTATGAGGCGAAGGAAATTCCCCCGGGCACGCATCCGGCGCTGACGCGTGGCAAGGGCACCAATGTGCGCTACGTCAACAACATCATGCCCGAAGACGACGCATCGGCCTATTCGCTGCTTGTTGTCGAGGTGATCACGCCGGGCGGTCACACGTCCTCCTACCCGCCGCACAAGCACGACCAGGACAATCTGCCGAACGAGAGCTTCCTCGAGGAGACCTACTATCATCGCCTGAACCCGCCGCAGGGTTTCGGGTTCCAGCGCGTCTATACCGACGACCGCTCGCTCGACGAGGCGATGGTGCTGGAAGATGGCGACGTGACGCTGGTGCCTAAGGGCTATCACCCCTGCGCTGCCACGCACGGCTATGATCTCTACTATCTCAACGTCATGGCCGGCCCGAAGCGTGTCTGGAAATTCTACAATGCGCCAGAGCATGAATGGCTGCTCAAGGCCTGATACTGACTGCACGACGGTAAAAGCCGCGCCTCGACAGCGCGGCTTTTTCGTTTCAGGCAGCTGACATCAGATGTCGAGCACGAGGTGCGGCTGGCCGTTCGAGGTCTTGCGCGGGGAAACGCCGTTTTCGTCCACCTGCGCGTTGACCCTTTGGCGGAAGGCCGAAAAGCTCTCGAAGGTGACCACGTCAACCGGCTCGTCGAAATGAAGCGTCAGCTTGTGCAGGCCACCGGATTGTTCGCCGAGCGCCAGAATCTTGCCGGTGAACGGCTGGTTCAGATAGCGGCCGCTGACCCGCGCGCCGACGGTGAGTGCGGCCAGCGGCGCGGTATTGGGCTTGGCCGCCAGCGCCGATAGCGTGTTCCAGTCGCGGACACCGTGCTGGCTGGCGATCAGCTCCAGAGCGCCGCTATGCGAGATCGGTCTGCCGCTTGATTCCATGGCGCCACGTAATCGCTTTGCCTGGGCCTTCAGATCGTCGATCGAAGGATAGTTCATGGTTCAGCCTTTCAAAAAGGCATGCTGTTCATAGGCAGTTGGGAGCTCGCATTGCCACCAGTCAGCATGCACAAAGGGCTGTGACCGTTCATTCCAGGAGATCTTCACCATGGATTTTCATCCGCGAGCGGCAGGCGTCTCAAACCGGTTTTCGGTATGAGGCAGGGACGCGCATCTGTCAACCTGCGCAAATTTCCAGCAAAACAGCCGAATACTGCCTAAAAATGGGACTTTTAAGCGCCGCATTTTACATAAGCGTCTAGTTTTAAAGATCTTTTTCAGAACTATTCAGCACACTTGCCTTAGATTGAAACCAGACAACCAGCGGAGGCGACCATGGCCTTTCAGATGCACCTCGATACTGCACATCCCGAACCGGAGCAGGCTTACCGGGAATTCGCGCTCGATCGCCCCGGCAAGATAATTTTCGTCGGCCATCACCTCAGCACCGCTACGCAACTCCGCTGCCTGATCCGCAGCATCACGCTCGCCGGCGCGACGCTCGAGGTGAATGCGTCGATCGAGATGCCGAACCATTTCTTCCTGGAAATCCTCGGCATCCAGGATGAGATCGGTGCGACGCTGGTGAAGCGCGAGGGTGACCTTGCGACGGTCAGCTTCAACATGCTGATCAATCCGGAGTTCCTGCACCACGTGTTGCGCCTGAGCTTTGAAAGCTAGAGCCAAACACACGCGGAAAAAGAGCGGGCTTTCGCCCGCTCCGGCTTCGCCTGAACTCGTCAGGCCGCCAGTCGCCGTTCGATCTGGTCGATCGGCAAGTTCGTGTAATCCTTGGGAATCTCGGCCGAAATGATGGCCTGCGCCTCGACGCTGAGATTGGAGCGGAGCGTTCCAAGCGCTCGCGGCGGGGCCACCAGCACGATGTTGGTCGCATCCTTCTCGATGATCAGATCATCCAGCTTGAATGCGATCCGCTTCAGGAATTCTGCCTCGGCCTGATCGTGCCAGCTGAGCTCCTCGACCGCGCTGCCGCGGCCGTCCGCACTATAAGCCCGGCCGGGCTTGTCGGTGCCGATTTCGCGATCGGGTTCGTTTGGTTGCGCCAGGGTTTCCCTGACCTTGAGATCGACGCCGGTAACGTCGCCGTCATTCTGCATAATCAGAGCCTTCCCTCCGTCGCATACCACAACCCAGGAATTTCGCGGCACTCTGATGTCAGCCATATCAATCTCCTTGATTTTTCTGCCGGGTGCGGACCTGCACTCGTGAGTACGAGATCCGCGCTCGTGGGCACAAACTTGTGCCCGTGAACAATGAGCAAACGTACGGGGTCGTAAAGAGTTCAACGATTTATAGAATTCGCACCATGGGCGATCCAATCCGCATGAACGACGTACAAAGAGGCAAACGTCAGGACACGATCATGAAAACAGCTCTCGTCGCCTATGCCGGTTCGTTCGGTACCCTGCTCGTCTTGGATGCCATATGGCTCGGCCTCGTTGCCCGGACATTCTATCGTGATCAACTGGGCGATCTGATGTTGCCATCGCCGAATTTCGGCATCGCGGCGATCTTTTATCTCTTCTTCGCCGTCGCGGTTGTGGTGCTTGCAGTGCTTCCGGCGATCGCTTCGGGGTCCTTATGGACCGCTGTCATCTACGGCCTGATCCTAGGGCTCGCCGCCTATGGCACCTATGACGTCACGAACCTCGCTACGCTGAAGAACTGGCCGCCGCTGATGAGCATCGTCGATCTCGCCTGGGGCGGCTTTATCACCGCCATGACGGCCGCCGGTGGTTTTTTTGCCGTCCGAGCCCTCAGTTAAATTCTCATTCACTAAAATTGTAGGGACTTCGTTGACGATTGCGCAAAGCATTCGTGTGACGCTCCGTTGGAAAGATTAGGGTTTTCCTGATTTCGGAGTGCTTCTGTAATGTCGATGTCGAACTACACGCACCTGACGACCGTCAAGTCGGAGATCTACGAGACCCGGTGGGAGCAGTTCAATGTCCGGCGGCCGGCTCGCATCGTCGCGGTGCGCCCCTGCCTGACGGGTGTCTCGATGCGCAGCGCCGAGATCATCGATATCTCGCGCGGCGGCGCCACGCTTCTGGTCTCTTCGGCGACTGGTCTTCCCAAGCACTACTATCTCAATATCCTGGGGCTTGCCTATCGCATCGGCTGCGCCGAGGTATCCCGGCGCAATGAGCGCCTGCATGTGCGCTTCATCAACACGATCGAACCCGATGTGTTGCGCCGCGTGGTCCGGGCCGACTTCATGATCGGCAATATGGAAGCGATCAGCGCGAGCCGCACGATCAGCATGTAAATAGGCAATTGCGGCAATAATCATCCTTGCCTTGGCACCATCAGCGCCTATTGTTGGCGCGATTTTCATAGCCTTGGGAAATGCCCTCGAATGTCTGCCTTCTCACGCTTCACACCGCTTGTCAGCGCCCTGCCCTCCACCGTTCCCTTTGTCGGCCCAGAAGCCATCGAGCGCCAGCGCGGCCTGACGGTCAAGGCGCGGATCGGCGCCAACGAAAACGGCTTCGGCCCCGCCCCTTCTGTGCTAGCGGCAATGCGCGAGGCGGGGCATGATATCTGGAAATACAGCGATCCAGAGAACCACGACCTCAAGGAAGCACTCGCCACGCATCTCGGTACGGCAGCGGCTAATATCGCCATCGGCGGCGGCGTCGACGAACTGCTCGGCCAGATCGTGCGCATGGTTGTAGAACCCGGCGCGCCCGTCGTCACGTCGCTCGGCGGCTATCCGACCTTCAACTTCCATGTGGCAGGCTTTGGCGGCCGGCTGGTTACCGTTCCCTATGTAAACGATCGTGAAGATCTCGACGGCTTGCTGGATGCAGTGAAGCGCGAGAACCCGCCGGTGGTCTACTTTGCCAATCCCGACAATCCGATGGGCAGCTGGTGGGATGCGGACCGCGTTGTGGCCTTTGCCCGCGCCCTCCCGCAAACCACGCTGCTGATCCTCGACGAGGCCTATAGCGAAACGGGGCCCGCCAGCGCGCTGCCGTCGATCGCCTCCCTGATCGATCTGCCCAACGTGATCAGGACGCGCACCTTCTCCAAGGCCTACGGCCTTGCCGGTGCACGCGTGGGCTACGCAATCTCGACGCCGGGAACGGCTGGTGCCTTCGACAAGATCCGCAACCATTTCGGCATGAACCGGATGGCCGTTGCCGGTGCAATCGCCGCGCTCAAGGATCAGGCCTACCTCTCGGAGGTGATTGCCAAGATCCACGCCGCACGCGCGCGGATTGCCGGTATCGCCGATGCCAACGGCCTGCAGGCGCTGCCATCGGCCACCAACTTCGTTGCCATCGATGCAGGCCGTGACGGCACCTATGCGCGGGCGATCGTCGACGGACTGATGCAGCACGGCGTGTTTATCCGCATGCCGGGGGTCGCTCCGCTCAACCGCTGCATTCGCGTCAGCGTCGGCCCCACCGCCGATATGGACCTGTTCGAAGCGGCGCTGCCGCAGGTGCTGGCGTCTATCGGCTGATTGAACGACAGGAACCGCGCCGGCCTTGTTCCTGCCGGTCGCGGTTCGATATGTCGGCGCAGGCCCCGCAAGGCGCCTCGCCATCCCCTCTTCGAGGTTATTGTTTTTATTGAATTGTCTTCGGTATCGGTGCCTTAATGCACCGTCATCCATTCGCGGGCGGCGCGTAGCGCCTCGACAAGCTGCATCTTGTCCATGGTGGCCGCGAGATCGGCGCGCAGTTCGGCGGCGCGATCGTGGCCCTTGATGGCCGCGATGTTCAGCCATTTGTGGGCCGCAACGAGGTCAACGGAGCACCCGCGACCTGTCGCGTACATCAGACCCATTTCGCAGAAGACATCGGCGTTGTTTTCGCCACCCATGGTGGCCGTTTCAGCATTATGCATTTCAAAGCGTGCCATCGGTTTTATCCCTGTTTAGCCTGTTATCGACTTACCCTGTTTTACCTCGGAGCCTTGCCGTCTAACGCAGCGTTCGGTCTCTTCGGTTCGGCGGGTTTGCCCCGCTCGTTTGATGGGTTCACTATGAGCCAAGCCTTTCAAAAAACGCCTAAAATGCATGATTAATTTGAGACAAACAAAGTGCAAACGCTTGGTAAAATTGGGTTTTTGTTAAACATCGGATCGCCTGCTCATTAGGGATTTTGGCATTTGTTTAAAGAAAAATTCAGATTTGAAAATCAACCCTTCATTCACCACGAAATCAGCGGCCAAATGAAAACACACAGCAATTCGCTGCCGCAAATGGATGCTTTCGGCCACGCCGGAACCCCGAATATTTACCTTTACGTTCGCGTAAGCTATCGTCCGCAACCTCAGGACATCAGGGAGGAATAAGATGATCCGCAGTCTCATTCTGGCGAGCGCATTGGCGCTTTCCGCAACGCTTGCGCAGGCCGAGGAGCCGATAGCCGGCAATTGGAAGACGGTGGCGGGCGACACGGCCGTCATCGCGTCGTGCGGCGGCAGCTATTGCATCACGCTGAAGACGGGGAAATATGCCGGACGCAAGATCGGCACGCTGTCGGGCAAGGACGGCACCTATAACGGCGAGATCACCGATCCGAGCAACGACAAGACCTATAGCGGCTCGGGCACGGTTTCGGGCAACTCGCTCAAGATGAAGGGATGCGTGCTCGCCGTGCTCTGCAAGTCGCAGACCTGGACACGTCTCTAATAGAATATCCGGTGCGCCCGACCATTGGGCGCATCGTCTCCGTCCTTTCCGCCCATGCCAGCTTCATGAACGGCGGATGAATTCCGATCTCAGCATCGGTTCAGCCTGACCATGGCAAAACGGTGTCATTCTAAAGTGCACTGCGTCGCAAGCAGCAGCCGGCGCACATGACATTCGGAACATGGCACATGGGCAAGGATACGGAAGTGCTTATCATGGCAAGACGCTTCACCATCATCACGCTGTTCGCGGCGATCTTCGCCGTCTCGTTCTCGGCGGCCGTCAACCGCAATGCCGGCGGCGGTGCGCAGTCGCATTTCGGTGCGAACTATACCTGCGTCGACAGAACCAACCCGGTCTGCACCAGCGTCAACTGATGCTAGCGCGACCGGCAACCGCCAACGTCGGCTGCCGGTCATCCCCGTCATTGCAAGTCATGTCACACAGCTCATGCACGCGTCGTTTGCTTGTTAAGAACGACGTACTATAATGCCTCATGAGCAACCGAATCTCTCCTTCTGCCCCCCTCGACGTCTCGTCTCCGAGCCCCTTCAAGCCGCAAAGTTTCGACGATCCCATCAAGGCCGTCGAAGCGTTGACGGAGCTTTACGAGCGCAACACGACCTTCCTGATCGAGCACTTCAAGGAGCTGGCGCAGGGCGCGCCAATCACCTCGCGCTACCGGGCGTTTTATCCGCAGGTGAGCATCGAGACGACGAGCTTCGGCCATATCGACACCCGCCTCTCCTATGGCCATGTGACCGCGCCCGGCATCTACACGACCACGATCACCCGCCCCTCGCTCTTCCGGCACTATCTGAAGGAACAGCTGGGGCACCTGATGCGCAATCACAATGTGCCCGTCGTCGTCTCCGAATCGACCACGCCGATCCCGCTGCATTTCGCCTTCGGCGAAGGCGCGCATGTCGAGGCGTCCGCTTCGGCCTTTGTCGACGTGCCGATGCGCGACCTGTTCGACACGCCCGACCTCAACACCACCGACGACGAGATCGCCAACGGTGAATATATCCCGCCACCGGGCGAGCCCTCGCCGCTTGCGCCGTTTACCGCACAGCGCATCGACTATTCGCTGGCCCGGCTCTCGCACTACACCGCCACCAGCGCCCAGCACTTCCAGAACTTCGTGCTGTTCACGAACTACCAGTTCTACATCGACGAATTCTGCGCCTGGGCGCGCAAGCTGATGGCCGATGGCGGCGATGGCTATACCTGCTTCGTCGAGCCCGGCAATATCGTGACCCATGCCGGCTCCAGCACGCCTGAAACGGATGTCGCCTTCACGCGTCTGCCGCAGATGCCGGCTTACCACCTGAAGAAAAAGGGCCATGCCGGGATCACCATGATCAATATCGGCGTCGGCCCGTCCAACGCCAAGACGATCACCGACCACGTGGCAGTGCTGCGCCCGCATGCCTGGCTGATGCTCGGCCATTGCGCCGGCCTGCGCAACAGCCAGCGGCTCGGCGATTACGTGCTGGCGCATGCCTATATGCGCGAGGACCACGTTCTCGACGACGACCTGCCGGTGTGGGTTCCGATCCCGGCGCTCGCCGAAGTTCAGGTGGCGCTGGAGGCTGCCGTGGCCGAGATCACCGGCTATGAGGGCTTCGAACTCAAGCGCATCATGCGCACCGGCACCGTGGGTACGATCGACAACCGCAACTGGGAGCTACGCGATCAGCGCGGACCGGTGAAGCGGCTGAGCCAAGCCCGCGCCATCGCGCTCGACATGGAATCGGCCACCATCGCAGCCAACGGCTTCCGCTTCCGCGTGCCTTACGGAACGCTTCTCTGCGTTTCCGACAAGCCGCTGCATGGCGAACTCAAGCTGCCGGGAATGGCCACGAATTTCTACCGGACGCAGGTGAACCAGCATCTGCAGATCGGCATTCGCGCCGTGCAGAAGCTGGCCGCCATGCCGCCGGAAACGCTGCATTCGCGCAAGCTCAGAAGCTTCTTCGAAACGGCCTTCCAATAGGTCGTTTCGAGATCAGCGCGGACGGCGGCCGAACGGCAAAGAGATTGCCGTGCCCGTCAGCGCGGAAACGATTATCAACAGGTGGGCGTTGATGCTGGCGCCGGCGAGCGCCGCGATATCCGCGGCATCGCTCGATGCGCCGAAGGCGACGGCGCCCGCCGTGATGCCCGCCGGATAGGTGCCGACACCACCTGGGGCATGCATTGGCAGCACTGATGACAGCTCGCCGCCGAGCGCGCCACCAAAGCTTGCTGCCGCCGGCACGACACCCATCAGGCGCAGCGCCCAGGCAAGCACCAGCACCTTGACCAGCCAATTGACAATGGTCATCGCCCAGGCTCGCGCGAAGGCTGCGGCGTTTGCCGGCAGTCCATTTTCGATCTCCGCGACGAAATGCTGCAGCTTCGACGGCAGAAGTTTCGCGGCAAGCCGCACGAGCGGCCCGCGCGCCGCAAACGCCGCGACCGGCAGCAGCAGAAACGCAGACCAGAGAAGCCATGCCAGCAACGCGTATGACGAGGCAATGGCAAAGCCGATGCCGGCGGCGGCAAAGAGCGCGTGCAGATCGAGCAGGCGCATGACGAGCAGCGCCGCAGTGCCGCGCGCCAGCGGAATGCCGAACTCCGTGCGCATCAACAGCGGAAAGCTGGTTTCACCGGTTCGGAACGGCAGCATGATGTTCAGCAGATTATGGACCTGCGTGACGCGGAAGAGTGCTGAAAAGCGGCCGCTGGTCTCGCGCGGGAAGTAATCGTAGATGCGCCAGGTACGCAGGAAATAGGTGCTGGTGAGAAGCGCCAGAGCGGCAATGATCGTCAAGGCGCCGACCTCTGCCCATTGCCGCAGGATGGTCGACCAGCCCCAGAACCATTCGATGAAGACGGCGTAGACTATGACAATTATGACTGTGAACAGCAGCATTCGATTGCGTGCGAACCAGGATTGTCGGCTGGCAACCACCGGAGACTTCATGTACTAGCTTCCTGCCTTCGGCCGACAGAAGAGCGGCACCACTGGGCGGCGTTTTAGGAGAAATACGTGTTGCAGACAACGGCAGAAACACTTTCGGGCGCGATCGACGCCGCTGCTCCGGTCGAACTATCGCTGGTCGTCCCCGTCTTCAACGAAGAAGAAAGCGTTGGCCCGCTGGTCGACCGCATCTGCTCGGCGATGACCCGATACCCCGACCGCTGGGAGCTCATTCTGGTCGATGATGGCAGCACGGACGCCACGCTCGTCAATGCCCGCAAGCATATCGGCCGCGACGGCCTACAGCTTCGCATCGTGGCGTTGCAGCGCAACTTCGGCCAGACCGCCGCAATGCAGGCCGGCATCGACACTGCCACCGGGCGCCTCATCGCCACCATGGACGGCGACCTTCAGAACGATCCGAACGACATCCCGCAAATGGTCGCCGAACTTGAGCGCCGCGAACTCGACCTGCTGGTCGGCTGGCGCAGGAACCGGCAGGACGGGCTCTTGCTGCGCAAGATTCCTTCCTGGTGCGCGAATTACCTCATTGGCCGCATCACCGGCGTAAAGCTGCATGACTATGGCTGCAGCCTCAAGATCTACCGCACTTCGGTTATCAAGCAGGTGAAGCTGATGGGCGAAATGCACCGCTTCATTCCGGCGTGGGTCGCAGGCGTCGTACCGAGCTCGCGCATCGGCGAAATGGTCGTCACCCACCATGCCCGCGCGCACGGCCAATCGAAATACGGGATCTCGCGCACATTCCGCGTCATCCTCGATCTGCTCTCGGTCATGTTCTTCATGCGCTACAAGGCGCGTCCGGGGCATTTCTTTGGGTCGCTTGGTCTCGGTCTCGGCGCCTTGTCGGCACTCATCCTGATTTACCTGTTCTTCGACAAGTTCATCATGGGCAACGATATCGGAGCCCGGCCGATGCTCATGGTCGGTGTCGTGCTGCTCCTATCGTCGGTGCAGATGATCACGACCGGGATCCTCGCCGAGATGATCGCGCGCACCTATTATCGCGACGACGTTTCACCCAACTACATCGTGCAGCGCATCTTCGACAGGAATGAGAATGCGTAATCTTCTGGCGCGTAAGCCGGATGCCGTCGTCTGGCTGATCGCCGGGTACTTTTGCATCCAGTTCGCCGTTCGTCTCCTGCAGCCGCACGGCCTGAGGTTCGACGAGTCGCAGCAGGCGTTCGTCTCGCAGTGGCTGACGCTGGGCTACGATTCGCAACCGCCGCTCTACAATTGGCTGCAGTCGATCGTCGTCTGGTTCTTCGGCCTGTCAATGGCGACGGTTTCGGCGACCAAGAACCTAGTGCTTTTTCTCGTCTATCTGACCTATTACAAGCTTGCCCGCGAGGTGCTCGAAGACAAGCTTTACGCCGTGATCGCGACGCTGTCGCTGCTGACTATCCCCCAACTCTTCTGGGAAGCGCAGCGCGACCTCACCCACACCGTCATTCAGCTTCTCACGATCAATCTCTTTCTCTACGGCGTCATCAAGACGCTGAAAGCGCCGTCGGTCGGCTCCTATGCCTTCATGGGACTGGCGCTGGGGTTGGGGATGCTGTCGAAGTACAATTTCACGCTCGTTGCCGTGGCCGCCATGCCCGCCGTCTGGCTGCACCCGCAAGGGCGCGCGCGCGTCATGGATCGACGGTTTCTGCTGTCGATCGCGCTTGCCGTACTGATCTTTCTTCCGCACGGCCTCTGGCTGCTCCACAATCTGGACATTGCGTCCGGGCGTACGCTCGGGATCATGAAGCAGGAAGCGCCGGACACCGCGTTCGCGAAGCTGGTGCAGGGGCCGTTCAAGTTCCTGCGGCTTGTCGTGGTAATCATGGCGCCGACGGTTCTCGTCTATGCGATCGTCTTCCGTCGTTCCTTCTGGCAAAGCCTTCGCGCATCATCGGAATGGACGTGGTTCTTCACGGCACTGTTCGTCACGATCGCGCTTCTTGTGCTGGTGCTGGTCGTCACGATCGGGATGACCTCGCTGCGGGACCGCTGGCTGTTGCCGTTCCTGTTCCTCATGCCGATCTATTTCTGTTTGAAGATGCAGGCCGCCGGGCATCGCCCGGACGATCACTTCCGCCGCTTCATCGTCGTGCCGTTGATTCTGATGATCGTCATCCCGGCCGCGCTGCTCGCCAGACCGAACCTGCCCACCTTGTTTGGTCGATACGAGGCCTACAACGTGCCCTATAGCGGCTTTGCCGAACATGTGGCGGCCGAAGAGACCAAGACACCGGGCCTCATAGTGACCGACAGCTGGCTTCCGGCTGGAAATCTTCACCTGCAATGGCCTGAAGTGCCGCTGATGTCGCGGTTTTTCGACAACATGAAAATCGCCTACGAGTGGACGGCAGACCGGCCGATCCTCCTTGTGTGGATCACCAAGGACAGTGGAGCGACACTGCCGCCCCTGCTGGCCGAATGGATCGCGCAGAACCTCGGCGAACGATATAGCGCCGTGGACGTGAAGAGCACGTCCATCCCCTATCACCGGGGGCGGCCGGAGGATCAGGTCGGTTTCAGCTACGCCTGGATCTATCCGAAGTAGGCAGCCTCAAACCTTGAGCTCCTTCCACGCCGCATCTAGCGCATGCTTGGTGATGCGTCCCATCTCATCGACCTCCTCGTGGCTGATGACCAGCGGCGGGGATGCGAGCATGCGGTCGCCGGTGGCCCGCAGGATGAGGCCATTGGCGAGCGCGTGATTTCTCACGAGTGTGCCGACGGCGTCCGGTTTTTCGTAACGGGTGCGGCTTGCCTTGTCGGCGGTGAGCTGCAGCGCTGCCATCAGGCCGACGCTCTGAACTTCTCCGACGAGATCGTGATCACTGAGCGCCCCCCAGACCTTGGCAAAGTAAGGGCCGATATCGTCGCGAACACGCTCTACCAGCCTTTCTTCCTCGATGATCCTGAGGTTCTCCAGGGCAGCGGCGGCGCAGACGGGGTGGCCGGAATAGGTGAAGCCGTGATTGAAGTCGCCGACCTCGTTGATTAGTACATCGGCCACGCGATCGCTGACCAGCACGCCGCCGATCGGGAGATAGCCTGACGAGAGGCCCTTGGCGATCGGCGCCAGGTCCGGCTCGACGCCGAAATACTGGTGACCGAACCATTCGCCGAGACGGCCGAAACCGCAGATCACCTCGTCGGCAACGAGCAGGATGTTGCGCGCCTTGCAGATGCGGGCGATCTCGGGCCAGTAGGTTTCCGGCGGGATGATGACGCCGCCCGCGCCCTGTACCGGCTCGGCCACGAAGGCGGCGACGTTGTCCTCGCCGAGTTCGTCGATCTTCGCCTCGAGCTCGCGCGCAACCTTGAGGCCGAATTCGGCCGCAGAGAGATCGCCACCCTCGCCATACCAATAGGGCTGGCCGATATGGACGATGCCTTCTATCGGCAGGTGGCCCTGCTCGTGCATGTATTTCATGCCGCCGAAGCTGGCGCCGGCCACGGTCGAACCGTGATAGCCGTTCTTGCGCGCTATCACGATCTTCTTCGACGGCTGACCGATTGCGCTCCAATAGACGCGGGCCATGCGGAACCATGTGTCGTTGGCCTCGGAACCGGATCCGGTGAAGAAGACGTGGTTGAAGCGCGGGCCGGCATGGGCGGTGACCTTCTCGGCGAGCAACGTCGTCGGCGTCGTCGTGGTGCCGAAGAAGGTGTTGTAATAGGGGAGTTCGTTCATCTGCCGCGCCACGGCCTCGGTAATCTCCTTGCGGCCATAGCCGACATTGACGCACCAGAGGCCGGCAAAACCATCGAGATATTTGCGACCGTGATTGTCCCAGACATGCACGCCCTCGCCGCGCTGGATGATGCGGGTGCCGTCCACATTCAGCTTCTTCATATCGGAGAATGGATGCAGATGATGAGCGGCATCGATGGCGGCGAGATTGGAGCGCGCGTAAGTATCAGACATGATTTGCTAAACACCCTCGGATATTGAAAGCCTCTTCCCAATGAGCTACGACCTTGGCCTTGTCCGAGGGGATTTTCAAGATCATGACGAGCGACAACATGCACGGCAAGGCTGCGGGTGGCGATCCGCGCATCGAAATCCTGCTGGTCGGCATGAATGGCGACCTGCGCGGCAAGCAGATCCCGCTCGAGGCGCAGAAGAAAGTCTGGGCCGGCGAAGTCCGTCTTCCCTCCTCGACGCAGTCGCTGGATATCTGGGGCGACGACAATGACGATATCACTGGCCTGTCGCTCTCCGTCGGCGATCCCGATGGTCAGTGCATTCCCGACAAGCGCAGCCTGACGCCGATGCCATGGGCGCCGGAGGGGTCCGTGCAGGTCTTGGCGACGATGCATGAATTCGACGGCACGCCGAGCTTCATGGATCCTCGCGCCATCTTGCAATCAGTGCTGAACCGCTATGCCGAGCGTGGGTTGACCCCTGTGGTCGCGACGGAGCTCGAGTTCTACGTGGTGTCGCCCGACTGGCGCGATACCGGCCGGCCGATGCCACCGGCAAGCCTGACCTATCGGGGCGACCCGAACGGCTTTCAGCTCTACGACATGAATGCCGTCGATGCGCTTGACGATTACCTGCAGACGGTGCGCGCCTATGCCAAGGCGCAGGGGCTGCCGGCGGATGCGACGACGGCAGAGTTCGGCCCGGGTCAGTTCGAGATCAACCTGCTGCACCGCGCCGACGCACTGGCTGCCGCCGACGACTGCATCTACCTGAAGCGGATCGTGGAACAGGCGGCGCGGAAGCACGGGCTGAAATCGACCTGCATGGCCAAGCCCTACTCGGATCACGCCGGCTCCGGCCTGCATGTGCATGCCAGCATCATCGACCGTGATGGACGCAATATCCTCGACGCCAAGGGCGGTGAGGCGACCAAGCTGAAATCGGCCTGCGCGGGAATGCTGCAAAGCATGCGCGATGCGCAACTGGTCTTCGCGCCGTTCGCCAATTCATACCGCCGCTTTCAGCCGGGTTCGTTCGCGCCTGTCGATCTGACCTGGGGCTATGGCCATCGCGGGACAGCCATCCGCATTCCCGACAAGAATGGCCCGGCGGCCCGCATCGAACACCGCGTCGCCGGTGCCGATGCCAATCCGTATCTGCTGCTCGCGGCCATTTTGGGCGGCATGTTGCTCGGGCTCGACAATGAACTCGACCCCGGCGAGGAGACGACGCCATCGCACATGCCCGAGAATACGACGAAGCTGACGCATGACTTCCTAACGGCGGTCGAGACGTTCAGGGCGTCGCCCTTCATCGCGGATGTCTTTGGCGGAGCCTACCAGAAACTCTACGGAGATACGAAGCGGAAAGAGGCGATCACGCACCTCAGGACCGTTTCAGACTTCGACTACCGGACCTATCTGCCGCGCCTCTAGCGCGCCGCGCGTCTACGACGCCGGTTCCCGGCGTTCGGTTTCGTCGACCTGGGCGGCGAGACCCTGCCTGACGAGAACCTTGAGTTCGCCGGGATGCAGCTTCAACGCGACATCGCGGGCGAGCGGCAAGAGCTCACCGTCCATGACGCAATTGGCCTTCGAGTGCACTTTCGGAAAGTGCAGGTGCACTTCGGCCGGGTGCATGATCATCACGTCGGCGTTTTCCCTCACCTTGCCGCGCAGGAGATCGATGGCGAGCCGCGCCACGCCCCATGGCTTCAAGGGCTTGGCAGTGTAGAAGCCGAGTTCGCCCGATGTCAGCGTATCGGCGTAAAGCAGCGCGTTCTCGCCGAAGGGGTTGTTCGATACGGATACGGCGGACACCTTGCGCCGCTCCTTGATGCCAATAGCCTCGAACTCGACCTCGAACTCCGGCGGGTTGAGAACGACGCCGAAGGCCGCGCGGGTGCTGGCGCGCATTTTTCCGAGCCTGGACCGATAGGTGTAGGAATTGCGATAGCGAACCATGCGGGCATGAAGGCCGGCAGAGAACTGGTGGATGAAGGGACGGTCGTTGGCGCTCGCGATGTCGACGTGGTCGACCTCACCCGAAGCCAGAACGTCGAGCGCCTGCCAGATATCGAGCGGAATGCGCAACGAGCGCGCAAAAAGGTTCATGGTTCCTGCGGGGATGACACCGAGCGCCACGCCGTTCTTCCAGGCGATGGAGGAGGCCGCCGAGATGGTGCCGTCGCCGCCGCCCGCAACGATGCCGTCGATATCGTCGCGGCGCGCGGCACGTTCCATCGCCGGAACGATCTCCTTGCCGGGAAACACCACCGCTTCGAAATCATGGCCGGCGTCGCGGAAGACGCGCTCCGCATGCTTCTCGTACGCCTCCATGTCGGTCGTGCGAAACGTGCCGCCATCGCGGTTGAAAAAACCTATAAGCTTCATCGGGTTCCCGTTACATCGGCTGACGCGCTGCTTAGAAATGGTTCCTTCGCATGCGATTTCAAGCAGATGGCGTTCCAAATGACGATGAACCTCGCGTGCCAAGCAAGTCTATCGCTCACGTATGCGCCTGATGGGATGCTGCGCTGCATAAAACGCACATGACGCCTCCAGACAAATCGTAAATTAATGCATCGTTGGAGCAAGCGCTCCATCTCCCTCATTTTCCGCTTGTTCGTCCGGCAGTGACACTTCATTGCCCGACGGTTTCAAGCCATTGCATGCCGAAGGAGCTCGCGCTTGAGCCAGGTCGCCGTAAACGATTCCATCGCCGACATCTCCCTCTCCGAGGCGCCCTCGCCTATGGCGGTCGCGCTCGTTCAGCTGGCGCTTGCCTGTGGCGGCTTCGGGATCGGCACCGGCGAGTTTGCGATCATGGGCCTGCTTCCCAATGTGGCCGGCACGTTTTCCGTCACCATCCCGCAGGCAGGCTACGTCATCAGCGCCTACGCGCTCGGCGTTGTCATCGGCGCTCCCGTCATTGCCGTGCTGGCCGCCAAGATGGCTCGCCGCTCGCTGCTCCTGCTGCTGATGGGTATCTTCGCGGTCGGCAACATCTTGAGCGCCATGGCTCCCTCGTTCGAGAGCTTTACCGTGCTGCGCTTCATCACCGGCTTGCCGCACGGCGCCTATTTCGGCGTCGCGGCGATCGTCGCCGCATCGATGGTGCCGGTGCACAAGCGCGCCCGCGCCGTTGGCCGCGTCATGCTGGGCCTGACGATCGCGACACTGCTCGGCACTCCGCTCGCCACCTTCTTCGGACAGTCGCTGGACTGGCGCGTCGCGTTTACCGCCGTCGGCGTCATCGGCCTCGTGACCATGGCGCTGATCTGGTACTATGTACCGCGCGATGAAGTGTCCGAGGGTGCGAGCTTCATGCGCGAACTCGGCGCCTTCAAACGCCCGCAAGTGCTGCTCACGCTCGCCATTGCGGCTGTCGGCTACGGCGGCATGTTCGCGATGTTCAGCTATATTGCCGACACGACGACCGGCGTCGCTATGCTGCAGCCCGGCATGGTCGCTGTCATGATGGTGCTGTTCGGCGTCGGCATGAATGCCGGCAACGTCGTCGGCTCTTGGCTTGCCGACAAGTCGATCATGGGCACGATCGGCGGCTCGCTGGTTTTCAACATCGTCGTCCTCAGCCTGTTTTCGCTGACCGCCTCGAACCCGTTCATGCTCGGCCTGTGCGTCTTCCTGATCGGTTGCGGCTTCGCTGCCGGCCCGGCTCTGCAGACGCGCCTGATGGATGTCGCCGCCGACGCGCAGACGCTGGCCGCCGCGTCCAACCACTCCGCCTTCAACATTGCCAACGCGCTGGGTGCCTGGCTTGGCGGGCTCGTCATCGCCTGGGGCTATGGCTCGGCTTCAACAGGCTATGTCGGTGCGATCCTGTCGGCGATGGGCATCGTCGTCTTCGCGGCCTCGCTACGCCTCGACCGTCGCAGCCGCGGCTGACGCCACCTCGGCCGTCACATCCCTGAGGTGGCGGCCATCGGGGCGGCAAAAGACGTTTTCCTCTCCCCATATGGCCAACGCCGTGATCACCGGCTTCAGCGTCTGTCCGAGAGGTGTCAACGCGTATTCCACGCGCGGCGGCACGACGGGATAGACCTTACGGGAGACCACGCCCGATTCCTCGAGCTCGCGCAGCTGCTTGGTCAGCATGCGCTGCGTTACCGAGGGCAGCTTCCGGCGCAATTCGTTGAAGCGTAGCGTGCCTTCCATCAGATGGAAGAGAATCACGCCCTTCCACTTGCCATCGAGAAAACTCAACGTTGCCTCGACCGGGCAACCCGGAAAGTTCTTGGTCAGCTTGTCCCGCGGCAACGACATTTGACGGTATCCTTTTTGGTACTACGTACAGAATTTGTGCATTCTTGCGCCTCCTCAACGTAAGACGCATCTAGCACCCGTGCAACAAACACTGGAGTTTTTCATGCGCGCCGTCGCCTACACCGCCCCGCTGCCCATTTCCGCTCAGACGTCATTGATAGATGTCGACCTGCCGATGCCAGAGGCTCAAGGCCGTGACCTTCTGGTCGAGATCAAGGCCGTCTCGGTCAATCCCGTCGATACCAAGGTGCGCGCCGGCGTGGCGCCCGCAGACGGCGCGTTCAAGGTTCTCGGCTGGGACGCGGCCGGTATCGTCAAGGCGGTTGGCCCCGAGGTAACGCTGTTCAAGGTCGGCGACGAAGTGTTCTACGCGGGCTCGATCAATCGCCCCGGCTCCAACGCCGAATTCCATCTGGTCGATGAGCGCATCGTCGGCCGCAAGCCTGCCAGCCTCGACTTCGCGGCCGCCGCTGCCCTGCCGCTGACCTCGATCACCGCCTATGAAGCGCTCTTCGACCGCCTGAAGGTGCAGGACGCCGTGCCGGGTGCCGGCAACGCCATCCTCATCATCGGCGGCGCCGGTGGCGTCGGATCGATCGCCATCCAGATCGCGCGCGCTTTGACCGACCTCACAGTGATCGCGACCGCCTCGCGGCCGGAAACGCAGGAGTGGGTGAAGGCGCTCGGCGCCCACCATGTGATCGACCATTCGAAGCCCATCGCGCCGCAGATGGCGGCGCTTGGCATCGGTGCGCCGGGCTTCGTCTTTTCGACCACCAACACCAGCGATCATTTACAGGATATCGTCGAGGCCATCGCGCCACAGGGGCGCTTTGCACTGATCGACGACCCGAAGACGCTCGACGTCGTGCCATTCAAGCGCAAGGCCATTTCGATCCATTGGGAGTTGATGTTCACGCGTCCGCTCTTCGGCACCGCAGACATGATCGAGCAGCACAAGCTTCTAAACAAGGTCGCCGATCTCGTCGATGCCGGCACCATCCGCACGACGTTGAACGAAACCGTCGGCGTCATCAACGCCGCGAACCTGAAGACGGCGCATGCGATGATCGAAAGCGGGAAGACCAAGGGCAAGCTGGTGCTCGCAGGTTTCTGATCGCGGTCGGCTCGCCCTTATGGATGAGCATTTTCACGCAGGGTAGCGGCTCATCCATCACAGCCCACGAAGAAAGCCGCGTTGCCTGCGCGGCTTTTTCGCCGCAACCGCCTACCCCGCTTGACTTTTTCAGCGTTTGGGACCACCTACTGCATCACGCACGAAACGCCCGTTTCGAGCGGATATCAACGGAGCCATCTCACGATGCCAAGCGACAGTAGTAGTCGATTGCCTTTGCCGTACGCGGCCTTCGTGCGCTGACCGATATCGATCGGGCTCGCCCGTCGGACGCTGCGGCGGATCGACGGAAAGGCGAGCTATATGAACATCAATCGCTTCCCTCTGCGGGCAGGCCATGCCGCCCGTTTCTTTGCCAGCGACAGCCTCGGTGCCATCACCACGGCTGAACGCGTCGAGCGTCTCAACGCGCTCGAAATTCCCGAAGCAGCGGCGATCCTCGCCACGCTGCCGCAGCAGAAGGCCGTCCGCATACTGGGACGCCCGGAGCTGCACCATGCCGCCGCGATGCTCACCGAAATGCCGGTCGAGCAAGCCGCGCGGCTGTTGAACGCAACGGCCAACGACCGTGTCGCCGACCTGTTTCAGGAAATGGACGAGGACGGACGGGCGCATCTGTTTTCCAAGCTCGACCGCGCAACGTGTCTCGCCGTGCAGCACCTCATGGGCTACCCGCCGCGCACGGCAGGCAGCATCATGACGACGGAATTCGTCAGCGTGCCGGCGACCTGGACCGTCGAGAAGACGCTGGAGCATGTTCGCAAGGTCGAGCGTTCGCGCGAGACCGTCTATGCGATCTACGTTCTCGATGTGGAGACACAGGCGCTGAAGAGCGTCGTGACGCTGCGCCGCCTGATCAACGGCGAGCCGGAGGCCTCGGTGTTGAGCGTTGCTCAGCAGGGCGGCATCGTCCGAGCCGATCCACTGATGACGCAGGAGGACGTGGCGCGCCTGATCCGCAAACACAATCTGCTGGCGCTGCCCGTGATTGGCGAGAACGGCCATATGCTGGGGATCGTTACCGTCGACGATGTGATCGACACGATGATCGCCGACCAGACGGAAGACGCGCAGAAGTTCGGCGGCATGGAGGCGCTTGGCAAGCCCTACATGGCAATCAGCTTCGCCGGCATGCTGAAGAAGCGCGCGGGCTGGCTCTGCGCCCTCTTCCTCGGCGAAATGCTGACGGCAAGCGCCATGCAGCATTTCGAGGGCGAGCTGGAAAAGGCGATCGTGCTGACGCTGTTCGTACCGCTGATCATGAGCTCCGGCGGCAACTCCGGCTCGCAGGCGACGTCGCTGATCATCCGGGCGCTGGCGCTCGGCGAACTGAAGCTGTCGGACTGGTGGCGGGTGCTTTTGCGCGAACTGCCGACCGGCATCGTGCTGGGCTCGATCCTTGGCGCCGTCGGTTTTGCCCGCATCATCCTGTGGCAAAACATCGGGCTCTACGACTACGGCGAGCACTGGATTCTGGTGGGGCTGACGATCTTCGCGGCGCTGATCGGGATCGTCACCTTCGGTTCGGTCGCGGGCTCGATGCTGCCATTCGTGCTACAGAAACTGCGGCTCGATCCGGCCAGCGCCTCTGCGCCCTTCGTCGCCACGCTGGTCGACGTGACCGGGCTGGTCATCTACTTCTCGGTGGCACTGCTGATCCTCAGCGGCACGCTGCTCTAGACACGCGAACGGGGCCTCATTGGCCCCGTTTTCGTTTTCGGATCAGGCGGTCGCCTGGATGACGACGACCTGGGCGCCGGGCTCCACCCGTTCGTAAAGATCGATGACATCATGGTTGAGCATGCGGATGCAGCCGCTCGACATGGCAAGGCCGATCGACTGCGGCTGGTTAGTGCCGTGGATGCGGAAATGCGTATCGTTTCCACCGCGATAGAGATAGATGGCGCGGGCGCCGAGCGGGTTGTTCGGCCCACCCGGCATGCCGCCGGCGAGCTTGCGGTAGCGCTCTTCACGGCGCTGCATGTTTTCGGTCGGCGTCCAGCTCGGCCATTCCGCCTTGCGCCCGACATAGGCGCCGCCTGCGAACGCCAACCCTTCCCGGCCGACGCCGACGCCATAGCGCATCGCCTGATTGTCGCCGAGAATGTAATACAGTCGGCGGGCTGGCGTATCGACGACGATGGTGCCGGGGCTGTAGCTCGAGGCATAGGTGACCTGCTGGCGGCGAAGATCGGGATCGATCTTGTCGACCGGCATCGCCGGCAGCGGAAACTTTTCGGCCGGGAGAGCCGCATAATTGGCGCGATGATCAGGACCGCTCGACGCGCATCCTGCGAGAAGCGCAGAGACGCCCAGAACGAAACCACGGCGGGAAAGCGACATCGAAGCAGTTCCTTAACGTTCGGTTGATGGCCCCGAGGTTAAGGAGATTATGGTTAATGAAGTGCTAAGCGGGTGTCGGTGGTAACGCGTTCGTTAAGAGGTTGTGAGGTGGCTGTTCGCCCGCCCAAGCCGCAACACCATGGCCACGCGCCGTTCCGGGTCCATGCCGTTGCTGATCTCAGCATCGACCTTGGCCCGCATAAATGGCAACATGGCCTCGCCGTCTACCGTTTGAAAGCCGATGGATTGGTAGAAAGGTGCGTTGAACGGGACATGGCGGTCCGTCGTCAACGTCAGCGCGGAAAGCCGGCGTGTCCTTGCCATTTCGACCGCGTGGGCCATCAGACGCCGGCCGACGCCCTTTCGTTGCCAGTCTCTGCTGACATCGAGCTCGATCACATAGAGCGTGTCGCTGATTTCTTCCGCCGCGAGGAAGCCTACCGGGCGATCATCGCCGTCTGCGACCACGATCACCAGGCCGGCCTCGAGCGCTTTTCGCAGGATAGCGTGCGGCAAGGCATGCGCGGCGTCGGAGATGCTCAACGCCTCCGCCAATGTGGCGAAGGCATCGAGTTCGATCTCGGTCAGGCGCGGCAGTTCTTCCAAGCGCGCTTGCCTGATCACCAGGGTGGCGCTCATGGCTCTGCCTTACATATTCGGATAAACAGGCCCCTCGCCGCCCTGCGGCGGCACCCAGTTGATGTTCTGGTTGGGATCCTTGATGTCGCAGGTCTTGCAGTGGACGCAGTTCTGGGCGTTGATGACGTAGGTCTCCTGCCCGTCCTTCTCGACCCACTCGTAGACGCCTGCAGGACAGTAGCGCGTCGAGGGACCGGCGAAGACATCGTGTTCCGACGACTTCTGCAGCGCCATGTCCTTGACCTTCAGATGCACCGGCTCGTTCTCCTCGTGGTTGGTGTTCGACAGGAACACCGAAGAGAGACGGTCGAAGGTGAGCACGCCGTCGGGCTTGGGGTAGTCGATCTTCTTGTGCTTGGAAGCCGGCTCGAGCGATTGGGCGTCGGTCTTGCCGTGGCCGAGCGTGCCGAAGAAGGAGAAGCCGAACAGCTGGTTGGTCCACATATCGAGACCGCCGAGCGCCACGCCAACAGCCGTGCCGAACTTCGACCACAACGGCTTGACGTTGCGGACCCGCTTCAGGTCCTTGCCGATGTCGCTCGAACGCCAGTCGTTCTCGATCTCGACCACTTCGTCATTGGCGCGGCCGGCGGCAATGGCGTCAGCGATCCTGTTGGCCGCCAGCATCCCTGACAGCACCGCATTGTGGCTGCCCTTGATGCGGGGAACGTTGACGAAGCCGGCAGAGCAGCCGATCAGGGCGCCGCCTGGGAAGGTCAGCTTCGGCACCGACTGGTAACCGCCCTCGGTGATGGCACGAGCGCCGTACGACAGGCGCTTGCCGCCCTCGAAGGTGGTGCGGATCGCCGGATGCGTCTTGAAGCGCTGGAATTCCTCGAAGGGGTAGAGGTAGGGATTCTTGTAGTTCAGGTGCACTACGAAGCCGACTGCGACGAGGTTGTCTTCCAGATGATACAGGAAGGAACCACCGCCGGTCTTCATGCCGAGCGGCCAGCCGAAGGAGTGCTGCACGAGGCCCTGCTTGTGGTTCTCCGGCTTGACCTGCCAGAGTTCCTTGATGCCGATACCGAACTTTTGCGGTTCGCGATCCTTCTGCAGGTCGAACTTGGCGATGAGTTGCTTGGCGAGCGAGCCGCGCACGCCTTCGCCGATCAGCACATACTTGCCGAGCAGTTCCATGCCGCGGGTGAAATTCGGGCCGGGCTCGCCGTTTTTCTCGACGCCCATGTCGCCGGTCGCGACACCGATGACGGCGCCTTCATCATTGTAGAGCACTTCGGTGGCGGCGAAGCCTGGATAGATCTCGACGCCCAAGGCTTCCGCGTGGCCCGCCAGCCAGCGACAGACGTTGCCGAGCGAGACGATGTAGTTGCCGTGATTGTTCATCAGCGGCGGCATGGCGAAATTCGGCAGGCGGATCGAGCCAGCCGGGCCGAGAAGAAGGAAGTGATCTTCCTTCACCTCGGTCTTGAAGGGATGATCAGCTTCCTCGCGCCAATCAGGCAGCAGGCGATCGATACCGATGGGGTCGACGACAGCGCCCGAGAGGATATGCGCACCAACTTCGGCACCCTTCTCCAGCACCACGACGGAGAGCTCGGGATTGACCTGCTTCAGCCGGATCGCCGCCGAAAGGCCGGCAGGACCGCCGCCGACAATCACGACGTCGAATTCCATGCTCTCGCGTTCGGGCAGTTCAGTCGCTTCAGTCATACGTCATTCTCCGCTCAGCCGGCTTTGCGGCCATAATTCCCCGTGTGTGGGTATCTCTTGACAAAACACGGCCGGATTGTCGAGCCGGGAAACGACAGCCAACACCCCATTTCGCGCAATGGTATTCCTCTCAACAGAAGAACTAACTGACGCTTACGTTAACGTCAATAAATGAACCCGATTTGGCCACGCGCGGCCTTTCCTTTTGATCTTGGCGCGCCCTATAAACGGAGCGAACAACAGGAGACTTCAAAATGGATCTGGGCATCAAGGGTAAGCGCGCGCTCGTGCTGGCATCGTCGCGCGGACTTGGCCACGGGATCGCGGTCGCCCTGGCGCGCGAAGGCGCCGATGTGCTTTTGTGCGGACGCAGCGGCGAAACGCTGGAGGCGAACTGCAGGGCGATCAATGCCGAGGGCAAGGGCAAAGCCGACTGGATCTGGGCCGATCTTTCGGAGGAAAACTTCGTCGAAACGGTCTTAACATCAGTCAAGAGCAAGCTCGGCGGCGTGGACATCCTGATCAACAATACCGGCGGCCCGACGCCCGGCACCACCGAGGACATGACAGCCGACCGGCTGGAGACCTATTTCTTTTCCATGGTCCTCAGGGTCATCACGCTCACCAACGCTCTGCTGCCCGGCATGAAGGAACAGGGGTGGGGCCGCATCCTGACCGTGGCCTCCTCGGGCGTGATCGAACCGATCGGCAATCTCGCGCTTTCCAACACGCTGCGCCCTGCGCTTGCCGGCTGGAGCAAGACGCTGGCCACCGAAATCGGCCGCTTCGGCGTCACCACCAATCTGCTGCTCCCAGGCAGCATCCTGACGAGCCGGCTCGACGATCTCGACGGGGCTGCCGCCAAGCGCACGGGCAAAAGCATCGAAGACGTTCGCGTCGTCAAGGAAGCGGCCATCCCGGTCGGGCGGTATGGCAAGGTGGAGGAGTTCGCGGCGACCGCCGCCTTCCTGTGCAGCCAGCAGGCGAGCTATATCACCGGCAGCCTGGTACGCTGCGATGGCGGCGCGGCGCGATCCCTCTGATCGCAAACGACAATCGGGCGTCAGTTGATGGCGCCCGACCGCGGTTGCGCCACATTTGCACGATCGCCCCTTCTTTAGAATATGCGAACATTACGAAAATTTAAGCTATTCTAACCACTTAGTGATGCCCCTGCCGGGATTGTGTCTTTTTCGTGCCGCAATAAAAGTGGTTGAATAAGACATATTCAACAGCCCCCGACCGGTATCAACCATGAAGAAAACCTGGATCACCATTTGCCTTGTTGTCGCAGCCGGCTTCGGCGTGTGGCACTACAAGGATCGCATTCCCTATCTCTCGCAGTTCGGACCGAAACCAACCACGCAGGCCGATGCCTCCGGCGACAAGCAGACGACAGGCGATGGAGCGCAACAGGGCGGCGACCAGAAGGGCAAGGGGCGCAAAGGCGGTGGGCCAACACTGGTGAAAACCGTGGCCGCCGTGAAGACCGTGCTGCCGCGCGACGTCACAGCATCCGGTTGGGCTGATGCCGACGACAACACGACGATCGCCGCGCAAGAACAGGGGCTGGTGACCGAGATCATCGCCACGGATGGCGCCACAGTCAAGCAAGGTGATCTGATTGCCAAGCTAGACAATCGCACGGCACAGGCGGCGGTCGACAAGGACAATGCGATGATCGTGCGCGATACCGCCACGGTTGCCGAGACCGAGACTGCGCTCACGCGCGCCTCCGACCTCCTGACATCGAAAGCCGGCACGCAGCAGACCTATGATCAGGCGAAGGCCGCGCGCGATACCGCCGTTGCCACGGTGCAAGCGGACAAGGCAACGCTCGCCTCCGATCAGGTATTGCTGGAGCACACAGACATCCGGGCGCCGTTTGACGGGCGTCTTGGTGACGTCGCCGTGAGCCCAGGCGCCTTCGTGACGGCAGGTGCGGCGATCGTGACGATTGCAAAATACGACCCGATCTATGTGAAATTCCACCTGCAGGAGCGCGATCTCAGGCAGTTGAAGCTGGCGCTCGCAGCCGGTCCCGTCGATGTGACCACCGTACCGCCGTCGGGCAAGGGCAAACCGCGAACCGGGCATATCAGCTTCTACGACAACACCGTCGATACCGCGTCCGGCACAATCCTCGCCAAGGCGCAATTCGAAAATGCATCGGGCGCGCTCTGGCCCGGCCAGTCGGTCAACATCGTCGTTCACTTCAACAACAACGAACAGCAGGTCGTCGTGCCGACGGTGGCGGTCAGCCCGGGCGCCGACGGCTTCTATTCCTTCGTTGTCAACGACGGAAAGGTACGGCTGGCGCCTGTGACCGTCGCGCGCGCGAATGGCGGCTATACGGCGATCTCGGCCGGCCTCTCGGAAGGCGACCATGTGGTCATCGAGGGACAGGCGCAGCTCGTCGACAAGCAGCCTGTGAAGGAAGAATTCGATAGCAAGGCGATCAACGTCGCCTCGGCGGATCAGGTGAAGTCAACGGAAACCATCGTGGCGGGCGCGGACGAATGATACCAAATTTCTGTATCCGGCGCCCCGTCGCCACCACGCTTCTCGCCATCGGCGCCGTGCTGGCCGGTATCGCCGGCTATCAGCTCGTGCCTGTGGCAGCCTTGCCGCAGGTCGATTTTCCGACGATCAACGTCTCCGCAGCGCTGACCGGCGCTTCGCCGAAGACCATGGCGACGTCGGTTGCTACACCGCTCATCAAGCAGTTCGAGACGATCCCGGGCATCAGCGAAATCAGCGCCACCAACTCGCTCGGCAATACCAGCATCGTGCTGCAGTTCGATCTCAACCGCAGCATCGATGCGGCTGCTGCCGACGTTCAGGCGGCGATCTCGCATGCGACGCGGCAGTTGCCCGACAACATGACGACGCCGCCGAGCTATAGAAAGACCAACCCGGCCGACGCACCGGTCATGCTGCTTGCGGTGCAGAGCGATACGATGCCGCGCAGCAAGCTCGACGATGTCGCGGAGAACATCATCTCGCCCTCGCTCTCCACCCTGCCCGGCGTGGCCGAGGTCTCGGTCTTTGGCGCGCAAACCTATGCCGTGCGTGTCGAGGTCGATCCGAACAAGCTGCTCAACCGGGGCCTGGGGATCGATACGGTCAACAAGGCGATACAGGCTGCCAACAGCCAGGTGCCCGTCGGGACCTTGCAGAACGACAGCCAGAGCATGACGATTACCGCCGACACGCAGCGCACCAATGCCGAGCAGTTTCGCACGCTGGTCATCGCCAATCCCGGTGGCGCGCCGATCCATCTCGGCGATGTCGCCGATGTTGAGGACAGCGTCGAGAACCAGAATACAGGCAGCTGGTATGACGGCAAGCAGAGCATCATCCTGGCAATCCAGCGCCAGCCGGATGCCAACACCGTTGCCGTGGTGGACGCCATCAATGCCAAGCTGCCGGCGCTGCATGCCGAGATACCGGGATCGGTGACGACACAGGTGATGAACGATTCGGCAAAGCCGATCCGCGACGCCATCTCGGATGTGAAGTTCACTCTATTCCTGACGATCGGTCTCGTCGTTCTCGTCATCTACCTCTTCACCGGCCATCTGACGGCGACGCTGATCCCCGGGCTTGCCGTGCCGCTGTCGCTGATCACGACCTTCGGCATGATGTATGTGCTGGGCTACAGCGTCGACAACATCTCGCTGCTCGGACTGACGCTCGCCGTCGGCCTCGTCGTCGACGACGCCATCGTCATGCTCGAAAACATCCTCAGGCATGTCGAGGATGGAATGCCGGTGCTGGAGGCGGCCATCAAGGGATCCGGCGAGGTCAGCTATACGATCATCTCCATGTCCGTCTCGCTGATCGCCGTCTTCATACCCATCCTCCTGATGGGCGGTGTCGTCGGGCGCATCTTCAACGAGTTCGGCATGGTGGTAGCGATCGCCATCGTGGCATCCGCCATCGTGTCGCTGACGGTCACGCCGATGCTCGCTTCGCGGCTCGGCAGCGGCCATAGCCAGCCGCCTTTCTTCATTCGCTGGTTCGACGCCGGCTTCGAGCGGACGCTGCGGGGCTATGACCGCTCCGTCGCCTGGTGCCTGGCGCACCGTCCGGCCATTCTCGGGCTGTTCCTCGCCTCGGTCGGACTGACCATCTACCTGTTCATGACGCTGCCGACCAGCTTCTTCCCGACGGAAGATATCGGCCGTCTCAACATCTCGACCCGCGCCCGCCAGGATATCTCCTACCCGGCGATGAAGGACCTGCAGAATCAGGCGGCGGCACTCGTGAAGCAGAACCCTGCCGTCAACCACGTCATGTCGATCGTCGGCGGCAATGCCCGCAGCCCGCTCAACAACGGCACGATGTTCGTCGAATTGAAGGACAAGAAGGACAGGCCACCGCTCGATCAGACGCTGCGCGAACTGCGCGCCAGCATCAGCAAGATCCCCGGCCTGCAGGCCTTCATCACACCGCAGCAGAGCTTGCGCTTCGGTGGACGGCAGACGGCCAGCCAGTATCAGCTGGTGGTGCAGGCGCTGAGCGCGGACCAGACAAACCTCTGGGCCAACAAGATCCAGCAGGCCATGCACGGCGATCCGCGCTTTACCGACGTGACATCGGACGCGCAGAACAACGCGTTGCAGGCAGAGATCAAGGTCGATACGGAAAAGGCCGCCGCCTTCGGCATCACCGACGACCAGCTGCGCACGACGCTACAAGAATCCTTCGGCGGCTATGCGGCGGCGCAGATCCAGTCGACCGGCGACAGCTACGACGTGCTCGTCGAGTACGACACCAACGCGCCCTGGGATGACCAGAAGCTGCAGGACATCCGCGTGGCGTCGTCGAGCGGCGCGCTCGTTCCGCTGTCGAACTTCGCAACGGTCGAGCGCACCACCGGTCCGGTGACGATCAACCAGACCGGCCAGCTCGTCTCGACAACGGTATCGTTCAACCTGCCCGCCGGCGAGGCTCTAGGCGACGCAACAGCTGCGATCGACCAGATCAAGAAGGACATCGACATGCCCTCGGACGTCTTCACGTCCTATGGCGGCACGGCGCAAATCTTCGAGCAATCGCAGGGCAACACGCCTCTCCTGATCCTGGCGGCGGTACTGACGATCTATGTCGTTCTCGGGGTGCTTTACGAGAGCTTCATCCACCCGCTGACGATTCTGTCCGGCCTGCCGGCGGCGGCGCTCGGCGCGCTTCTGGCGCTGAGGGTAATGGGCTTCGATCTGTCGATCATCGCGCTGATCGGCCTCTTGATGCTGATCGGCATCGTCAAGAAGAACGCGATTATGATGATCGACGTGGCGCTGGAGAACCTGCGCTCAGGCACCGGCATGACTTCATCAGAGGCCATCCACGAAGCCTGTGTGCGACGTTTCCGGCCAATCATGATGACCACCTTCTGCGCTTTGCTCGGAGCGCTCCCCATCGCGCTTGGCTCGGGCGCCAGCTCTGAGCTTCGCCAACCGCTCGGCATCGCCGTCGTCGGCGGCCTCATCGTCAGCCAGGCGCTGACGCTGTTCATCACGCCGGTCATCTTCGTCGAGATGGGGCGGCTCAGCGATTGGTTGCTCGGCCTCGGCCGAAGGAAAAAGGAAGAGCTTCACGAAGAGCCCCCCCGGGCCATCGCAGCAGAGTGATCCGGACGGGCGCCATCGGCGCCCGTTTCATTTTGCGCTCCGCGTCTTGAATAAGACAGACCGCTGTGGCATCACGCGCCCTCTTGAATTCGGGCGTCCCTTGGCGCCCTGGCGGAGCAATTGCTCCAGTCTCCAGCAACGATCGACATTGAGAGGTGCGAGCATGGCTCAAGCGCTAGGTTTGGACTTTGGCACGACCAACACCGTACTTGCCACCGCTGACGGCAAGACCACCCATTCGATGGGCTTTACCAGTTCGGCAGGCGAAAGCGACAGCATGCGTACCGCGCTGTCCTTCATGAAGGACGGCAAACTCGGCGCGTCGGCGCTGAAGGTCGAGGCCGGCCATGCGGCGATCCGCCAGTTCATCGACAATCCCGGCGATTGTCGCTTCCTGCAGTCGATCAAGACATTCGCCGCCAGTGCCCTCTTCCAGGGCACGCTGATCTACGCCAAGCGCCACAGCTTCGAGGACCTGATGGAGGTGTTCATCCGCCGCCTCAGCAACTATGCCGGCGACAACTGGCCGTCTGATGTCGCGCGTATCGTCACCGGCCGGCCGGTGCATTTTGCCGGCGCGAGCCCCGATCCGGTCCTGGCGACGCAGCGCTACAACGAGGCGCTGTCGCGCTTCGGCTTCCCCGAGGTGCACTATGTCTACGAACCGGTTGCGGCCGCGTTCTACTTCGCGCAGAACCTGAAAAGCGACGCGACGGTGCTTGTCGCCGACTTCGGCGGCGGCACGACCGACTATTCGCTGATCCGCTTCGAGACAATTGGCGGGCAGTTGAAGGCAACGCCGATCGGCCATTCCGGTGTCGGCATCGCCGGTGATCACTTCGACGCCCGCATCATCGAAAACGTCGTCGCGCCTGAAATCGGCAAGGGCAGCCACTTCAAGAGCTTCGACAAGATCCTTGAAGTGCCGACCAACTACTATTCCAGCTTCAGCCGCTGGAACCAGCTGTCGATCTTCAAGACCTCGCGCGAATACGAAGACCTGAAGAAGCTCGTGAGAACCGCGCTCGAACCCGAAAAGCTGGAGCTTTTCATCGACCTCGTCGATCACGACGAAGGCTATCCACTGTACCAGGCGGTTTCGGCCACGAAGATGGCTCTATCAGCCACTGAGGAGGCCGAGTTCAACTTCTCGCCGCTTGGCCGCGCCGGAAAGCGGATGGTGGCCCGCGCGGACTTCGAGGGCTGGATCGCCGACGATCTCGCCCGCATCGAAGGCGCGCTCGACGATGTGCTCGAAAAGACCAACACGGAAGCGGGCGCGATCGACAAGGTGTTCCTTACCGGCGGCACCTCCTTCGTTCCCGCCGTTCGCCGCATCTTCACCGAGCGCTTCGACAAGGACCGTATCGAGACCGGCGGCGAGATGCTCTCGATCGCGCACGGACTGGCGCTGATCGGCGAACGCGACGATATCGCGCAATGGACGGTGCAATAGGCCGGGATGTGTCGGCTGCGCACTTTCATTGAGGCCTTAGCTTCGGTAATGTCGTAGCCATGATCTCCGTCAACGACCTCTCTCCGGGCGAACTCGCAGCACTTCTGCATTTCCATGCGGATGCCGGCGTCGAGTGGTTGCTGGAGGACGAGGCCGTCGATCGCTTCGCCGAATTCGAGGCGATGAAGGCGGCGCGCCGCAGCGCCGCCCCTACCCCGCAGGCTCCCGAGGCACGCGAGACGGCTTCCCGCGCATCAACGCCCTCCGCCCAGCGCAGTACGCCGGCACCCGAGCGTTCGGCGCAACGGCCACAGCCAGCGATCCCAGATGGCGAGGCGATCCAGCAGGCGCGCTTTGCCGCCGAAAGCGCGCGCTCGCTCATAGAGCTGAAAACCGCTCTTGAGGCGTTCAACGGCTGCAATCTCAAGCACAGTGCGCGCTCGACGATTTTTGCAAGTGGTGATGCTGCGAGCGGCATCATGATGATCGGCTCGGCGCCCGGCGCGGAGGACGATCGCGAGGGACAACCTTTCGCCGGACGCCCCGGCCAGCTGCTGGACAAGATGCTTGCCGCGATCGGGCTCGACCGCGACGGCATCCTCCTGACCCAGGTCATTCCGTGGCGTCCGCCCGGCAACCGCGTCGCCTCGCCCGCGGAAATGGACATCTGCCGTCCCTTCATCGAGCGACAGATCGCGCTTGCCGAGCCGAAAGTGATTCTCCTGCTCGGCAATTTCGCGGCGCGGGTGTTTTTCGGCGAGGGCGACACCATTCACGGCTTGCGCGGCCAGTGGCGCGAAATTGCCGCAGGCGACCGCCTCATTCCGGCCATCGCCACGCTGCATCCACAGGATCTGTTGACGGCTCCGGTCAATAAGCGCTTGGCCTGGAACGATTTATTGTCTTTTCAGGCAAAACTGACAGAAATCAATTCTGCCTCCTAAATAGCCACGATTGACAGATTTACGACGACACCCATGCTAACTACGCATACCTGCCGCGTATTCCCACGCCTTGTGAAATCTATTGTGCGCTGCAATATTAGCGCTGTGTCTTGGGAGGAATCACTAAGGAACCAAGGCCATGAGCAACACTCGTCGTCCTATACACTGCAGATTTGAAACATTGAGAACCGCAAACAGCAACGGCCGCACCACGCAGAGCTACTGCCGCACCGGCTTCGCCACCAACGAGCAGATGATCGCTCGTGGCACTGGCGCGAGCGGTCGCATCGTGCGCCCCGCTGCCATCTTCGCGGATTTCCAGCAGTATTGAGCGCAGGGCGCGGCCATCCGCCCCTGCCGTTTATCGGCTTATTCTCATGACGACACGCATCATCTCACTTCTTTGCAAGATCGAAGCCATCGAGCATATACGTGCAGCCGTGTGCGCGGCGGAAGCTTACGATCGCGAGTCCTGAGGCGTCGGCATCAGGCAGCACGCCAGCGCTGCCACGGCGGCCTACCTCTCTCCCAACAGTTCGCCGGCAGCGTGAAACGCCTGATCGACATAGGCGAACTTGATCGCCTGCCACTGGCAATATTCCTCGACGAACGCGCGCGATATCCAAAGCGACGGCTTCTTCATATCGACGTCCCACCCCATGCAGCCATCCTGCGCCGCCTTAGCGAAGAGGCGCTGCATATGCGTGCGCGATATCATGAAGTCGGCTGCCAGCGCCCTGCTATCGAGCGGCCCCACGACGAAGCGCTCGGGATGTTGCTCATCAGGATCGATCTTCGACATAAGGTAGTCGACGATAAGCCCGCCGGCATCGCTCCATAGGAACAGGCCGACCCGCTCCGGCGGCTCGCGCCAGGCCGCATCGCGCACGCAATCCCGCGCGATGCGTGGCTGCATCAGCCGCATCAGCTCAGGATTTTCCTGGAACCGCTGTGCCCTGTCGCCGTCATCGAGCACATCCAGCGCCAAAAGATTTGACCAGACCCAACTGAACATAGCCTGCTGCGCGATGTCCGCCACCTCGTAACGACGCGGACGCTTGCGCTCTTCGCCCGGAACGCAGGTGATGAACCTGTAGGTGGCGAGTTCGTCGATGTAGCTGAGAATGGTATTGCGGCTTGCGGCCTTGAAAGCGGTGATCTCGGTTGTGAGTGCCGTGGCCGTCAGTCCCGACGTTGGATCCCCATCGACGCGTTCGATGCTCAGCGCGTAGGCGATCTGCGTGAGCAGCCACCGCTGGTGCGATGCCAGCAAGCGTGCAAGCCTCGGCCCGGCATCGAACATATTGCGCATGCGGCTTGCGTGAAATCGGATACCCAGGATGAACTTCGGGTCGGCTATCAGGTCTGCAGCAGTAAACGGCATTTGTCTCCCGGACGGCGTTCGACTTGCTTGCGCACAAGATCAACAACGTAAAGCCGCCACTTACTTTCAATATCAGGATGTATAAATAAATGAAAATTGTTCACGTTTAAAAAAGCATGCGCAAGCGTTACGCGCCACCCTCAAAATCTGTGGTTGCTGACGAAGGGCATCGAAAATGCATTATTCTTGCGGCAGTTAGCAGCACGATTTCGTGAGCGGGAGTTATGGAGGGCTGGCCTTCCGCGCAGCCACCCGCTCAAGTTCAAGCTGATGCTCGCGGTAGATGATAAAAATTCCCGCGGCGACGATGATCGCGGTTCCGATCAGCATGCTTGTCGTCGGAATATCGTCGAACACAAAGTAGGCGAGAACGCTTCCCAAGACGATTGAGCTATATTCGAAGGGCGCGATCGTCGAGACGTCCGCGTGGCGATAGCTTTCCGTGAGCAGGATTTGCGCAACGCCGCCGCAGAAGCCGGCGGCAATCAGATAAAGCTGCGGGACAAGATCCAGCAAATCCCAGCCAAAAGGCACGGTGAACAGCGAAAAGACCGAGGCTGTGATCGAGAAATAGAGCACGATGGTCGAGGTCTTTTCTTCCTCGACCAGCTTCCTGACCTGGATCATCGCCAGACCACCAAGAACGGACGCCAGCAACACTGTGACCGCGCCGATTGCTTGCACTGTCTCCATACCGCCATCACGCAACAGCGTGAGCTTCGGCCAGGACACGATCGCCACTCCAATCAGGCCAACAAAAACCGCGCTCCAGCGGTAGATGCGCACCGTCTCGCCAAGAAGCAGCGCTGCGAAGACAACGGCGATCAGCGGCATCGCATAACCAAGCGCGATCGCCTCCGGCAACGGCAGATGCAGCAGCCCATAAAAGCCCAAGCCCATCGAAATGATGCCAAGCGTGCCGCGCTTGAGATGGCCTACCGGATTGGCCGTATAGAACGACGCCTTCAGCTGTCCGCGATAGGCGAGAAAAACCATGATCGGAAACAATGCGAAAAACGACCTGTAAAAAGTAACCTGGCCGGGCTGGATGCCGGCGCCTGCAAGCTTGATGAAGGTCTGCATCGCCAGAAAGAAGACGACGGAGGCAAGCTTGCACGCGATACCTCGCATCGGGTTTTCGAATACCGGCCGCATGTCAGAAACTCGCGAATTCACCATCAAACGTCGGGAGATCGCACCGGACTCGGTGCATGCTCACTTTGACAGGGTTTCTGGTAAAGAACAGGTGAAAACGCCAGATGCTCGATTTTGGCACTGCTTTTACCGACGGCTCCCTTCAACGCTCGCATCGCAAGATATGAAGCGGATCATCGCACCTGAGATTGCGCCTCAAGTATCTCCAACGCTCGCAGCCCTAAAACGCCTGCCATCCTGCCTCTTGGCTTTAGCTTTAGTTCAGACTTTAGTGTAATTATACCAATCAAATTTTACGGCAGGGTGCCCACTCTGTTTGCGAAGCATTGTTTAAAGGTCTCAGGGAATATCATGCGCACAGATACCGGCCAGGTCATCAATCTGGCAGATTACCGCCCCACCGATTTCGAACTCGAGCGCGTGGATCTGACGTTTGAACTGGACCCGACCGCAACCAAGGTAGATGCCCGCCTTATCTTCCACCGCCGCAAGGGCGCCGATCCCAAGGCGCCGCTTGTTCTGGACGGTGACGAACTCGCTTTGTCCGGCCTGCTCTTCGACCAGACAGAAATGAAGGCCAGCCAATACACGGCGACGCCGGACAGCTTGACGATCCGCGACCTGCCGAAATCCAAGCCGTTCGAGCTGACGATCACCACGATCATCAATCCCGAGGCCAACACCAAGCTGATGGGCCTCTATCGCACCAACGGCGTCTATTGCACCCAGTGCGAGGCCGAGGGCTTCCGCCGCATCACCTATTTCCCCGATCGTCCAGACGTTCTCGCGCCCTACACGATCACCATCATCGGCGACAAGGCCGCCAACCCGGTCATGCTGTCCAACGGCAACTTCCTCGGCGGCGCCGGCTATGACGAGGGCCGCGCATTCGCCGCCTGGTTCGATCCGCATCCGAAGCCGAGCTATCTCTTCGCGCTGGTTGCCGGCGACCTCGGTGTCGTCGAAGACACGTTCGAAACCATGTCCGGCAACGAAGTCGCGTTGAAGATCTATGTCGAGCACGGTAAGGAAGCGCGCGCAGCCTATGCCATGGACGCGCTGAAGCGCTCGATGAAATGGGACGAAGAGCGGTTCGGCCGCGAATATGACCTGAACATCTTCCAGATCGTCGCCGTCTCAGACTTCAACATGGGCGCCATGGAGAACAAGGGTCTAAACGTCTTCAACGACAAGTACGTGCTCGCCGATCCGGAAACCGCGACCGACCAGGATTACGCGAATATCGAAGCGATCATCGCGCACGAATACTTCCACAACTGGACCGGTAACCGCATCACCTGCCGCGACTGGTTCCAGCTGTGCCTGAAGGAAGGCCTGACTGTCTATCGCGATCACGAGTTCTCGGCCGACATGCGCTCGCGCCCGGTCAAGCGCATCGCCGAAGTGCGTCATCTGAAATCCGAACAGTTCCCCGAGGACGGTGGCCCACTGGCGCATCCGGTACGCCCGACGACATACCGCGAAATCAACAATTTCTACACGACGACAGTCTACGAAAAGGGCAGCGAAGTCACGCGCATGATCGCGACGCTGCTCGGCAAGGACCTGTTCAAGAAGGGCATGGATCTCTATTTTGATCGCCATGACGGCCAGGCCGTGACGATCGAGGACTTCGTCAAATGCTTCGAGGATGCCAGCGGACGCGATCTGACGCAGTTCTCGCTCTGGTATCATCAGGCCGGCACGCCGCTCGTCACTGCATCCGGCAGCTATGACGCCGCCGCCAAGAGTTTCACGCTGTCGCTCGAGCAGATGGTTCCGGCAACGCCCGGCCAGAGCGACAAGAAGCCGATGCACATTCCGCTCAGCATCGCTCTCTTTGCCGAAGACGGCACGCCGCTCGAGCCTTCCTCGGTCGATGGCGCCGAGTATGGCGACAACGTGCTGCATCTGACCGAGCGCAGCCAGAAAGCCACCTTCAAGGGCATCGGCTCGCGGCCGATCGTATCGATCAACCGCAGCTTCTCGGCCCCGATCAACCTGCATTTCGACCAGTCGCCCACGGATCTGGCGCTTCTCGCCCGCCACGAGACCGATCACTTCGCGCGCTGGCAGGCGCTGACCGATCTCGCATTGCCGACGCTGCTTGCAGCCGCTCGCGATGCGCGTGACGGCAAGCCCGTCGTCGCCTCCAAGGACTTTGTCGAGGCGCTGCTTGCGGCAGCGGCAGACGAAACGCTGGAGCCCGCCTTCCGCGCCCAGGCGCTGGCGCTCCCCAGCGAATCCGACATCGCCCGCGAACTCGGCGGCAACAACGATCCAGACGCCATCCATGCCGGCCGCTCCGCCGTGCTGCAGCAGGTCGCAGATGCCGGAAAGACCGTCTTCGCAGCACTCTACGACAGCATGACCACGCCCGGCGATTTCAGCCCCGACGCCAAGAACGCCGGACGCCGCGCCCTGCGCAACAGCGCCCTCACCTATCTGTCCTACGCCGAGAACACGCCTGATCGGGCAAAGGCCGCCTTTGACGCCGCCAACAACATGACGGATCTGATGCAGGCGCTGACGATCCTCGCGCACCGCTTCCCCGACAGCAGCGAGGCGGCCGCGGCCCTCTCGACCTTCCATGATCGCTTCGCCGATAACGCGCTGGTCATGGACAAATGGTTCTCCGTGCAGGCGACAATTCCGGGCGCCAAGGCGCTCGATCGCGTCATCAAGCTGATCGATCATCCGCTCTTCAAGCGGACCAACCCCAATCGTGTACGCTCGCTCGTCGGCACGTTCGCCTTCGGCAACCCAACCGGCTTCGGACGCGCGGATGGAGAGGGCTACCGCTTCCTCGCCCGCGAGATCCTCGATATCGACGTGCGCAACCCACAGTTGGCCGCGCGCATCCTGACTTCGATGCGGTCCTGGCGCTCGCTGGAGCCAGCAAGAGCCGAACACGCACGCAAGGCCCTGAGCGAGATCGCCGAAGCGCCAGCACTATCGACCGATGTCCGCGACATCGTCGAGCGCACCCTCAAGGGGTGATTTGCACAGCGAGGCGGCCGAGCCTGTCGAAGCCGCCTCCCAAGCATGCTGGAAAAATCAGCACTTAGAATCGGTTAACAGATTTTTACCTTTTCCTCTGGACAAGGCGAATCGCCAGTGATTCATTGAACCAGGTTCGGGCGAGCGGCGCAGCGAATCACGAGGGATCAAGGCTAGAAAATGATGAACGTGCGGCGGGCAACCGTGGCCGAAGGACGGCTGCGTGTCGATTTCGAAAGCTTCCGCGCCTGGCGTGAAAGCTTCACCGGCAAGGCCTCCGCGACCTCGCGACAATCATCTTCCCGAAATTACACGCATGCCGAGGCCGTGCTGAAGCGCGCCATTCCTATCCTTATCGTTGCATTTTTGACGGTTGTCGCAGCCTCGCATTTCTTCGGAATGCTCTCCGAGCACGACCGCATGCAGGCCGCCGCCCGCCACTCCACGGCACTCGCAGCCGCCACCGCCGCTGCGGCATTCGCCGATTCCGCCGCGATCTTCGACAGTGGCAACGCGGCCGAAGGCCAGGCCCGCCTCGCCCGCTTCCTGCCGCAGGACCGTCTTGATGACGACGCCTTCGTTCTGCTCGTACAGTCGAGCGGCAAGGTCTTCGCGGCGTCCGCCGCTGGTGCCGCCTATGTTGGCGCCGGCATCGGCGATTTCTTCTCCGAGGTGTCGGCGATCCGACGCTTCGGCGATCGGGCGGGCGTGATCGAAACCACCATTGCCGGACGACCGCACTACGCCCAGATCACGCTCATCGGCGATAGCGGCGGCTATGTGGTGGCGGCAACCTCGCTCGACCGCATCAGCCAGCTGTGGCGCGAGGAGCTGACGCTCAACGTCACGCTATTTGCCGGTATTTCCTCCATCCTCCTCGTCATCCTCTACGCCTATTACATGCAGGTCCGGCGTGCACGCCATGCCGACGAGATCTTCGTCGAATCCAACCAGCGGGTCGAGACCGCGCTGTCGCGCGGCCGTTGCGGCCTCTGGGATTTCGATTTCGACCGCCGCGAATTCTTCTGGTCGCGCTCGATGTACCAGATGCTCGGTCTGCCTGGTGGAGACGGCAATATGTGCTTCGGCGACGCGGCCCGGCTGATGCACCCCGACGACAGCGGCATTTACGAGATCGCCCGTTCCGTCGCGCGTGGCGACGCGGAGCAGATCGACCAGATCTTCCGCATGCGCCACGCCGCCGGCCACTATGTCTGGATGCGCGCCCGCGCACAGGTCATCCGCACCAATGCCGGCCAGGTACACATGATCGGCATCGCCATGGACGTGACCGAACAGCACCGACTGGCGCAGCGTTACGCCGAAGCCGACCAGCGGCTGGCGGACGCGATCGAGAGCACGTCGGAAGCCTTCGTGCTGTGGGACAAGAACGACCGGCTGGTGATGTGCAACACGCACTTCCAGCAGGCCTACGGCCTTCCCGACAGCGTGCTGGTGCCGGGCACCGAGCGCGCCGCGGTGAACGCCGCTGCGGCCCGCCCCGTCATCGAACGCCGGATCGCCGACGCCCACGGCAACGGCTACTCGCGCACCAGCGAAGTGCAGCTAGCCGACGAGCGCTGGCTGCAGATCAACGAGCGGCGCACCCGCGACGGCGGCATGGTTTCCGTCGGCACCGACATCACGCTTCTGAAGCGCAATCAGGAGCGCCTGCGCGATTCCGAACGCCGCCTGATGGCGACGATCGGCGACCTCTCTTCCTCGCGGCAGACGCTGGAGAGCCAGAAATCGGCGCTGTCGCTCGCCAATGCCAATTATCTCGCTGAAAAGGAACGGGCAGAGGCCGCCAACAAGGCGAAGTCGGAATTCCTAGCCAACATGTCTCACGAGCTGCGGACGCCGCTCAACGCCATCCTCGGCTTCTCCGAGATATTGCAGGACGAGATGTTCGGCCCGCTCGGCTCGGCCAAGTACGACGAATATGCCCGCGACATCCACCACAGCGGCCGTCACCTGCTCAACGTCATCAACGACATTCTCGACATGTCGAAGATCGAGGCGGGACACATGAAGCTTCAGTGCGAGACGATCGACCTCGCGCCACTCATCGAGGAAAGCCTGCGCTTCACCGCGATCCCGGCCAGCGAAAAGCGGATCGAGATCCAGCAGCGCATCTGCGATGGCATGACGCTGACCGCCGATCGCCGCGCGATGAAACAGATCCTGCTGAACCTGCTTTCCAATGCCGTGAAGTTCACCGACGAAGGCGGTCGGATCGCGGTACGCACGCGCCGGACATCCGGTGGCGTTATGTTGACGATCGCCGATACCGGCATCGGCATTCCAACCACGGCACTCAGCAAGATTGGCCAGCCCTTCGAACAGGTCCAGAACCAGTATGCGAAGAGCAACGGTGGCTCCGGACTCGGGCTCGCCATCTCGCGGTCTCTGACGACGCTGCACGGCGGGCGCATGAAGATACGCTCGCGCGAGGCGATCGGCACGGTGATCTCGCTGCTGATCCCCGACAGCGCGGCTTAAGGCTTCGCATGTCGGCGCCGCAAAACCGCTACACACTTTTGCGCGACATGCGCTACGCCTTCACTACCGCCTGGAAGACCTTCCGTACCGTTTTAGAGAGCTGCTTCATCTCTCCCTCGAGTGTCTTGATGTCAGGACAATCGCCAGCCCGGCAGACGAGGTCGATCAAGCCCGCCGGCGCATCCTTGGGGTCGAAGGGCCCATCTATGCACAGCCGGATCAGTTGCGAGAGCTCGGTGTAGAGCCCGAACGCCTCGATGCAGCTGTCGACATCGGCAGCCGCCATCAGCGGCGCTCCCAGCTGCTTCAGCGCATCGCCGGTGCTGACGCCATTGACGTTGACGGCGACACCCTTGGCCGGGGCGATCAGCGCCAGATATTGCGCGATGAACTCGATATCGACGACGCCGCCGAGGACGAGCTTCAGGTCCCACATATTGCCGGGCGGCTTTTCCTGTTCGATCAGCGCGCGCATCTCTGCCACATCGGACGCTACCTTGCGCACATCCCGCCGCGTCGATAGCACCTCCTCGATCACCCGCTCGACGCCCTCAATCAGGCTGGCGTCGCCGCAGATCAGCCGTGCGCGGCTGAGCGCCATATGCTCCCAGGTCCAGGCTTCCTCGCGCTGATATTTCGCAAACGAGCTGACACGGGTCGCGACAGGGCCCTTGTTGCCCGAAGGGCGGAGGCGCATGTCGACCTCGTAGAGCACGCCCTCCGCCGTCGGCGCCGACAGAGCTGCAATCAGCCGCTGGGTGATGCGAGTGAAATAGCGAACGGCGTCCAGCGGCTTGGCGCCGTCGGATTCTTCTGCGGCATCGTCATAGTCGTAAAGCAGGATGAGATCGATGTCGGAGCCTGCCGTAAGCTCGAAGCTGCCCAGCTTGCCCATTCCGGCGACGGCGACGCGACCACTGGGGAACTTGCCGTGCGCCGCCTCGATCTCCCCTAGCACCGCATTCAGCGCCGCCTCGACGATCAGATCGGCCAAATGCGTGAAAGCGCGGCCGGCCATCGCGCCATTGATCGAGCCCGTCAGCAGGCGGATGCCGATAAGGAAACGCTGCTCGGCGGCGAAGATGCGTAACCTGTCCAGCACCTCCTCATAGTAACGCGCCTGCTGCAGCGATCCCTTGAGGCGTCCCGCCAGATAGTCCCGCGTCGGAAGCTCGGCCATCAGGCCCGGATCGAGCATGCCGTCGAAAACATGCGGCCTGGCGGCAATGACCTCGGCGAGCTTCGGCGCCGCCGACATGATGTAGACGATCAGCGAGAGCAGCGCCGGATTGCTGCCGAGCAGCGAAAACAGCTGAATGCCGGCAGGAAGGCCCGAGATGAAGCTGTCGAACCTCAGGATCGCCTCGTCGGCGCGCTTGCTTTCGCCGAACACGCGCAGCAGTTCCGGCGTCAGTTCGGTCAGCCGTTCGCGGGCCTCGACCGATTGCGTCGCCTTGTAGCGCCCGTAATGCCAGGTGCGAATGACCCGCGAAATGTCGGAAGGGCGTTCGAAGCCAAGCTTGCGCAGGGTGACCAGCGTGTCGGGATCGTCGTTCTGGCCAGTGAAGACGAGATTGCCCGTCTCCGTCGATAGCCTGGTCTCCTGCTCGAACAGCCGGGCGTAGCGGCGCTCGACAGTCCTGAACACCTCGACAAGGCTCTCGGAAAAGCTCGGCGTGTCGCTGAAACCCATCATGTAGGCGATGCGCTTCAACTCGCCTTCGGTCTCGGGCAGGAGGTGGGCCTGCTCGTCGCGCACCATCTGGATGCGGTGCTCGACATCGCGCAGGAACCAGTAGGCTTCCGTCAGCTCCTCGCAGGTTTCCTCGTCGATCCACTTGGCCTTGGTGAGTTCGTGAAGCGTTTCCTCGGTAGCGCGCGAGCGCAGCGCCGGCATGCGCCCACCGGCGATCAGCTGCTGGGTCTGCGCAAAGAACTCGATCTCGCGGATGCCGCCACGGCCGAGCTTGACGTTGTGGCCCTTGACCGCGATCGCCCCATGCCCCTTGTGGGCATGGATTTGCCGCTTGATCGAGTGGATGTCGGAGATCGCCGCGTAATCGAGATATTTGCGGAAGACGAAAGGGGTCAAATCGCGCAGGAAACGGTCGCCGGCGGCGATATCGCCCGCAACCGGGCGTGCCTTGATGAAGGCGGCGCGCTCCCAGTTCTGCCCCCTGCCCTCGTAATAGACCATGGCGGCATCGATCGAGACGGCAAGCGGCGTCGCACCGGGATCGGGACGCAGCCGGAGGTCGGTGCGGAAGACGTAGCCGTCGCCGGTGCGCTCCTGCATGATACGGACCAGCCGCCGCATCAAGCGCGGGAAGATGTCGATCGCATCGTCGGGATCGGACAGGATGCCCGCCTGCTCATCGAAGAAGACCACAAGATCGATGTCGGAGGAATAGTTGAGCTCACGGGCGCCGAGCTTGCCCATGCCGAGCACGACGAGGCCCGATCCTTCGCTCGGCCTCGCCACATTCTTCAGCTGCAGCTTTCGGGCTTCATGTGAAGAGAGCAGCAGATGGTCGATCGCGGCCGAAACCGAAGCCTCGGCAAGCCGGCTCAACCACGCCGTGGTGGTGCGGCCATCGAAGACGCGGGCGAGATCGGCGAGCGCCAGCAGAAAGGCCACACGGCGCTTGACCGTCCGCAGCCGCCCCATGACCTCGCTCTCGCTCGGCGAGGCACCATCGCGCGGCATCCAGGTGTCACGCGCTTCCGAGATCAGCGCCTCCAGGTGCGGCTCGAGCGGATCGCTGATCGCAATGGTGAGGATGCCGGGATCGATGTTGGCGATGTCGCGCAGATAGGGCGAGAGCGTCAGCGCGGCGGAGATGAAATCGCGAAGCGCGTCCTCGGTCTTCAGCATATCGGCCACGACTGGTTCGTCGGCGCCGATCTTCTGCAGATCATCAAGCACGAGCTTCAATTCAGTCTTGCTCAACGGCTTCAGCAAGCCATCGGCCACCTCGCTCAGGCTGTGCGTCGAATTCGTCAGCATGCGCCCTCCCTGGCATCAGGCAGCAAAAGTCGAAGCAGAATCAAAGCCGCTCACGCTACCTCCAGCTAAATTAGGGTCTGTGACGCAAATGACCAACAAGCAAATCAGGGTAGCGAGCGAACGCCTACTTCAGGGGAAAAACGAGCGTGACGGCGAGACCGCGATTGGTCGTCGCATCCGGATCGGTATCGGACAGCTCCAGCTTGCCGCTGTGCAATTCCATCACCGCCTCGACCAGCGAAAGGCCCAGGCCGGTGCCGGGCTTCGAGCGGCTCTCGTCCAACCGCACGAAGCGCTTGAGCACATCCTCGCGCTTGTCGGCGGGGATGCCGGGGCCATGATCGGCGACCTGCAAGCAGATCGCATCAGCACGGCGCTTCAGCCGCAGCGAGACTTCGCCACCGGCCTCGGCGCCTGCGGAATATTTCACGGCATTGTCGATCAGGTTGAAGATCGCCTGACCGATCAGTTCGCGGTTGCCCTGCACCTCGATCCCGGGCTCGATATCAGTGGTCATGGCAAGGCCCGCCTCGTCGGCCACCGGCTCGTAGAGTTCGGCGCTGTCGGCAACGATGGCCGAGAGATCGATCGTCGACATCTCGGCGGCCACCGAGCCGGCCTCGACGCGGGAGATCATGAGCAGTGCGTTGAAAGTACGGATCAGCTGGTCCGATTCAGAAATGATGCCTTCCAGCGCCACGCGGCGAGTATCGGCATCCGGCGTATCGATCGCATCGGCGGCCTTGTTGCGCAGGCGTGTCAGCGGCGTCTTCAGATCATGGGCGATGTTGTCGGAGACCTGGCGCAGCCCCTCGTTCAGCTTCTCGATACGGCCGAGCATTGTGTTCAGCGACACGGAGAGGCGGTCGAATTCGTCGCCGGAGCCGCCAACCGGCAAGCGCTGCGAGAGATCGCCGGCCATGATCTTCTTGCTGGCCGCCGACATGCGGTCGATGCGCTTCAGCGCGTTGCGGCCGATGCCGAACCAGATGATGACCGCACCAAGGCCCATGATCGCCAGCGCGACCATCAGCGCCTGGCGGACCAGCACGCGGAACGCTTCCGGCTCGCCGAGGTCGCGACCGATCAGGATGCGCAGGCCATTGTCGAGCACGTTGATGTTGGCGACCGCCATGTGCGGCTTGCTCTGGCGTCCTTCCGAATAGCGTTGATAGCGGAACGGCAGGCTGGTCCAGCCCTGCTCGTCGAGCACGCCCGGCTGGACGGAAGCGACGTTGCCGGCGAGGATATCGCCCGCCGGACCGGCAATGATGTAGAGATTGGCGCCCGGCTGGCGGGCGCGGCGCTCCATGGTCCTGAGCAAGAGGTTCATGCCGCCATTGTCATAAGCGCGCTGAACCTGATCCACCTCCTGCTGCACGGCCTCGCGGATCTGGCTGGTCAACAGACGTTCCGACATCGCCGTCACGTAGAAGACGAGTGTCGCGGCGCAAATAGCGAAAAGCAGGATGTAGAGGGCCGAAAGGCGGACTGCCGTGGACTTGTAGAGAACCCAAAAGCGGTTCATCCGTCATCCTTGATCATGTAGCCGGCGCCGCGAATGGTCTTCAGCAGCGGCAGGCTGAAATCCTTCTCGATCTTGGAGCGCAGCCGCGACACATGCACGTCGATGACGTTGGTCTGCGGATCGAAATGATAATCCCAGACGTTTTCCAAGAGCATGGTGCGGGTAACGACCTGGCCGGCATTCTTCATCAGATATTCGAGGAGGCGGAATTCGCGCGGCTGCAGCGGGATTTCCTTGCCGCCACGGCGCACTTCATGGGCCAGACGGTCGAGCTCCAAATCACCGACGCGATAGACGACGTCCTGATCGGGCGTGCCCTTGCGGCGGCCGAGAACCTCGACGCGCGCCAGAAGCTCGCTGAAAGCGTAGGGCTTGGGGAGATAATCGTCTCCACCGGCGCGCAGGCCGGTCACGCGGTCATCGACCTGGCCGAGAGCGGAGAGAATGAGAACGGGGGTGTGGATGCCCTTGCGGCGCAATTCGGCGATGACGGAAAGGCCATCGCGGCGCGGCAGCATGCGGTCGATGACAAGCACGTCGTAGGTGTTTTCGGTCCCCATGAAGAGGCCGCTTTCGCCGTCGCTTGCATGGTCGGCGACAATACCCGCCTCACGAAAGGCTTTCGTGAGATAGGCTGCCGCTTCCAGATCGTCTTCGATGATAAGAATCTTCATGCGGCCGACATTACCCGCCGGTTGTGTTTCGGCAAGGCTCAAAGCGTGATCGTCTTGCTGGAAGGTCATTGTCGTCACCTGCGATGGTTTGACAGGAAGAGCCGCGCGATGGCGCGGCCCTTCGACTTAGATCCGATGATCAGCCCTGGTTTTCGACCGGAAGGGCCACGAAGCGGCTGCCATCCTTGGACTGGATCTGGAACAGCGCGCGGGTGCGGCCATCCTTCTTCGCCTGGTTCAGCACCTTGACCACGTCGTCGGCAGTGGAGACTTCCTGGTTGTTGACCGAGGTGATCTTCTCACCTTCCTTGATGCCCTTGTCGGCCGCATCGGAGTTCGGGTCGATGCCGGTGATCTGCAGGCCCTTGCCGTCATCGGCCGGGCCGACTGTCAGGCCGAGATCGGCGAGCGCCTTCTCGGATGCCGGGGTCTGTGCTTCCGGTGCCTGATCACCGTCATCGGTGGCAGCCTGCTGCTGTTCGGCCGGCAGGGTACCGAGCTCTACCGTTACCGGCTGAGCCTTGCCCGAGCGCCAGACAGAGAGTTCGACCTTCTTGCCCGGGGTCATCGCGCCGATGCGGCGGCTCAGATCACGGGCGTCCTTGACGGTCTCGCCGTTGACGGCGGTGACAACGTCACCAGCCTTGAGGCCAGCCTTTTCACCAGGCGTTCCGGCCTGGGCGTTGACGACGAGCGCGCCGCTGGCCTCCGACAGACCGAGGGAGTCGGCGATATCCTTGGTGACCGGCTGGATCTGCACGCCGAGATAGCCGCGCGAAACCTGGCCGTCCTTCATCAGGTCGGCGACGACATCCTTGGCGGTCGACGCGGGGATCGCAAATGCGATGCCGACGCTGCCGCCCGACGGCGAGAAGATAGCGGTGTTGATGCCGACCACCTGGCCACTCAGGTTGAAGGTCGGGCCACCCGAGTTGCCGCGGTTCACCGCAGCGTCAACCTGGAGATAGTCATCATAGGGGCCGGAGCCGATATCGCGGCCACGGGCCGAAACGATACCTGCCGTCACCGTGCCGCCGAGGCCGAACGGGTTACCGACGGCCACGACCCAGTCGCCGACGCGGACGTTGTTGTCGTCGGCCCAGTTCACGTAGGTGAACTTCTTGCCCTTGCCGTCGACCTTAAGCACGGCGAGGTCGGTGCGCGGGTCCTTGCCGATCAGCTTGGCATCCAGTTCGGTGCCGTCCTTCATGACAGCAACGAAGGCCGCGCCATCGGAAACGACGTGATTGTTGGTGACGATGTAGCCGTCTTCGGAGATGAAGAAGCCGGAGCCCTGGGCGACCGGACGCAGGCGACCCTCATGCGGGCCCGGGCCGGGAGGATGCGCGCCGGGAGGGCCACGGCGACCCTGCTGTTCGCCGAACTGGCGGAAGAAGGGCTTCAGGGCATCGGGGAGATCATCGAAGCCACGGCCGTTGAAATCGAAGGAGAAGCCGTTGCCATCCTCATCGGAAACAGGCTTGACGCGGCTTTCGACGCGAACCGAGACCACGGCGGGAGAAACGGCGTCCACGACATTGGCGAAGCTCGGAACGGATGGTGCCTCGACCTTGACCGCTTCGGCGTAGGAACGCGTGATTTCGAGGGGGATACCGGTCGCCAGGACAGCGGCGGCAAGGCCGGCAACGGTCGAGGCCTTGAGCACGGTCGACAGTGACGGAGCTTTGATAGTCTTCAGCATAAGACGCACCTTCTTATATTTAAATCCACGGGACCGGCGGTTACCGGATCGGTCGATGAATGAAGATATAGGACGGCACACCTTACTGCGAACTGTCCGAGGCATGAAAAATTCGTAATGTCCGAATTTGTCAGCCAGGGATCGCGGATTTACTTTTTCAGCAGCTCGTTCAAGCGCGCCTGCTCGTCGCTCGTCAGCGCCGACCCTGTCGGCTGGCCGGCATAGCGGCGGGCGAAGACGACGAGCGACAGGCCGCCCAGTATCGCCAGCAGGATCGGAGCGCCCCAGAGCAGCAGCGTCTTTGTCTCGAAGCGCGGCTTCAGCAGCACGAACTCACCGTAGCGGGAGACGATATAGCTCATGACCTGCTGGTCGCTATCGCCATCGGTAATGCGCTTTCTGACCAGCAGACGCAGATCCTTGGCCAGTTCGGCATTGGAATCGTCGATCGACTGGTTCTGGCAGACCATGCAGCGCAATTCCGCCGAGATCGCGCGCGCCCGGCTTTCGAGAGCAGGATCTTTCAGCATCTCGTCGGGATTGACGGCGAAGGCCGGCGCGGCGGATGCGATCAGGAAGAGAACCAGAAGGAGGCGACGCATCATTCGGCCGGCTCCATGACAGGCTGCAGCACCTTTGCCTTGCGGCGCGGCGCGCCGACGCGCAGGCGCCGGTCGCTGAGCGAGACGAAGCCGCCAAGGGCCATGACGAGCGCGCCGCCCCAGATGCAGAGAATATAGGGCTTCCACCAGATGCGCACGACGATGCCGCCGTCATCTGTCGGATCGCCGAGCGAGACGTAGAGCTGACTTGCGCCGAAGGTGAGAATGCCGGCTTCCGTCGTCGGCATCTGGCCCGCGGTGTAGATGCGCTTGGCCGACCAGACGTCGGCCACGTCGACACCACCCCTGGCGATGGTGAAATGACCGCGGTCCTCGGTGTAGTTCGGTCCGGTCGCCTTCTTCATGCCGTCGAAGCGCAGCGTGTAGCCGCCGGCATCGGTCACCTCGCCCTGCTTCATCTGCAGCACGTGCTCGGTCTGGAAGGTTGATACGGCGACGATGCCGAGCACCGAAATGCCGAGGCCCGCATGGGCGAGCGCCGTGCCGAAGGCGGAGCGCGGCAGGCCCTTGAGGCGGCGCCAGGCAATGCCAACAGGCTGCTTGCCGACGCCGGCGCGATACCACAGATCAGCGATGGCGCCGAAGACCAGGAAAAGGCCGGCGGCGAGACCGAGAACCGACATGACCGGACCGCCATGCTGGAAGTAGAAGAACAGGACGGCAGCGACGAAGGCGAGTGCCGCGACCGCATAGAGCCGCTGCAAGGCGCCCAGCAGGTCGCCGCGCTTCCAGGCGAGCAGCGGGCCGAAGGGCACGATAACCAGAAGCGGCGCCATCAGGAGGCCGAAGGTCATGTTGAAGAAGGGCGGGCCGACAGAGATCTTGTCGTTGGTCAGTGTTTCCAGAACCAGCGGGTAGAGTGTGCCCGTCAGCACGGTTCCGCAGGCGACCGTCAGGATCAGATTGTTGACGACCAGCGCCCCCTCGCGGGAGATCGGCGCGAACAGGCCGCCAGCCGTCAGCCTCGGCGCGCGGAAGGCGAAAAGCGACAGCGCGCCGCCGATGAACAGCAGCAGGATGCAGAGGATGAAGACGCCGCGCGAGGGATCGCTGGCGAAGGCATGAACCGAGGTCAGCACGCCCGAGCGCACCAGGAAGGTGCCCATCAGCGAAAGCGAGAAGGTGAGGATGGCGAGCAGCACCGTCCAGATTTTCAGCGCCTCGCGCTTTTCCATGACGAGTGCTGAATGCAGCAGCGCCGTGCCGGCGAGCCACGGCATGAAGGAGGCGTTCTCGACCGGATCCCAGAACCACCAGCCGCCCCAGCCGAGCTCGTAATAGGCCCAGTAGGAGCCCATGGCGATGCCGAGCGTCAGGAAGGTCCAGGCGGCGAGCGTCCAGGGGCGAACCCAGCGCGCCCAGGCGGCGTCGATGCGGCCTTCTATCAGCGCAGCGACGGCAAAGGAGAAGCAGACCGAGAAACCGACATAGCCGAGGTAGAGCAGCGGCGGATGAATGGCGAGGCCGATATCCTGCAGGATCGGGTTCAGGTCCTTGCCTTCGGCCGGTGCCGGATCGAGACGCGCGAAGGGATTGGATGTGAGCAGGATGAACAGGATGAAGGCGACCGAGATCCAGGCCTGCACCGAAAGCACATTGGCCTTCAGCGTGTCGGGAAGGTTGCGACCGAAGACGGCGACGAGCGCGCTGAACAGCGCCAGGATCAGCAGCCAGAGCATCATCGATCCCTCGTGATTGCCCCATACGCCGGAGTATTTGTAGATCAGCGGCATCAGCGAATGCGAGTTTTCCCAGACGTTCTTGACGGAGAAGTCGGAGACGACATGCGCGTAGGTCAAGACGCCGAAGGAGAAGGCGACTAGCGCGAAGAGAACCACCGAGCCGATCGGTCCGACATCCATCATCGCCTGATCCATGCGCCTGGCGCCGATCAGTGGCACCAGTGACACGATAATCGCCGTGGCGAGCGCCAAGATGAGAGCGTAGTGGCCGATTTCGATGATCATTTCGCCGCCTCGTCCTCTTTCCAGAGCCCCTGCTGCTTCAGCCTGTCGGCGACATCCTTGGGCATGTATTTCTCGTCATGCTTGGCAAGCACGGTATCGGCGGTGAAGAGGTCGCTGCCGCTCTCGAAAGTGCCCTCGGTCACAACGCCCTGGCCTTCGCGAAAGAGATCGGGAAGGATGCCGGTGAAGCGGACGTGAACCAGATCGCCCGAGGCATCGGTCACGGCAAAACGCACCGTCGATCCAGCGCCCCTGACCACACTCCCCTCGCCGACCAGGCCTCCAAGGCGGATGCGGGTTCCCGGCGGCACCGGATTAGTGGCGAGATCGGCAGGCATGTAGAAATAGGCGACCGAATTGCTGAAGGCGAACATCACAAGCAGAACGGCCGCAACAATGAAGCTCATCCCGCCGCCGATTACCGCAAGGCGTTTCTGCTTGCGCGTCATTGCATCGTTCCTTGTGTCGCCGCTGCGTCCGAGGGAAGGCCGAGTTCCTGGGCAAGTGCCACAAGCTGCTTGCCCTTCTCGCTATCACCAGGGAAAGCGGCCAGCCCGCGCTTCAGCGCGGCGGCGGCGCGGTCCTTGTCGTTCAATACCATATAGGAACGGACCAGCCGCAGCCATCCGTCGAGATTGTCGGGGTTCTCGGTCAGCTTCGCGTCAAGACTGTCGACCATGCCGCGGATCATCTGCTGTCGATCGCCGCTGTTCATCTGATCGGCCGCCGCGACATCAGCCTGCGTCGGTCCACCGAGCGGTGCGGCTGCTGCCGGAGCGTTGCCCGTAGCCGGCGTGCCGCCGTTCTTTGCGATATGCTCGCTCACCAGCGGCATCCATGGCGCGTCAGGCGGAGACTGCTTGGCGATCGCCTCGAAGCCGGCGCGAGCCTCGTCGGCCTTGCCCGCCTGTTCGAAACCAAGCGCGACGTAGAAGCGGGCGCGCGGGTTTTCCGGCTCCAGCTTCAGCGATCGCGTCAGCACGTCGCGCGCATCGTCGGTGATCACGCCGCTCGATCCGGCGATCAGCGTTTCGGCCAGGCCGTCTAGCCTGGGAGGCGTTTCGCCGAGCAGGCGGATGGCATTGCGGTAGGCGGTCTCCGCGTCGGCGATGCGCATGGTGTTGAAGTAGATCGGCGCCAGGATATCCCAGCCCTTGCCGTCATCCGGGTTCTCGGCGAGATGCCGCTCGGCCTTGGCGACAAGGATCGCCATGTCGTTACCTGGATTCTCCAGGCGCGCCTCGAGAGGCTGCGAGGGCAGATCGGGTCTGCCCATTATGATGTAAAGACAGAGCCCCGTGAGCGGCAGGAGCACGAGCACGAAGAGTTCGGCGGCGCGACGGTATCCGCGCCCGGCTTTCGGAGCAGCCGACGCCTCGGCGCTCGACACGGCAAGCAGTCGGCGACCGATTTCGGCGCGGGCGTATTCGGCTTCCTCGGCGGAAATCAGGCCACCGGCGCGGTCGCGGTCGAGTTCGGCAAGCTGGTCGCGGTAGACGGCGGTTTCGCCGGCACGGCTATCGCCGGTCGCCTTCGAGCCCCGCAAAAGCGGATAAAGCAGAAGCGCGGCAACGGATGCCGTCATCACGGCCAGGAGAATCCAGAAAGTCATGATCGCCAATTACTCGAAGCGGGCGATCATTCCAATATGCAAAGCCGCAATGACGATGATTTGAAGTATTTTGCCGCACCCTGCCAGACGAAGGTGACGTCGGGACTTTGGCTCAGCCGAGCGGCGACCAACTGCCGTCGCCATTGCGGCAGGCAGATCCGCGCGCCAGCGTTTCCTTGCCGTCGGCGGTCAGCGTGTGGGTGTACTGGCGGCAATTCTGCGAGCCGACCTGGTAGGGAGCGGCGGCCACGACCTTGCCGCTGACATTGCGGCCGCTCCACACGACCGGCTGGCCGACGGCTGCCCCTTCCAGCGCGCGGTACTCGGCTTCGAGCGCCCGCTGCCGGTCGCTATCGCTCAGCTCCACCCCGGTGCGGCCGACGATGCCCCCCTGCAGGGCTTCGATGATGGTGGCGGAGGCCGATGGCTTGCGGCCTCCAAACAGGCCGGATGAGGCGCCGCTCTTCGTCGTCTGGCAGCCGGACAGAGCCACGCATGCCACAAGAGAAAGACCAATTATGCCTTTTGAGCGAAGTATCATTCAGTCGAACCCGAACCAGGTGTCAAACACGCCACAGGTGCAAGCCACACCCCGCCTCGGCCGAGGTAAAGCATGCTATGCAAATGTCTTTCTGGCATCAAGCCGCCCATCACGCAACATCCTTTGTGACACCGGGTAGAATAAGCCGCGCCTTCAGCCCGCCCCACTCGCCGCGCGACAGTTCCAGCCGGCCCTGATACTCGTTGGCGATCTCGGTGACGATCGAAAGGCCAAGGCCGGTGCCGGGCTTGCTCTCGTCGAGACGGCGGCCGCGCTTCAGCGCTTCGCGGATCTGGTCGGGCTCGAGCCCCGGACCGTCATCCTCGACGATGACCTCGACCCAGTGCCGGCGGGCACTGCCCTCCCCGCCCTTGACGTCATCGGGGGCTTCGGTGACCGAAAGCCTGACCTTGTGCACGGCAAAGCGCGACGCGTTTTCAAGGAGGTTACCAACCACCTCCTCCAGGTCCTGCTGCTCCAGCGCGACGGCCAGATGCGGCGGATTGACGACGAGCTCGAATTCCTTGTCTACGTTCAGGCGCCGCATGACGCGCACCAGCCGCTCCAGCGCCGGCTCGGCATCGGTGCGGGCGAGAACACTTTCGCGCTGGGCGGCGATCCGGGCGCGGTTGAGATAGGATTGCACCTGCCCCTGCATCGACTCCGCCTGGCTCTTCACCAGCTCGCCATGCGAACGCTCCAGCACGCGGGCTTCATTGAGCAGCACGGCGATCGGGGTCTTCAGCGAATGGGCGAGATTGCCGACCTGCATACGGGCGCGCTCGACGATGCGCCGGTTGCTGTCGATCAGCGCGTTGACCTCGTTTGCCAGCGGCAGAATCTCGCGCGGGAAATCGCCCTTAAGCTGCTCGCTCTCGCCGGCGCGGATGCGCTCGAGTGCGGCGCGCGCCTTGTCGAGCGGCTTCAGGCCATAGAGAATGGCGAGCGCGTTGACGATCAGACTGCCGACACCGAAGCCGGCGAGCGCGAGATAGAGGCTGTGGGAGAAATTGCGGACGTCATCCTCGACGACATCGACATTGCCGGTGACGCGAAAGCGCGCGGCGCGACCGTCGGTGTCGAGCACCACTTCGGTCTCTGCGACCTGGATGCGGTTCTGCGAGGTGTCGGTGACCTGGTAATAGCGCTCGTAGTTCTTGTCGAACGGCGCTTCCAGCACGGAGGGAACGGGGATGGTCGTGGCGCCGAGCGAGGGCGAGACCAGCGGCGGGGCCGTGTAGGTCCCCAGCGGCTCGACCATCCAGTACCAGCCGGTCTTCGGCTGGGCGAAGCGTAGGTCGCCGAGCTGCGGGCTACCTGACAGCGCGCCCTGATCGCCGATCGCCACCGAGTTGATGACGTTATAGAGCTGCGCGCGCAAAAGGTCCTGAAAGCCGCGCTCGGCGCTCTTGCGGTAGAGCGTCGAGATCAGCAGGCCGATTACAACAAGCGCCACGGTCGACCAGATCGTGGTCAGAAGCAGGACGCGTGCGGTAAGAGACTTAATTCGCATTGGTCGGCGCTTGGATGCGGTAGCCGAGACCGCGCACCGTTTCGATCAGATCGACGCCCATCTTCTTGCGCAGGCGGCCGACGAAGACTTCGATCGTGTTGCTGTCGCGGTCGAAATCCTGGTCGTACATGTGCTCGACAAGCTCGGTGCGCGACACGACCTCGCCCATGTGGTGCATGAGGTAGGCGAGCAGCCGGTATTCGTGCGAGGTCAGCTTCAGCGCCACGCCGTTGACCACGGCCTTCGAGGTCTTGGTGTCCAGGCGAACGGGGCCGCAGACAATCTCGGACGAAGAGTGGCCAGCGGCGCGGCGGATCAGCGCGCGGATGCGGGCGAGCACCTCTTCGACGTGGAAGGGCTTGGTGACGTAGTCGTCGGCGCCTGCGTCGATGCCGGCGACCTTGTCGCTCCAGCGGTCGCGCGCCGTCAGGATCAGCACCGGCATGCCGCGACCGGCGCCGCGCCACTTTTCCAGAACGCTGACACCATCGAGCTCGGGCAGGCCGATATCGAGGATGATCGCGTCGTAGGGCTCGGTATCGCCGAGGAAGTGTCCCTCCTCGCCGTCGAACGCCTGATCGACAACGTAGCCGGCCTCTTTCAGGGTTTCGCTCAGCTGACGATTCAGATTGACGTCGTCTTCGACTACCAGGATGCGCATCGGTCCGCTCTACTCCGCTTAATGTCTTCGATGTCTAAATAGGGCGATTCTGCCTACATCGGAACCTTAACGGTTACTTTACGCGGTCGCTGGCCGTTGCCCTGGACGAGCACGGTGATGATGCAGCTGTCGCCGGAGGGCTGAACGGAGAGCAGTTGCCCCCCGGTCTTCTCCACGACCTCTTGAGCGGCTTCACTGCAATCGCCTGCAACGCGCACCAAAAGGTTGTGCGTATTATCCGGTGAGGGCGACGGTACCGTCAGCCAAACGGCCAACGCTGCGACGCTCAGAGGAGAGGCCATGTGCTATGCTTTCAATGGATACCAACTTGACCTGACTATGTACTCAGGAGACCTGAATGGCAAATGAATGCAAGGTAATGTCGGGGCCATAGGGGTGCCTGAGAGCATGCGGAGAGGCACCCGGGACTGCTGCTGTGGCCGGGAAAGCACGGTTGGCGGCGCCACTCCGGCCACCGCCCTGTTGCCGCACCTGCGCTTACGGCTTGATCGCGGACTTCGCCGTCACACGTCCGTAGACCGCCAGCAACCCACCCAGCGCGCCCGCGATGTTGACGATCGCATCGACGATCTGGGCGCGGTCGCCGGATGCGATATCCACACCCGTAAAGTGTAAAGCCGACGCGAAAATCGCAACGACCGCGCCCCAAATGGTCTTCGAGCTATACCAGTTTTTCAAATCAGGCATCGTCCTTCTCCTTCCGTTGAAATGTCACGTCTGAAAGATCGCCCGCGCGGGCATTCCCAGCGGCACGCGCTCACCGATCTGGCGGACCGTGACCGCAAGGCTCGCCTGCCGCCCACCGAAATCGAGCACCTCGTCGGCAAGCGGATAGGTCCATTCCGGCGTCTCGACCTCCACCGCCCGGATCACCACGTCGGCGTCATCGAGTATCTCCACCCGGTAGCGCTCGAAAGGTTCGTCGAGCGGGATGTCGGCGCCGGTCCAGCTGTCGGCATTGTCGCGTCCGCGCCTTGTCCAGGAGATCACGGCATCGCCGGCACCGGTGCGCCGGTAGTGCAGGTGAACCGGCGCGAGCGGCGTCTCGGCCCTGAGGCCGCCCGCGAACACGAACGGCCCGCCCATCGCAAGCGAACCGGCCGCCTCGGCGATCCAGTTGAGCGACAGGCCAGCCTCGTCACCGCTTAGGCCGAGCGACTTGACCGCATCGTCAAGCAGCACGACCGCCGCACCCGCAGGAATGCCCGAGGCCATCGCGTCCTCGGTGCCGGCGAGCGCGCGCAGCAAACCGCTGAGCCGCCAGCGGCCCGCCGCGATCTCGTCGGCGCGCAGGAAGGACAGGATCTCCCAGATGCCGCCCGCTGCGCGCGCGGCCAGCCGATTGGCGCCGTTCAGCACCGATATCTCGGCCGCCGAAGACAGTTCGCCATAAGCGAGATCGACAACCAGCGCCTGAGACCAATCGAAGCGGCCGGTGACGCCGGGCGTGAGTGCCGTGACAAGCGTTCCCGTTGTTGCGGGGCGATCTAGCACTGCCCGGCCCCGGTAACCCTCCGTCGTCGCCGATGACGACAGGCCGACGGTGCGCCACGGCTTGGCGAAGACGGCGCCACGCGCGAAGCTCGTCTCAGCGTCGCCGTCGAAACGCGGGAGATCCATCAGATACACGAGAGGCTTGAACAGGCTGGATGCGGTGCCGCCACCACTGCGGCCGTCGGTCACGGCAGGCGGAGCGCCGCCCGAAGACGGCGCAAAGGCTCGCGCCTCGATGCGGCGGGAATCGCCATCCTCGATGCGCGAGACCAGGAAACGGCCATCGGGGCGATCGGCCAGCGAGACGATGTCGCCCGGCTGCACATCCAGCCGCGTCGGCGGCAGCGAGAAGCGCAGCGAGCGGCGGGCGATTCTGGCATCGCGCAGCAGCGCCTCTGCGGCATTCAGCGCCGTCTCCTCGGCCAGCACGGCCGGCAAATCCTGCTTGATCAACCGGCTGGTCGCCTGCCCGGCGCGGTGCGAGCGCGCGCTTGCCTGCTCGTAGTCGAGATCGGGATTGTAGAAGGTCATCACCGCCTCGGCGGCAAAATCGCTGTCGTGGCCACGGGTCTCCTGCCAGAGCGGTTCATTCTCGCTGTCGACGAGCGTCTCGAGCGGTAGCGCGGGCAGGCTGGCGCGTATGCGCGAGCGGAAGCGCAGGAGGCCGGCATCCTCGAAGGCATCGATCTGGAATGCCTGCAGCAGCGGTTCGATCAGGTCGCGGGCGAAACCGAGCTCGCCCTTGACGTAACCAATCAGGTCACCGCTCACCTCGGAGACGTCGAAATCAACAAAGCCGTGGTCGCGCAGCACTGCCGCCATCACGTCGGCCAATGTGCCGGCCCCAAGCCTTCCGTTCAGCCAATGGCCGGTGCGCCAATTGCCGCCATCGGACCAGATATCCGTTGCCAGCGGGAAGGCCGGGAACGGTCGCGCATCCCAGCACCAGACGAAGAGGTGCGCCGGATCGACCATGCCAGCGGGCGCTTCATGCCCGCCCCACCGGAGATGGTGCGCCTCGAGAAAGCGGCGTTGCATGCTGTCCGAGCGCATGCCGGTGGAGAAATACGGCGCTCCGCTCTCCACCGACTTCGGATCGGCGAAGACATTGGGCTGGTTGGCGCCCTTGTCGACGGCGCCGCAGCCGAGTTCGGTGAACCAGACCGGCTTGCCCGACGGGATCCAGGCCGTGGGCGTAACGCGCTCGGCGCCGCCGATGCGCTCGTAATGCGGATTGGCCCACCAGGCGGCGATATCCTTGTAGCGGAAGACCCAAGGCTTGCCCGCCAGACCATCGGTGATCGGGCTGCGCTGCCGGGCTTTGCGGGCATCGTCATCGGCATAGTACCAGTCGAAGCCCTCGCCCGCGCTGATCGATGCCATCAGCGCCCCCCGATCGTCGGCGAGGCGGAAGCCGTCGGGATTGGCGCTGGCCAGATCGTCATCGCGCCAGTCGGCGAGCGGCATGTAGTTGTCGATCCCGACAGCATCGATATCGGGCGAGGCCCAGAGCGGATCGAGATGGAAATAGACGTCGCCGCTGCCATTCGTCGGGTGATAGCCGAAATACTCGCTCCAATCGGCGCCATAGGTGATCTTCGCCCCCGGCAGCAGCGCCCTGACATCGGCCGCCAGCCGCACCAAGGTTTCGACGAAGGGGAAGGCATCGCCGCCGTCGCGCAGTTGCGTCAGGCCGCGCAGTTCCGAGCCGATCAGGAAACCGTCGACCCCACCCGCAAGGTGCGCCAGATGCGCATAATGCAGGATGAAGCGCCGGTAGCTCTCCTCGCCGCCGAGATAGGCCACATGGCCGCCGGCGATGGTGAAATCGCCCGCCTGCGCATTGCCGGCGAAGGCCTGGACCTGTCCGCGGGCGACCCCGGTCCGATCGGCGCTGCCCGGCCGGCCGGGCGCCGGATCGCAGGTGATGCGGCCGCGCCAGGGATAGGACGCCTGGCGCGCGCCGCCATAGGGATCGGCAAGGGCGTTGTCGGCGGAAATGTCCATCATCACGAAGGGATAGAGATAGACCTGAAGGCCGCGCGCCTTGAGATCGGCGATCGCCGAGAGCACGCTGGCATCATCGGGCGTGCCGCCATAGGCCGGGCCGCCATTGCTGCGGCTGACGAGGTGGGCGGCGCCGCGCGCGATACCCGAGACCGACCACGGTGCGCTTTCCTCCGCGCGGCTCGCCACCTCGACGCCGGGCACCACGCGGCATTCCCCGGCCCGCAGATCGGTGCCGAACCACGAGACGACGAGCGCCACGCGCTCGAGATTGGGGCAGAGCGCCATCAGCTCGTCGATCGAGATATCCCAATCGCTTGTACCGCGCAGGCTGTTGCGGTTGAGAATGCGGGCGCTGCCGGCACCCAAGCTCTCCGAGACCTGGGCGAGCTGATAGCCATGCTCGGTGGCGCCGGGGATGATGCAGACGGCCTTGATCTCATTTTCCAGCTCACCGATCGATCTCACGACCTCGAACTGCAGCAGCGGAATGCGGTTTCCATATGTATCGAGCGGGAGCCGCTCGAAGACGACATAGGCGAGGCCGCGGTAGGCAGGCGCGTGGCCCGCCCCCTGCTTGGCCTCGATCAGCGGGTCGGGCAGCTGGGCTTCGTCGCCGCGATAGACGCGCATCTCGACCCTGGTGAAATCCAGTTCCTTGCCGTCGGCCCAGACGCGCCTGACATGGCCGATCGGCCCTTCCGCCAGACCGACCGCGAGATTGGCGAAGTAGCGGAANNCGCGCTCGACAGATGCGCGCCGCGCACGGTGGAGCGGCCGTTGATGAGCGCCCGATCGACGACGCTTCCGGCAAGCGCGCCTGCCGCGCGGCCGATGATGGCGCCGACAGGGCCGAATACGCCGCCGAGTGCCGCGCCGGCAGCCTGGAAGAGGAGCGTTGCCATTTATCTCTCTATCTCTCCGGAAAGCGAAAGACGCCCGATATGCGCCGACGCCAGCTGGGGACCAGCGGCGATGCAACAACCGCCGCCTGCTCGTAAGCATGAATGAACTGCCGCTCGCCCGACAGGATACCGGCATGCTTGGCGGCCAGCGGCGCGCGCCAGCGAAACAGAAGCACGTCGCCCGGTCTCGCCTCATCAAGCGGCAGCGGCGGGCCGAAATGCCGGAGTGCGGCCGCCATCAGCCGATCCCCGCCGCCGCGCTCGGCCCAGTCAGGCGCATAGGGCGGCGGGCGCTCCGGTTCTTGTCCGTAAAGCTCGCGCCAGATGCCCCGGATCAATCCGAGACAATCGCAGCCGACGCCCTTGAGCGAGGCCTGGTGCCTGTAGGGCGTGCCGATCCAGCCTTCGGCCAGCCGCAGCACTTCGGTTGACATATCGGTCATTTGAACAGCGCACTCCCGTCATGCAGGGTCTCGCCATCGGCATAGGTGTAGGCAAAATCGCTGCCGGGGATGTGCGGGAACCCACGGAAGTTCAGATGGTTGGCGAAGTTCGCGCGGCAGGTCGAAAAGGCCTTGTCGCAGCCCGCCGTGAGCACGACGCGGTCGCCCGCACTTGGGGTGGCCTCGAGCGGCAGCCAGAGTATCACCTCCAGCAGGCCGTCCTTCACCGCATGCGTCTCGATCTCCAGCCGCTGGCCATGATTGTCGCCGTCGAGAAAGGTCAGCACGCCGAAACGGAAGAAGCCGTCAGCCACGGCCCGCACGCCCGAGAGCAGGAGCCGACTGGCATCCAGGACGGAGAGCACGACACCTTCGGCGCGCATCGCAGGTGCCGAGAGATCGACGCCGCATCTGCCGTCGCCAAGCGTGGCGTCGCAACGCCTGATATAGACGCGGCCCTGCGGTTCCCCAAGGCGGCTGGCGAAGCTGCGCAGTTCCGCCTGGAACTGGCCGGCGTCGCGCGTGACATCGCCGATTTCCTGCACCTTCAGGAGCATGTGCTGGTCGGGGTCCGCCCAGTTGACGAGATGCACCTCGACGCGGGCGCCGTCATAGCGGCCGCGGATGAGGTCGTTTTCGGTGATCGTCTCGCTGGAGAAGCCGCCGGCGACATCGCTGGTGGCGGCCGGCAATCCCGCCTCCTCTTCCGCCGCACTCGCGGAAAAGCCGCTCGCGGCCAGGAAGGTGGTGCCCGCGAACGTCAGCTCGTGATCGTGTTCGGTGAACCCGAGCACGACGCCATCGCGGCGTGTCACCCGCCAGGCGTGGCAGAGCGTCGTGGCGTCGCCCGCAAGATGCGCGGCGAGCGCGTCGGGAATATGCCTCATGGCATGATCTCCGTCAGCGGAATGGTGGGAATGCGCCCGGCATTGAAGGCCGAGAGGTTGACGTCGATGCGACCGGTCGCAAAGCGCACCGGCACGTCGAACAGGAACCCCGCCGTCACCGACGCACCCGCTGCCGGAACGGCATCCGCCGCGAAGGTGACGATGCCGGTCGCGGGATCGCAGGCGAAACCGGACGACGGCTGCGGCACGCCATCGACGGCGACCACCACCGAGCCCTCGACGGGCTTGGCGATCCGCCGCGTGCTGCTCGCCCCCGCATCGCCATAGGTCTTGGCGAGCGGGAACACGACGGTCACGCCGTCTCCGATCCCGATCGGCTGGTCGCCGGGTCCGATCTCGGCGCCGGGGCGGGTGGATGTCCAGTCGATCGGATCGCGGAAGCGGAAGCCATAGAGCTCGCCGCCGCGCGCCTCGAAGAACTCCAGCACCTCGTAGAGATCCGCCACCGAGCGCAGGCCGGAGCCCGCGTCATAGCTGCGGCGCGCGTCACGCCAGCGGCTGTTGCGACTTTCGCGGCCATTGGAGAGATTGACGATATCGGTGCGCCTGACCGGCCCGCCGCTCGTCGACAGCGACAGGCGGAGCGGAAAGCGCACCTCTTGGAAACCGGACGTCATCTACTCTAATCCTCACAGGTTGCGCTGGCCGCGCATTGCGGTGCGCGCCAGCATCGAGGAAATCTGCGCCTCGCTCCTGGCGAAGCTTGCGGCATCCGTCGCGGTGACGTTGAAGACGATCTGCGGTGCGGACCCAGCACCCGATGCCACGACGCCGAGCGCACCGTCGGCGCCGCGCTTCAGCGGCAAGATCGCCTCGCTGCCCGCCTCGCCCATCAACCCCATGTCGCCACCAACAGGGAAATAGGTCGGCTGCGAGACGACACCGCCATCGGCGAAGGGCAGCAATTTGCCGGCGCCGCCGAGGAGGCTGGAAGCGGCGCTTGAGAGCATCGTTTCCAGCGGCTTCAATCCCGCCTGCAGCGCGATATCCGTCATCCGGTTCGCCAGCCCGCGCAGCACATCGTCCAGCCCCTTGCCGCCCGAGACGGCGCCGCGCAACGCGCCCGATAGCGCCGAGCCGAAGGAGCGCGAGCGGCCCTCCAGATCGTCGAGCGCGCGCCGCAGCGTCGCCGCTTCGTCGGTCATGGCCGACAGGTCGGTCTCATCATCGGTCATGGTCGTTCCTCGTTTCGGATGTTGCACGACTGTCTGGAAAGCGGGCCATCAACCCGTCGAGATCGGCGCGGGAGACGGCGGCGCGCGGCGGCGAGAGCCCGCCGGCGGCGGCGTGAAACTCCACCGGCGTCATCGCCCAAAAGGATTGCGGGGGAAGCCGCAGCAGGCAGAGACCGACATGCAGAACCCGCGCCCAGGGGAATGGCGTGGGCCCCGCATTGTCCGTCGTCTCAATGCCCGCTGCGGCTAGAGGGGGCGCGCGGAGGCGTCCGCGCCATCCCCCGAAAACGTCGCCGTCAGCAGATCGCCGACGATCGCGGCATAGCCGCCGATACCGCCCTCGACATCGGCGTCCGCCACATCCTCGTCGGAATAGAGATTGCCGCCGCCGCGCAAACCGGCGCCGATGATGCGGATCATGTCCGCCGCCTTCAGCCGGCCGCCGGCAAAGCGCTCCGCCAGGCCGTTCAGGCTATCGACCGAAAACGCGGTTTCGAGCTCGGCCAGCGCGCCCAGCGTCAGACACAGGATCCGCCGCTCGCCATCGATCTCCGCCTCGATCTCGCCGCGCCGGCGNNTTGGCCCTTCGCCCCGCCTGTCCCGATGCCGCGCCGCCCGTCATCACAGCGCCTCGAACGCGATCGCGCCGGCCGATTCCAGCGCCAGCTCGAACATCACCTCGCCATTATACTGGCCGGAATATTCGAGCGCGCTCGCCTGGAACGGCCCGGTCACGGTGCCGAAATCCGGAACGACAATCTGCCAACTCAGGATCGAGGCGTTGAAGAAGGCGTTGCGCACCAGCTGGTCTGAGGCCGCGTCCTTGAAGATGCCGGCGCCCGACACCGAGGCCCGCTGCACACCGGCGCCGCCCAGGAGCTCGCGCCAGCGCCCGGCGCTTTCCGCATCGGTCACATCCACCGTCTCGGCGTTGAAGGCGAGCCGCTTCGAGCGCAGCCCCGCCACCGTTTCATAATCCGTGCCGTTGAAAACCCTCAACAGCAAATCCTTGCCCTTCTGCGCCACCATGGCCTCATCCTTCATGAAAAAGGGCGCCCGAAAGGGACGCCCGTGATGTCATCGACTTGTCACTTTCAACCTGGCAGCGAAGATGCTACGACCGGACTGATCCCTTCCATTCGCCGAAATCCACGCCATGTCCGGACCTTTCCCCCTGCGTTCGATACAGATGATTGCCGTGCTCACCGTGACGCAACTCATCGGCTGGGGCACGACGTTCGACATGCTCGGCGTCATGGGCCGGGTGATCGCGCCCGATCTTGGGCTGGCGAACGAAATCGTCTTCGGCGGCCTGACGGTGATGATGGTCGTCCTCGCGCTTCTCGGGCCGACGATCGGCCGGCTATTGCAACGCTACGGCGCCGTGCCCGTGCTTGCCGCCTCATCCATCGTCTTCGCGGTCGGTCTTCTCATGCTGGCTGCGGCGCACGGCATCGTGCTCTACGCGCTTTCCTGGATCGTCATCGGCATCGGCGGCGCGCTCGGCCTCACAACGCCGACCTATACGGCGGTGGTCGAGCGCGAGGGATTGAACAGCAAGCGCATCATCGCCGTGCTGATGCTCTTCACCGGGCTATCCAGCACGCTGTTCTGGCCGATCCTCAGCATCATCGACGCAAGCTTCGGCTGGCGGACCACCTTCGTCATCTGCGCCGTGCTGCAATTGTGCGTCTGCCTGCCGCTCTATCTCTTCGCCCTGCCGCGTCCGGCCGCCGCGCAAGGCGGTGCGGCCGAGATGCATGCAGCACCGGTCGATCTTTCGCCCGATGATCGGCGCAAGGCCTTCCTGCTGCTTGCGGCCGCAACGACGCTATCAAGCTTTGTGACCTTCGGCCTGGCGCCATCGCTGCTGGAGGTTCTGCGCCAATACGGCGCCTCGCCGGTGCTCGCGCTGCAGCTTGGTTCCGCGCGCGGCGTCATCGGCATATCGGCGCGCGGCATGGACATGCTGCTCGGCAAGCGCGGCAACCCCATCGTCAGCGCCATCGCCGGGATAGGGCTGATGGTGGCGAGCTTCGGACTGATCCTGATCGTCCCGCCCTCGACATCGCTGCTCGTCGGCTTCATCGTGATCTACAGCTTCGGCGCCGGCGTCATGGCCGTCGCCCGCTCGCTGCTGCCGCTGGCGCTGTTTTCGCCGCGTGAATACGGGCTGCAGGCTGCACGTCTCTCATTGCCGCAAAACATCGCCAATGCAGCGGCGCCCATCATCTTCACCGCCCTCCTCGACCGCGCCGGCACCGGCATGGTGATGGCCCTGTGCTGCACACTTGCCGCCATAGCCTTCGGCCTCGTGCTGATGCTGGCAAACCTCATACGCCGCGCCAGGCCGGCCCCTCAGGTCGCCTGAGCGAGCGAGGCGACGATGTCCTTCGTCGGCAAAAGCAGCGTGCGCTCGAGGCCCTTGGCGGCGCGAAAGCCGAATTTCAGGTAGAAGGCCTCGGCCTCGTCGTCCAGGGCATGGACCATGACGGCGCGGAAGGCGACCGATCGCGACGAGGAGACGACCGACATCAGCGCATGCCTCAGCAAAGCCCTGCCCAGCCCGACATGCTGATGACGGCGGTCGACCGCAAGGCGCGCCAGCAGCGCAACGGGGATCTCTCCCGGTGCCCGATGCCCCTTGACCTGCCTCGGCGCGCTATTGCGGCTGATCATGCCAGCGCACAACGAATGATAACCGACCACGCGGTAATCTTCGGTCGCAATGACGACGGTCCGGGTATACTCCTGCTGCTGATTGTAGAGCGCCATGTCCTTCAGGAAGCCATCCAGCGCCGGCTTGCCGCTGTCGAAATCATCGACGAGATGGTGCTCGCTGAGAGGGACGGGCTTGCGAAACATCCGTCAGTCGATCCATTCGGCGTTGGATTTGAACAGCGCGACGAGCCTGTCGTTGACCTTCGCCGGTTCGTCGAGAAGCCCCTCGACGGCGTCGAAGACAGCAGCGTCGACGCCGATGAAACGCTGATCGAGCAACTCCTTCTGCGCCGAATAAAACGCAGCTTCGGTCATGAATGCCGTGAGCGACTTGCCGCTGACGGCGGCGGCGCGCGCAATGATCTCGCGCGTCTCCGTATCGATACGCAGATTGATGGTTTCGCTTTTCTTGACGCCGGGCATGTCAGTCGCTCCGCATGCGGATCCATGAAGTCGTATGGACAACGTCTATACAGCAGTATGGTGCTGCCGTCCAGATTTGGGCCGTCAGCCGCCCAAGACCTCGACCATCACTTCCGTCACCGCCCGGAACCGGATCTCGGCGACATGTAGCCCCGTCTTCGCTTCGCGCCGGGTGCGGGTCGAAAGATGCAGCAAGCCCACCAGATGATGGGTTTCCAACGGCAGTGGGGCGTCGTTCAGCAGCATGCGCAGGCGTTCGGCAATGGTCGCGGCTTCTTTACGACCGACGGCGTCGGCCCATACCTCCAGCGTCAACAGGTGCTCGGCACCGGTTTCGGTCGCCGTGGAGTAGTCGTTGCTTGCGAGATCGGCGACGATGGCGGCCGGGAGTTTTCGGCCGGAGACCAGGCGGTCACGCAGGCCCTCGGGGCCGATCATGCCCGATAGTTCCGCGTCGTCAGTCAGGCGCTCGTGGATAGCGGCCAGCAATTGGTTGGCGGCGCTCATCGGCCCTCCTCCTCGCACAGGCAGACGAGATAGTTGCCGCGCTCGTCGGGGTCGCGCCAGGTGCGGATCGCGAAGACGCGCGCACCCTTGCGCAGCCGCATGCCGGCTTGGATATCGTTGCGGAAGCGCAGCCAGATGCGGTGCGTCAGGGTGAAGACGTCAGCTCCCGCCTGCTCTTCGCGCAGGTCGCCCACCGGTTCGATGCGGGCCCAGAATGCGGCGATCTCGGTAAACGAGACGGTCGCGCCGCCCTGCCCGTCCGGCGTCTCCAGCGGCGCTTCCAGCACCAGCCGCGCCGTCATCTGGCCGGGATCGAAGAACACCGAGCGCATCAGAGCCTCCTGACCATGAACGGCGCGATCAGACGATCATAGCCAGCGGGAATATCGGCAGGCTGATCCTCGACCGCGACCGTGCCCCGGAACGCAAACATCTGCGCGACATGCATCAACATTGCCCGCTTCAGCGTGTCCGGCACCTCGGCGCCGCTCTCGCCGAAGCCGGCGGTGAAGTCGATCTCGATGCCGTTGATGGGCTGGCCCGCACTGACGGCGCGACCGAGCATGAGGCGCGCCGGCCGGGCGTGGCCGTCGAGCACATGGCCGGTCAGCGGCAGATATAGCTCCTCACCGGAGGCATCATAAAGCCTCAGGCTTTCAATGGTTTGGACGGGGCCTCTCGCGATTTGAATCACGCCGTCTTCAGAAACTGAATCAAGATAGAGGCGCCAGGTCTGGGTGATGAGGCTGAGGCCGGTTGCGCGTTCAAGGTGCTCGCGGGCGGTGCGGATGAGGGAGGTAAGCAGCGTGTCCTCGTTCGTGTCGTCGAGGCGCAGATGGGATTTGGTCTCGGCGAGCGTGATGGGTTCGGAGGTGGGTGGGGCGATGAGCGCGTAGGTCATGGGTGGGGTTCCTGGTGGTGTGGTGAAAGCTGAGAGGGTGTGCCGCGTGGCCCNNGGGGAGAAGGGAAGATGGAGCGAGCGGCTCGCCCCGAGTCTCTTCTCCCCCGCGGGGAGAAGGTGGCGGCAGCTCAGGTGCAACAAGTTGCACCGGGGATGAGGGGGCTCCGGGCACAGTGGCGACCCCATTCGAGGCCACTGGATGCAGCGCCAAACCGCATTCGAAGCCGCGCGGCACCGCGCCCACGCCCCTCCCCCCCTCAACTCACCGCAAACTTCACCAGCTTGATCGCCTCGAAGTTCTGCACCCCGCCACCAACCCGCTTGGTCGTGTAGAACAACACATACGGCTTGGCCGAATAGGGATCGCGCAACACCCGCACCCCCGTGCGATCGACCACCAGATAGCCGGCGCGGAAATCGCCGAAGGCAATCGAAAACGCGTTGGCGGCGATGTCGGGCATGTCTTCGGCCTCGACGACGGGGAAACCGACCAGCGAGGCGGCTTCGCCTGCGGTCGCCGGCGGCTGCCAGAGGTAGCGGCCCTCGGCGTCCTTCAGCTTGCGCACCTCGGCCTGGGTCTTGCGGTTCATCACGAAGTTGGCGTTCTGGCGGTGGCCCGCCTTCAGCGAATAGATCGTGTCGATCAGCGTGTCGGAGGCATCCGTCGCCTTGAAGCCGCCGGCCGCACCGGTGGCGATATAGCCGAGATTGCCCCAGCTCCAGGCGCTGTCGGCAACAGCCGTGTAGGCCAGCAGGCCCTTCGGCTTGTTGACGCCGTCGCCGGCGACGAAGGCGGCGCCTTCCTGCTCGGCGAAGACGGTGTCCACCTCGCTGGAGATCCAGGCCTCGATATCGACGGCGGCATCGTCGAGCAGTGCCTGTGTGGCGGCCGGCATGGCGTAGAGTTCCATGGTCGGGAAGGAAAGCTCGGCAAGCTGGGCGCTATTGGTCTGCGGTCGCGCGGCGGTCTCGGCGACCCAGCCGGACGCCATGCCTGATATTGCGAAGGGCTTCTTCAGCACCGCGCCGGAGACCTGTCGCACCGTCGCGATCGAGCGGATCGGCGAGACCACCGAGAGACGGCGGCCGATGGCGCTGTCGGTCTCGTCGGGCACGAGATAGCCGCCATCGGCACCGGAGCCCGAGGACATGGCCTTGGCCTCGATGTCACGAAGGCCAGCCTCGTCGCCGCGGCGGATATACTGCTCGAAGGCCTGCTTGTGCTCGCTAATGTCGCCGCCGGACGGGCTTGTGCGCCCCAAGGGCGGCCGGGCCCTCTTCAGCGCCAGCTGGTCCAGCACCTTCTTCTGCTCGTCCATGGTGCGGCTGATGCGATCCATCTTGTCGCGGGTGACGACATCGGATGTCAGCTTCTGCTCGATCTCGCCGAGCCTGGCGTCGTTGGTTTCCTTGAAGGCCTCGAAGGCTTCCATGAACTCGTCGAAGGCGGCGGTCATTTCGGGCGCGGCCTTGATTTCAGGGGCAGTTTTTACGATCGTCTGCAGGTCGGTCATTGCGGGATCATCCTTTGTGAAGGGTCTACTTGAATGTGTCTTGCAGCATCATCCGGGCGGCCCGGCGCATGGCGCGGACGAGCTCGGTCTCCTTGTCGCGGAACCACCGCGCATTCTTGATGTTCTGCACGCGCGCGGACGGCAGCATGGGGAAGGTCACCACCGAGATCTCCCAGAGATCGGCCTCCAGAATGCGGCGCACGCCCGACTTGGCGTCGGTCTTGGCGCGAACGGTGCGAAAGCCGATCGACAGTCCATCGAGCGCGCCGTTTTTCAACAGCTGGCGCACCTCGCGGGCGCGGCTGACGCCATCGGCCAACACGCCCTCGACATAGAGCCCGCGGCTATCCTCGCGGATCGTCTTCCAGGCGCCGATCGGCTCGGCGGGATCATGCTGGAAGAGCATGCGTACGCCACCGGCGCCGCGTGTCTTCAGCGAGCGCAGAAAGGCGCCGCGCTCGATCGCGTCCTTGCCGAGATCGACCTCGCCGAAGACGCTGGCATAACCGGAAAAGGTGCCGTCGCGGCTCAATCCGCGGAGCTCCAGATTGGCGAACTTGCGCGTATCGGCGCCGAGAATGGCCCGGCTAGATAAGCGCGTGGGGGATCGCGCCAGCGCGCGGCTTGCGGTCATGATCATGCTCCTCGTTTCATGGTTTTGTGGCCGGTGCCTCACCGGTTACGGGCGCCGTAGCGGCCGGCGATGCGCTGGAGAATGCCGAGCCCCCACCAGGCGCAGAGGCTGGAGGCGGCCGAACCCGACAGCATCACCTCGACAGCGGAAAGCTCACCGACCAGATCCAGCCGCTCGGCGATCCAGATCCCACAGGGCCCGCCAAAGACGATGCCGCAGGCAAGCCCGGTGAAGAACCGGCTCGCCGCCTCGCGCCGGCTCTTGGGCAGAAGATAGATCAGCGACACGGCGGCACCCGCCGACGCGCCCAGCGCCCTGGTCGCCCAGAGCGAGGTATCGTTGGAGAAGTCGGCCATTGGGTTGGGCCTTTGTGATGGCGGTGAGTGGAGGTGCGCGAGTCAGGCTTTCGCCCAGTCTTTTGAATCGGTTGGATGCAGCGGCTCACGTGTAGATTCCACGCTGGCGTCGGATGTGCCCCGTTCTGCGCGGACGATTCCGATTTCGGCGTTAACTGTCTGAAAGATCGCCGTCTTCGTCGATCTGGAGCAGTCGCTCCTGGCGCCCGTGGTAGATGAGCAGGATGACCACCTCATCGGGGTGGATTTCATATTCAAACAGATAAGGCGGCGACACGAAGCACCTGACATCGCCGGGCGCCAAGGTCCGCGCGCCGGCGCCTGGAAACTCGGTGAGCGTCCTCGTCATTTGCTTGAGCTGTTGTGCAAACTGAACGGCAGCGTGTCTACTGACGCGCCTCAGATATGCCTTTTCGTGGCGGACGAAACGCATGGCTGGCGCTGCGATCCGCACCTTTTTCATGCGGCGTCATCCCGCTTGGTATGCTCAATACGGTCTTCCGCCTCAAGCTCCGCCAGGAAATCATCCATATCCAAGACATTGCCCTGTCTTACCTCTTCCTGAGCGGCGAGCGTCTGCAGAACATCATTCCCCTCTTCCATCAGATAGTATTTCAACGCCCGGACTATGACCCAGCTGCGGCTGCGGTCGGTGGCCTTGGCGATGGTCTCGATGTCCTTCAGCATGTCTTCTGGAATGCGCAAGGCAATCGGGTCGGAGAGAACGGGCTTGGTCATCGGCTTGCTCCTCAATTTGTAATACGCTGTATAACAAATTTCCGGGTCGGGCTCAACGTCGCCCCACACTGGTCGTCCTGACGACATTCCGAAACGTCAGCGATATCCGCCGCCGCCTCGGGCGCCTTTCGCCGTCAACGATGTCGGCTTGCCGTGCCGGAATCTCGTGCGTCCATTGATAGCGTGCCGGGCCATCCATCTTCAGCAGCGAGCGCGGCTGCAGCACCAACGTCCGCTTCTCGCCGGTGTCAGGATGACGAAAGATCATCTCACAGGGCGACAGCAGGCTGAGCGAGGCGATGTTGTCGCCGAAACAGGGGACGCAATCGACATGGGCGCTGATCCCCTGGCCCGGATGATATTCGTTGGCGATGACCTGATCTGGCGGCTGCGGGAAGTACCCTGACGAGACAAGGCTGGCGACAACGTCGAGGAGCCAATCCGGCAAGGGGCCGAGATAGGCATCCCCGGTCACCGCCCGGGCGCGATAGTCATAGCGGTATCCAAAATGCTGGACGCGGCGCTTGAGGGTTTCGTCCCATGGCGATCCATCCAGGGCCGCGACGAGCGCGTCAGCCATCGCCTCGGATATGAAATCGGGCTGGTATGTCAGACCGTAGGGCAAAGTCGAGTGCATCGCACTTATTTACACGCGATGACTGTAGTCCACCATCCCCCTCAATACCCTACCGCCTGCCGCTTCTCCTCATCCGTCAGAAACGTCGCCTCGCCCACCCGCTTCCAGAGTTCGCCGCGCTCGGCCGCGAGGCCTGCGACCTTGTCGAGATCCGGCTCCAGCCGCAGCCCGTCGCCGTAGCCTCCTGCAGCCCAACTCGACAGCGCCGCCAGCGTGCGGGTCAGCATCGGCAGCACCGTCAGCCTATAAAGGGCGCGGTTGGCTTCCTGGTAGTTGGCGTAGGTGTTGTCTCCGGGAATGCCCAGCAGCATGGGTGGCACGCCGAAGGCGAGCGCGATGTCGCGGGCCGCGCCATTGCGGGCCTCGACGAAATCCATGTCCTTGGGCGAAAGCCCCATCGATTTCCAGTCCAGCCCGCCTTCGAGCAGCAGCGGCCGGCCGGCGCGCATCGGGCCGGAATAACCTTCGTCGAGCTCCTGCTTCAGCCGCTCATACTGGTCGGGCGAGAGATTGCCGCCCTCCTTGGGCTGATAGACGAGCGCGCCGGAAGGGCGCGCGGAATTGTCGAGCAGCGCCTTGTTCCAGGTCGCCGCCGCGTTGGAGAGATCGAGCGCCACCTGCGCTGCGGCGAGCGGCGGAAAGCCGAGATGATCGTCGAGCGGGTGGAAGAGCTTGAGATGCAGCAGACCGAGCCCGTCCGTCTCGACGGGAAAGCGGCGGACAAGGCCGCCGGCGCGGTAGTCATAGGCTTCCGGCCAGCCATCGCGCCCCTCGACGACGCCGATACGATCGGGCCGCAGCAGATGCAGTTCGCGCAGCGCGCCACTTATCTCGACAGGCTCGACATAGGCGTTTCCCGAAAGCAGCAGGTGGCCATAGAGCGCCTCGAAGAAATCGGGGCCGCTCATGCGGGCGTTCGGCTGGCGCAGCAGATGGAGCAGCGGGTGATCCGGCCGCTCGCGGTCCTGCTCGTAGATCAAGAGCGGCACCGTGGCCGCCGCCTCCGACACCATCCTCACGCAGCGATGCGCCACCGGATTGCGCATGAAGCCCTCGCGCGCCAGCGCCGCGTAGGAGCGGCCGGTCCAGCTCGCCCTGCCCTCCGATGTCAGCGACAAGACGCCAGCGGCGGCCTTTCGTTCAGGTACAGCCTTGCGGCCCGCCGCGGAGCCCCACGGCAGGAGAGATCGAAGGTTCATGATCCGGTTTCCTGGTTTGCGTTCGGCGGCGACGCGGGCAGCCCCAAAGTTGCCGAAGCGCGCGTTACAACCTGCTAATAAGTTAGCGTCATATTAAAACTCGACTGCTATTTCTTGCACCGGCGCAAAACCGGCACCCCCGCCGGCGCGCACCGGGTGGAGAAAACCTTTGAAGACTGCCTATAACGCGCTCCGCGCATTGCTTGTTATTGCCAATATTGCCTCGCCGATCTCCGGATATTCGGTCGCTCATGCCGCGACCCCGCCGTCGCATGGCCTTCCCGCGCCGCAGATATCAAGGGCGCTCGATGCGCTGCTGCTGCCCGTCAACAAGGCAGTCATAAAGAAGTTCAAGCTGGCCAAGGGAGAACACGGCGTTCTCGTGCTCTCGGTCAAGAAGGGCGGCGTCGCCGACAAGCAGGGCATCAAGCCTGGCGACGTGCTTTCCGAAGTGCATGGCCACAAGGTTCACAAGCCCGTCGATGTCGATATCGCCGTCAGCCGCGACTTGAAGGCCGGCAAGCCCGATATCGCGCTCGCGGTGTTGCGCGATGGCGCGCCGGTGGCCGTCGCCGCCGTGATCACCCAGGAAGAATACAACGAAACCGTCTCGATCACCGAAGTGTCGAGCTGGGAAACCGATACGTCCGAGACGTCGTTCTCCTATTCCGAATATGTGTCCGAGGAAACGCAGACGATCGAATCTTCGTATGAGAGCGAGGAGACCACCGTCGAGGAAGCAATGACGCAGGAGGAAAGCTCCAGCGAGGAGGAAAGCAGCGAAGAGGCGAGCGAGGAGAGCTCCGATGACGCAGGTGACGACGGCGCCGATGACAGCGGTGGCGACGACGGCGGCGAAGAGTAATCCGCAACGACAGGAGGCCGGAGACTATCCGGCCTCACCTCATGCAAAGCATCCTGCAGAACGAATGACGGCAGGTTCAGTTCAGACTCACAGCGCCGAGCCGATGATGTTGCACAGCCCGGTGCGCACCACTTCCTTGGTGGTCAGCTGCCCGGCCTGGATGTCGAATACCGCATCGACGCGCACACCTGCGCCCTTCTGGCGGGCGACGACGCGCAGCGTCTGGATGCGGCCGCTGCCCGATGTCTCCTGGAAGGCGTCCACCGAGGAGAGTTCCTTGTTCACCTTGATGCCGGAGAAGCCCTCGGCGGCGACTGCCTGCGCGAGGTTCTTCAACACCGCCGCGGATTTCGCCTTCGGAAATTCCTGGAAGGTCTTGTAGCTCAGCGCGGTCACCATCGGCACGCCCGACACCTTGAAATTCGCCTCGCAGGACGCCGCTTCGGCCAGGCCCGCGCCCGAAAGCAGCAGAGCCGCCGTCATCATCATGATCTTCAATTTTATCTCCTGAAACGTGTGTTTTCCCAACTCAATGGGAATATCCGACTTCAGGTTGAATTAAAACCGGAAATATGCACGCGGCGGCAACCGTCGCGTTTACGAAAGGCCGCAGCGAAGATCAAGCTGCAAGATCAATCGCCATTTCCGCGGTAATCCTGTCCCACGGCACGAATATCTGATTGCCGTCGTCACGCTCGATCAGGTCGATTGCCATCAGCGCATGCACGTCGCTGTGCACGGCGCGATAGTCGCGCTCAAGCAGCTTCGCCAATTGGCGAATGGAGGTTTTACCCTGATGCTTCAGCGTTCGCAGCAGTTGCCAGCGGCTGGCGGTCAGGATCTTCAGCAGCGTTTCCATGTTCTCGAAGGCGACTACGCCCGGCTGCTCGCTGAAGTCGCCGCTGTCGATGCGACGCGCGCCTTCCATCGCATCAGCGAAGAAGCCGTCGAGATCGGTGACATGCAGCTTAACTTCTCGCATTTGCAATCTCCTGTCTGACGTCCTCGTCGAAGTCGCGAAGCAATTGCCCGAGCGTCTTGAACGTGTAAGGCTCCTCCCGATCGCGGTAGTGCCTGTGGTCGCCATTGCCCGCCTCATTGTCATAAGCGACAATCCGCTCTCCCGGCCTGCCGTAGAAGAGCGAATATTTAAGGCCATGCGGTCGCTCAAGGCTCGGCGACTGCAGCCGCCAAACCCTGATCTGCAAGATCGCTCCGTCTTCTAGAACAACCTTCCGGCTGTAAAACAGTGTGGCAGGCGGCATATGCTCTATATAACATATGCTCTAGCGGCCATCAATCACCCCAGCGGCTGCTTCACCGCCAGGTCGCTCTCGTAATCCGCCGCCATGCGCATTTCGCGGATGGGGCGCACGAGGTCGATGGAGAGCTGGTAGTTCGGGTGCGCCTTGTAGGCGGCGAGCGCCGCTTCGTCGGCGAACTCGCCATAGACGATCAGGTCGACCTCGGTGCCGAGTTGGTCGGTCTTCACATTGGTGCCGATCTCGAGCAGCCGGGCGTGCGGGATGGCCGTCAGTATCGACAGGCCGGCGCGCACCTTTTCCAGATTTTCGACCGGCGCCGTGAAGAAGACGATGTGACGGATCACGCGGGACTCCTGTAAATTCTGATAGGGCTTAGCCGATAAGCCGGGCGATACCACGGCAGACCCATTGCTTCAACCGGGCGAACCAGCCCGCCGGGCGCTCGGGCCGGATGGCGGCCAGAAAGGTCTTGCCATAGCTGGCCAGTTTTTCGGCCCGGTCGGTGCCGTTGACGATGCGGCGGGCGTTGATCCAGTCGTCATTCGCAGCGTTCAGGTGGTCGGCGAGCTTGTGCTTGGCGAAGCTGCCTTGAACCATGCCCTCGATCAGGATCGACACCGCCGGCCCCATCTCCATCGCCCGGTCGGGCTCGGCGACCAGATCGATGCCCGTGAGCGCGCTCATCGCCTCGTAATTCCGCTTGTGGGTGAGCTGTACCAGCCCGCGGCCTAGCCAGCACTTGCCGTCTTCGTCGGGCCGCCAGTAAGGCGTCTTCACCCAGGAGAGCTTGCCATTGGCGAAGGCCGTTTCCAGGATCTCGACGGCGCGCGCATCGCTGGTCGCCAGCGTCTCGCGCACGGGCTGCATGGTGTAGGCCGTCTCGTGGAAGGCGGTCGCCAGGATATAGGCCAGCCAGCGCCGGTCGGCGTCTGCCATCCGCTCTTCCCAGAAATCGAGAATCGCCGTCATGCCCTCGACCTGTGGGCCCGAAAGCGTGCCCTTGAACAGCGCGTCGCGCACCATGTCGAAGAAAAACCGCCTGTCAATGTGGATAACCATAGCGTGTAATCCTAAAAGCTGATGAGGACGTCCTGTCCTTAATCGATTAAATTTACTTTAATCGTTTAAAGCGTTTAAGGCCCTGATTTACAGACCGTTTGGCGCATGGCAGTGATGATCCATCATTCAATTCGTCTTCGGAGGACCGCATGACGCAGCCCGTTCACAGCAATCAGCCGATCATTCCCCAGCACGTAACGGACCAACTCGAAAGCGAGTGGCGCCAGGTTCGTCCCGTGCCGCAGGCGCCGCGTCCGGCCACACAGCAACAGCAGCGTTAAGCGCAACTGCCCGGGGGTGTCAAACACCCCCATTTTCATGCGCTGTCCGACAGAGAATGACGCGATCCAGGGAGCCTTAGACACCCCGCACACGCGGCTCCCCGCCCCCCTCGAGCATCAATGCCGTCAGCGCCCAGACCAGCGCATCCAGCCGGTCGGGCGAGCGGCCCTGGGATAATCCGTCCGGGCCGAAATCGCACATCTGATCTTCCAGCGCCATGAAGCGCCCGGCATGGGCAACGCGCCCCTGCTCGTAGAGTGCGGCCACCGGTTCGGCGCGCAGGAACTTGCCGCGCGTGGCGCGCACCGTCGTCACCGGCAACGTCTCGTCGATGCTTTTGAGCATAGCGGTGACCATATCGCCGCCCTGGTTGATCTCGGCGACCACGCGGTCGGCGGCGAAGCGGCGATAGGCCTTCGCCACCGCACCCGCCCATCCCGCCGGGCTTGCGCCCTCCACCGAGCAATCGGCCAGAACGACCGCCCGGCCCGAGGCATCCAGCCCGGCCACGACGATGCCGCAGCAGGAGTTTATCCCCGCCGCCGCCGGCGGATCGACCGCCACGACGATGCGGCGGAGATCGCCGGATAAGCGTATCGTGACGGCATCGAACATCTCGCGGCGCCAGAGCGCATCCTCGCGGTCCTCGATCATCTCGCCATCCAGCTCCTGCCGCCCCAGCCGCGTTCCGCCATAGCGATTGGCCAGCGCGTCGATGAAGCCGGGTGCCAGATTGTGGGCGTTGGCGCGGGTGCTGATGCGCGTCGTCAACGTACCGGGATCAGCAATCAGCGCCTTCAGGAGCGGCACCGGGCGCGGCGTCGTCGTCACCAGCTGGCGCGGGGCGCTACCCAATCTCAGGCCGAACTGCAGCATGTCCCAGGTCTCCTGTCCATGCTTCCACTTGGCGAGCTCATCGCTCCAGGCGAAGTGAAACTGCGGCCCGCGCAGGCTTTCGGGATCCTCCGACGAAAAGATCTGCGCCACCGCCCCGTTCGGCCAGACCAGCCGGCGGCGGGAAATCTCGAATTCCGGACGGCAGCGGCGGGCGATCCGCATGATCCCCGAGATGCCGTCGATCATCACCTCGCGGGCATCGCCCAGCGTTTCGGCGATCAGCGCGATGCGCAAATCCGAGGAGCGCCCGGCGCTGGCAATCGCATGCACCCATTCGGCGCCCGCCCGCGTCTTTCCCGAGCCACGACCGCCCATGATCAGCCACGTGCGCCAGTCTCCCGGCGGCGGCTGCTGTTCGTCGCGGCCGGTGAAGGCCCAGAGGTTGCCGAGCGAGGGCCAGAGCGCCAGCCGTTCGGCCAATTCCTCGGCGGGGAGATCGAGCATATCGGCCACCGAGCGATCGGGCTGGCCTGCATCGACGCCGAGGGCAGCTTCGGCATCGGCATCGGCATCGGCGGACCGGCTCATGCCGTCCGCCGCCGTTTTAATGACTTGGGCGTCAGCGGAATGCGCCATATCCTCGGCCAGCGCGGCGGCGGACCTGACAGCATCCTTGATTGTTGCGCGGTCATCAGCCAGTTTCGCCATGATCGCACCCATACCATGCTTGAAGCCCACGAAGACACCGGCGGCCTTGCGTGTGTTTGCCTTGGTGACGCCCCGCTCAGCCCGGTTCGGCTTCGCGGTTGGCGACAACGGGTCCGTCGTCGGTTGGTGGAGCGCCGTCGCGCTGCCATTCGGCCAGCAGTTGCCGGGCGCGGGCTTTGGCTCGCTCCTCGATAAGCGCGAGGAATTTGGTTTTGACATGGTCGAGCCCCCTCGCCGCTTCGCTCTCCTCGGCGGCCTGTTCGCGGTCGCGGGCAAACTGGCGCTGCAGCTGGTCGATCTTCTCCAGCGTGCGGACGATCAGCGACATGGCGTCGGTGGCGGCCTTCAAATCGGCACGCGCAAGCTTGGCGGCGGCATCGTCGCTGTTGCCGGATGCCGCCTGCTCGGCCGCCCTTCGCAGCGCTCGAAAGGCCGCGAACTGCTCGCGCATCTCTGAAGTCATCTCGTTCAAGAGCACGCGCAGTTCTTCGGCGGGCGATGCGACGGACTTTGTCTCGAGCATGCAGGCCTCGGCCACCGCCTTTGCCCTGTCCGCGTCTACCGCCTGCGCGGGATCGCCCTCATAGACATGGCTGGCCGGCCAGAGGCCAAACAGCTCCGGCGCGAAATCGTCGATATCGGTCATGGGGATATCCCGTGGCAACAGGCGTTTGCGTGAAGAAGCGGCGGTGCCAGCAGCAATGATCGATCAGCAAGGAGACCATGTCTCTCGCCGCGCCCTGCCCGCAACTTTCCGACTATGCCATAACCCTATCAAAGCACCGTTACGCCGTCAAGGATTATTTTCCTATAACTGGAAGATTCTCCTGCAACGCCCCGTCGAATTGCAATTTATCTATGTCTAATCTATTGATAAATATAGATTTTTCGGCGTTATCTCGGCTATTTCAATGAATCCTCAAGAAACCCGCGGCTAGAACGGATCGCAGCAAAGGGCGATCGACATGCAGGCCATCCAGATACGACTAGCGGAGATCATCGAGGCGTTGAGCAAGGCGCTCGACCTTACCGAGGGCCAGCCGCCCGGCCATTGCATCCGCGCCTGCTACATCGGCACCCATATCGGCCGCGAGATCGGCATGGCGGATGAGGCGCTGCAGGAGCTCTACTACACGCTGCTGCTCAAGGATCTCGGCTGCAGCAGCAATGCGGCGCGCATCTGCGAGCTCTACATGGCCGACGATCTCTCCTTCAAGCGCGACTTCAAGCTGGTCGACGGCAGCCTCAGCCAGGTACTGCGCTTCGTGCTCGGCCATACCGGCATGCAGGCCGGCCTTGCCGAGCGGTTTCGCGGCATCGTCAACATCCTGCAGAACGGCGGCCGCATCGCCACCGACCTGATCCAGACCCGCTGCCAGCGCGGCGCCGAGATCGCCCGGCAGATGCGCTTTTCCGACGACGTCGCCGATGGCGTGCTCAGCCTCGACGAGCACTGGAACGGCGGCGGCAAGCCGCTGGGCATCTCCGGCGAGGACATCCCGCTCTATTCGCGCATCGCGCTCCTGTCGCAGGTGGCCGATATCTTCCAGATGAGCGCCGGCCGCGAGGCCGCCATCGCCGAGATCGGCAAGCGCGCCGGCAGCTGGTTCGACCCTGCGCTTGCCGCCGCGTTCATCCGCATCGCCGGCCGCGACGCGTTTTGGGAAACGCTTGCCTCGGAGGCGCTTGAAACCATCGTGCTCGACAGCGAGCCGGGGCAGCTGGCGATCATGGCGGATGACGACTATCTCGATGATATCGCTGCCGCTTTCGCCCGCGTCATCGACGCCAAGAGCCCGTATACCTCGGGCCACAGCGACCGCGTGGCGCTGTTTACCGATCTGATCGCCGAGGAGATGGGGATCGACGAGAACGGCCGACGGCTGCTGCGCCGCGCCGCCTTGTTGCATGACATCGGCAAGCTCGGCGTCAGCAACAGCGTGCTCGACAAGCCGGCCAAACTCGACGACGAGGAATGGGGCCAGATGAAGCGCCATGCCGAGTTCTCGGAGATGATCCTCTCCCATATCGGCGCCTTTTCCGATCTCGCCCGCATCGGCGGCGCCCATCACGAGCGGCTCGATGGAAAGGGCTATCCACGCGGACTGATGGCCGAGGACATCCCGATGGAGGTCAGGATCGTCTCGACCGCCGACGTGTTCGACGCACTCACCGCCGACCGCCCCTACCGCGCCGCCATGCCGATCTCCAAGGCGCTGTCGATCCTGTGGGAGGGCGCCGGACAGAGCCATGATCCAATCTGCATCGAGGCGCTACAGCGGGCGCTTGCCAGGACCGAGCTGGAGCAGCCCGACGGCCTGCGAGAAGAAGACCGCGCGGCTGCGTGAGTTTTTCTGATTGGCCCGACAATATTCTATTGTGCTAAAATACAAGCCATGACCCGCGATGAGCTTGCATCCTTCGCGCTCAGCCTGCCCGAGGCTATTGAGAGCGCACATCACGGCACACGCGATTTTCGCGTGCGGACGAAGATTTTCCTGACCATGCCGGAGCAGGATTATTGCGTCGTCCGGCTGACGCCGGAGCAGCAGCACATGACGTTGGCGGTCTCGCCGAAGGAGACGATCGCGGTTCCCGGCGGCTGGGGATTGCGCGGCTCGACGCGGCTGTTCTTTCAGCTGGCGAGCGACGCGCTGGTGCAGGATCTGGTGCGCCGCTCCTGGCAGAACGCCGCACCGAAAACCCTGCAAAGACAATGGGTTGTCATTCCTTCTCCGTAAGTTGATTCAGCCAGAATCCACTCAGCGATTGCCCACCTCATCCGGCGTCTTCGGCGCCTCGTCACCCACGGTCAGCGGCCAGTCAACGACATAGTCCTCGTAGTTGTCGACATCGATGCCGGTCTCGTCGACGGTGCGTCCGCGCGCCGAAATGCCGGCCAGATGCACGGTTTCGCGGTCGCCCGAGACCAGCGGATGCCACCAATAGAGATCACGCCCCTCGTTCAGCAGCCTGTACCCGCAGGTCGGCGGCAGCCACGGGATTTCGTCGACATTCTGCTTGGTGAGCTGGACGCAATCGGGCACGAAATCCCAGCGGTTGGGATAGCTCGAACACTGACAGCTTTCGCTGTCGAGCAGCTTGCAGCGGATCGAGGTGAAGTAGATATCGCCGCTGTCCCACTCCTCGATCTTGTTGAGACAACAGAGACCGCAACCGTCGCAGATGCTTTCCCACTCGGCATTGGTCATCTCGTTCAGCGTCTTTTGCTTCCAGAAGGGTTGCTCTTCCATCATTCCGTTCTTGCAACAGCACCCGCAAAATCGCGTGAGTGCTTTCCATTTCTCTTGTTCTTCTCAGGCAAATCAACCAAAGATTCACCCTGCGCCGGCTACCCCGGATGCGAGCGGCAGATTTGCCATAGTTCGACCTCAGGCTAGCCCAGGCTAGCCAGTGTCGAACTGACTGATCGGGCGGGAATATAAGACGTGACGGATCCGGACAATCCAGAAAAGCAGCCGCGCAAGAAACGCCACTTGCTGCTGAAGATCGATTCCTGGATCGATTCAACCATCTGGAACGCCGGTTTCCGCTCCGCCGAGATCTGGGAAGACATCACCATCTTCTTCCGCCGCTTCCGCGTTCGCGGCTGGAAGCGCATCGTCGTCGAACTCGCCGGCGAAGGCCTGACATGGGGCTCCGTCGGCGCCGTGCTGATGCTTGCCCTCGCCCAGCCAGCGTTTGAGGCTACCAAAGAAGATTGGCGCAATCGCGGCGACTATGCCGTCACCTTTCTCGACCGCTACGGCAACGTCATCGGCCATCGCGGCGTCATCCACCAGAATTCCGTGCCGATCGACGAGCTGCCCGACAGCCTGATCAAATCGGTGCTGGCGACCGAAGACCGGCGCTTTTTCAGCCACTTCGGCATTGACGTGATCGGGCTCTTCCGCGCCATCGTCACCAATGCGCAGGCCGGCGGCGTGGTCCAGGGCGGCTCGACGCTGACGCAGCAGCTCGCCAAGAACCTGTTTCTCTCCAACGAGCGCTCGATCGACCGCAAGATCACCGAAGCCTTCCTGGCGCTCTGGCTCGAAGCCAATCTGTCGAAGAAGGAAATCCTCTCCACCTATCTCGACCGCGCCTATATGGGCGGCGGCACGTTTGGGGCGGCGGCGGCGGCGCAGTTCTATTTCGGCAAGAACATCACCGACGTGAACCTCGCCGAATCCGCCATGCTGGCGGGCCTCTTCAAGGCGCCGGCGAAATACGCCCCGCACGTCAACCTGCCCGCCGCGCGCGGCCGCGCCAACGAGGTGCTCACCAACCTCGTGCAGAGCGGCATGATGACCGAGGGCCAGGTGATCGCGGCACGCCGCAGCCCGGCCACCGTCGTCGACCGCAACCAGGTGGAATCGCCCGACTTCTTCCTCGACTGGGCCTTCGACGAGGTCATGCGGCTGTCGCCGCGCTTCCACCAGCATTCGCTCGTTGTCCGCACCACCATCGACATGGGCCTGCAGAACGCCGCCGAGGATTCGGTCGAGACGTCGCTGCGAGAATATGGCGAGAGCTATCACGCCAAGCAGGGCGCGATGGTGATGATCGAAAACGGCGGCGCGGTGCGCGCCATGGTCGGCGGCCGCGACTACGGCGAGAGCCAGTTCAACCGCGCCACCAAGGCGCTGCGCCAGCCGGGCTCGTCCTTCAAGGTCTACACCTATTCGGTGGCCATGGAGAACGGCATGACCCCCGACAGCATCGTCGTCGATGCGCCGATCTCCTGGGGCAACTGGAGCCCGCACAATTACGAAAACCGCTATGCCGGCCGCATCACGATCGCGACCGCAGTGGCGCAGTCGATCAACACTATTCCGGTCCGCCTCGCCAAGGAGAAGTTCGGCATCGCGCCGATCCGGGCCATGGCCGCCAATCTCGGCGTTGAATCGCCCGTCAGAAACGACGTGACGATCCCGATCGGCACCTCCGAAGTGACCGTCATGGACCAGGCGACGGCCTATGCAGTGTTCCCCGCAGGGGGCTACCAGTCGCGCCGCCATGGCATCACGCAGATCCTCGACTACGGCGGCGACGTTCTCTACGATTTCGACAAGGACGAACCGCCGGCCAAGCGGGTGCTCTCCGAGCAGGCCGATGCCTACATGAACCAGATGCTGTCGCGCGTGCCCTATGTCGGTACCGCGCGCCGCGCAGCACTCGACAACGGCATCCTGACGGCAGGCAAGACCGGCACGACGCAGGCCTATCGCGACGCCTGGTTCATCGGCTTTACCGGCAACTTCACCACGGCCGTTTGGTTCGGCAACGACGACTACACCTCGACCAACAAGATGACCGGCGGCACCCTGCCCGCCATGACCTTCAAGCGGCTGATGGACTACGCCCACCAGGGCATTACGCTGCGCCAAATCCCCGGCGTCACCGCCCCACCGCCCCCCAAGACGGTGGCAGCC
>UCJD01000065.1 GCA_900472605.1 Hyphomicrobiales bacterium | reverse complement strand
TTCTGTGAAGCGGCTTATAAGGCCGCATGCCCAAACAAGTCAACAAGCCCGGACAAAGTTTTTTGACAGTTTTATAACATGTTGTTTTGACTGGGGGAATTTCAACGGACTTCTGTGGAGCCATTTCTGCGCCGCTGCACGGCCCGGTCAACATCAGGCAAATTCGCCGCTCGGCATCCCCCACCAGCCATTATCCGGATGCGAAATGCCCGTTTTTCGGAACCGAACCCCTCTTTCAGGTGTTTCTAGACGTGTTTCTATCGTCAGCAACAAAGGAGACAGCCCAATGGCTTCCAATACAGATGATGTGAGATCTGCCGTCAGCAAGGACATCAGCGCCCTGCAGCAGGAGGTCGCCCGTCTGCAGAAGATGATCTCGGCCCAGGGCGCAGAGGCCTATTATGAAGTGCGCGACCGCGCCGGCAAGGCCTATGAAGACATGGCGCCCCGCGCCAAGACCGCCGTTGCCCAGATCAAGGCCGAAGGCGTAGCCGCAGCCGACGCCGCCCGCGAGCACCCGGCGGCAACCACGACGGCGCTGGCGCTTGCCGGCGCGCTCGGCTTTCTCGCCGGCTATCTCCTGAGCAGCACCCAGGCCGCTCCGCAGCGCCAGCAGTGGTGGCGGTAGCATTCGTTAAAATTAGAGATATCTAATTTGTTTACGGGCCGGATGATCCGAAGTATCATCCGGCCCGTACTACTTAGGTCTTAGAAAAACCCATTTTTCGGGCCAGTAATGGAGACTATAAAGAACGAGGGAGGACTGCTGATGATTGCCAAAGGATCGAACTGCATCGTCGAAGTCAGTGTAGACGGAGCGCAGGGCCGCCTGGCGGTCGGTATCATGAACATGCGACAGGCTCTCGAACTTCCTGAAATGCCCAGCGTATCCTATACCCATCCGGATCCCGCCAAGGCGGCAGCCGGCGTTACCATGAACCGCGAACAGCTTGCGGGCTTCGTGGCGCGTCACTGAGGACCGGTCGCAACAGCGATCCGCTCCCCTTCTATAAATGCGGCCAAGACAGGCGGCGCCACCGGCGCCGCCTCTTCTTTTTGGCCAAGCGGCAGAGCCCTCCCCTCTTGTCCGATCCTTCTTATCCCCGCGTTTTGCGATCCCGTGTCTGGCATCCCCTCATCGTTCATGCCAAAAACGCCGATAACAGAACGCCGATAACAGAGAGCAGAGGAAAAGGCGATTGAGAGAGCGGCGCGCACCGCAAAGGCAGAACGGCCGCGACAAGCCTGCAGCCGTCGACAGCAAGCGGGTGACCCTGCCGCGCGCATTGTCCAAGCTCGGCTACTGTTCGCGAACCCAGGCCGAAAAGCTGATCGCCGATGGTCGCGTCACCGTCGACGGCCGCACCGTGCTCGACGGCGCCGCCTGGATCGACCTCTCATCGGCGAAGATCAAGGTCGACGGCAGCGATGTCGCCGCGGAGCCGATGACCTACCTCATGCTCAACAAGCCGCGCGGGCTGGTGACGACACGCCACGATCCCGAGGGTCGCCCGACGGTGTTCGATTGCCTGAAGGATGTCGACACCCCGCATCTGTCGCCGGTCGGCAGGCTCGACAAGGCGAGCGAGGGCCTGCTGCTCTTCACCAACGACACCGTCTTCGCCCAGGCGCTGCTCGACCCGGTCACCCATGTCACCAAGACCTATCACGTCCAGGTCGATCGCGTCATGGAGCCCGAGATGCTGGCCGAGATGGCCTATGGCGTTCGCCACGACGGCGAACTCTTGAAGGCGACGGCGGCCACGCTTCTGAGGCAGGGCGAGCGCAACTCCTGGATCGAGGTCGAGCTCGACGAGGGCCGCAACCGCCAGATCCGCCGCATGCTGGAAGCGCTCGGCACCGAATGCCTGCGGCTGGTGCGCGTGGCGATCGGCGATCTGAAACTCGGCGACCTCCCGAAAGGCGCGTTAAGGGCGCTGACCGAGACCGAACTGAAGGCGCTGCGCCGCCGCGCCGGCATGGAAACGACCAAACGGACCAGATGACATCATGACAGACAGCGCCGCCCTCGCCCCGCACGATTTCTGGCAGGAGCTGCACGCGCCGGGCACCTTTTCGATCGGGGGTGACGTCACATCCTTCTATGTCGCGACGCTCACCGATGGTCGCCAGCTGAGGCTGCCGCTGCGCGCGCTTGCCGATGGCGAGCATGCGCTTGCCTCGCTCATCATCAACCAGGCGAGCTTCGCGGTGCTGGACGCTTTGGCCGAACAGCTGGCGGACAGATTGAAAGCGCTCGACATCGAGGTCGTCGCCGGGCTCCCGACCCTCGGGTTGACGCTTGCCGCCGCCGTGGCGCAGAAATTGGGGCACACGCGATATGTGCCGCTCGGCACCTCCAGGAAGTTCTGGTACCGCGACGAGCTCTCCGTCCCGCTCTCCTCGATCACCACCCCCACCCAGCAAAAGCGCCTTTACATCGATCCGCGCATGCTACCGCTGCTCGAAAACAGGCGCGTTGCGCTGATCGACGACGTGATTTCGAGCGGCACCTCGATCGTCTCGGGCCTCAAGCTGCTGTCCGCCTGTTCCATCGAGCCGGTCGCGATCGGCGCCGCCATGCTGCAATCGGAGCGCTGGCGCACGGCGCTCGATGACGCCGGCCCGCAATGGCTGCAACGAACCTTCGCCGTCTTCGCCACCCCCATGCTCGACCGGACCGAGAATGGCACCTGGCGCGCGCCCGCGATCGGAGCTGCGCCTCTATTATAGAGTGCGCTTTATGACCGGCCCACTGTACAGCGCGACGCGAACCGCTACATTCCCCGTAAGCGAATAGAGCAAGCGCATAAATCCGGAAGACCTGATGACCTCAGAACAAGCATGTCTGCTGATCCTGCTGATCGCCATGCTGGTTCTGTTTCTGATCGATCGTTTCAGGGTCGAGGTCGTCGCGATCGCCGGCCTGCTTGCCGGCTATGCGCTCGGGCTTTATCCAACCGATGCGGTTTTCGCGGGCTTTGCCAGCCCCGTCGTCATCACCGTCGTCGAGATCCTGCTGGTGGTCCAGGTGCTTGCCCGCACGCGGTTTTTTGACAGGGTATCGACAGCACTTGCCAGCCGGGGCATGCGCGGCACCGGCGTCATCGCCATTCTGTCCGGTGTGACCGGGTTCATCTCCATCTTCATGAACAATATCGGCGCATTCTCCATTTCACTGCCGGTGGCGCTGCGCATCAGCGCCGTCAGCGCCATCCCCAAGCGTCAGCTGATCATGCCGATCTCGTTTGCCGCCCTGCTCGGCGGCCTCGTCTCGCTGATCGGCACCCCCGCCAACCTGCTCGTCAGCAATGCGCTGGCGTCCGCGACCGGAGAGGGCTTTCGCCTGTTCGATTTCGCCTATGTCGGCCTGCCGGTCGCCGCAGCCGGCATCCTGATGACATCGGTATTGGCGCCGCTTCTATTTCCGGCGGATAGCGATGACGATGCGGCGGCGCCCGAAACGCCGCGACGCCGCATGGTGGCCGAACGGCGCGTACCGATGGGGTCGCCGCTGATCGGCGTGAGCCTCGCCGACCTGCCCGCGCGCTTCGCGCTCAAGCCGCATGCGCTGCTGCGCGACGGCGCCTTCGTCTTCGGAACCGCCGAGCGCTCCATCGTCGAGGCCGGCGATCTCCTCTTGGCCGAAACCGACGACGCGGTCCTTGTGGAGCTCGCCGCATCGGGCGCACTGCAGACAGATCACGCGCTGGCGGAGAAAAGCCGCGTCGAGGCCGTCGTCATGCCGGAGAGCACGCTTGTCGGCTCGCGCCTGCGCTCGCTCGAGGTCTTTTCCACCAGAGGCATCTCGATCAGCGCGCTATCCATGCGCTCTCCCCGCATCGAGGGCCGCTTCGAGGATTTGCAGCTGTCGATCGGCGATGTCCTGGTGCTGGAGGGCGATCGCGCGGCAATCGCCGAGGCGCTCGAGGAATGCGAATGTCTGCCCCTCGCCTCGCCGCCCCTCCCGCTCTCATTCTCGCTGAGCTGGCAGCCCTTCGCCATCTTCGCCTGCGGCATCGCCGCGACGACCGTGCTGCGGCCCGATATCGCGCTCGCCGGCGTCGTCCTCGTGCTGGCGCTCCTGAACTATCTGAACATCCGCCAGGCGATGGCCGACCTGAACTGGCCCGTGATCATCATGCTCGCCGCGATGATCCCGATCGGCTCGGCCGTAGGCACATCCGGGACCGCCGAGGTGATCGCATCGGCGCTCGGCACCATCCTGCCGGTGTCGCAACCGCTGGCGGGCATCGCCGTGGTGCTGTTTCTGGCCATTGCGCTGACACCCTTCATCAACAACGCCACGGTCGCCATCATCCTCAGTCCCATCGCGATCGAGTTTTCGGCAGCGGGCCACCATCAGCCGCAAGCCTATCTGCTCGCCGTCGCCCTCGGCGCCTCGCTGGATTTCCTGACACCCTTCGGCCATCACAACAACACGCTCGCCATGGGCATCGGCAGCTACCGCTTTTCCGATTTCATCCGCGCCGGCCTGCCCGTGACCGTGCTCAGCTACTTTTTGAGCCTGCTGCTTCTATATGTCTTCTGGGTTTGAGCCCCGCTTGCTTGACATCCCCGGCGATGGAACTAGAGCAGGGGATGAACGACCCCGTTAACTGACAAGGACGGTCAAGCCCGTGCGTATCCTCTCAGAAGCCCATTTCCCGGAACTGCCGAACTACTACCGCGGCAAGGTGCGAGAAAACTACGACCTTCCCGATGGCAGCCGCATCATCATCAGCACCGACAGGCTGAGCGCGTTTGACCGGATCCTGACCTGCATCCCCTACAAGGGCCAGGTGCTGACCCAGACGGCGCGCTACTGGTTCGAGGCGACCAAGGACATCTGCCCCAACCACGTCATCGCCTATCCCGATCCGAACGTCGTCGTCGGCAAGCGTCTCGACATCCTGCCGGTCGAGATCGTCGTGCGCGGCTATCTCGCAGGCACCACCGGCACCTCGATCCTGACGCTCTACAAGAAGGGCGAGCGCGAGATGTACGGCATGCGCCTGCCCGATGGCATGCGCGACAACCAGAAGCTCCCCGAGCCGGTCATTACGCCGACAAGCAAGGAATTCGACGGTGGCCACGACGAGCCGCTGACGCCTGCCCAGATCGTCGATGGCGGCCTGCTGACCCAGACGCAGTGGGACACGCTGTCGAAATACGCGCTGGCGCTCTTTGCCCGCGGCCAGGAGATGGCGGCCAAGCGCGGCCTCATCCTCGTCGACACCAAGTACGAGTTCGGCGTCGATGAAAACGGCACCATCATCCTTGCCGACGAGATTCACACGCCCGACAGCAGTCGCTACTGGCTGGCCGACAGCTATCAGGCAAGCTTCGAGGCCGGCACGCGCCCTGAAAGTTTCGACAAGGATTTCGTCCGCGCCTGGGTGGCTGAACGCTGCGATCCCTACAAGGACGAGATCCCGGAAATCCCCGCCGATCTCATCGAGCAGACCTCGGCTGTCTATATAAAGGCATATGAAGCGATCACCGCGCAGACGTTCGTGCCCGACGATACCGGCGCGACCCCGGTGGAGCGTGTGCGCAACAACCTGTCGCGCTATTTCCCGTAAACGTTAGATCGCATGAAGGCCTGCGACTTTGGCTTGCAGGCCTTTCCAATGTCGCGTTAGGTTCAGGAAGCAGCGATGCCGGGCGGATCCGGCTGGAGAATCCATGGCACGAAGGCCAAGGCGCAAGGCCGAAGAAACCCGCGAAGATATTCTGACGATGGCAGAGCAGCTGTTTCGCCAGCGCGGCTTCGTCGCCGTCTCGATCGCCGATATCGCCGCCTCCCTCGCCATGTCGCCGGCAAACGTCTTCAAGCATTTTCATTCCAAGACCGCTTTGGTCGATGCCATCGCCGAACGGCACTTGAGCGATGTCGCCGACCGCTTCGTCGCCGATGACCTTCCGCCGCGCGAGCAGTTGCTCCGCTTCGTGCTCAGGCTGCTCGACAGCCATCTCGAGGACATCCAGAAAAACCCATACATTTTCGAAATGGTCCTCGTCAGCATCGATGCCAAAATCGAGGCCGGGCGGCGATATCGCGAAAAGGTGATCCAGAAACTGGAGGTCATTATTCGCGAAGGTGTCGCAGAAGGCCGCTATCACTGCGCCGACCCTGCGGTGGCCGCAAGGACAGTCGCAGACGTGCTTGCAGGCGTGCTGCACCCGGTTCTGATCGTCAAGGACGACAGGGAAACCCTTGTCGAAAAGGCCCGGCATATCGTCGATTTCGCCGATGCCGCGCTGCAAAATAGCACTTGCTAAGTGACGATTCATCACTTACGTCACTTTCGAAACGCTTTGTTAATTCGCATCAGAGGCATTTGACTCCGGATCGTTTGTCGTGTGGCATCCCCGGCAGGCTTCGATCCGCGAGCCAGCGCATAGGGAATTGAACATGATACGTCGCCTTCTCCTCGTCTCCTCAGCTCTTGCCATCGGTGGCGTGCTCGCCGCCTGCAGCGACAGCGGCAAGACACCGGCCGCCGGCGGTGCCGGGGCGGCTCAGCAGGCGGCTGCCGTCGGCGTGATCACGCTGAAGAAGGGCGACTTCCCGGTTACGACCATTCTTCCCGGCCGCGCCGAGGCGTTCCAGACCGCCGACATCCGTCCGCAGGTAAGCGGCCTCATCCGCGACATCACCTTCCGCGAAGGTGGCGAAGTGAAGAAGGGCGACGTTCTCTACCAGATCGAAGACGCCCCCTACGTCGCAGCCGTCGCGCAGGCGCGCGCCGCCATCGCAAAGGCCGAAGCCAGCGTGCCGAGCGCGCAGAGCAATTTCGACCGCTACCAGCGCCTGGTCGGTTCCGGCGCAACGCAGATCGAGCTGGAAACGGCACGGACCAACCTTTTGCAGGCCCAGGCCGAAGTCGAATCCGCGAAAGCATCGCTTGCCGCCGCCGAGATCGATCTCGACCACACCAAGATCGTCGCTCCCTTCGACGGCGTCATCGACCAGACGGCCTATAACGTCGGCAACGTCGTCGCCGCCAACCAGACGACCGCGTTGACGACCGTCCGCCAGCTCGACCCGGCCTATATTCTCCTGACGGAATCGAGCACCAACCTGCTGCGCCTGCGCAACGCCATCTCCACCGGCGAGATCAAGGGCAACAGCGGCAACGGCGCCTTTCATCTCATCCTCGAGAACGGCAAGGAATACGACCAGAAGGGCACGCTCGACATGTCGAAATCGGTTGTCAGCGAGACAACCGGCACCTTCACCATCCGCGTGCGCTTCCCCAATCCCGACCGCATCATCTTGCCGGGCATGTATGTGCGCGCAACGCTGGAACTCGGCTCCGAGAACGGCTTCGCCCTGCCCCAGCTCGCGACAAGCCGCAACGCCAACGGCGAATTGTCGGCGCAGTTCGTTTCCGCGGATGGCAAGGTGGAGAACCGCATCTTCGAAAACGCATCGCCATCCAACAATGCATGGCTGGTGACCGAAGGCGTAAAGGACGGCGATCAGCTGATCGTCTCCGGGCTGCAGTCGATCACCGCGGGCATGCCGGTCAAGCCGACCGAGATGAAGATCAATGACAAGGGTATCGTCGTACCCGTGGCGCCTCCAGCCGCCGCCGGTGACGCGCAGAAGCCCGCCGCGAAGTAACGCGTCGATCATTGATCCGAGCCGACAGGAATTAGCCAATGGCCAAGTTTTTCATCCGACGTCCGATCTTTGCGTGGGTCATAGCGATCACGATCATGCTCGCGGGCGTGCTGGCGATCTTCACGCTATCAATCTCGCAATATCCGGATATCGCGCCGACCACCGTGCGCATCAACGCCACCTATCGCGGCGCCAGCGCCGAGACTGTCGAGAAATCGGTGACGACGCTCATCGAGGACGGCATGACCGGCCTTGACGACCTCACCTACATGACCTCGACCTCGTCCACCGGTTCGGCCAGCATCTCGCTGACCTTCGGTACGGCCGCTGATCCCGATATCGCCCAGGTGCAGGTGCAGAACAAGCTGCAGCTCGTGCAATCGCAGCTGCCGAGCGATGTCATCGACGCGGGTATTAGCGTCACCCGTTCGACCTCGAGTATTCTGTTGGTCGGCGCGCTCGTTTCCACCGACGGCAAGCGCAATTCCGTCGATCTCGGCAACATCCTGTCGAACTCGATCGAGAAGCAGATCCAGCGTCTCGAAGGCGTCGGCAGCGTCAACATCTTCGGCTCCGGCTACGCCATGCGCGTCTGGCTCGACCCTTACAAGCTGGTCAAATACCAGTTGACGACAGGCGATGTGACCTCCGCGATCGAGGCGCAGAACACCCAGGTCTCGGTCGGCTCGCTCGGCGCGCAGCCTTCCGTCGATGGCCAGCAGATGAACGTCACGATCACCGCCCAGAGCCAGCTCACGACGGTGTCGGACTTCGAACACATCATCCTCAAGGTCGAGAAAGACGGGTCGACCGTCCGCCTGAGCGACATCGCGCGCATCGAGATCGGCCAGGAAAGCTATGGCGGTTCCTCGCGCTACAATGCTCAGCCGTCGAGCGGCTTCGCCGTCAACCTCGCGATCGGCGCCAACGCCATCGATACCGCCGGCCGTGTCCGCACGGCACTTGACGCCATCTCCAGCGGCCTGCCCGAGGGCGTCGAGATCACCTATCCCTACGACACCACGCCGTTTGTCGAGCTGTCGATCGAAAAGGTCGTGCACACGCTGATCGAGGCGATCGTGCTCGTCTTCGTCGTGCTGCTGGTGTTCCTGCAGAACTTCCGGGCAACGCTGATCCCGACCATCGCGGTCCCCGTCGTGCTGCTCGGAACTTTCGGCATCCTGGCGGCGACAGGCTATTCGATCAACACGCTGACCATGTTCGCCATGGTGCTTGCGATCGGCCTGCTCGTCGACGACGCCATCGTCGTTGTCGAAAACGTCGAACGCATCATGACCGAAGAGAAGCTGTCGCCGATGGAGGCCACCGAGAAATCGATGGGTGAAATCACCGGCGCCATCGTCGGCATCGCGCTCGTGCTCACCGCCGTCTTCATCCCGATGGCCTTCTTCGGCGGTTCCACCGGCATCATCTATCGCCAGTTCTCGGTCACCATCGTCTCAGCGATGCTGCTCTCGGCGCTCGTCGCCATCGTGCTGACGCCGGCGCTTTGCGCCACGATGCTGAAGCCGGTGCATGACCACAAGAAGAACCGCGCCAGCGAATGGTTCAACCGCAACTTCACCCGCTCGACCAACGGCTATGTCCGCTCGATCGGCTACCTGTTGAAACGTCCGGCCCGCGTCATGATCGTCTTCCTTCTGGTCGGCGTCGGCTGCGCCTACTTCTTCACGCGCCTGCCGACCTCGTTCCTGCCGCAGGAAGACCAGGGCGTTCTGCTGAATATCGTCACCACGCCTCCCGGCTCGACGACCCAGCAGACCCAGGCCGTCGTCGAAAAGGTCGAGAACTACTATCGTGAAAACGAAAAGGATGCCGTGCAGTCCGTCTTTGGCGCGCTCGGCTTCGGCTTCAACGGCTCCGGCCAGAACAGCGCCATCGTCTTCACCAAGCTGAAGGACTTCTCCGAGCGCACGGACGCCAAGCTGCATGCGCAGGCCGTCGCCACCCGCGCGCTCGGCGCCTTCTCGCAGATCCGCGAAGCCCAGGTCTTCGCGCTGCTGCCGCCGGCGATCCAGGGTCTCGGCGTGTCGAGCGGCTTCTCCATGTATCTCGTCGATACCGGCGGGCACGGCACCGAAGCGCTCGACGCGGCCTCCAAGCGCCTTATGGCCATGGCCAACACGAGCGGCAAGGTCGTTGCGCTGCGCAGCAACAACAAGGAAGTCGAGCCGCAGATGAAGATCATCATCGACCAGGAGAAGATCGGCGCCATGGGTGTCGATATCTCCGCGGTCAATGCGATGCTCTCGGTCATCTTCACCGGCCGCGACGTCAACGACTTCACGCTGAACGGCGAGATCAAGCCGGTCTACGTCCAGGGCGATGCCCCCTACCGCATGCAGCCCGACGACCTCGACCACTGGTATGCCCGCAACACCAGTGGCGAGATGGTCCCCTTCTCGGCCTTCACCCGCACCGAATGGGTCAAGGGCGCCCCGACGCTCGCCCGCTTCAATGCGGTGAGCGCTATCCCGCTCGACGGCGCGTCCGCGCCGGGTGTCAGCTCCGGCGACGCCATGAACGCGATGGAAGAGATGACCGCACAGCTCGGCGGCGGCTACACCGTTGCCTGGCAGGGCATCTCCTACCAGGAACGTCTGTCCGGTTCGCAGGCGCCGATGCTCTACGCCATCTCGGTTCTGGTCGTCTTCCTCTGCCTCGCGGCACTCTATGAAAGCTGGTCGATCCCATTCTCGGTCATCATGGCCGTTCCGGTCGGCGTGCTCGGCGCGCTCGTGGCGGCAACCGTTTTCGGCCAGGCAAACGACGTCTACTTCAAGGTGGGCCTGCTCACGACCATCGGTCTGGCGGCGAAGAACGCGATTCTCATCGTGGAGTTCGCCAAGGATCGAATGGAGACCGGCATGGGCATCATCGATGCAACGCTCGAGGCTGCAAGGCTGCGTCTGCGGCCGATCATCATGACGTCGCTGGCCTTCATCTTGGGCGTCGTCCCGCTGGCGATCGCCACCGGTGCGGGCTCCGCCGCGCAGAACGCTATCGGTATCGGCGTGCTCGGCGGCATGCTGTTTGCCACGGCACTCGGCATTTTCTTCGTGCCGTCATTCTTTGTGGTTATCCGCCGTGTCTTCTCGCGACGTCAAAAAAATGAGGTATGAGTGTGACATATCTGCACTGTGATAAAGTGAGACTCATTGATACATTGCCGCCAACTGCTTCGGGATGGTGTTTCTCGTTTGAGCGAAGCGCGGCCGATAGTGAAGCATGATCGCTTCTGACATGAATGCATTTTTTGGTCGAGTTACAGGAAGATAGTTAATGGCGTCTTTTCGTTTTGCCTCTCCGGCATTGTTACTATTGCTCGCGGGCTGTGTGAGTGGCCCGGATCATGCTCCTCCGGAGATGCCCCTTCCGGCCAAGTTCAATGAAGGCTCGGCCAAGGCCGATGGTGACGTCTCGACGGTCGCGTGGTGGACCGCCTATCGCGACAACCGCCTGAACGGGCTGGTCACCGAGGGCCTCAGTGAGAACCTGTCGATCCAGCAGTCGCTGGAGCGCATCAATGCCGCTGCCGGCAATGTCACGGTCGCCGGCGCCGGTTCGCTGCCGAGCCTGACGGTTGGCGCATCGCACACGACGAGCGGCTCGCTCGGCTCGCTGGCGGACAGCCGTGCCGCAACCAACACGACCGGCGGCAACGCCAATGTCGGCTGGCTGCTCGATCTCTTCGGCCAGTATCGCCGCTCGAAGGAAAGCGCCCAGGCGTCCCTCGACGCCGCCTACTCGACCGCCGACGTTGCCAAGCTCACCTATCTCCAGGATCTGGTGAACTCCTACATCAACGCCCGCTACTACCAGGAGCGCATCGCGCTTTCCAAGGCCAACCTGAAGTCGCGCCAGGAAACCTACGAGCTGACCAAGTTCCAGCTCGACGCCGGTGCGGCCTCGCGTCTCGACGTCGTGCAGGCCGAAGGTCTGGTGCAGTCGACCCAGGCCGAAATCCCGGGTCTGGAAACCAACTTCCGCGTCGCCGCCCATCACATCGCCACCCTGCTCGGCAAGCCGGCCGGCTCGATGGTCGCTGAACTGCAGCGCGGCGGCTCGCAGCCGGTCTTCCGCGCCGGCATCGTCTCCGGCGTGCCCGCCGACCTGATCCGCAACCGTCCCGACATCCGGGTCGCTGAGCGCAATCTGGCCGCCGCCACCGCCAATATTGGCGTTGCCATCAGCCAGCTCTATCCGACGATCTCGCTCTCCGGCTCGATCTCGCCGACCTATGTGCGCCCTGTCGGCGCCAATGGCGGCCTGACCAGCTGGTCCTTCGGCCCGACGCTGACCCTGCCGATCTTCGACGGCGGCCGCCTGCGCGCCAATGTCGATATCGCCAAGTCCGACGCCAAGACCCAGTATCTCGCCTGGAAGCAGACGGTGCTGGAAGCGGTCGAGGAAGTGGAAAACGCGCTGTCGGCGGTTCGCCGCGACGCCCAGACGGTTGCCGCACTGCGCGCCCAGGTCAAGACGACCCAGGAGACGCTGGATCTGTCGACCGCCAGCTACAAGGACGGCGCCTCCTCGCTGCTCGACGTCCTCGACGCCCAGCGTCAGGTCTCCCTCGCCCAGGCAAGCCTGGCCGCAGCCGTCCAGCAGATGGCCACCGACTATGTCGCGCTCAACGTCGCCATCGGCGGCGGCTACAACCCGGGCGGCAACACCGCCCCGGTCAA
>UCJD01000003.1 GCA_900472605.1 Hyphomicrobiales bacterium | reverse complement strand
ACCCCTCCCCACAAGGGAGAGGGGCTCACCGCACCCTTCGTGAATCACATCGGTTCCGATCAGAGACTCTGGTCGAAAATCATTTTGTAGAGGGCGGCCGCCACGAGCAGCGCCGCCAGCATGATCAGAATGGCGTCGGATGCCTTCAGCGCCCGCCCCGGAAGACCGGAGCGGGGAGGGAGTCTGTGGCGCCTGAAATGCCGGATCAGCATGGTCATGTCCTCAGAAGCTCTGGCCTGACATCATCATCAGGTGCTCGATCACCGGTCCGAGCGCCAGCGCCGGGAAGAAGGTCAAGCCGCCGACGATGACGATGGTGCCTGTCAGCAGGCCGACGAACAGCGGGCCATCGGTCGGGAAGGTGCCGTTCGAGGCCGGAACCGTCTTCTTGGCCACCAGCGAGCCTGCGATCGCCAATGCCGGAATGATCACCAGGAAGCGTCCGGCCAACATGGCGATACCCAATGTCACGTTGTACCAGGGCGTATTCCCCGTCAGCCCGCCAAAGGCCGAGCCGTTGTTGGCGGCGGCGGACGAGTAGGCGTAGAGGATTTCCGAGAAGCCGTGCGGGCCAGCGGTTCCGATCGACGCCACGGCCGACGGCAGGATGCTCGCGATCGCGGTGAAGACAAGCATGACCAGCGGCAGGCACAGGATGGCGAGCACCGCCATCTTCATCTCCTTCGCCTCGATCTTCTTGCCGAGATATTCCGGCGTGCGCCCGACCATCAGGCCGGCGACGAAGATGGCGATGATGACGAAGAGCAGGATGCCATAGAAGCCAGCACCGACACCGCCGACGATGACTTCGCCGAGCTGCATGTTGATCAGCGGTATCAGCCCGCCGAGCGCCGTGAACGAGCCATGCATGGCATTGACCGCGCCGCAGGACGCCGCCGTGGTGATGACCGCGAAGAGCGAGGACAGCGTGATGCCGAAGCGCACTTCCTTGCCCTCCATGTTGCCGCCCTGAAGACCGAAGGCATGCATCATTGGGTTGCCGGCCGCTTCCGCCCAGTAGGTGACGCCGACGCCGATGAGAAACAGCACGAACATGCTGGCGAGGATCGCCCAGCCCTGTTTCTGGTTGCCGACCATGCGGCCGAAGACGTTGGTCATCGCAGCGCCAATCGCGAAGATCGCCACCATCTGGATCAGGTTGGAGATCGCGTCGGGGTTTTCAAACGGATGCGCCGAATTGGCGTTGAAGAAGCCGCCACCATTGGTGCCGAGCATCTTGATCGCCAGCTGCGAGGCCACCGGCCCGACGGCGATCGTCTGCTTGGCGCCCTCGAGCGTGGTGGCGTCGACATAGGCGCCAAGCGTCTGCGGCACGCCGAGCGCCACGAAGGCGAGCGTCATGACGATGCAGAGCGGCAGGAGGATGTAGAAGGTGGCACGGGTCATATCGACCCAGAAATTGCCGACCACCTTGCCCGATGCGCGCGAGAACGCGCGGATGAAGGCCATGGCGATCGCGATACCGGTTGCGGCCGAGACGAAGTTCTGCACCGTCAGCCCGGCCATCTGCGTGAGATACGACATCGTGCTTTCGCCGCCGTAGTTCTGCCAGTTGGTGTTGCTGACGAAGCTGGTGGCGGTGTTGAACGAGAGTTCGGGCCCGACCGCGGCCATGCCGGCGGGATTATAGGGCAGGTAGGCCTGCAGCCTGAGCAGCGCGTAAAGCACCAGCGCGCCCAGGAGGTTGAAGGCGAGCATGGAGATTGCATAGGTCGTCCAGTGCTGCTCCTCGCGGTCGCTGGTGCCCGATAGCGCATAAAGCCCGCGTTCGATTGGAACGAGGACCGGTGACAGGAATGTGCGCTCGCCCGTGAAGACACGCGTCATGTAGCCGCCGAGCGGTTTGACGAGCGCAAGAACAATCCCGCAGTAGAGCAGGATCTGAAGCCATCCGTTGAGGGTCATCTTGATTAACTTTCAATACCCGGCGCTATGAGAGATCAGAATCGCTCGGGGCGGATGAGGGCATAGGTGAGGTAGACGGTGAGGAACACGGTCACGGCACCGCTGAGGACATAGTCGAATATCACTGTGTTTCTCCCGCTAGAGGCTGTCGCAGACATGTGTGTAGGCGAGGCACAGCACGAAGAATAAGATCGTGATGCCGAGCAGAACGATGTCGATCATCGACCATCACTCCTTGAATTGTTTTCGAAATGGAGACACGGCACGGGCCGGTTGGTCCGCGCGCTTGTCCCTGGTGTCTCGGGCAAAATCTTGCGATCGGCCCGCCATCAATATGCGGCCGAAGCGCATTAAGGTTCGAGACGCGGGAAAAGCCGCCAATATAAAAATCTTATAAATGCGCCGCTGCGATCAGTGGCCGCTGCAGGCGGCAAAGCCGGCATTCAGGCCAGTTTGGCGAAAGCTTCCGGCCCTAGGGTTCGCGGATAAAGAAGCAGTTCTGCGTTCGGCTGAATGCCGTATTGCAATGTACGAAGGCGATCCGTATGCCCAACACCGAGCCAAGCAATTCTTCGGCCGAGACCCTTGCCGAATTGGCATCGCTGAAGGCGCAAGTCGAAGAGTTGACGCAGCGCATCGAGACGCAAGGCTCGGTCCAGTTCGAAATCGCCAAGCTGTTGCAGACATTCCATTCCCAGCTGCAGGCCCTGCCGCAGCAGATGAGCGACATCGTCAGGACGGCGATCGAGTTGAACAACCACGACAAGGTGCCGCTCACCAAGGAAGTGCTGACCAAGTTCGATGCGCGCCTCGGAAGCCTTGGCGTGGGTATGCACGTCTTGAAGCAGGTCAGCCATCTGACGCTGCGCCGGCTTGGCCCCGCGACGCCGAAGATCCGTTGTGTCTTCATCGTCCAGTCGATCCCGATGTGGGATGCGCTGGCCGACGTCTACTGGGCCATGACGGAGGACGATCGCTATCACCCCATGGTGGTATCGATCGACAACAGCCAGCTTGGCGTGGCGGAGTTCGCTGGCGAGGACGAGGTGCATGCGGGGCTGAATGCGCTGGGCGTCCCGCACATCCGCCTCGACATGCACTCTTTCGACGGGCTCGACATCGTGCGCAATCTGATGCCCGACGTGGTGTTCCGCCAGCAGCAGTGGGACTCCCCGGTTCCGCATGGCCTGAGAACGATGGAGATCACCTTCGCGCGCATCTGCGTCGTGCCCTATGGCATGGGGGTGCTTGCCAACCCGGATGCAAAGAGCGAGGACGACGAAGCCTACGCCGACAACTACGACCAGCAATATCATCGTCTCGCCTGGAAGGTTTTCTGCGAGACGGAGATGACACAGTCCTACTACCGCTCTTTTGCGCATTCCGATCCCGACAAGTTCGTGCTGACGGGCTACCCCAAGCTGAACAAGCTGGTGGAGGCCAAGGGCAAGGGTGAATGGCCGATCGCCGAGCCGAACGGGCGGACCTTCCGCGTCGTCTGGGCGCCGCACCATTCGCTGGCCGTCAATGGCTATGGCTTCGGCGTTTTCCACAAGATCTACAAGCAGATGCTGGATTGGGCCCGCTCGGCCAAGGACATCCAGTTCGTGCTGAAGCCGCATCCGGCGCTGGCCTTCGGCGCCGAGCAGAGCGGCCTGTTCCGGGATAATTCCTATCAACGCTATCTCGATGCCTGGTCGGCGCTGCCCAACTGCGCCATTCGCGAAGGCACCTATGGCGAGCTGTTCGACGCCTCGGACCTGATGATCACCGATGGCGTTTCGTTCCTCACCGAATATCACCTCTTCGAGAAGCCGCTCATCTTCATCGATTCCGGCGCCCACGCGGCTTTCAATGCGCTGGGCAGGCTCGCCGAGCGCGCCGCCCACCGCGTCGAGACCTTCAATCAGCTGCGCCAGGTGGCGCTTGACTACAAGGACGGCAAGCCCTGGAAGCTGGTGAAGGAACGCGAGGAGCTTTTGAAGGTGCTGCTCCCGCGCACCGAGCCGGCCTCCAGCATCATTCTCGATTCCATCGCAGCCGACATTCAGACGGCGAGGTCCTGAGCATGTACCGCGCGCAACAGCATGCATCGACACTGCCCGTCGCCACCGACACGGGCGCTATTCCCGGCCACAAGCGTGGCACCGGCTTCGCTTTCGATCTTGACGGCACGATCACCCGCGCCGAACTCCTGCCGATGATCGCCTCCGAGCTTGGCCTCGAGGCCGAAATGCGGCTCCTGACCGAGCTCACCATGTCCGGGCTCATCCCCTTCGAGGATTCCTTCCGCCTGCGCTTCGCCATTCTGCGCAGCGCCGGCCTCGATCGCATCCAGTCGATCGTCTCCGAGGTCGAATTCGATCCCGATATCGAGCACTTCATCCGCCAAAACCGCGATCGTTGCTTCGTCGTGACAGGCAATCTCGATCTCTGGATCGCGCCGCTGGTCGAGCGTCTCGGCTGCCGCTTCTACACCTCGACAGCCACGACCGACAAGGACGGCTGGATCACCGGTCTCGACACGGTCATGCGCAAGAACGTCGCCGGCCTCGAGCTCAAGGAGGAGTTCGACCGCCTCGTCGCCATCGGCGACGGCTACAACGACGTGCCGCTCTTCGACGTCGCCGATATCGGCATCGCCTTCACCGGCCTGCATGGCGCGCCCGACGCGCTGGTCTCCGTGTCCAACTATGTCGCTCTCGATGGGAAGTCGCTATGCCGTCTGTTAAACACGCTGTAATCGCGGCGGCCGGCCTCGGCTCGCGGCTGGGGCATGGCAAGCCGAAATGCCTGGTCGAGATCGAGGGCGTCAAGATCATCAAGCATCTGCTGTCGCTGCTGAAGGACGTGGAAGACGTCCGCGTCATCGTCGGCTTCGAGGAAAAGGCCGTCATATCGGCGATCCGCGCCATTCGCCCGGATGTGTTGATCGTCCGCAACGCCGGCTTCCGCAGCACCACCACGCTGCACAGCTACGAGCTCGGCGGCCGCTATATCAAGGGCGATTGCCTGTTCATGGATGGCGACATGCTGGTCGAGCCGCAAAGCTTCGCAGCCTTCCTCGCCTCCTGCGAGCCGGGTGTGGCGCAGCTCGGCATCACCAGGACCAAGACCCGCGACGCCGTGTTCCTCACCCGCGAGGACCGCCTTGCCACCAGCTTCCGCCGCGACGACCCGACCGAATACGAATGGGCCAACATCGCCTGGATCCCGGTCGACTGGTTCGCAGACATCGGCAACACGGCGGTCTACGAGCACCTCAGGCAGTTCCTGCCGATCCGCACCCATGAAGTGATCGCCTACGAGATCGACAGCGAGCAGGACCTGGCGCTGGCCCGGGACAATCTCCACTACTTCAATCTGCAGGCGCTGGCCGGCTGAAGCATGTCGCGCCAGAGTGCGTAGCGGCTTTGCGACACGGACATGCGATAGAACAAGGCTTGAAGCGTGACGAGCGGACCCCCGGGGCTCGCAACGCGCTTCAAGCGCACACGACGAAACGGAACCCGAGCATGAGCCGCATATACAAGGACCAGGAAAGCATCGACGTCCTCAAGGTCCGCGATTTCTTCAATGGTCGCGCCAGGAAGGAAGGCAATGCGGTCAACGCCGTGATGCTGCAGTCGGAGGGCTCGACGATCGCGGTCGATCGCGACATCCACGAGAAGACGCATCTCCTGCCGCGTCTCGAGCGCCCCTCGAAGATCCTCGAACTCGGCTGCGGCGCCGGCCGCCTCGCCACCTTCTACAATAACAACGGCAACCGCTATCTCGGCTTCGATTTCTCCGAAGAACTGATCGCCCGGGCCAGGGCCGAGATCGGCGACGACGACAATGTCGAATTCCAGGTCGTCGAAGTCCCCCGGATCGCCGTCGAAGACTTCAAGCTGCAACCGCCCTTCGACTTCTTCCTGATCACCGGCCTGTTCATCTACCTCAACGACCAAGCCGTCCACGACACCTTCGCGATGATCGCCAGGCTCGCGGCCCCGAACGCCACGATCTACGTCCGCGAATCGCTATCCGAACTCGACGTCCGCCTGACGCTGAAGGAGCATTTCTCCGAAGAGCTCGACGAAACCTACAACGCCATCTACCGCACGACAGCGGAGTTGACGGAGGTGATGACCGACACGCTGGTCAAGGCGGGGTTCGCGTTCGAGGTCTGCGGCGAGTATGCGTTCCCACCGGCGCTGCGCAACAGGGCGGAGACGGCGCAGCGGTATTTTACGCTGCGGCGGGGGTGAGGGGCGGTAGCAAGCGGCGGCGAAACATCTTCGCGTCGGCGTTTCGCCACGGCTACCCCATATTTAGCGTGCAAGGCCTGCTGGTCACAAGACCATTTCTTGGGACGCGAGGTCTTTACATTGTCTAGGACTGTGGTGCTTTGAGAAAGTTGCAGGTGGCCAGTGTGGCTCTCGCGACTTCTTCCATGAACGCGTCCAACCTGATACCGCTTTTGCGAACTCGTCCGGCCCATTCCTTCGTGACTCGCCGGTAGTCAGCATTGTGGCCCCGACGCCATCCTTCGCCTCTGGATGCAGCAACAGAACCTGTTAGAAAAATGCGGTCGAGTTCAAGATCTTCGAATTGTCCATGGTGATGGACTCCATTTCTCGCGCGAAGTTCTGAATCAAACACCTTCTCAAAATGCTTTATGAAAGGGCCAACCTCAATCGCGTGTTGCGGTACGGCAATTTTTACAGCGTTGAGGTGCTTCTTTAGTCTTTCCTTCATCTCGTAAAATCTACTGAAGTATATCTCGCATATATTTACCAAGTGATCGAATTTGCTCACTTCTTGGTTTCGGAATGGGTAGTTTCTGAAGTAGTATTCAGTCTGTTTAAGCGCGTTTAAGGTTTGGTACGCCGACAGATAGGTCATGACAACATCGTGCTGGACCTCGACTTCCTTCGGGAAAACGAAGTCTCCAGGCGTTCCATTGGTACGGAACGGGTCGTCATGATATAGAGTATGGCTAAGTCGCTTGCGGCGATATTCTTCCCAGCCGGAATGTTGTTCAAGGGTTCCGATCCAGTCGCCAATTGCTCTCGCCATTAGAATTACAGACGTATCGCTCATCCGAAAGCACCTGCCGATTCGTGTTTCGTATAGCGTCGCACGTATCGGTGTTTTGCGCATCTGTCGCGGATAACGCGGCTGCTGTTGAGGCCGGCTATAAAGCTGGCTCACAGAGACATACAGTCGGAGCGTAAATCGGCTTGGCTACCGCTAGCTCGGTGTCGTCATAATGTGTCGTAGGTTCTATGCTAAGAGAATTGGCTGGGGAACCTGGACTCGAACCAAGATTAACGGAGTCAGAGTCCGTCGTTCTACCATTGAACTATTCCCCAGCAGTCGCTGCCGAAGCGTGCTTGGCTGCTGTGCGGCGCTTATAACCAAATCATCGCGGAATGCAAATAGCTGTTTGAAAAAAAATTGAGCGGCGTTGTGGCGTGTTGGAAAAGGTGGATTCTTGGGGGTTGGGAAAAAGAATTTGTCGTTTTGGCCGAGCGCTGGTATCTTCGCGCCAACGCAAAATCGAATGAGCGCCAGCAGCATACCTTAAGGAGTTCATCCTTTGGGACTTGCGCGGCGCGGTGGAAAAACAACGTGGAAGACCCCGAAGGCGGCTTTAAGTCGCAATCTGACGGGGCGTCGGCGGCAGTGCGCAAGGATGGTAAGAAATCCAGGCGCCGCAAGGGCAAGCGTGGCGGGCAATCCCGCAATGCTGGTCAGGCCGCCTCGCATGCCCCCTCCGGCGTCGCCGGCGAGGCAGCGCGCCCAATCGATGCACGTCCAACGGATATTGCGGCCGAGACATCGGCCCGCAAGCGCAAGCGCCGTCGGCGCGGCTCCGGTGCGCCGGGCGAGGGTGCTCCAAGACAGCAGCAACATGGTGATCCGAGCCCGTCCGCCAATCGGGTCGGCGCGGCTGACGGCGACGCGGCATCGGGCAAGCGCGGCCGCCGCAAGCATCGCGGCAAGCGCGGCCTTCAGGGCCGGCCTTTGGCGCAGGCAAAGCCGTCCGGCCATCAGCCCGCGCAAGCGCCGGCGAATCAGCCCATTGTCGGACGCGGTCCCGCCCAGGAAGCGCGCGGCGAAAACGACAATCGCGTCCAGCGTCATCAGGAGCGCGGCGAACGGCCTGCCTCCGCTCATCCGTGGCCGGACGAGCTCTACGCAGCGCTCGACCTCGGCACCAACAATTGCCGCCTGCTGATCGCGCAGCCGACCCGTCCGGGCCAGTTCCGCGTCGTCGATGCCTTCTCGCGCATTGTGCGCCTTGGCGAGGGGCTCGCGGCGAGCGGGCGCCTCTCCGACGAGGCCATGGACCGTGCCGTCGATGCGCTGCGCGTCTGCGCGGCCAAGCTGAAGAACCGCGAGATCCGCCGCATGCGGCTGATCGCCACCGAAGCGTGCCGGCAGGCAAGCAACGGCGAGGCGTTCCTTCAGCGTGTCGTCGCCGAGACCGGGCTCGAGCTCGAGATCATCGATCGCGAGACAGAGGCGCGGCTTGCCGTCTCCGGCTGCTCCTCGCTGGTCGGCCGCGAGACGCGCTCCGTCGTGCTCTTCGATATCGGCGGCGGTTCGTCCGAGATCGCGGTCATCCGCATCGGTGATGCCCGCTTCAGCCGGCTTGCCAATCATATTACCCACTGGACCTCGCTGCCCGTCGGCGTCGTGACCTTGTCCGAGCGCCATGGCGGCCGCGATGTCACGCCCGATGTCTTCGAAGGCATGGTGCTTGAGGTCGAGGGCATGCTCTCCGGCTTCGATTGCCCCGTTATCGACGGCGATCTCGGTGATTTTCACCTGATCGGCACCTCGGGCACGGTCACCACGCTTGCCGGTGTCCATCTCGATCTGCCGCGCTACGACCGGCGCAAGGTCGATGGCATCTGGCTGTCCGATGACGAGGTCTCGGCCATGCAGGCCAAGCTGCTTTCGTGGGATTTCGCCAGCCGCGCCGCCAATCCCTGCATCGGGCCGGATCGCGCCGATCTGGTGCTGGCAGGATGCGCCATTCTCGAGGCCATCCGCCGCCGTTGGCCGAGCCCGCGCATGCGCGTTGCCGATCGCGGCTTGAGGGAAGGTCTTCTCACCGACATGATGGCGGATGACGGCGTCTGGCGGCGCCATCGCCACCGCCGCGGCCAACGCGGCAAGTAAGCGCGGCAAATAGGGGATCAGCATGACCAAGCCAACCATTGCGGGCAACCGCACCGGCCGCAAGCTCGGCCAGCGCGTCAAGAACAAGAAGATGAAGGCGTCCTCGCGCCAGTGGCTGCAGCGCCATATCAACGATCCCTATGTGCAGCGCGCCCAGCTGGAAGGCTACCGCGCCCGCGCCGCCTTCAAGCTGTTGGAGATCGACGAAAAGCACGGCATCCTGAAGGGCGCGCGCCGCATCATCGATCTGGGCGCCGCACCCGGCAGCTGGTCGCAGATCGCCGCCAAGGTCACCGGCTCGACCGATGATGACGTCCGCGTCGCGGCGATCGACTTCCTGGAGATGGCGCAGCTCCCCGGCGTCAAGATCCTGCAGCTCGACTTCCTCGATCCGGCGGCACCCGAGCAGCTGATGGAAGCCGTCGGCGGCACGCCCGATCTGGTTCTGTCGGACATGGCGGCGCCGACCACGGGCCACCACCGCACCGACCATCTGCGCACCATGCACCTGTGTGAAGTCGCCGCGCATTTTGCCATCGAGGTTCTGGGCGAGGGCGGTCACTTCCTGGCCAAGACCTTCCAGGGCGGTACGGAAAAGGAGCTGCTCAATCTGCTGAAGCAGAATTTCAAGCAGGTCGTCCACGTCAAGCCGGCCTCTTCCCGCGCCGAATCCGTCGAGATGTTCCTGCTCGCCAAGGGCTTCAAGGGACGCAAACGCGAGGCCGACGAAACGGAGGCTTGATCTTGAGGTCGTTCCGGGTGGAGTATGGCACTCCCGGGACCGTCCCGGCGGGCCCAAGACCGGAATGACCGCGGATATCAATGCTGCTTTACGTCACCCTCGGAACCAACGACATCGACCAGGCCCGGCATTTCTATGATGTCGTGCTGCCCGTGCTGGGCTACAGGCGCCAGCGCTACTCGGAAGAGGAGATCGGCTATGCAGCCGATGGCGATATCCGCTGCCGGCTGTGGATCGTCACCCCCTTCAATCGTCGCCGTGCCTCGAATGGCAATGGCAGCATGGTGGCGCTTTCGGCCGAAACCAGGGCGGATGTCGATGCCTTCTATCGCGCCGCGATCTCAGCCGGCGGCGTCAGCGAGGGCGAACCGGGGCTGCGCCCCTTCCACGCCAATTTCTATGCCGCTTATGTGCGCGATCCCGATGGCAACAAGCTGAGCGCCGTCTGCGAGGCACCGGAGCCTGCGGCCGAATAGGCCGCGGCCTATTTCACCGCTTGCTGCTCCGCCTCCAGCACGCTCGCCGCGATCGGCTTGACGCGATGGCCGGAGACCAGCGCCCCGGCGGTTCTGTCCATCCGGATGAAGGGGATCGTCGCCAATACGGTCATCACTGCGATCACGTAGAAGGCGACGTGGAAATCCGCCACCTGCAGCGCTTCGCCACGAATGAAGATCGAGGTCTCCAGGATCGCCGCGGCCACCGCCACGCCGAGCGCCAGGCTTATCTGCTGCATGACGGAGCTCATCGAGGTCGCCTGGCTCGCCTGCGCGTCGTCGATATCGGCATAGGCAAGTGCGTTGACGCCGGTAAAGAAGAAGGAGCGCGAGAACCCGCCGATCAGCAGCACCAGGATGATGACGAGATGCGGCGTCGTCGGCGTGAAGAAGCCCGTCGTGACGGTCACCAGCGTGGTCACGCCCGCCGCCGTCAAAAGCGTGGTGCGGAAGCCCGCGGCCGCGAACACCCGCTTGGCCATGAACTTGGTGGTGATCGCGCCGATCGCGCCGGCAAACGTGATGAGGCCGGATTGGAACGGCGTCAGCCCGAAGCCGAGCTGCAGCATCAGCGGTGTCAAAAACGGCATGGCGCCGATGCAGATGCGAAACAGCGTGCCCCCCGTCGTCGATGCCCGGAAGGTCGGGTTCTTGAAGAGCTGCAGATTGAGGATCGGCGCCGGGTGCCTTCTGGCATGGCGCACATAAAGCGCGCCGCAGACGATGCCGATCGCGGTCGCCGCGATGCCGATGATCGGCGGCAGTGCCGGCAGGCTGACGACGGAGAGGCCGAAAACCACCCCGGCGGCCGCAAACGAGGTGAGCACGAAACCGGTGACATCGAGCTTCGGTGGCGCCGTTGCCTCCACCTCCGGCAGGAAGATCGTCGCCAGCCAAACACCGATGATGCCAACAGGCACGTTGATCAGGAAGATCCAGTGCCAGGTGAAATAGGTGGTGATGAAGCCCCCAAGCGGCGGTCCGGCCAGCGGCCCGACCAGCGCGGGAATGGTCAGCAGCGCCATGGCCGAGACGAGATCGCTGCGCTTGGTGGTGCGCAACAGCACCAGGCGGCCGACCGGCGTCATCATCGCTCCGCCCATGCCCTGCAGGAAACGGGCGACGACGAATTCGATCAGGCCGGACGAGATCGCACAGAATATCGAGCCGACGACGAAGACACAGATGGCGAGCCGGAAGATGCGCTTGGCGCCGAACCGGTCCGCCATCCAGCCGCTGATCGGGATGAAGACGGCGAGCGACACCATATAGGATGTCAGCGCCAGCTTCAGCGTGATCGGTCCGACATGCAGGTCGTTGGCGATTGCCGGCAGAGCGGTCGAGATGACGGTGGAATCCATCTGCTCCATGAAGAGCGCGACGGCAAGGATAAGGGGAACGATGCGGTTCATGCGCGAATGCCTTGGGGGTCTTGCGAAGGCGCCTTGGAAAGCCACTGCTCTTTAGTCCTCGCACCGGCGTCTGCCAAGTGCGCAGTCATCTTAGAGGATGCGAATGCATCACGTCTGCGTGAGACGGATGGTTCAGGGATTTCAACGCGCGGAATTGACATATGTTCGTTGCGTCGGATTGCGGTTAGAGCGTGGTCCGCCATGACGACGGGGGCGGCGCGCCAATGCGCCGTGCGTTATTGCAAAGGATGGAACATGGCGATTTCGATGGGGATAAACAGGCGCGCATTTGTAGCGGCAGGCGTTGGCCTGCTGGCCGCGCCGATGATTTTGAAAGAGACGGCCGTGATGGCCGCAACCGGAGACAAGACCAAGATGGATGCGACGACGCAGCCCCAGTTCAATCAGTTCAAGCTCGGCTCCTTCAAGTTCACCGTCGTAAAGGACGGTGGCGTTGTTGGCGAAAAGCCGAATGAAACCTTCGGCACCAACCAGACGCCGGAAACGGTGCAGGCGCTGCTCGCCAAGAACTTTCTGCCGACGGACAAGTTCGTCAACACCTTCGCGCCCTTCGTGGTCGATACCGGCTCCGATGTGATCCTTGTTGATACCGGCTTCGGTGAAAGCGGTCGCGCCAAGGGCAACGGCCAGCTTGCAGCCGGCCTCAAGGCCGCCGGTTATTCGACCGACGACATCACCGTCGTGGCACTGACCCATCTGCATGGCGATCACATCGGCGGCTTGATGGAAGGCGGCAAGCCGGCTTTCGCCAAGGCCCGCTACGTCGCCGGCAAGGCCGAATACGACTTCTGGACCGACAAGGCTCGCGAGGGAACGCCAGCCGAGGGCAACCAGAAGGCCGTTCTCGCCAATGTCGTGCCGCTTGCCGAGAAGATGACCTTCATCGGCGAGGGCGATACGATCGCCTCCGGCATGACCGCCATGCTGGCGCCTGGCCACACGCCCGGCCACATGATCTTCAACATCGAGTCGGACGGAAAGCGCCTGATCGCCACCGGCGACACCGCCAACCACTACATCCTGTCGCTGCAGAATCCGACCTGGGAAGTCCGCTTCGACATGGACAAGGCTGAGGCCGCCGCCACCCGCAAGAAGGTCTTCGACATGATCGCAACCGACAAGGTGCCCTTCCTCGGCTACCACATGCCGTTCCCGGCGGTCGGCTATGCCGAGGTTTACGAAAGCGGCTACCGCTTCGTTCCAAAGACCTACCAGTTCGACCTCTGATCCTGCTGCATGGCAGCCATACCAAGCCCGGCGGCAACGCCGGGCTTGTGGTATTTTTGGGATGTGTTTTTCGGCGGGGAAGCGCGCTAGTCTCTCTCCGCTCTCATCCCTGTGCTCGCCACAGGAATCCAGCCGGCGCGCGCCTGCGCGGCGAGAAGAGTCTATTGCGCTCAAGGACTTGAGCGCGCTGGATCCCTGTGACGAGCACAGGGATGAGGATGCGGAGAGGGCGGCGCGAAACCTTAGCCGACGTGCTTTCGGCGCAAGAGAGCACATGCCAGGTGCTCTCTCGCCTCGCTCACGCCACCCACGGCCAGCCACATTTTTTACTATTCCCTTAACGCCATAGACGTGGTACCAGCCCTCGCCAACTTCCAAAGCAACCTTACACATCGCCGGTGCGGTCAGATCGTTCCGGGTGAGGGTGCATTTTTCTTTTATAAGGAATTGGCCATGGCTCGCATCATTGAAACGCCGACCGGTTTAGACGCACTCACCTTCGATGACGTGCTGCTGCAGCCCGGTCACTCCGACGTCCTTCCGGGCCAGACCAGCGTTGCGACGCGCATTGCCACCGATTTCGAACTCAACATCCCGATCATCTCGTCGGCCATGGACACGGTCACCGAAAGCCGGCTGGCGATCGCCATGGCGCAGGCCGGCGGTCTCGGCGTCATTCACAAGAACCTGACCCCGGTCGAGCAGGCCGAGCAGGTCCGCCAGGTCAAGAAGTTCGAAAGCGGCATGGTCGTCAACCCAGTGACCATTGGCCCCGATGCGACGTTGGCCGATGCACTGGCATTGATGAAGATCCACAGCATCTCCGGCATTCCTGTCGTCGAGAAGTCTGGCCGCCTGGTCGGCATCCTGACCAACCGCGACGTTCGCTTTGCTTCCGATCCCGGTCAGAAGATCTACGAACTGATGACCCGCGAGGGCCTCATCACGGTCAAGGAAACCGTCGAACAGCAGGAAGCCAAGCGCCTGCTGCACGCTCACCGCATTGAAAAGCTTCTGGTGGTCGATGGCGAAGGCCGTTGCGTCGGTCTCATTACCGTCAAGGACATCGAGAAGTCGCAGCTCAACCCGAACGCCTCCAAGGATGCGCAGGGTCGCCTGCGTGCCGCAGCCGCCGTTGGCGTTGGTGACGACGGCTTCGAGCGCGCCGAGCGCCTGATCGAGGCCGGCGTCGACCTGCTGGTCGTCGATACCGCCCACGGCCATTCGCAGGGCGTGCTCAACGCCGTCGCCCGCGTCAAGAAGCTCTCCAACTCCGTGCGCGTCATGGCCGGCAACGTTGCGACGTCGGATGGCACCAAGGCGCTGATCGATGCCGGCGCCGATGCCGTCAAGGTCGGTATCGGCCCGGGCTCGATCTGCACCACCCGTATCGTCGCAGGCGTCGGCGTTCCCCAGCTTGCCGCCATCATGTCGGCGGTCGAAGCGGCCCGCGCGCAGGACATCCCCGTCATCGCCGATGGCGGTATCAAGTTCTCCGGCGACGTCGCCAAGGCGATCGCCTCTGGCGCCTCGGCCGTCATGATCGGCTCGTTGCTTGCCGGTACCGATGAAAGCCCGGGCGAAGTCTATCTCTACCAGGGTCGTTCCTTCAAAGCCTATCGCGGCATGGGCTCCGTCGGCGCCATGGCCCGCGGTTCGGCTGACCGCTACTTCCAGGCGGAAGTGCGCGACACCCTCAAGCTCGTTCCCGAGGGTATCGAAGGCCAGGTTCCCTACAAGGGCCCGGTCTCCGGCGTTCTGCATCAGCTCGCCGGCGGCCTGAAGGCTGCCATGGGCTATGTCGGCGGCAAGGACCTGAAGGACTTCCAGGAACGCGCCACCTTCGTGCGCATCTCCGGCGCCGGTCTGCGCGAAAGCCATCCGCACGACGTCACCATCACCCGCGAAAGCCCGAACTATCCGGGTTCCGGCGCCTGATGAACGACGTGAGCAGCCGTATGCCGATTTGGGCCATCGCGCTGCTCGCGGCCATCTGTCTGGGCGTCTTCGCTTGGATGATTGCAGGCTTCGTGCTGCCCTTCTATGACATGACCCGCGCGACCATATTGGAAGCGCGGTTGGGGCCATATGGCGCCACCGAGATCGATGCCATGCGTGGGTTGCTGGAGAAGAAGCCGGAAGCACGCGACCTGCTGATATCCATGCACCGGGGCCCCGACCTGATCCTGCCGCTGGCGCTGACGGCGCTGCTCTTCTCCATTCTCCTGAAGCTGCGCCCCTCCGGCCACGTCTTCCACCGCCCGCTGTCTCCGGCGGTGATCGCCGCAATCTACGCGCTGCCCTTCCTTTACGGCCTGTCCGATTATGTCGAGAACATCCTGACGATGAACATTTTCGGCGGCGGCCCGGAATGGAGCTTCGCGGCGGCTGTCTTGCCTTGGGCGTCGAGCTTGAAATTCGCAAGTTTCGCCATCTCGGTCATCGTCATCCTGCGCTTCCTCGCCTACCGGCTGGCACCGCCCGTCGATAACGACCGCGGATAGCGGTCGGCCGGGCTGGAAAGCCCGGGCCGTTTCCTCTAAAGCTCTCGCGGCAAACGCATAGCAGCAATGGAGAAGCGCGCATGACCGGAATGACAGGCTACGAAATGTTCTGGCCCATCATCGCCCATGCCACACTGGTCTACATCCTCTATGCGCTGCTCGGATACCGCCGCAAGAAGATGGTGAAGGCGGGTAAGGTGCGCGTATCCGATTACCGGGAGAATCGCAGCGAGCCGCCCGAAAGCCTGTTCGTCAAGAACAGTATCGCCAATCAGTATGAACTGCCGATGCTGTTCTATGCCTGCTGCGTCCTGCTCTACATGACGGAAGCCGACAACCTGATCGCTGTCGTCCTCGCCTGGATTTTCGTGGCTCTTCGATATGCTCATGCCTACGTCCACGTCACCAGTAACCGCATCCGCTACCGCAGCCCGCTTTTCGCGGCCGGCTATGTCGTGCTCGGCGTCATGTGGGTTTGGCTTGCCGTCTGGATGATGTTCCCGAACGGCTGAATGATCGTCGCCGTCGGTGAATCATCCGCGCGGGCGTTTTCTACGACCGACACGGTCACAAGCTCGATGAGACCAGCGCACTCCCTGCAAAACCAGCGTAAATTTACCCACCGCAACCGACCAAATCCGGGTGTATCACCCCGATTTGGTTGAGCTTTTGTCGGTCGTTAAAATACAACCTGTCCCGTTTACGCCCCATGAAGACCTGCATGTCATATCGGCCAAAAGGGCCGGTTTGGGCATTGTCCGGTCTGCGAAAATGAGGGATGGGGAACGACATGAACGTCGGGAGCTTCGATCGCATTGGCCTCCGCAGGAAGCCGAAACAGGAACGCAGTATTCAGAGGCTGGACCTGATTTTGTCCGCCGCCTCGGAGCTGATCGCGGCAAAGGGTGTCGGCGCCATGCGCATGACCGAGCTCGCGGTTGCCGCCAATGTGCCGATCGGCTCCGTCTACCAGTATTTTCCCGAGAAGGCAGCGATCGTCAAAGCGCTGTTCGACCGGCACTCGCTTTCCATCCGCGCAAGGGTCGCGGACGCCTTTGCGTCGGTGCAATCAGTGCAGGAAGCGCTCGATGTGCTCGAAGCGACCATCGACTGGCACTACGAGGACTATTGCAATGATGCGGCAAGCCTCGGCATCTGGCTCGGGACGGAGACCGATCAGGATCTCTCGCAGCTCAATGTCGAGCACAATAGCCGCATCGCCCGGATTTTTTGCGAAACCGCCCAGCGCATCGCGCCGGAGCTCGGCAATGCCGATACCGAGGCGCGCACCTATCTGTTCAGCCACCTGATCGGCTCGTCGGTCAGGCTTGCCGTGATGAGCGATCCCTTCTTCGCCGCCCGCATCCTGCAGGAATGCAAATGTTTGGTTCGCACGTCCTTCTTCAAGACGGTGCCGGCGTAGCGGGTTGCCTGATGATGCCGGTTACCAGCTCGTGACGGTGTTTGCGACCTTCAGGCGCGGCTGGGCGCGCACGTAAGCGCCTTTCACCTCCGCGTCGAGATTGTCCTCCACCACGGCAGGCGTGATGTTATCGAGGCAAGCGGTGATATGAGCGGTGATCGCGTTCATCAGCGAAATAGAGACGCCCGGCCGCTTCATGATGCCGATCTGCACGGGGGGGAGTGCTGGAAAGCCGTCCGCCTGTGTCAGCACCTTCATGCCGGTGCGCAGCGCCGATTCCGGCATGGTCGAAACGGCCAGCCCCGAGAGAACCGCGGCCGCGATGACGGTGCACGACCAGCTGGTGAACAGGATCTGATGTTCGCGCCCGCCCGCGTCGAGCGCCGCTATGGCGGTCTGTCTCCACGGGCAGTCGCGGCGGCCGACGGCGAGCGGCACCGGCGCGTCGTCGCGGATCGGATGGTTGGCCGAGCCGACCCAGCACAGCGGTTCGGTTCTCACCACGTCGGACATGCGTACGCGCGGATTATGCGTTACCAGCGCGATGTCGAGCTCGCCCCGGTGCATGCGCTCGGCGAGATCGACCGACGGTTCGCAGACGATATAGAGCTCGACATTCGGATGCGTCTTGGCGAAGCGGCCGATGATCTCGGGCATGTAGCGTTCGGCATAGTCGTCGGGCGTGCCGATGCGCAGCGTGCCTTCCAGGCGATTGTCGTCGAAGGCGGCGATCGCCTCGTTGTTGAGACGGATGATGCGGCGGGCATAGTTGAGCAGCTTCTCGCCCTCGACGGTCAGCCGGTTGCCGCGGCCGTCCTTGATGAACAGCTGCTTGCCGATCCTCTCCTCGAGGCGGCGCATCTGCATCGAAACGGCGGATTGCGTCTTGTAGACACGGTCGGCGGCCTTGGTGAAGCTGCCGGAATCGATGATCGCGATGAAGGTCTGCAGCTGGTCAATATCAAGAGGCGCGGCCATGGTTCTCACCTATAAACATCTCTGATGATAATCATTAGAAACATTCGTTGGACTGATCAATAGCCATTTGGCATCTTGTGCATGCAAATCAATGAAAGTGATGGCCAGGCAAATCGGCCTGTCCGCTCGAAAACCAACTTGCCTCTCCGTGCCTGACCGCGCGGAAAGGGCGGGTTGTTGCGCGCCCATGAAAGGATCATCCCATGCGCACGACAGACCGGATATTAGAACTCGACTGCAGCCCCGCGACCAAGACCGTTTCGCAGCGTCTCGTCGCCGGCTTCGCAACGCTGGCATCCGTACTGCGCGTGTTCCGCAATCGTATGGAGATCAACGCGCTGCACGAGCTCGACGACAACCAGCTGAAGGATATCGGCCTTTCCCGGGCCGATCTCGACGCCGCCTTCCTCGCCTCGACTTTCTTCGAGGATCCGTCGGATCAGCTGACGCGGTCCGCGCGCAATCGCGGCCGCAATTCGCTTCACCGGCTCCATCAGAACTAGAGTCGAAACCAGTTTTCCCCGCAGGGTGATAGCCAATAACCCTGCCTCTTGCCCGGTGCCGACCTCCCAGTCGTCTCCGGGTTTTTTTATGGGCGCTTTCTAGGGCTTGGGAGAAGAGGGCGGCGTCTTCGGCATATAGCTCTCGAAGATCGCTTCCATGTTCTTCTGATAGCCCTTCTGCACTTCGAGCCCGCTGTCGAACATGGTGTTCAGCATGTCCATGTAGCCCGAGGCCTCAGGCGCATTCTCAGCCTTTTCGCTGGCCTTCGGCGCTTCCGCCGGTTTCTGCGGCGCGGGCTGCGCGAAGCCGCCCATCATTTCCTGGAATGCTCTCGTGAATGGGTTGTCGAGGAATGGATTTGCCTGTGCCGCCTTTTCAGGCTCCGGCTTGGGCGCGCTGAACATCAGCTGCATCGCCTGCGTGAATGGGTTATCGAAGATGCTGGGCTGCGGCGTCGGCGCCTGCTTCGGCGCGAAGCCGGTTGCCTGCAGCCACTGCTGGATGCTTTCGCCCATCGCCGTGTTGACGAAGGGGTTCACCGGCGCGTTCATCTGCCCCATCGACTGCTTGAACAGCCCGCCCATCAGCGTGCCCGCCATGATCGGCAGCATTTGCTTGTAGATTTCCTGGCCGATCCCGGTCATCTGTGCCGCCTGCGCCGCCACCGCCCGCGACACGTCCTTGGAGCCGAACAGCTGCGCCAGGATGTCGTTGCCGTCGGAGATTCCCTGCGGCGTGAACGCCTTGCTCATGTCCTCGAAATACTTGGCATAGTTTCCGGATGAAACCGCCTGCATCAGGCCCATGAAATCGTAAGGGTTGCTGCTGCTGCGCTTCAGCCCGGCCGAAAAAGCCGGCATCAAAGCTGCCATCGCCTGCGTCGCCTGTTCCTGTGCCAGGTTGAACTGCTTGGAAATGGCGTCCATCGCCGCGCCGTTCTGCGCCTGCATCATCATGTCGAAGAGTGGCAGCATGGAAAAGCCCTTTCCCGGTTCGCGACGCATGATCGCGTCACTATAGCCGGAAAAAGGAATGCGCAAACCGCTTTTTGCAGAAGGGCTTAGTCAGCCCTAGGCAGGGCGGTTCTAGTATTGATACTCGGTGAATACAGGCTCGACCGAACCGTTCCAGCGGCCGTTGAAGAGCGCCAGCAGGTCTTCCGAAAGCGTTGCCTTCTTGGCCATGACCTCATCGAGCGGCGACAGGAAGATCGTCTCGTCCTGGCCTTCGCTGTTGAGCTTGCAGCGCGCCTTGAGGCCCGCCTTGGAGATAGCAAGCACTTCGCGCGCCGTATCGTAAAGCGTGTGCCCACGGAACGCTGCACGCAGCCCCTCGGCCGGCACCGCGTTGCGCAGCGCGTTGACCTCGTCGAAGCTCCAGTCCTTGGTCAGCTGGTCGGCCGCCTCGAGCGCGCTATCATCATAGAGCAGCCCGACCCAGAAGGCCGGCAGCGCACAGATACGGCGCCAAGGTCCGCCATCGGCGCCGCGCATTTCCAGGAAGCGCTTCAGGCGCACGTCGGGGAAGAGCGTCGAGAGATGGTTGGTCCAGTCGCCCATCGTCGGCTCCCAGCCGGCAATCTCGCCCTTCAGCGCCCCGTTCATGAATTGGCGGAAGGTGATGTGGGTGCAGTCCTTGTAGCGGCCATCGCGGACGATGAAATACATCGGCACGTCGAGCGCCCATTCCACATAGTCGTGGAAGGCGAAATCGTCGCGGAAGGTGAAGTCCAGCAGGCCGGAGCGGTTGTTGTCGGTGTCCCGCCAGATATCGCCGCGCCAGGATTGCAGCCCGTTGAGCTTGCCTTCGGTGAAGGGGGAAGAGGCAAACAGCGCGGTTGCCAGCGACTGCAGCTTCATCGAAACGCGCATCTTCTTGCGCATGTCTGCTTCCGACGAGAAGTCGAGGTTCACCTGGATCGTGCAGGTCCGGTACATCATGTCGAGCCCTTGCGTGCCGACCTTCGGCATGTAGCGGCTCATGATGCCGTAGCGCGATTTCGGCATGACCGGGGTCTCGGCCAGCGTCCACTTCGGGCTGCCGCCGATGCCGAGAAAGCGGATGCCCATCGGCTCGGCGATCTCGCGCACGGCGGCCAGATGCGCGTTGGATTCCTTGCAGGTCTGGTGGATATTCTCGAGCGGCGCGCCGGAGAGTTCGAACTGCCCGCCCGGCTCGATCGAGATCGCGCCCATGCCAGACGGTTCGGAAAGGCCGATGATGTTCTCGCCGTCGAGGATTGGCTCCCAGCCGCTCTTCGCTTCCAGACCCTTCAACAGGCCCGAAATGCTGTTCTCACCGAAATAGGGAACCGGGCTGTTGTCGGCGCGGAAGAAGGCGAACTTCTCATGTTCGGTGCCGATGCGGAACTTCTCTTCCGGCTTGTTTCCCGCCGCAAGATAATCGGTCAGCTCCTGAACCGAAGAGAGCGGGGTCTGGTCGGTGGTGTCGCGAGCCATTCAAGTAACCTGTATTCGGGAAGCGCCCGGAAAGTATCCGGACAGTAGGAAGGGTGATTAGGACCGCTGGCACGTATGTTGCAAGTGAAATTGTTTCAACCAGCCATCAAAAAAATACCAGCAAGTGTGGCCCGTTGCCAACGTCGCTATTGGTTCCAGTCGCCAAGTGCGGCCTGTATCACTGCCATGGCGGCAACGGCTGCGGTGTCGGCGCGCAATATTCTCGGCCCGAGCGGGATGGCCGTCACGAAATCGAGGCTGCGCAGCCGTGCGCGCTCGTCTTCCGAAAAGCCCCCCTCGGGCCCGACGAGCAGCGCCAGCTTCCGCTCCTTCACCGCGTTCAGGACCGGCAGCGGGTTCTGCCCGGCGTCGCCCTCGTCGCAATAGATGATCCGCCGATCGCGGGGCCAGCCGTCCAGCATGTCGACGAGCCGCACCGGCTCGGCCACCTCTGGAATGCCGAGAATGCCGCATTGTTCGGCCGCCTCGATGACGTTGGCGCGCAGCTTGTCGAGATTGTTGATCTTGCCCTGCACATGCTGCGTCATGACGGGCTGCAGCAGGCCAGCGCCCATCTCCACCGCCTTCTGCACGAGATAATCCAGTCGCCCGACTTTCAACGGTGCGAAGAGATAGTGCAGGTCTGAAGGCTCGGGCTGCGGCCGCGTCTGCTCCTCGGGCACGATCATGATGCGCTTGCGGGTCGGCAGCGAAAGCCTCGCCTTCCATTCGCCGTCGCGGCCGTTGAAGACGAGGATCTCGGCGCCGTCGCCCATCCTGAGCACGTTTGCGAGGTAGTTGTACTGGTCCGGCGTCGCCTCTGCCGCCACCCCTTGCGAGAGGGGAGCGGCGACAAACAACCGTTGCATCCGGAAATTGGCGCGCATCGAAAACGTCCTGCCTAAACGAAGAGCGCGACCATAGCCCAATAGAGCATGGCCGCAAGCACGGCGGATGCCGGCACGGTGATGACCCAGGCGGCGATGATCGTCATGAAATGCGAGCGCCGCACCAGCCGGCGTCGGCGCACTTCGTGGGTGTTGGGATCATCAGGCTCCTCCAGCATCCAGACCTCGGCCTTGCGGCGCATGTATTCGATCCGGCGCTTGGAGTTGCGGGTGTACCATTCGCGAAAGAAGCCGACCCCGAACACCGCGCCGACGGCGATATGCGTCGTACTGACCGGCAGGCCGAACCACGAGGCAACGATGACGGTGATCGCGGTTGCCATGGCCACGCAATAGGCGCGCATCGGGTTGAGTTTCGTAATCTGCTCACCGACGAGGCGGATCAGGCGCGGCCCGAACAGCAATAGACCGACCGAAATGCCGAACGCCCCGATCAGCATCACCCAGAGCGGCGGGCCGGCAACCGCATAGGAACCGAGCGGCAGGCCGAACGACACGCGCACGATCGCCGAGAGCGGGCCGACGGCGTTGGAGACGTCGTTGGCGCCATGCGCGAAGGAAAGCAGCGCCGCCGCGCCAATTAGCGGCAGCTGGAACAGCACGCGCAGCGAGCTGTTGCGGTTCTCCAGACCCTCGGCCCGTATACGCACCAGCGGACGTGCGGCCAGCCAGCCGACAAGGCCGGCCACAATGCCGCTGAGCATGATGGTCCACGATGAGAACGCGTTGGCGGCTTCCAGCTGTAGGATCATGTAGGCGGTGAAGCTGCCGACCATTAGCGCGATCAGGACCGGCACCCAGCGCTTCGCCGAGGTGATCTTGTCCTCGCGGTAGATGATCAGCGTTTTGACGAGATAGAGCATACCGGCCGCGATCACGCCGCCGATCAACGGCGAGGTCACCCAGCTGGAGGTGATCTCGGCCAGGACCCGCCAGTTGACCGGCCCGGTGCCCATCGCGCCGACACCGGCGCCGATGACGGCGCCGACGATCGAGTGGGTGGTCGAAACAGGGGCGTTGAGCCAGGTTGCGAGGTTGATCCAGAGCGCCGCCGCCATCAGCGCCGCCATCATGATCCAGGCAAGCATGCCGGCCGGAATCTGCGATGCGTCGAGAATGCTCGACGAGATGGTCTTGACCACGGCGCCGCCCGCGATCGTCGCGCCGAGGATCTCGAAGATCGCAGCGATGAGGAGCGCTTGACCCATCGTCATCGCACGCGCGCCGACGGCGGCGCCGACGTTGTTGGTCACGTCGTTGGCGCCAATGTTCATGGCCATATAGGCGGCAAGGGCTGCCGCCGCGATCACCAGCCCTGCACCCGGCCGATCGAACACGTAGACGGCAGCAAACAGCATGGCGATGCCGAGGAACACGAAGCCGATGCCCGGCGCCACCAGCTTCCGCGAGACGTATTTCGATGCGTCCTCGACCTGCGTGAGCTTGTCGAGATCCTTGTCGAGCGTTCGTTTGGTGAGGACGGTGGGGCGGTCGGCCATGCTGTTCCTTGTGATTGAGGCCCGCTTTTGCGCTGCCAATTCTAGCAGCGCAAGATGGCAGGAATCATTCAGCCGGAATTTGCTTGAGTGCCAGCGGCTCGAGATGGTCAGTCATGCGGCGCTTGAAGAGCAGGAAGAGGTCGCGCAGCTCCGGTTCGTTGACGCGCTTGGCTGCCTCTTCGCAGGAGACCCACTCGTAACGCCGTTCGCCCTTTTCCTTGAAGCTCTTGGCGATCGTCGAGACCTCGAGCACGTAGACCTGGACCTTGCAGGTCACCTTCAGCCCGTTCTTCAGCACCTTGGGATAGTGATAGCAGCCGATCGTCTGGCTCTCGACCGTCCCGCGCACACCGGCTTCCTCGTAAGCCTCGCGGGCGGCAACCTCGTAGGAGGTCTTGCCGTCCATCGGCCATCCCTTGGGGATCACCCAGCGGCCCGTGTCGCGGCTGGTCAGAAGCAGCACCTCGATCGCGCCGGTCTTGCCCTTCGTCCGGTAGCAGAGCGCAGCATATTGCTGGCGCGGCGGGCGCCTGAACATCAGCTGGACATCGGAGGCAAGGCGGGCAAGTAGGCTCAACGGTCGGGTCACCTTTATCGGTTGGGTGCGTATATTAGTGTCTCATGGAAAGCTTGCGCGATCCATGTGTGTGTTTTGCTTTCGGTTCAGGCTTTATATCTATCAATAGAGCCTTTCGTTTTGGTTTCGGTTTCAAAAAACCGCCATCGAATGCTCTATTTCCGTCACGTCGAGTGCCAATAAATATGATATCGACTTTCGTCATAATCAATGACGACGTGATGCCGCATGCCGATAGGCCCAAACCTTGGCAATTCTGCGTCGGTTCTCCACAGAAAAGATTGCCCGGCTAATGTCCTGTTGGTGCGGTTTTCTCGCTAGAGGCCTGTTCCAGCGAGTGATTCGGCGGACTGAGTCGGAGTGTTTTCACCGCTCGTGGCGAAAAATATCCTTGGTCGCCGCCCGCCATTCGGCCTATCTATGCGTCGAAAACAGGAGGATGGTTCATGGTATCGGAAGCGACGCGCATCGATTGGATCGGGGGCAGCTGCCGGCTGCTGCAGGCAACGGCGGCGGAGTTCCGCAACACCCGCCCCTTCGAGGGCCTGACAATCGGCACCGGCATCCATCTCGAACCGAAAACGGTGGCGCTTCTGATGACGCTCAACGCCGGCGGTGCGCGTCTGGTCTGCACTGGCAACCTGAACAGCACGCAGCCGTCAACGGTCGACTATCTGCGCAGCCAGGGCATCACCGTCTTCGCCACTCAGACCACCGATCCCGCCGCGCATCATCAGAGCCTTGTTGCCGTGGTCGCGGAAAAGCCTGATCTGCTGCTCGACAATGGCGGCGATCTCTTCGCCATCGCCGCCGAACGCCCCTACGCCAATCTCCTGGGCGGCACCGAGGAGACGACATCCGGCCGCACCCGCCTGCTGCCGCTGCGCGACAGACTGAACATTCCGATCCTCGTCATCAACGACAGCCCGATCAAGCAGTTCGCCGAAAACAAGCATGCCGTCGGCCAGAGCCTGTTCGAGAGCTACATGCGCTTCACCAACCGCTCCACCAACGGCAAGCGCGTCACGGTCTTCGGCTATGGCGCCTGCGGCAAGGGCACTGCCTCATGCTTCCGCAATGCCTTCAGCCAGGTCAGCGTCGTGGATATCGATCCGGTGACGACGCTCGAAGCGCATCTGGATGGTTTCGTCACGCCGCTGCGCGATGACGCCATCCGCTCCGCCGACGTGCTGATATCAGTCACGGGCCATCCCGATATCATCACGTTAAAGGACCTGCCGCTGATCAAGAACGGCGCCATCCTCATGAACGGCGGCCACTTTCCGAACGAGATCGACGTCGCGGCGTTCCGCGCCCATGATGACGTCGTCGCGACCGACCGCTATCCCGCCGATGGCATCGAGACCCTGCATCTGAAGGACGGCCGCGCCATACACATCCTGGGCGGCGGCCACATGGCCAACCTCGCCGGCCCGCGCCCGCTCGGCAACTCGGTGGAATCCATGGATCTCGGCTTCACCCTCCAGGTCCGCTGCCTGGAGCGCGTCGCCAAGGGCGGCGTCGGCCCCGAAGCCTGCATCGTGCCGGTGCCAGCGGATATCGACGCGATGGTGGCGAGCGCCTATCTCGATCTGGCGCGGTAGGCTTTCATCGGCTGCCGGGGCCGCGCGTGCCCCGGCGCGAGGCCGTCAATCGATCTCGATCACCAGCTTGCCCTCTGCCTCGCGGCTTTCGATCAGTCGGTGCGTCTCGGCGACATCGGCAAGCGAAAACCGCCGGCTGTCCATCCGGGGCAACAACTTGCCCGCCTCGGCGAGCCGCGCCACCTCGCGCAGGATCTCGCCGTGATGCGCGCGGCCTTCGCCCGTCAGCAACGGCAACAGCGTGAACACGCCGGAATAGCTAGCCGCCTTGTAGGAGAGCGGCGCCAGCGCATGCGTGCCCCATCCGAGCGCGCTCACCACATGGCCGAACCGCCCGACCGCCTTGAACGCCATGTCCAGCCCGGCGCCGCCGACCGTGTCATAGACCACATCGAATCCACGCCCCGCGGTATAGGTCGCGACATGATCCTCGATGGCTCCAACCGCGCGGTCGATCGGCGTGGCGCCGAGGCTGCGGAGATAGTCGGCCTTCGCCGCGCCATCGATTGCGTAAACCTCGGCGCCAAAAGCCTTGGCGATCTGCACCGCGACATGACCGACGCCACCGGCGCCGCCGATGACGAGAACGCGCTGCCCGCTTGTGACCTTTGCCCGGTCCACAAGCCCCTCCCACGCGGTGATCGCCGCCAGCGGCAGCGCGGCCGCTTCCCGCATCGACAGATTGCTCGGCTTCAGCGCGATGAGATCGGCGTCGACTGCCGCGAACTCGGCCAGCGACCCCTGAATGCCGCCGACACCGCCAGTCATGCCGTAGACCGCGTCGCCGCGTCGCAAAACGGTCACATCAGGGCCGACCGCCTCGACGATACCAGCCATGTCGATGCCGAGTATGGCGGGCAGGGGATGGCGGGCATGGGCGGCGTTGCCGGCACGGATCTTGGTGTCGAGCGGATTGACGCCGCTGGCCTGGATGCGCACCAGGACTTGGCCTTTTGCGGCCTCGGGCCGGGCGATCTCCGTCTGGCGAATCGCGCCCTGCGGTGCACCGACCAGAAGCGCTTTCATCGTGGATTTCGAAGACATGGAACACTCCTTTCGTGTTGGTGAAAGGAGGATGCGCCGTTGAAGGTCGAATGGAAATGATAGATAAGGCATGAAGATCATGCAGAAATGTTTGGGTGAGCATGGAGTGGAGCGATCTCAGGCTTTTCCTGGCCATTGCCAGGCTCGGCACCTTGGGTGCGGCGGCGCGCAGCCTTGGGCTGACCCAGCCGACCATAGGCCGGCGTCTGCGCGCGCTTGAGGCAGCGCTCGGCCAGACGCTCTTCCAGCGCACCGCCGATGGCTTTGTGCTGACCGACGAAGGCGTGGCGGTGTTTGCCCATGCCGAGCGGATCGAGGAGGAGGCGCTTGGCCTGCAGCGCGAACTGGCCGGCAACGCCAGCGACCTCACCGGCTTCCTGCGCCTCTCGTCCTCCGATTGGTTCGGCACCCATCTGCTGGCACCCGTCATCGCCGAGTTTTCGCTCGCCTATCCCAAGGTCGTCGTCGAGCTCCTGACCGATAGCCGCCTGCTCAGCCTCTCACGGCGCGAGGCCGACCTCGTCTTCCGCATCGCGCCCTTCACCGAGCCGGAAGTGATCTCCCGCCGGCTGCTGCTCATCGAATACGGCCTCTATATCAGGCGCGGCCTGCCGCATCCGGTCGCCGGAGACGGGGAGGGCGCGCGCCTCGTCACCATGGACGAGGCCTTCGGCGGCATGCCGGATGTCTCATGGCTGCAGCGCCTGCTGCCGAAGGCCGCGATCGCGCTGCGCAGCAACAACCGCGATGTCCAGGCAACGCTCTGCGCCAACGGCGCCGGCCTCGCCGTCCTGCCGCGTCCGCTGGGCGACAGCCTGGCTGCGATCGAGCGGGTCGATCTCGGCGAGCCGCCGCCGGGGCGCGATACCTGGGTCGGCTACCACCGCGACATGAAGCGCATGGCGCGGCTGCGCGCGCTGCTCGATCACGTCATCGAGCGGTTGGCGAACTGACTTTCACCGCTCCCAGTACGGCACCGGCCCGTAAAGCTCGGCGAGATAATCGATGAACAGCCGCACCTTTGCCGGCAGGAACTGGCGGCTGGGGTAGACCGCCGACAGCGTCACGTTGCGCGACCCTTCATAGGCCGGCAGCACCTGCACCAGCTGGCCGGATTTCAGCTCCGCCCCGATATCCCATGTCGAGCGCAGCGCGATGCCCAAGCCGGCGATGACAGCCTCGCGGATCACCTCGCTGGAATTGGTGGTGAGCATCCCCTCCGGCCGGATCGACAGCCCGCCCTCCGGCCCCTCAAGCCGCCAGACATCGTTATTGTGGGCCGGCAGGCAGCGGTGCCGCTTGAGGTCGTCGATGCTCTCGGGCGTGCCATTCGCCTCAAGATAATCGGGAGAGGCACAGAGCACCCGGCGTACCGGGGCGAGGCGGCGGGCGACCAGACTGGAATCGGTGAGCTCCGCGATGCGGATCGCCAGATCGAAGCCGCCGCCGACGATGTCGCTGAATTCGTCGGAGAGCACGAGGTTGATGGCGAGATCGGGATGGTCGTCCATGAAGCGTTTCAGGTGCGGCGCGATGTGCATGCGCCCGAACGAGGTCGGGGCCGACACCTTCAGCGTCCCATGCATCTGCGCCGAGCGCCCGGAAATGTAGAACTCCGCCTCCTCGAGCCCGGCCAGAATGCCGAGCACCCGGTCATAGAAACCCTGGCCGGCTTCGGTGAGCGAGATCTGCCGCGTCGTGCGCTGCAAAAGCCGCGTTCCCAACCGGTCTTCCAGCCGCTTGATGCGCTTGGAAACCACGGCCGGGGAGAAGCCGAGCGCCCGCCCGGCAAGCGACATGCTGCCCGTCGCCGCCACCTTGGCGAAAATTTCGAGATCTCCCAGATTGGTCATGTCGCCCCGATAATTTCTTATTTTGTCATAAGTGCTTAGCATTTGCGCCGAATTGGGGAAAGTGTTAAGCCCGAAGCCTTGGCAGTATGGAGGATACAGCCGGTTTCGCCTGATATGGCGAAGGGAGGGGAGGCATGTCCGACGCCATTTCGTTTCTCGCCCCGCGCGCCGATGTCATGGCGCGCCGCCGGCAGATCGTTGCCGATCTGGCTGATATGCTGTCGCCGGAATGCCTGATCTCCGAGCCGCGCGAGCTGATGCCATTCGAGACCGACGCCTTCGTCTCATATCGCCGCATGCCGCTTGCGGTGGCGCTTCCGCGCAGCACGGACGAAGTCGCGGCGGTGATGAAATACTGTCATCGCTACGGCATTCCCGTCGTCCCTCGCGGTGCCGGTACCTCGCTTTCGGGCGGCGCCATCCCGCAGGAGGATGCGGTCGTCGTCTGCGTCTCGAAGATGAACCGCATCATCGAGATCGACCTCTTCAACCGCGCCGCGGTGGTCGAGGCCGGCGTTACCAATCTCAATATTTCCGAAGCCGTATCCGAAGATGGCTTTTTCTACGCGCCCGATCCGAGCTCGCAGCTTGCCTGCACCATCGGCGGCAATATCGGCATGAACTCCGGTGGCGCCCACTGCCTGAAATACGGCGTCACGACAAATAACCTGCTCGGCGTGAAAATGGTGCTGGTCGATGGCACGGTCATCGATCTCGGCGGCAAGGCGCTGGATGCCGGCGGCTACGATCTTCTCGGTCTGGTCTGCGGCCACGAGGGCCAGCTCGGCATCGTCACCGAGGCCACCGTGCGCCTGATCGCCAAGCCGGAGGGCGCGCGCCCGGTGCTCTTCGGCTTCCCGACCTCGGAGGAGGCGGGCTCCTGCGTCGCCGATATCATCGCGTCGGGCATCATCCCCGTCGCCATCGAGTTCATGGACAAGCCCGCCATCGAGATCTGCGAGGCCTTCGCCAAGGCCGGTTATCCGCTTGACGTCGGCGCGCTTTTGATCGTCGAAGTCGAAGGCTCCGAGGCCGAGATGGACGGCATGCTGAAGGATATCGTCGACATCGCCCGCCGTCATGGCGTCAGCACCGTGCGCGAATGCCAGTCGGCGACGGAAGCGGCCTTGATCTGGAAAGGCCGCAAGTCCGCCTTCGGCGCGACCGGCCGCATTGCCGATTACATCTGCATGGATGGCACGGTGCCGCTCAGCCAGCTCTCCCACGTGCTGAAGAAGACCTCCGAGATCATCGAGCGCCATGGCCTGCGCGTCGCCAATGTCTTCCACGCCGGCGATGGCAACATGCACCCGCTCATCCTCTTCAACGCCAACGATCCCGAGGATGCCGCCAAGGCGGAAGCGGCGGGCATGGAGATCCTGAAACTCTGCGTCGATGCCGGCGGCTGTTTGACCGGCGAACATGGCGTCGGCATCGAGAAGCGCGATCTGATGCGCCATCAATATTCCGAGGCCGATCTCGCCCAGCAGATGGCGGTGCGCGCCGCCTTCGATCCCGGCTGGCTGCTCAATCCCTCCAAGGTCTTCCCGCTCGAAGGGCGCGCTTGAGGATGATCGAGCTCTGCCCGAAGACCGAGGACGAAGCCGCCGACATCATCCGCGCCCATGCGCAGGCGGGCACTCCGCTTGCGATTGCCGGCGGCAACACCCGCTCCGGTTTCGGCAACGCCGTCTTGGCCGAACACCGCCTGCGCTCGACCGCGCTCGCGGGCATCGTTGCCTACAACCCCGGTGAAATGGTGCTCACCGCCCGCGCCGGCACGCTGCTTGCCGAAATCGAGGCGGCGCTGGCTGAGAGCAGCCAGACCATGGCCTTCGAGCCGATGGATCACCGTCCTCTCATGGGCACATCAGGCGGATCCCCTGGAGCGCCCGCGGGCGAGCCGACCATCGGCGGCGTTTTTGCCGCCAACGTCTCCGGCCCCCGCCGCCTGATCGCGGGTGCCGCCCGCGACAGCCTGCTCGGCGTCCGCTTCGTCAATGGCCGCGGCGAGGCGATCAAGGCCGGCGGACGGGTGATGAAGAACGTCACCGGCCTCGACCTCGTCAAGCTCATGGCCGGCTCGCACGGCACGCTCGGCCTCATCACCGAAGTCACCTTCCGCGTTCCGCCCAAGCCGAAATCGGAAGCGACGATCGTGATCTCGGGCCTCAACGATGCCGAGGCCGCAAACGCCATGGCCGCGGCAATGGCGTTGCCGGTCGAGGTCTCGGGCGCCGCCCATCTGCCCATGACGGTCGCCTGGACCTTCATCGGCAACCGCCTGCCCGAGGGCGAGGCGACCGTGCTGCGCATCGAGGGACTGCCCACCTCCGTCGCCGTCCGCGCCGAAAAGCTCGCCACCGCCGTGGCGGCCTTCGGCCCGGTCTCACGGTTCGGCCAGGATGATAGCACCACCCTCTGGCGCGAGATCCGCGACGTGAAACCCTATGCCGATGGCGGCCCGCGCCCGGTCTGGCGCGTCTCCGTTGCGCCCTCCATCGGCCACCAGCTGGTCGCGGCGCTCCGGCTGGAGACAGGCGTCGACGCCTTCTACGACTGGCAGGGCGGGCTGGTCTGGATGCGCATGGAAGCCGACGCCGAGGCCGACCTGCTGCGCCGCTTCATGCACGCGCTCGGCGGCGGCCACGCAACGCTGATGCGTGCACCGGCTTCGATGCGCGCGGCGACGTCGGCGTTCGAACCGCAACCGGATGCGGTGGCGCTGCTGTCGGCACGGGTAAAGGAGAAGTTCGATCCCGCCAGGATCTTCAATCCGGGGAAGATGGGGGGATGGTGATGTTTTTCCCTGTGGCTCACCCCCCTCTGTCCTGCCGGACATCTCCCCCTCAAGGGGGGAGATCGGCTGGGCGCGACCAACCGCTCCGACCTTCAAGTTCTGCGAAGAACTCGCCACGGGTCGATCTCCCCACCTGTGGGGGAGATGCCCGGCAGGGCAGAGGGGGGCGGATTGGGCACAACGCGCAGGATGGAGTGGTGGAGAAAAGCACGTAAATGCAAACCAACTTCACCCCCACCCAGCTCGCCGACCCGCAAATCGCCGCCTCCGAGCAGATCCTGCGCAAATGCGTCCATTGCGGCTTTTGCACCGCCACCTGTCCCACCTATGTGACGCTAGGCAACGAGCTCGACAGCCCGCGCGGCCGGATCTATCTGATCAAGGACATGCTGGAAAACGACCGCCCGGCCGACACGGAAGTGGTCACCCATATCGACCGCTGTCTCTCCTGCCTTGCCTGCGTGACGACCTGTCCCTCCGGCGTCGACTACATGCACCTTGTCGATCACGCCCGCGCCCATATCGAAAAGACCTACAAGCGTCCCTTCATGAACCGGCTGACGCGCGCCATCCTCGCCGCCGTCCTGCCCTATCCCGGCCGCTTCCGACTGGCGCTGCGGCTGGCCCGCATCGGCAGGCCGCTCGAAGGCCTGTTTCGGCGTCACGCGGCGCTGAAACCCTTCGCCGCCATGCTGGCGCTTGCCCCGCGCAGCCTGCCTGCACCCTCGCATCTGGCGCAGCCGGCAACGCGCCCGGCCGAGCAGGGCGAGAGGCAAGCGCGCGTGGCGATCCTCACCGGCTGCGCCCAGCAGGTGCTCGACCCTGCCATCAACGACGCGACGATCCGGCTCCTGACGCGTCTCGGCGTCGAGGTGGTGGTGCCCAAGGGAGAGATCTGTTGCGGGTCGCTGGTCCATCACATGGGCCGCGAGGAACAGGCGCTGGCAAGCGCCCGCGCCAATGTCGATGTCTGGACCCGCGAGATCGAAGAAGGCGGGCTCGACGCCATCGTCATCACCGCGTCCGGCTGCGGCACAACAATCAAGGATTACGGCCACATGCTGCGGCTCGATCCTCTCTATGCCGAAAAGGCCGCCCGCATCTCCGCGCTCGCCCGCGATGTCACCGAATATCTGGCGACGCTCGACCTTCCCTCGCACATGCCGAGGGGGATGACGGTCGCCTATCACTCCGCCTGCTCGATGCAGCACGGCCAGAAGATCACGATGGCGCCGAAGCAACTGTTGAAGGCTGCGGGTTTCACGGTGCGCGATCCGGCCGAGGGCCATCTATGCTGCGGTTCGGCCGGCACCTACAACATCATGCAGCCGGATATCGCCGACGCCCTGAAGGCCCGCAAGGTGAAGAACATCGAGGCGACGAAGCCCGATATCATCGCCACAGGCAATATCGGCTGCATGGCGCAGATCGGCTCGGCCACCAGGATCCCCATCCTGCACACCATCGAGCTGCTCGATTGGGCCTATGGCGGCGCGATGCCAGCCAAGTTGGCAGCGAGCAAAATTAGCGGCCAGAAAAATTTAAGGGTTTCGAGCTAGCCTGACGCGGCCGGATCGTCCGGCGGCATTTGGAGCTCAAGCATGCATCGTATCATCCTGGCGTTCACCGCTCTTCTGGGCGCCACCGAAATCGCACACGCCGACAGCCGTTTCTTCTGTTCCGCCGACGACAAGGATGTCCGCTTCACGGTTGAAAGCGGCTTCAAGGCTGAAAACGGTCACGTCCTCAATCATTTCCGCGGTGCGCTTATCCTGAAGAACGAAACCGCGCCACAGCCCCTGGGCAGGATCGATCTGGATTCGGACAGCCTGACGAACCACTGGTCGCATGCCGGCGAGCTCAGACTCGAGGTTCTTTATGATGGTGGGAAAGCGGCCGGTGGCCAGACGGCCAATCTGATCGTCTCGGCAGAGCAGCGCAACAATGCCAAGGCTTTTGCCGGCACCTACGAACTCGCGATCGAGGGCGGTGCGGCGCCGCAGGCCTTCAACGGCAAGGTCAGCTGCGGATCGAAATAGGCGGCCGGAATTCCAGCCACCCTTCTTTTCATGACATGCGGCCTTAGCCGCCGAAGATCGTTCTCAGAACGTCGATGCCGCGGTCGTCGAAGGCGACGTTGCCCTGCTTGTTGCCGGGGCCGACGACGATCACCTTGGTGCCGACGGGAACCCGATCATAGAGATCGGCGACGTCGTCATTGACCATGCGGATGCAGCCGGAAGACAGGTTGAGGCCGATCGTCCAGGGCTGGTTTGTGCCGTGGATACGGAAAATCGTGTCGCGACCGCCCTGGTAGAGATACATGGCGCGGGCGCCGAGCGGATTGTCGGGGCCACCTGGCTGTACGGCAGGCAGGTTGTGGCCGGCGCGGGCTTCGCGGGCGCGCATTTCAGCCGGCGGCGTCCAGGTCGGCCATTCAGCCTTGCGGCCGATCTTCACCACGCCCGACCAGCCGAAGCCTTCGCGGCCGACGCCGATGCCGTAGCGCGTGGCCTTGTTGCGGCCTTCGACGAGGTAGAGATACTTGTTGACCGTATCGACGATCACGGTGCCCGGCGCTTCATTGGTGATGAGGCGGACCACACGCTTCTTGTATTGCGGCTTGACCTGCTGGCTGTGCTTGACGCCACGAACGGCATCTGTCGCCGTCATCACGGGCTCGGCGCTGGCAACGGCCACCATACCCGACATCGCGACGGCAACGGCCGCCACGAGCAGAGACACTTTCTTCATTTCGATTTCCCTCTCAAGGCACGATCGCCGGCAAAGCTAACGGAATCGGCCGGGATTTCAAGCTGGAAACCCTGTCAGCAAGGGAGTAGGCGGCAAGGTGTGTCCTTGCCGCCATCCTTAAATTCAGATCACGATTACCCGCGTGCCCACTTTGACACGCTCGTAAAGGTCGACGACGTCCTCGTTGCGCAGGCGAATGCAGCCCGAGGAAACGGCGCTTCCGATCGTCCACGGGGCATTGGTGCCGTGGATGCGATAGAGCGTCGAGCCGAGATACATGGCGCGCGCGCCGAGCGGATTTTCCGGCCCGCCATCCATGCGCGCCGGCAGGTAGTGGCCCTTCGCGGCCTCGCGGCTGATCATTTCCGACGGCGGCGTCCAGTCCGGCCATTCGGCCTTGCGGGTCACCTTGTGCACGCCGGCCCACTCGAAGCCCGGCTTGCCGACGCCGACGCCGTAGCGCCGCGCCTTGCCGTTCGCCATGACGAGGTAGAGGAAGCGGTTGTTGGTATCGATGACGACGGTGCCCGGCGCTTCCTTGGTCTGGTAGTCGACCATCTGCGGCAGGAACTGCGGCTCGATCTGGCCACGGATCGCGGGAACGCCGGGATTGATCGCCGAGACTTGCTGCGCGGCAGGTGCGCGGCGAACGGCGCGCGGGGCAAACAGCCCACGCTGCTGCTGCACGATGACGGGGCGCTGGTAGACGACAGGGCGGACGTTGCCGCCGCTCAACTGCATGATCCATGGTGCTGCGAGATCAGGGCTCAGCACGACAGGCGGACGGGAAACGTAACGGTCGTCGCCAAGGGCGGCCGTGGAAAAGACGCCGAGCAGGGCTGCGGCGAGCAAAACGGATTTCATCATCGGACGAACTCTCTACAATGGCCGAAAATGGACGGGCGGCATCCGCCACCTGCCGATCATGCTGCCACCGCGCTCGCCAGCGAATGGTAAACCCGCGTTCACTAAAAGCCGAACTGGCGCATAAACTTTTCGTCAGGGTTATCGTTCGGTTTGGAAACAGGGTTTGCAAATGGTAAAGCCGGATTCGCAGCCGTGAAACGAATGGGGCGCTGAAACGAATGGAACGTGATGAGCGAGACAGGCATTACAATCGGTGAAGACGGCAAGAGCCGGTGCCATTGGCACGGCAACCTGCCGGATTATCTGCGCTATCACGACGAGGAATGGGGCAGGCCTGTTATCAACGATAACAGGCTGTTCGAGAAGATCTGCCTCGAAGGCTTCCAGTCCGGTCTCTCCTGGCTCACCATCCTGCGCAAGCGCGAGAATTTCCGCGCCGCCTTCGCCGGCTTCGATTTCGAGAAGGTGGCGCTGTTCACGGATGAGGATGTCGAGCGCTGTGTCAACGATGCCGGCATCATCCGCCATCGCGGCAAGATCGTTTCGACGATCAACAACGCCAGGCGCGCGATCGAGCTGCGCGACGAGTTCGGCTCGCTGGCGCACTATTTCTGGAGCTACGAGCCCGGTCACAACGAACGCCCCAAGGTGGTCGACCGCGCCACGATCATGGCCAATCCGACGACGCCGACCTCGGTCGCCATATCCAAGAATTTAAAGAAGCGCGGCTGGACCTTTGTCGGCCCGACCACAGTTTACGCATTCATGCAGGCAATGGGTCTCGTCAACGATCATCTCGAAGGCTGCTACTGCCGTTCCGAAGTAGAGGCGATGCGCGAGGCATTGGTACGTCCATGAAAAGACTGATGGCAATGGCGATCGCCCTGAGCGCGATTGCTCCCGCCGCGATGGCGCAGGAACCGGACTTGCAACGCGGCGAGAGGCTGGAAAAGCTGCAGTTTCCGGCAGCCACGATGGAGCTCAAGGGCTGGACGAAATTCGGCAACGGCAAGGTCTACACCTTGCCCGTCAAGGCCGGGCAGCATGTGAAGATCGATTTTTCGACGAAGAGCCAGTTCGCCTACCTGGCGATCTTCGATCTTGCGGCCCCCGACGACGAGGCGATCTTCGGCACCGACGAGGACGGGCAGACCTTCCAGACGACGGTCAAGCAGGACGCCACCTGGCTGCTCCGCCCCTATTATTCGAAGGCCTCGCCAAGGCGCGGCCTCGGCGCGCCCTACAGCATTCTGGTGGAACCGCAGGCAGCATCGGCCGCCCCGGCAACAGCCGCGCCGGCCCCAGCCGACGAGAGCAAGCCATCACCGCTCTTCCCGTCGCGCAAGTAATCAGCGCTTCGTTTAGCCCAAACTGTCGATCACGCTACGCAATTCGCCGAGGCGTTCGATCTTGCGAAAGCGTGGTGCCTCCGTCGGCTCCTCGACATGCTCGAGCACCCAGGTCAGTTCATGCGGCACGAACACGCCGTAGCTGCCGGCGGCGATTGCCGGCACGATGTCCGACTTCAGCGAGTTGCCCACCATCATCGCCCGTTCCGGCCCGCCGCCGATCTTGGAAAAGATCCGGCGATAGGTGACCGCCGTCTTGTCGGAAACGATCTCGACGGCATGGAAGAAATCCCCAAGGCCGGATTGCGCCAGCTTGCGCTCCTGGTCGAAAAGGTCGCCCTTGGTGATCAGCACCAGCAGGTAATGATCGGCCAGCGCCGCCAGCGTCTCGCGCACTTCGGGCAGCGTCTCCACCGGATGCGACAGGAGATCCCGGCCGGTATCGAGGATCTGGGCGATGACGGAAGCCGGCACATTGCCCTCGGTAATCTCGATCGCGGTCTCGATCATCGACAGCGTGAAGCCCTTGATGCCAAAGCCGTAATGCTGGAGATTGCGCTTCTCGGCGGCCAGCAGCCGGTCAGAGACCACCGCGCCCTCGGCATAGTCGGAGAGCAGTTCGGTGAAGTGCGTTTCCGTCAGCCGGTAGAATTGTTCGTTCTGCCACAGCGTATCGTCGGCGTCGAAGCCGATCGTGGTCAGCGTGCGGGTCGTCATGGGCGCACCCTCTTGTTCATTCAAAAACAATTAGGGGTCTCACGCCTTCGCCGCAAGGGATGGCGTTACTGATAGACGATGGCGCCGATGAAGCGCGGGCGCGAAAAGGCCGTCTCGGCGAATGTCATGCTGCCGAAACCAAGGATGCTGGTCATTGCCGTGTAGCCGGCCGCGCCCTCGACATAGATCACCGAGTCGCCGTCCGTCAGTTGCGGCAGCGTCGACGTGCTGAGAACCTGTGCCTTGAGCAGGCCGGCCGTGCCGCTCTCCTTGGTCCAGTCCAGCTTGTAGATCCCGGCGGTCTTCTTGATGCTGGAGATCCTGAGCGCGATCGGGGCCGTGCTGTTCTGCTGCAGATGCGTGAAGACGCTGTAGAGATTGGACACGAAGGTGTTGTCGATCGAGGTCTGCCGCGAGATCACGTCGGCGACGATACCGTTTGCCTGCACGATATTCTGGTAGGTCCGGTACATGTCGAACACCGTGATGCTCGCCAGGAAGAAGAACAGCAGGATCGGCGCGAGAATGGCGAATTCGATCGCCGACGCGCCGGAGCGCTCGCGGATCAGGCGGGAAAAGGCGTGCTTCAACATCAGGTCGGCTCGTTGACGAAGGCAAAGCTGGAGGTCAGCTGGATGGCGCCGGTATTGTCCTTGGGGAAACTCAGGCCGAAGCCCAGCCCCGGCACCAGGGGATCGACGACATAGCAGGCGCGGGTGAAGATGATCTGCGACGGTTGGCCGGAATTATAGGTGGTCACAGGATCGATGGCGACGGAGCGGTCGACGCAGGGCGTACCCGTCGTCGGGAAATCCGAGGCCTTGGTCACCGGCGTGAACTCGATGCGGATCGATTTGGCGCAATCGCTGAGGATCACCGCTTCCTTGCACACCGACGCCTTGAAATCGGCATAGCTCATTTTCGAACCGTTGATCTGCAGCGCGCGCGAGCTGCGGCTGACGGCGCGGTCGAGCATGATCGACTGCGTCATGATAAATCCGGCCTCGAAGATCGAGAAGATGATGCTGAAGACGATCGGCGCCAGGATGGCGAATTCGATCGCCGCCGCCCCCTTGCTGTCGCCGAGAAGCCGGCGCCCCCTGCTGAACGAGCCAATTCTCATCACTGCGTCAATCTCAGTTTGCGGATCGATGTCGAGATCGACTTGAATGCGTCGCCGATGCCGGAGCCGGACGCCTGGTAGAAGTGGGCGGCGCTCGTCGCGCAACTTTTCATGGCGTTGATGGCCGTGGTGTCGCTGCCGAGCTCGAAGCCGATGGTAAAGATGGTGATGTTCTTGGCTTTGGCAGTCGTGCAGATCTTGCTGAGATAGGAAGCCGTATCGCCGGATAGCGTGTTGTTGCTCGGGCTCAGATCCGGCGAGCGCGTGTAGTCTTTCGGGCGAAACTGCGCGGTGATCACGCCATCAGTCATCAAGACGAGCACCTTCATCGTATCGGCGTCGCTGAAGCTGGAAGGGCGATTGGAGAATTTCGTTGACATCTGCCCGCTGGCAATCGCCGCCTGGACGATGCTGGATGAAGCCGGATTGAGCAACATGTAACCCCACTGCATGGCGTTCTGCGTGCCGGTGCCGTCATAGAGCTGCAGCGCGTTCAGCCGGGCTTTCAAGTAGGTCGCGTCGTTGGAGAAATAGGTGATCGCGTCCTCTTCGCCGGGACACCACCACCATCTCTTTTCCTTGTCGGTCGTGTTGTAATTCCAGTTTGTGAAGATCGGCAGGTTCGTACGGGCCTTGAAGCTCGGAATGGCATCGCTGCCGTAGCCCGTATTGTCGAGCTCGAAGCATGATCCCTTGTAGCTCGGATCCTTGGTCGGCTGCGACTGGCCGGTCAGGCGACTGCCGCCAAGCTTGTCGAATACCGCAGAGCCCACGTTGACGTGGCCCGCATAGGGCACGACGCTGATCGTCGTATAGTCCTTGGTATCATCGGTCAGGATCTGGTCGATGAATTGCTGCGAGGCGACCTTCAGGTTCTTGATCTTGCTGCCGACCATTGAGCCCGACATGTCGAGCATCAGCGACAGCTCGATATTCTGCTTGGCCTCCTCGGCGCTCGATGTCGTGTTGATCGTCAACGTCTTGACGCCGGCCAGATGCATGAAGGCGGTGTTGATCGTATAGGAGGCGTTGGCCGAGATCTTGCGCGAGTTCATCGCCGTCGCCTCGGAAAAGTCGATGGCCACGTCGGCGCCATAGGCGAGATTGTTCATATAGCTTTTCAGAACGTCGGCGGTCTTCTGCTTCTGCGACAGCGACGCGGCTGCCAGCACGCCGCGATCGAGCCCGTCCTGCATCTCCACGCGCACCGCTTCATAGCGCGCGAGATCCACCCCGGCGCCACCGGCCAAGACCAACGGCACGAAAAGCAGCGCGACTATCATCGCCACATTGCCGCGCTTGTTGCGCAGCATTGAAGTCACAAGCTGAACCAAGGATGTCATGATTGCCCCCGCATCTGCGAGGATTGTTTAGTCGGGCATCAATTAGAATTTTATGAATCCACGGCGAAAGTGCTGTAAATACAATCACTAAGAGCGGTAATTCGTTGGTGCAATCATGGTTGTGCGCCAATGAGTTGCGGGCGTTCGATATGGGCGCAACCCTTGCGTATTGCACGGGCCGTTGAAACCGCGCGCGCTGAACTTATGTCTGATGGGTTCATGCCTGCAGTAGGCGCCGCCATGCCAGCGCTGCGCCACCCGAAAATCATAGCACTGGGATCATTCCCTCCGCCGGCCCAGCCGCGGTCCTCACAAGGAAACGTTTGACCATGCGTTACAACCAGCTTGGAAATACCGGCCTGTTCGTCTCCGAAATCTGCCTGGGCACCATGACCTTCGGTGCCGCCGACGAGGGCAGCCCCTGGGGCGCTATCGCCGATGTCGACCAGAAGGCGGCCGACGCGATCGTCGGGCGGTCGCTGGCGGCGGGCGTCAACTTCATCGATACCGCCGACGTCTATTCCTTCGGCGAGTCCGAGAAGCTGCTCGGCCAGTCGCTGAAGAACCTCGGCGTGGCCCGCAAGGATGTCGTCATCGCCACCAAGGTCTATGGCGCGATGGGAGAAAAGCCGAACGACCGCGGCGCCTCGCGCGGCCACATCATGGATTCGGTCGAAAAGAGCCTGGCGCGCCTGCAGACCGATCACATCGATCTCTACCAGATCCACGGCACCGACAGCGTCACACCGATCAACGAGACGCTGAGGGCGATGGACGATCTCGTCTCGCGCGGCCTGGTGCGCTATGTCGGCGTCTCCAATTGGCATGCCTGGCGCATCGCCAAGGCGCTCGGAATTTCGGAGCGCCGCGGCTTTGCCCGCTTCGAGACCGTGCAGGCCTATTACTCGATCGCCGGCCGCGATCTCGAGCGCGACATCGTGCCGATGATGAATGAGGAGAAGGTCGGGCTGATGGTGTGGTCGCCGCTCGCCGGTGGCTTGCTGTCCGGCAAATACGGCCCCGGCGCGCCCGGCAACGGCGAAGGCCGCCGCGCCGCCTTCGATTTCCCGCCTGTAGACAAGGACCGCGCCTGGGCCTGCGTCGCCGTCATGCGCGAGATTGCCGAAAAACACGGCGTAAGCGTCGCCACCGTGGCGCTCGCCTATGTGCTGGCCAAGCCTTTCGTGACGACAGTCATCATCGGCGCCAAGCGCATCGAACAGCTGGACCAGAACCTTGCCGCAGTCGGACTGAAGCTGGACGCCACGGACCTGAAGAGGCTGGACGAAGTCAGCGAACTCGCGCCTGAATATCCGGGCTGGATGCTGGCCCGCCAGGGCGCCGGCCGCCGCCCCGCGCCTTTCGAACCGAAGGCCTGATCACGATCAATGCGCTGGACGCCGGGTAACTCCGGCGTCCAGCCTGTCACAGGGAAGGTCGCCTTATTTGGCGTGCGCCTTCAGCCAGGCCTGCATCTCGGTGATCTCGGCCTCCTGCGCCTTGATCACGCCCTCCGCCAGCGTGCGCATCTCGGGATCCTTGCCGTATTGCAGCTCGACTTTCGCCATGTCGATCGCCCCCTGGTGATGGGCGATCATTCCGCGCACGAAATCGATATCGGCATCGCCGCTGTATTCGATCATCATGCCCTTGTGCATCTTGTTGTTGGCTTCGGAAAAGGCGTGGCTGGACGGGCTGTGATCGCCCATCGGCATGCTCATATCCATGGGCTTGTCTTCCGCGCTTGCAGGAACAGCGATGAACGAGACGCCGGCAACAAGACCGGTGGTAAGAGCGAGTAGTTTGAGAGACATGGGATATCCTTCCTCAGTCTGGCAATAAAAATCCGATGCAGCTGATCGCGCCGCGGTTCGCAGGGTCTTGATCGTCAGATCAGCCGGGGAGGGGGCGCCTGCGGTGCGGGCCTCGCGCCGGGAAAAGCAAGCGCGACCGCGGGCGAGGGATAGGAGAACGCCTGTTTCCCATCGGCATGGACGATGGCGTCCACGGGAACGACCAGGCAGGCGGAACAGAGCGGCATATGCGCCATGCCGCCATCGGCACATGGGTTCTTCGCCGGCGCCGAAACCTTGACTGTCTCCCCCATCGCCATGCCCGGCATATGATGATGCGGCTTTCCGCCAGCCATATCGATAGCGGCCGGCTGGCTCATCGACGCGCACATCGGGCATCCCGCCCACGCAAACATCGTTCCGTAGGTCAGCCAAGCCAGCATCATCGTCGCGACAGAGAAAATCCGCATCGGCCCAACATAGGCAAGCCCGCCACCGCTGCCAAGACGTCGCGTTGCGCTAATCGAGCTTGGCCGCCTTGCGCAGCGCATCGTTGATCCGCCCCTGCCAGCCCTTGCCGGTCGCCTTGAAGGCATCGATCACGTCGGGATCGAGCCGCAGCGATATCTGCCGCTTCGGGCTCTCCACCGCCGGCCGGCCGCGCGAACGCCTGATGCTTTCTGCAAGCTCCGGAAAGACCTCGGCAAAGGGACGGGCCTTTTTGAAGTCCTCTTCGGTCCATTCGGGATTGTCGGGGTCTTCGGCAATCCCGCGCTGGATCTCTGCCTCTTCCTCATCAGTGAGGCCGAGGATTTTTCGACTGGAATTGTTCATAAAGCCTCCTTTCCAGGCGGCTTGCCCGGCGCATTGAGATGACGGAAATCCCTTCGCTCCCGAGAACGGCGAAAACGACGGCGATCACATCCTCGATCAGGATACCCACGGCCTTCAGCCGCGGGTTCCTAGCGTCGAGGATCAACGCAGCTGCGAAGAAATCCTCATCCAGGTCACGAAAGTCCAGCCCATGCTTTGCAGCATTGCGAACACGTTTCGGCTCATCCCAAACGATCTTCATATCCACGATATCGCAAAATAAAAGTGATACAATATATCTTTGATTGCATCACGATATCTTGCAATTCAGTAGACGGCAATCACCTGATGGATCACCTGGTAGTCGGCGCTTTCCTCACCCGTCGGCACCACCGGCCAGGCCCATGCGGCCCGGGCCTCCGGCATCGCGACCCCGTGCATCAGGTCGGCCTCTTCATGGGTCTTTCCGTTTCGATCGATCACTGCAAAGGAAATATCGGTGACGAGGCAGCTCTTGAACGGCATGCGCGACAGGCCGGAGACGTGTGCCGCGATCAGCTGCTCGACCGTATCCTCGGGCATTAGAACCCGCTCCGCCTCGAAGCGTCGCTGCACCCCGCGCCCGATCTGCGACAGGAGATTGGCCGAAACCACGAAATCCAGATAGGGCACATTGCGCAGAAACCCGAGCGGTTCCGGCGCCTCGCCGGCCGCAAGCGCGTCGTAGCCCGAGAGATCGCGCTCGATCAGCCGGACATTGCGATAGCCCTTGCGATGCATCTTCATCCGCACCGTCGCGACATGCACGAGATCGATCAGCACGACGGTATCGAAGGCCTCGGCCAGCTGCCGGATCGGCACGTCGCGCAGCAAGCCGGACCCCAGCACCACAGCCGTCCGCCGCTGCTTGCAGCCCGCCATGGCCGCAAGGATCGCCCGCCTCGTATTCTCCTCATGCTCCGCCCACTGTCGGTTGCAACGATTGGCGCGTGACCACAGATTGACGGAGTAGCGGACATACTTGCGGTGCGCCTTCTGCGTCCGCCAGAAGGTCGCGGCGTAAAGAAGTGCTTCAGCGATCACGGATTAGCTTTCATCGATAAATTTCGCGGCGGTGGCCGATGTCGATCACGAGAACGACGAGCCGGCTGTCTTGAAGGTCGCAGATGATGCGGTAATCGCCCACGCGGTAACGCCAGAAGGTCCCAAGTTCCGATCCTTGCAGGGCGTCGCCGATCTGCCTCGGGTCGTCGAGCGAAGCAAGCCGATCGTATAGAAAGCTGCGAATGCGGCGTCGTGTCTGCTGGTCGAGTTTCTCGACATTTTTGCGGGCGTGGCGGTCGAACTCAATCGTCCAGGCCACGCCAGAACTCCTCGGCGCTGATGATCTCGGACTCGCCGTTCTTGATCCTGAGCATCGCCGCTTCCGCCAGATAGAGATCCTCCAAATCCTCCAGATGCGTCTCGATCGCCTCCCGGATATAGTAGGTGGCTGTGCGGCCGGTGCGGTGTGCCAGTGCCTGCAGCCGCTCGTAGGTTTCGTCGGGAAGACGGATGGCTGTTTGCTTACTCATGTCGGCGGCTTTCGAGGATTGGGATGCGTGTATCCCAATCTAGCACGGCTCATCTTGTCTGTCATGTCGGATTTGTCGACCGACCCTTGCCGCATCCGGCCCTTTCCGCTAGGAAACCGCCACTGTCACACCGAGCGGAAGACGTTGGAAATGAACGACATCAAGAAGAAACCACAAAAGCTCAAGGCAAGGCTTCCCCGCGGCTTCGTCGATCGTTCGGCGAGCGACATTCGCGCCGTCAACGAGATGACCGCCAAGATCCGCGAAGTCTACGAGCATTATGGTTTCGATCCTGTCGAAACGCCGCTCTTCGAATACACCGATGCGCTCGGCAAGTTCCTGCCCGATGCCGACCGGCCGAACGAGGGCGTCTTCTCGCTGCAGGATGACGACGAGCAGTGGATGAGCCTGCGCTACGACCTGACGGCGCCGCTCGCCCGTCATGTCGCCGAGAATTTCAACGAGATCCAGCTGCCCTACCGCACCTATCGCGCCGGTTACGTCTTCCGCAACGAGAAGCCCGGCCCCGGCCGCTTCCGCCAGTTCATGCAGTTCGACGCCGATACGGTTGGCGCGCCGGGCGTGCAGGCCGATGCCGAGATGTGCATGATGATGGCCGATACGCTTGAGGCCCTCGGCATCAAGCGCGGCGATTACGTCATCCGCGTCAACAACCGCAAGGTTCTCGACGGCGTTCTCGAGGCGATCGGTCTTGGCGGCGATGATAAGGCCGCTCAGCGGCTGAACGTGCTGCGCGCCATCGACAAGCTCGACAAGTTCGGGCTTGAGGGTGTCGCGCTGCTGCTCGGCCCCGGCCGCAAGGATGAGAGCGGCGATTTCACCAAGGGCGCCGGTCTCGATCAGGCGCAGATCGACAAGGTTCTCTTCTTCGTCGGCATCAAGGACTATGCCGAAAGCGCTGCTCAGCTGGCCGAGCTGGTCGCCGGCACCTCCAAGGGTGCCGAAGGTGTCGAGGAGCTGAATATGATCGGTGGCCTCGTCACCGGCGGCGGCTATCAGTCCGACCGCATCAAGATCGACCCCTCCGTCGTCCGCGGTCTCGAATATTACACCGGCCCGGTCTACGAGGCCGAGCTCCTGTTCGACGTCACCAACGAGAAGGGCGAGAAGGTCGTCTTCGGCTCCGTCGGCGGCGGTGGCCGTTATGATGGCCTCGTCTCCCGCTTCATGGGCCAGCCGGTGCCTGCCACCGGCTTCTCCATCGGCGTCTCGCGCCTGATGACGGCCTTGAAGAACCTCGGCAAGCTCGGCCAGAGCGAAGTCGTCGAACCCGTCCTCGTCACCGTCATGGATGGCGATGTCGAGGCGATGGGTCGCTACCAGCGCCTCACCCAAGAACTGCGCCAGGCCGGCATCCGCGCCGAAATGTACCAGGGCAACTGGAAGAAGTTCGGCAACCAGCTGAAATATGCCGACCGTAGAGGTTGCCCCGTCGCCATCATCCAGGGCGGCGATGAGCGCGCCGAGGGTGTGGTGCAGATCAAGGATCTGGTCGAGGGCAAGCGCCTGTCGGGCGAGATAGAGGACAATGCCTCCTGGCGCGAAGCCCGCGTGGCGCAGGAAACCGTCAAGGAGGCCGATCTGGTCGCCAAGGTGCGGGAGATTCTTGCGGCCCAGGCGGAAGATCGCAAGCGAGCGTCGAATGCTTGAGCGGGGCGCACCCCCCTCTGCCCTGCNNAGGACAGAGGGGGGTATCCCCGGAGACGTCAACGATATGCCCCTGATCAACCTCCCCGATTTCTCTGCCGACCTCTTGGCCGATTTCGCCGCCCGCAGGACCGAGCGTGTCGACACCCCCGTCATCCAGCCGGCCGAGCCCTTCCTCGACATCGCCGGTGAAGACCTGCGCCGCCGCATCTTCATGACCGAGAGCGAAACCGGCGCCAGTCTGTGTCTCAGGCCGGAATTCACCATTCCCGTCTGCCTGCGCCACATCGAAAGCGCCATGGGCACGCCGAAGCGCTATGCCTATCTCGGCGAGGTCTTCCGCCAGCGCCGCGAGGGCGGCAACGAGTTCTACCAGGCCGGCATCGAGGATCTCGGCGATATCAACATCCCGAGCGCCGACGCCCGCGCCATCGGCGATGCCGTCGGTGTCCTCCAACGCCTGCTGCCGGGCAAGCGCCTTGCCGTCACGCTGGGCGATCAGGCGGTGTTCGAGGCGGTCGTCCAGGCGCTCGGCCTGCCGCTCGGCTGGCAGAAGCGGCTGATCCATGCTTTCGGCGACATGACCCATCTGGAGGCGTTGCTTGCCAGCCTCGTCAGCCCGCAATTCGTCACCGGCCTCAGCGACGACGTCGCCCGCCTCATCGCGGCGGATGATGAGGAAGCGCTCGTCGCCCATATCGACGCCACCATGCAGGCCACCGGTTATTCCACCAATGCCAGCCGCTCGCCGCAGGATATCGCCCGCCGCCTGAAGGAAAAGCTGATCCTGTCGGAAACCCGGCTCGATGATGCCGCCTTCCTCGTGCTCCAGGAATTCCTGTCGCTCAACGTGCCGCTGATCAATGCCTCGGCCGCCCTGTCGGGCTTTGCCGATGCGGCGGGCCTCAAGCTCGGCAATGCGCTATCGCGCTTCGACGGTCGTGTGGCGGCATTGGCCAATGCCGGCGTCGATCTCGCGCTCATCGATTACCGCGCCGCCTTCGGCCGCCCGCTGGATTACTATACCGGTCTCGTCTTCGAGGTCGGTGTGGAGGGCTCGGATGCGGTGCTGGCCGGTGGCGGCCGCTTCGACAGGCTGATGACCTTCCTGGGCGCCAGGGAGCGCATCCCGGCCGTCGGCTTCTCGCTGTGGCTGGATCGCATCGAAACGGAAAGGGCCGCCTGATGACCATCACCATCGCGCTGCCCTCCAAGGGCCGGATGAAAGACGATGCCTCCGCGATCTTCGAGAAGGCCGGCATGAAGATATCAGCTGTCGGCAACGACCGCTCCTATCGCGGCCGCGTCGAAGGCTGGGATGATGTCGAGGTCGCCTTCCTCTCGGCCTCCGAGATCTCCAAGGAACTCGGCAACGGCACCGTCGATTTCGGCGTCACCGGCGAAGACCTGATCCGCGAGGGGCTCGCGGAAGCCGACAAGCGCGTCGAGTTCTGCGCCCGCCTCGGCTTCGGCCACGCTGACGTCATCGTCGCGGTGCCGGAGATCTGGCTCGACGTCGATACCATGGCCGATCTTGGCGATGTCGCCACCGATTTTCGCGCCCGCCACGGCCGCCGCCTGACGATCGCCACCAAATACTGGCGGCTGACGCAGCAGTTCTTCTCGCGCCAGCACGGCATCCAGCTCTATCGCATCGTCGAGAGCCTCGGCGCCACCGAGGGAGCACCGGCCTCGGGCTCGGCCGATATCATCGTCGATATCACCTCGACGGGCTCAACGTTGCGCGCCAATCACCTGAAGATACTGTCGGATGGCGTCATCCTGCGCTCCGAGGCCTGCCTCGTGCGCGCCCGCAAGGAGAGCCATGCCGACGAGCCGTCGGTCGCGAGACTGATCGAAGCCGTCCGCTCGGCGCTCTGATTTCCATCGACCTGCAATACGAAAAACCCGCCGTCTCGCGACGGCGGGTTTTCTGCATGCTTGGGAGGATGGCTTATGCAGCGACCGGCAGGGCGCCGCGGCGGGCGTCGATCGAGTAGAGGCCCGGGCCGAAGGTGGCGAGCAGGATGTAGGCGCCGGCCAGCGTGAAGTTCTTCATCAGCATGATGCCGTTGAGCGCGTTGATCCAGCCGAGAGCGGCATCCGGCCAGCCGGGAACGGCAACCGTGCCGGAGTGGAAGACGGCGCCGGTGAAGACGCAGAATGCGGCCAGTGCCCAGCCGACGATCTTCGTCTGGAAGCCGACGAGAACAGCAAGGCCGGTGACCAGTTCGAACAGGCCGGCGAGATAGGCAAGCGCGGTGGCGGCAGGCAGGCCGGCGCCGGTGATCATGCCGGCCGTGCCAGCCGGGTCGGTCAGCTTGCCGAAGCCCGAGTAGATGAAGATGAAGGAGAGGAGGATGCGGGCGACGAGAATGACAATGTTCTGGGTATTCGACATGGAACTGTCTCCGGTTGACTATGTTGAGACCGGTGTGCCCCCGGCACGGTTGTCGATCTCTTGTGAACTCGTTCTCCTCCATTTCTGTCGTTGTGGAAAGATAGACGGCAGCGGACAGTTTGTTCAGTAATAGTGAACACTACGCGCACGCGGGCGTGGTCTGCCTGGGTTGCCATGACCCTTTGCCCTCTTCTATGGTCGGCCCAGCTCATAGGGAGATTTTACATGGCAGACCTTTCCGCATTCCCGATCACCAAGCGCTGGCCGGCAAGCGATCCCGATATCATCCAGCTTTATTCGCTGCCGACGCCGAACGGTGTGAAGGTGTCGATCGCGCTCGAGGAACTCGGCCTACCTTACGAGCCGCATCTGATTTCGTTCGGCACCAACGATCAGAAATCTCCGGAATTCATGTCGCTCAATCCGAACGGCCGCATTCCAGCGATCATCGATCCCAATGGTCCCGACGGCAAGCCGATCGGCCTGTTTGAATCTGGTGCGATCCTTGTCTACCTCGCCGAAAAGACCGGCAAGCTGATGCCGCAAGACGCGGCCGGCCGCTATGAGACGATCCAGTGGGTTTTCTTCCAGATGGGCGGTATAGGGCCGATGTTCGGCCAGTTCGGCCACTTCCACAAGTTCGCTGCCGACAAGGTCGCCAACAATTCCTATCCGGTCGAGCGTTATCGTGACGAGTCCAAGCGGCTGCTCGGTGTTCTCGAGGAGCGCCTGCTAGGGCGCCAGTGGATCATGGGCGACGACTATACGATCGCCGATATCACCACATTCCCTTGGATACGCGGTGCCGACATCTTCTATGGCGGTCGCGAACTGCTGGAATACGAAAAGTTCCCGGCGGTCATGGCATGGTTGGAGCGCTGCATCGCGCGCCCGGCCAGCGAGAAGGGCCTGAACATCCCGGCGCGCCCGGCCTGAGTCCATTGAGGCAGCATGTGCCAATAATGTCAAAAGCCGGCCCGCCGGGCCGGCTTTTCCGTGATGCCGGATATTCTACTGGCGGCGCATGGCGGCTGTGCCGGCGTTTGTCTCGATGCGGGGGAAGATGAACATGCCGAGCATGCTGCCGTTGCCGGCATCTTCGTAGCCGTTCGATTCACCCATGCAGAACAACGGCTGGCGGTAGCCGTTGGGCATGACGATTGTTGTCGAAAAACAGAAGGACGACGACAGCGCCGCGGCCTGTTCGAAAATCTGGACGATACGGCCACGATCCTTCGGATCGTAACAGCGCATAAGGCTGAGCAGGCCGCACTCGGGCAACGTCAGGCCATGAAGCCGAGCGCTGCGTTCTTGAAGGCGGATCACGCCGCTGGAAAAGTCGCCGACCCAGCTCTCCGAGATGGAAAACTGAGCAAGCATCTCGGGATTGTTGTCGTTGAGTTCCAGCGATCCGCGCATGAGCGGTGCGGAAGCGTTGGTTTTTGCGATCTTAAACACATTGTTCCCCAGTTTGGGCGCAGCGTTCTCCCCTGCTGCGCACCGGCAAACATCACAGATTTGGTCGAGCCCGCGCGTCATGCACGGTGCGGGGAAACCGCATTCCAGGCGCCGGCTCCAAAATGAAGCCCGCTGCGGCAAGGTTTCCAGATTATACAACTTCTAATTTATTTCAGGATAAGAGGTCCGGTACATGCGTCAATGCAATTTCGAGCGATGTTGGCGACATGCGCGGTCTACAGGCCAGAGCAGAGCGCCAAACACAGCGCGAATCTATAGATTTTTTTGCGAGAACGGCAATGGCCTTTCGCATGTGCAATCGTCGGTGGGCGCGATCGGCTTGAGGCTAAAAAGAACGGAAAAGTTGATAAAAATTTGCTAAATAATCGGAAATTGATTGAGTTCGGTCGCTTTCGGACCAGTAACTGCCGTTATTCGTGCGCTGACGGCTTTGTAACGGAAATTTGAAGCCCGACAAAAAAGCGCCAGTTGAGCAAGCTTCGGGAAAGCCTCGTCGCCGTACCAGCTTCGAATTTTTATGATTATACGTTTTACCAATCGGTCAAAACTTGCGCTGCGAATGTGAGCGCGAATCACAAAACGAAAAGGGCGACCCGAGGGCCGCCCTTCCGTAACTGAACCGGATGGCTCAGATGTGCAGGCTTTCGCCTATCACATCATGTCCATTCCGCCCATTCCGCCCATGCCGCCTGGCATGCCGCCGCCGGCAGCTTCCTTCTTCGGAAGTTCGGCGATCATGGCTTCGGTGGTGATCAGCAGCGAAGCAACCGAAGCTGCGTTCTGCAGAGCCGTGCGAACAACCTTGACCGGGTCGACGATGCCCATGGCGATCATGTCGCCGTATTCGGACGTCTGAGCGTTGTAGCCGAAGTTGTCTTCGTTCTTCTCGAGGATCTTGCCGACCACGATGGAGGCTTCGTCACCGGCGTTGTCAGCGATCTGGCGAACCAGCGACTGCAGAGCCTTGCGAACGATGTTGACGCCAGCTTCCTGGTCTTCGTTCTCGCCCTTGACGGTGATCTTCGAGGACGAACGGAGCAGGGCTACGCCACCACCCGGTACGATACCTTCCTGAACGGCAGCGCGCGTTGCGTTGAGCGCGTCGTCGATGCGGTCCTTGCGTTCCTTGACTTCGATTTCGGTCGAACCGCCAACGCGGATGACGGCAACGCCGCCAGCGAGCTTGGCAAGGCGTTCCTGCAGCTTTTCGCGGTCATAATCGGAAGAGGTTTCTTCGATCTGAGCCTTGATCTGTGCAACGCGACCTTCGATGTCGGACTTCTGGCCAGCGCCGTCGACGATCGTGGTGTTTTCCTTGGAGATCGAAACCTTCTTCGAACGGCCGAGCATGTCGAGCGTTACGGATTCGAGCTTGATGCCGAGGTCTTCGGAGATGACGGTGCCGCCCGTGAGGATGGCGATGTCCTCAAGCATGGCCTTGCGGCGATCGCCGAAGCCGGGAGCCTTGACGGCAGCGATCTTCAGGCCGCCGCGCAGCTTGTTGACGACGAGCGTAGCAAGAGCTTCGCCTTCGACGTCTTCAGCGATGATGAGGAGCGGCTTGCCGGTCTGAACGACGGCTTCGAGAACCGGGAGCATCGCCTGCAGGTTCGAGAGCTTCTTCTCGTGGAGGAGAATGTAAGCGTCGTCGAGGTCTGCGACCATCTTTTCCGGGTTGGTGACGAAGTAAGGCGACAGGTAGCCGCGGTCGAACTGCATGCCTTCGACGACTTCGAGTTCGGTTTCGGCGGTCTTGGCTTCTTCGACGGTGATGACACCTTCGTTGCCGACCTTCTGCATGGCTTCAGCGATATCAGCGCCGACCTGCTTGTCGCCGTTTGCGGAGATCGTGCCGACCTGGGCAACTTCAGCCGAGGTGGAGATCTTCTTTGCCTTGGCCTGCAGGTCCTTGACGACTTCTGCAACAGCGAGGTCGATACCGCGCTTCAGGTCCATCGGGTTCATGCCGGCAGCAACGGCCTTGGCGCCTTCGCGAACGATCGCGCGGGCCAGAACGGTTGCCGTCGTGGTGCCGTCGCCGGCGATGTCGTTGGTCTTCGAAGCAACTTCGCGGACCATCTGGGCGCCCATGTTTTCGAACTTGTCTTCGAGTTCGATTTCCTTGGCGACCGAAACACCGTCCTTGGTGATGCGCGGAGCGCCGAAGGACTTGTCGATAACGACGTTACGACCCTTCGGGCCGAGGGTTACCTGCACTGCGTCAGCGAGGATGTCGACGCCGCGCAGCATCTTTTCGCGCGCAGAGCGGCCGAACTTTACTTCTTTAGCTGCCATTTTGAGAACTCCTGAATAGGGGTGTCAGCAATAATCTGGACGGGATGACCGGCAATTAGCCGATGATGCCCATGATGTCGGCTTCCTTCATGATCAGAAGGTCTTCGCCGTTGATCTTGACTTCGGTGCCCGACCACTTGCCGAACAGAACGCGGTCGCCAGCCTTGACGTCGAGAGCGACGACCTTGCCGGATTCATCGCGAGCGCCGGTGCCGACGGCGACGATTTCGCCTTCCTGCGGCTTTTCCTTGGCGGTGTCAGGAATGATGATGCCGCCCTTGGTCTTTTCTTCGGACTCAACGCGGCGAACAACGACGCGATCGTGAAGGGGGCGGAAGTTGGTGCTTGCCATTGTCTAATCCCTCGATCAAATGACATCAGCGAGCCGAGATGGCCCGCGCGGATGGGTGTTAGCACTCTCCTTGAGTGAGTGCTAGCGGCAAGCATTTAGGAGCGCCAATCGGGGGAGTCAAGAAAAACACCGAATTTTTCTTGACGCTTTGTCTATATCCGTTTGATGGCAAAGTTGTGAACCTGCCACCCGTGCGCCGGGTCGGGAAAACGCTTGGATGGTTAATGCCCGAACGGGAAGAGCCCCTTTCTATCTTCCAGCGCCGGCATCATCGTCCGGCATTGTCATAACCCCGCGTCCGGAATGTGCGAAATGCCATCGGGACGCGCCGTCTCGATCGCGCCTCCGGGCCGGGATTGTCCAGCCCCGATGCGGGTGATATCGAGCGACAGGGGCAGCCGGCGGAGGTCGGCAACGGGGGCGGATATATGAGCGTGGACGGAGCGGTAATGGCGGATGACAGCGTGGCATCTGTGCCGTTTGGCGAGGCCGTTTGCGTCTGGGCCAGGATCGGTGTCTTGAGCTTCGGTGGGCCTGCCGGCCAGATCGCCCTGATGCACCGGACCATCGTCGACGAAAAGCGCTGGATCTCCGAGGACCGTTTCCTGCATGCGCTGAACTACTGCATGCTGCTTCCGGGACCGGAGGCGCAGCAGCTTGCCACCTATATAGGCTGGCTGATGCATGGCGTGCGCGGCGGCATTCTCGCCGGCCTGCTGTTCATCCTGCCTGGCTTCGTCGTGATGCTCGGCCTATCGGCTCTCTACGTCGTCTTCCAGGAAACGACCTGGCTACCGGCCCTGTTCTTCGGCCTCAAGGCTGCAGTCCTTGCCGTCGTCGTCGAGGCGCTGATGCGTCTTGCCCGCCGTGCGCTGAAGACCCGCGCGCATTCTTATATCGCCGCAGCGTCCTTCCTGGCGCTGTTCATGCTGAACGCGCCGTTCCCGATCGTCGTCATCTTCGCCGGCCTGACCGGCTTTGCGCTGCACCGCTATGCCGGCCGCAATTTGCCGGCCGAAGCCAAAGCGCAATCGCCCCGCCGATTGCCCAGGTTTACGACCCACGCCGTCGCCCGGCCACTCCTTGTTCTCGTCTTCTGGATCCTGATCTGGCAGGCACCGCTGCTTCTCGTCCGCAATCTGCACGCTCCCTCCGACCTGATCGCCGAGGCGCTCAGCGGCGAGACCAATGTCTTTGGCGCACTCTTCATCTTCTTCTCCAAGATGGCGGTCATCACCTTCGGCGGCGCCTATGCGGTGCTCACCTATGTCGCGCAGGTGGCCGTCGGCCATTATGCCTGGCTGCAGCCGGGCGAGATGCTGGATGGCCTGGCGCTGGCCGAAACGACACCCGGCCCGCTGGTGCTCGTCCTCTGTTTCGTCGGCTTTCTCGCCGGCTACCGCAATCCGCTGTTCATGGCGCCGCTGATGGGCGGCGCGCTCGGCGCCACGCTGGTCGCCTGGGCAACGTTCGTCCCGAGCTTCGTCTGGATCTTCGCCGGCGCGCCCTTCGTCGAAAAGCTGCGCGATAATGCCGGCCTGTCGGCGGCGCTCTCCGCCATCACCGCTGCCGTCGTCGGTGTCATCCTCAATCTCTCGCTCTGGTTCGGCCTGCACGTGCTCTTCGCCGAGGTCGGCCGCGTCGCGCTTTGGTCACGCGCGTCAGGCCTCCCCATCGTCAGTCTCGCCTGGCCGCAATGGGCAACGATCGATATCGCGGCGCTGGCAATCTTCGTGATCGCGTCTGTCCTGCTGTTTTACGTGAAGATGGGCATGGTCAAGGTGCTGGGGCTGTGCGCCGCCGCCGGCCTCGCCATCAAGGGTGCCGAACTTCTGCTTTAAAGGGCGTCGGAGCGCAGCCGGTCGCAAGAATTTCATCGTCCCGCATCGCAAAATTTCTTGCCATCCAGCCGGGGCTTTGCGATGTCAGCCCTCATCGAATGAAAACCGGGACTTTGAAATGGCGCAGCGCATCGAGAATTTCGCAGAGATCACCAGCCACTATGATGCGGTGTTCTGCGACGTATGGGGCGTGCTGCACAACGGCGTTTCGCCTTTCCCGAAGGCGGCCGCCGCGCTGCAGGCCGCGCGCGAAACCGGCCTGACGGTCGTCCTGATCACCAATTCGCCGCGCATTGCCCCGCTCGTCGTCGAACAGCTCCGCGCCATCGGCATCCAGGACGAGGCCTATGACCGCATCGTCACCTCGGGCGACGTCACCCGTGGCCTGATCGCCGAGGGCCCGAAGAAGGTCTTCCTGCTCGGCCCGGATCGCGACATCGCCATCATCGAGGGCATCGGCGTCACCCGCGTTCCCGCCGATGAGGCCGATTGCGTCGTCTGCACCGGCTTCTTCGACGACGAGACCGAGACGCCCGAGGACTACACCGACATGCTCAAGGCCTTCCAGGCCCGCGGCGTGCCGATGATCTGTGCCAACCCCGATCTGATCGTAGAGCGCGGCCACAAGATGATCCCCTGCGCCGGCGCCATGGCCGCCTATTTCGATCAGCTCGGCGGCAAGACCCGCATCGCCGGCAAGCCGCATAAGCCGATTTACGACGCCGTTCTCTCCGTTGCCCGCGAAATCAGGGGCGATCTCAAGATGGACCGCATCCTGGCAATCGGCGACGGCATGCCGACCGATGTGCGCGGCGCCCTCGATTACGGCCTCGATCTCCTCTATATCAGCGGCGGCATCCACGCGGCCGAATACACGCTGAACGGCGAGACCGACGAGGCTATCCTCACCGCCTATCTCGAACGCGAGAAGGCGACGCCGAAGTGGTGGATGCCGCGCCTGGCCTGAGACCTCACGCGCCGAAAGCCTCCTTGCCTAAGCCCGAAGCATCAGTAAAGTCTGCCCGATGACCGTCTTCCACCGCAACGAAACCCGCGAGCCCTTGCCCGATCACCTGCATGGCGGCGTGGTCGCCATCGGCAATTTCGACGGTGTCCATCGCGGTCATCAGTCGGTGCTGGAGCGCGCGCTTGCGATCGCGCAAGTGCGCGGCGTTCCGGCCCTCGTGCTGACCTTCGAGCCGCATCCGCGCACGGTCTTCAACCCGCAGACACCGGTGTTCCGCCTGACGCCCGCGCCTTTGCGCGCCCGCATCCTCGAGGCCATGGGCTTCGGCGCCGTCATCGAATACCCGTTCGACCGCGCCTTTTCGCAGCGCTCGGCCGACGACTTCATTCATTCGATCCTCAAGGATTGGCTCGGCGCCTCCGAGGTCGTGACCGGCTTCGATTTCCATTTCGGTCGCGGCCGTGAAGGCGGTCCGGCCTTCCTCATGGAGGCTGGCAACAAATACGGCTTCGGCGTTACCCTGATCGACGCCTTCCGTGACGAGAATTCCGACGTCGTTTCATCGAGCCGCATCCGCGCGCTACTGAAGGAAGGCGAGGTCAGCGAGGTCGCCGGCCTGCTCGGTTATCACTATACGGTCGAATCCGAGGTGATCGGCGGCGAAAAGCTCGGCCGCCAGCTGGGCTTCCCGACGGCCAACATGCGCCTGCCGGCCGAGGTCGAGTTGAAGCCCGGCATCTACGCGGTGCGTTTCCGCTTCGAGGATGGGTCGATGCACGATGCGGTGGCCAGCTACGGCCGCCGCCCGACGGTCACCGACAACGGTGCGCCACTGCTGGAAACCTACGTCTTCGATTTCTCCGGCGATCTCTACGGCCAGATCTGTTCCGTCTCCTTCTTCTCCTACCTGCGTCCGGAGCTGAAGTTCGACGGCCTCGATCCGCTGGTCGAGCAGATGAACCGCGACAAGGAAGAGGCGAGGGCCGTCCTGTCGGGCGTCCAGCCGATCAGCGAGCTCGACCGCAAGCTCTGCGGCCTCTCGTAACGCCTTTCATTCCTCTTCCGCATTGCGCTGAAGCAATGCCGCCACCGGATCCTCCGGCTCGATCGTCACGATGACGATCGAGAGAAAGATCAGCGCTGCCCCGACGCAGGCCATGATCGGCGGCCGCTCCAGCAGGACAAGGCATGCGCCGATCGCGCCGAATATGCTCTCGCCGGACACCAGTACGGCCGCCTTCGATGCCGGCACGTGGCGCTGCGCGTAGGTCTGCAGGCCAAACGCGGCGGCCGTTGCGGCAATGCCGAGCATCGCCAACTCCGGTGCCGCCCGCCACATCATCTCAGCCGTCAGCGGCTCCCTCAGTGGCGCCGCCGGCATCAACAGCAGCGCGGCGATCGCGAACTGCACGAAGGCCGATGTGAACGGTCCGCCATAGCGCCGCGCGTGGCGCCCGAGCAGCACCATCCAGAACGCGTAGAAGACGGCCGACACGAGGCAGGCGAGATCGCCCGTGTTCAGCGCCGCGAAGCCGCCGACGCCATCTGCCATCAGCCCGATGCCGGCAAGCGTCAGGCAGGCCGCGAACACGCCCAGCCGTCGCGTCGTCTCGCCGAAGACGACCCATGCCACAATTGGCGTGAACACGGTGGCGGTGTTGACCAGGAAGCTCGCATTGACGACGGTGGCGTTGACGTAAGCCGTCTGCTGTATCGCGATCGCAACGGTGAAGGTGAGCGCGACGCGAAGGATGCTTTTCGTCCATCCCGCGTTACGTACATCGTTGCGCTCGACGGCCGCCAGCGGCAGCATCACCAGCGCCGCGATGAGGCAGCGCAGCATCGTGGCCGATAGTGGGCCCATGTACGTGAGCACCGTCTTCTGCGCGATGTTGCCGAAGCCCCAGAAGGCGGCGGCGAGGATCAGCGAGATATAGGCGCTCCGCTTCGACATGGCGGCTCAGACCACCACAAGCCGGTGCGCCGCCCGCGCCGCCAGCATCGCTGCCGAGCTGAGGAGCAGGCAGCCCGATATCATCGCGAATTGCCGCTGTCGCGCCGGATGCCCAAGCCAGGATCGCAGCATCTGCCCGGTCAGGCTCCAGCCGTAGAAGCGCACCGCCGAGGCGAGCAGGAAGCCCGCGCCGAACCAGATGCGGATACGACTGTCGAAGGCCGAAGCGACGAGGCCGACGAGCAGCACGATCTCGATATAGACGAGCGGATTGAGCCACGTGACCGCGAGCATCGAAACCGCCGCGTTCCAACGGCTGCGGCAGCTTGCGACCATGCGGTCGTCCGTCGCCAATGGGCGTTGCAGGCCGCGACGGATGGCACAGACGCCATAGAAAACAAGGAACAGGATGCCAAGCAGGTGTAGAGCAGCGGTGATACCGGGATAGGCATCGGGAGAGGCCCGAAAGCCCGTCAGCCCGATGCTGACAAGCAGGATTTCCGAGAGATAGCCGATGCTGGCGACAAGCAGCATGTTGTCGCGCGCCAGCCCGGCATTGATCAGCGCGAGGTTCTGCGGGCCGATCGAGAAGATCAGGCTGGCGCCGAGCAGAAATCCTGAGCCGGCTGCATGATATGGAAAAACGTCCATCGACATGCCCTCGAAAAAGAGATCGACGCAGACATGTCGCTTGGCATCCAGCGCTTGCGGTCGTCGGCCATCGCCGCCGCCCGCAAGCGCCGCCCCTCAACAAATCTGTCTGCTGTGTGGCATTGTGGGATCGCACCGATCCTGGCTGGTCTGCTGGCCTGGACGTGTTCTACAAGTTTGCGCCCCTCGCGTCGTGGCGATCCGCGAAATCGTCATTCTCGATCTGCGCAATCCGACGAAATTCCCCCGGAGGCGCGCCATAGGCTTGCGCGAAACTGCGGTAGAAGCTGCTCAGATTGTTGAAGCCGCAGGCAAGCGCGACATCGAGCACCGAACGCTGCGGGCAACTGAGCAGCATGCCCTTCGCCCAGTCCAGCCGCGCGGCCAGAATCGAGCCCGCCACGCCGATGCCGCTCTGTTCGAACGCCATGTTGAGCGAGCGGAGTGATACGCCGAGATGATGGGCGATCATCTGCGGGCTCAGGCGGGGATCATCGCAATGTTGTACGATGAATTGCTGCGCCCGCTGCCGCCGCGCATCGCGGACCGAGCTTTGAAGGTCGGCATGCGCAAGCGGATGCAGACCCTGTGCGATCATTGCCAGCCGGGTCAGCGTGCTGAGCGCCGCCGTCCTGGCCGCTGGGTGCGGGTTCTGCATCGTGCCGCAAGCGGAAAAGCAGGCCACCAGCAGCCCATAGAGCTCGTTGTTGGGGCGCAGCAGCACCGGATCGAGCAGCTTTGCGTCGTTGAGAAACGGCTTGAAATGGTCGCGCGGGATATAGGCGCAGGTCGTCACCGATTGCCTGACGAAGGAAACGGTCTGCGGCCCGTCCAGATCGAGCAGCAGCATGTCACCGGGACCGGTGCGCGGGAGCGCTTCATGGTAGCCGAAGGTCTGCTCGTAGCTGCCATTGTTCAGCATCGCCAGCAGCATCATGTTGCTGGAGCGCTTGGATATCTCCTTCTCGCTACGAGCCAGCACCACAGAGCTCGCCTCGAAACGCGTGAGATAGGCATCGCCGAGCAGGCGGCCGCTGAAGCGCACATGAAAATCATCGTCGTCGAAGCGCGATCCGGAAAGATCGATCAGCGGCAAGGGCGAGGCCTCGACAACTTCATGCAAATAGACCGACCGCCGGTTCTGGGCGACACGATCGCTATCGATCACATGTTTCATCTGCGCCCTCTCGCTGAAAACAGGCAAGTCTTCGCGCGAAGCCACGTCGCCGCGAGCCACTGCTTGGAACCATGTATCGTCATACTGAAATCAACTTATAGTATATTAGCAATATTTAAAAATAATGTGAAGGCGGGCGCTAACGCGGGCAGGTGAGGGGATTCCCACTCACACGCGGTTGCCGGCCCGCCAACTGTGTCTTTTTCGCGGCATCAACGCTTGCCGCGCCGCGCGGCTGGCATATGTCATCTAATTGATAAGACGCGGATAAGCCGCGCCAATCCGCGAAAGGCATGCTCCTCATGGACAAGCGATTTGGAACGGCGGCCTGCTGGCTGCTCATTATTCCCTATATCGGGCTGCTCTGGGTCCCCTTCTATAATTTCCACGATCCTGTGATCTTCGGCTTCCCCTTCTTCTACTGGTATCAGCTCGCATGGGTGCCGATTACCGCCTTCCTGACCTGGATCGCCTACCGGAGCATGCGCAATGACGACTGATCTCAATGTCACGGCGCTCAGCGTCTTTCTCTTCTTCTTCGTTCTCGTCACCGTCATGGGCTTCGTCGCCTCGCGCTGGCGCAGGCCCGAGACGATGGAACACATCGACGAATGGGGCCTCGGCGGCCGTTCCTTCGGCACCTGGATCACCTGGTTTCTGGTCGGCGGCGATTTCTACACCGCCTATACCGTCATCGCCGTTCCCGCCCTGGTCTATACCGTCGGCGCCTACGGCTTCTTCGCGCTGCCCTATACGATCGTCGTCTATCCCTTCGTCTTCATGGTCATGCCGGTGCTTTGGAAGCGGGCGCGGGACTTGGGCTATGTCACGGCGGGAGACGTCGTCCACGGCCAGTACGGCTCGCGCGGGCTGGAGCTCGCGGTCGCCGCCACCGGCGTCATCGCCACCATGCCCTATATCGCCCTGCAGCTCGTCGGCATGACAGCGGCCTTGAAGGCGCTCGGCCTGCATGGCGAGGTGCCGCTCGCCATCGCCTTCATCGTGCTGGCGCTCTACACCTATTCGGCGGGCCTGAGGGCGCCGGCGCTGATCGCCTTCGTCAAGGACATCATGATCTATATCGTGGTGATCGCCGCCGTGGCGCTGATCCCGTCGAAGCTCGGCGGCTACGCCAACGTCTTCGCCTCCGCCGACGCGGCCTTCCAAGCCAAGGGTTCCGGCGGCCTGCTGCTCGGCTCCAACCAGTATGTGGCCTATGCGACGCTGGCGCTCGGCTCGGCGCTCGGGGCCTTCATGTATCCGCACACGCTGACCGGCATCTTCGCCTCCAACAGCGGCAACACCATCCGCAAGAACGCGGTGCTGCTGCCCGCGTATACGCTGCTGCTCGGCCTGCTGGCGCTGCTCGGCTACATGGGCCACGCGGCCAACCTCAAGCTCGACAGCGCCAACGACGTGGTGCCGGCGCTGTTCCAGACGCTCTTCCCCAGCTGGTTCGCCGGCTTTGCCTTCGCGGCGATCGCCATCGGCGCGCTGGTGCCGGCGGCGGTGATGTCGATCGGCGCCGCCAATCTCTTCACCCGCAACTTCTGGAAGGCCTACGTCAACCCCGAGGTCGACCCGGCGGGCGAGGCGAAGGTGGCGAAAGTCACCTCGCTGGTCGTCAAGGTCGGCGCGCTGCTGGTGATCATCTTCCTGCCGACGCAGTTCGCCCTCGACCTGCAGCTGCTCGGCGGCATCTGGATCCTGCAGACGCTGCCGGCCCTGGTGTTCGGCCTCTACACCAACTGGTTCCGCGCGCCCGGCCTGCTCGCCGGTTGGTTCGTCGGCTTCTTCGGCGGCACCTATCTGGTCTGGATCAACGGCTGGAAACCGCTGCAGCCGATCGTCCTCGGCGACACCTCGTTCACCATCTACACCGGGCTTCTGGCGCTGGCGGTGAACATCGTCGTTGCGGTGGTGGTGAATGCGGTGGTGCCGGGCAAGGCCGCGGCGCGGGCTTGAGCGTGTTGTGAGAGGAGGGCGGCGGGTGAAAGCGCGGCCCTCGTTGGCTGTATGGCAACTTTGGAGATTACACGGCGCGGGAAGCATCTCCTTCGCCATCGAAAGAGCCTTGACTGGAATTTAAGCTAACCAATCATGTAACATCGCGCACGTCGTCAGCCACCTCAATTTCCGCTCAGCGGAAATTGCACCGGATCGTGCGACCAGGGATCGAACACCGCGGCACCCGAAAAGCGTGTGTCCTTGACGTTGCGCGTCACAAGATAGAGGTCGTGTTCGATCGCAGTTGCCGCCAGCATCGTATCGATGACGGGAGGCGCATGGTTTGTTGCCAGCTTGACGTGCCCAGAGATCGCGCCCCAGCGCCTGACGGAATCATCGCTCAGCGAGAGAATTCGCCCGGAAAACCGTTCTTCCAGCGCATCGCGCGCGGCGGCATAGACGTAGCGATTGGCGTCTTCGGGCGGGAGGTTCTCTATCCCCTTGTCGTATTCTGCGAGCGTCAGGATGCTCAGGAACATACGGCGTTCATCCTGCCCGGCGGCCCACCTCTTGACCGATGGTGCACCGTTGCGATTGATCAGCGCCGCGATAACGTTGGTGTCGAGCAGCCAGCCGATCACAGCGTCACATCGCGTCCTTCGTCGCGATCACGCTCGAGCGGAAGCCCGTCAAGCGCAAGCCCCTCCAGGAATTCCACCAGCGGCTTCCTCGGCGCCGCCTGCATCAAGCGGTCCAGTTCCTCGGCGCTGATGACCACGACGCTGTCTCGGCCGCGAACGGTCACGCGCTGCGGTCCCTGGCTATGCGCCATCCGTACCAGCTCGCTGAACCGCGCCTTGGCATCCTCCAGTTTCCATTGTGCCCCGTCCGTTCCTGGCTTTCGCGTTTGCTGCGCGCACATGGCTGAACTCCAAATCTAGTCAGATGGTCAGATAGTAGTGCATTCGAGAGAAATATGCCAATCGACAAATCAGCGCCACCAGAACCGGGCACGCATCGCGCCCGCCAATTCTCCTCTTCCTTTTCCCGCTAAAAGCGCCTATGAACCGGCGCGATGAACACGTTCCGGCTGGCGATCACGATACGAATTATCGGCCCGGCCTTCCGCGCGCGCTAAGCGGCCGGAAGGTCCGGGTTTTCGGCGCTCGACCTCAGAGCGCTTCCGCCGCCACGATATTTCCCAGTCCGTTGCGCCCGTTTGCGAGGCGTAAAGCACGATCGCTAGAAGAGACGATTGCCAGACATGACCGATACAGTCGAAAAGATCGATTACTCCAAGACCCTCTATCTCCCTGAAACCGATTTCCCGATGCGCGCCGGCCTGCCGCAGAAGGAGCCGGAAACCGTTGCCCGCTGGCAGGAGATGGGTCTCTACAAGAAGCTGCGCGCCTCGGCCGCCGGCCGCGAAAAATTCGTCCTCCACGACGGCCCTCCCTATGCCAACGGCAACATCCATATCGGCCACGCGCTGAACAAGATCCTCAAGGACGTCATCAACCGCTCGTTCCAGATGCGCGGCTTCGATGCCAACTATGTTCCCGGCTGGGATTGCCACGGCCTTCCGATCGAGTGGAAGATCGAGGAAGAGAACTACCGCGCCAAGGGCAAGGCGAAGCCTGACCTGAAGCAGGCCGACGCGATGATCGAGTTCCGCAAGGAATGCCGCGCCTATGCCGAGAAGTGGATCAAGATCCAGGGCGACGAGTTCAAGCGCTTGGGCATCGAAGGCGACTTCGACAATCCTTATCTGACGATGAACTTCCACGCCGAAAGCCGCATCGCCGGCGAGCTCCTGAAGATCGCCATGAGCGGCCAGCTCTATCGCGGCTCGAAGCCGATCATGTGGTCGGTGGTCGAGCGCACGGCCTTGGCGGAAGCCGAGGTCGAGTACCACGACGTCGAGAGCGACATGATCTGGGTGAAGTTCCCGGTGGCGTCTGTTGAGTTGGCTCAAAGCCCGGCGCAAAGCTACTCCTCTATGGAGGATGCTTTCGCAGGTGCCGAACAGATGCTCAGGGCGTTGGAACAGGCTCATGTGGTCATTTGGACGACCACTCCGTGGACGATCCCAGGTAACCGTGCCATCGCATACTCGCCGAAGGTCGCCTACGGCCTCTATGAGGTTACGGATGCAGAGAATGACTTCGGACCGCGTCCGGGTGAGAAGCTGATCTTCGCCGATGCGTTGGCCGAAGAGTCCGGCAAAAAAGCTAAGCTCACCTTCAAACGGCTCGGTGACGTGCCAGCAGCCGTGATGGCGGGCATCACCGCCGCACATCCCCTCAAAGGCCTCGGCGGCGGTTACGAATTCGCCGTCCCGCTTCTCGCCGGCGATCACGTCACCGATGATGCCGGCACCGGCTTCGTCCACACCGCCCCGTCGCATGGCCGCGAGGACTTCGAGGCCTGGATGTCCTCCGCCAAGGAACTCGAAGCCAAGGGCATCGACACCCGCATCCCGTTCCCGGTCGACGACAGCGGCACCTATACGTCAGACGCCCCCGGCTTCGAGGGTGCCCGCGTCATGGACGACAATGGCAAGAAGGGCGATGCCAACGAGCGCGTCATCAAGACGCTGATCGAGCGCAACGCGCTGTTTGCCCGTGGTCGCCTGAAGCACTCCTATCCGCATTCCTGGCGCTCCAAGAAGCCGATCATCTTCCGCAACACGCCGCAGTGGTTCGTCTACATGGACAAGGACCTCAAGGACGGCACCACGCTGCGCACCCGCGCCCTGAAGGCGATCGACGATACCCGCTTCGTGCCGGCAGCCGGCCAGAACCGCCTGCGCGCCATGATCGAGCAGCGTCCGGACTGGGTGCTGTCGCGTCAGCGCGCCTGGGGCGTTCCGATCTGCGTCTTCGCCGATGAGGACGGCAACGTCCTGCAGGATGCCGATGTCAACGCCCGCATCCTCGAAGCCTTCGACGTCGAGGGCGCCGATGCCTGGTTCGCCGAAGGCGCCAAGGATCGCTTCCTCGGCAACGGCCACGACCACGCCAAGTGGACCCAGGTCATGGACATCCTCGACGTCTGGTTCGACAGTGGCTCGACCCACACCTTCACGCTGGAAGACCGCCCGGACCTCAAGTGGCCGGCCGATCTCTATCTCGAAGGCTCCGACCAGCATCGCGGCTGGTTCCACTCGTCGCTGCTGGAATCCGCCGCCACCCGTGGCCGCGCGCCCTACAACGCCGTCCTCACCCATGGCTTCACCATGGACGAGAAGGGCGAGAAGATGTCGAAGTCGAAGGGCAACGTCACCTCGCCGCAGGAGATCATGAAGGATGCCGGCGCCGACATCCTGCGCCTCTGGGTCATGACCTCCGACTATGCCGACGACCTGCGCGTCGGTAAGACGATCATCCAGACCAATGTCGATGCTTATAGAAAGCTGCGCAACACCATCCGCTGGATGCTCGGCACGCTGGCGCACGACAAGGGCGAGACCTTCGCAGTTTCCGAGATGCCGGAGCTGGAGCAGCTGATGCTGCACCGCCTGGCCGAGCTCGACCAGCTGGTGCGCGAGAACTACGACGCCTTCGACTTCAAGAAGATCGCCCGCGCGCTGATCGACTTCGCCAATGTCGAGCTCTCGGCCTTCTACTTCGACGTCCGCAAGGATGCGCTCTATTGCGACGCCCCGTCGTCGCTGCGCCGCCGCGCCTCGCTGCATGTCATCCGCGCGATCTTCGATTGCATGGTGACCTGGCTTGCCCCGATGCTGCCGTTCACCACGGAAGAGGCATGGCTGTCGCGCAATCCCGATGCCGTGTCGGTTCACCTCGAGCAGTTCCCGACCATTCCAGCCGATTGGAAGAACGAGGCGCTGGCCGAGAAGTGGAAGAAGATCCGTGCGGTTCGCACCGTCGTCACCGGCGCGCTTGAAATCGAGCGCAAGGACAAGCGCATCGGCTCCTCGCTGGAAGCGGCTCCGGTCGTCCACGTCGCCGATGCCGAGCTCCTGAAGGCGCTCGAAGGTCAGGACTTCGAGGAGATCTGCATCACCTCGGGCATCGTCATCGAAGGCAACGACGGCCCGGCGGATGCATTCCGTCTGCCCGAAGTGGCCGGCGTCAGCGTCGAGCCGAAGCTTGCCGAAGGCGTCAAGTGCGCCCGCTCGTGGCGGATCACGACGGATGTCGGCTCGGATCCCGGGTATCCCGACGTTTCCGCCCGCGATGCTGCGGCACTTCGCGAACTTGCGGCATAAACCGAAGAAAGTTACCGGATGAATTGCGCAATCGCGGTTCATCCGGTAAAAGCTGCCTGAAATTGGCCGGATTTTTCCGTCACGGGGAGGATGTCCGGTTGAGCATTGATTGCACCGGCATGGCTGGAAGGGTTTTCATGTTATCGAAGCGTTGGTTCCGTTTGGGCGCATGCCTGACTGTTGCGATGGCAGGCACTGCGATGATGTCGGGCTGCACGAGCGGCCCCCGCTACGGCACGGACAAGACGGCATTCCAGCAGCTGACCGATGACCTCGGCCAATCCACCTCGCTGACCGGCGCCGAACCCAAGAACAAGGGCGTGAAGTACAATCCGCGTCCGGGCCTCGTGGTTCCGAAGGCCGGCGACAAGGAAAACCTGGTCGCGCCGCAGGAATCGATCGCCAGCAAGGATAATCCGCAGTGGGTCGAATCGCCTGAGGAAACCCGCGCCCGCCTCGTCAAGGAAGCCGACGAGAACAGCGACAAGTCCGGTTACCAGTCGCCGCTCGCCAACAACGAGGTCGAAGGCGGCCGCCGCACGACGGAAGCCCAGGCCAAGGCCTTCCGCGAAGCCCGCGCCATCCAGAAGGGCGCCTATATCGACCAGCGCCGCTACATCTCCGATCCGCCGACCGAATACCGCCAGGTCGACGATCCCACCAAGCTCGACGATGTCGGCGAGCCTGAGCTGAAGAAGATGAAGAAGAAGAAAAAGGAAGCCGCAGTTGCCGGCTCCGGCAAGCAGTGGTGGAACCTACTGCAGTAAGGCCTGCTGCAGTAATGTTTGAGGCGAGGCGATAGCGAGGATGAAAAGTCGCTGTCAGCCACACCTGGACTAGCTCTTCAGCGTGTCGTCCTCGGTACTTTCTCTCATCGCCGCTTCCAAAGTGGTTACAGCCGCGATGAACGTCGGAAAAACACGCCGGAGAAGTTCCAGATTTTCAGCGACCTTGTCCGGCTTTAGATCGAACCCGTATCGATGGCGCACGAGATGTCGAAAGCCCTTGAGCTCCGTTAGGGCCTCATAAAGATCCTGATCGACAAGCGCCGGTCGCGTTCCCGAAACTTCCGATGCCATCTGGTCCAGCACATCCTGGTGTGCGGATGGCCCCGTCGGGACATCGTCGTCGATGTCCCTGGCGAGGCTGAGAAGAATATCCTCTATTCCGTTGTACACATTGTGGATGCCGGCAGAGATGGCCGACATGGCGCCCCAGTCATTCGCGGCCATCTCGGCCGCATGCTTGTTGTAGAACGCTTCCATCTGGGCGAGCTCGCGCTCGGCGCGACGAATTTTCGGTGTAAGTCGTGCAAAAGCCGGCAGGCTAAACGATGCCATCGAGAAACTCCTGAAGGCGATCGTGGGTCAGATCGGCCTCGAAGACCAGGTCATAGGGAACTTCCGACGCCCGCATCCCGTCCGCCACGAGCTGTTCGGCCAGGGCGCGGCGCTTTCGGTCCATGGGGCCGCGAACGAGCAGATCGACATCCGAATGCGAACGGAAATCTCCTCGCGCAAGGGATCCCACGAGAGTGATGTCGATGCCCTTGCTGGAGGCGTCGCGTAACACCTGCGAAACGGCTGCTGATGCCGCACTGTGCCGCCTGTCGCGTCTCCTCGCCATCAGTGCCGTCATTCCGACCATTCAGAAACCCCGATTTCTTTCAACTATATAGCATTGAAAGGCCGACGAAAAGTGGCGCACTGCAGCGCCCGATTGGCCAAAACGTCCTAATCCCGCTTCCCCTGAAAGAACCCCCGCAAGATTTCCGCCGCCTGGACTTCGCTCATCCCGGAATACACTTCCGGCGCATGATGGCATGTCGGTTGCGCATAAAACCGCACCCCGTTCTCCACCCCGCCGCCCTTCGGATCCTCGGCCCCATAATAGAGCCGACGGATGCGGGCAAACGAGATTGCCGCCGCGCACATGGTGCAGGGTTCGAGCGTCACATAGAGATCGGCGCCCGAAAGCCGCTCCTGGCCGAGCGCTTCGCAGGCCATGCGGATGGCGGCCACTTCGGCGTGGGCGGTGATGTCGTTGAGCTCGCGCGTGCGGTTGCCGGAGCGGGCGATCACGGCGCCGTCCAGCACGACGACCGCGCCGATCGGCACCTCGCCGCGGGCGCCCGCGGCACGCGCTTCCTCAAGTGCCAGCTCCATAAATTGATTTGTCTTCACGATCCGACAATTTCCACTTAACCGCAGGGGCGCGAACTGATAGAAGGCCCCAAAAGGCAGGCAAACAACAAATGACATTCAAAGACAAGCCAAAACGGCCGGGTGGCAAGCCATCCCCGCGCGATACCGGCGCGAAATCGGGCGAAAAGCCCGCGAAGAGCTTCGCGAAGCCGAGCGCCAAATCCGAGGCCTCGGCTGACGCAAGCGTCGACAGCAAGGCGGAACGCATCTCCAAGGTGATGGCGCGCGCCGGCGTTGCCTCGCGTCGCGATATCGAGCGCATGATCCTCGATGGCCGCGTCACGCTGAACGGCAAACCGCTGGACACGCCGGTCGTCAACGTCACGCTGACGGACAAGATCGAAGTCGACGGCATGCCGATCCGCGGCATCGAGCGCACGCGTCTGTGGCTCTACCACAAGCCGGCCGGCCTGGTGACCACCAACGCCGATCCGGAAGGCCGCCCGACGGTGTTCGACAACCTGCCGGATGATCTGCCGCGCGTCATGTCGATCGGCCGCCTCGACATCAACACCGAAGGCCTGCTGCTCTTGACCAACGACGGCGGCCTTGCCCGCGCGCTGGAACTGCCGACCACGGGCTGGCTGCGCCGCTACCGCGTGCGCGCCCACGGCGAGATCGACCAGGAAGCGCTCGACAAGCTGAAGGACGGCATCGCCGTCGACGGCGTGCTCTACGGCGCCATCGAAGCGACGCTCGACAAGGTGCAGGGCTCCAACGTCTGGCTCACCATGGGCCTGCGCGAAGGCAAGAACCGCGAAATCAAGAACGTGCTCGGCGCGCTCGGCCTCGACGTCAACCGCCTGATCCGCATCTCCTACGGTCCGTTTCAGCTCGGCGATATCCCCGAGCGCGCGGTAATCGAGGTGCGCGGCCGCACGCTGCGCGACCAGCTCGGCCCGCGCCTGATCGAGGACGCCAAGGCCAATTTCGACGCGCCGATCTACAACGCGCCCGCCGTGACCGAGGAAGAAGAAACGGAAGCAAGGCCCGAGCGCCGCGAGCGATCGGCGTGGAAGCCGGAAGACAAGCGCGAGCGCGCGTTGAGCCGCCTCGACACCAAGCGCGACGACAAGCGTGATGACCGCCGTGGCGGTGACCGCGATGGCGGCCGTGGCCCAAGCCGTGGTGGCGACCGCAAGGACGAGGGCCCGAAGCGCGCGCCGATCGCCACGCGCCGCGCCGCCAATGTCTGGATGGCGCCCGGCGCCCGTCCGCTCGGCGAAAAGGCAGCCGCCAAGGCCGAGAAGAACGCCCAGACGGCCCTTCGCCGCGGCGAGAAGCCTGGCCGCTCCAAGCCGCAGCCGACCAGCTATGATGAAGGCCCGCGTGTGCAGATCAACCGCGCCCGCGACGAAGAGGGCGAATGGATCCGCTCCAGCGAAGTGAGCCGTGACGACGACCGCAAGCGCGGAGACCGCGGTTTCGGTGACCGTCCGTCCCGTGGCGACCGCTCATTCGGTGATCGCGGTGACCGCTCCGGCGGCGATCGCACGGCACGCGGCGATCGTCCCTTTGGCGACAAGCCGCGTGGCGAACGCAAGCCGCGCGAGGATGGCGACCGTCCGCGCTCCTTCGGCGACCGCCCGGCACGTGGTGACAAGCCGCGTGGCGATCGGCCTTTCGGCGATCGTCCTCCCCGTGGTGACCGGCCAGCCGGCGACCGCCCATTCGCAGCCAAGCCTCGTGGAGACCGCAGGCCGCGCGAGGAAGGAGACGACCGTCCCCGTTCCTTCGGCGATCGTCCCCCACGCGGCGACCGGCCGTTCGGCGACAAGCCGCGCCGCCCGCGCGAAGAGGGTGACGAGCGTCCCCGCGCCAAGCGTTTCTCCGGTGAGGCCCGCTCCGAGCGTCCGGCCGGCGAGCGTTCGTTTGGCGACAAGCCTCGTGGTGATCGTCCCCAGGGTGACCGCCCGCGCTCCGAGCGTCCTGCCGGTGATCGCCCCTTCGGCGACAAGCCGCGCGGCAAGAGCTTCGGTGCCAAGCCCGGCGGTTCCAAGCCGGGTGCGAAGAGTTTTTCGGGCAAGCCTTCGGGCGATCGTTCCGGTGGCGGTGGCAAGCCCTCGGGCGGGCCGTCTCGTGGTGGACCAAAGGGCAAGGGAATAGGACGCGGTGCGGATCGTCGGCGGTGAGTTTCGCGGACGGTCGCTCGCCGTGCCTAAATCCAACGACATCCGGCCGACTGCCGACCGGACGCGTGAGAGCCTGTTCAATATTCTGAGCCATGCCTATCCGGAATGCGTCGATGGCACCCGGATACTCGATCTCTTCGCCGGCACCGGTGCCGTCGGGCTGGAAGCCGTCTCGCGCGGCTGCCGCCATGCGCTCTTCGTTGAAAACAGCGTCGAGGGCAGGGGTCTGCTTTGGGAAAATATCGACGCGCTCGGCCTGCACGGCAAGACGCGCATCCTGAGGCGCGACGCGACCGATCTCGGCAGCGTCGGCAACCTCGAGCCGTTCCAGTTCCTCTTCGCCGACCCGCCCTATGGCAAGGGTCTCGGCGAGAAGGCAATGGCTGCGGCCGCCAAGGGTGGTTGGCTGTTTCCGGGCGCGATTGCCGTGCTTGAGGAGCGCTCCGACGTTGTCGTTTCGGTCGATCCTTCCTATCTCTTCCTGGAAAGCCGGATTTTTGGCGACACCAGGGTGCATTTCTACCGCTACCAGCCTGAATAGCTAGCGGTATCAGGGGGCAAAGGGTGACACAGCAGGCCGAAAAGACCAGTTCCGCGTTCCCTGCTCTCGAAGATGTCGCCTCCGGCGCGTCGCCGCGTATCGCCATTGCGTTCGGCGGCGGCGGCGCCCGCGGCCTCGCCCATATCCACGTCATCGAAACGCTCGACGAACTCGGTATCCGCCCGGTGGCGATTTCGGGCTCCTCGATCGGCGCCATCATGGGCGCCGGCATGGCCGCCGGCATGACCGGCGAGGCGATCCGCGAACACGCGCTGATGACCGTCGGCAACAAGACCGCCGTGGTGAGCCGCCTCTGGGGCCTGCGCCCGCAGACGGTCCGCGACGCCGTGGCGAACGGCGTGCGCATCGGCCAGTTCAATCTCGAGCGCATCCTCAAAGCCTTCTTGCCCGCCGATCTCCCCGATCGCTTCGAGGACCTGCCGATCCCGATGACGGTGACCGCCACCGATTATTACGGCCAGCAGGAAGTGCTGGTCAGCGAGGGGCAGCTGTTTCCGGCACTCGCAGCCTCTTCCGCCATCCCTGCCGTCTTCATGCCGGTCAGGCTGCACGGCCGGGTGATGATCGACGGCGGCATCAGCAATCCCGTCCCCTATGAATGCCTGATGGACCGCGCCGATATCGTCATCGGCATCGACGTCGTCGGTGCGCCGGAGGGCGACGGCACGCATATCCCGAACCGCATGGAGAGCATCTTCGGCTCCGGCCAGCTGATGATGCAGACGGCGATCACCCTCAAACTCCGCATCCAGCCCCCCCACATCTTCCTCCGCCCCGCCGTCGGCCGCACCGGCGTCATGGATTTTCTGAAGGCTCGCGAAGTGCTGGCCATGTCCGCAGGCGTCAAGGACGAGCTGAAATATGCGCTGGATGGCGCGATTGAGGCGCATGCGCGGGGATAATGATGGCCATACATATAGTGGTCGGGTCGGATGATCTGATCACTTGCCGTCCAAGTAACGTAGAAAGTCCAACACCGACATCGATATTGTCGCTGCCGCCGCAAAGAAGGTTGAAAGAGCAATCAAAGCGCCGATTAGGCTAGCGAACCAGCCGAGCTTTACCTCACTCCTTAGCTTCTTGCCGTCCCAATAAAGGCCGCCTTTGCCGTCTGCCCCGAGCAAATTCATACCTTGCCAGCTCATAGGCTTCACATCTTTTGGCCAATCGTCGGGCGTATCCACATCGGCAAAGGGCTGCTGACGTGCGCTGTTCCAATCGATTGGCTTGTCGCTAGTTGATCCCACTTGACGCTCCTATTCCCCAAACGCCTTTATGATTTAAGCATCCGCCACCGCATCCCCCGTACCCGCCAGCGGGTCTTTCGAAAAATCCATCGTCCGCTTCGGCTTGACCAGCGGTTCCGGCTTGACCGGTTGCGAGTAGAGCATGTCGCGGCCGGCCTGCAGCCCCTCGGTGACCTGCAGCACCAGTCGCTGCTCGTCGCGACGGCGGATGTCTTCGCCGATCTCATAGGCGGCGGCCTCGCTGATGCCGAGCGCTTCCAGCGTCCGGCGGCCGAACAGCAAGCCCGACTCCAGCGTTTCGCGCAGTTCGTAATCGACATTGAGGTTGCGCAGCGCGATCGAGTGGATGCGATCGTAGGAGCGCACGAAGAGCTTGGCCTCGGGGTAATCGGCTTGCACCAGTTCGACGATCTTGTCGGTCACTTCCCGTTTTTGCGTACAGACGACAACGATCTTGGCATGGTCGATGCCGGAGGCGCGCAGCACGTCCTTGCGTGTGCCGTCGCCGAAATAGATGCGGAAACCGAAGGATGAGGCCTGGCGGATACGATCGGCGGAGGTGTCGATGACGGTCACCGCGCGGCCGCCGGCGAGCAGGATTTGCGCCGCGATCTGGCCGAAACGCGAGAAGCCGATCATCAGCACATCGGCGCCGGCGCCTTCGAAATCCTCCTCCAGCGTCTCCTTCGTCTCGCCACTTTCGAGCCGCCTGGCGAGCCTGGTGCCGATGGGCGTCAGCGCCATGGAGAGCGTCACGATGGCAATCAGCAGAGAGGCCGTGCTCGAAGGCATCAGCGAGGAAGCGCCGGCCGTCGAAAACAGGACGAAGCCGAATTCCCCACCCTGCGGCAGCAGGAAGGCGATGCGGATCGCGTCATTGTGATCGGAGCCGGAGAGGCGGCAGAGCGCATAGATGATCAGCGCCTTCGCCGCCATCATGACGGGTACGGCGACGAGGATGACGAGCGCGTTGTCCCAGAGCACGTCGAGCTGCAGCGACAGACCGACGGCGATGAAGAAGATGGCGAGGAGCACGCCGCGGAAGGGCTCGATATCAGCCTCGAGTTCGTGCCGATAGGAGGATTCGGCCAGCATCACGCCCGCCAGGAATGCCCCCATCGCCATCGATAGCCCGGCCATCTGCATCAGCGTCGCCGATCCCATGACGACGAACAGGGCTGCCGCGATCATCGCCTCGCGGGCGCCGGTGCTGGCGATGATCTGGAACAGCGGCGTCAGCAGATAGCGGCCCATGACGACCATCGCGCCCACCGCGCCGATGGCGATGGCGAAATCGACGATCGGCGCACCGTGGCCCTTGCCAGTGTCGAGAATATTGATCAGCGCCAGAAGCGGCACGATGGCGAGATCCTGGAACAACAGCATCGAGAAGGAGCGCTGCCCGTAGCGCGTGCTGACATCGCCGTCGTCCTCGAGAATCTGCATGGCGAATGCGGTGGAGGACAACGCCAGCCCGAAGCCGGCGATGATGCTGCCGCGCCAGTCGAGCAGCCCGGACAGATTGGCGAGCGCGGTGAGCACCAGCCCGGTCAGCATGACCTGCGCCGTCCCCAGCCCGAAGATGTCGCGCCGCATCTGCCACAGGCGGCTCGGCTTCAGCTCCAGCCCGATGATGAAGAGCAGGAACACGACGCCGAGTTCGGCGACGTTGAGGATCTGCTCGCCATCCGTCAGCCCGTGAAAGATAGGGCCGATCACCACGCCGGCGGCGAGGTAGCCGAGCACCGTCCCAAGCCCCAGCCGCTTGAAGATCGGGGCCGAAACGACGGTGCCGCCGAGCAGCAGGATCGTTTCGGTGAAGAGGGCGTTGGGCTCGGACATCCGCTAAGCTTCTTTCAATGGTGGTGGTTGCGCAAGCAGCGCGAAAAAGAATCGGCGCCGCCGGCCTTGATGCTTTCCGTAGCGCACAATAAATGGAACGCGAAGGAAAGGCCAAACCATGTCCTCTGAAATTGATTCCTCGACGCTTCTCTCCCGCGCCAGCCAGTTGATCGATCTCGCCAGGAAGGCGGGTGCCGATGCCGCCGATGCGGTGGTCGTCCGCTCCCGCTCGCAGTCCGTCAGTGTGCGGCTCGGCAAGGTGGAGGAAACAGAATCCTCCGAGAGCGATGATTTCTCGCTGCGCGTCTTCGTCGGCAAGCGTGTCGCCAGCGTTTCGGCCAATCCCGGCTTCGACATGTCGGTGCTCGCCGAGCGCGCGGTCGCCATGGCCAAGGTCTCGCCGGAAGATCCCTTCGCGTGCCTCGCGGATGAGAGCCGGCTCGCCAAATCCTATCCCGACCTGCAGTTGCTCGACAGCACCGAGGTCTCCGCTGACCAGCTGCGCGAAGCAGCGCTCGCGACCGAGGCCGCGGGCCTTGCGGTCAATGGCGTCACCAATTCCTCGGGCGCCGGCGCGTCTTCCGGTCGCGGCGGCATGGTGCTGGTCACCTCGCACGGCTTTGAAGGCAGCTACATGGGTTCGCGCTTCGGCCGCTCCGTCAGCGTCATCGCCGGCGAGGGCACCGGCATGGAGCGCGATTACGATTTCGACAGCCGCATCTATTTCTCCGAACTGGATGATCCCGCCGAGATCGGCCGCCGCGCCGGCGAGCGCGCCGTCAGGCGCCTGAAACCGCGCCAGGTCGATACCGGCAAGAACGTCACCGTCGTCTTCGATCCCCGCATCGCGCGCGGCTTCGTCGGCCACATCGCCGGCGCCATCAATGGCGCTTCGGTCGCACGCAAGACCAGCTTCCTGCGCGACAAGATGGGCGAGCAGGTGCTGAAATCCGGCCTGTCGATCACCGACGATCCGATGATCGTGCGCGGCCCGGCCTCGCGCCCCTTCGATGGCGAAGGCGTGTCCGGCGAGCGCATGGTGATGATCGAGGACGGTGTCTTGAAGCACTGGTTCCTCTCGACCTCCACCGCGCGCGAGATCGGCATGGAAACCAACGGCCGCGGCGTGCGCAGCGGCAATGCGGTGACGCCCGCCTCGACCAACCTGGCGCTCGAGCCCGGCGACATCTCGCCCGAGGACCTGATCCGCGGCGTCGGCAACGGTTTCTACATCACCGAGTTGATTGGCCAGGGCGTCAACATGATAACAGGCGAATACAGCCGTGGCGCCACCGGTTTCTGGATCGAAAACGGTGAATTGACCTTCGCGGTTTCGGAAGTGACCATTGCATCGAACCTCAAGGAGATGTTCATGCGGGTGACGCCTGCCAACGATATCGACCGCAAGTACGGGGTTGCCGCCCCGACGATCGCGATCGAGGGAATGACGCTGGCGGGACGGTGATCGCGGTTGAACCGCTGACGGATTGGAACCTGGGATGAGCGACGTGGACAATGCCCGCTGGCAGAGCGATCTGGATCTGATCGCCGAAGCTGCAAGGCGGGCGGGTGCCGTGGCGCTCAGCCATTTCAACCAGTCGCCGGAGGTCTGGTGGAAGAACGAGGGCCGCTCGCCGGTCAGCGCCGCCGATTTCGCCGCCAATGAAATCCTCGAAACCATTCTGCGCGCCGCCCGCCCGGATTACGGCTGGTTGTCGGAAGAGACCGAGGACAGCGCCGACCGCCTGTCGCGCGACACGCTCTTCATCGTCGATCCGATCGACGGCACGCGCGGCTTTCTTGCCGGCCAGAAGCTCTGGTGCGTCAGCGTCGCCGTCGTCCACAAGGGCAGGCCGGTGGCCGGCGTGCTCAATGCGCCGGCGCTCGATGAACTCTATGAAGCCGTCGCTGGTGGCGTCGCCTTGAAGAACGGCCTGCCGATCCGCGTATCGGCGCCGAAGCATCCCGTCCGTTTCGCCATTGCCGAGGATGTGCTGAACGGCTTTGCCCAGCCGTTGCGCGGCAGCATCGAGCGCGTCAAGCACGTCCCCTCGCTCGCCTACCGCGTCGCCATGGTGGCCGATGCGGCGATCGACGGAACCTTCGTGAAGCGCAATTCCCACGACTGGGATCTGGCCGCCGCCGATCTCATTCTGGAAAGGGCAGGCGGCCGTCTCGTCAATCTCGATGGAACGGCTCTGACCTACAACCGCGCCGATGTGCGTCACGGCGAGCTTTGCGCCGGCTCCGAGCCGCTGTTGAACGAATTTCTATCCCCTATCGCCGCACGCTGAACAGTTGACGTTTCCGTCAAAATCCCTCAGATGAAACGGCGGAGGAGCAGATGAAGGAAGTGACTGAAATGACCAAGTCCGGTGAAAAGAAGCAACTGTTGCACCTCGTGTTTGGCGGCGAACTGGAAAGTCTCGATGACGTGCAGTTCCGCGACCTCTCCGGCCTTGATATCGTTGGCATATTCCCCGATTACGCATCTGCCTTGACGGCCTGGAAGTCCAAGGCGCAGTCGACCGTTGATAATGCCCACATGCGCTATTTCATTGTCCATATGCACCGCTTGCTTGATCCCGAAGACAAGTCCGGCCAATAATTTTCGGCCCGAGAGGCCCCGTTTTATCCAGCCGCCTGTCTTATCCAGCTGCAGGGGCGGTTGTTGACGCATTCTGAACAAACTGATCGGTCATTTCGGCCGCAATGATATTTGGGAATGGGTTGATGTCGATCATCGTTGATCGGAGACGTGTTATATGAGCGGCCGCATGGCGCGTTTTGCGCTGGGCGCTTATCAGGCGGTTGGGACGTTGATCACGCCCTTCGTCGGCGGCTATTTGACCTATCGCGCCGCCAAGGGCAAGGAAGACAGGGCAAGGCGGCTTGAGCGCTCGGGCTATGCCAGCGCCGATCGGCCGGCCGGCCCGCTCGTCTGGTTCCACGCCGCAAGCGTCGGCGAGATGAACGCCGTCATTCCCCTCATCCGCGAGATCCGCCGCCGCGACGTTCACGTGATATTGACGACCGGCACCGTGACCTCGGCCAAGCTCGCCGCCGAGCGTGTCGGCTCCGAAGTCATCCACCAATATGTGCCGCTCGACCTGAAGCCCGCCGTCAGCCGTTTCCTCGATTATTGGCAGCCCGATTGTGCGCTGATCGCCGAATCCGAGATATGGCCAGCCACCGTGCTGGAGCTTGGCCGCCGCCGCATCCCGCAGATACTGGTCAACGCCCGCATGTCCGACCGCTCCTTCGCCCGCTGGACGCGCCGTCAGGCGCTGGCCGAGGCGCTGTTCGAGAACCTGGCGCTCGTCATCGCCCAGTCCGATGTCGATGCCGAGCGCTTCCGCGATCTCGGCGCCCGCCAGGTGCTGATGTCCGGCAACCTCAAGGTCGATACCGACGCGCCATCCTACGATCCCGCCACCTTCGCCCGCTACCAGCAGCAGGTCGGCGACCGCAAGACATGGGCGGCGATCTCGACCTTCGACGGCGAGGAGAAGGCGGCCGGCATCGTCCACCGCACACTGAAGGAACGCAACGGCCAGCTGACGATCATCGTGCCGCGCCATCCAGAGCGCGCCGATGCGATCGAGGCCGAACTGGTCAAGCAGGGGCTGAAAGTTGCCCGCCGCACCCGCGACGATGCGCTGACGCCCGATATCGATGTCTTCCTCGGCGATACGATCGGCGAGATGGGGCTTTATCTGCGCATGACGGAGGTCGCCTTCGTCGGCCGCTCGCTGTTCGGCGAGGGCGGGCAGAACCCGCTGGAGCCGGCCATGCTCGGCTGCGCGGTGCTGTCGGGCAGCAACGTCCAGAATTTCCGCGAGGCCTATCAGCGGCTTGCCCGCCGCGGCAGCGCCCGCATGGTGCGCGATACCGAGATGCTGGCCAAGGGCGTGCATTATTTGCTGACCAACGACCCGGCGCGCCGCAATATGATCGAGGCCGGCGCCGCCGCCGTGCAAGAAATGCGCGGTGCGCTGACGGCGACAATGAAGGGTCTTGAGCCCTACATCAATCCGCTGACGGTGAAGGCCAGATTGCTGCCGAAGACGGCGGCGCAACGCTAGAGGCGGTGAGGCATATGAAGGCGATCAAGGGTATCCTGTTCGACAAGGACGGCACGCTTCTCGATTACGACGAGAGCTGGCTGCCGGTGAACCGCGAGCTGGCGCGCATCGCCGCCAGGGACGACGCAGCACTTGCCGACCGCCTGCTGCTTGCCTGCGGCATGGATCCCGTCACCGGCCAAATCGTTCCCGACAGCCTGCTTGCCGCCGGCAACACGCGTCAGATAGCGGACGGGCTCGTCGCCGCGGGCTCGACAGTCCCCGTCGAAGAGCTGACGGTCAGGCTCGACGCGCTCTTTTCCCACGCCGCCGATTTTTCCGTGCCGGTCACCGATCTCGCCGCCTTTTTCGCCCGCCTGCATGCGCGCGGCTTCAAGCTCGGCGTTGCCTCCAGCGACAACGAGCGCTCGATCCGCCAGACGGCCAAGCGCTTCGGCTTTGCCGAATACATCGATTACGTCGCCGGCTACGACAGCGGCCATGGCACCAAGCCGGAGCCCGGCATGGTGCTCGGCTTCTGCGCGGCAACCGGTCTCGATCCCTCGGAAGTCGCCGTCGTCGGCGATAACAACCACGATCTGCACATGGGCCGCAACGCCAAGGTTGGCTTGACGGTCGCGGTGTTGACCGGCACCGGATCGCGTGAATCGCTCGCCGCCGCCAGCGATCATTGCCTCAACGATATCACCGAGCTCGAAGGGTTGCTGCCCGACCTGCAGTTCGCCTGATCGACCAAAGGCTTGCTTTTTCTTGAAAATTGCCTTCTCTTTTCGCGCGGTTAGGGGTGGCGGCCGCGTGGGGCGGGCCGGTGGCGCGAAAGGCAGGACGGCTAAGATGGTATCCGAAGCGCCACCGTTCTGGTGGACGAAAGCCGATTGGCGCGCCTGGACGCTTTATCCGATCTCCTTTCTTTACGGCCGCATTTCCGGCTACCGCATGGTCAACGCCAAGCGCGCGTCCGTGCCGGTGCCGGTCATTTGCGTCGGCAATTTCACCGTTGGCGGCGCCGGCAAGACGCCGACCGCCATCGCCATCGCCCGCGCCGCCAAGGCCAAGGGATTGACCCCTGGCTTCCTCAGCCGCGGCTATGGCGGCTCGCTCGATGTCACGACGGTTGTCGATCCCGCCCACCACCGCGCCGTGGCCGTCGGCGACGAACCGCTGCTTCTCGCCCGCGAGGCCCTGACCGTCATCTCCCGCCGCCGGGTCGAGGGTGCAAGACGCCTCGTCAAGGAAGGCGCCGACCTGATCATCATGGATGACGGCTTCCAGAGCGCGCGCCTCGCCATCGATTACGCGCTGCTCGTGATCGACGCCACGCGCGGCCTCGGCAACGGCCATATCGTTCCGGGCGGCCCGGTGCGCGCCCCGATCAAGCTGCAGCTGCGTTACGCGACAGCACTTCTGAAGGTCGGCGCGGGTGCCGCCGCCGACCGCATCGTGCGCACCGCCGCCCGCGCCGCCAAGCCCTATTTCACCGCCTCCGTCAACGTCTCCGATGGCGCCGATCTGAAGGGCCGCCGGGTTCTCGCCTTCGCCGGCATCGCCGATCCCTCGAAATTCTTCCGCACGGTCGACGGCATCGGCGCCGAAACCGTCGCCCGCCGCTCCTTCGGCGATCACGAGCATCTGACCGACGACGAGATCGACGACATCCTCGAAACGGCAGCCCGCGACGATCTCCAGATCGTCACCACCTCCAAGGACTTCGTGCGGCTGATGGGCCACCACGGCAAGGCCGAGACGCTGGCGTCCCGGTGCCGGGTGATCGAGGTGGAAATGACCTTCGAGGATCATCTGGCGCCGGATTTGATCATCGACCGCGCGCTTGGTGCCTGCAGGGAACGGCGGCTGAAGGAGAAGGCGGCGGGGTAGGGGCGACGTCGCTCGGGCTGTGCAGCTTGCTCAAAGCATCTGTGTGCGGCATGTTGGCCAGATGGAGCACACCACGAGCGACGAAATTCTGGCGGAACTTTCCGCTCGCGAACCGATATTTCATCGGCGAGAATACGGCACGTCTCGCGAAGATCTTGAACGCATGCTTGATGAGACCTTTTGGGAGATCGGCGCAAGCGGCCGAATTTATAGCCGTGATTATGCCATCGAGACTTCGTTGAAGAGGTATGGATCTGGTCCAGAGCCTCATGACTGGCCATGTCGAGATTTCTCGATAATGGTACTGAGTGACGTGCTCTATCTCGTCTCGTACATACTGGACGAGCCAAGGCGCGTAACGCTGCGCTCGACAATTTGGCGTTCGTCTGGCGTTGGCTGGAAAATCGTGTTTCATCAAGGAACCGTCCAGTCCAATCGCTGACGCTTAATTCGCGGAGTAGGGATTTTGTCGTGCCGCGTGGTACCCCCCTCTGTCCTGCNNGGCAGGGCAGAGGGGGGTAATTCTAGCTCCACGCCTGCCTCATCACCCCACACCACAAAACATGTCGGATGCCACTGCTCCCATTCGTCTTTACACTGTGACCAACATGGAGGAGACGTCATGCCGCGCTATCTGGTAGCCATTCACCATCTTGACGACTACGACCCCGCCATCTCGGAGGACGCGGCGATGCATCGGGCGATCGATGCGCTCAATGACGAGATGATCGCGGCGGGCATCAGGCTCTTCGTCGGCGGCCTGCATCCGGCGCGGAGCGCCAGGTCTTTGCGAGCGGATGCCGATGGAAACGTGTCGGTGAGTGACGGTCCCTATCTCAAGACCAGTGAGCATGTCGGCGGTTTCTGGGTGCTGGAGGCCGATGGCATAGACGAGGCGTTGGAATGGGGGCGCAAGGCCGCCATTGCCTGCCGGGCGCCTGTCGAGGTTCGGGCTTTTCACTGAGCGCTGCGCTTACTCCACCACCCCAAACACCGGCCCATAACCGCCATGCCAGGAGAAATCGCTGCGCCCCAATTCGCCGCTATAAAACCCCGCGCCACCGCCGCCATCGAGAAACAATGCGTCGGCGCATTGCAGGTGGTCTCGGAAAAGCCGCGCGAAATCGTGGAAATTGACGGGATCGTCGCTGACCGCGAAGCGAACCGTGCCACCCGCACAGACACCCACGCCGCTGCGCCGCGTCCGGTCGCTGGAGCCTACGATGAAGATCGGGTTGATCCTGTCTGATATAACCAGCATCGGCCCCGACTGCGTGGCAAGCCTGGCGTCGGGACGTTGCTTCATGAAAGTCGCGGTCGGCAAAATGCCGGCGCCGCTGTCGCCGATATAGAACACGCCGTTGGGGCTCTTGTAGAAGTTCGGCACCGGACCGCTTGCCTTTGGCGCCTTGATGCTCGCCACCGGCCGCATCTCCTGGCCGTTTTCCACGTAGAGGCCGATCGGCGAGAAATCCTCGTGATACATCCCGGCATTAAGCGCGAAGACGAGCGTCTTGCCCTTGGCGGTCACGGCGTCAGCGATACCGGGAAAGGAGCGGTAGGGCGCCCCGTCGTCCCCTTTCCAGAAGAGACGCAGATCGGTCTTGCCGGGATCGACGGTGCAGATGATGTAATTGGTATTCTCCACCGTTTCCGGCGCGCAGGGTCCCGCAAGTACGGGGCGGGCGGAACCGAAAGCCGCGCCGAGCAGGATGACCATCCCGATAAGGGCGGCGGAGAGCAGGCCGGATGAACGGATAGGCACCAGTTCTCGTCCTTTGCGGTGTGAGAAAGGTCGCGGCGGGCCCGTTTAGCTCTTGCGCGCTTCCAGGCGCCGCCGGTCGCGCTCGACTGTCTGGAAGCCCATCGGCGTCAGGCGGAATTGCCGCTTCTGGAATTCGCCGCGGATTTCGACGAAGCCCTGCTGCTCGGCTTCATACAAGGTCTTCAACCCCACCTCCTTGGGCGGGGTCTGCCAGTCCCGCCCGACGGCGCTGTGCAGCAATGTCATGATCTTGATCATTGTTTTCTCCATGGCCGAGGCGCGGCACCCGAGCGTCGCAGTCTCACCAGTGCCGTCAGGCCCGCGATCAGCGCTTCTGGTTCGGCAGCACGCCGGCGCGTTTGTCGGCCTCGAAGGAGGACAAGGCGTCGGCATAGGGTTCCTGGCGCGCGATGCTCCAGTAGCGCAGTTCGTCGAGTGGGATCTGCTTGCCCGTCATGGCGCAGACGACATAGGAACCCGGCGACAGGATCTGAAAATCCGCATCGAGATAGCGTATCTTCGCTTCGCGGTTTCCGTTCCCTTCAAACAAGTTCATGCGCTCCAATCCTTAAAGCCAATCCTCGAAACGAGGCCGTAACAGGATTGCCATACCCCGCAACAGCCACCATTGCCAGCGATTTCAACTCCGCCCGAAAAGCCGCTCGATGTCGGAAAGCTTGAGCTCGATATAGGTCGGCCGGCCGTGATTGCACTGTCCGGAGCCCGGCGTCACCTCCATCTGGCGCAACAGCGCGTTCATCTCCTCCGGCCGCAACCGCCGTCCGGAGCGCACCGATCCGTGGCAGGCCATGGTCGCCGCCACATATTCGAGCTTCGCTGAAAGCCCGGAGGCTGTATCCCACTCGGCGATCTCGTCGGCCAGCTGGCGGATCAGTCCTGACGCATCGACCTCGCCGAGCATCGCCGGCGTCTCGCGCACCGCGATCGCGCCCGGCCCGAAGCGCTCGATGCCAAGCCCGAGCTCGCCAAACTCCGATGAAAACTGCATCAGCCGGTCGCAATCCTCTTCCGGCAGGTCGATGATCTCGGGGATCAGAAGCACCTGCGAGGCGAGCCGCTTGGAGTGCAGCGCCTTGCGCATCGCCTCGAACACCAGCCGCTCATGCGCCGCATGCTGGTCGACGATCACGAGCCCGGTTTCCGTCTGCGCCACGATGTAGTTCTCGTGGATCTGCGCGCGCGCCGCACCAAGCGGGAACCGCGCCGGCGCCTCTGCCTCGGAAACGGGCGATGGTGCCGGCCATTGTGAGGTCTGCGCGGTCTCGGCCCGCGCCGCCGGCATCGTCAGGCCGTCGAAGGACGCCTGTGGCCTTTCACCGAAGCCGTTACCAGCAGGCCGCTGATAGGAGGGGGAATATGAGGAAGAGCCAGCTGGCGCGGCGGAGAAAGGCCGCGACGGCGAGGTCTCGGCGCTCCACGGCTGTTGGGGCTGCTGTTGTGGCCGGTAGCCGTTCGGCTGGAAACCGGGGCGGAAGGCGCGCAGCATGCCGTCGGCGCCTGTGGTTGCCGCACGGCTGCCGTCGCGCGCCAGGGCCTCGCGGATCGCACCGACGATCAGCCCGCGCACCAGCTGCGGATCGCGAAAGCGCACGTCGGACTTTGCCGGATGCACGTTGACGTCGACCAATGCCGGATCGAGCCCGATCGACAACACGGCGACGGCGTAGCGGCCGGAGGGGATCGTCTCGGCATAGGCGCCGCGGATCGCCGACAGCACCAGCTTGTCCTGCACCGGCCGGCCGTTGACGAAGGCGTATTGATGCGCAGCGTTGCCGCGATTGAAGGTCGGCACGCCGGCAAAGCCGGTCAGCGTCACATCCTCGCGCTCGGCATTGATCTCGATGGCGTTGTCGCGGAAATCCTTGCCGAGAATCTGCGCCATCCGCGCCAGATGATCCTCGCCCGTTGCCGGAAATTCAAGCGTCGTGCGGTCGGTGCCCGAGAGCACGAAGCGCACCTGCGGGAAGGCGATCGCCATGCGCTTGACGATCTCGGTGATCGCGGCGGCTTCGGCTTTTTCCGTCTTGAGAAACTTCAGCCGTGCCGGCGTCGCGAAGAACAGGTCGCGCACCTCGACGATGGTGCCTGGATTGAGCGCCGAGGGCCTGAGATGCTGCAGCTTGCCGCCAGCCACCGAAATCTCCGCCCCGCCATCGCTATCGCGGCGGCGGCTCGAAATCGTCAGCCGTGCGACCGAGCCGATGGAGGGCAGCGCCTCGCCGCGAAAGCCGAGCGTGCTGATGTCGTCGAGCGTATCGGTAATCTTCGAGGTGCAATGCCGGCGCACGGCAAGCTCGAGATCGCGCTCGTCCATACCCGAGCCGTTGTCGGTGACGCGCAGCAGGCTCTTGCCGCCGCCAGACGTGGCGATCTCGATGCGCGTCGCACCTGCGTCGAGCGCGTTCTCGATCAGTTCCTTGGCCGCACTCGCGGGGCGTTCGATGACCTCGCCGGCGGCGATTTGGTTGATGAGCGTTTCGGAAAGCTGCTTGATCGACATGCCCCCATTTTCGCGGATTCGACGGTGATAGGGAAGGGCGAAAGCGACGCGATAAGGCCTTGTACCTGCGCAAATATCTGGCTGCTTAATGTTAAGCACGCCTTAAGACAAAGCTGGCATTTTGCCAACAATACCCGCCGCAAAATGCAATCCATTCGGACAGATGTAGGACGCGTAAGTATGAGTGCCGGTCGCGATCAAGCGGACACAGCCCCGCAGGAGGGCGCGGTTGAAACCGCGGCTGGCCTTCAGGCGGCGCTGTTCGATGCGGTCTGCGAAAGCCTGTCTTCTGCCTTTATCGTTTATGACAAGACCGATCACATCGTCTTCTGCAGCCGGCAGGTCCTCGATTTCTTCCCGATCTGCGCCGACCTTCTGCAACCTGGAACGCGGCTCCGCGATTTCCTCGGCGCCGTCTACGAAACCGGCATCCGCAGCCGCTCGGCCGGCAAGCAGGGCGCGCTCAGCCGCGAGGACTGGCTTTCGCAGAAGATCGCCACGCACTGGCGCGAGCGCTACGAAGCGGTCGAACGCTACGGCAATGATTGTTGGGTCGGTTTCCAGAAGCGCCGGCTCGCCAACGGATACGGCGTCTGCGTCATCTCCGATATCTCGGAAGTCAAGAAGCGCGAGGAACAGTGGCGGCTCGATCTTGAGCGTGTACAGCTGACTGAAGACATTCTCGACAATCTGCCGTTTCCGCTCTTCGTCAAGGACCGCAACCTCACCTACGTCGCCGTCAACGTTGCCTTCTGCGAAAAGTACCAGACGACCGCCGATGAAGTGCTGGGCCGCAAGAGCACGGAGCTGTTCTCGCCCGAGGTCGCCGCCCGCTTCGAGGAAAGCGATCGCCATGTTCTCGAAACCGGCGAAATGTCGGTGGTTCGTCAGCGGCAGGTCGCCCGCGACGGCTCGGAGCGAGAGATCATTTCACGCAAGCACCGCATCGGCAAGCCGGGACGCTATTTCCTGGTCTCGACCATGCAGGATCTGCCGCGCGAGGGCGGCGACCTTGAGGAATTCGAGAAGGCATCGAGCGTCACGACATCGGCCAAGAGCACTTATCGCCGCGCCTATGTTCCTGTGAATGGCGACAGCGAGCGCCGCGAACCGGCCGCCATGGAAGCCATCGTGCCCGAGAATTTTTCCGGCCGCCGCATCCTCGTCGTCACCGGCGATATCGCGGCAGAGACAGCGGCGCTCAGAACGCTCGCCAAATACGGCTTCGAGGCCTGCTCGGTGCGCAATGAGGACGAGCAGGAGCAGTTCCTGGAGATTGCCACCTCGGCCGGCCTGTCGCTCGATCTCGTCATCATCGACAACCAGATGGGCATGCGCTGCCTCGAGCTTGCCGAGCAGCATGGCATCTCGTCGCTGGTCATGGACGGGTTCCAGATCTCCACCGAGCTCACCTTTCAGATCGCCCGCCATTTCAACCGCAACAATCGCGGCGCCATGGCCGACCGGATCGACGGCGACTGGGAGATCACCACATCGGACGATCAGCTCGAACTCGATGTGCTGGTGGCCGAGGACAACGACATCAACCAGATCGTGTTCTCGCAGATCCTCGAAGGGCTGGGCTACCGCTACCGCATCGCCGCCACGGGCGACGAAGCCGTGCGCATGTGGACGGAGTACCGGCCGAAGATCGTGCTGATGGATATCTCGCTTCCGGGCTTCAACGGTTTCGAAGCCGCCCGCCTGATCCGCCAGGTGGAAGGCGACGGACCCCGCACCCCGATCATCGGCGTGCTCACCCAGGCCTTCGAGCGTGACCGCGCCGAATGCGCCAATGCCGGCATGGACGACGTGATCATGAAGCCTGTCAGCCCCGACATCCTGGAAACGGTCTTCCAGAAATTCATGCAGCCTGAGGCGCAGCGGGCCTCTCTTTAGGCTCTGATCGCGGTCAACTCCCCAATTCTTGGGAGGCAATTCACTATCATCCAGGGTTGTCGAATATCGAATTTTTAAGACTTGTCCGCCATTCTGCCGGGTATTGGGGAAGCTCTGGATCAGAATGATGATGTTGGCAGATATGCCATTGGCGCCGGTAAGCCAGAACGAGCTTCAGACGATGGCCTACACCGACCCGCTGACCGGGCTCGGAAACCGCTATCGCATGCGCGACCGCATCGCCCAGATCTCGGCTGAACGCGCCGACGATCCGGCGCCCTTTACCATCGGTATCGCCAATCTCGACTCGTTCAAGCCGATCAACGACCTCTTCGGATCGGCTGCCGGCGACGAAATTCTCTGCCAGGTCGCCCACCGCCTGAAAGCCTGCATTCCCGATGGCGCCGTTGTCACGCGCCATGATGGCGACGAATTCGCCTTCGTTCTGCCGCTGGTCTTCGAGCGCGCCAGCGCCGAAAAGTTCGGCCAGATGATCCGTGAGGTCCTGTCGGCGCCCTATGATCTCGGCGACCGCAATGTCCGCCTTTCGGCCTCCTTCGGCTTCGCCATCTATCCTTTCGCGGGCGAGGAGTTCGACGAGTTGCTGAAGAGCGCCGAGACCGCGCTCTATCGTTCCAAGCGCCGTGGCCGCAGCCAGATCACCGTCTATTCGCGCGAGATCGCGCAGGAGATGAAGCGCGCAACACAACTCGAACAGGCGCTGAGAAACGCCATCATCTCTGATGCCATCGATGTGCATTTCCAGCCGATCGTATCGCTCGCCACCAGCCAGGTCCTCGGCTTCGAGGCGCTGGCCCGCTGGAACGACCCGGATCTCGGCTTCGTCTCGCCCGGCGTCTTCGTGCCGCTCGCCGAAGAACGCGGCTTCATCGACGCGCTTTCGGAAGCGCTGCTGCGCAAGGCGGCCGAAGCCGCACTCTCCTGGCCGCGCGAAATGTTCCTGTCTTTCAACCTGTCTTCCGCGCAGCTGATGGACCCCGGCACCAGCGCCAACGTGCTGTCCATTCTTGGCCGCGTCGGCTTCGATCCGCATCGTCTCGAACTCGAAATCACCGAGACCGCGGTCATGGGCTCGGCCGATACCGCAAACCGCATCATCGCCGACCTGCGCCAGGCGGGCGTGCGCATCTCGCTCGATGACTTCGGCACCGGCCAGTCGAGCCTCGGCCGCCTGCGCGATTTCATGTTCGACAAGATCAAGATCGACCGTGCCTTCGTCTCGCGCATCAATTCCGACCGCGCCTCCGAGCACATCATCAAAGCAATCCTGACCATGTGCGAAGGTCTCGATCTGGAAGTCGTCGCCGAAGGCATCGAGGATTATTCGGAAGCCGCGAAACTGCGCATGCTCGGCTGCGGCATGGGGCAGGGCTATTATTTTGGCAAACCGGCCGATGCCATCGCGACGCTCAGGTTCCTGCACGAAAACGAATACGACACCGGCGAACGGGCGATGGCGTAAGCGCCGCAAATCCAGAAATAGAAACACAAAAGCCGATGGCGCCCTCTCGGGCGCCATCGGTTACGCATGCACTGCGACTAACGATGCAGTGTTTACTTGGCTGTGGTCGAGCCGGTCGCTGTTGTATCCGTTGCGCCCGGAGCCGGAGCCTTTTCGGCCGACTGCATCTGCAGCGTCTTGAACTCCGGCGCTGCCTTCAGCGTCTCGGCCGTTTCCGAGGTCGTCAGCTTGACGCTGCCGTCCTGGGTGTTCTGCGCGACGGTGATCTTTTCCATCGGCACGGCGACGTTCTTCTCGCCGATGCCAAGGAAGCCGCCGACACCGATCACGGCTGCGACAAGGCCGCCATCCTTCTTCATGATCAGGTCGTTGACGTTACCAATGCTTTCGTTCGTGCCGTTATAGACGGCCTGCCCGATATAGGTGTTGGCGCTGACCTGGTCTGCGGACTGCTCCGTCAGATAGGTGCCGCCGCCGGCCTGTGCGGTATCGGTGGTGGCTGCAGGTGCAGGCGCCTGAGCGGCATCACCTGCCGGCTTCATGGCATCCGTCTTCGGCGCTGCCGGGTCTGATGGTGCCGACATGGACGGTGCGCTCGGCGAGGCCGGCTGGCTCGCGCTCTGCGAGAAAGCGACCGGTGCGAAGGCCGTGGCAAACAGGGCGCCAGCGGCAACGGTGGTGAGAAGTTTGCGTGTCATATCGTACCTACTTTCAGTGTCCTTGGGTGATCTCTGGCCGCGCTTTGTGTTCTAGCAAGAACTGTCTCAGCTCGGCCGGTTCGTGAAGTAAATGAATGGCTTGGCTATTGGTTCCCAGAAAAATACACGCAAAAACTGACGGAATTTTCGGAACTTTTCCGGCGCTGTGATCGCGCGGGCGGAACATCGCGGTACGCTTGCAACGCAAAAGGGCGCCCCGAGGGACGCCCTTCAAAACACATCCCAGAGGATGCGTCAGAGAATATAGGCAGCGTCGAAAACGCCGCGAACGTTGACGCCGAGCTCAAGCAAAGCACCGGCATCCGGCTGGTTGGCGCGGGCCGCGTCGTCGAGCCCTTCCCAGGCGGTGGTGACCGCCAGCCGGTCGGCATCCGGGCCGATGAAGGCAGGGCAGGAGGGCTGCGCCGCGGGCACCTTGTAGCGGGCGATGCGCAGGCCATCGGGGCTGTAGCGATCGACGGTGCCCGCACCCCATCGCGCATTCCAGATATAGCCGTCGGCATCGACCACCGAACCGTCGATCCCGCCATCTTCCTCCATGCTGTCGACCAGCACGATCGGCTCGCCCGTCGGCAGGCCGCTCTCGCGATCGACCATCACGCGCATCAGCCGGCTGAGATGCGTATCGGTGAAGTAGCCGACCGAGCCATCGGGCGAGAAGCAGATCGAGTTCGGAATGGTGATGCCGCCGAAGAGCTTCGTCACCTTGCCGCGCGCCACATGATAGATCGCGCCGGCCTGGGTTTCGGCCCGCTTGCTCATCGTGCTGATCCACAGGCTGCCCGAGGGATGCATGCGCCCGTCATTGGAGCGGTTCTCCGGGCGGTCGTTTTCGAGTGCCGCGTAAAATGTCAGGCCGCCGCTTTCGATGTCGCGCACGAAGAGGCCCTGCTCGGTCGCGAGCAACTGCCGATTGGCATCGATCCGCGCCAGCACGCTCGCCATCACAGGCAGCGCGTGCACCTTCTTCTCTTCGGTCGAGAGGTTCAGCTCGTGCAATTCCTTGCCGAGAATGTTGAACCACCAGATCGTATTGGTGTCGGGATCGTAGGTCGGTCCTTCGCCCAGCACCGAATTGGTGCTCGACAAAGTCCGCCCCGCGAACTCATGAATGTCGGTCATACGCTCAAGCTCCCACTGCTGCGTCGTATGCGTAAATGGTTGCCTTGGCGCGCTCGGCAACCTCGGCGACAGTCATTCCCGGCTTGTAGATGCTCGTACCGAGCCCGAAGGCGAGGATTCCGGCCTTGGTGTATTCAGCGAAATTCTTGTCGGAGACGCCGCCGACGGCCGCGATCGTCAGCTCCGGCGGCAGGATGGCGCGGATCGCCGTGATGCCGGATGGGCCGAGCACGCTGGCCGGGAAAAACTTCAGCCCGGTGGCGCCGGCGCGCGCCGCGGCAAGCGCTTCGGTGGGGGTGAAGACACCCGGCATCGTCACCATGCCGTAATCGCGGGCGCGGATGATCACGTCAGGCTCGACGTTCGGCGTCACCAGAAGCTTGCCGCCTGCATTGTGCAGATTGTCGACTGCCTCGGTGGTCAGCACGGTGCCGGCGCCGATCAGCACGTCGGCCGGCGCCATCTTGGCGGCCATCTCGATCGACTTGAACGGCTCGGGCGAATTCAGCGGGATCTCGATCGCGGTCAGGCCATTCTCGATCAGCGTGCCGACGACGCCTTCGATCTCCTCGGGCTTGATCCCGCGCAGGATGGCGATCAGCGGGCGCTTCATGGCTGGGAAGGGGATGCGGTTCATCGCTCTGTTCTTTCTTGATTGGCTTAATTGGGCCAGATGGCGTTTGCGGCGGCCGAAAGGCCGCGAAGCACCGCGGTATCGGCATCGATGGTCGTGACGTTGAGGGAGAGCGCCTTGAAGGCGGTCTCGTAAAGCTTCTGCAGGCGGCCGGAGGCGACGAGCGAGATCGGCGTATCGTTTGCGGCGTCGGCCAGCGCGCCCGAGATCTCCAGGCCGATCAGCGTGCCCGAAATCCGCGCCTGCGCCGCCGATGCGGTCATGCCGTGCAGCAACTGGCCGGAGCGGGCCGTGAACAACAGGTTGGTCGCCATATGCGGCTGGCGGAAGGCTGTCGAGACCGATGCCTTGAAGGCGGAGTTGTCGGCCGGCGATTGCTCGGCGCCGGCAATCGCATGCGACAGGATCGTATGCTTTGTGATCGCGTCGAAGAGCTCGCCCGTCATGAAGGTGGAGAAGCCGATGACCTCGCCTTCCTGCACATGCACCCATTTGGAATGCGTTCCGGGCATGCAGACGGCCTGCGCGCCGGTGCTCTCTCGGCCAAGCGCGCCGAGAAGCTGGGTCTCCTCGCCGCGGATCACATCGGGCGATGCCCGGTCGCGCTGGGCAAGGCCCGGCAGGATGCGGATGTCGCAGCTCTGGCCGGGCACCGGCACGGCGCCGGTGAGGATCGCCGACAGCGAAGTGGGGACGTCGACATAGCCGGCCTCGACCCAGCCCTGCTTGGCGCCGGCCATGCCGCAGACGATCGCAGGGATGTTATCAGGCGCTTCGACCTTGGCCAGATGCTTGGCCAGCACCTCGGCGAAACCGGTCTTGGCGGCTGTCGTCATGCCTTCGTCGCTGCGGCTCTCATTCAGAACGCTGCCATCGCTGCCAATCAACCACAGCCGGAAGCTGCTCGTGCCCCAGTCGACCGCGATATATCGGGGTGTTGCCATCAGAAAATGCCTCCATCGACAATAAGGGACTGCGCCGTCACCGCTGAGGCGCCGTCTGATGCTAGAAACAGGCAGGGCCCGACAATGGCGTCGGCCTGCAAAACTTTCTTGATGCACTGCCGTTCGATCATGCCGGCAATGCCCTCTTCGGTCAGCCAGAGCTTCCTCTGCCGCTCGGTGACGATCATGCCCGGCAGGATGCAGTTGACGCGGATGTTGTCGGGACCAAGCTTGCCCGCCAGGCTCTTCGTCAGTCCGATGATTGCCGCCTTCGCCGTCGTATAGGCCGGGAAGTCGGGCATGTTGAGCATGAAGGCGATCGACGACATGTTGATGATCGCCCCACCGCCGGCCTCCCGCATCGATGGCGCCACCGCCTGCGCCGCAAAGAACACGTGCCGCAGGTTGGTCGCCTGGTTGTTGTCCCAATACTCGGGCGTGACCTCGTCGAAATCATGCCGGTCGTCGCGCGCTGCGTTGTTGACCAGCACCCCGATCGGACCGGAATGGGCAACGATCGCTTCGACGGTCGCGCGGATCGCCCCGACATCGCGCAGGTCGGCTTGGTGGAAGCGCACCGGGTGCAGGCTATCGCGCGACAGGCGATCGACCAGCGCGTGGCTCTCCTCCTCGGCGATATCGATGAAGGAGACCTTGGCGCCCTGCCGGGCGAAGCCCTCGACGATGGCAGCACCTATGCCGGAGCCGCCACCCGTCACCACCACGCTTCGGTCCCTGAATTCGGGATATTGCGCTCCAAGCTCCGCCACCACTATCCTCCCGATAGTTCCATTATTCAGAACTCAATTTGACTATATGGAATTATCGGATTAGCCTTGGGTCTCTGTCAAGGCATGAGGGCCAGCATGGGCGCGACTGATGGCGACATCATGGATAAAAACGCGATGGACAAAGACGCCGCGGATAAAAACGCAAGCGCGGACAAACGCGAAACCGGCACGCTCGGCAAGCTGATGGTCCTGCTCGATATCGTGACGCACGCCGACGGTCCGATGCGTTTCACCGATATTCTCTCTGTCGCCGGCCAGCCGCGCGGCACGCTGCATCGCCAGCTTGGACATCTCACGGAGGAAGGTCTGCTGGAAGTGCTGGCCGACGGCCGCTACGCGCCTGGCCTGCGTCTTCTCGATCTTGCCTCGCGCAGCTGGGCGCGCAACGAGTTCCGGCTGATCGCCGAGCCGCATCTGAACGCCCTGCAACAGCTGACCGGCGAAACCGTGCATCTCGGCGTCCTGCGCGGCGCTTCTGTCATCTATCTCGACAAGGTCGAGGGCAGTCAGCCGGTCAGGATGTATTCGCAGATCGGCAATGCCTCGCCCGTCTACTGCACCGGCGTCGGCAAGGCTGCGCTTTCGGCGCTGCCGGACGATCAGCTGGACGCGATCATATCAAGCGTGTCGTTCCTGCGCTTTACGGAAAACACGCTGACGCCGGAGACGCTGCGGAGCGAGATCACCGACATCCGTCGCTCGGGCAATGCGTTCGACCGCGAGGAGCATGAGGTTGGCATCCGCTGTGTCGCTGCCCCTGTCTGCTCCGAGGACCTGTCTTTCGTCGGCGGTGTTTCGGTGACCGGTCCTGCCTATCGGCTGACGTTAGAGCGGCTGGAGGAGTGGGCGCTGCCCGTCCGCCGGGCTGCTGAAAGCATCATGAGCGGCATGCGCATCGGGCTTGGCCCGCGCCGCTGACACCCTGCCAATTTGATAATCGTCAAATCCAGGGCGCCTTCGTCATCTTTCGTACAGAAATATGCTTATTTTCAGGGGATGGGCATATTGTGGTTTTGTGAAGAATCATCACAATTGCCAGTTGTCAATCCCCAGTCCTGGGGTGTAGTGCCGTAGGCTATATTGACGGCGATGTTGCGGTCGGCGTGCGATCCAAGCAGACCGCTTATGACGTCCCTGATTTTTTGAGCTGATAACACCATGAATCCTTTACCACATTCGACTTCCGTGAACGTATACGTAAATGAGGTATCTGGATTAAACACCCAGTTCGATATCTTTCGGTTCATGAAGAGGCTGACGGAAGCCTATCGGGTTCGTGCCTTCATGGTGCTCAATCTTCCCTCGGCTACGGCGCGCGACCTGCAGAGCAACACCGTCATCACCAACTGGCCGGCGGAGCTGCTATCGGCCTATGACCACGAGGCGCTGCTCACCAACAGTCCCGTCATGGGCAAGCTACGTTCATCGACAGTCCCGTTCTTCAACGATCTGTCGAAAGTGAAGCTGGATCGTTCGGACGGCAAGTCGGGTATTGTCGTGGCCTTGTTCGAGCGGTTCCGGATGATGCGCTGCGCCTATTTCCCGACGCATGATCCCTCCGGCGCCCGCGGCGCGGTGTCCTTCTCCGGCGATCGCGAGCCCTTCGCGCCCGAGGAGATGCTGGAGCTCCACTACATCTCAACGCATGTCTTCGACAGGCTGGCCGAAATCCGCGCGCTCGACAACCGGGTGGTTGATGCACTGACCGACCGCGAGATCGATTGTCTCAACTGGACCGCCGCCGGCAAGACCAGTGTAGAGATCGCCGAAATCCTTGGCCTGTCGGAACACACGGTCAATCACTACCTGAACCGCGCCACCAAGAAGCTCGACACGGTCAACCGCACCCAGGCCGTCGCCAAGGCATTGCGCATCGGTCTAATCAAGTAGCTGCCCAAATACTGTGCGATTTTGTCGCATCGGCCTAAAAATTGCGCCAGGCCGCTGGCGAATTCGGGCTCTTTCGCTGCCGTTCCCAACGAATTCGCCGTCGTTTCGAGTTGGCATGCTTTCTGCTTGTTAGTTGTCAGCGGTCCAGAGGGGACTTGGCAACGACGCCATATTAAAGGCGCGACCTTCAACCCGCCGCTCGATCCCGGTTGCTATTGCGCTGGACATCGAGCGGCGGGTTGTTGTTTTTGGGATACGCCTGCCGGCCTATAAGCGCGAGCTGATGCATTTTTCCCTCAATTCTGACTGGTCTTTCGAAATCCACGCCCTAAAAACCTCTTATCCAGTTGGGTGACCGTTGTGCCATCAGGGCGAAAGCCCGGCGGACTTGATGGCTCAGCGGTCTCCTTTGGAAGCTCCCTCCTCGTTCCCGGCTATCGATGCCCGCCGATTTTGTTTGGCGAACACTCCGTGCTCCTCTATCTACAGAGCCAGATAAGGGTGTGAGGACGATATGACTGAAGTCACCAAGGAACAGGTGCTGGAAACACTGGCAACGGTGCGCGGCCCCGATCTCGAACATAACATTGTCGAGCTCGGCATGGTCTCCGATGTGTTCATCTCGGATGGCAAGGTCTACTTCTCCATTACCGTTCCCGCCGAGCGCGCCAAGGAGCTGGAGCCGCTGCGGCTCGCTGCCGAGCGCGTCATCAAGGAAATGCCCGGGGTCAAGGGCGCCCTGGTCGCGCTGACCGCCGACAAGAAAGGCACACCATCGGGCGCTGCCGCCTCCCGCACACCGCCGCAGGCTGGCCATGGTCATGAAAGCCATGCACACGCGCAGCCGCAGCGCGCCGGCAAGATCGGCGTGCCCGGGATCGGCGCCATCATCGCGGTCGCCTCCGGTAAGGGCGGCGTCGGCAAGTCCACCACATCGGTCAATCTCGCGCTTGGCTTGCATGCAAACGGCCTGCGCGTCGGCATTCTCGATGCCGATATTTACGGTCCTTCGATGCCGCGCCTCCTGCATATCTCCGGCCGCCCGACGCAGATCGATGGCCGCATCATCAATCCCATGGAGAATTATGGCCTCAAGGTCATGTCGATGGGCTTTCTCGTCGATGAGGAAACCGCGATGATCTGGCGCGGCCCGATGGTGCAGTCGGCGCTGATGCAGATGCTGCGCGAAGTCGCCTGGGGCGAGCTTGATGTTCTCGTCGTCGACATGCCGCCCGGCACCGGCGACGCGCAGCTGACCATGGCTCAGCAGGTGCCGCTGGCCGGCGCCGTCATCGTTTCCACGCCGCAGGATCTGGCGCTCATCGATGCCCGCAAGGGGTTGAACATGTTCAAGAAGGTGGAAGTGCCGGTTCTCGGTATCGTCGAGAATATGAGCTATTTCATCGCTCCCGATACCGGCGCGCGCTACGACATCTTCGGCCATGGCGGCGCCCGCAATGAGGCCGAGCGCATCGGCGTGCCCTTCCTCGGCGAAGTGCCGCTGACGATCAACATCCGCGAGGCCTCAGACGCCGGCACCCCGCTGGTGGCCAGCGAGCCCAACGGCATCGTCGCCGGCATCTACCGAGACATTGCCGCCAAGGTCTGGGCGCAGCTTGAGGAAAAGCCGCAGCGCGCCGCACCTGCTATCGTCTTCGAGTGATGTGTGCCGTTTCGGGCCGCGCGCCTAGACTCCCAATTGCGGGCGAAATGTGATCAAACAACGCCGTGCACGTAAGATGTCTTGATTCTTGCGTGGGTTTCCGTCATATGGCGCGCCGTCGCCATGAGGGCGGCGTGTGCGGATGCTCGATGATAGCCAGCCCTGCAGTGGCAGAGCCTGCTGCATGTTCGGAGTTCTCTTGTCGATCGAAGGATTGGTGACTGCGATGCGGTTGAGCATAGTGCATACCCGAGCTTCGGCCGGCTATGACGGGATATTGATGAACATTCTGCAGCCGCTTTCGTTAATCTCGAAGACTTGCAGCTTGAGCGCGGCTTTTGCCGGCGCTTCGCGGAAGGTTTTTTGATGCGAACGGCGATGGCCCTGACAGCCCTGGATCACGGGAGAAGCGCCCGGTGATCACGGCCTATTGCTCCAACTGTCAATCGGTCGAGCTCGGTGATCTCACCAAGGTAGAGACCCTGCGCGACGATATCGTCTGGATCGACATGATCGAGCCGACGCGTGAGGAAGAAAACTATGTGGAGAAGGCGCTCGGTATCGAGGTGCCGACCCGCGAAGACCTCAAGGACATCGAGCCGTCTGCCCGCCTCTATACGGAAGGCGACGCTGTCTTCATGACCGCCTCGCTGGTCTGGAAGGCGGAGACCGATGCGCCCGTCCTGACCGATGTCGCCTTCATTCTCGCTGGCAAGCGCCTGATCACCATCCGCTACGCCCAGCCCAAGTCCTTCGCGCTGTTCATCGCAGCCCTTCACCGCATTCCCGCCCACTGGCGTAACGGCGCTTCGCTGCTGGCGAAACTGTTCGAAACCATCATCGATCGCACTGCAGAGATTCTCGAAATCTCGGTCGCCCGCATCGACATTCTGTCCACCCACGTCTTCGGCGATCGTGCCAAGAAGGTCCGTAAGCCCTCGAACTATCTCGAGGAAAAGCTTCGGGACATCGCCGCCCATCAGCGCCTTGTCAGCAAGGTGCGCGACAGCCTGGCGTCCATGTCGCGGCTGATGACCTTCTTCTACAATGTGCCGGCAGTACAGCAGGACCGCAGCACCAAGGAACTCTGCCGCACCGTCTCGCGCGATATTCAGTCGCTCAACGAGCATTCGTCCTACATCGCCGGCAACATTACCTTCCTTCTCGATGCATCGCTTGGCCTGATCAACATCGAGCAGAACTCGATCATCAAGATTTTTTCGATCGCATCGGTGGTCTTCTTGCCGCCGACGCTGGTCGCCTCCATCTATGGTATGAATTTTGAATTCATGCCGGAATTGCATTTCGCCCAGGGCTATCCCTATTCGCTCGGGCTGATGCTGGTTTCCGCCATCATCCCCTTTTTCTTCTTCCGTTGGAAAGGCTGGCTCTGAAGAGCCTGTTTTTGTTTCATGTCCGCAGACAGCCATTCACACGACCAGAATATGAGCCCGCGCAAGCTCTTCTATCTTGCGCTCGGCTCCGTCGGCGTCGTCTACGGTGACATCGGTACCAGCCCGCTCTACGCGTTTCGCGAAGCGCTGAAGCCTGTCGCCGCCGATGGCCTCACCCGTTTCGAGGTTATCAGTGTCGTTTCGCTGATGATCTGGGCGCTGACCATCATCGTCACCATCAAATACGTGCTGCTTCTCTTGCGCGCCGATAACGAAGGCGAGGGCGGCACGCTGTCGCTGCTGGCGCTTCTGTTGAAGACCGCCAATGGCCACACCGCGCTCTTGATGACGCTCGGTCTCGTCGGCGCTGCCCTTTTTCTCGGCGACGCGATGATCACGCCGGCGCTGTCGGTGCTGTCGGCCGTCGAAGGTCTGAAGCTCGTTGCGCCGTCGCTCAGCAGCTATATCGTGCCGATCTCGGTCGCCATTCTCGCGGTCCTTTTCGCCGTGCAGTCGCGCGGCACCGGCACCATGGCGCGCTATTTCGGTCCGATCACCGCCCTCTGGTTCATCGTGCTCGCCATCGTCGGTATCTCCCACATCTCGGATGATTTCGGCATTCTTGCCGCCTTCAATCCGTATTACGCCGTGAACTTCCTGCTGCATGAGGGCTTCTTCGGCGTCATCGTGCTCGGCGCGGTGTTCCTGACGCTGACGGGCGCCGAGGCGCTTTACGCCGACCTCGGCCACTTCGGCCGCCGTCCGATCCAGTGGGCCTGGTTCGTGCTGGTCTTCCCGGCGCTGACGCTCAACTATCTCGGCCAGGGCGCGCTGGTGCTCGGCAATCCGCATGCGATGTCGGATCCCTTCTACCTGATGTTCCCCAAGTGGGCGCTGCTGCCGGCCGTCATTCTGGCGACCGCCGCCACCATCATCGCCAGCCAGGCGGTCATCACGGGCGCGTTTTCGCTGATCCGCCAGGCGATCAACCTGGGCTTCCTGCCGCGCATGGAAATCCTCTTCACGTCGGAAACCAACACCGGTCAGATCTTCGTTCCGTCGGTCAATCTGCTGTTGTTCCTCGGCGTCATCTTCCTGGTCATCTCGTTCGGCAGCTCGGATTCGCTCTCAACCGCTTACGGTATCTCGGTCACCGGCGCCATGGTCGTCACCTCGATCATGACCTTCGAGTTCGTTCGCGTTCGCTGGAACTGGTCGGTGCTGACCGCGACCGTCGTGCTGGCGCCGCTCCTGGTGCTGGAGCTCATCTTCCTCGGCGCCAACCTCATCAAGATCCACGATGGCGGCTATATCCCCGTCCTCATCGCCACTGCCTTTGTCGTCGTCATGTGGACATGGCGCCGCGGCTCGGCGCTGTTGATGGAGAAGACCCGCCACACCGATATTCCGTTGGCCTCCTTCATCTCGTCCATCGAGCGCAAGAGCGATCACTCGCCGGCCCATGTTCCGGGTACCGCGATCTTCCTCACCAGCGATCCGGAATCCGCCCCCGCGGCTCTGCTGCACAATCTGAAGCACAACCACGTCCTGCACGACAAGAACGTGATCCTGACGATCCGCACGGTCAACAAGCCGCGCGTGCCGAGCGCCGACCGCTACAAAGTCGAGCAAATCTCCGAGCGCTTCTCGCGCGTCGAGCTTGCCTTCGGCTTCATGGAGTCGCAGAACGTCTCGCAGGCGCTGGCGACGCTGCGCAAGACCGGTCTGAAGTTCGACATCATGTCGACCTCCTTCTATCTCGGCCGCCGCAAGCTGGTGCCGGACGCGAAATCGGGCATGCCTTATTGGCAGGACCGCCTTTACATCGCGCTCGCCAACGCCGCCGCCAACCCGTCGGATTACTTCCGCCTGCCGGCCAACCGCGTGGTCGAGCTCGGCTCGCACGTCATCATCTGACGCGCGCCCCATCTGTCGAAAGCCCGGCCATCGCGCCGGGCTTTTGCGTTTCAGGCTCTATAAGCAAGTGCTGCATGAATTAGGAGAGCCGCATTAACCAAGCATCAAGGTTAATGAGACATTTTTATCGGCATGTTCATGCGTCCCATGCCGGAGTCTGGTGTTGCGTCGAAATAATCGTGTTCTGGCCAAGCCGCGGCGCTTCGATAAGCTGCGCCCTTTGCTGCAAAGATGGAGTTCCCCCGCGCTCTTCGGCGTCTGCGCGTGGCTAATGTTGCCCACCGCTGCATCCCATGCCGATCTGGCTGCCCTTCTGGCCGGGCTCGATCAGGGTCGCGAGAACTGGCGCATGGTGCTGACCAACTCGCCCGCCGGATCCATTCACCAGGCCGAGCTCGCATTCGCCGACCCCAGTGCTACCGGCGCGATCGCGTCCGGTGCCGGCATGGTTCTGCCCGATGGCCGCAAGGTCGCCTTCACCGCCAATGATAAAGGCCACGAAGACACGCCGGATGAGGATCGCGTCAACCGCGCCGCCAAGAAGGGCAGGGTGGTCGCCGTCGAGCAGGTGCAGCCGCCAAAGGATTTCTCCGCCGGCTCCATCCTCCAGCGGACGCGTCTCCTGTTCCAGCCGACCTTCAATCTGAAGGACAAGTCGGCCTTCGTGAAGCCGAAGATCCGCGGCAAGGAAATCGAGATCGCCACCAACTTCTACAAGAAGCAGACGCCGAAGCCCGCCGCCGACATCTCGCCCATGCTGGCCGATCTCGTCACCAGCAACAAGTCCGACGTACTCGCAACGGCCTTTGCCCCGGCGGCTCCCGATTACGCCCGCCAGTCGCCCTTCGATTCCATCCTGACCGACAAGGCCGACGATGGCCGTTTCAAGCCTGAGATCGGCCCGAAGGATCACGCCTGGGCCGCAAGCATCCTGCCGGCCAGCGTCTTTTCCCCAGCCGAGCAGCAGTGTCTCGCCTCAGGCATCTATTTTGAGGCCCGCGGTGAAACCGTGAAGGGCCAGGCGGCCGTCGCCCAGGTCATCCTCAACCGCGTGCGCAATCCCGCCTATCCCAAGACCATCTGCGGCGTCGTCTACCAGAACGAGGATTGGCGCAACCGTTGCCAGTTCTCCTTTGCCTGCGACAACATCAAGGACCGCGTGAACTCGCAGGACCACTGGAGAATCGCCCGCGATGTGGCGATGGCGGTCACCGCCGGCCGCATCTGGCTTCCCCAGGTCGGCTCCGCCACCCATTACCATGCCGTCTATGTCCGCCCGAAATGGGCAAAGACCATGGAAAAGGTCGGACGCATCGGCCTGCACGTCTTCTACCGCACCTATGGCGGCGGCTGGAGCTGACAAAAGCGCCGATATTAAGCCGTTTTCCGTGCATATCGCCCCAGCTTGAAGCGGATTCTTTCCTTCGATTCCGCTGCAACCCGCCCGTATCGATCTAACCATATGTTTTTGATTGCTTATTTTATGGCTGGACATAGGCCTGCTACGCCTTGACTATGGATTTTGCTAAAACTATGTTGCGCGCGACTTCAAAGCGGGCCGGAAGGTTCTTCAGCCTTGGGGTCGTTGTCCGGTAAACCGGGGTAGCGGCGTAGCGGACGGCGGCAGGCGGAGGAGAGCACGATGGCGGATGACCGCGAGGAGAGTCTGGAAAAGCGCCGTGCGCAACTGGGAGCGGAACTCGCAACCAAGCGCATCGAGGCGGGGAAGGACGAGGCCGACGAGGCCCGCGCCGAGGTGAGCCGCAAGGGCTACGCCCAGGCGATGAAGCTTTCGAGCGAGTTCATTTCCGCGATCGTGGTCGGCGCTGTCCTCGGCTATCTCTTCGACCGTTTTGTCGGCACTGCGCCTTGGGGATTGATCGTACTTCTTCTTCTTGGATTTGGTGCCGGCGTGCTGAACGTGATGCGCGCTGCGGGCAAGGTTGCGAAACCGGACCTCGATATGCGCGAAAGCGACCGGAAATAGGGCGGAACGTTCAGGCGTTCGATCCAGTGCAATAATCCCGTCTCGTGCGGGTATAAGATATAGAGAGAACAAGCGGTGTCTAACGATCCGACTCATCAGTTCCTGATCCAGAAGATTGTGCCGATCGAAATCGGCGGGATTGATTTCTCGTTTACGAACGCTTCGCTGTTCATGGCGGCGTCCGCTGCCGTGGCTGCCGGCTTCCTCTATTTCTCGACATCCAACCGCGCCATCGTGCCGGGCCGTTCGCAGTCGGTCGCCGAAATGTCCTACGAGTTCATCGCGGGAATGCTGAAGGAAGGCGCCGGATCCAAGGGGATGAAGTTCTTCCCGCTGGTCTTCTCGCTCTTCATGTTCGTGCTGACCGCAAACCTGCTCGGCATGTTCCCGTACTTCTTCACCATCACCAGCCAGATCATCGTCACCTTTGCTCTTGCTTTGCTCGTCATCGGCACGGTTCTGGTCTACGGCTTCTACAAGCACGGCTTCGGCTTCCTGAATGTCTTCGTGCCTCAGGGCGTTCCCGGCATTCTGTTGCCGCTGGTCGTCGCCATCGAAATCATCTCGTTCCTGTCGCGTCCGATTTCGCTCTCCGTTCGTCTCTTCGCCAACATGCTGGCCGGTCACATCACCCTTAAAGTGTTCGCAGGCTTCGTCGCCTCGCTCGGAGCCATGGGTGCAGTCGGTATCGGCGGCGCAGTTCTTCCCCTCATCATGACCGTCGCCCTGACCGGTCTCGAGTTCCTCGTCGCCTTCCTCCAGGCTTACGTCTTTGCGGTGCTGACTTGCATGTACCTCAACGACGCGATCCACCCAGGTGGCCACTAAGGGATACCGACATTGACGCCTGACGGCGTCAGTCAATTCGCCGCAACAACCATTCCAAAGGAGTACAACATGGACGCGGAAGCAGCAAAGTTCATCGGTGCAGGCCTCGCTTGCTTCGGTATGGCCGGTACGGCTCTCGGCCTCGGCAATATCTTCGGCAGCTATCTCTCGGGCGCCCTGCGCAACCCGTCTGCCGCTGACAGCCAGTTCGGCCGTCTGGTATTCGGCTTCGCCGTTACGGAAGCTCTGGGCATCTTCTCGCTGCTCGTCGCTCTCCTTCTGCTGTTCGCCGTTTAATTTCGGCGCACTGAGGGATCACGGCCTGCGAACAGCGAGCCGTGATCCTTTGTATTTGCAGTACACCTGGAGGTGAGCATGTTTTTTGTGACCCCGGCTTACGCTGAAGAAGCCCCGGCGGGAACCGCAGAAACTGGTGCAGCGACCGGTACAGACGCGCATGCTGCCCCGGCCGCAGGCGAGGTTCATACCGAGACCGGCGTGCCAGCCGAACACAAGGGCGGTGTATTCCCGCCATTCGATACCTCGACGTATGCGTCCCAGCTGCTCTGGCTGGCGATTACCTTCGTCATTTTCTTCGTGCTCATGCAAAAGGTCATTGCACCGCGCATCGGCGGTATCCTCGAGCAGCGCCACACGCGCATTGCCCAGGACCTCGATGAGGCTGCACGCCTGAAGGCGCAGGCAGACGCAGACGTTGCTGCCTACGAAGCCGAACTCGCCGAAGCCCGCGCCAAGTCGAATGCAATCGGCACGGCAGCGCGCGACGCCGCCAAGCTCAAGGCCGAAGCCGACCGCCGTGCGGTCGAAGCGGGTCTGGCCGAAAAATTGAAGGCTGCGGAAGGCCACATCGCCGATATCAAGGCGAAGGCATTCGCGGATGTCGGCACGATCGCCGAGGAAACGGCAAAGGCCGTCGTCGAACAGCTGGTCGGTGGCACCGCCACCAAGGCTGAAGTGACGTCTGCCGTCAACGCCGCCAAGAAGGGAGCCTGATCGATGGAATTTGCATTGGACGCAACATTCTTCGCATTCGTCGGTCTCGTCCTGTTCCTGGCGCTGGTCGTTTACCTCAAGGTTCCCGGCATGATGGCGACGTCGCTCGACGACCGCGCCGATCAGATCCGCAACGAACTCTCGGAAGCCAAGCGCCTGCGTGAAGAGGCCCAGCACCTGCTGGCCGAATATCAGCGTAAGCGCAAGGAAGCCGAAGCCGAAGCTGCCCACATCCTGGCAGCCGCCGAGCGCGAAGCGGAAATGTTCACCGCCGAAGCCAAGAAGAAGACCGAAGAATTCGTTGCCAACCGCACCGCGGTTTCGGAAGCGAAGATCAAGCAGGCTGAAAACGATGCGATGAAGGCGGTCCGTTCCGCCGCCGTCGATCTCGCCATCGCCGCCGCTGAAACGGTTCTCGTCAAGAAGGCCGATGCCAAGGTTCAGTCCGAACTCTTCGGCAACGCCATTGGTGAAGTAAAGACCCGCCTCAACTGAGATCGGTCCTATCGCATTTCAAAGCCCCGGTTCGCCGGGGCTTTTTGCGTTCTGGGGATGTCCTATTCGCCGTCGATCGTCGCGAACCGCTTCAATGTACCGAAGCTCATGCGGTGCAGCGGGCAGGGGCCGTGGCTGTCGATACCGGCACGGTGTTTCGCGGTGCCATAGCCGGCATGCGCCGCGAAGCCATAGGCGGGGAAGATGAGGTCGGCGCGCGTCATCATCCGGTCGCGCGTGACCTTGGCGACGATAGAGGCGGCGGCGATCGACACCGAGCGGGCGTCTCCCTTGACGACGGCCTGGCCGGGGCATTCGAGCCCGGGGGGCACGTCCAGCCCGTCGGTCAGCACATAGCTTGCAGGGATGGAGAGGCTCAGGATGGCGCGGCGCATGGCATCGAGGCTTGCCTTGCGGATATCCGTCTCGTCGATACGACGCGAACTGGATGAGGCGATGGCGACGGTTGCGGTGGCAAGGATTTGCTCGAACAGCTCTTCCCGTCTTTGCGCGGAGAGCTGCTTGGAATCGTTCAGACCATCAGGGATGCGCTTGGGGTCGAGAATGACGGCGGCGGCAACCACAGGTCCCGCCAGCGGCCCGCGACCGGCCTCATCGGCGCCGGCGACCGGCCAGTGGCCGGCCTTGCGCGCCTTCAGCTCCAGCCGGAAATCCGGCATCAGGGGGACATCTTCGAAAAGCATGGGAGAATCGGGTGGCGTGCGACGTTTCATGCGGCTGAACTTCGCACGCCAACCCGATTTCCTGCAAGTCCCCGAAACAGGGCGGCGGACCGGGGACTTGAGAACGGACGGCCAGGGTTAGCCGTCCGAAGGCAATATCAAAGCAGCGACAACTGCACGCCGCTACCGTTCGGCGGTACGAACAGGTCGTCGCGCAGCGGCATGCTGCGGCGGGTCATGCCAAGCCGCTTCGTGGCCATCTCGAAGCGCCGGGCGATCTGCCAGGCATAGGGGCCGGCACCCTTCATGCGCTTGCCGAAATCGGCGTCGTAATCCTTGCCGCCGCGCATCGAACGCACCAGCGACATGACGTGGCGGTAACGATCCGGATAGTGCTGCAGCAGCCAGTCGCGAAACAGCGGCGACACCTCCAGCGGCAGACGCAGGATCACATAACCCGCTTCCGTAGCGCCCGCGGCATGCGCCGCATCGAGCACGCGCTCGATCTCGTGGTCGTTCAGCGCTGGAATGACCGGCGCCATCATCACCGACGTGCGAATGCCGGCGTCGCTCAGCGCCTTCAGCGCATCGAGCCGCTTCGACGGGGTCGATGCACGCGGCTCCATCGTCCGTGCCAGCTTGCGGTCCAGCGTCGTCACCGACAGCGAGGCGCGCACCAGGTTCTTCTCCGCCATGCGCTGCAGGATATCAAGATCGCGCAGGATGAGCGCCGATTTGGTGACGATGGAAACAGGATGGTTCGCCCGCTCCAGCACCTCAAGGATATCCCGCATGATCCGCCATTCCTTCTCGATCGGCTGATACGGGTCCGTGTTGGTGCCGATCGCAATCACCCGCGGCTTGTAGCCGGGCTTGGCGAGTTCGCGCTCCAGGAGTTTCGGCGCATCCGGTTTGGCAAACAGCCTCGCTTCGAAATCCAGCCCGGCAGACAGGCCCATATAGGCGTGGGTTGGCCGCGCGAAGCAATAGATGCAGCCGTGTTCGCAGCCGCGATAGGGATTGATCGAACGGTCGAAGGGAATATCCGGCGATTCATTGCGGGTGATCGCCGTGCGCGGCTTTTCGATCTGCACCTCGGTCTTGAACGGCGGTAGCTCTTCCAGCGTCTGCCAGCCGTCGTCGAAGCCTTCCCGGCTTTGCGGCTCGAAGCGCCCGCTCGGGTTCAGCCCGGCACCACGGCCACGCCGACGGTCGACCTCGATCCTGAGGCCGGAAGAAACGATCATCGCGTCGGCAATATCCGCCGTATTGGCAGGCGCGAATGCGGCCTGCCCTGCAAGGGACTGTTCGTTCATCGGGTTTCTCCGTCGATGGAAGACTTGTGGCCGCCATCCGTTCTGGTGATTAAATTCCTATCGCTGAAATGAGAACAATGCAAGAACAAAATTGGAAAACTGTCGCTGGTAATGTTTTGTGCGTCGCACTATAAATAAGCAATGTTGACTGTTGTATTGGAATGCCGGGATCAGGAACCTGAGCTGGCGCAGACGTTATCGGTGTTGGTTGCTGGTGCCGTGGAAGGGCTGGTAAGCGATGTGGTGGTGCTCGACCACGGCTCGCGCGATGGCTCCTCCAAGGTCGCGGACGCCGCCGGCTGCCGCTTCCATCAGCATTGGGAAATCAAGGACATACTGCGTTCGGCGCGCGGCGAGTGGCTGTTGTTCGTCGAGCCGGGCGCCCGCCCGCAGAGCGGCTGGATCGACGAGATCGCCGAATATGTGGCGCTGAACAAGCTGCCCGCCCGCTTCACCGCCTCGCGCGTCTATCGCAGGCCCTTCTATCAGCGCCTTCGCCGTCTCGCACCGCTGGAGCTCGGCCTACTGCTGCCGAAAAAACATGCGCTGGCGACGGCGCGCAGCGGCATGGGGCTTTCCGAATTCGTCAAGGGCCAGAAGCTGCGCAGGCTGTCGGCCGAGCTCATCCCGTCCTGGGTGGCGCGTTCGGCGCGGAGCTAGCTAAACGCCGCGCTTCAGATGCTCGTCGAGTCGCGGCATGATTTCCACGAAGTTGCACGGCATGTGGCGATAATCGAACTGCGCCTTCAAGATGCCGTCCCACGCGTCCTTGCAGGCGCCGGGAGATCCCGGCAGCACGAAGACGAAGGTGGTTCCGATCAGCCCCGCCGTCGCCCGCGACTGCACGGTGGAAGTGCCGATCTTGTCCTGCGAAATGCGGTGGAAGACGGCCGAAAAACCGTCCATGCGCTTGTCGAACAGTGGTTCCAGCGCCTCCGGTGTCACGTCGCGGCCGGTAAAGCCGGTGCCGCCTGTGGTGATGATCACGTCGACATCCGCCTGCGCGGTCCAGGCCTGCACCTGCTCGGCGATCGCTTGTCTGTCGTCGGGCGCGATGGCGCGGGCGACCAGCCGGTGTCCGGCTTCAAGGATGCGCGCCGCCAGCGTATCGCCGGAGCGATCGTCTTCCGCTGTGCGCGTGTCTGAAACGGTCAGAACGGCAAATCCCACCGGAATGAACGGTCGCGTGTCGTCAACGCCTGTCATCATCATCTCCCGCCAATGTTTCGGTTGCCTCGAAATACCAGTCCGGTCGCTTGCCGTGAAGCGCCCGCGCCGCAGCCTCGGCCTCGTCCAAGCTCGCAAATATGCCGAAGCACGTCGCGCCCGATCCCGACATCCGCACGAAGAGCGCGCCCTGATCGCTGAGCATATCGGATATCTCGGCGATCTCGGGCAGCAGCGCGCGGGCCGGCGCTTCGAGATCGTTGCGCATGGCGCGCAGCGCGTCGAGCCAGGAGAGGCCGGGAGCGATGGCAAGCGTGCCGTTCGTCTTCGTCGTCAGCCGACGGAACACCTCGGGCGTCGAAACACCCTTCAGCGGATTGGCGAGCACCATGGCAAAAACCGGCAAGTCGCCCACCGTCTCGATCTCCTCGCCGATCCCGCGCGCGATCAGCGGCCGGCTCGCAAGACACATCGGCACGTCGGCGCCGAGCTTGATGGCGATGGCGTCGACGGTCGCGGCGGGCAGGGAAGTGCCCCACAGCCGCATCAACCCGCGCAACGTCGCTGCCGCATCCGCCGATCCGCCGCCGATGCCGGAGGCGATCGGCAGGTCTTTTCGCAGATGAATGCGGACGGGCGGCGCGCTCCCGTCGGCGTCAAGCACAGCGAGGCGCAGCGCATCGCGCGCCTTCAGCACCAGATTGGGGCCGCCGTCACCGGCAAGCGCGTCGCCGAAGCGACCGGAGATGTGAAACTCGTCGGTATCGGCCGGCGCGAAGTCCAGCCGGTCGCCCGACCGGGTGAACGTCACGAGCATTTCGAGCAGATGATAGCCATCATCTCTCTGGCCCGTCACATGCAGGGCCAGATTGATCTTGGCAAAGGCATCCTCGCTGATTGCAACGCCGTCGGCGAAGCCGAAGCCGGTGTCAGCACCCGTGACAGCCATGGATGATCAGGTCTTCTTGTCGGCCGGCTTGGGTTCGACAGGAACAGGATCCGGCGTCTTCTTGTCGACGGTCTTGGCATCGTCGGTCAGGGCAGGCAGGCCGTTGGCGATCTTGTCCTTGATCTTCGGGATCTCGGCGGCCTCGGGTTCCGAGCCCAGTGCCCGGTTCCACTGGTAGACGGCCTCGAGCTTGCGCCCGACGCGCCAGTAGGCGTCACCCAGATGGTCGTTGATCGTCGCGTCCCCGGCCTTGATCTGTGCCGCGCGCTCCAGTTCCTCGGTAGCGTCGTCGAACTTGCCGAGGCGGAAATAGGCCCAGCCGAGCGAATCGATGATATAGCCGTCGTCGGGTCTGAGATCGACGGCCTTCTTGATCATCTCCAGCCCCTCGTCGAGGTTCCGGTTCATGTCGATCCAGGAATAGCCGAGATAGTTCAAGACCTGCGGCTGGTTCGGGTTCAGCTCCAGCGCCTTGCGGAAGCTCGGCTCGGCCTTGTCCCACTGCTTCAGCCGCTCATAGGCGATGCCGCGCTGGAAGAACACCGTCCAGGCGGTCTTGCCCGGCAGCGGGCCGATCACATCGACAGCCTTGTCGTAGTTCTCCGCCATCGCCTTGTAGTCCTTGGCGTCGGAGAGAACGCTGCCATAGGCGAGATAGCTGCGAATATCCTTCGGGTCCGACTGGATCAGCCCCTGCAGGTGCTTGCGGGCTTCCTCGACCTTGCCGCCTTCGGCCAGCGCCAGACCGAGCTGCAGCTCGGAGATACGGCTCATCGGCGAATTGTCGGGCACTTCCTTGTAGAGCGCGATGGCGCGGTCCAGCTGGCTCTGCTTCTCGGCCAGGCCGCCGAGCATGACCAGCGCGTCGGCGCTGTCAGGATCAAGCGCGCGGGCGATCTGCAGGTAGAGCGAGACGATGTCTTCGGCCCCATCGCGGTTCAGCGCGCCGGCGAAGGAAAACAGCACGCCGGCAGCACCCTGCTTGGCGGTCGTGATCTGCTGTACCTGCTTTTCGTCGTTGGTGATGCTCTGGCGCAGCGCGTTAAGCGGTGCGTAGTTCGGCAAAAGGTTGTCACCGACCGAAACCGTGTCGAGCGCCTTCTGCTTGTTGCCCTGCGTCGCTTCCAGCCGGGCGAGCGCCATCACGGCGCGCATGAAGGTATCGGGTGCAGTGGCCGCGCCATCCTTGTCGAGCACGGCGTCGTTCAGGTGCTTGCGCGCCGAGCGCACGTCGCCGTTGACGATGGCGATCGCGCCGGCATTGTAGTTCTGGAAGATGGCGAGCCAGTCCGGCCCCTTCAGCTTCTCGACCTGCGACAGGGCGTCCTTGCCCTTGCCGGTGCCAAGCCGCGCCCATGCGGCCATCAGGTCGTTCATGACACGGTCGAGGTCGGTCGGGCCGGTGGTCTTCAGCGCGCTCTCGGCCGTCTTGTATTCGCCGCGGCGGATCGCGTCGGCGCCGCGCACGATGGTCGAGAGGCGCTCGATGCTCGGATCGTTCTTCAGTTCGTTGGCGTAGCGCACGCTGTCCTTGATGTCGCCATTGAGCAGTAGCGAAATCATCAGGCGCTGGCGGATCTCCGGATTGCCCGGCTCGATCTGCAGCGCCTTCTTGTAGAGTTCGATCGCCGTTTCGTAATCGTGGTCGACATCGGCGGTGCGGGCGGCGAGCAATGCGCCGGAGAAGGTGTTCACGCTATCAGGATCGAAGATCACGGTCGCGCTGGCGTCGTCCTTCTTGGCCGCGTCTTCGGCATTGGCGCCGCCAAGCGCGCTCAGCGACAGAACTGCCGCGAGTGCCGCGCTCGAAAGAAGACGTATGGCAAATTTCCGCCGCATTAGAAAACCTTTCGTGAGAACAGCCCACCAGCGTCGACTGCAAAATCAGTTGAGAAGACTGATTCACGACAGGATGGCTTTTTTGAAGCGACCCCGCAAGAAAATCAGCCTTGGACCAATGATCGTCGGTTAATTGACGCGCTCGATGCAGAAGTCGATGACTTCCATCAGTGCGGATTTCCATGCCGTATCGGGAAGCGGCGCCAGTGCATCGCGTGCAATCGTGCCATAATGGACCGCCCGACCAATGGTATCGTTCAGCGTTCCATACTTGGTGATCAGGCCGAGTGCCTTTTCGAGGTTCTGGTCGTTGCTTTCGCCACCCTCGATCGCCTTGCGCCAGAAGGCGCGCTCTTCCTCGGTGCCGCGCCGATAGGCGAGGATGACGGGAAGCGTGATCTTGCCCTCGCGGAAGTCGTCGCCGACATTCTTGCCGAGATCGGCAGCCTTGCCGCCGTAATCGAGTACGTCGTCGACCAGCTGGAAGGCGAGGCCAAGGTTCATGCCGTAGGACTTCATCGCGTTGCGGCCGGCCTTGCCGGCATCCGCCACGATCGGGCCGACTTCGGCCGCGGCCGCAAACAGCGCCGCCGTCTTGGCGCGGATGACCGAGAGATAGTCGTCCTCGGTGGTTTCCATGTTCTTGGCGACGGATAGCTGCAGCACCTCGCCCTCGGCGATGACGCAGGCGGCCGACGAGAGAACGTCCAGCGCATCGAGCGAGCCGACATCGACCATCATGCGGAAGGCCTGGCCGAGCAGGAAGTCGCCGACCAGCACGCTTGCCTGGTTGCCCCAGATCATCCGGGCGGTGGACTTGCCGCGGCGCAGGTCGCTCTCGTCCACGACGTCGTCGTGCAACAGCGTTGCCGTGTGCATGAACTCGACCGCGGTCGCTAGCTTGATGTGGTTTTCGCCCTTGTAGCCATAGAGCACCGAGGAGGCGAGCGTCAGCATCGGGCGCAGGCGCTTGCCGCCGGACGAGATCAGATGGTTCGCCACTTCGGGGATCATCTGCACGTCGGAACCGGCCTTAGAAAGGATCAACTGGTTGACCCGCTCCATATCCGCCTTGGTAAGATCCACCAAAGGCTTGACGGATGCCAGTTTGTTTTTGCTTTCTTCAAGCGGTATGACCACGCCCAACGACCCGGACTCCTGTTCACTCTGTGAATTTGACAATAGAAAGGGGCGGCTTGAGCGGCAAGAGGCGAAATTGCCACGTCGCGGAAAATTGAAAGGGATTTCACGGTAAATGCATGAACTTATCCGCGCCAACGATCCCGTGCTGCTCTCCTTCGCGGAAAGCCTGATGAAGGATGCCGGCATCCATTGCTTCATCGCCGATCAGGGCATGAGCATATTGGAAGGCTCGCTCGGCATGTTGCCGCGCCGCCTGCTGGTCGAGGACGATCAGGCCGATCGCGCCCGCCGCATCCTCATCGACGCCGGCCTGGGCGACGAATTGCGCGAGCAGAAGTGAGCGATGCCGTGACCAGCCAGCCCATGCCCGTAACCGAGACCATCGACGCGTTTCACCGCGGCGGCTTTCATATCCTTCAGCCAAGGGGCAGGGGCCACCGCTCCGGCATGGACGCGATGCTGTTGGCCGCGCTGGTGGCCGACGACAGGGCGGTGAGGGTCGCCGATCTCGGCGCCGGCGCTGGCGCGGCTGGTCTTGCAGTGGCCTCGCGGCTGCCAAAGGCCGAGGTCGTGCTCTTCGAGCGCTCCGCCGAGATGGCTGGTTATGCCCGCCGCAGCCTGCTGCTACCTGACAACGAACACATGCTGGGCCGCGTCACCGTCATCGAGGCGGATGTGACGCTGAAGGCCAAGGCGCGCAACGACGCCGGCCTGATCGACGAGAGCTTCCACCACGTCATCCTCAACCCGCCCTTCAACGATCCCGGCGACCGCAAGACGCCGGATGCCCTGAAGGCCGAGGCGCATGCGATGACCGAAGACCTGTTCGAAAGCTGGCTGCGCACATCGGGCGCCATCATGATCCCGGGCGGCCAGCTGTCGCTGATCGCGCGGCCGGAATCGATCGCCGAGATCATCGACGCCTGCGGCAACCGCTTCGGCGGCATCGAAATCACGGCCATCCACCCGCGCGAAGGCGAAAACGCCGTGCGCATTCTGGTGACCGCGATAAAGGGGTCGCGCGCGCGTCTGTCGCTGCGCGCGCCGCTGATCATGCACGAAGAGGGGAGCCACAAGTTCTCCCCCCTCGTCGATGATCTCAACAATGGTCGCGCCGCTTATTCCAGGCGTTAAAGCAATTCCAGGAAAAGTGCGAAGCGGTTTTCCTGGAATTGCGTGTAAATAAAAAACTAGAACGGTTACGCGTTTCGAAGAAAAGCGGAATTGATCTAGCCGATCACGAAGTCGAACAGCAGCTTGATGTTCAGCCCGGCGATGACGATGGCGATCGTGTAGGCAATGGCGGACAGCCAACGCGGTGCGACGAGCTCGCCCATCTTGGCCTTGTTGGCAGTGAACATCACCAGCGGGAAGACCGCGAAGGAAAGCTGCAGGCTGAGCACGACCTGCGTCAGGATCAGAAGCTCGGCGGTGCCTGCGTCGCCATACCAGATGGTCACGAAACCGGCCGGCACGATGGCGATGGCGCGGGTGATCAGTCGCCGGATCCAGGGCTGCAGCCGGATCTTCAGGAATCCTTCCATGATGATCTGCCCGGCCATGGTGGCCGTCACGGTCGAGTTCAGGCCGCAGCATAAAAGCGCGATGCCGAACAGCGTCGGCGCCAGCGCAAGCCCGAGCAGCGGTGCCAGCAGCGAGGAAGCTTCGCCGAGTTCGGCAACATCGGTGCGTCCATTGGCATGAAAGGCTGCGGCAGCCAGGATCAGGATCGAGGCATTGATCAGAAGCGCGAAGCAGAGCGCCACCGTCGAGTCGATCGTCGCGAAGGTCAGCGCCTCGCGCTTTTCCGGCAGGCTGTGGCCGTAATCGCGGGTCTGTACGATGCCGGAATGCAAGTAGAGATTGTGCGGCATGACCGTGGCGCCGAGAATGCCGAGCGCCAGATAAAGCATCTCCGGATTGGAGACGATCTCCGTGGTCGGGAAGAAGCCGCGGATGACATCGCCCCATTGCGGATCGGCCATGAAGATCTGCACGCCGAAGCAGACCGTGATAATCCCGAGCAGCGCGATCACGAAGGCCTCGACGAAGCGGAATCCGATCTTCTGCAGGTAGAGGATGAGGAAGACGTCGAGCGCGGTGATGAGGACGCCGAGTTCGAGCGGGATGCCGAACAGCAGGTTGAGGCCGATCGCCGTGCCGATTACCTCGGCGATATCGGTGGCAATGATCGCGATTTCGGCGAACAGCCAGAGCGGGATCGAAACCCATCGCGGGAAGGCGTCGCGGCAGGCCTGCGCCAGATCGCGACCGGAACCGATGGCAAGCCGTGCACAGAGCGATTGCAGCACGATCGCCATCAGGTTGGACAACAGCGCCACCGTCAAAAGCGTATAGCCGAACTTCGAGCCGCCCGCGAGCGATGTCGACCAGTTGCCGGGGTCCATATAGCCGACGGCCACCAGATATCCGGGGCCGACGAAAGCCAGCGCCCGGCGCCAGCGAGAAGCGTGCTTCTGCGTTCCGATCGAACGGTGGACATCGGCCATCGACGCCTCCTCGCGCTCGTGGCGCCAGCCCGTCTTGGCCTTCGGTGTCATAATGTCCATGCAGCATCCGCCTGTTTATCAATAAGAGCAATATGGCCGATTAGAATGATAATGCAAGTCATTCGCAACAAGAAACTTGGCGTGCAGTTGTTTTATGTCCCGCCCATTGCGTTTGCCGTTGCGACGCATACATGGGAGGGACGTTTCACGCAGCCTATACGAAGGAATGGGAATGGCCGGATTTTTGAGAAAACTGATGCCGAAGCGCTTCCGCACGGAGGGCATCGTGATCCCGGTTGTCAGGCTCCAGGGCGCGATCATGACAGGTGGCAGCCAGTTCCGCCCGGCGCTGAACCTTGCCTCCACCGCGCAGGTTCTCGAAAAGGCCTTCGCCTTCAAGGACGCCCCCGCCGTCGCCATCTCCATCAATTCGCCCGGTGGCTCGCCGGTTCAGTCGCGGCTGATCTTCACCCGCATCCGCGAACTGGCGCGCGAGAAGCAGAAGAAGGTCATCGTCTTCGTCGAGGATGTCGCGGCCTCTGGCGGCTACATGATCGCGCTCGCGGGCGACGAGATCATCGCCGACCCGACCTCGATCGTCGGTTCGATCGGCGTGGTCTCCGGCGGTTTCGGCTTTCCCGAACTCCTGAAGAAGATCGGCGTCGAGCGCCGCGTTTATACCGCGGGCGAAAACAAGGTGATCCTCGACCCCTTCCAGCCGGAGAAGGAAAAGGACATCGAATATCTGAAGACGCTGCAGCTGGAGATCCACCAGATCTTTATCGCAATGGTGCGCGAGCGCCGCGCCGGTAAGCTGAAGGATGACGAGACGGTCTTCTCCGGTCTGTTCTGGACCGGCACGCGCGGCCTCGAACTCGGCCTGATCGACGGCCTCGGCGACATGCGCCAGGAACTGAAGAAGCGCTACGGCTCGAAAACCAAGCTCGAGCTCGTAACTCCTGCAAGGGGGCTTTTCGGACGCCGCATTCCCGGCATATCATCCGCCTCGCTGGAGGGCATAGCGTCCGGCGTCGCGGCGGGTCTTGTCGAGACCGCCGAAGACAAGGCATTGTGGGGCCGATACGGCCTCTAACGGAGCAACATAGACGACATGCCGCAACTTCTGATCATGGGTGTGCTCGTCCTGGGCGCCTGGCTCCTCTACCGCCGCTTCGTGGCCGAAGCCAAGCGCCTGCAGGAAAAATCCCGTCGCGCCCAGAAGGAGCAGCAGACCGGCGCGATCGGCACGCTGGTGAAGGACCCGGTGACGGGTGAGTATCATTTGAAGAAGGATGAGGATTGAGGGGGATCAGCCGCGCTCCCGCACCCGCTCCTGCCAGTTCGCGCCGCCATAGCTGACGCAGAGCACGAAGACGGATTCGGCTTCGTCGTTGACGGTGAAGCAGACAACCGCCTTTTCCGACGCCGGTACGGCTCGCAATCCGGGATAGAGGTCGCTTCGAACGCTGCCTATATTGGGGAAGTCGCTCAGCCGGGTAATGAACGCGGTAATTCCATCGATCTTGCTTTCGCCGATCCGCAGCCCGGCATAATCCGAAATAAGTTCACCGATCTGATAAAGATCGGCTTCGACGAGCGGATGCTGCGTGATCGTGTACGGCATCCGGCGCCTCTTTCTTGAATCGCTCAGCCAGCCTTTCCTTCAATTTTTCCGCCATGGCCTGCCCATCCCAGGGGATCCTCTGATCCTCGGGCAACCGCGCACGCCGCCGGATTTCATCCGCCATTCCGGCCAGTGGATCGTCAGACCCACGATCAAGCATCCGAATGCGCGCCAATCCCGCGCTCACCACGTCGGAGACGCTCGCAAACCGCCCGTCCTCGACGAGCTCTTCCGCATAGCGAAGATCTTCATCCGACAGCATCACGGTATTCTTGACGTTCATAACCGTCTCCAAGGCAAAGTCTGCCCCTACTATAAGGCAGTGCCCGCCGCTTGTCCTCCCTACAAACTGCGGGGAGGCTGCGCGTTTGAAGGTAATCCTCATTCATGATATACAGGGTGAGGATGTATATCATGAGGTTTGCCATGCAGGTTGCAAAATGGGGAAATAGCCTTGCCGTCCGCATCCCCAGCGTCGTTGTGGATGCGCTGCAGCTCAAAGAGGGAGATGACGTGACAATCCGGGTGGCCGAGGACAAGGCGTTCGAGGTTGCACGCAACGATGACCGCGAAAAGGCGTTCGAACGCATCAAGGCTTTCAAGCTCCAGCTTCCCTCGGATTGGAAGTTCGACCGAGACGAAGCGAACAGCCGATAATGGCTGAGATCGCCAACTTTCTCGACACCAACATCATCGTCTATGCGTTGTCGGGGGACGAAAAGGCGCCGGCGGCTCAGGCACTAATGAGGCAGCCTTTCGCGATCAGTTCGCAGACATTGAACGAATTCGCCAATGTAGCAAGGAAGAAGCTCCTGGTTTCCTGGGTCGATATCGAGCGCACCGTCGATGATCTGATGACGATGGCGGCCGCGATAGGCAGTGTGGATCAAAAGACCACAAAGGACGCCATCGATCTCGCAACGCGCTATAATTTGGCGTTTTACGATGCCACGATGTTGGCTGCAGCGTTGACGCTAGGCTGCTCAAATTATTATTCCGAAGATCTCCAGCACGGTCTCGTCATCGATAGCAAAATGACGATCATTAACCCGTTTCTATGATCTCCTACGCGCCATCCCTGCTATGCGAAACCCTTGACCCTCATCGCCGCTCGTGGCACCTGTCGCCGCATCAAACCAATCGAACGGCGACCAACCTCATGTCTGCAACCAGCATCCCCGACCATATGAACCCGAAGCGCTCGTTTCAGGCGCTGATCCTGACGCTGCACAGCTACTGGGCGGACAAGGGTTGCGCGGTGCTGCAACCTTACGACATGGAAGTCGGCGCCGGTACTTTCCACCCGGCAACCACGCTGCGCGCGCTCGGCCCCAAGCCGTGGAAGGCCGCCTACGTGCAGCCCTCGCGCCGTCCGTCCGACGGCCGCTACGGCGAAAATCCGAACCGCCTGCAGCACTATTACCAGTACCAGGTCATCCTCAAGCCGAACCCGCCGAACCTGCAGGAGCTCTATCTCGGTTCGCTCGCAGCGATCGGCCTCGATCCGCTGCTGCACGACGTCCGTTTCGTCGAGGATGACTGGGAAAGCCCAACCTTGGGAGCCTGGGGCCTCGGCTGGGAGTGCTGGTGCGATGGCATGGAAGTCTCGCAGTTCACCTATTTCCAGCAGGTCTGCGGCCTGGAGTGCTCGCCCGTTGCCGGCGAGCTGACCTATGGCCTCGAGCGCCTCGCCATGTACGTCCAGGGCGTCGACAACGTCTACGACCTGAACTTCAACGGCCGCGAAGGCGACGAGAAGATTTCATACGGCGACGTCTTCCTGCAGGCCGAGCAGGAGTATTCGCGCCACAACTTCGAATTCGCCAACACCGAGATGCTGCACCGCCACTTCATCGATGCAGAGAAGGAATGCCAGGCGCTGCTCGCCGCCGGCGCCCCCGGCGACAGCGATAACCAGAAGCTGCACAAGTGTGTCTTCCCGGCCTACGACCAGTGCATCAAGGCTAGCCACGTCTTCAACTTGCTGGACGCGCGTGGCGTGATCTCGGTCACGGAGCGCCAGAGCTATATCCTGCGCGTGCGCACGCTGGCTAAGGCCTGCGGCGAAGCCTTCCTGCTGACGGATGCCGGTGGCGTCAATCTCGCGACAGTGGCTGCCTGATAACGAGGGCTGAGCGCTTAGCGGCTTTCGTTTGACCTGACATCGACAGTGCGTGCCGCCGGGCGCAGCGCGCGCTGCAGCAGGAAGAACGATGAAATGGCAAGCATGTTGAGCAGGAAGATGACTGCGCTCATGGGCTGACTGATCCTCGTGACATCTGGTGAATCCCGCCGCCGTCGGCTGATTCCACAGTCACACTACGCTCTCCTGAAACGCCGTGGTATCGCAAGATCTTGGGATGCGTTTCTGGTTGCCGCCACCGATGCGGAAATGCCGGATGACAAGCGCGGGCAACCCGCATAGTCTCCCGCCGACCTGAGGTCGCAACGGGGGATTTTCGATGTATATTATTCTTGGGCTCATCGTGCTGATCGCGCTCTATGCGGTCATGGTCTATAACGGCCTCGTGCGCGCCCGGCAGATGGCGGAAGAAGCCTGGTCCGGCATCGACGTGCAGCTGAAGCGCCGCGCCGACCTGATCCCCAACCTGATCGAGACAGTCAAGGGCTACGCCACCCACGAGAAGACGACGCTCGAAGAGGTCGTCAAGCTCCGCAACCAGGCACAGGCGGTACCGACAGGCGACGTCGCCGGACGTGCCCAGGCCGAAGGACTGCTGGGTGCCGCCCTCGGCCGCGTCATGGCGCTCGCCGAAGCCTATCCGGATCTGAAGGCCAACGAGAATTTCCGCGAGCTGCAGACCTCGCTCGAAACCATGGAAAGCGAGATCCAGATGGCCCGTCGCTATTACAACGGCGCGGCGCGCGATCTCAACGTCAAGGTCGAGAGCTTCCCCTCGAACCTCGTCGCCGGCCAGTTCGGTTTCAGCAAGCGCGAGTATTTCGAAATCACCAACGAGGCCGATCGCGCCGTTCCCTCGGTAAAGTTCTGATCCCGAAAGTTCTGATAACAGGCATTTGCCTTTGTCGAAAAGCTGCTATGAGCAGGGAAGAGCGCGGCCGCATAAGGCCGTGCGCAATTGCCGAAAAGACATGTAGTGAAAAGACACGTCCATGAGTAAAGACAAGCTCACCATCATCCCGGCCGCTGCGCCGCTGTCCGGCCGCGCGGTTCCTCCCGGCTCGAAGTCGATCACCAACCGTGCGCTGCTGCTCGCCGGCCTCGCCAAGGGCACCAGCCGTCTCACCGGCGCGCTGAAGAGCGACGACACGCGCTATATGGCGGACGCCCTGCGCGCCATGGGCGTGACCGTGGATGAGCCGGATGCAACCACCTTCGTCGTCACCAGCTCGGGCGAGCTCAAGGCGCCGGCCGGCCCGCTCTTCCTCGGTAATGCCGGCACCGCCACCCGCTTCCTGACCGCAGCGCTCGCGCTTGGCCACGGTCGCTATGTCGTCGATGGCGACGAGCATATGCGCAAGCGTCCGATCAAACCGCTGATCGACGCGCTGCAGTCGCTCGGCGTCGCCATCGAAGCGCCCACCGGCTGCCCGCCGGTCACCATCGATGCGAACGGAAGCTTTTCGACGAACAAGGTCGTCATCGACGCCGGCCTGTCGAGCCAGTACGTCTCCGCCCTGCAGATGGCCGCCGCCTGCGGCTCGGAGCCCTTCACCATTGAGCTCGCCGGTGCCGATATCGGCGCCCGCGGCTATATCGACCTGACGCTCGCTGCCATGCGCGCTTTCGGCGCCAAGGTCTCGCAGCCGACGTCGTCCTCTTGGGTCATCGAGCCCACGGGCTACACCGCGACCGATTTCGTCGTCGAGCCGGATGCATCCGCCGCGACCTATCTCTGGGCCGCTGAAGTGCTGACCAAGGGCGCGATCGATCTCGGCCTCGCCAACGAGGACTTCACCCAGCCGGACGCCAAGGCCTACGATGTCATCCGCCAGTTCCCGCATCTTCCGGCCGAAATCGACGGCTCGCAGATGCAGGACGCGGTGCCAACCATCGCGGTGCTTGCCGCTTTCAACAAGACGCCGGTGCGCTTCGTCGGGATCGCCAACCTCCGTGTGAAGGAATGCGACCGCATCCGCGCCGTCTCCACGGGCCTCAACAACATCCACGCGGGCCTTGCGACCGAGGAGGGCGACGACCTGATCGTCTCGTCCGATCCAGGTCTTGCTGGCCAGACGCTGCCGGCTGATATCGACACCTTCGCTGATCACCGCATCGCCATGAGCTTCGCGCTGGCGGGGCTGAAGATCGGCGGCATCACCATTCTCGACCCGGATTGCGTCGGCAAGACCTTCCCGGAATACTGGGACGTGATGGCGGGCCTTGGTGTGCATTATAGAGACGAGGGCTGATAGTATCTGAAGCGGCCGGGGAGCCGTTAGCGGAGGAGTGAGATGATCCGGCGGCTTTCTGGTCTTTGCCTTGCATTGCTTCTGATCTTGGCCGCCGCTCCGCTACGGGCCGCCGAGGTCATCAATTCCTACGTCTCCGATATCGTGCTTGAAAAGAGCGGCGCGATGACGGTGACGGAAACCATCACCGTCAATGCCGAAGGCAACCAGATCCGCCGCGGCATCTTCCGCGATTTCCCGCTGACGCAGACGGATGCGAGCGGCCGCCGCATCCGCGTCGATTTCGAGCTTGTCTCTGTCAAGCGCGACGGCCGCGACGAGCCCTCGCGCACCGAAACCATCACCAACGGCATCCGCATCTACGCCGGTTCACCCGACGTGCTCCTCAACACCGGCCGCCATCAATACGTCTTCACCTACCGCACCGGCCGCCAGATCCGCTATTTCGACGATCACGACGAGCTCTACTGGAACGTGACGGGCAATGGCTGGATCTTCCCGATCCTGTCGGCCACCGCAAACGTCACCCTTCCATCCGGCGTCGCGGCGACCGACACCGCCTACTTCACCGGCCCGCTCGGCGCCACGGATACCAACGCCCGCGCCAACAACGGCGGCAACCGCGTCTCCTTCGCCACGACTGCTCCGCTTGGGCCCAACGAAGGCCTGACCATCGCCATCAAGATGCCGAAGGGCTCGATCGACCCTCCATCAGGCAGCGAGGCGAACCGCTGGTGGCTCAGCGACAATCGCGACTACCTGATCGGCTTCGGCGGCCTGATCCTCGTCTTCCTCTACTACACCCGCTCCTGGCTGAAGGTCGGACGTGATCCTCAGCGTGGCGTCGTCGTCCCGCGCTGGGATGCGCCCGATGGCATCTCGCCGGCGCTGGTCAACTACATCGACAACAAGGGCTTCTCCGGCCAGGGCTGGACGGCGCTCTCGGCCACGGCGCTCAACCTCGCGGTGCGCGGCTTCGTCGTTCTTGAGGATCTGAAGACCTCGATCGTCATGCGCCGCACCGACAAGCCGAATGTAGGCGAAAAATTCGAGGCGGGCGAGGCAAGCTTGCTCAACGCCGTCGGCGGCAAGGGCTCGCTCACGATCGACAAGGCCAATGGCGAGCGCGTCAAGTCGGTAGGCGAGAAATTCCGCTCCGCTATCGAGCGAGAGCATCGCGGCAAATACTACAATTCCAACGCCGGCTATACCATCGGCGGCATCGTCCTCAGCGTCGTTAGCCTGCTGGCCCTGTTCGTCTTCGGCTCGCTGGAGCCGGATACCATCGTGCTGATGATCATCCCGATCGTCGTGTCGGTATTCGTTTCCGTCTTCGTCGGCGGGGTGGCGAAATCCTTCCGTCCCGGCAAATCGCTCGGCGGCAAGATCATGGCGGTCGTTGCCATCGCCGTCATCGTCTTCGTCGGCTTCAGCATCGTCTCGACGTTGCTGCTCGCGCTGTTCTCCAGCCTCATGGAGTTCCATGAGACACCGATGATCTTCGCCGTCGGCGGCATCGTGCTCCTGAACATCCTTTACGTCTTCATCATGGGAGCGCCGACGCCGCTCGGCTCGAAGATGATGGATGGCATCGATGGCCTGCGCCAGTATCTGACGCTCGCCGAAAAGGACCGCATGAACATGGCCGGCGTCCCCGAGATGTCGCCGCAGCATTTCGAAAAGCTGTTGCCCTACGCGGTTGCGCTCTGTGTCGAGAAACCATGGACCCGGACGTTCGAAACCTGGCTTGCCGCGGCAGCAGCGGGTGCCGCGGCTGCTGCGGCCTATCACCCGGGCTGGTACTCCGGCAATTTCGGCGGCGGCAACTTCTCCGATCGCATCGGCGGCTTCTCGTCCTCGATGGCATCCACCATCGCCTCGACACTCCCCAGCCCACCGCCCAGTTCGTCCTCGGGATTCTCCGGCGGTGGCGGCGGAGGCGGTTCGTCCGGCGGTGGTGGCGGTGGA
>UCJD01000042.1 GCA_900472605.1 Hyphomicrobiales bacterium | reverse complement strand
GTGGAGGTAAGGGCGGTGGCGGTGGCAAAGGTGGTGGCGGCGGAGGAGGCGGTGGAGGCGGTAAACGCTAGCGATCACCTTGCACCAATGCGGCGTAATCCTGACTGCCGGAGACGATGTTGGTGATGCGGACGATATTGCCTTGCACCTGATAGAGGATGACGATGCTTCTTTCGAAAACGGCCATGCGAAGATCCGGCGCCAGGTCCGGCCGGGCGACGCCGCCGAATGGAGCGTCGCCGATATTTTGGCAGCGTGCACGCAGACGCCTAGTGTAAGTCAACGCGGTTGCCCGACTTTTACTTTGCTCGAGGAGGTAGTCGAAGATCGATTTAAGGTCGCGCTGCGCAGTCTTTCGGAACGTAACGCGGTAGGACCTCATTGAGACACAGGTTCTTCTTCGAGTGTCTGAAGCCATGCATCGATCTCCTCGCCACTCATATCGGGGCTTGGATCATCGAGTGACGCCTGAACGCGGGCGCGGATGGAGGCTACGCGTTCCTTGTGTTCCTCCTCCTGGCGCATCCATGCCCGCATCGCGGCGCGGATGACCTCGCTGGTGGAGGCGAAGGCGCCGGTCTCGATCTCGGCGTTGATGATGTCGACCATCTCCGTGGGCAGCGTTATACTGAGCTTTTCCATCGCCATGCGCTCTACTCCTTGCAGGTAGGATCAAATCCTACCACGCACCCCTGCTTGCAGCAACCGCTCCCCGGCCCTACCTATGGACCATGACCCAGCCTCTCGAGCAGTCCGCCTCCGCGCCCTTTTCCTTCGACAACAGCTATGCGCGGTTGCCGCAGAACTTCTTTGCGCGGCAGACGCCGTCGTCTGCCGCCGAGCCGTGGCTGATCAAGCTCAACGAGCCGCTGGCGCAAGAGCTCGGGCTCGATATCGAGGTTCTGAGGCGCGATGGCGCCGCGATCTTTTCCGGCAATCTCGTGCCTGAAGGCGCCGATCCGCTGGCCATGGCCTATGCCGGGCATCAGTTCGGCAATTTCGTACCGCAGCTCGGCGACGGGCGGGCGATCCTGCTTGGCGAGGTGATCGACAAAAACGGCAGGCGGCGCGACATCCAGCTCAAGGGTGCCGGGGCGACACCGTTTTCGCGGCGTGGCGACGGGCGCGCGGCGCTCGGGCCGGTGCTGCGCGAATATATCGTCAGCGAAGCGATGCATGCGCTCGGCGTGCCGGCGACACGGGCGCTGGCGGCGGTCTCGACGGGGCAGCCCGTCTATCGCGAGCAGATCCTGCCGGGTGCGGTGTTCACCCGCGTGGCGGCGAGCCACATCCGGGTCGGCACCTTCCAGTTTTTTGCGGCGCGCGGCGATACCGATGGTATCAGGGCGCTCGCCGACTACGTGATCGACCGGCACTATCCCGATCTCAGGGACGGAGCCAATCCCTATATCGCGCTACTCGAGGCGATCGCCGAACGGCAGGCGGCGCTGATCGCCAAATGGCTGCATGTCGGCTTCATCCATGGCGTGATGAACACCGACAACATGACCGTTTCGGGCGAGACGATCGATTTCGGCCCCTGCGCCTTCATGGATGCCTATGATCCCGGCACGGTGTTTTCCTCGATCGACCAGAACGGCCGCTACGCCTATGCCAGCCAGCCCGGCATCGGACAATGGAACCTGGCGCGGCTCGGCGAAACACTGCTGCCGCTGATCGACGCCGATCAGGACAAGGCGGTGGAGATCGCCAATGTCGTCATCAAGGACTATGGCGAACGCTTCCAGCTTCACTGGATGCGGGGGATGCGCGAGAAGATCGGCCTTGCTGATGTAGAGGACGACGATCTCTCCTTGATCCAGTCGCTGCTTTCGACCATGCAGGCGGGCCAGGCCGATTTCACGCTGACCTTCCGTCGCCTGTCCTATCTGGCAGCCGAAGACGGTGCGGAAGCGGAAGACGCGTTCCTCACGACGTTCAGCGACAGCACGGCGGCGAAGGAGTGGCTCGCCCGCTGGCGGGAGCGCCTGACGCGCGAGACGACGAGCGCAGCCGAACGCAGCGTGGCGATGCTTGGCGTCAACCCCGCCTTCATCCCGCGCAATCACCGCATCGAGCAGGCGATCGCGGCGGCCGTCGAGGATGCGGATTTCTCGCTGTTCGAAGCGCTGCTCGACGTGCTTTCCAGACCCTACGAGGATCACGCGGAATTGACCGCCTACATGCAGCCGCCCAAGCCCGAAGAGCGTGTGTTGCAGACATTCTGCGGGACGTGAGCGGCCCGCTCCCACTACCAGGACGCTAGCGCGCGTTTGGCGTTTTGTCGCAGCCAAGCGCCTGGGTTCCATGGCTTTTTCGTGGCAGCTAGCAATGAACAGATTCAGCGTTCGCCCCTAAATCCAGATTCCGTCGCATATTTTAGCCAGTTTGCGCACCCCCATATTGTGGCGGTTGAAAGGCAGGTTGGGCCGCTCTATTTCCGCTGATGACGCTTGCGGCAAAATGTCTTGTTCGCCGTTTGCGTGCATTCCTGACCACTCCCGATCCCCCTCGGGAGCTTTATGCATTTCAGTTGGAGACCGGCCTAATGGCGATCGTCTTAACATCCATCCTCTTCATTTTGATAGGATTGGCACTTGGCGGAGGCGGGCTCTGGCTCGTGCTGCTCGGTGGCAACTTCTTCTATCTCTTCGCAGGCATCATGTTCCTGCTCACGGCAGCGCTCTTGTTGAAGCGCAAGGCGTCGGCCCTTTGGGTCTATGCCGTGCTCGTCGTCGTTTCGCTCGTCTGGGCGATCAACGAAGTCGGCTTCGACTGGTGGCAGCTCGGACCGCGCGGCGGCCTGATCATCCTGCTCGGCCTGTGGCTGCTGACGCCCTGGATCCGCCGTCCGCTCGGCTTTGCCGGCACGACGGGTACGCCCTACCCGGCCAGCCCATGGCCGCTCGCCATTCCGGTTCTCGTCGCGATCGTGGTCGCCGGCTACTCGATGACGACCGACCCGCACGACCAGAACGGCAGCCTGCCGACGGCCATGACCGGAACCCCGACATTCGGCGGCACAGTGACCGACGGCGAGTGGCACCAGTATGGCCGCACGCCGTTCGGCCAGCGCTATTCGCCGCTGGAGCAGGTCAATGTCAGCAACGTCAAGGACCTGAAAGAGGTCTGGCGCTACCAGACCGGCGACGTGAAGCGGCCGGACGACGTCGGCGAGACGACCTACCAGGTCACGCCGCTCAAGATCGGCGACACGCTCTACATCTGCACGCCGCACAATCTCGGCATCGCGCTCGACGCCAAGACCGGCAAGGAAAAGTGGAAGTTCGATGCCAATTCCGGCATGAATCCTGATCGACAGCACCAGACGTGCCGTGGCGTCACCTACTACCACGACACGGCAGCCGCCGCCGGCGCACCCTGCGTCGACCGCGTCTACCTGCCGACCTCGGATGCCCGCCTGATCGCGCTCGACGCGCTCGACGGCAAGGTGTGCACCGATTTCGCCGACCAGGGCACGCTGCACCTCGAAAAGGGCATGAAGTACAACCCTGCCGGCTACTACTACTCGACCTCGCCGCCGGTGGCGATCGACGGCAAGCTGATCATCGGCGGCGCCGTCAACGACAACTACTCCACCAAGGAGCAGTCCGGCGTCATCCGCGCCTTCGACATCCACACCGGCGCGCTGGTCTGGAACTGGGATTCGGGCAACCCCGATGTGACGACGCCGCTGCCTGAAGGGCAGACCTACACGACGAACTCGCCGAACAGCTGGTCGGTTCTGTCGGCCGACGAAGGTCTCGGCCTCATCTACGTGCCGCTCGGCAACCAGGTGCCCGACCAGCTCGGCATGGACAGAAGCGCCAATGTCGAGAAATTCTCGTCGTCGGTCGTGGCCCTGGACATGAAGACCGGTCAGCTGCGCTGGGTCCAGCAGTTCGTGCATCACGACCTGTGGGACATGGACGTTCCGGCACAGCCCGTTCTCTTCGACATGAAGAAGGCTGACGGTACCGTCGTTCCGGCACTCGTGGCGCCCACCAAGCAGGGCGACCTCTACGTGCTCGACCGCCGCACCGGCGAGGCGATCATTCCGTTCAAGGAAATCCCCGCGCCGCAGGGCACGATCCCCGAGGATCATGCAGCACCGACGCAGCCGATCTCCGACCTCACCTTCTCGCCGCCACCGCTGCAGGAGAAGAACATGTGGGGCGTGTCGCTGTTCGATCAGCTCGCGTGCCGCATCGAGTTCCACCGCTTGAAGTATGAGGGCCGCTATACGCCCCCTTCGCTTGAAGGCACGATCGTCTACCCCGGCAATTTCGGCACCTTCAACTGGGGCTCCGTCGCGGTCGATCCGGAACGGCAGATCATTTTCGGCATGCCGACCTATCTCGCCTTCACCTCGCGCCTGGTGCCCGCAGCCGACATCCCGCCAAAGGGACAGGGCGAGAAGGGCAGCGAACAGGGCCTGAACCGCAACGACGGCGCGCCTTACGGTGTGGTCATGGGTCCGTTCCTCGGCCCGCTCGGCATTCCCTGCCAGGCGCCGCCATGGGGTTACGTCGCCGGCGCCGACCTGACGACGGGCAAGACGGCCTACAAGCTGGTGAACGGCACGGTCCGCGACATGAGCCCGCTGCCAATGCCCTTCAAGCTCGGCGTTCCCGGTATCGGCGGCCCGATCATCACCAAGGGTGGCGTTGCCTTCCTCGGTGCCGCGGTCGACGACTACCTGCGCGCCTACGACGTGACCAACGGCAAGCAGCTGTGGCAGGCCCGCCTGCCGGCTGGTGGCCAGTCGACGCCGATGACCTACACGACCTCAGACAACAAGCAGTATGTCGTGATGGTGGCCGGCGGACACGGCTCGATCGGCACCAAGCCGGGCGACTACGTCATCGCCTACACACTGCCGTAACCGGCTTCAAAGACCACCGAAATGGCCGCCTTCGGGCGGCCATTTTGCGTTGGGGCCCGCAACCCATGCTCGCTGCCGCTGCGATAGGACTCTGCCGGCGAAACACACTCCGCCCTCATGCCTGTGCTTGTGACAGGAATCCAGTCACGGCGCGTCTGCGCCGTGACTGACTTGCTCCAATCATTTCGTCGAAGAAGAGTCTCTCGCCCCGCGGACGCGCGGCGGCTGGATTCCCGCCACAAGGGCGAGAATGAGGGAGAGGATGGGGCCGCCTCGGCTGGACTTCAAGCGTGGAGCCAACTGCTAAGAGACTGAGTCAACGAGATGCGAGCAAGATTCACTTTCTTGCCTTATCCTATTGATCGATATATTCTATTTTCGGATACCCTCCTCACACCATCTCCGCCACGATCCGCCCGACCTCGCCGAAAACAGGGTTGATTTCGGCGGTCGCAACCGTGGCGTTGGTGACGTAGACGGCGATCAGGATGGGGCCGTGGCCGGGGGGCCAGCAGATGGCGATGTCGGCAGCGGAACCGTTCTTGCCGGTGCCGGTCTTGTCGCCGATCTTCCAGGTTTCCGGCAGGCCGGTGCGCAGGCGTTCGTTGCCCGTGGTGTTGGCGACTAGCCATTGGATCAGCGTCTTTTGCGAGGGCTCCGACAGGACGGAGCCGAGCGCGATGTTGCCGAGCGTGTCGAGCATGGCATCGGGCGTTGTGGTATCGCGCGGATCGTCCTTGGCGACATCGTTGAGATCGGGCTCGATGCGGTCGAGACGGGTGGAACCGTCTCCGAGCGTGCGCAGCCAGTTGGTCAATTCCTTCGGGCCGCCGAGGCTTTCCAGAAGCAGATTGCCGGCGGTGTTGTCGCTCAGCGTGATCGCCGCTCTGCAGAGATCGCCGACGCTCATGCCCTCTCCGCCGACATGTTTCTCGGTCTCGGGTGAATAGGCGACGAGTTGCGCCTTGTCGTAGACCACGCGGCGTTCGAGATTTTCCTGGCCCTTGTCGACACGCGACAGCACCATGGCAGCGGCAAGCACCTTGAAGGTCGAGAACATCGGGAAGGTCTCGGTCTCGCGATAGCCGAAGGAGATGTTGGTCTCGGTGTCGATGACGGAAACGCCGATGCGTCCGCCGATCCGCTTTTCCAGCGCGCCGATGCGGCGATCGATCTCGTCGTCGCTTTCCTCGGCGCGGGTCGCCCCCGGCAGAAACAGCGCCGGGGCGAGCAATGCGGAGCCGAGAAGCGTGCGGCGGCGGATCGAAAAGCGTTGCATGAAAAGACCTTTGCCAGAATCGATGAAGGCATCAATGAGAACGGGGTTAAAGCGCGATTGTGGCCCGCTTGCGTCGCCCGCGCCTCAGCCCTCCGGAATGCATTGATCTTTCAGATTCGCATTCCCGGCATCAACCCTTTCGCTGGCCTTTCTCTGGCGCTTCTCTGGTGCAGGAGACCTCAGGCGGCCCTTTTCTCCGCCGTCTGCGTGACCTCGACCGTCACATGCGACAGCTGGCCCAGCGAGGAGAGCTTCTCCTTGTAGAAGGACGGTGCGCGCGGGGCCGCTGTGGCGACCGCGACGATGGCCGCATGGTGGCCGGGGCCAACCTGCCACACGTGCAGATCGGTGATCTCGTCGCCATCGGTCTCGACCACGTCGCGGATCGCCTTCGGCAGGTCGCCCGCGGCGGGAAGTGTGTCGAGCAGAACGGCGCCCGACGCCTTCATCAGGCCCCAGGCCCATTGCGCGATGATGACGCCGCCGACGATACCCATCAGCGGATCGAGCCAGAGCCAGCCATAGAGGCTGCCGAGCAGAAGTGCCGCGATGGCGAGCACCGAGGTGAGCGCATCGGCGATGACGTGGACATAGGCGGCGCGCATGTTGTTGTCGGTGGCGCGCGGGGCGCGGCTGGCGTGATCGCCATGTAGGGCGTGGGAACCATGATGCGCATGGTCGCCGTGGCGGGCGTGGGAACCGTGATCGCCGTGGCTGTGGCCGTGACCATGACCATGACCATGCGCGTGCCCATGGTGATGGTGATCGTCCTTCAGCAGCCAGGCACTGAGGACATTGACCGCGAGGCCGAGGACGGCGACGCCGATTGCCTGGGAGAAGCTGATGGGAACGGGGTTGGCGATGCGCAGCACGCTTTCATAGGCCATCAGCAGCGCGATCAGGGCGAGGATGATGGCGCTGGCGAAACCGGCGAGATCGCCGAGCTTTCCGGTGCCGAAGGTGAAGCGCGGATTGTGGGCCTGGCGGCGGGCGTAGAGATAGGCGAGCGCCGAGATCAGCATGGCGCTTGCATGGGTCGACATGTGCCAGCCATCGGCAACCAGCGCCATCGAGCCATACCAGGTGCCGGCAGCGATCTCGGCCACCATCATCGATGCGGTCAGCGCGATGACGAGCCAGATGCGGCGGGTGTTGCGGTCGTGGTCCTCGCCGAGGAAGACGTGCTCGTGCTGCAGGGTTTCTGTCTGTGCGGTCATCGCACGCTCCTTATGAATGGTCTCGCGCCCTCAGGCGCGTCAGCTCGGATAGCCTCGCGCGCTCAGGGCATCAGCGGATGTAGGTTCTCAGAACCTCGGAAATTTCCTCGACGGCCTCGCTGCGCGCCTTCTCGTCTAAAGCGTGCAGGACATGCTCGTGAAGGTGATCGTCCAGCACCTCGCCGGTCAGCCCGTTCAGCGCGCCGCGGATTGAGGAGAGCAGCTGCAGGATTTCGCCGCAGGGCTTTTCGGCCTCGAGCGCGCGTTCCACCGCATCCATCTGGCCCTTCAGCCTGTTGATACGGGCGATCAGCTTTTTCTTGTTGTGCTGGGTGTGGGACATGCTCATCTCGATATAGGATAGGGGGGTACCCTATCTTAAATGGAGACGGAAGGAAAGCCCGCGCATGGCTTGACAAGACGAAGAATTGGGAAGATGTATTGCGCCATGATCAAGAACGCGCACATCAACCGCTCGTATTTTTGGCTGTACCTGTAAAGGGCGGCTGGACAGATCTTATTGTCAACAAAGCCGCCGTCAGGCGGCTTTGTTGTATCTCAAGCGTCCTGACGGCAGACCACCACGAAACGCCAGACCGGGACGCAAAGACATGACCGACATCGAAGACAGCGAAATCTCATTGATCCGCCCGCCGGTGATCAATATCCGCGCCGCCAAGCCGCGCGACCTGCCCGAACTCAACGACATGATCGCGCTGCTGGCCAAGCACCACGGCGACGCTTCAGGCTCGACGCCGGAACAGCTCGAGCGCGATCTGTTCGGCCCCCTGCCCTGGATCACCGCGCTTGTCGCGGAAACCGACGAGGGTCTGATCGGCTACGCCATTCTCGTGCCGCTCTACAGGGCGCAGGAAGGCGCGCGCGGCATGGACCTGCACCACCTCTTCGTGCGCGATGGCCATCGCGGCCACGGGGTCGGCCAGCATCTCGTCAACCGCGCCCGCGACACCGCCCGCAATGCCGGCTGCGGCTACCTCTCGGTCAGCGCGGCGACGGGCAATATCCAGGCGCACCGCTTCTACGAACACATGGATTTCATCCCGCGCCCGGTCACCGGCATGCGCTATCTGCAGGCGCTGGCTTAGGCGCTGGGGCGTCTATCAGGCTGACCTATCCGTATGTGTGGTCAGGCAACGGCCTTGGCGACGATCTCGGGAAACTGCTCGATCACCCGCATGTAAGCGACGGCGAATTCCGGTGCCGTCGCACGAGCCTGCTCCCAATCGCGCAAGGTGCCGACGGGCACTCGGAAACGGCGCGCGAACTCGGATTGCGACAGCCCGAGCTGGGTTCTCGTCCGTCGGATGAGACGAGCGCGCTGGGCTCGGTCCAGCGCTTCGGCCGTTACGCCGAAGTCGTCGGCGTCAACAGGATCAGCCGGCAGCACGATAGGCTCGTTCTTCACTCTCATTGCTCCTTCTCACCGACATGAAGCGGGGCAGATTGCCCCGCCAGACGAAGACGCCAGTGAACAGTTTCAGCTCGACACGCCCGACCACCTTAAACCGTTCCTCGCCATCGATCTCGCGAATTGACGGAATGATCAGATGGTTCTCGTCTTCAGCAAAGATCCTGTCGCCAAAGGCCAGCGACAACTTGTGCTTTTCGAGATTGGCAGCGTCCGTCCTGGGATCGAACCTGTCTGTCGTCATGACCAGACCATACGGGATTTCCGTATGGTCCGCAATGCCAACTAGATTGGCTGCACACTCACCGCAGCACCGGCTCACCGTGAAAGCGGCGGCGGGAGGGTTTGGAGACGCCGAAGCCGATTTCCATCATCAGGCGCGGCTTCTCGGTGGCGACGGTGCCCATGTGGAAGCCGAAGGGATCCTCGACGAAGCCGGAGCCGGCCTTGCCGGTGAGCGTGATCGGGCTGTCCTTGCCGTAATAGTCGATGATCTCGCTCGCGGGATGGCCGACCAGCAGCGTCAGCTGGTGCTTCATGCGGCGCTTGTTGTGGCTGCCGCGGACGAAGACGTGCGGGCCCGTGCCCTGGTCGACATCGACGAGGTAGAAGAAGAACTTCAGCATCCGCCAGTCGTCGAGATCGAAGTGATACTTGTCGAGCGAGGCAAGGCTGCGATCGGCTTCGCTGGCCTTGGTGGGGAAGCTCCACCATGTGCGGGTGGTGATCAGCTGCGCCTGGGCGCCGAGATAGCGGCGGGCGATTTCCGAGAGAAGCGGATCGCGCTGCACGGTCAGCACGGCTGGGCACTCCAGCGCCCGTTCGAAATGGTGGCCGGAGAGGATCGGTCGGCCGAGCCTGTCTTCGGTGGTGCGGTGGTCAGATGCCGCGAACTCTATCTTGCGGTCGAAATTGCCGAAGCATGGCGTGGCGTGGCCGAAGGCGGATATTTCCTCGGCGATCTCCGGCGGCAGCTGCAAGTCGGGGAAGATGCCGTCGCGCTTCAGCGCATCAACGGCGGTTTCGGCGCTTACACCCTTGAAGATCGTCGGCAGGTTGTCGATCGCACCGTTGCTCCTCTTAGCCGTCAGCCAGTGGGCGCGGCGGCCGGGAATGGTGCGGGCGAGCAGGAACATCGGCAGCCAGGCCGGGTTCTCGCGGATATCGGCCATGTAAGTGGGGATGCGGACTGCCATGCGCTTGAACTTGCCGCCCTTGCGCGCGACCGCTTCGAGATCGTTGGCGGAAGCGTTCTTGATATCATGGGCGGGAGATACTGATGAGCTGTGCATTTCAGCTGGCCTTTCGCAAGACGTTTGAGGATCGTCATTGGGCAGCGGCATGTGCCACTGCGGGGCATTCAGTCGAGCATGCTAATAAATGCTGCAATGCGGCGATTTTGGGGTATTTCTACCCTCAACGCGACGGCACCGCCTTCAGGTAGGCAGCAATTGCCTCCAGATCAGCCTTGGGTAGGTGAGCGACATTCTGCTGCACCTCGGTCATCGATCCGCCGGCCGAATCGAAATCGGGCGTGAAGCCGGTTTCCAGGTAATTGGCGATGTCGGCCTCGCTCCATTCGCCGATCGTTTTCGAGCCCGGCGTGATGTTGGGGATGGTGCCCTGCCCTTCCGGATTGGGCGCGCCGGCGAGCCAAAGGTTGGGCTTCAGGCCTCCCAGCGCATCGCGCGGGGTGTGACATTCGCCACAATGGCCGAGGCCCTCAACCAGATACTGGCCGCGCTTGACCTTGTCGTCGGCATTCACAAGCACGACGCGCGGGCTGTCGTTGAAATAGAGGAACTTCCAGCCGCCGAGCGCCAGACGGATGTTGAACGGGAATGGCAACTCGTGCGGCGGCGCGACGTTGGCGCTTTTCGGCAGCGTCTTCATGTAGGCGTAGAGGTCGTTGACGTCCTTGTCGCTCATGCGGCTATAGGAGGCATAGGGAAAGGACGGGTAGAGATGCGCGCCATTGGGCGCCACGCCGCGCTTCATGGCATTGCCGAATTGCGCCAGCGTCCAGTCGCCGATGCCGGCCTGCTCGTCACTGGAGATGTTGGGGACGTGGAAGGTGCCGAAGGGGCTCTTCAGCGCCAGCCCGCCAGATAGCGTCAACTTGGCATCGCCCTCCGCTCCAGGGGCCGCGTGACAGCTGACGCAGCCGCCGGCCCAGAAGACCATCTCGCCGTTCTTGACATCGGGCGCGCCGAGGTTTGCCCAATGGCTATCAGGCAGCGGATTGGGAGCGGTTACCAGGTAAAAGACAGCGCCACCCAAGACGGCGACGCCGACGAGACAGAGGACAAACCTGATAAACCTGCGAAACATGCACTGCTCTCCCATCGTCCTCGACGCACATTGGACATAAAGCGATCCGCCCGGCAGGCAAGGCCGGACGGATTTTACAAAGACTGATCGAGGAAGGGGACTATTCCTTCTTCACGCGGTAGTTCTGATGACAGCCGCCACAGCTGGCGCCGAGCGTCTTCAGGCCGGCGCCGACGCCTGCGGCATCGGCCGGAAGCTGGGCGAGCAGCGTGTCGGCATCAGCACCGAGCTTTGCCGAGCGGGCCTTGAAGTCATCCATGTTTTCCCAGATTTTCGGGCTCGCCTCGGAATCGGCCGAGGCGTTTTCTGTGCCGGGTCCAAACTGATCGGGGAAGGCCTTGGCGGTTTGCGAGATCGTGGTGAGCGCTGCCTTCACGGCCTCGGCGTCGTAGGGCTTGTCGCCCTTGGCAATGCCCGAGAGAGCGCCGGTGGCGCCGCCGATCTTCTTCATCATGGCAACGCGTGCGTCATGCGTGCCCTCTCCCGCCGCCAACACCGACGTAACCCCCATGCCCGCGACCAGAACGGCCGCGACGATTGCTTTTATTCTCATATCTCCACTCCTCTTCGATACCGAGATCTTCGAAGCCCGGCGCTTCGTTCTTACGCGGGCATGATGGCAAATTAATCTCGGCCACGAAGTAACAAGTGGGTGAGAGTGCAATTGATTCAGGAATTTGGCATTTCAGGCGCTTGCGCTTTCCTCGCCCCTCATGCCGGCGCCCGCCAGCCATGCCAGGCGGTGAGGATCGCGATCGCCACCAGCAGGCCGCCGGCGATGCGGCCGACCAGAATGGTGGCGCCGGGGTTGGAGATCAGCAGCGTGCGGCTGCGCGAGGCGGTGACGGCGATGGTGCCGTAGATCGCCGCCTGCGTTGCCATGGTCATCAGCCCCATGACGATGCCCTGCAGCCAGATCGGCCCATAGGCCGGCTTCAGGAACTGCGGATAGACCGCCAGCATGAAGAGATAGGCCTTGGGATTGATAAGGCAGGTAATGGCGCCCTGGCGGAAGGCGCGCCAGCCGGAGCCGCTTGTGCCGCCTTCGACAGACGAGACCGTGATGGAGCTTGCGATCAGCGTATAGCCGATCCAGGCCATGTAGGCGGCACCGATGAAGAGCAGCGGATTGAAGAGCGCCGGCAGCAGCGTCGCCAGAAGACCGACGCCGATCGCGCCATAAAGCGAATGCACCGCGCCGCCCGCCATGATGCCCGCCGTTGCCGCCATGCCGGCGCGCCGGCCTGATGTCAGCGAATTGGCAAGAACGAAGAGCATATCCATGCCGGGCACGATGATGATGCCGAAGAGAAGGGTGAAGTAGAGCCAGAGGTTTTCGCTGTAGGTCATGTCAGTTGCCTATCGTCGATCCGCAATGCTAGGCTTGCGGATGTTATTGAATTTCAATTCGATAGGTTGATCTGTACGATGACCCAACTGACAGTGTAGTGTCAGGAGCGTTTGGCGGAGGAAGCGATATGCGCAAGGCGTCCAGGCTCTTCGAGATCATCCAGCTGCTGCGGCTGGCGAAGCGGCCGGTGACGGCGGCCGTCATGGCCGAGGCGCTGGAGGTGACCGTTCGCTCGATCTATCGCGACATCGCGGCACTGCAGGCGATGCGCGTGCCGATCGAGGGCGGGCGCGGCATCGGCTATATCCTAAGGCCCGGCTTCGACCTGCCGCCGCTGATGTTTTCGATCGAGGAAATGGAGGCGATCGTGCTGTCGCTGGCGCTGGTGGAGCGAACCGGCGACGCGGCGTTGAAACAGGCCGCGAAAAGGGTGAACCAGAAGATTGCGGGCGCCGTGCCGGCACCGCTGAGGGAGGCGATGGAGGGGAAGGCGCTCTATGCCTGGGGCACGATCGCGCCTTTGCCGGAGGGGCTGGACCTTTCGCTGGTACGTAGCGCGATCCGCGACGAGCGGAAACTGACGCTCGACTATCGCGACGAGCTTGGCCGCGGCAGCCAGCGCACGATCCGGCCGATCGCGCTGATCTATTATTCGCAGAGCTCGAACATCGTCGCCTGGTGCGAGCTGCGCGAGGCGATCCGCAATTTCCGCAGCGATCGGGTGGAGCGTTGCGTGGAGGCCGAGGGTTTCTTCAAGGGCGAAGGCGACGGCTTGCGAATGCTATGGACCGCGGGGTGGACGCAGACGCCGGCCGCCGCTTCGACCATCTGACGCCGTCCCCGCGACCGGGATCACAGGGACGGCTGCTCTTCATCCTCAGAGGGCGGCGCCGCCGGAGACTTCGATGCGCTGGCCGTTGATCCATCGATTGTCCTCCGACAACAACGACGCAATCATCGGGCCGATGTCGTCGGCGACGCCGGGGCGGCCGAGCGCGGTCATGTCGGAGACCATCTTGTTGACCACGGGATTGTCGCGGACGATGCCCCCGCTGAAGTCGGTCATGACGGCGCCGGGCGCAACCGTATTGGCGGTGATGCCGCGGGCGCCGAGTTCCTTGGCGAGATAGCGGGTGAAGACCTCGACGGCGCCCTTCATGACCGCGTAGGCCGAGCTGCCGGGAACGCTGAAGCGGGCAAGGCCGCTCGAGATATTGATGATGCGACCGCCATCGGCCATGACGGGCAGAAGCTTCTGGGTCAGGAAGAAGACGCCCTTCAGATGGACGTTGACGAGGCCGTCGAAGGCTTCTTCCGTCGTCTCTGCGATCGAGGCGTGGTAGCTGGTGCCGGCATTGTTGACGAGATAGTCGAAATCCTTGCGGCCGAAGGCTTCCAGTTCCCGGCGGACGCTTGCGACGAAGGCGTCGAAAGACCTGGTGTTGCCGGTGTCGAGCTGGAGGGCCACGGCCCGCGCGCCTGCCGCCTCGATCTCGGCGACGGAGCTTTCGGCTTCTGCCTTATTCGAGACGTAGGTGAGGATGACATCGACGCCGCGCTTGGCGAGGCTGACCACCGTGTTGCGGCCGAGGCCACGACCGCCGCCGGTGACGATGGCGATCTTGTTCTTTGAATTTGCTTTGTTTTCCCTCGACATGACAGGCTCCTTGAGGCTCATTCGATGGCCTGATGCTACGCCCGCACACCCCTTTTCCTGAATGCCGAAACTCGCGAATTTCTTGCCTGTTCCTCCAACCGGCTTGCAGCCAGGAACCAGTGATCTAAGATCACTCCCAATGGTTTTGATGGAGAGCAGCATGGCGGAAGCGCTGAAAGACATGGTGTCGCGCTATATCGACCAGGCGGGCGGCGGTGATGGGTCGTTCATCATGCCGGTTCCCGTGCCGGGGCTGGCGCTGTCGCGCGTCAGCCAGCCGGTGATACCGCATCACCGCATCTACCGGCCGACCATCTGCGTGGTGCTGCAGGGCGCCAAGCGTATCCTCAGCGGCGACCGGGTGCTCGACTACGGCGAGAACCAGCTGCTCATCGTCACCGTCGAGCTCCCCGCCTCCGGCCAGATCGTCGAGGCCAGCCCCGAGCGCCCCTATCTCGGCCTCAACATCGATTTCGATCCTGCCTTGATGCGCGAGGTGATGGACGAGCTCGAAAACCCGCCCAAACCATCCGGCGACGGCATCGCCTGCGTCTTCGTGCAGGATTTCGACGAAGCACTTCAGGACTGCGTGCGCCGGCTGCTCAATCTCATGGAGACACCGAAGGCCATCCCCGTGCTGGCGCGCTCGATCATGCGGGAGATCTGCTACTGGCTCTTGACCGGGCCGAACGGTCGCGAAATCTGCAAGCTGGCGCTTCCGGGCAGCCATGCGCGGCGGATGAGCGAGGCAATCTACCGGCTGCGCGACAATTTCGCCGAGCCCGTGAGGATCGAGGAACTGGCGGCGGTGGCGCGCATGAGCCCCTCCTCCTTCCACCAGCATTTCAAGACGCTGACCTCGATGACGCCGCTGCAATATCAGAAGCACATGCGCCTGCTTGAGGCCCGCCGACTGATGGTGACCGACGGCGCCAACGTGGCAAGCGCCGCCTATCAGGTAGGCTACGAGAGCGCCTCGCAGTTCAGCCGCGAATATACCCGCATGTTCGGCACGCCGCCGAAGCGGGATGTAAGCGAGATCAGGGGCTTGCCGATCGAGACGGCGGCGGCGTAGGGCTTGGGCCCCAACTATGCAACGGCTTCCTGTTCGGATAGGATAAGATCATATTCCTAGAGTAACAGGTTGGCGACATGCGCGTCAGGCATCTCATCTTACGCCGGAAAACCATTACCACCGACAGTGATTGGCGCGATGATGCCTTGCCGCCGAGGTTTTCGGGCATTTATCCGAAGACCCGACCGGCAAAACCTGATTGGAAGTGGCGAAGCGCACAAGCGCACTGCTCTCAGCATGATTACGTTCTTCTGTGCGAGATCAACGAAATGAAGGATAACTGGCGGGCGTGGCTTATCAGGAAGACTGACGATGAAGGCTCACTTGTCGCGCGGTACGAGTTTCATGGTAGCCATCCTGGGCTCCACCTGCACGCGGACTGCGACCGTGGCGGTGTCGAAGTCGGCCCGACCAGCATTAAGGTTCCGTTACGCATTCCAGCCGTAGGCTCGGAACGAATGCGGCTGCCGCCGACACGGCCGGGTCTGTTTTGGGAAACGGCACGCCAATACTTCAGGATGGACTACGCCAAAGGGAGTTTGCTGTGAGCGATCTGGCAACAGTTCAGGAATCGTTACATCGTTCGTTCGGCGAAGCGATCTCGGTTCGGCCTGTCGCGGCTGGTCTTGCCATCCGGTCTCCCTTTTTCGACGGAAGCGGCGATCACATCGCCTTCTATGCGCGCGACACCGAAAACGGCGTGGTGCTTGAAGACGATGGAGATTACCTTCCGCATTTGATCGCATCCGGCATCGATATCGAGACAGGGCAAAGACGGCAGCTGCTGGATAGCCTGCTGGCCGAATCCGGTGCTTATTGGGATGCCGATACATTCGAGATCCGCTCACAGGAAGTGCCTGCAGAGCGCATCGGGAGCGCAAGTGTGCGATTTCTCTCCGGGCTTCTGAGAATTCGGACGCTGGAGTCTTTGACGAAAGAAACTGTTCGCTCGACGTTCAAGGAAGATGCGGCTTCCGCTGTCGTGAAATCGCTGGCAGACACCTTCGAGATTTCCGAGCGCAAGCCGTTGACGAGCGAACTATCGGAATTTCCCGCGGATATCGTGCTGACACCACGCGATCCGCGCTTGCGCACCATCGGGCTTTTCCTGGTGAACGGCCCGACGCAATTTCTCGAAGCGGAACTTCTGCACACCGAAATCGAACGACGCCAACAAGAGAAAGATCTCCAGGCCGTCGCCCTTATCGAAGACAACAGGAAGATGGCGTTGATAACCGAACGCCGGTATCAGCGTGCGGTCAATCGCGGCCTACAGACGCGCTTCTTCAGGGAAGACGAAACCCAGGCGATCGCCGGTCTTCTCAAGCTTGCAACGGTCTAGGACCTCAGCGCCAGTACCCTGCTCTCCTCGCGGCCGAAGCCGCGGATCTCGATGCGGTCGGCGTGGACGTCGACGATGGCAAAGGTGTTTTCGGTCTCGGTGTCGACCATGCCCTTGAAGTTGACGAAGTGGCAGCCATCGACCGCGCCGTAGTTGCCGACGTGGTTGTGGCCGTTGAAATAGGCCATGACGTTGGGGCTCTCCGCCAGCAGTTCGATCATGCGTTCGCGGTCCCAGCAGTCGTGCTGGTTGGGTGGGTAGACCGGGTAATGGTTCAGGACGATGACGCGTTCGCCGTTTTCAGCGGCGTCGGCGATCTCGGCTTTCAGCCAGTCGAACTGGCGGTCGCTGATCATGGCGTTCCACGGCTCGGCATTGATGGCGCCTGATGCCCGCAGTTCGGCGAGCTTCTCGGCAGCGATCTCGCGGTACGGATGGCCCTCCGGCGGGGCGAAGGTGCTGACTTCATTGCCATCGAGCATGATGAAGCGCCAGCCGTGATTGGCAAGGCTGTAATAGGGCGCCGGCATGCCGAGGCGGGCGGCGACGTCTTCCAGGTGCTCGGGCGCGACTGCGAAATCGTGGTTGCCGAGCAGGAAGAGATTGTCGTGCTTCAGGGCGTCATAAACGGGCAGGATGGCGTCGAAGCTTTTAAAATCGCGGTCGATGATGTCGCCCAGCGTGATGACGAAGCTCAGATCCTCCGTATTGAAGACCTCGATCGCGGCTTTGAGCTTGGCGGGGCTGTTCTCGTAATAACGGTCCATGCCGGCATGCGGCTCGCGGGCGGCGTATTGCGGATCGGCGACGACGCCGAAGCGGAAGAGCGGGAGCGGTTGGGTCATGGGCGTCGGATTAGGTCGGGTGGGTGACAGGGATGTGACAGCTATGGTGTGGGATGGTGAGGCTGGGGGCAAGTGGGGATTTGTCCATGGATGTGTGGAGTCCGGAGCCCCCTCATCCGCCTGCCGGCACCTTCTCCGCGCTGGGGAGAAGAGACTCGGGGCTGGCAGCTCGCTCCATCTTCCCTTCTCCCCAGCGGGGAGAAGGTGGCCCGAAGGGTCGGATGAGGGGGCCACGAGCGCAACGCCCACGACACATTCCCTCACCTCCACAAAGCAAAAACACCCGGCGTCTCCACCGGGTGCTCTCATTACTCTCTCGAAACCGGCTTACTTGGTTGCGGCTTCGTAGCGTTCCAGGACGTAGTCCCAGTTGATCAGGCTGTCGACGAAGGCTTCGAGGTACTTCGGACGGGCATTGCGGTAGTCGATGTAGTAGGAGTGTTCCCAGACATCGACGCCGAGGATCGGGGTGGCGCCGTGAACGAGCGGGTTTTCGCCGTTCGGGGTCTTGGAGATTTCGAGCTTGCCGTTCTTGACGGATACCCAGGCCCAGCCGGAGCCGAACTGCGTGGTGCCGGCAGCGACGAAATCGGCCTTGAACTTGTCATAGCCGCCGAGATCGGAGTTGATCGCCGCTTCGAGCTTGGAAGGCAGCTTGTTGCCGCCGCCGCCCTTCTTCATCCACTTCCAGAAGTGGACGTGGTTGTAATGCTGGGCGGCGTTGTTGAAGAGGCCGGCATTGGTGCCGAAGGACTTCTTCACGACCTCTTCGAGCGAGAGATCGGCGAGACCGGCTTCTGCCGCGAGCTTGTTGCCGTTGTCGACATAAGCCTTGTGGTGCTTGTCGTGGTGGAACTCCAGCGTTTCCTTCGACATGAAGGGCTGCAGCGCTTCGTAGTCGTAGGGAAGTTCAGGCAATTCAAAAGCCATTGTAGTCTCCTCTTGGCAATAGTTTGCGTAATCGGCAGGTGTGCGGGAACATAGGAGCGCAAGCAGGGAGTGGCAACCTGCGAAATGTCAAAAAACACCGGTAGCGGGGAAAATTTGCCCGCGCTAAGGGCTTGGCACGCAAGGTGCAAATCGATCATGATGCCGGTGCTCGCGACACTGCTTTGTGGCAGGGCCTTAGAAGCTTGGGCGCGAGGGCTGGAAAGCGTGCGAGGGCTTGGCATGAGGCTTGGCGTTACAGGGCACCCTATGCTCCATCTGATCGGCTTTGTAGCCGTGATCATCGCGGCTCTTCTGATCGCGGGCGGCACCGCCTTGGCCTCATCGGGAGACGCATGGAAGGACTTCGCCGCCGAGGTGCAGGGAAAATGCGAGATGGCGGCGCGCGGGCAAGTGGAGCTGCCGCATGCGGTGGTCGATCCCTTCGGCAGCGAGAATTTCGGCATGGCGCTGGTGACGGGCAAGCCAAAGGGCGCCAACGGCTTCGTCAGCTACTTCTGCATCTACGACAAGAAGACCAAGGCGGTCGAGCTCGGGACGGAGCTCGAGACGGAGCGGATGGGGATCCTGCCCGACGAGTGAAGCCCCGCGCACGCCATTATCGTCAGCCTGCGTCGCCCGCCATCCACAACCCTTGATCGCATGCGGTTTGTGTACGCGCAACCATGCTTTCGATAGCCTTCCCATGCCGGCCCATCATGCGGCGCGGCGTGGGAGGATGTCATGTTTCACTTCAGCAGCGCATCGCTGGCCGCCCTTGCGAAATGTCATCCGCATCTGCAGGCCATCGCCCAGGCGGCCATCCGCGAGATCGATTTCAAGGTGCTCGATTCGACGCGCGGGCGCGATGCGCAGGAGCGGGCGTTCAATGGCGGCTTTTCGAAGGTGCATTTCGGCAAGTCCGCTCACAACTATGTGCCGGCAATCGCCTTCGACCTGTTTCCCGCGCCCTATGACTGGAAGAACAAGAAGGCTTTCATCCGCCTCTCCGAGGTGATCCTGCCGTTGCCGGCGCAGCTTGGCCTGGAAGGCCTCGATGGCAAGCCGCTGAAGCTGCGCTGGGGCGCCGACTGGGACATGAATGGCGACATCCGTGATGGCTGGGACATGCCGCATTTCGAACTGCATCCCTGGCGCGACTGGGCGAAGAAATCGAAGCTTTACCAGGATTGACGTCACTGTGAGGAACCGGGGAGCCGCGGTGTCTGTGCGAGCGCGCGCGCCGATGCCAGGCGACGCAGCTGCCTCACCGCCTGCAACCACTACGACCCCTCCAGCCCTTCACGTTTGCGTGCGCGCCGTTGACGACCGACCAACTAGTCGGTAGATATCCGTCCATGGCATCGGATACATACACACGCATTCTCGACACCGCGCAGGCGCTCATCGTCAGCCGTGGCTACAACGCCTTCAGCTATGCGGATATCTCCGCGGTGGTTGGCGTCGGCAAGGCGACGATCCATCATCATTTCCCCGGCAAGGCGGATCTGGCGGTGGCGGTGATCGCCCGCTATCGGCAAGCGACCGAGGACGGGATGGGGGCGATGGCGGCGCATGAGCCGCGCGCCGACCGGCGGCTTGCCGGCTATGTCGGCTTCTGGGAGCAATGCATCCGCGACAACAACGCGCCCTTCTGCATCGCCGCTCTCCTTGCCGCCGAAATGCCGAGCCTGCCGCCAGAGGTTGCCGCGCAGGTGAAGGCACATTTCGATGAGCTGATTGCCCGTCTCACCGGCTTCATCGACGAGGGGTTGAAGAACGGCGAGCTGACGAGCACTGAGGACGCCGAGCGCAGCGCCCGTATTCTCGTCGCAACCGTGCACGGCGCAATGCTGGCGGCGCGGGTCGCAGGCGGCGACGCGGAGCTCTATGCAAGCATTACCCAACCGGCGTTGAAGAGACTCACAGGCTAGATCGCTTGATCCCACGTGCATGCAAATTTTTCGCCCATTGAATCGACCGACTAGTCGGTCTGCAAAAGGAAACAGACATGGCCAATCCGCTTTCGCTTCTCGGTGAGATCCACACCGCCATCAGCATCGTTCCCGCCGTTGCCGGGCTCTACAGTTTCGCCAAGTACAGGGCCATTCGGCCGGAGACATCCGTCGGCAAGGTCTATCTGGCGACGCTTGCGCTTTCCGCCATCAGCGCCTTCGGCCTGTCATCCACCGGCGGCTTCAATCCCGGCCACGCGCTTGCGATTATCGTGCTTGTCGTTTCCGCCATCTGTCTCGCGCTGCCGAAGCTCCGTTTTCTCGGGCGGCTGATCCCCTATCTCAGGAACCTCGGCTTCTCGTTTACCTATTTCCTGCTCTGGGTGCCCGGGATCAACGAGACCCTGTCGCGGCTGCCGCCCTCGCACCCGATCGGCAACGGCCCGGATTCGCCACCGGTGCAGACGGCCCTGTTCATCTGGGTGGTGCTGTTTGCGGCCGGCAGCCTGGCGCAGGCTTTTCTCGTCTCGCGCGGCCAGGCGCGGCGCGTGGCCATCTGATCCGCTGAGCCTGCCTGGCTAGCTAGCCGTCGCGGCCGAAATAGACCTCGACGGCCGCAAGCTTTTCACCCCTGAAGCGGAGCGTCTCGATGTTGCGGAACGCTCCGCCGTCGCGTTTGACGGCGCGATAACGCACCACCGCCTCATCGCCGGCAAGACCGAGATATTCGATCTCCATGCGCTCGAACGGCGGCGGTGTCGGCCAGCAACGCGCGAAATAGGCGTCGCGGTCGATGTGGTCGTCGCGCGGGCTGGAGAAGGTGAAATCCTCCGTCAGCATCGCCGCGGCGATATCCTTGCGGCCGTCGATATAGGCGGCGTAGAGGGCGCGCACGGTCTTCTGGCGCGCGGTGTCGTTTTCTTCAGTCATATCGATCATCCTCCTCTTAAAGAAACTGCGAGCGCCAAAGCAAAAGGCGAGGCCGATCAGACAAAATCCGACATCGGGAGAACCGAATGCCCCTGTATCCGTCCTTGATGGCCTCTTGGCGGCGGGGCTATACCAATGGTGTGCCACCGGAAACGGACCGCCCTTCTGTCCTACCTCACCTCCCCGCTCGACGTTTGCCCGGGCCCGATCGGTTTGATCGACATGAGCGCCGCTCTTGCTTCCGGCATGGACGATCGATCACCGAGAAGGCCGTGACATGAGTGACAAGACTGAGGATACCGCCACGGCTGCGCCCGGCTCGATCCATTGGAAACGCAATCTGGCTGTTTCGCTTGTCGGCTCGTTCACCACCATCGTGGCGATGACGCTACTCCTCCCCTTCCTGCCGCTCTATGTCGAGGAGCTCGGCGTCAGCGACCATGCCGCGATCGTGCAGTGGTCCGGGATCGCCTATGGCGCAACCTTCTTCGCCGCCGCCTTCGTGGCGCCGCTCTGGGGACGGCTCGGCGATATCTACGGGCGCAAGCTGATGCTGGTGCGCGCCAGCCTGGGCATGACGGTGGCGATCTCGCTGATGGGCATGGCCGGAAACGTCTGGCAGCTGGTGGCGCTCCGGCTGTTCGTCGGGCTGGCGGGCGGCTACTCGTCCGGCTCGATGGTGCTGGTGGCGACGCAGACGCCGAAGGACCGGTCGGCCTGGGCGCTGGGCACACTGGCATCCGGCATCATGGCGGGCAATCTGGTCGGGCCGCTGATCGGCGGCGTGCTGCCGCCCCTGATCGGCATTCGCGGCACGTTTCTGGCCGCCGGCGCGATGATCTTCCTCGCCTTTCTCGCCACCCTCTTCCTGATCAAGGAGGAGAAGTCGCCTGCCCGCAAGAAGGCCGCCAAGCAGAGCGGCGGCTGGGCCTCGATACCAGACAAGCGGCCCGTCATCGCCATGCTCTTCACCGGCATGCTGCTGATGCTCGCCAACATGTCAATCGAGCCGATCATCACCGTCTATGTCGCGCAGCTGGTCGACGATGCGGCGCGGGTGACGGTGATATCCGGCATCGTCATGTCGGCGGCCGCGCTCGGCAGCATCCTTTCGGCCTCGCGGCTGGGGAAGCTCGCGGACAGGATCGGCCACTGGCCCGTGATTGCAGGCGCGCTCGGCATTGCCGGCCTGCTCCTGATCCCGCAGGCCTTCGTCACCTCGTCATGGCAGCTGATCGTGCTGCGCTTCCTGATGGGCGTGGCGCTCGGCGGCCTGCTTCCCTGCATTTCCGCCGTCATCCGCCACAGTGTCCCCGACAGCGCGGCGGGCAGCATCCTCGGATTGTCCGTCTCCTCGCAATATGTCGGCCAGGTCGCCGGCCCGCTGATGGGCGGTTTCGTTGGCGGGCATATCGGCATGCGGGCGGTGTTTCTCGGCACATGCGTGCTGCTGATCGCCGGGGCTGCCTATTCGTGGATGGTGCGACCGCGGGGGGATGCGGCCTAGGCCGCACCCGCTACATCAACCGGTAATCCACCGCGACCGGCAACGGCGGCAAGTCTTTTTCGCCCATGGCTTCGCGGATGTTGATCTCGACGGTGTCGGCGATCGCCTCGATGGGCAGCGCATTGGGCTGTTTGCCGAAAGGTTCCTCCAGCTCGTCGCCCAGCGCGTCGAGGCCGAAGAAAGTGTAGGCGACCAGCGCCGTGCCGAAGGGCATGAACCAGCCGAGCACGTCGTCGAAGCCGAAGGGCAGCATGAGGCAGAAAAGATGCGCGGTGCGGTGCAGGAGCAGCGTGTAGCCGAAGGGAACCGGCGTCCAGCGGATGCGCTCGCAGGATGCCTGGGCGAGCGTGAGATCGGCCAGCGTGCGGTCGAGCATCTGGTAGTTGATGTCGGTCAGCATGCCCTTGGCGCGGAGCTCGGCGAGCTCGCGGGCGATTTCCAATGAGAGCGCTTCGGGCGGGTTGCGGCTGGCGCAATAGCGGGCGTTGATATCATCCGGCAGCAGGCGCTCGATCTTTGCGCGGGAGATGCCCTTGCGCAGGTGCGGGACCAGCGACTGGACGAAGGCGATGACCAGCGTCAGGACGCGCTTGCGCGCCTCGGCTCCGGCCTCGCCCGACATCGTTTCCAGGATCAGGGTCTGGCGGGCGAAATGACGGGCGGAGAAGACGATCACGCCCCATTGCCGGCGCGCCTCCCACCAGCGGTCGTAGCAGGCGTTGTTGCGGAAGCCTAAAAAGATCGACAGCGCGATGCCGAGCAGCGCGAAGGGGGCGCCGTTGAAAACAGGTAGCGTGCCCGGCCATAGGGTGTGACAAAGCACGACCAGCGAGGAGAGCACGGCGGTGAGGATGATCTGCGGCATGACGCGCTTGATGATCGAGCCGCGGAGAATGAAGAAGAGTTGCAGGAGAGTTGGACGGGGGCGCACGATCATGACGCGGGGGACCAGGCTGGAGTGGTGTTGACGCTAGGGTAGTGGGTGTGGCCCCCTCATCCGCCTACCGGCACCTTCTCCCCGATGGGGAGAAGGGAAAATGCCGCAACGTCTCAGTTCCCTTCTCCCCCTCGGGGAGAAGGTGGCCCGAAGGGTCGGATGAGGGGGCCACACCCTCCGCCCTCAATAGCAGATCAGCTGTCGCTTGCGCTGCGACCAAATGCCCAGTTCATGTAGATTTCGAGCGCCTTGCGGGTGACAGGACCTTCCTGCAGTTCGCGGCCGTCGAGGCGGTTGACGCCGACGACCTTGGAATAGTTGCCCGAGGTGAAGATCTCGTCGGCCGCCATGAAATCGTCGATCGAGAGCGTCTCCTCGCGCACCTCGAAGCCAGCCTGACGCAGGAGGCCGATGACGCGGGCGCGGGTGATGCCGGCGAGGAAGGTGCGATTGGCGACAGGCGTCTTGACGACGCCGTCCTTGACGAGGAACACGTTGGAGGACGCGGTCTCGGCGATATTGCCGTTCATGTCGCGCATCAGGGCGTTGTCGAAGCCGCGGCTTCTGGCTTCGGCGATGGCGCGGCCGCTGTTGGGATAGAGTGAGCCGGCCTTGGCGTCGGTCATCGCGGTCTCCGGCGACGGGCGGCGGAAGGGCGAGACGGTGAGCGAGTTCGGCTTGTTGTTGCCGAGCGGCGCTTCGAACAGGCATAGCGCAAAGCGCGTGCTATCGCCATCGACGGTGACGACGCTGCCGGCAGAGCCGTGCTCGCCCCAGTACATCGGCTTGATGTAGATCGGCGTCTTTCCGTCGAACTTCTTGATGCCCTCCCAGGCAAGCGCCTCGATTTCCTCAGCCGTCTTTACCGGCTTCAGGCCCATGTTGACGGCCGAGCGGTTGATGCGCTGGCAGTGCAGGTCGAGATCCGGCGCGATGCCATCGAACCAGCGGGCGCCGTCGAAGACTGTGGAGGCCAGCCACATGGCATGCGAGGTCGGCCCGATCAGCGGCGGATTGCCGGTCAGCCACTCTCCCTCGACATAGGTCCAGGTGTTTGAACGGGGCGATGTATCGACGGCCATGAGTTTCTCCTTCAATCAATTGCAGGGAGACAAAACCCCGCGCGAAGTCCGGGTCAAGGAGAAATATGACGCGGCGAAGGCTAAGCAAGAAACAGCATGCGCGACTGCTGCCAGCTGCAATATTCATGCGCGCGCCTCACGCGGCGGCGATGGATGTATCAGCGAAACTCATGGGGGGCGGTTAGGCGCGCGTTCGAACAGGCAGGCACAACCAGATTCAACCAGAGCGCGCTTTTCAGTTTGTTGCAATCTTTGGTTTAATCCACATACTTCTCTCAACCGGATGAACCGGCATGGAGGGGAGCATGGCAAAGCGTTTTATTCTTTCGATCGATGGCGGCGGCATTCGCGGGATCATTCCGGCGGCTGTTCTCGTCGCCCTCGCAAAGAGGTTGAAGGGGCTGCCGCTCCACCAGGCGTTCGACATGATCGTCGGCACATCCACCGGCGGGATCATCGCGGCAGGGCTGACCTGCCCGCACCCTGATGACAAGAAGAAGGCGGCATGCACGCCGGCCGAGCTTCTGAAACTCTATACGGACGAAGGCGCCGATATCTTCAAGAAGCCATTGGGGGCGGCGGTGCTCAATCCGTTCGGGATCAACGATCCGCGCTACAAGCCCGACGTGCTTGAAAGCAGGCTGCAAGAGAAGCTCGGCAAAGCCACGCTCGACCAAGGTCTGTCGAAAGTGGTAATCACGGCCTACGACATCGAGAACCGGGCCGCGCTTTTCATGTCGAATGCCGACCCCGAAAACAGCAAATTCCGCTTCTGGGAGGCGGCACGGGCGACCTCGGCGGCGCCCACCTATTTTCCGCCGGCGCTGATCGAAAGGATCGGTGAGACAGATCGTCAGAAGCGGCACGTCGCCCTCATTGATGGCGGCGTTTTCGCCAACGATCCGATCCTTGCCGCCTATGTCGAGGCGCGCAAGCAGCCATGGAAAGACGATGAGCTCGTCTTCCTGTCGCTGGGCACCGGCCAGCAGAATCGACCCATTCAATATCAGGAAGCCAAGGAGTGGGGCATTCTCGGCTGGATGCAGGTCTCGCACCACACCCCACTCATATCGATCCTCATGCAGGGCCAGGCGAGCACCGCCTCCTACCAGGCCAACAAACTGCTCAATCCGCCCGGAACGAAGCTCAAATTCTCGACGGTCGTAACCAATCAAAACGCGGCGACGCTTAATTACTTCCGGCTCGATGAACAGCTGACGAACGCACAGAGCGATGCGCTGGACGACACCCAGGACAAGAACATCGAGCAACTCGAAGCAATCGCCGCCTCGATCATCAAGGACAACGCGCTAGCGCTCGACGAAATCGCGAAACGCATCCTGGCAAACCAATGACAGCCAAACACGATCCGGTGATCAGCGGGCTGAAAACCCGCTGATTGCGTGGGGGTCCGTTATGCGCATCGGAGCCTTGCATTTTAGCGGGTTGCCATTCTCCGGCTAAAGGTTTAACGCGCTCGCCGCTAAGAAAAAGAAAAGCGAGACATCATGTCCAACTCATTTGTGAACACCCATGCGCCATCAGGCGCATCGGCCGGCTTTGTGCCGGAAGGCCAGCTCGAGCGGCACACGCGGCTTGAGGGAACCTGGCTGAACATCTTCGACGTCACGGTGCCTGCGGGCGGCCGTACGCCGCTGCATCGCCACGCCAGCCCCGAAATCCTGCGCATCATCGAAGGCTGTCTGATCATCCGTCGAATGACAGATCAGGGACTGGAAGAATTCGAAGCCACCGCCGGCGATATCGTCCGCATCGAGGCCGACCAGGCGCATGGCTACTCCAACCGCGGCCCTGAAACCGCCCGGTTTTCGGCAACGATCGACAGCGATATGTCGGACTTCTTCGAAGCCGCCGAATCGCGCACCCGCGACCTGTTGACCGTCGTCGCCAACAGCGACAGCACGCGCATCCTGGCGGCCTGAGCGCCACTCCAGAGCCGTCCGGATCTCCGGGCGGCCATCCTCCCTGGCCATTCGAAATGGCCACGATCGCAAGCATGCGAACGAATTCCGCCACGCCCCTCTTGCGTTTGCGCGCGTTACCCCGCAAAATTGAAGAATGCCCGACAGCGACCCGTCCAGTACCAGTTCCGCCCCGTCTTCCAGCGATATCTCTGCTGATGGCGATGGGGATGGCTGTAGATGGCGCACGCTTCGCCGCACCGACGTTACGTCTGATATAGCCGCGCTCAGAGCGGCTCTTTTCATATCCATCGCGGAATTTGATCGTCGGCTGCTTGCGGCCGGTGTCATCCGCCTTTCATATTTTCATCGCAAAAGGAGCGGTCCCGTCAACGTGGCCGCGTTACAGCATTGATGTTTTTCGACTGGATGTCCGACCCCTCCGCCTGGGTGGGTCTCGCAACCCTGATCGTGCTCGAGATCGTTCTCGGCATCGACAATCTCGTCTTTATCGCCATTCTTGCCGACAAGCTGCCGCCGCATCAACGTGATCGCGCGCGCCTCGTCGGCCTCGGCCTCGCACTGTTCATCCGGCTGGGCCTGCTCGCCTCGATCGCCTGGATCGTGACGCTGACGACGCCGATCTTCTCGGTCATGGAGTTCAGCTTCTCCGGCCGTGACATCATTCTGCTGATCGGCGGTGTGTTCCTGCTCTTCAAGGGTACGATGGAGCTGCACGAGCGGCTGGAGGGCCATGTCGAGACATCCGAGAAGAAGGTCGTCCATGCGGTCTTCTGGCAGGTGATCGTGCAGATCGTCGTGCTCGACGCGATCTTCTCGCTCGACAGCGTCATCACCGCGGTCGGCATGGTGCAGCACCTGCCGGTCATGATGATCGCCGTCGTGATCGCCATCGGCGTCATGCTGCTCCTGTCGAAGCCGCTCACCAGCTTCGTCAACAAGCATCCGACGGTCGTGATCCTGTGCCTGGGCTTCCTGATGATGATCGGCTTCTCGCTGATCATCGAAGGCTTCGGCGTGCACCTGCCGAAGGGCTATCTCTATGCCGCGATCGGTTTCTCCGTGATCATCGAATCGCTGAACCAGCTTGCGCGGCACAATCGCGAGCGGTTGATCACGCCCACCAATATTCGCGAACGCACCGCCGACGCCGTGCTCGGCCTGCTCGGCGGCAGGAGGCCGCAGGTGACGCTCGGCCCGACTGCCGAGCATATCGCCGAACAGGCGGCGGACGAGGACGTGTTCTCCAATGAGGAGAAGGACATGATCCAGGGCGTGCTGACGCTCGCCGGACGCTCGGCCAAATCGATCATGACGCCGCGCATCGATATCGACTGGCTCGACCTCGACGCGCCGCAAGACGAACTGCAGCGCCGCATCGTCGATCTCGGCCATTCGCGCTTTCCCGTGGCCCGCGGCAGCCTCGACAATTTCATCGGCGTCGCCAGCGCCCGCGATCTCCTGCGCGACCTGATCGTCGATGGGGCGATCAATATCGAGCGCTCGATCCGCGAGCCCTTCGTGGTGCATGAAAGTATCAGCGCGCTGAAGCTGATGGAACAGCTGCGGCATTCGAGCGAAGCGGTCGCGATCGTGCTCGACGAGTACGGCGATCTCGAAGGCATGGTGACGCCGACCGACCTGCTCGAGGCCATCGCCGGCGAATTCCCCGACGAGGACGAGGAGAAGCTTTCGATCGAACGCGGAGAGGACGGCTCGCTGACCGTCGACGGCTGGATCGATATCCGCCACGCCTCCAAGCTCGTTGACATCGACCTGGTCGATGAGACCGACCGCTTCTCGACGCTCGCAGGCTTCATCCTGTGGCGGCTCGGACATCTGCCGCATGTGGGCGAGACGATCCGTTTCGAGGAGCTGACTTTCGAGGTGGTATCGCTCGATGGCCGCAACATCGACAAGATCAGGATCAAGCGTATTGAAGACGCGGATTGAACAGGGAGAAGACAATGGCATGGTCGGCAAGTCAGTATGTGAAATTCGAGGACGAGCGCACGCGACCGGCGCGTGATCTCCTGGCGCAGGTGCCGATGGACACGATCACGCATGCGGTCGATCTCGGTTGCGGGCCGGGAAACTCGACGGAACTGATTGTCGACCGCTACGGCGCCTCCGGCGTCACAGGGCTCGACAGCGATGACAACATGCTGGAAGCGGCGCGCAAGCGGCTGCCCGCCACGACCTTCACCCAGGCCGACCTCGCCACCTGGCAGCCGGAACAACCGGTCGATCTGCTGTTTGCCAACGCCGTGTTTCAGTGGCTGCCCGATCATCTCGACATCTTCGACCGGCTGATGGATGGTCTCAAGCCTGGTGGCGCGCTGGCGGTGCAAATGCCCGACAATCTGACCGAACCGACGCATCTGCTGATGGAGGAGACGGCGCATGCGGGTCCATGGAAAGCGGCCTTCGAAGCCCGGGGCGTCCGCCGCAAGCCGCTGCCACCGCCCTCCACCTATTATTCCAGGCTGATCGGCAAGGCCAAGCGCGTCGACGTCTGGCATACAAATTACAACCACCCGATGGCGGATGCGGCTGCGATCGTCGAATGGGTCAAGGGCACAGGTCTGCGCCCCTATCTCGACCATGCCGGCGAAGAGCATCGCGAGGCGTTTCTGGCGGATTATCTCGGGCGGGTGGAGAAGGCCTATCCTCAGATGTCGGACGGGCGGGTGCTGCTGAGGTTCCCGCGGATATTCATGGTGGCGGTGAAGGGGTAGCGGTTGAGGTTGAGGTTGAGGTTGAGGTTGAGGCTGCGCCTTTCGTCTTGTGAGGGCGTCGTCTCAGCTATATCGTGTCGAAGAGATGGAGGTAGGCCGTGGCCAAGAATGCTGTCGTCGAAATCACGCTCGATCCCGAGCTGCACGCCGAATTTCTCGCTGCCGCCAAGGCGGAGAACCGGGCTGCGGACGAAATCGTCTCTGATCTGGTTCGTGCCTATGTAGAGCAACAGCATGTTTCGCCGGAATATGCCAACTTTCTTGAATCCAAGGTGGCAACCGCCCGGCAGTCGATCGCCGCGGGAATGGGACGGACCAATGAAGCGGTCGAAGCGACATTCGCAGCGCTTCGCAAGAAAATCGAGAATGGTGGCCTGTGAAGGTTGCCTGGAGCCCGCAAGCAGAGCTCGATCGCCTGTCCATTTTTCAATTCATCGCCGCCGACAACCCATCCGCCGCGCTTCGCATCGATAACCTGTTCAGCGAGGCGGCACGCCGGCTTTCGAACATTCCCTATCTTGGACGCCAGGGAACGGTGGCCGGCACCCGCGAAGTCATTCCGCACCCGCACTATCGCCTCGTCTACGAAATCGACGACGGGACGATCTGGATACTGACGCTTCTCCACACGGCGCGACAATGGCCACCGGTCGATCCGCCCGCGTAGCCCACCCCCCGCTTGGCACCCCTTACGCCTGCTCTATCTTCCCCTTCCCATATCAAGGAGATCATCATGGACGCAGCTCCCAGCCCGCCGGTCACGCTTGTCATCTTCGGAGCCACCGGCGACCTGACGCGACGGTTGCTCGTACCCGCCATCATCAACCTGACGCAAAGCGGGCTGACCGGCGAGGACCTGCGCATTCTCGGCGTTGGCATCGAGCCGGGCGACGACGCGATGCTTATCGGGCGGCTCGATGATTTCCTGAAGACGCTCGACGATGGCGGCGCGCATGCTCAAAGCGATGGCTGGAAAAGTCTGAGCCGGCGGATCGCCTATACGTCGGGCGATTTCACCAAGGACGAAATCTATCTCGACATCAAGGCGCAGCTCGAGAAGGCGCCAAGCGGCAACGCCGCGTTCTATCTCGCCGTGCCGCCGCAATTCTTCGGGACGATCGTGGAGAAGCTCGCTGAACACGGGCTGACAAAGGAGACCGACAGCGCGTTTCGGCGGATCGCCATCGAAAAACCGTTCGGAACCGATCTCGCCTCCGCCAAGGCGCTGAACGCGCGCATCCTTTCAAAGGTTTCGGAAAGCCAAGTCTACCGGCTCGATCACTTCCTGGGCAAGGAGACGGTGCAGAACATCCTGACCACGCGCTTCGCCAACATGATGATCGAGGCGCTGTGGAACAACAACTATATCGACCATGTGCAGATTACCGCGGCCGAAACTGTCGATGTCGGCAGCCGCGGCAAGTTCTACGATGCGACGGGCGCGCTGCGCGACATGGTGCCGAACCATCTGTTCCAGCTGCTGGCGATGATCGCCATGGAAGCGCCGAACGGTTTCGGGGCCGAGGCGATCCGCAGCGAGAAGAGCAAGGCCCTGAGCGCGCTCAGGATCTATACGCCCGAGGAAGCCGCAGACCATGGCGTGCGCGGCGTCTATACCGGTGGGGCGCTCAACGGCAATGCGGTCACCGCCTTCCGCGAAACCAAGGATGTGTCGCCCGATACGACGACGGAAACCTTCGTTGCGCTGAAACTCTACGTCGATACATGGCGCTGGGCGGGCGTGCCTTTCTATCTCAGGACCGGCAAGGCCATGAAGGCGCGCGATACCGAGATCGTCGTCACCTTCCGGCAGGTGCCCTTCGCGCAGTTTCGCGAGACCGACATCAAGCGCAGCCTGCCGCCGAACCGGCTGGTCATCCAGGTGCAGCCGGATGAAGGGCTGAGCGTCGAGCTGTCGATCAAGTCGCCGGGGCTGTCCGTCGATACGGTGCCGGTGTCGCTCGACTTCCGCTATGCCGACAAGTTCGATATCGGCAAGATGACGGGCTACGAGTCCCTGCTCTACGATCTCTTCATCGGCGACCAGACGCTGTTTCAGCGTGCCGACGGCATCGAGGCGGGCTGGGCCGCCGTGCAGCCCTTCCTCGACCTCTGGGCGAAAAGCGCCGAACAGCCGGAGCCCTACCTGCCGGGAAGCATGGGGCCGACCTGCGCCGACGAGCTGATCCGCAAGGATGGCCGGCAATGGCACGAGCTGGGCGTTGTTCTACACAACCCAAAAAGCGCACATCAATAAAAATACACCCTTATGTTAGTATATCCGGCGATGTTGACGCCCCGCGCAGGCCTTCGGAAATAAACCCATAATATCTTACGGGTAATGCCTCACTTCGCCGCTGAAAGACGGTACCAAGTACAAACAAGGTAGTAATTGACCGGTTACTCCCCAAGATCCAAGCTTTTACTGCTGACAGAGTTGCTTTTCCAGTGCGACAAAGAAGGCGGGGGCCCGCCACACCCCGGTGGGCCCTTTTTGGTCACCTAGTTGTTTTTTTGCTTATATCAGGCAAAAAAATCGAATTGTTAATGACCGATTAACATATTTACTTGCGCTCTTCAGCGGCCTTGCTAAATCTACCCTCTAATCTGGGGTATTGATGATGACGGATATTCAGTCTTCCAAGAATCGATCCAATTCAGACCAGCGAATGGAGACCTGCCGGTCCGAATTCGAGCCCATGCTCTTCGAACTTATCCGTGACGGAGAAAAGAGAGGGTGGAAAGCCGCCGAAATCGCCATGGCGCTCGCCGATGCGGCCGATGACGTCATCCTGAAGCTTGCACGCGAAACAAAAAGCAAGCACTGACACCCCGACCGGTCGCGACACCAGGATCGATTTTCCGCGCCGAAACCCACTTTCGGCGAGCGGCGATACCACATACAATCACGCCTGATTTGGCATCCATCACTGATTTGGCCTGTCGTGATTCATCATCCGATGTCTCCCAGCAAGCAGTGTGGTCGCGCAACGGCGGGAGACGATATTGCAGTGGTTTGCGGCAGCACTTCTGGCTTGCGGATGTGTCAACCTGGCCGAATTCGCCGACTTTCCGCCGGCCAGGGATTATGTCGCCAAGACATCCTGTACGCTCAGTGCCGATCCGGCCGCATGCCGCGCCACCCGCGCCGGCTGGGTGGCGACCTATGCGCGCGCGGTTGGCGGGGGTTACGAGAGCCAGCAAGCGGTCGCGCTGTGCTTCAGCACTGGGTGCGACAAGGCTATCGTCGAAGACCGGGTCTTGGGCTGCGCTTGGCGACATGTGATTGCGGGGGCGAAGCATGTGGCGACGGCGGAGAGTGACCGGGCGCAGGTGGAGACGTTTTGTGGCGGGAGCGCGCTGGATGAGGCCGATCGGCAGACGGCGCGGGATCAGGCGGCTGTGTGGATGCAGTTGGTTGGGGTGACGCAGTAGGGTTTGTTGGTGGTTGGCGTTTGCGTGCGCGGCCCCCTCATCCCCGGTGCAACTTGTTGCACCTGAACCCTTCGGGCCACCTTCTCCCCGTTGGGGCGAAGGGAAGAGGGAGCGAGCGGCCCGCCAAGAGTCTCTTCTCCCCCGCGGGGAGAAGGTGCCGGCAGGCGGATGAGGGGGCCGCCAGCACAACGCCGACCTCACCACCCACCTCACAGCAAAACGGGCGGAAAATCCGCCCGCTGCATCATCCATCAACCCAATCCGATCAAACGAACTGGCTGAGCCCCGGAACCGAGGCCACGACCTCGTCGACGACGTCCTTGCCGGCGTGCTGTTCGGCGATGACAAGCGTTTCCTTGGCGAGCGAGGTGATCTCGCCCATGCCGAGGCCTTCCGACATCAGCTGCTGGCCGAGCGCCATGATCCCGCCGCCGCCGAGCGCGCCCATGATCGAGCCGAGCAGACCGCCGCCGCCGCTTTCGCCGGCGCCGTTATACTGGGCAACCAGATCGGAGGCGCCCGGAATGGCTTCGATCATCCGCGCGACCGGGCCGTCGGCCGCCTCGCGCTGGAGAAAGCCGAGCATCATGCCGAGCGCCTTTTCGGCCACTTCCGCCGGAATACCGACCCGTGCGGCTATCTGATCCACGATTTCATTCATCGTCATCCTCCTGGTTTTATTGACGTTAACGTCAACGTTAATTGACTTACCCCGGCAACTCAAGTCATCAGCAGCGTGACTATAGCTTATCCCGGTTTTCCTTTGAATGCAGACAGTTGTCGGCATCGTGGTCCCTGCTTATAACAGTCGAAGCATATTACAATGACGGTGCCGATTTCGCTCACCGCATTTTGACGCAATCGGCGTCCGGCGCCGGCAGGGAGACGTTTCGCATGCTCGAGGATGGCAAGATCTACATCGGCACCAGCCGCAACCCGGATGACAGCATCAACACGCCCGAATATCTCGAGCTCAAGTTCGGCAACCGGCACGGGCTGGTGACCGGCGCCACCGGCACCGGCAAGACGGTGACGCTGCAGGTGATGGCCGAGGGGTTTGCGAGGGCCGGCGTTCCCGTCTTCTGCGCCGACATCAAGGGCGATCTCTCCGGCATCGCCATGAAGGGACAGCCGCAGGACTGGATGACCAAGCGCGCCGAGCAGATCGGTTTTGACGATTACGAGGCTGACCAGTTCCCCGTGATCTTCTGGGACCTGTTTGGCGAAAAGGGCCACCGGGTGCGCACCACCATCGCCGAGATGGGCCCTCTTCTGCTCGCCCGGCTGATGGATGCCTCGGAGCCGCAGGAAGGCGTGATCAACATCGCCTTCAAGATCGCCGACAAGGGTGGCCTGCCGCTGCTCGACCTCAAGGACTTCTCCGCGCTCCTCAATTACATGGGCGAGAATGCCACCGAGCTTTCCAGCCAGTACGGGCTGATCTCCAAGGCCTCCGTCGGCTCGATCCAGCGCGCGCTCCTGGTGCTGGAGCAGCAGGGTGCCGAGCATTTCTTCGGCGAGCCGGCGCTGAAGATCACCGACATCATGCGCAAGGACAATCGCGGCTACGGCCAGATCTCGGTGCTCGCCGCCGACAAGCTGATGATGAACCCGCGGCTCTACGCAACCTTCCTTCTCTGGCTGCTGTCGGAGCTGTTCGAGGAACTGCCCGAAGTGGGCGATCCGGAAAAGCCGAACCTCGTCTTCTTCTTTGACGAGGCACATCTTCTCTTCAACGACGCGCCGAAGGTGCTGACAGAGCGTGTCGAGCAGGTGGTGCGCCTGATCCGCTCCAAGGGCGTGGGCGTCTATTTCGTGACGCAGAACCCGCTCGACGTGCCCGAGACGGTGCTGGCGCAGCTCGGCAACCGGGTGCAGCACGCGCTGCGCGCCTATACGCCGCGCGAGCAGAAGGCGGTGAAGACGGCGGCCGACACGTTCCGTCCCAATCCGGCCTTCGATTGCGCCACCGTGATCACCACGCTCGGCACCGGCGAAGCGCTGGTCTCGACGCTGGAGGCCAAGGGCGCGCCGTCCATCGTCGAGCGCACGCTGATCCGGCCGCCCTCCGGCCGCGTCGGACCGCTGACGGATCAGGAACGCCAGCAGGTGATGGACAAGAGCCCCGTTCTCGGCGTCTACGACGAGGACGTCGACCGCGAATCCGCCTTCGAAATCCTCGCGGCGCGGGCGCAGAAGGCATCGGATTCGGACGCCGCCAAGCAGGCGCAGCCGACACAGCCCACCGAAGGCAGCGCGTCCGGTCGATGGACGCTGCCGGGCTTCGGCGACGACGACAAGGACGAGAAGCCGGCGCAGGGCCGGACCCGCTCGGCCGGCTACCAGCGCGAGACGGTGGTGGAGGCGGCGATGAAGAGCGTGGCGCGCACGGTGGCGACGCAGGTCGGCCGGGCGCTGGTGCGCGGCATTCTCGGCAGCCTGAAACGGTAATCTCCCCTCCTCTTTTCGGAAGCGACCGCGTGACGTTGATTTGGAGAGAGTTGAACACCGCGGAAAAGCAGATCATCCAGCGTCTGGCGCGACACGCCGCACGCGGCGAGTTGCCGCCCGCCTGGGACTGCGACCACTACCGCGCCGCCGAGATCGACGGCACCGGCTCGTTGCGCCTTCGCCTGCGCGACAAGCCAGACGTGGCGGCCGGGCTGCCCGTCCATCCCGTGGCATCGGGCTATTTCGACGACAAGGATGTGCCCGATCCTTATGGTCCGCTTGTCGACATCATCCTGTTTTCCGCTGATGGCGTGCTCTGCGAATTGCAAATCTATCGCAGCGACGGAGGCGCGATCCTGAAGGCGATCGAGGCCGATGCGATCTTTCTGATCAGGGTGCACGAGCACCACGGTTGAATTTTCGCGCCCGCAATGCTATTGCGGTAGCACTTGAGAAAGGAGGGTTGCGCGTGACGATACATTTCCGATTCAATCGCCAGCGTGGCCCCGTCAACGCCCTGCAAATGCGTTTGCAGGGCTGACCAGAGACCGTTTCTCGACATTCTCTTCCTGGTCCGCCCCTCGTGGCACTGCAGCTGTGAGCCTATGCTCGCCTGCATGTTTTCAAACTCCCCGAGCTCAAGCATACGCGCGCGATGAAGGCTGATGCCCGCGACGCGCCTGTGCCTGCTCGCAAGACCAGAGCAAGATCATGACGACAATCCATATCCGCAATCTCGGCATCACGCTTGGCAAACCGCTGTTTTCCAATCTCACGCTTGCGATCGGCGCGGGCGACCGCATCGGGCTCGTCGCCGCCAACGGGCGTGGCAAGTCCACGTTGTTGCGCTGCCTTTCAGGCGCGATCGAGCCGAGCGAGGGCGACGTCACGCGCTCGCGCGGGCTCACCATCGGCCATGTCGAACAGGATGTGCCGCCTGCGCTCCTGAAGCTGCCGCTGCACGAGGCGGTGCTCAAGGCGCTGCCTGAGGAGCAGCAGCTCAACGAAAGCTGGCGGGTCGATATGGTGCTTGCCGGTCTCGACGTGCCGGACGAGATGCGCGAGCGGCCGGTGGGCGCGCTCAGTGGCGGCTGGCAGCGGTTGGCGATGCTGGCGCGCGTCTCCGTCACCGAACCCGACGTGCTTCTGCTCGACGAGCCGACCAACCATCTCGACCTTGGAAAGATCGCCCGGCTGGAGGCGTGGCTGAGCGGGTTGCCGCGCGACGTGCCCGTGATCATCTCCAGCCACGATCGCGCCTTCCTCAATGCCACGACGAACCGGACGCTATTTCTCAGGCCCGAGCAATCGGCGCTGTATTCGCTGCCCTATGCCAAAGCGCGGGCAGCGCTCGACGACAGCGATGCGGCCGACGAGCGGCGCTACCAGCGCGACATGAAGACGGCGGAGAAGCTGCGCCAGCAGGCCGCCAAGCTCAACAATATCGGCATCAACTCCGGCAGCGACCTGCTCGTCGTCAAGACCAAGCAGCTGAAGCAGCGGGCGGAGAAGCTGGAGGATGCGGCGAAACCGGCGCATCTGGAGCGCTCCTCGGGTGCGATCCGGCTTGCCAATCGCGGCACTCACGCCAAGGTGCTGGTGACGCTCGATGGCGCGATCGTGGCGCGGCCGGATGGCACGCCGCTCTTCAAGACCGGCCAGCAGTTCATCTGCCAGGGCGACCGCATCGTGCTTCTCGGCGCCAATGGCATGGGCAAGAGCCGGATGGTTGATATGCTGCGGCGCGCGATTATCGAAGCTGACGGGGTGGTCGAGGGCATCAGGGCGACGCCGTCGCTGGTGCTTGGCTATGGAGACCAGGCGCTGAACGAACTGATCCACGAGGAGACGCCGATGCGGATGATCCTCAGGCGCTTCGATGTCGGCGACGCCAGGGCGCGGGCACTGCTGTCAGGCGCGGGCATGACGATCGAGATGCAGGGCAAGCCGATCGGCCGTCTCTCGGGCGGGCAGAAAGCGCGATTGGGGATGCTGGCGCTGCGGCTGACTAACCCCAACTTCTACCTGCTGGACGAGCCGACCAACCATCTCGATATCGAGGGCCAGGAGGCGCTGGAGCGGGAATTGATGGCGCAGCAGGCAAGCTGCCTGCTTGTCTCGCACGACCGCGATTTCATCCGCAACGTCGGCAACCGCTTCTGGCTGATCGACGGCCAGCGGCTGGTGGAAGTGGAAAGCCCGGAAAGGTTCTTCGCCGCTGCCGCAACGGCTGCCTGATCGGGTAGCCTTCGGCGTACAGCTAGGCTGCCGTCAAAACGAGGCCGGCGCTGCTGCCAGCACGTTGAGCTTGCCGCCGCCGATGGCATACAGGCTGAGCCTGCGCTCGACCTGACCCGAGGGCGACAGGCGGAACAGGCCGGTGACGCCGCGGAAGCCGACCTTGCTGGTCAGCGTCTCGGCGTTGAGGCCCGTCGGACCCTTGCTGCGGATGATGCCTGAGGCGATCGCGATGGCATCATAGCCATAGGCGGCATCGGCCGAGAGCGGGCGCTTGTAGTGGCGCTGGTAGCGTTCCGAGATCAGCGAGGTGGCCTCCGGCTCGACCATGGCGATCAGCGTGCCGTTGGCGGTCGGCTCGCGATAGGTCTGTGGCGGCCAGGCGCTGGTGCCCACGAAATTGAGATTGCTCTTTCCGCTCGCCTTGATCGCGCCTTCGATGGTGGTGGTGATCGCCGTGCGGCCGAGGATGAGCACCGTATCGGCCTGCTGCAGCTGCGGCTTGGCCGTCTCGACGGATGCCGCGGCCGCGGCATCCGTCAGATCGTATCTGACGATGCCGAGAAAGGTGCCGCCGGAGGCGCGGATGGCGTCCGCCAGCCTGAGATCGGCGGTCTGCGGCAAATCCCTTTGAGCAAAGACGACGACCTTCTTGTGGCCGCTTGCGGCGGCGGTGCGCAGGCCTTCCAGCGCGCTGTCGAGCTCGCTCGATGCGAGATTGTAGACATTGCCTGATGTTGCCGGCACGGCCGCGCCGAGATTGAGCAACGGCGGGCGCTGGTCTGACGGCATGGAGGCGATGGCGGCCGTGGTCGCGGCCGGCAGGTAGCTGATGAGGATCGCCGAGCTTCTGGACTTTGCGGCCGAAACGGCGGCTGATGCGGCGGCCGGGCTTGCGACGTCGATCACCTTGACGAAGGCCTGGTTGGCGCCGAGTTCGCCGATGCCAAGGGCCGCGGCATCCCTGACATCGCGCGACGGCCCTTCGAAGAGCCCGTTCGAGCCCTTCTGCATCAACAGGGTGATCTCGGCACCGTTCTCGCCAAAGCTTTCTTCCACCTCGCTGGAGGGCGGCTTGATGTCGTTGGTCTTGACGTTCTTTGCGATGCCATCGACATCGGACTGGCAGGCCGCAAGGCCAGCGCAGGAGAGGACGACGGAGAGAAGCAGGAGCGATCGTGCTGCTTGTGCCCCCTTGCGAGCTCCGCGAAGGACGCCGCGTAAACCATGCGCGCCATGCGCCTCACCCCTGCCCTCAACGATCACTGCTTCCCCCAAACCCTAACAGGCCGTCTATAGCGGCCATTTCGCGGCCTCATATCTGCATAGGGACCTGGCGAAAGCAAACCCTTCCCCCAAACTTGGTTGACGGAAAAGCTAAAATTTTCAGCTTTTTTGAGCGGATAACTTCGCTCTAAGTTATCCACGCTTCCAAACCCGATATTTATGGCTGACCGGTACATTTCTCCCAACAAGTGGAGAAATTAAGTCCCGTGACCAAAAGAACAAAAACAAACAAAATCGCTTTTATTGCACTTCTTTCGGCATTTTCTTCTTTTTCCTACAACGGCGCATCAGCATCTGTTCTTTACAATACAGAAGCGTACGGCGCCTCATACTCTAGCTATATTTCGGCAAGCATCGCCGATCAGGCGGCAAGCGCCGTCAGCGTCGGCGGCATGGCGCGCCTCGTCACGCTCGCCGGACGCGGCCTCGCACAGGCTTTCGGCTCGATCGACCTCGCGGCCCTGAAGACGCCGGCGCCGGTTGCGGCCGCCGCGTTCAGCCCCGAGACCACCGCATCCGTCAAGCCTGCGGCCCGCCCCTCGATCGCCGCGCGCCCTGATGATGGCGGCGTGTTCGGATCGGTGGCGATCCCCTTCAAGCGACTGGCGGCACTGAAGCGGCTCGCGCCTTCGCTGGACGAAATCGCCAGCGGCACCGCAATCTCCTGCGGCGCTGGCAAGTGCACGGACGCTGTCGCGGCGGTGAAGGTCGCATTCACGAGGACATCGCAGGCATCGCTGCGCGACAAGATGAACACGATCAACACCACGATCAACCACACGATCCGCTACGCCCGCGATATCGACACCTACAAGGTGGCCGATTACTGGGCGACGCCATCGGAAACGCTGAAGCGCCAGCAGGGCGATTGCGAGGATTTCGCGATCCTGAAGATGGCCGCTCTCAATGCCGAAGGCGTCGATCTGAAGGATATGGCGGTCGTGGTATTGTTCGACCAGAAGCGCAAGTTCTACCACGCCGTGCTCTCGGTCTCGGCGGGCGGCAACCACTATATCCTCGACAACATGCGCGACGAGGTTCTGGCCGACAGCCGGCTGCGCGACTACATGCCGCTCTACTCGATCGCCGGCGGCAAGGGCTACCTGCACGGCTCGCGCGTCGGCGGCAGCCAGATGGCCTCGGCAATGCCGATCGAAAAGGTCGCACCAGGCGAAGGTATTGCCTTCTGATTTGATGGCAATGGCGAGGGACCGGGGCTGACCTTGCTCTCGCATCCTGCTTCGATACCGAAGCGAAGCCGCCGGCACTGCATGGCCGGCGGCTTTTTTGTTCGTGGCAATCAGCCGAGATATTGCTCGAGTTCGCCGAGGATTGCGGTCCAGCCCTGGATGTGGCCGTCGCGCGCGCCTTCGCTGCGGAATTTCACCTGCTTCAGCGTCAGCTCGGTGTTCTCCGCGTCGATCTCCTTTAGGTCGATCGTCACGACGCTATCGTCGAGCGAGTGCGGCGATTCCCAGGTGAAAGACAGGCGCTGGAAGGGATCGACCTCGAGATAGGTGCCGGAATGCGGGATCTCGCGCTCGGGCGTGACCATGACGATCATGAAGCGGCCGCCCTTGACCGGATCGGTGGTGACGTCTTTGGCGTCGGCGCCGCCCGACGGCACCTTCATGAATTTCGCAAGCGTTGCCGGCGAAAGCCAGGCGTTGAACACCTTTTCGCGCGAAGCGGCGATCTTGCGGCTTACCATCAGTTCAAGTTCGGACATGACTTCACTCCTTTGAAACGAGTAACTCTTCCAGCGCCGTGAGACGCAGCTCCCATATCGACTTCAGTTGCGCGAACCAGTCTTCCGTCAGTCTCAGCGGTTCAAGCTCCGCGGCAATGAAATGCTCGCGGCCCAAAGTGCGCCGGGTGACCAGCCCCGCCTCCTCCAGAACCTTGATGTGCTTGGAGACGGAATTCAGGGACATGTCGAAATGAGCAGCGAGCCCCGTCACCCTGAGAGGCCCCTCCTGTACGAGAAGCGTCAGGATCTGCCGCCGTGTGGTATCCCCCGCGGCCTTCAGAATATGTGACAGCGCGTCTTCGTTCATTTCATTCACCCATGTGGTTGAATATATCCATATCCAGGTGATAGTCAACCACATGGGTGAATATCTTTACAGGGGTGAAAGGCGCCCTCCCCTGAAACTTTTTGCGCGCTTGGTTGAGGACTCGGCAGGACCATTTGAGGCGCCACCAATTTTTGCGGCTTTATGGAGCAAGTGCCACGAAGGCCGCCGTTATCTCTAATGCTATATCCTCGTGAACGTCGTACAATGCTGTTTCCGTTCGAGGCCAACAGCGGACTTTAGGTGGCTGGACATATCACCTCTGGCACAGAGTCAGCGTCGTTGATTAGTACCAACGGCCCGCACGCCAGAGTGAGTCGAGAAAGGATGCGACGGATTTGAGGTTCATCGCCTTTCTCGAAGTAGAATTCCTGCGGTTCGTGATCTCCCGAATAAATCGGTATGTTCAGCAGCGCCCATTCCTGCTCGTGCTTTTCCGCATCCTTTACAAGCGCTTGCCAGGGGGCATTAGCCCCATTATCGGCTATTTCAGCCACCAAGCCGAGGTCCGAAATAGCCTGCTTGATTTCGGAACCCGTTGGCCATCGAGAGGGCGATACTGGAAAGAAGATTTTTTGCTCCCTTAGCCAGTTCATCATCACGGAGTCGAGGGGCCGGACAATCCACATTACCGCCATAGTTTTCACATCCAATTTTTATGCAAAACGCGTTCTATCTATCGTTGTACGTTCAGCAAGAAATCCCGCAAAATCAAGAAGGTTCCCGATCGAAAGTTGCCAAATGGTTGTGACCGCATTGATGCTACAGCATTTCCTGAAGAGCTACGGAAGCGACCGCATGCGGCTTCCGAAGAGAAACTGACCGCGTTGTCGAGCCCTCCCCTGAAACTTTTGCGCCGCGCCACCGTTTGCCCTGATCACTACTGGGATGGAGGAGACAGGGATGGATCGGCACACGGGCGGCTGCCTCTGCGGCGGCGTTCGCTTTACCACGTCGGGCAAGCCCTATCGCGTCGGCGTCTGTCATTGCATGGATTGCCGCAAGCATCATGGGGCGCTGTTTCACGCATCGGCGATCTTTCCCGAGGATGCGGTGCGGGTCGAGGGAGAGACGGGGGAGTATAATGGGCGGTTCTTCTGTCCGCGCTGCGGGTCGCCGGTGTTTGGGCGGAGCGGCGATGAGATCGAGGTCAATCTCGGGTCGCTCGATCAGAAGGACCAGTTTCAGCCGAGCTATGAGCTTTGGACCATCCGCCGCGAGGGGTGGCTTCCGGCGTTTCCGCTGAAGCACCGGTACGAGCGGGACCGCGATGCGGCGGGGCGTTTCGAGGATTGAGGTAGATCAGTAGCGGGAGATGTAGCCGATCAGCATCGACTTCTCGTGCGTCGGCGCCAGCGCCAGGTTGATCTGGCCCTTCATGGTCTGGGTGCCGACGGCGATGGTGAAGCCTGTGGCGATCGTCTTGCCCTTGTTGCGCGAGAGGGTTGCGATGGCTTCCTCGATCTGGGTGTCGATCGAGAAGCGCAGGCTCTTGGTCAGCTGCGCGAGATCGCCAAGCGGCAGGCGCTGGCGCAGCATCGACAGGAAGGCGTCGTTGAAGAGCTGCACCTTCTTTTCATGCGTCAAGAGGATCGCAGGCGACGGCGACGCCTGGATGATGGCGTTGACATTGGCGAGCGAGGAAATGTCCTCGACCGTGTCCAGCCGACGCAAGGCCCACTTCAGGCTGACGACGCGCAGCAACGAGGCGAGATTGCCGGATTCCGGCATCTGCGCTGCGGTATAGTGCACGAGATCGGCGGTCGACATCTTGCCCGAGGCCGACATGCGGCTGAGCCCGTCCCAATAGATGCGCTCCAGCCGGATGCCGCGACGCTCGCCGCCACGCCCTGCCACAGCCCGGAAACGCGGCTCGATCTCTTCGGCGTCGATGGCGGGCAGCTGCTCGTCTGATGGCTCGAGGTCGGCGGCGTCTTGAATTCCGGGCTTGACGATCAGCATGGTCAGCGCTCCGTCAGCGCTTCGGTGCGCGCCTTGTTGATCGGCTTCATGAGATAGCTGAGCACGGTCTTGCTGCCGGTCATGATCTCGACCGAGGCGACCATGCCCGGGATGATCGGATAGGTCTTGCCGTCGCGCTCCAGCTCCGACTTGTCGGTCTTCACCTGCACGAGATAGTAGGTCTCGCCCTTCTCCTTCTCCACCAGGCTGTCGGCCGAGATGTTTTCGACCACGCCTTCGAGACCGCCGAAGATCGAGAAGTCGTAGGCCGTGACCTTGACGATGGCCGGCTGGCCGCGGCGGATGAAGGCGACGTCGCGCGGCGAGATTTTGGCTTCGACCAGCAGAACATCGGCCGTCGGGACGATGCCGGCGATGACGCGGCCGGGATCGACATAGGCGCCGATGGTGTTGACCTCGAGCGTATTGACGATGCCATCGACGGGCGAGCGGATGTCGGTGCGCTTGACGCGATCGGAGGCGCCGCGAACGGTTTCGCCGACGACGGAGAGTTCGGCTAGCGCCTGCGCCTTCTCGGTCAGCGCCTGCTGCCGCAGTTCCAGCGCCAGATCGCCGAGCTGCAGCGTGGCTTCCTGAACGGCGGCCTGCAGACGGTCGATGCTTTCCTTGTAGACCTTGAGCTGGCCCTGCTGGTCGGTGAGATCGCGTTCGGTCTTCAGCACCTCGGTCTCGGCGACCAGCTTCTTCTTGGCGAGCGGGCTGATGAGATCATACTGGCGCTGTGCGCCGTCGATGTTCTGCACCAGCCGGTCGATATTGGCATGGGCTTCGTTGAGCTCGTTTTCGCGCTGGCGAACACGCTCCTGCAGCACGCCGAGCTTGTTGTTGTAGCTGGCACGGTCGGCGGCGAAAAGCTGCGCCTCGTTAGCGCAGACATCCTTGGCGACGGCCAGAACATCATCAGGGCAGACGTAGGGCACGTCGTACTTGCCCTCTTCCTCAAGCTTCAGGCGGGCGACCTTGGCGCCGAGCGCGCGGGCCTTGGCGACCGATTCGCCGAGCGTCGAGGTTGTCGTGGTGTTGTCCAGCTGGACCAGCAGCTGGCCCTTGCGCACGACCTGACCGAGAACGACGGCGATCTGCTGGACGACGCCGGGCTCGCTGGACTGGATGATCTGCGTCTTGGAGACCGGGATGACCTTGCCCTCGCCGCGGGCGATCTCGTTGATCTTGGCGATTGCCGCCCAGGCGACGAAGCTGGCGATCACGAGCGCCACGAGGCCGAGAATGGCGCGGGCGAGAAAGGGCGGGTTGTCGTGCTTGTTTTTCATGACAGCTTAACCCCGGGGACGATGGGCGTCACGTTTGCGGCCGCCGCCGGGCCGACAGGCGCGCCTGAAGCAACGGATGCAATCGGGATCGGATGGGTGTGGACGGGAGTGGCCGTCGCCACCTGCGCGACCGGCATGGCCGCAGAGCCCACGGGCGCCGGCGCGACGGAAGTGACCGGCGCAACGGACATGGCGACCGGCGTGACAGGGGCCTGTCTCGCCACGGGTGCCGCCGCCTGCGGAGCAACAGCTGCAGCAGGCGCTCCAGGCTTGCGCTGCATGGCTTCAATGACGGCCTGCTTCGGCCCATCGGCAATGATGCGGCCCTTGTCGATAACAATCAGGCGGTCGACGAGATCCAGCATGCTGTAGCGATGGGTAGCGATGATCAGCGTGGTCTTGCGATCGAAAGCCTTGGAGAGACGCGCAATCAGGTTGCGCTCGGTTGCGAGGTCCATGGCGCCCGATGGCTCGTCGAGGAACACGACCTTGGGACGCGTGAGCAGCAGACGGGCGATGGTGAGCGCCTGCTTCTGGCCGCTCGACAGATTGCTGCCGCGCTCGCCGACCGGCATGTCGAAGCCGCGCGGGTGATTGCCGACGAACTCGTCGACGCCTGTCATGCGGGCAACCTCGAGCAGATCCTCGTCGGTGGCGTCGGCGCGGCCGAGCAGCAGGTTTTCCTTCACCGTTCCGGAGAACAGATCGGAGGACTGGCCGGCGACGGCGACGTTGGCGCGCACTTCGGCCATATGGTACTGGCGAATATCGACGCCATCGATCAGCACGCGGCCGCCTGACGGCGCGAACAGCCCATCCAGCAGACGCCCCAGCGTGGTCTTGCCGGAGCCGATGCGGCCGATGATACCGATGCGCTCGCCCGGATTGACGCTGAAGGACAGCTTGTTGATGACGGGATAATCCGAGCCCGGATACTGGAACGAGACATCCTGGAAAGAGAAGGCGCCGCGGGTGATCTCGCGATTGACGAAACCGACCGTCGAAGGGCGGTCATCCGGCTGCTCCATGATCTTGTCGAGGATGCGCAAGGACATGGTGGCCTGGCGGAAGCGGGCCAGCGTCATGGCGATCTGGCCGAGCGGCGCGCCGGCCCGGCTTGCCAGCATGACGGTGGCGACGATCGCGCCCATGGCGATGCGACCCTCAGAAAACTCGTAGGTGCCGGCGATGACGATGAGGACGCTTACCATCTGCTGCACGAACATCGTCATGTTGATGGCGTTGGTCGAGACGTGCTTGATCTCTTCGCTGGTGCGGCTGGAATATTTCGTCAGTTCCTGCCAGCGGCGCAGCATGGTGGCCTCGGCGCGCAGGCTCTTCAGCGTTTCGATGGTCGAGATGGTCTCGACCAGCAGCGACTGGCGGCGCGAGGCCTCGTTGGCGGCGGTCGCCATGCGCTTGCCGATGGCGGCCTGGGCGTAGAGACCGATGACGACCGAGAGCACGAAGGCGACGGCGGGAATGACCACCAGCCAGCCGGAGATCAAGTAGATCACCGCGAGAAAGATGAAGACGAAGAGGCTGTCGATGATGACGCCGATCGTGTTCGAGGTGAAGAATTCGCGGACGAACTCATACTGCGTGACGCGGTTGGCGTATTCGCCCGTCGACATCGGGCGCGAGGCCAGCGTCGAGTTCAGCACCTTGTCGAACAGCATCTGCGACAGGCGCAGATCCGCCTTGCGGCCGGCGTAGTCGATCAGCGAGGAGCGCGCGGTCTTCAGCAGGAAATCGAAGAGATAGGCGAGCGTGATGCCGGCGGCCAGAACCCACAGCGTCGGGATCGCCTTGTTCGGCAGTACCCGGTCGTAGACGTTCATGGTGAAGAGCGGCGAGCCGAGCGCGATCAGGTTGATGAAAAGTGCTGCCACCATGACGCGGACATAGGTGCGCCAGTAAGGCGCCAGCGTCGTTGCCAACCAGTGGCGCTTCTCGATCTCCACGGCATTGCCGACCAGCGCCTCTTCCGAGGCGTTCTGATAATAGAGCGTGAATGCGAAGGCCGTTTCAGGCTTCAGCGCGATCAGATCCTCGCGCGACAGGCGAGACGAAACGCCGGCCACCGGAACGATATCGGTGACATAGGAGCCGTCCTCGGCCATCTCCAGCAGCGGCAGCACGCCGCCACCGGCGAAGGCGACGATGGCGGGACAATCGAAATTGCCCAGCCGGCAATCGCGCTCCGGATGCTTGATGACCTGAAGGCCGATACGCTCGGCCATCTGCTCGATGTCATCGCCCTCAAGCGATTCGGTGATCTCATCCGGAAGACCGGAGAAGAGCACCGTATCGGAGCTCGGTCGACCATAGAACGCTGCCACGGACTTGAACGCGGCCTTGAATGTTTGAAGCGGCATGCTGCCGTTCGTCTCAGATGCAACGTCCCGCATATTCTATGGTCACCTGACTACTACTGCTGCCTGATCGGCGCCAGCAGGTCCATAGGCATGCCAGCCTTCTGATGAGAGTCGACTTCGGCATATCCGGGATTCTGAGCGGCCGCTGGGACAGCGAACTCTTCTCGTGCATAGGGCTTGGCCTGATCCAGCGGCTTCAGCTTCATGGTCTGAAGCAGATTGCCGGATGCGGCGAGGATCTTGTATTCCGCAAACAGCGAGGCAACGCGGGCGGTATCAGCCAGCACCTTGGTGTTGAAGCGGGTGTTCTGCGCATCGAGCACGTCGAGCAGCGAGCGCTGGCCGACCTTGAACTGCTCGCGGTAGGAACCGACCAGCTGGTTGTTGATCGACGACTGCTTGGCAAGGATGCCCGACAGTTCGCCGCGGCTGACGCGTTCGTTCCAGGCGGAGCTGACCGATTCTCTCACTTCGCGCTGAACCTGGGCGAGCGCATAGCGCTCTTCACCGGCGCGGCGGATCTGCTCCTGCTCACGGGCGACATCGATGCCGCCGCGATAAAGGTTCCAGCGGGCGACGACACGCACCTGGTAATCGTTGGTGTTGCCTTCATCGCCGTCGATATCGTTGCCGACGCGGGCACTGCCTTCGAGATTGACCTTGGGCAGGTAGTTGGCACGCGCGCCACGAACACCGGCGTCAGCGGCATCGATATCCGCATTGGCGGAAAAGATGCGCGGGCTATTCTTGTTGGCGACGAACAGTGCGTCATCAAGCGTCTTCGGGATATACTTGGCGACCGACGGCGGGGTCTGCGCATTGACGATCGGCTGGCCAACGGCCTTCATGAAGCGGATCTTCGTTGCCTCGAGCTCTTCCGTGGCTTCACGCATGCGGGCCTTGGCGGCCTGCAGGCGTTCGCTACCCTGAAGGCGGTCGGCATCGGTGAGCGCGCCGCCCTTGATGCTTTCATTGATATCGCCGACCATCGCCGTGTGGAAGGAAACGTTTTCCTTCGCGGCGGCAACGATCTGATTCTGAAGCATATATTCCAGGTAATCCTGGGTTACTTCGAGTGCCAGCGCCTCGGAGCGCTCGAGGACCCGGAAGGAGGCGCCATCGACGCGCGACGCCTGCTGATCAACCTGCGACTTGCGCGCGCCACCGTCAAACAGCGTCTGCGTAACAGTGACGCCGACATCGCCGGGAGACAGGTAGTCGTGGTCGGAGGTCAGCGTGCCCGTCGACGAATTCGACAACCGGCGGCGACCGATGCCGCTCTCCAGATCAACCGACGGTAAGTATAACCCGCGCGCTTGGCGAAGTTCAAATTCGATTGCTTCTTTGTCTTTTGCAGCCTGAAGTATCTGCGGATTGGTTTTCATCGTCGTTTCGATGGCCTGCTGCAATGACATTGCATTCGCATCGACAAAAAACGAGAAGTTCAGAGCAACAGTGGCAGACAATGCTGCAATAATGCTTTTGCTATTAAACAAGACGGATGCCCCTCAACATCTAAATTCACCGAGTGAACCCGTATACCGAACGCTTTCATTCGGCAAACAAGTAACACCTATTTTTCCACATTCCAATTGCGGCACAGGTCTTTCCTGCGGAGACGGTTAATTCCCAAGTATCAATAGCTAAAGCTAGAATTTTACAGGGTTTTTTAACGCCAACTTTTCCCGTCCGTGATTATCTGCCGTTACTTCCACAGGGACCTGCCCCGAGATGAAATTCCGCCAGAGTTACCAATCCGCAACAAACCTTTCCGCTCTCCGCATTGCCGCGATCGTTTCGATCTGCTTCGCGGCCTGCTCGGTCGGATTTTTACTTATCTTAAACCTTCTGATGCCGGAGCGACCATTTTTGGTAGGGTTCGCAGGAGCCACCGTTATTTCGCTTTTTGTTGCATTTCCGCTGCTAATGATGCTGCAGATCAAGAATAACGAGCTCAGAAAACTGCAGGAAACCGTTAACTATTCTCAGCGGCACGACAGCGTTACCAATACGCTGAACGGAACAGCCTTCGCCGCCGCCGTCGAACACTATATCGACCGCCGCAAGCGAATCTCTACTGATGCCGGCGGCGTGATGATCGCTGTCGTCATCGACACGCTCGATGCCATCAGTCGCCGCTACGGTCCGCAATGGGCCGACACCGTGATGCAGTCGCTTGCCGCCATCACCCAGTCGTCGGTGCGCTCGGGCGACCTGGTCGCACGGCTTGCGACCAACGAGCTCGGCGTGTTCCTGCCGGGCGCCACGATCGAGAACGCCCAGGATGTCGGCATGCGCATCCGCAGGCGCTGCGAACAGGCGGCATTCACGGCCGGCGACGCCCCGCTTTCGCTCGACATCCGCCTCGGCGGCGCCGTCTTCGACGGCCCGACCGACTTCAACCACATCCGCCAGCTGGCAGACGAAATGGCGATGGACCGTGGCGGCGAAGCCGACGACGTGGTGCCGATCTCCAGACTGCCGGCGGCCTGAGGATTTTAGCACCGGCAAGGCGGTAATCGTGACCCGATCTTGAGGCGCCATGGGGCGCCTCTTTTCGTTTGTGGATTGGCGAAGAGGGGATCTCGACTGCGCGCACCGGCATCGCGACGCTCCGGCCACCGGTGCGAAACAGTCCGCACGGTTTCATTCGCGATCGGCAAGCGGTGCAAACCGGCCGCGAGCCCTTGCGGCCCAGGCCGACTAGCGTGTTACCTACGCCCAACTGCCATCATCCGCATCAACGCACCCTTAGAACGCGAAAAAGGCGCTCGCGCGCCTTTTCCCTGTCATTGCAAGCGGAGCGTTCCGCCCGTCCGTCACCCCTTAGCCGACATGCGGCGCGGTGGTGGCGTCGTGCTTGTCGTCGAACAGGATCTTGACCGCTTCGGTGGTGTTCTGGAGAACCGCCACATCGTGCCAGCCGCCATTGGCGTTGACGCTGACCACCGTGTCGGCACCCTGCACCGTCGTCTTGACGCTGGAGAGCGCCTCGGCTTCGGTCGCCTGGTGGCCGAGCAGGCTGTCGAGGAGCTTCGACACATCAAGCGTGTCGCCCTCGCCGGCCTTGTAGTCGGTGATCACGTCGGCGATCTTCACGTCCGAAAGCGCGTCGGCGTCGAGCACGAAGGTATCGGCCCCAGCGCCACCCGTCAGCGTCACCATGCCGCCGGCACCCGACAAGGTGTCGTCGCCATCGCTGCCGATCAGCGAATAGGCGTGATCGTCGCTGGCGCCGAGCGTCGCATCGAAGGCGACCTCGACGAAGTGGCCGGAAGAACCATCCGTCAGCGTGTAGCTCCCGTCGGCCAGGATCGCCTGACCGTTGATCGCGCTATCGGATGCGTGGGCATCCAGCGACAGGCTGGCGATCTGGTGATCGGCAAGGCTCGAAAGCTCGCCGGCATCGCTGATGCCGTTGTGGTTCAGATCCTGCCAGACAAGAAGCTTCGAGAAGGCCTCGTCACTGGCATCGATCTTGCCGTCATGGTTGCTGTCGAGCGTTGCCAGCGCCTGAAGACCATCGACATAGTTGCCACCGGCAAAGTGCGGCGAGAAGATCTCGCTGCCATTGTCGATCTTGCCGTTGCCGTCAACGTCATAGGCAAGGATGCCATCCGTGCCCGCCGTCCAGGCGATCTTGTCCTGGTGGCCGTCGGCATTGATGTCGAAGGAGACGCCATGCTCGAGCGTGGTGAGCGCGATGCCGTTGTGGTCGAGGTCTAGGATGATCGGGTCGATCGGCTTGTTCGTACCGAAGATGGACGCAAGGCTGTTGTTGCCAAGGTTATAGCCCACCAGATCGACCAGCGTGTAGTCCGTGCCGGTCTGATGCTCGAACAGGAAGGTGTGCTGACCCTCGCCCGAGATGTTCGCCTTGAAGGCCACGATCGTGTTTTCGGCAAGGCCTATACCCTGCAGATATTTCACGGCCGCCGCGAGGTCCAGCTGCGAGTTGATCGGAGCAGTACCGTTGCCGCTCTTGAACGTCACGACACCGTTGCTGATCGAATAACCGTTGATCTTCGAGTATGTTGAGCTGAAGGCACCTGCATAGATAACGACTTCCTTGAAGCTGCTCTTGTTGCCGTCCGCCGCAATGTTGAGGCTGTCAGCATTGGGCAACTCCAGCTTGTCAACCATTCCCTTGGCTGGGTCCGTGTTGAAATCGGTAATCTGATCATAGCCTGAGAATGAAGACAGGTAGATTTTGCCGAAGAAATCACCGGTCTTCACGCTTGGAGCCGAGTCGCCAGCCCCGATCCGGAACGTGTCGGCACCGGCACCACCGGTCAGGATATCGTCGCCGCGGCCGCCGATGAGGATGTCATTGCCCGTGCCGCCGTTCAACGTGTCGTCGCCGTTGCCACCGATCAGGATGTCGTTGCCGCCGCCACCGTTGAGTGTGTTATCGTTGTAATCACGGCCGATGATGATGTCGTTTCCAGCGCCGCCGGTGAGCGTGTTGGTATAGGTGACATCGACGTGGCCCGTGTCCGTGAGTTTGCCGTCCGTGACCGTATAATCGAACGATCCGCCGTACGTCGAAAGCCAGTGATCCGAGAAGGTTACCGTCTGCGCTGCGTTGGAATGATCGACGTCGTCCAACCGGCCAGCGTTCTTCACACCGGTGATCGTCAGCGTGTCGCCATTCACATCGCTATCGTTCCGCAACAGCGCCCAGTCCGGAATGGTAATCGTGGAGGCGTTGGTGATGATCGTATCGTTGACGGCCACAGGCGCGCTGTTCGGCGCGACGTCGTCGGCCCCCTTGATGGTGACGGTGACAGTCTGCGGCGTACCATCGACCGTGGTCACGGTGAAGGTATCAGTCAGCGTCTGGTCCTTGTTCAGAGCGTTGACATCGGTGTTGGCGTTGTCCAGCTGGTAGCGCCAATGGCCGGTGTCGTCCATCGTGTAGGTGCCGTAGCCCTTGTCGCTGGTTCTGGCGATCGAAACGGCATTCCACTTGTCGTCGGGATTGTCGATATCCGTCGAGTTCAGGTCGCCGCTCGCAGCCGGCGTGCCGGCATTCGCATAGCCCGCTTCCGTCACGGAGCCCTTTTTGTCGCCCGTGATATCGGCCGCATCATTCGTGCCATCGACCGTGACCTTGACAACATAGGAGGCCGAGCCGTCCTTCGACCAGACGGTGAAGCTTTCAGTCTTGTGATCGCCGGCGCCGAGCGACTGCAGCTTGTCGTTGTCGGCGACGTAGGTCCAGGCGCCGTTCGCCGCGATCGTGAACTTGCCGTAGGTGCCGGCGACGTTCGTCTGCGCCTGGAAGGCCTGCTGGTCGTGATCGGCATCAACGATGCCGAGCGTGCCGCCGGCTGCAAGATCTAGGTCTTCCTTGACGAGGAGATCGTCCTTGGCACCCGGCGTGATGACGGCGATGTCGTTGCGGCCTTCCACCGTGACGGTGACCGTCGCGGTGCTGTAGCCGCCATGGCTATCGCTGATCGTATAGGAGAAGGTGTCCGTCGCCTTCTCGCCGGCTGCGAGGCTCTGGACCGATGCCGCCTTCGACGGATCGTATTTGAACGAGGTCCCGTCGAAGGTGACTGCGGCACCGAGCGCCGAGATACCTGCAACCGCCGAATTCTTGTCGAAACCGATAACCTTGAGCGTCTCACCGGCATCGACCGTGGTGTCGTTGGCGAGCAGCAGCTTGGCGTCGATCGTGTAGGCATTGTCCTCGTTGATCGCGGCATAGTAGGAGCCCGGCTGGCCGGCTTCGGCGACGAAGCCGAACTGGTAGCCGCCGAAGGTCAGGCCGGTGCCGCCGGGCGCGTCGTTCCACAGGCCGTCGCGGAACTGGCCGTAGAGCCAGAGGACATTCTCGTTGCCGTTGCTGTTGTTCGGCTCGCCTGGCTCCCAGTGGGTGTAGTCGAACGCCTGGCCGGCCTCGGGGCCGGTTGCCCAGACCCAATGCCCCTCATGACCCTCATCGGTGCCGCCGAGATAGGCGATCAGGTTGTTCTCGCCGCCCTTATTGACGACGCCGATCACGACGTTCTGCTCTTCCGCCGAGGTGATCGTCGCCAGGTAGCTCTTGCCGTCGGCGAGCAGGCCGGCGGCATCGGCGCGGGCCTGATCCCAAGTCTCGCCGTTGCCGGTCTGCTTGAAGGTGTAGACGTGGCCGTTTGCGGCATCCAGCGTCCAGCCATTCGGCACGCTTGCGAAGACATCGTTGTTGGCGACCGGATCGTCGTTGGCGCCGTTCACCGTGACGGTGACGGCCTGGCTGACCGAGCCACCATGGCCGTCATCGACCTTGATGTTGTAGGTCAGCGTGACGGTCTGGTCCTTGCCGAGGAAGTCGAGCGCGCTTTCCTGGATCGAATAGTTCCAGTTGATGGTGCCGTTATTGGTGTTGCCGGCGGCTTCGGTGATGCTGAAGGCCGCCTTCAGAGCATTGGCCTGCGCGTCGGTGAGGACGACGCCATCCGATGTCGCCAGACCCTGCAGCGTGAAGGACGCATGCGGGCGATCGGAGACGTCGGCGTCGGCGAAGCTTACGGAGCCGCCGGTCGACTGGAGGCCGGCGTCGAGCGCGGGGTTCTGCGCCGAGGTCTCGGCAATGTCGGAGACCGAGCCGGTGACAACAGGTGAGCCGACGATGACAGGCACGTCGTTGATGCCCGTGATGGTGACCTGATAGACCGCCGACTTGCTGTCGCCGTCGCCATCGGTGATGGTGAAGGGAATGGTCAGCGTGGCGAGTTCACCCTTGCTCAGGCCATCGAAATGGTTACCCGGCTGGATGGTGAAGATGCCGCTCTTCTCATCGTAGCTGTAGACCAGCTGATCAAGCGTGATGGTGACGCCGGCCGGCGTGGTAACGACAACATGGCTCTTATCGACGCTGACCCCGCCGAAGCCATCGGCGCCGAAAGAGATGTTGGCATTGTGGCCGAGATCGAAGCTGATCGCGCCGCTGTCCTCGACGAAGCTGCCGGTAAAGACCGGGGTGGCCGCGCCGTGGGTCAGGCTGACATTGGCGAGATAGGTGCCGGTGTTGTCGCTTGCCTCGCCGATTTCCTTGAAGGTCAGCGTGTTGTTGCCGCCGACAGCCTCCACGTCGAAGGACTTCGGCACCATCTGGCTGGTCGGCAAATAGGTGTAGACCACTTTACCGTTCCACAGGACCTGAAGGCCGGCGGAGGTCGGCGCGGGCGAACCCGCCTCGAAGCTTACGGTATACGTGTCGCCCTGCGTCAGGCCGGCAATGGTCTGCGAGATGGCGATGTTGCCCGGCGAGGCGCCGAGATCCACCATTTTCGCGCCGCCGATGGCGTGCATCTGCTCATATTTGTCGTTGACGCGCTCAAGCTGGACGCCGGTCTGGCCGGGGGCCGTGCCCTCGATCTTCCAGCCGGTCGCTTCGGTTGCCCATGTACCCCAGCTTACGTTCGGGCCCCAAGTACCGCCGGAGAAGTCGCCATTCGACAACAGGTTGACCGCGTGCGGCGTCCCGCCGATCGACGGGCCGCCGTCGTTGATGTCGATTTGGACGCTGCCATTGGCGGTATCGCCGTCGGCGTCGGTGACGGTGTAGACGATCTTCATGCGAAGGCCGTCGGCAGCGCCGGTGTTGGCGCCATCGGGATGGTCGATCGGGCCCATCTGCGTGAAGGTATAGGCACCCGTCGCCGGGTTGGTGACCTGGATCTTAAAGATCTCCGTGCCGTTGGCAAGCTTGCCGACCAGGGTCAGCGCGTCGACCTGCACGATCTGGATCTGCTCGCCGCCAGACTTCAGCGCAACCGTCGTGAACTTCGTCTCGTTGGCATCGGAGATGACCGGGCTCGAAGGTCCACCGCTCAGCCCGTACGCAATCGAAGTCACCTTGGCGCCATCGGCGCCGGCGTGGAAGCTCATCGTACCGTCGGCGGAGGTCTGATGGAAGGAACCGTCGGTATTGACGGTTTCCTGGACCGTGACGCGTCCGGCATAGGCTGCCGTCGGCGCGTCGTCGCGAATGTCAACCTGTACGGCGTCGGTCGCCGTGTCGCCGTCCTTGTCGGTGACCACGAAGTCGAAGACCATGCGCAGGCTATCGTCGGCGCCGGACTGGCCCTTGTCGGGATGATCGATCGGGGCGGACTGGGTGTAGGTGTATGCGCCTGTCTTGGCGTCGGTGACGTGCAGCGAGAAGATCTCGACATTGCCGACCTTGCCGGTGACCGTCAGGCCATCGGTGGAGGTGGTGACCGTGATCGCCTGGCCGTTCGAGGTCAGGGCCGGCCAGCGGATCTTCTCGCCCTCGGCTTCCGGCATCTCCATGATTGTGTTGCCGAAGCGATAGACGATGCTGGTTACCTGCGCGCCGTCGGCGCCGCCGTCGAAGAGCAGCTTGCCGTCGACGCTCTGCTTGATGAAGTGGCCGTCGTCGGTGCCGACTTCGGTCACGGTCACGGTGTTGGAGAAGTGAGCCTTCGGGCCGTCGTCGTTGACGGCGATCTGAAGGCTACCGCTTGCGGTATCGCCGTCGCCATCGGTGACGGTGAAGCCAATCTTAAGCAGCACGCCGTCATTGGCGCCGGTCTCGTTCTTGTCCGGCTGGTCAAGCGGCAGCGACTGGGTGAACTTGTATGCACCAGTCGCGGCGTTGGTGACCTCGACCACGAAGACGGTCAGGCCGTCGGCGCGAACGCCGGTCAGGGTCAAATGGTCGGTGGATTCGACGATGTGAACGGCCTGGCCGCCCGAGGTCATCGCGACCGCCTTGTATGGTGTGGCGTCCTCGTCGGCGACCTTCGGAGCGGCGTCGGTGCCGAGCTCGTAGGAGATCGCGGTGACCTTGGCGCCGTCGGCACCGGCGACGAACTTCATGACGCCGGTAGCCGAGGTCTCGTGGAAGGAGCCGTCGGTATTGGCGGTTTCCTGGACCGTGATACGGCCGGAATAGCTTGCCGTCGGCACATCGTCCTTGATGGTGACGTTGAAGTTGCCGGTGATGGAATCGCCGTCATTGTCGGTGGCCGTATACGTGACGGCGACCTTCAGATCGTCGGCGCCTGATACCGTGTGTGTGGTGTTGTGCAGCAGCGTGAAGGTGTACTTGCCGTCGTTGCCGAGCACGATCTTCCAGGAGCCGTCGCCAGCCGTCAGGGTCTTGCTTGCACCATCCCACTTCGCGCCATCGGCCGCGAGAGCGACCTTGCCGCCATCGACGCCGAGCGAAATGTCGAGGTCACCCTTGACGGAGAGAGGCGTGGTGTTGGCGGGCGAAGAGCCGTTGGCCAGATCGTCCTCGCTGAGGCTGACGCCGCTGACCTTGTTCAGGACAGGCGCGTCGTCGCGGAACTGGATCTTGCCGCCGATGTCGACCGACTTGGTGGCGGTGTCGCCATCATAATCGGTGGCGGTGACAACGGCTGCGATCTTGCCCGTCAGGTCGACCAGATCGTTGGCGTTCTTGCCATCGGGATGCTGGATGGCCTGGTACTGGGCAATGCTGACCCGACCGTCGCTGTCGATGCTGATGGCGAAGACGACCTTGCCGTCGCTGTCCTTGCCGACGACGAGGTTGCCGCTCATCGACAGGGTGATCGCCTTGCCGGCCGCCGTGAACAGGCCGGAGTTGTCGTTGGTGACGCTCAAGGTCAGCGAGACCTTGTTTGGTTCGTCGGTGCCGACGCTGGAGCTGTATTTGACGATCGCGTCGTTGTCGCGGGCGTAGCCGAGCGCCGTTACGTGTGCGGAATTCTCAAACGCCCTGAAGATCGACGTCACGTCGCGCGAGGTCGTGTCGTCGCTCTTGTTGCCGATCTGGTTGTCAATGCCGACGCTCTCGTCGTGGGTGACGATCTGGCCGGTGAGGGAGATCGAGACCGTGGGGACGTCGTCGGTGACCTTGACGATCAGCTTGCCTGTCAGCGTGACGCTATCGCCGTCGCCGTCCGTCGCCTTGATGATCGAGCCGAAGTCGATGCCGGCGAGCGAGCCGGAGGCGGTCTTCAGGTCGGTGTTGGCGCCGTTGCCGGCGACGTGGTCGAGCTGGTCGTACTGCTGGTAGGTGAAGCCGCCGTTGCCGTTCAGCGTCAGCGACAGGACCGGGCGGTCAAAGAGCGGGTTGTAGCCATGACCGAGAACATCGACGTAGCCGATGATCATGTTGCCGACCACGGCGTAGGAGAGCTGGCTTCCCTTGGAGGAGATTCCGAGAGCCGCCAGGGTGCTGGTAGCGTTGGCGGTGAACGAGAAGCCGCCGCCGGCAGCGGCACCATCGGCGCCGAAGCTAACGGTCGATGCGATCGAGCCGGAAACGGTCGCGGCAAGGCCAAGGCCGAGCAGCGCCGGCTGGGAGGTCGATCCGTTGCCCGAGCCGAAATTCGGGCTGTTGCCCTGCGACAGGACGTTCAGGATATCGCCTTCGTCGGCGGCAACCGTGACCGAAGCGTTGGTAACGACAGGCGCGTCGTCGCGGAACTGGATCTGGCTACCGATATCGATCGACTTGGTGGCGGTATCGCCGTCGTAATCGGTAGCGGTGACGACGGCTGCGATCTTACCGGCGAGGCTGACCAGATCGTTGGCGTCGCTGCCGTTCGGATGCTGGATCGCCTGGTATTGGGCGATGCTGACGCGGCCTTCGCTGTCGATGCTGATGGCGAAGACGGCGTTGCCGTGGGCGTCGCGGCCGACGACGAGGCCGCTCTCCTCGTGCAGCGTGATGGCTTCGTTACTGGTGGTCTTCAGGCCGGACGCTGCTTCCGTGACGTGCAGCGTCAGCGAAACCTTGCTCGGCTCGTCGGCGCCGACGCTGGAGCCATAGTTGACGATGGCGTTGCCGTTGCGGGCGTAGCCGATCGCGTGAAGACTCTCCTTGCCCTCCAGATTGTCGAATGCCCGGCTGGCGGCATTGGCGGTGCTGTCGTTGGAGCCCGTGTCGCGGCCCGCGGTCTCATCGTGGATAACGGTGCGGCCGGTCAGCGAGATCGAGACTGTCGGAATGTCATCCTTGACGGTGACGACGAGCTTGCCGCCGATGACGATGCTATCGCCGTCGCCGTCGGTCGCCTTGATGACCGAGCCGAAGTCGATGCCGGAGACGGTGCCGGAGCCGGCCTTGAGGTCGGTGTTGGCGCCATTGCCGGCGGCGTGGTCGAGCTGGTCGTACTGCTGGTACTTGAAGCTTCCGTCGCTGTTCAGCGTGAAGGACAGGACCGGACGGTCGAACAGCGGGTCGTAACCGCGCCCGATATTGTTGACGTAGCCGATGATCGTGTTGCCGATCACCGCATAGGAGAGCTCGCCGCCCTTGGAGGAGAGACCGAGGGATGCCAGCGTGGCGGCGGCATCCGATGTGAGGGAGAACGCACCCTTGGCGGCGGAACCGTCGGCACCGAAGGCGACCGTTGCGGCGACCGAGCCGGAAACGGTGGCGGCATCGCCGAAACCGAGCAGGGAGAAGTCGGAGGATGAGCCGTCCTTGGTGCCATCGTTCGCGCTGTTGCCATGCGACAAGAGATTGGAGATGTCGCCCTCGTCGACCTTCACGGCAACAACCGTCCCGGTGGTGACCGGCACGTCGTCGTTGACGTTGATGGTCAGCGAACCGGTGGCGATATCGCTGTCACCGTCCTTCACCTGGAAACCGATGGTGACCGGCAGGTTGTCCTCGGTCGCGCCAGTGGTGCCATGCACCAGGGGGGCGGACAGGTCGAAGGTGTAGCTGCCGTCAGCCTTGACAGTCAGCGTGAAGACGACGTCGCCGCTGTCCTTGCCGGTCGCGGTCAGGATGGTGCCGCCACTGCTGTCTGTCGTGGTCGCGTAGACAAGGCTTTCGGCGACGCCGTGGCCGTTGACCTCATGGATGGCCTGGATGCCCGTCGGTGCCGTGAACGATACGGCCTGGACACCATCGGCGCCGGCCTTGAACAACGCGCCGGCTTCGCCGGAAATCGACTTGACGTCAGCAACGTCGCCGGTGCCGTCAGGATTGCCGGGGAACAGCGTCTGCGCCTCGTCGTCGAGCTTGGTTTCGACGCTGACAACATTGGCCGTGGGGGCGTCGTCGTTGATCGTGACGTCGAGCCAGCCATGCGCGGTGTCGCCATCGCCGTCGGTGACCGTGAAATTGACCGTCAGGCCGAAATCGTCCTGGCCGCTGCCGGTGTGTACGATCGGCGCGCTGACGGTGAATTCATAAGAGCCATCCGCGTGAACGACAAAGGTCGCGACGGTCTGGTGGCTGGTGTCGCCGGTCGCCGTGAAGGTGGTAACGCCACCCTCGACGATACCCTCGCCCCAGGTGACGCTTTCCTGGCTCGCGAAGCCCTTCTCATCCTTGTAGATGGCCGAGAAGCTCATCTGCTCGCCGCCGAGCTCGATGCTCTTGAAGCCGTCGGCGCCTGTCGTGAACAAGGCACCTGCACCACCGCTGACGCTGGTCACGCCGACGTCGCTGTTGCCGGGGAAAACGGTCTGCAGGTCGTCCTGCATGACCGTGCTGTTGATAACGGTGTTGGCGTGTGGAACGTCGTCGTTGATGGTGACGGTGAAGTCGGTGCGAACGGTGTCGCCATCGGCGTCCTTGGCCGTCACGGCGAATTTCAGGTCGATATGATCGACAGACGATTCGGCAGCCCTGAGCAAGATGATTCCGCCGCCCTCGCCGCCTTCGCTACCGTTGCCGCCCGACGAATCCGTGATCTCGGGATGATCGATGCTGGTCAGGAGCTTGAAGGTGTACGCACCGTTCGCGGCGGTCGGATCCAGCGTCACCACGAAAACGTCGGTGGTCTTGACGGTTGCACCTTCGCCTTCGCCGACGACCGTTTCGGTGTAGCCGGTCAGCGTGTGACCATCGGCGGAGATTTTATAGAGAATGTCCTGGCCGTGCGACTTCAGACCCTCAGGCGCGCTCTGCTTGTCGAATGTCAGATCGCGGCCGCTGCCGTTGTCGGCACCCCACTGCACGCCGAGAGAAATGCTCCCGGCGACGGAGCCTTCGTTACCGCGCAGGCTGACTTCGCTGACGGTGACATCGTCGCTCGCACCCTTGAGGTCGATGACCGGTGCGTCATCGCGGATATCGATCGAGCCGATGCCGGTCACCCGGTCGCCATTCTTGTCGGTCACCGTGTAGCTGAACTGCAGACGCAGCACGTCGTCGGCGCCGGATTCGCCCTTGTCTGGATGATCGAGCGGGCCGAACTGGGTGAAGGTGTAGGCGCCGCTCTGGATGTTGGTGACAGTGAGCGTAAAGACAGGCTGGCCGTCGACCGAGCCGGTGATCGTCAGGCCGTTAACACTTACAGTAACGGCTTGGCCGTTGGAGGTCAGATCGACATGCGTGCCGATCTGTGTGCCTTCCTGCATGTCGAGAGAATCGGACAGACCGATCGAGGTGATCGTGCCAAAATCATTGCCGGGAACGAAGCCGAACTGGCCGTTGACGACCTGGGTTGAGAAGCCGCCGTTGCCGTCGCTGACTTCGGTGACCGTCAGAAGCGTTGACGCCGTGATGAAGGGAACGTCGTTGGATTGATCCGGTGTGCGGTTCGGCGACGCATCGGCCTGCTGTGTGTCTGCCAGCAGCGAGGCAAGCTGCGTCGGGTCACCGGCGTTGCCGGCGATCGTGTCCTGGAAGTTGGCGCCGGAGCTCGAGGGCGAGGAGCTGGCGGAATAGGAACCGTCGGGGCCGGCGGCGACGTTGATGTTGCTCTGCTCGAGAGCGGCGATCACGGCCTGCTGCGGCAGCTCGACTTCGCCGAGCAGGAAGGTTGGGACGTGGAGCGCGCCGTTGACGATGACGATCTCGGTACCATCGGCCTGGACGAGGACGAGGTCGTTGCCGCGGACGTGGATATCGTCGATCGCGGTGCCGGCCGGCAGGTGGGCGATGTTGTTCTGATCCGGAACAACCTGGCCGGCGGGTGCTGCGACGGCTGCCTCTTGAGCTGCGGGCAAGCGGCCGGTCGTTTCAGTCGACTGGGCGCCCTGCTGATCGCTCGGCTGAGTGCTTTCGGCCTGCGCAACCTCTACGCCTTCGCGGGCGGAAGTCTGCAGGCGTGCATCCTGTTGAATATCGGAGATCAAGTCATGCGATGCGTTTTCATTTTCAACGGCAGAGATGCGAGAATCTTCGATAGACATACAAAATACCCCAATGAGAAACTGGGGCCAAATAATTCCGCCGAAGATACAAAAGCAATACTGCCCTATAGGCGCCGATATAGCCGGTTATGCATCCACCCAGAAATGTTTAGGAACGGTTAACCGCAAAAGCGCTTAGTCGGTAAAATTCTAATAAAAATAGAATGATAGAGGTTTATTTACCACAGGAAAACGGCCCCGTTTCCGGGGCCGATTCGAGCGTGCCGAAGGCTCCGGAGAGCCCGTTTGCAGGTGTTAGCGCGTCGGCGCGACCAAGCAGAAGAAAGCGCCCTGCGGGTCGATCGCCTGCACCACCCAGCTGCCGCCCGGCACTTCCATCGGGCCGTTGACGACCTGGCCGCCACCGGCCTTGACCCGCTCGACGGCGGAATCGATGGCTGATACGTTAAAGTAATAGGCCCAAGCCGGCATCGGCACATTCTCCGGCTTCGTCATCATGCCGCCGACGGGCGTGCCGTGTTCGGCGAAGATGCGGTAGACACCCATCGGGCCCATGTCGAAATCGTGGTCCTTGGTCCAGCCGAAGAGCTTCTCGTAGAATGTGAAGGCCTCACCGCCGTCACCGGCATAGAGTTCGCTCCAGCCGAGCGTGCCGGGCGCCGCCATCGCCGCCTCGGGCGGCGGGTTGTCCATGGGCGCCGGCGTCATGATGCAGATCACCGCGCCATGCGGGTCGGCGACCACGGCGAAGCGGCCGATCTCGGGAATATCCTCCGGCGGGCGGCGGACGGAGCCGCCGTTGGCCGCGAAATCCCTGGCGCTCTTATCGACATCGTCGACCGCGACATAGCCGGTCCAGTTCGGCGGGATGCCGGTGCCTTCGAGTTCGGCGGGAAAGACCATCATGCCGGCCCGGCCGACGCCATCTGCCTCGAAGATGGTATAGGGCGGCTGACTTGGAACGGTCATTTCGCTGGTCGTCCAGCCGACCACCTTGCTGTAGAAATCCTTGGCGCCCCTGGTATCAGGCGTCATCAACTCGCACCAGATGAACTTGCCGTGGGTATCGGACATCGTGATCTCCCTTTCACGTTTGTTGTTCCGTCTCCGGTCAGCGATGATCCCAGCCGTCAGTGGCAGCAGGATGACGCTTTCGGCGTCTCAGCGTACTCGTCGTGGCGCTTGACGAAGTTCATCGTCGAATCCTCGTTGCGGCCCTTCGGCGCGCGGTCGAGGATCATCAGCGTGCCGATCAGCTCTTCCGGGCCGCGGGCATAGCTGGAATAGGTGTGAAAGATCTCGCCTTTTTCGTTCCTGTAGAAGGCGCTCAAGCCCGGCAGTTCGTCATTGGCATCTTCCGGCGGGATCGAAGTAAAGTTGTAGAATACCTTGTCCTTGCCGAGATCGTCCGGGCTGAACGACACGTGATAGTCGAAATTGAAGTCGCTCGATGCCGAGGATACCCAGGGGAATTTCCAGCCCATTCTGTTCTTGTAGGCCTCGATCTTGGCAACGGGCGCACGCGAAACGGCGACCCAGGTGACATCGTGGTTGTTCAGATGCGGCAGCGCCCCATCGACATGGTCGGACAGGAATGAGCAACCGGGGCAGCCGGCCTCCCAATCGGGACCGAGCATGAAATGGTAGATAATCAACTGGCTGCGGCCATCGAAGAGCTCGCCGAGCGATCTTTTGCCATCGGGCGTGTCGAAGGCATAGTCCTTCTCGACCTTGACCCAGGGGAGCGCCATGCGCTCGGCATTGAGCCTATCCCTCAGATGCGTTGCTTCCTTTTCCTTGAGAAGCAGCGCGCGGCGGGCTTCGAGCCATTCTTCGCGGGAAACGACTTGGTTCTGCATCGTGTGCGCCCTCCTCCGGCGCGACCGAAACGGTCCATTCTCGTTCTTCTTGACTAGATATATTGATATCAATAGAAATAGAGCATGTCAAATGCTGCCGAGATTCCTTTTGCCACGACGCTGCTGGTGCGCGACACCTGCCTGTGCCTGCATGCGCAGCGGGCCGCGCGGGCCTTGGCGCGGCTTTTCGACGATGCGTTGAGGCCGGCGGGGCTGACCAATGGGCAGTTCTCGCTGATGATGTCGCTGAACCGGCCGGAGCCGCCGCCGATGGGGCCGGTCGCCAAGCTGCTTGCCATGGACCAGACGACGCTGACGGCAGCGCTGAAGCCGCTGCAGCGGCGCGGCTGGGTGGAGGTCTTCCCGAACCCGCGGGACAAGCGCGGGCGGCTGCTCAGGCTGACGCCCGAGGGGAAAGCCGTGCTGATGGCGGCGCTGCCGATCTGGGAAAGCACGCATGCGGCGCTCGAGGCCTCGCTTCCCGAGGGGGATGCCGAGCGGTTGCGGCGGGACTTGGTAGCGCTTGCCTAGATCTAAATCCGTTCGGCGATGCGTGGGTCATCCCCGAAATCGGCGCGGGTGAAGCCGATCCTGGCTTTCGGAAATTCGCAGAGCGCCTGAACGCCTGTTGCGGAGAGACGCAGGCGCCATGTCTGGCGCTCGACGGGGTCGCGCGCGGCAAAGGCCGAAGCGGTGAGCAGCGCGATGTTGCGGCGATGGCGGGGATCGCGCACCGAGGCGTAGAGGATCGCCTGGCAATCGGCCTCGCGCGCTGCATCGGCCAGTGCCTGGCATGACTCGTAGTGCTGCGGATCGCTCCATATCGCATGGTCGCGATCGAGCGGCGGCGCGGTCAGGTCGATCGCCCGCGGCGTGTCGATGGCCGCAGCAAAGGCGGTGTATTCGGCGGCGTTGGCGGGAAGCGGGGTCCCCGGGGAATCGGCGAAGAACAGCAGCCGGTAAAACGCCATCTCCGATATCGCGGTCTCGACCGCTTCCGATGCGTAGTAGACGCCGAGGGTGCGCCCTGCCCGGCGAAAGCGCGAGCCGTGCGGATAGACGGCGCCGTAGCGGAAGGGTGTCGCCAGAAGGTAATCGAGGCCCCTGCATTCCGGCGGCAGGACCGGTTTGCTTTCTTCCAGCAGCGTTTCGAGCAGGGCCTGCTCTTCCAGCGTATCGACGATCTTCAAGGTCGAGATCTGATGCTGCGCTTCCACCAGCCGCCAGAAGCGGCCGGAGACGGGTCGCGCTTCAGACGATAGCGCGGCGGGCGTCCAGATAGGCGAGGACATCGGTCAATCCTGATATGCTGACGATCTTTTCGAGCGGCGTGGCGCCGAGCGCGGTGTTGGCGTTGCGTAGCCATGAGCGGGCAACTGCCTCGTCGCCGCCGACGATGGCATCGAGCGAGCGGAACAGGCGCACGAGCAGGATGGCGAGCTCGAAGGCTTTGGAGCCGCGCTCAAGCAGGTAGTCCTGCCGCTTCATGCGCGACACCGTGGCTTCCGAGAGGCCGAGCACTGATGACAGCGTGCGGGCGCTGATACCGAGCCGTTCGGCAGCGTTGACGGCGGCCTTGGTGATGACGACGGCTTCGGATGGGTTTGGGTTGGATGCCGGGATTACGGTGGGCATGTGGTGATCCTTTCCTTGGAAATAATATAGATGATTTATTTCGGAAGAAAAGGGTGGTTATTGATCGATGTTCCGTGGCGGCACCCCCCTCTGCCCNNAGGGCAGAGGGGGGTGTGCCCCAACCCCTTACCTCACCAAAACAAAACAACCCGGCCTGCAGGACAGACCGGGTTGTCTCAATTCATCGAAGCCGAAACCTTACTTCGCCGAGGGGTCCTTGATGGTCTTGCCGATCGAGAAGGCAAGAAGGGCCGAGATCAGCATCAGGGCGCCGACGATGAACATCGGCATCTCGTAGAGACCCGTGGCATCCTTGACGGCACCGGTGATGTAGGGCGCCGCGAAGCCCGCGATGTTGCCCACGGTGTTGATGAGCGCGATGCCGGCGGCAGCTGCTGCACCCGTGAGGAAGCGCGAGGGGAAGGACCAGAAGTTCGGCAGCGCCGAGAAGATCGCGCAAGCGGTGAGCGTGATGGCGATGACGGTTGCTTCCGGGGACGACATCAGCAGGGCGAGCGGGATGCTGATGGCACCGACCAGAGCCGGGAAGCCGACATGCCAGGCGCGCACGCCACGCTTGGACGCATCGCGGCTCCAGAAGAACAGCGCGACGGCTGCCGGCAGATACGGGATCGCCGTGATCAGGCCCTTGTCGAAGACGTTGAACTTGGTGCCGAACTTGGCTTCGAAACCGGCGATGATCGTCGGCAGGAAGAAGGCCAGTGCATAAAGGCCGTAGATCAGACCGAAGTAGATGACCGACAGGAGCCAGACGCGCTTGTCCTTCAAGGCAGCCAGGGTCATCGAGCCGTGGCCGGAGAGCTTGCCGGCTTCTTCCTTGGCAAGTTCGCGGTTCAGCCAGTCACGCTCGTCAGCGGTCAGCCACTTGGCCGCAGTTGGGGTGTCAGGCAGGTAGAACCAGGTGATGATGCCGACGATGATGGCCGGAACGGCGACGCCGAAGAACATGATGCGCCAGCCTTCGTAGCCGAACAGGCCATGCGCCTGGATGAGCAGCGAAGCGATCGGCGCGCCGATAACCGTGGTCAGCGGCTGAGCCAGATAGAAGAGCGCCAAGATCTTGGCGCGATGGCGGCCGGGAACCCAGGTGCTGAGATAGAGGATGGCGCCGGGGAAGAAGCCAGCCTCTGCAACGCCGAGCAGGAAGCGCAGCGAATAGAGGCCGGTGACGCTGCTGACCCAGGTGAAGAGCATCGCGACGACGCCCCAGGTCACCATGATGCGGGCGAGCCAGCGGCGGGCGCCGTATTTGTGAAGCGCCAGGTTGCTGGGGATTTCCAGAATGATGTAGCCAACGAAGAAGATGCCGGCGGCAAAGCCGAACTGGGCCGCGGTCATGCCGAGGTCCTGCGTCATCCCGTTCGGGCCGGCAAAGGAGATTGCCGTACGATCGAGGAAGTTGATGAAGAACATCAATGCGATGAAGGGCACCAGGCGAATGGAGATCTTTCGGATCGCCGACTTTTCGACCTGCTGTTCCTGTTCCGATAGTTTAAACGTCGCGTTCACATAGTCCTCCCGACAAGACCGCCGCGGCCTGTGCTGGCTCGCGAATGCGACTTGCGCTATGCAGCCCCGCTGTGTCGGGAATGCTGGATGTTGATCTCTAGCCCTGCCGCGAAAGTCGGTCTCCTATGTCCGCTACCTGTGCAGTTGATCGCGCCCCGTTACCGAATGCGCCTTGCTGCACGAGCCCCGACGGACATGCCTCCTCCCCTAGCGAGCGACATATTTCTTTCAAATTAGCAGCCACTCGTCAACTGGTATGATGAGATAGTGAGTATTGTTTAACAGAATATTAGAACATATTCCAAATGCGGAAGCACTGAATCGGGCCTCAAGACAGCAAAAGGCGCCGCGCTCCGAGCGAGCACGACGCCTTTGGAAATGGATGGGGGTTCGGCCCTATCAGGCGACGGTAACAGGCACTTCCGTGGAGGTGCGCATAGCGTGGCTGTAGGGGCACACGATGTGGGCTGCGGCGGCCAGCTTTTCAGCCTCGGCCTTGTCGAGGCCCGGGATGTGGACGGTAAGCGCCACTTCGATGCCGAAGCCGCCGCCATCTTCACGCGGGCCGATGCCGACGGTGGCCGAAACGGTCGTGTCTTCCGGAATCTTGACCTTCTGCTGGCCCGCGACAAATTTCAGGGCACCAAGGAAGCAAGCCGAGTAGCCGGCAGCGAAGAGCTGCTCCGGATTGGTGCCGGTGGCGCCGTCGCCGCCGAGTTCCTTCGGAACCGTCAGTGTAACATCGAGAACGCCGTTTTCGGAAACGGCGCGGCCTGCGCGGCCACCGGTGGCGGAAGCTTTGGTTGTGTAGAGGATCGGCATGTGAGTCTCCTTCGTTTGGCTCCTTCGTCGGGGCTGGATTTTGTATAATGCGCAACTAAATTGTACGCAAGTGAATTTTGCAAATTGCATTCGAAATCCGAAAAGACGACAATGCGGTATCGGGGAAAGACGATGACGAAAGCGCAGACCGCCAAGACGGCGACAAAGACGGCAACCAGGACGATGAAAATTCCGGAAGAGGAAAAGCGGCTGGAACGACAGCTCTGCTTCGCGGTCTATTCCACGGCGCATGCCTTCACGCGCGCCTACAAGCCGATCCTCGACAAGGTGGGCCTCACCTATCCGCAATATCTCGTCATGCTGGTCTTGTGGGAGAAGGCGGCGCTGCCGGTCAAGACGATCGGCGAGCAGCTCGATCTCGATTCGGGCACGCTCTCGCCTTTGTTGAAGCGCCTCGAGCAGAGCGGCCTGATCGTGCGCACCCGCGACCCCAGGGACGAGCGGCAGGTGATCGTGACGCTGACGCAGGAGGGCGACGCGATGCGGTCGCAGGTGGACGACATCATGGGAGAGATCGGCCAGGCAATCGGCTGCACGCTTGAAGAGATGGCCGATCTTCGCGAAAAGCTGCAGGGCCTGCGCGGCAATCTGACCGAGACGCGGTAGAGCGTCCCATTCCGGCGCCTGAGCCGACAAGCGGGTTGACACCAAGGGATAGTTTGCGAATTTTAAGGCCGCGACGCCTGTTCGCGCAGTTCAGTCGGGAGGAATTGCGAGATGTCATGCCCAAACCACGCACCATGTGCCTCACACCCGACCTTGTCCAACTCTGCTACCGCAAAGAGGTCGATCCCGGCCCGGATCCGCGTCGCACCACACTGACGGACGACGATTTCGCCGCGCTCACCGCGCGGCTGACGGAAGAGAGCGGCGACGAGCCGCTCTGGGTCTTCGCCTACGGATCGCTGATCTGGAAACCGGAATTCGAGTTCGTCGCCCAGAGCCGCGCGACGGCGATCGGCTGGCATCGTTCCTTCTGTCTCGAGATCAAGAGCTGGCGTGGCTCGCCCGAGCAGGCAGGGTTGATGATGGCGCTCGATCGCGGCGGACAATGCGACGGCATGATGTACCAGCTGCCCAAAGGAGACCGGGCCGCGCAAATTTCCCGGCTGCTGCGCCGCGAGATCAGCGACCGCGAGCACATCGGCACCATCCGGTGGCTGCCGGTGCGGACAGCTGAAGGCCCGGCCCGGGCGCTCGGCTTCTGGATCGGGCCGACGGGCAACAGGATCTATCGCAAGCAGCCCCTGCCCCTGGTGGCCGCCACGTTGGCGCGCGCCTGCGGCTATGTCGGCTCCTGCGCCGAATATCTCTACAACACCGTCACCCATCTGGAGAATTTCGGCATCCACGACCGAAACCTCTGGCGCCTGCAGCAGCTTGTGGCGGCGGAGATCCGTGAGATTCATGGGATCGAGCAACCGTCATAGCCGCTTGCCGCGGCTCGGCACCGGCCCGGCAATGGCAGATTCACGACCCGACCTCACGCAGTGATTTCATCATTTCCCGCAGGCCCCGGCTCAGATGCTTGTCGCGGCGCACGACCATTCCGAGCTTGCGCACCAATGGCGGGTTGACGGGTGCGGTTTCGAGGAAGCCGGCGCGGTCGCGCTTCAGCGCCAGTCCTGGAAGGATCGACCATCCGAGGCCTGCCGCCACCAGCTCCTTGATGGCCTCGACGCTGCCGAACTCCATCGCCGGGCGGGCGACCAGACCGGCCTGCGCCATCCATTCGTCGATGGTCCGCCGAGTATTGCCGCCATCGTAGAGCAGCAGCGGCCTGGCGTTGATGAAGGCCGCATCGGGGCCGCCGGGCGGGATGATCGAGCCGCGCGGCGCGACCACCATCAGTTCGTCGTCATAGAACGCCTCGACCTCTAAAGACCGGCCGGGCGCCGGCAGCGTCACCACCGCGACGTCGAGCGCATTGGCCTCGAGGTCGCGCAGGATGTCGTCGGTATTGCCGATGCGGACGGTGATCTCGAGCCCGGGCATCTTCTTCCTGGCGCGCGAGATCGCCAATGGCAGCAGATGGATGGAGGCGGTGGCGCCGCTGCCGATGCGCACGCGACCGCTCTCGCCATTGCGGTGCGGCGCCATCGCCTCTTCGGCATCGGCCAGTTCCCGCATGATCCGCCGCGCATGGTCGAGAAATTCGAGACCGGCCGCCGTCGGCTGCGCCCGCCGTCCGACGCGCTCGATCAGCCGCACGCCAAGGCGCTGTTCCAGCAGCTTGATCTGCAGGCTGACCGCAGGCTGCGTCACGCCCGCCTTGTCAGCGGCGGCCGTGAAGCTTCCGAGTTCGGCGATGTGAATAAAGGTCTGCAGCTGATCGAAGCCGAATGCCATGCGAAGTTTCTCTTATGGTTTGCATAAGATGCATAAGCTTCATTGCGGGATATATCCAGCGCATTGTCGGGACAGGCCAATACGGAGAAAAGCACATGGCGACAGACACATCGGACGAAAGACCAAGCCAGCAGCGCGTGCCGGCACTGCTGGCACTCCTCGCAGAGGCTTTGCGCGGCCTGATCGAGGCCATCGAGACACGCTGCCGGAAGCGACGCGGCAGGGCGGCGCTCAGCGAACTGACGGATGATGAACTCAAGGATATCGGCGTGTCGCGCGCAGACGCGATGACGGAAGCGGCGAAATCGGCATTCTGGGGATGATGCGATATTGGTCGCGGCCATGGACCGGCGCGAAAAGTCTCTCCCCTGATCGAGGAGAGACGCAGGCGATGACCTACTGCTTGACGACGATCGGCGCCTTGTTCGGCACGCGGTCGTAGAGGTCGATGATGTCCTGGTTGAGCAGGCGCACGCAGCCCGACGATACGGCCTTGCCGATCGACTTCCAGTCCGGATTGCCGTGCAGGCGGTAGAGCGTGTCCTGGCCGCCGGAGAAGATGTAGAGCGCGCGGGCGCCGAGCGGGTTCTTCAGGCCCGGCTCCATGCCGCCGTTCTCGATCGAATATTTGACGAGTTCCGGCTGACGGGCGACCATCTCGTTCGGTGGCTTCCAGCGCGGCCACTTCTGACGCCACTGGATGACGCCATCGCCCTGCCAGGCGAAGCCCTCGCGGCCGATGCCGACGCCGTAGCGCATCGCGGTCCCGCCCGGCTGGACGAGATAGAGGAAGCGCGAGGGCGTGTCGACGACGATGGTGCCGGGTGCCTCGCCAGTCGGATCAATGACCTGCTGGCGATAGTAGCGCGGATCGATCTGCTGGTAGGGAACCGGCGGAATGAGGAAGCCGCCATCCTCGACCGGACCGTACATGACCGCGAGCTCGGCATCCGTGGGCGCCGGCGTCGTCTGGAAAGCACGGATCGGGTTCGGGAAGGACATCGGCTGTCCGCCCATCTGACCGGTGCCCGATGTGGACGCACAGCCTGCCAGCGCTGAAACCGCGGTCATCGCCGAAAGCGATAGAAAGCCGCGGCGGGATATGGATTTGTCAAAGCTCATAACGCGGGTCTGTTTTCCTTAAGCGCGGAAACGGCGAACGTCGTTTCCTGGAGGGTTGTTCAACGCTAGTCACAATTCAAGGAAACTATCCCGTTATGCTAAATAAACCAGAACCTCACGAAGACGTGTGCCCGCTTGTGGCGACGTTCTCACCCCGCCTGTTGCGCGGCTACATCACCACGATCTCGGACTTGGCGGAAACGCGGTCGTAGAGGTCGATGACGTCCTGGTTCATCATGCGCACGCAGCCCGACGAGGTGGACTTGCCGATCGACTGCCAGTCGGGCGTGCCGTGGATTCGGTAGAGCGTGTCCTCGCCATTCTTGAAGATATACATGGCGCGCGCGCCGAGCGGATTTCCAAGGCCCGGGTTCATGCCGCCATTGGCGGCCGAAAAGGAGCGGACGTCGGGCTGGCGCTTGACCATTTCATCGGGCGGCGTCCAGCGCGGCCATTTCTGCTTCCACTGGATGACGCCGCGGCCCGACCAGGCATAGCCCTCGCGGCCGAGACCGACGCCGTAGCGCATGGCCTTGCCACCCGGCTCGATCAGATAGAGATGCTTGGTCTTGGTGTCGACGACGATGGTGCCGGGCTTTTCGGTGGAGGGATAATTCACCTCCTGGCGCATATATTCAGGATCGACGCGGCTGACGGGAATGGCCGGGAGCGTGAAGTCGTTGTCCCTCACCTCGCCATACATCGCGGCGCTGACGGGATTGATCAACGGCATGCCGTAGGTGCGCATCTGGGTGGCGCCGGGAATGCCGTAGGTCTGGTTGTAGATCGTCGCCGGAACGCCGGGGCGTTGCGGGATCGGCGCGTTGACCGGCCGGACGCGATCGGGATCGACACCCGGCGGCTTGTAGAAGACAGGGTAGGTTTCCTGCACGAAACGCGCCGGATCCGTCGCGCCGGTATCGGGGACGAGGATGTTGCATCCGGACAGCGACAGGGCCGCGATCACGAGCCCCGACAGGACCGACAACCGGCTTAGACCATTCATGAAACCACCCTCATCGATAATGCGACATCTATAGATGCCTAAAGGATGGCATGCGCGGCTGGCGCGAAGCTTTCGGCCAGCGCCGACGCACTGGCGCGCGATCAGGCCGCCACGCCGTGGAAGAAGCGGATGCTCTGCTCGATTTCCTCTGGAAGTGCCGAGGTATGGCCGCCCTTGGCCGTATCCGTCTCGATGCGTACGCCGCCGGAGCGGGCGCGGCTGGCGAGCAGGCCGGCGCGGTCGTTGAAGTGCGATTCGTCGGTGCCGTGGACGACGCGCACCGGGCACTTGAAGCTCTGGGCGTAGCACAGCGCCGTGCGCACCTCGAACTCGTGGGTGTTGTCGTCGTCGAAGCGGATGTCCTGCGGGTAGCGGTTGAAGAAGCGGAAGGCGTCGGGGTTGCCGGAGATCGGGGCGGCGGCGCGGAATTTGTGCGTGCTCATCGAGGCCAGCATGGTCAGCGTGCCGCCGATGCTGTGGCCGGCGATAAACAGGCGATTCGGATCGACACCGGGCAGATGCGCCAGGCGGTCGGCGGCGGACAGCACGTCGTCCACCTCGTCATAGAAGCCGGAGAAATTGCCAGCCTGGCCGTTTTCGCCGCGCACCGACGGCATCAGCACCACGAAGCCGGCATCGATATAAGGCCCCATCAGGTTCCAGTGGCCGAGGCCCATGGCATTGCCACCATGCAGGAAGAGAATGCCGGGCTTGGCCTTGCGCTCGCGCTTGTACTTCGACACCCAGGCGGTGAGCTCCAGCTCGCCGCCATAACCGGAACGATAGAAGATCTTCTCGGCGTTGGCGGGCGCATCGAGCGGCTCGTACTTGTCCGGCGCCGGCCCCTTCTCGAGCAGTCGCGTGCGGAAGCGCTTGCGCACCTTGGCATAATCGCGGGTGATCAGGCGCGGCTCGGGGGGAACGTCGAAGGCATTGGCGACACCGGGAAGGGCCGGAAGAACAAGGGCGCCCGCGAGCCCGGTCAGAAGCAGGCGGCGCTGGCGTGAAAAGGAGTGGTCGTTGTCGTCTGTCATATCACTCTTCCGTCTTCCCCGGCATGATAGATGCTTGCACCCTCGGCGCGCAGACGCCAAGACACATTGTGTTGAGGATGCACAGTCGGAAGTATTTTGCATTAGGAAAATGCGTGATGGGGGAGATGGGAGGCAGATATCGCGCTAGGCAGGCTGCTTCACATCGATCTCGGGATCGAAATCGACGCGCTTAGACTTCCCATCGGGGGTCTTCAAGACGATCTCGACGCCGCCTCCGATCGAATGCATGTAACGCACGATGGATGATAAGAGCACGTCGTCGGCGCTCTCGATCTTCGACACGGTGTTTTGCGTCATGCCGGCATTCGCGGCGACGTCCCGCTGCGTGGCGCCCATCGCCTTGCGCACCTCCGCCAACGCATTGCCGAGGCGTCGCTCCCGGCGCTTCTCATCAAGGCGCTCGCGAACGTCTTCGGGGAGTTCGGCGCGCAGCGTCTTCCACTCAGTGCTCATGGTTTTTCTCCTTCAGCCAAGCATCGAACCGAAAGTCGGCTTTTCTGATCAACTGCTTGTAAAAGAACGCCTGGTTCACACCCTGCTTGTCCCCGCCACAGAGAACAATCGCATTCTGCGCCGGGTCGAACGCGAAGGCGAAACGCCAGAGCTGCCTCCCGAACTTCACCCGTATTTCCTTCATGTTGGCATAACTGGAACCGGAGAGCGTATCCACTTCTGGACGACCAACGAAAGGGCCCTCGTCTTCCAGGTGGTCAAGGACTTCGCCAACGAGCTCTTTCAAACCCATTTCCAGTTCTTTCCATTCCGGAATGAAATGCGGATGAAATCGCACGCGATAGGTCATGAAACCACCCAAAGAAAATATATATTTAAAGATATAAAATCAAGCGATGAATCAGCTGAGCGAGGACCGTCACGGCGCAACACCCCTCGAAAGCGCGATATCGATTATTGTCTTGGAGATTTATCGCGGAAAACAGCAGCGAAACAGTTCTCCTTTGGTTGCAGCCGCTACTCCCCCTTCGCATCGATCATCGCCACCAGCGTCGCCAGCCTATCGGCCTCATAGGATGGCTTGTCCTGCCGCAGCCGCGAAATCCTCGGAAACCGCATGGCGACGCCCGATTTGTGGCGGTTGGAGCGGTTGATGCCCTCGAAGGCCACTTCCACCACGAAGCCGAAATCCTTGTCGGCGCGTACGGCGCGCACCGGGCCGAAGCGTTCGGTGGTGTTGTTGCGCACGAACTTGTCGAGGATTTCAAGCTCGGCATCGGTGAAGCCGAAATAGGCCTTGCCGACGGGAACGAGCTGCTCTCCGTCAGGTGTTTCGGCCCAGACGCCGAAAGTGAAATCGGAATAGTAGCTCGAGCGCTTGCCGTGGCCGCGCTGCGCGTACATCAGCACGGCATCGACATTATAGGGATTGCGCTTCCACTTGAACCACGGCCCCTTCAGCCGGCCGGCCTGGTAGACGCTGTCGCGGCGCTTGATCATCACGCCTTCGATCACGGGATCGGGCGGGGTCGAGCGCAAATCGTCGAGCTCTTCCCAGGAGGTGAACGGCACCAGCGCCGAGAGGTCGAAGCGCTCGTGCGGGGCCTGTTCGACGATGTCAGACAGGCGGGCGCGGCGTTCGAGATAGGTCTTGGCACGCACGTCCTCCTCGCCGTCGAAGAGGAGATCGTAGGCGCGGATGAAGGCGGGGTAATCGTCCTGCATCTTCTGTGTCACGGTCTTGCGGTTGAGGCGCTGCTGCAGGTCGGAGAAGGTGCGGGTCGGGCTGTTGGAGCGGGCGGTGCCGCCGACGAGCAGCTCGCCGTCGATCACGCCCTCGAAGCTGATGGATTGGACGATATCGGGAAAGGCCATGGAGATGTCGTCGCCGGAGCGGGAGTAGATCTTGCTGACGTCTCCGGCGCGCGACAGCTGCACGCGGATACCGTCCCATTTCCACTCGGCGGCGTAGTCCGACGGATCGAGCTGAGCGAGATCGCCCTCCTCCACCGGATTGGCCAGCATCACCGAATGGAAGATCGCCGGCGTCGCCAGCACCGGCTTGCCGCCCTTGCCCTCCAGCCAGGCGAACAGGCTCTCGTATGGCGGCTGCAGGCCATGCCACAGTGTCTCGATCTCCGTCACATCGGGTTCGCCGAGATCGGCCAGCGCCTGCTTGGCGAGCCTTGCGGAGACGCCGATGCGCAGCGCGCCGGTCGCGAGCTTGATGAAGGCGAAGCGGCCGGAAGCGTCGAGACGGTCGAGCAGATCGCGGACATAGCCGCGCACCTCGGTGCGGCCGAGCGCGTTCATCTCAGCGATCACCTCGCCGAGGCGCGGCTGGGCCAGTGCCGAGCGTTCGATGTCGCGCTCGTTGTCCCAGACCAGCGAGATGGTCTCGGCGAGGTCGCCGACGTAGTCGTAGGAGTAGCGAAAGAGCACGTCGTCGATGCGCTCCAGCGCCAGTTCGCGCAGCATGGCGGGCTTTACGTTGCGGACATCGAGCGTGCCGGCGATGGCGGCAAGGCCGTAGCCGCGGTCGGGGTCGGGCGTGTCGCGGAAGTAGTCGGAGAGCAGCTTCAGCTTGCCGTTGCGGGATGGGGTGAGGACCAGGCGGTCGAGGAGATCGGCGAAGGCTTTCATTGCGCGCCTCCGGTGTCTGCGGGTGTGGCGTTACCCCCCCCTTTCCTGCCCGACATCTCCCCCCCCAGGGGGGGGGTTGGCTGGGGGGACCCCCCCCCCCC
>UCJD01000023.1 GCA_900472605.1 Hyphomicrobiales bacterium | reverse complement strand
CCCCTATCTGATGCTGCCCGCCCGCTTTGCCCGCAATCTGAAGGCGCCGATCAAGGGCGAGAATGCGGCTGGCCTTGCCGAACGCTCCGTCGGTGTCGTCAAGGAAACCGCGCACGCCGCCATGCTCTCCGCCTATTTCCCCAAGGTCAAGGCGGTGCCGTTCGACAGCAAGGAGGCGCTGCTGGCAGCATTGAAGGATGGCAAGGTCGATGCCGTATTCGCCGATTCGCTGCAGCTATCCTTCTGGGTGTCGTCGCAGGCATCGGACAAATGCTGCGCCCTGTTCGATGGTCCCTATATGTCGGAAGAGTTCTTGGGCGAGGGCATGACGATCATGCTGCGGCAAAGGGACGAAGTCTTGCGCTCGGCCTTCGACCACGCGCTGGCCGCGCTTTCGCGCAGCGGCCGTCTGCAGGAAATCTACCTGCGCTACTTCCCATACGGTCTGTACTAAGGATGGCGCAAATTTAGCCCTTGCGGAAACGGGCAATGGCGCTGCGCTCGATCGCGGCGCAGGTCAGCTTGTCGAGACCGAGCCGGTCGCGTAGCAGGCTGAGCAGTCGCAACTCCTCCGCCTTCACCGAAAGGTCTGCCGAGGCGACCTCGACCGCCAGCGCATAGGCGGTGTCGTAGAGCTTCGGCGACAGCGTGTCCTTGACGGTCTCGAGAACGACATCGAGCCCCTCGGGGCCGGACAGAAGTGCCGCGCAGTCGCGGGCAACCGAGATCAGCTTGTCGTCGTCGAAGCCGCGAAACACTGGCAGAAAGCCGATCAGCTGCCCGATGCGTTCCAGCTCCCGATCATTCATCGTGCTGTCGACGGCGGATGCCATGACCATCACGTAGATCAACGCGTCGTGGGCGGAAAGCGGCTTGTTCATGTCTGCATGGTTCCTCTGCGATGTCTGCAGAGTTTAGGAACTGGCCACGCCCATTACAAGGGATCGCTCATATCTTGAGGCTGTGTCAGTTCGGGTGCATCAGTCGCGCCGGCTTGGCGGGGATCCTGGCCATAAATTCCGTTTCCGTCTCGCTTCGCCTTTTCCCCGGCATCCGCGAATGCGGAGCCCGCTTCGGCCTCGGCCCAGCCATTCGCGATCAGCCACTGCGAAAGATCCTGCGCGCCGATCTTGCAGCTTGCCGTCGCGGTGCCGCTCCAGCTGGGATCGCTGAGATCGCAGTTGACGGTCCGAAGTCGCAGGAAAAGCCGGAAATTGGTCTTCGCCAGCATCCCGCATGGCCACTGCGTGCCCCCCGTACCGGCGCAGCTCTTGTCGACCGGCGTTGGCGTCAGCCCGGCCAGCTGCAGCCGCCGTTCGCCGAAGCCGAGCACGCCGGCGCTTTCGGCCACCGGCCGCGGCAGATCGATCCCTTTCTCCGCCACCACGACAGGCTTTTTCTCCGGCTCCGGCGCTTGTTCGCGCTCCAACGGTTTGCCATCCACCGAGGACGGGTAGAATTGGCTGGCGTCATCCACCGGCCGTGCCATCATGCTGGCATCCGGGTTCGTCGTCGGCTGCACGGGCGTTTCCGGCTCCACCTCGCTTTGCGCTGATGCCGCGATTTGCCCCGCGTCGGACGCACCGCTCAACCGATGCTCGCCGGCGGCGATCACGCCGATGACGATCGCTATCCCCGCAGTCGCTGTCAGAAGTGCCGCAGGCTTCATGGAAGATTTTCCTACTGGCTGGCCCAGATGATCCGGGCGATCCAATCCACGTCGGTGAGTTCGATCGTCCGGTTCGGGTGCTCGGGATTGAGCGACATCAGCTCGATCGAGCGCGGGCTCTGGCGCATCAGCACCTTGGCCATCACCTCACCCTCGCGGGTCTTCACCACGACGCGGTCGTTGCGGCGCACCTGCGCGCCCGGCTCGACGATCAGAACGTCGCCATCGCGATAGAGCGGCATCATGCTTTCGCCCTGTACCTCAAGCGCATAGACGCCCGCTTTCTGCGATGGTGCGGCCGGAAATTCCACCACGTCCCAGCCCTGTCCGGCCGGAAAGCCGCCATCATCGAAAAAGCCGCCCGCGCCTGCCTGCGCGAAGCCCAGCAGCGGGATAGAGCTGCCCTGCGGCGGAAACGCGCCATCAGGCAGCGTCGAGAAACTGCCCTGCGGCCGCATGAAGGACATGAATTCCTCCATGCTGGAGCGGGTCGCGTCCAGCACCTTGGCGATCGATTCCGTCGATGGCCAGCGCAATCGCCCATCGGCGGAAAGGCGTTTTGATTTGTTGAAGGAGGTCGGGTCGAGGCCGGCGCGGCGGGCAAGCCCGGAGGGTGTCAGGTCGTGCCGTTCGGCAAGCCTGTCGAGCGCTCCCCAGATCTGCTCGTGTGACAGCATGTCGCCTGATCCCGTGCGCGCCACGGCGCTCCTTAATCGGCTGAAAGATTAACCGCAAGGTGGGCAGGAGTAAAGAGATAAGAGGAATAAAATCCTCCCTTCGCGTCAGGCGACCATCGCCATGTTGATCTTGCCGAGTTGGATCACCGCCTGCGTGCGGCTGTCGACGTTGAGCTTGAGGAGGATCGCCGAGACATGCGCCTTGATCGTCGCCTCGGAGACCCCGAGTTCATAGGCGATCTGCTTGTTGAGCAGGCCCTCGGCGAGCATGGTGAGAACCCGGCTTTGTTGCGGCGTCAGCGTGTGCAGCCGGTGGATGATGTCGGCCACATCGGGATCCTGTTCCTGGCCGTCGCGGTAGCTGTCAGGCGTTGCGATGTCGCCGGCAAGCACGGTCTGTATCCCGTGCCGGATATCGTCGATCCCTGCGGATTTCGAGATGAAACCCGAGGCGCCGAGTTCGAGCGATCGACGGATCGTCGTCGCATCGTCGGACGCCGAAACGATGACGATCGGCAGCCCTGAGAACTCCGAGCGCAACGCCATCAGGCCGGAAAAGCCGCTCACCCCGGGCATGGCGAGGTCGAGCAGCATGAGATCGGCATCCGGATGCTCGCCGACCGACTTTCGCGCCGCCGCGAAATCGCCGGCCTCGACGATATCGGGATGTCCCTCCATCCCGGTCACGGCCTGGCGAAGCGCATCGCGAAACAGCGGATGGTCATCGGCAATAATGATTGTCTGCTCATGCATCGAAAACTCCCTCCCAAGAGCCCGATCATGAAGTCATGCACCGCCTTCCTCCACGGTTCATGCCTTCCTGCTAAGGCAGACTATAGCAAATCATGTCTTTTGCGGAAGGGCGTTACCCTGATCCTCACTCTGGAATTCCTTGACGATCCCCATGAAGCTGCGCATCCAGCGCTCCATGATGCCGATCGAGCGATCGATCTCGGCGTCGGAAGGCAGTGCCTTGTTGACGACGCTCTTGTTCTCCAGCGCCGTTACCCGGTCTGACAGCCGGTCGAGTTCGCTTTCGTAAGCGGCGCGTTCGTCGGCGGCCATGCGGCAGACGAGCGCCCCATCCTTCTCCTCGCAGAGCGACATGGCCCCGGTCTGGCGATCGAGCCGCACGAAATGATCGCCGCTGCGCTCCAGTTGGAAGCGGCTCTGGTCCGGCTCTGCTGCCGAAGCGGCAAGCGGAATGAGGATGGCGACGAGGCTGAGCGTGATATTTTTCATGGTTTCCTCCGGAAATCTCGATGGCCACCGCATTTTTTGCGGTGAGCGCGTGGACATCGCCGCTCAACTGCGGCAAAGCCCGGGAAAGACCAGCCATTCATGAGGCCATCATGACCCTGACACCCACGCTTTACAAGATCGTGACGGAAACGCTCTGGCAGGACGCCCGCGCCGCCGGTGTTTTCCGCGGCGCCGCGATCGATCTCAAAGACGGCTTCATCCACTTCTCGACGGCGAACCAGGCGGTGCAGACCGCAGCCTTGCATTTCGCCGGCCAGACCGGCCTGTTGCTGGTCGCCGTCGATGGCGCCGCCCTCGGCGACAAACTCATTTTCGAGCCGTCGCGCGGCGGTGATCTCTTCCCGCATCTCTATGCGGACCTTCTGTTTTCGGCCGTGCTCTGGGAAAAGCCATTGCCGCTCGATGCCGAAGGCAAACACATATTTCCGGACCTTCAGCCATGATCGATCTCTTCAAGCACGCCGCCCGCAAGGGTCTCTTCCTCTTCGATCCGGAAACGGCGCACGGCATGTCGATCGCAGCGCTGAAGTCCGGCCTCGTTCCTGCCTGCGCAGCGCCTTCAGATCCGCGCCTGCATCAGACGGTCGCCGGGCTCGAATTCGCCAATCCGATCGGCATGGCCGCCGGCTACGACAAGAACGCCGAAGTGCCGGAAGCGCTCTTGAAGATCGGCTTCGGCTTCACCGAGATCGGCACGGTCACGCCCAAGCCGCAATCCGGCAATCCGCGCCCGCGCATCTTCCGCCTGGTCGAGGACGAAGGCGTGATCAACCGTCTTGGTTTCAACAATGAGGGCCACGACGCCGCCTTCGCGCGCCTGTCTTCCGTCAGGGGCAATGGCATCATCGGCGTCAATATCGGCGCCAACAAGGATAGCGCCGATCGCATCGATGACTACGTGAAGGGCATCCGCCGCTTCTATTCGCTGGCGGGCTATTTCACCGCCAACATCTCCTCGCCCAACACACCGGGGCTGCGCGATCTGCAGGCGCGCGAAAGCCTCTCGGCGCTGCTGTCGGCCGTGCTTGCCGCGCGCGACGAAGAAGCCGCAAAATCCGGCCGCAAGATCCCTGTATTCCTCAAGGTCGCACCGGATCTGACGGAAGAAGGCATCGACGACATCGCCGCGGAAGCGCTCTCGCATGCGCTCGATGGCCTGATCGTCTGCAACACCACGCTATCGCGCGACGGTCTGAAGGATCAGCGCCAGGCGAAGGAGCAGGGCGGCCTTTCCGGCAAGCCGCTCTTCGAAAAGTCGACCGTCGTGCTGGCGAAGATGCGCAAGCGCGTCGGCCCCGATCTGCCGATCATCGGCGTCGGCGGTGTCTCGTCAGCCGAGACCGCGCTGGAAAAGATCAAGGCCGGCGCCGATCTGGTGCAGCTCTATTCCTGCATGGTTTATGAGGGTCCGGGCCTGGCGGGGGATATCGTGCGTGGCCTGTCGAAGCTGATGGACCGCGAGAAGGTCGCCTCCATCCGCGACCTGCGCGACAGCAGGATGGATTACTGGGCCGGCCGAAACGTCTGATCGGCGCGCTGCTTGACCCTGAGCACCAAGAACACGCCGCGAGAGAACAGGAACAGATTGATCGCCAGCCACAGACCGTGGTTGGCGAAAAACGGCACGAAGATCGCAAGCGCCGCGAGATAGACGACGAAGGACATCAGCATGCGGTTGCGCATGTCGCTCGACCATGTGGCGCCGATGAAGACACCGTCCATCAGGAAGGCAAGCGCGCCCGTCAGCCCTGTGATCGCCGCCCAGGGCAGATAGAGGTTTGCGGCCTCACGCACTTGCGCTGATGTCGTCAGCGCCGCGATCAGCCGCTCGCCGGCCAGCAGGAAAAACAGCGAGATGACAGCGGCAAGCCCGAACGACCAGATCGTCGTCAGCTTCAAGCCGCGATCGAAGGCCGGGCGGTAGCGCGCGCCGACGGCGCGGCCGGTGATCTGCTCGGCGGCATTGGCCAGCCCGTCGAGATAGAAGCTCGACAACATCAGGAAGTTCATCAGTACCGCGTTTGCCGCCAGCGTCACGGCACCGAAGCCGGTGCCGATCCGTGTCATCAGGGCGAAGGCGCCAAGCAGCACGAAGGTGCGGATCAGGATGTCGCGGTTGAGAGTGAAGAGTTCCGCCAGACGGTGCCTTGCAAAGATATCCGTGCGCGTCGGCCGCGCGCTACGGTCGAAGCTTCTCAGCACGATGTAAAGGCCGGCGACCGTGCCGATCGTCTCGCCCACGGTCGTCGCCCAGGCGACGCCTGATATCCCCCAGTCGAGCCAGAGGCCAAGCGCGATCGCCAGCACGATGTTGACGCCGTTGATGATGCTTTGCAGCAGCAGGCCGATGCTTCCCTGGCCGCGGCCAAGCACGAAGCCGAGGATCGCGTAATTGGCAAGTGCCGCCGGCGCGGCGAGAATGCGGATGGAGAAATAGGTACCGGTTACCTGCGCCACGGCGTTCTCCGGCCCCATCAGCTTCAGACCCGCCGCCAGAAGCAGCGGTGACAGACACAGCAGCGCTACGCCGCAGCCGACCGCCGAAATGATCGCCCGCCAGAACACGCCCTGTTCGGCATGCCGGTTGCGGCGGCCATAGGCCTGCGCCGTCAATCCCGTCGTCGAGGCGCGCAGGAAGTTGAAGCTGCCGAGAATGAGATCGAAGAGCATCGCCCCGATCGCCAGGCCCGCAAGCGCATCCGGATCGCCCATATGGCCGACCACGCCGGTGCCGACAAGGCCGAGCAGCGGCGTTGTGATGAAGCCGAGCGTCATCGGAATGGCGATCGACAGCACCATCCGGTGCGTGACCTCGAAGGCGAGGTTGCCGCCGCTATCGGTGGTGTTCGCGCCTGCGTCCAAAACCCGCCTCCCGGCAAAGAGGCGGAATCACCTCAGTTGGAAAGCACCATGGCCCAATAGGGCACGTTCCGGGAAGCGGAATTGTAGGCAACGGCGACGCCAAGGCCACTATAGCGGCCGAGCATGTTTTCGAGATGATGCGGGGAGTTGATCCAGGCGGTCACGACGGCGGGAACCGTCTGCTGGCCGGTCGCGATGTTTTCTGCCGCTGGCAGCTGCACGCCGCTTGCCTTCACGCGCGGGCCGAAGCCGTCGGCGATGCCCATCACGTGCTTCATCTTGCCGGCGGCTGCCATGCGCTTTGCCTGGAAGAGCGCGGCGGCCTGCGCTGCCGGATCGACGTTCAGCGGCGGCAGGCCGTTCTTGGCGCGCAGCTGGTTGACGAGCGGCAGCGAGGCGGCCGTCTGGTCTTCGCCGTTGGACGGCGTCGAGGGCGCTTTCGGCCCGGTGGCGCAGCTGGCGACACCGGCTGCAAGCGCAAGCGCGGAGAAGCGCAGCAGGCTGCGCCGTGAAAGATCGATGGAGGTCATGTTACCGGCGATAGCTGAAGAGACGGATGATGAGGAAGATCGGAATGACGATGGTGGCGCCGAGTATCAGATAGTCGCCGACGCGGCCGAGCGCGGAGAAGCCGCGATGCCAGACCTCAAGGACGAAATTGCGGATGCCGTAGATGAAATCCAGCGGCGCCAGCCCGAAGACGGCCATGATGAAGCCGACGATCAGCGACACCACCAAAAGCTTGATCAATGTACGGCCGAGCGAGTCGCCCAGAAACTTGTTCACCTGATCGGACATGCATCATCTCCTGTTCACCCCTGAGATACGGGCGCGAATCGTTGCCCGCAAGCTTTTTCAGGGCTGTTGCACCCGCCTCTGAAATAGGACTTGAGTTTTTTTGTGGCCATCGCCAAATGCAGGCCGCGCAACAGGTCACCATCATGCCGCCCCATCTCCAGACATCCGGCGACGCCATCGCCGATCGCCGTGCCGACTATGCCAGGATGCTGGACAAGGGCGGCGAGCCGGATGCCGCAGCCGAGCTCATGGAGCAGGCGCTGGAGCTGGTGCCCGATTGGGCGGTCGGCTGGTACCAGCTTGCCACCTACCGCGAAAAATCAGGCAATGTCGCTGGCGCGATTAAAGCCTACCGGCGAACCCGCGAGCTCACCGAAGACGATATCTTCGGCGCCACGCTGAAGCTCGCCTTTCTGGGCGACATCGCCGTGCCAGATCAGCCGCCGAGCATCTATGTCGAGCGCCTGTTCGACGATTACGCCGCGCGCTTCGAGACCTCGCTGGTGGACAAGCTCGGCTACGACGTGCCGGCAAAGCTCGCCCGGATGATCGCGGCGACCGGCCGGGATTATGCGCTCGCCGCCGATCTCGGCTGCGGTACCGGGCTGATGGGGCCGCAAATCCGCGCGATGGCCGATCGGATCGAAGGCTTTGACCTCTCGCAGAACATGCTGGCGAAGGCTGAAGAAAAGCAGGTCTACGACCATCTCGCCCAGGCGGACCTGTCGCTGCCCGCAGACGAGTCTGGGCTGTTTGCCGATGTCGACGCGCATCGCGCCGATCTCGTCACGGCGGCCGATGTCCTGATCTATCTCGGCAACCTCGAGATCGCCTTTGCATCGGTCGCGGCCCTGTGCGCCGATGGCGCCGATTTCGGCTTCTCCGTCGAGGAAACCGAGGATGAGGAGGGCGTTCATCTCGCTCATTCCCTGCGCTATGCTCATTCGGAAAGCTACATCCGCTCGCTCTGCGCCCGCCATGGCTTCGAGGTGATCGCGATGAGCCGCACCACCATTCGCAAAGATGGCGCCAACATCATTCCCGGCATTCTGTTCCTTGCACGCAAGACCGCCTGACGGAACGATTCTTGCGAAGTTTGAATAGGTCAGCATTGCTTACGTATTTCGCTTGAAAACGCGACTGACGAGCCGGATAATTGGACCTGTCAGCCGAAGAGCGCGAATGCCGCCCGGCGACCAATCATTCACATCCCCTGCCGCCTTGGGCCTGCCCGGGCGTTCTTGAACTCGTCTGCCGTTGGAGATTAGCGACATGACTCAGCTCATCAATGCCCTTGGCTTCTGGAACACGAGCGCCACGCGCCACACCCCTGTCGAGGACGTGCAGGGTATCTTCTCCGGCAGCCTTGTCGCCGCCCTTGGCCTTTATGTGCTGGCGAGCGCCGGCTTGCTGACCGGCAGCACGGCGGGTATCGCCTTCCTCGTGCACTATGCCTTCGGCATCAATTTCGGTCTCGCCTTCTTCCTGCTCAACCTGCCGTTCTTCTATCTCTCGTGGAAGCGCCTCGGCGTCGCCTTCACCATCAAGACCTTCATCGCCATCGGCCTGACCTCGCTGCTGACGAGCCTGCAGCCCAATGTCATGAGCATTGCGACGATCCATCCGGCGTGGGCCGCACTTCTTGGCGGCCTGCTGCTAGGCTTCGGCCTGCTAGCGCTCTATCGCCACCGCGCCAGCCTCGGCGGCGTCGGCATTCTCGGCATTTACATGCAGGAGCGTTTCGGCATCCGCGCCGGCCTGGTGCAGATGGCGGTCGATCTCTGCGTGCTGGCGGCTGCCTTCTTCGTCACAACGCCGCCTGTCGTGTTCTATTCCGTGCTCGGCGCCGTGGTGCTCAATCTCTTCCTGACGATCAACCACCGCGCCGACCGCTACGTCGCGCTGTAAGCGCTAGCCGAGCAGATTGCCGAACCGGACCGAATAGATCCGGTCGCGCCCGAGCAAGTGCGCGATCAGCGACGGCTGGTCGAACAGCCCCTTCATCGCCTTGTGGCGCAGATCGAGCCCACCGCTCATCACCCCGAAAGCCGGCATCAGCAGCCTTGCGCCATCGGTCGCAAAGCATGGCCGGCGGATGGATTTCTCGCGCCGGCGGACGGTCGCCGAAGGATGCAGGTGGCCCGCGATCTCGCCGCTCTGCAACCCGTCCTTCGGCTCGTGCCGGAAGGTGAGGCCACCGTATTGCAGTTCGTCGGCGCCGGCACCGGGCAGATCGACGGTGCCGTCGGGATCGTGGTTGCCGTTGATCCAGATCCACTCGCGGCCGCGCGCCATATCCGAAATCAGCGTGCGGAATGTCTCCGGCATATGCGCCGATCCGATGCGGTCGTGAAAATTGTCGCCGAGCGAGATCACCAGCGTCGGATCGTAACGGGTGATGACGGCTGAGAGCACCGTCAGTGTTGCCAGCGTATCATAGGGCGGCAGCATCATGCCGCGCCGGGCAAAGGCGGCGCCTTTTTCCAGGTGCAGGTCGGACACCACGAGAACACCGGTATCCGGCAGATAGAGGCCGCCCAGCGGATCGCACACGGCAGCGATCCCATACACTGACGTCTCCACGCCCGGCATCGCCGCCACTCCGTTCAATTCTCGCGCCAGCGCCAGCCGGTTCATCGTTTGTCTCTTTCCAGTGTCGGGGCGGGGAGGAGGGCCCAAAGGCCCCCTCTGCCCTGCCGGGCATCTCCCCCACAAGGGGGGAGAAGACTCGTGGCGCCGCTTTGCCTCGATCGTAATCTCGGCGGTGCGGCCGGTAAGCCCCTCCCCCTTGTGGGGAGGGGTTTGGGGAGGGGACTTCACTCCAAAGCCTCGGCGATCAGATCGTCCGCGGCCTCCGCCAAGAGCACGTCCTGCGCCTCGCCATGCACATGCTCCTTGCCGATCTCCAGCATCACGGGCACGGCGAGCGGCGAGATATGCTCCAGCGCACGATGGGTGATGTGCCCCTTGATTCGCTTCAGCATATCGCCAAGACGTCCGATGTCCAAAAGCCCTGTCGCCGCGTCCTGCCGCGTCGCCTGCAGCAGGATATGGTCGGGCTCGTGGGTTCGGAGCACGTCGTAGATCAGATCGGCCGAAACCGTCACCTGCCGGCCGCTCTTTTCCTTGCCGGGGTGCCGGCGCTCGATCAACCCCGCAATCACGGCGCAATTGCGGAAGGTGCGCTTTAAAAGGAAGGATTCGTCGAGCCAGCTTTCGAGATCGTCACCCAGCATGTCCTCGTCGAAAAGCTCGGAGAGGCTGAGCCGGCCGCTCGATATCATCCGCCCCATATCCTCCAGCCCCCAGATCCCGAGCGAATAATCGGTGGCGACGAAGCCGAGCGGCTGGGCGCCCGCGCGTTCCAGCCGGCGGGTCAAGAGCATGCCGAGCGTCTGGTGCGCCAGCCGCCCCTCGAAGGGGTAGGCCACCATGTAGCAGCGGCTGCCGCGCGGAAAGGTCTCGATCAGGAGCTCGTCACGCTTGGGCAGGATCGACTTCTCATCCTGTATTGCCAGCCAGTCGCGAACCTGCTCCGGCAGCCGGTGCCAGCGGTCGGGATCGTCGAGCATCGAGCGCACCTGATCGGCGAGATAGGTGGAGAGCGGAAACTTGCCGCCGGCATAGGATGGGATCTTCGGATCGTTGGAATAGGCCTGGCTGGCCAGTGCCTCGTTCTCGCGAATGCCCTCGAAGCGCAGCACCTTGCCGGAAAAGATGAATGTATCGCCGGGCGAAAGCTGCTCGAAGAAATACTCCTCCATCTTGCCGAGCGTCGCCCCGCCGCGCCCGATGCGTCCGCCTTCTCCGCGCCTGACCATCTTCAGGTTCAGCATCGGGCTCTCGACGATGGTGCCGAGGTTCAGACGATATTGCTGCGCCACCTGCGGGTTGGAGACGCGCCAGCGCCCGTCTTTGGTTTTGCGGATGCGGGCATAGCGCTCGTAAGTGCGTAGCGCATAGCCGCCGGTGGCGACGAAATCCACGATCCGCTCGAAGGTCTCCCAACTGAGATCCGCATAGGGCGAGGCGCTGATGATCTCGTCGTAGAGCTCCAGCAGGTCGAAGGGTTCGGCGCAGGCCATGCCGAGCACATGTTGCGCAAGCACGTCGAGCGCGCCGCGCCCGACCGGCGGTGTGTCCTGCGCGCCGATATAGTTGGCGTCGAGTGCTGCCTGGCACTCCATCACCTCGAAGCGGTTGGCAGGAACGAGGATCGCCTTCGACGGCTCGTCCATCCGATGGTTGGCGCGGCCGATGCGCTGCGCCAACCGCGAGGCACCCTTCGGCGCGCCGACATGGATGACCAGATCGACATCGCCCCAGTCGATGCCGAGATCGAGCGTCGAGGTGGCGACGACGGCCCTGAGTTTGTTGGCCGCCATTGCCGCCTCCACCTTGCGGCGCTGGCCCACATCGAGCGAGCCGTGATGCAGGGCGATCGGCAAATTGTCGTCGTTGGCGGTCCAAAGCTCCTGAAACAGCATTTCCGCCTGGCTACGGGTGTTGACGAAGAGCAGTGTCGTCTGGTGCTCGAGCAGCTGCTTGTAGACATCGGGAATCGCATATTTCGCCGAGTGGCCGGACCAGGGAATGCGCTCTTCCGTCGACAGGATTGAGATATCGGGCTTGGCGCCGCCCTCGACGGTCACGATCCCGGCATGGCGCTCCTCGCCCTCTTGCTGCGCCACCAGCCACTTCTGCAGCTCCAGCGGCTCGGCCACGGTCGCCGAGAGCCCGATCGTCTGCAGTTTCGGCGCAAGCCGCCGCAGCCGCGCCAGCCCCAGCGACAGCATGTGTCCGCGCTTCGAGGTGACCAGCGAATGAAGCTCGTCGAAGATGATGTATCTGAGATCCTTGAAGAAACGCTCGGCCTCGCCGTTGGCAAGCAGCAACGCCACCTGTTCCGGCGTCGTCAAAAGGATGTCGGGTGGGCTGATCTTCTGGCGCTGCCGTTTGGAAACGGGCGTGTCGCCGGTGCGGTTCTCGACGGTGACAGGCAGCCCCATCTCCAGCACCGGCTTCATCAGGTTGCGCTCGATATCGACGGCGAGCGCCTTCAGCGGTGAAACGTAGAGCGTGTGGATGCCGGTAAAGGCCGATCCGGGCGGGATTTTGCCGCGCCGGGTGAGATCGGTCAGCGACGGCAGAAACCCGGCCAGCGTCTTGCCGGCGCCGGTGGGCGCGATCAACAATGTGCTCTCGCCAGCCTCAGCGCGCGCCAGAAGCTCGAGCTGATGCCTGCGCGGCTGCCAGCCCTTCTCCGCGAACCAGCGGGTAAAAGGGGCGGGCAGGGATATCAGGCGTTCGCTATCGATCTGGTCCACCGCCTGAATGTAGTTCAAACCGCGCCGATGAGAAGGCGGTGAGCGCGCGATCGGCGAAAAGTGCGAAGCCGCTACGGGCTCCGCACTTTAGTCACGAGGTGGTCAGTAGATATCGAAAGGGAAATACTGCTTGGTGATCTTCTGGTAGGTGCCGTTGGCGACCAGCGCGTCGATTGCCTTGTTGAAGCGCTCCTTCAGCTCGGTCTCACCCTTGCGGATGCCGATGCCCGCCTCCGTCTCGGTTCCCTTGATGTCGCCGAGCAGCTTGCAGCAATCCTTGCCGGCCTTGTTCAGCCAGTCCACGACCACGAACTTGTCGGAGACCAGCGCATCGACGCGACCGTTCTGCAGGTCGGCCACGGCTTCGTCCTGCGTCGGGTAGAGCTTCGCCTCGGCGCCGCCCTTGCCGTAGAAGTCGGTGGTGTAGTTTGCCTGGGTGGTTGAAGCCTGCGCGCCGACCACCTTGCCCTTCATGTCCTCCACGCTCACGCTCTTGATCGGGCTATCCTTGGGCACCGCGACGGCAAGCGGCGTCGTGTAATATTTGTTGGTGAAGTCGATCTGCTGCTTGCGTTCCTCGGTGATGCTCATCGAAGCGATGATCGCATCGTATTTCTTCGCCAGCAGCCCGGGAATGATCCCGTCCCAATCCTGGGCGACGATCGTGCACTTGGCCTTCATCTCCTCGCACAGCGCCTTCGCCATATCGACGTCGAGCCCCTTCAGGCTGCCGTCCGATTCGACATAGTTGAAGGGAGGGTAGGCGCCCTCGGTGGCGATCCGGATCGTGTCTTCGGCGGACGCCAGATGCGTCATGCCAAGCAGCGCCGCCGCTGCCAGGAAAATCGTCTTCTTCATTGCTGTTCCCTTATTTAGTTTGCCTTGCGGCACAACCTTAGCGGATCAGCATCGCTTCACAAGCCTTCAGCGAATTAGCCGAAAGTCTATCCCGTCAGCCTTCGCGCCGTCGCGCCTCATGTCCATCGGGCGAAAGAGCCGGCGCTCCAGGCGATATTGAGAACCTCAGCTACAACCGCCCTGCAGCTGCTGCTGATAGCTGGCCGCCATCCCCGCGAAACGCTGCGCCGTCTTCTGCAACTGCGCGTTCGAGCGCCAGTCGCCGCGCATATATCCCTTCGGTCCGGAATAGTAAGCGAGGTAGAGGCTGTAGGCATCGTTCAGCTGGATGCCAGTCGTCTGGCTGTTCTGCCAGTGATACCAGCCGATAAAGTCGATCGCGTCGGAAAAGTTGGTGCGCCGCGCGCTCCAGTTTCCGGTGGCGGACTGGTAGTGATCCCAGGTGCCGTTGAGTGCCTGCGAATATCCATAGGCCGTCGATTGCCGTTTCCACGGGATGAAGCCGAAGAGCTTGGTGCGCGGCGGCCGCGCATTCGGCTGGAAACCCGATTCCGTATACATCGTCGCCATCAGGATCGGCACTGGCACGCCGTATTTCTTCTCGGCCTTCTCAGCCGAGCGCTGCCAGCTGGTGAACAGGCCGTCGCGCTGATCGAACACCGCGCAGATGTTTCGGGTCTGTTTGGGAGCGGTCGCGCAGCCGGCGAGCACGGCCAGCATCACGACGGCAAGAAGAGTACGGATACGCATGACTAGAAACCTCTCGACGTGGAGAGATTACTAACTGGTAAACGTTAATGGTCGGTTTTTAGACAATGACGAAGCCGTGATCATCTCGTGGCGAGAGCGGGGCAGGGCGCCCAGCTGGCCCAAGCATCAGTCGGCGACGGGCGCATACCGCAGGATGATGGCGCCCTTCTGCGTCGTCGAGCTTTCGATGAGCCTGAGTGGCAGCGGTGAGGAGGCCGGTTTGAAATGCGGGTTGCCACCGCCGAGAACCACCGGCACCAGACAAATCCTGATCTCGTCAATCAGCCGCGCCTTAAGCAGGCTGTCGGCAAGCTCGGCGCTGCCGAAGACGAATATCGTCTTCCCGTCCTCGGCTTTGAGCTTCTGCAGTTCAGCCACCGGATCGCTGACGACGCGCGTGTTGTTCCAGTCTGCCGTCTTCAAGGTTCGAGAAACCGCAATCTTGGCGATGCTGTTCATGTAGTTCTTGACTGTCTCCTCGCCCTCGGCCGTCGTCCAGTAAGCGGCCATGCCTTCATAGGTCTTGCGGCCGAAAACCAGCAGGTCGCCCTCCGTGCCGAACTGTTCGGAATATGTCTCGAGTTCAGGACCCCAGGCGAGGTTGTGAAACTCGATATCCCAGGGCTTCGTACCCTCGAAATAGCCGTCAAGCGTCATCAGATTCCAGACCACAAGCTTTCTCATGTTCTCACTCCCACGGTTGGCTCATTGCGATATGGAAAACCGATTGCGATCGGCAATCGATCACTCCTTGCGGAACACGACGCTGGCGCCCCAGCCGGTGACGACGGCAAGGAACACGGCAAACAGGCCGTAGATGATGGGCTGCTCGTGCGCGGCATCGGTGATCGTCTGTTCGATGCCGGTCTTGATGACCCGCAAGGGCGCGGATTTCTCGGTCACGAACTTGCCGCTCTTGAACAGGTAGGCGCGCACGGTATGCACGCCGTTCGGGATGTTGGCGGGCAGCCGCAGGCTGGCCTTGAACAGGTTGGAGCTGACGAAGCGCACGCCGCTCGGATCGCGAACGTAAAGGCCGCTGCGCTCCTGCAGCCGGCGATAGGCGTCACGGAACTCACCGACATTGCTGGCATTGCCGAGAAAGCCCATCGGCGTCAGCGGAATATGGTCGATTCCGATGCCGCGATCGGTCAGATCGAGCGGCGTCGTCACGTCGTCGAGCATGCGCGAGCTCGACATCGAGTACGAGTGCGGCACGGTCTCGAAGGTCATCGACTGCGTGTTGATCCAGATCCCGAACACGCGCTGCTTCTTGCGCACGGTCGCGTTGTCGCGCGGGCCTTCCAGCACCACGACCACATCATATTGGCCGATTGCGAGCAGCAGGCTGTCGGTATTGGTCACGGCTCCGAAGATCGTCAGATCGGCGCCGTGAAAGTCGGAGGTGATGGCAATCTCGCTGGTGGAGGTGCCGATCTCCAGCCCTTCGGCAACGGGCTGCGGGGTCTGTCCCGGCAGCAGCATCTGCGCGCCTGCCACCGTTGGCAGCAGCATCAGGGAGACAAGCAGGCTACGCAACAGGTGACGCATCAGTTGGCACCCATCACGACGGAATAGATATCGCTTGGCGTGACGACCAGTGCCACGGCAAGGCGAAGGCCGACGGCGAGAACCAGCAGTCCAAGCAGCGCGCGCAGCTGTTCGCCGCGCAGCTTCTGCCCGACGCGAACGCCATATTGCGCGCCGATGACACCCGCAATCATCAGGATGAAGGCCAGCACGATATCGACCGAGAAGTTGGTCGCGGCCTGTACGACGGTCGTATAGGCGGTGACGAAGATGATCTGGAACAGCGACGTCCCGACGACGACGTTGGTTGGGATGCGCAGCAGATAGATCATCGCCGGCACCATGATGAAGCCGCCGCCGACGCCCATGACAGACGTCAGGATGCCGATGCCGAAGCCGAGTGCCACGATCGGGATGACGCTGAGAAAGATCTTCGATTTCTTGAAGCGCATCTTCAGCGGCAGCCGATGCACCCAGTGATGATGGCCCGGCCGGCGCGGCGCCGCCGGAATATTCTTCGAGGCCCGGCGCATCGCCCGCACACTTTCGAGCAGCATCAGTCCGCCGACCGTTCCGAGGAAGAGCACGTACATCAAGGAAATGATCAGATCGAGCTGGCCGAGCCGGCGCAGCAGCGAAAACACCCATATGCCCACGGTAGCGCCCGCGAGACCGCCCACCAATAGCACCGAGCCGAGCTTCACATCCAGCGTCCCGCGCCTGAAGTGGGTCAGCGCCCCCGAGATCGACGAGGCTACCACCTGGTTGGCGCCTGTGGCGACGGCGACGACGGGTGGAATGTTGTAGAAGATCAGGAGCGGCGTGATGAGAAAGCCGCCGCCCACGCCGAACATGCCGGACAGGAAGCCGACGGCCGCACCCATGCCGAGGATGATGAAAATGTTCACCGACAATTCTGCGATGGGCAGATAGATTGTCACAGCCGACCCCGATTTGCGGACGACCCGACGGGCCGTTGCCTTCCCCACATGTTATGCGAATGAGGAACCGTAACCGCAAATCGTTGCGATAGGCTTTCGATCAGCGACACCGCGGCGCCTCATTACGCGAAGAATTCTGATTAATCAGGCTTTTTTCAGGTTTTGTGACAATCGCGGCACACTCGTCAACGGAAGCGGCCATGCCCGGCGCGGATCGACGAAAGTCTCGCCCATACGATTGAATGGCGCGTGCCGGCTTCATAGGTTGGCGCTGTCGAAGCAAGGTTGAAGGCCGAGATGAGATCGAATGTTCGAAAGGTGATGCTGGGGGCGCTGATCGCGTCGATGCCCGCCATGGCGCTAGCGCAGTGGAAGCCGGCCGAGGAGGTGCGCAACTACGCCATATCGGGCACCACCGGCGCTGAACTCTACAATTCGATCGGCCAGCGCGGCCCCGAGGTCGGCGGCCAGTCGCGGGTGATCGCCCACACCACGTTCAAGCTGACATGGACGCGCAAATATGAACGGCAGCCGGACAATGCCTGCATGTTGACGGTCGCCAAGCCGAAGCTGACGATCGTCTACACGCTGCCCAAGCCGTCCTCCAAGCTCTCGCCATCGGTTCAGGCCAGCTGGAACAGCTTCATCGAGGCGATCCGCAAGCATGAGCGGGTGCATGGCGACACCATTATCGACATGGTGCACGAGATCGAGACGTTGAGCCTCGGCTTTTCCGCGCCCGACGATCCCGACTGCCGCAAGATCCGCGCCAATCTCACCGAGCGCCTCGGCGAGATATCCGGCAGGCAGCGCCAGCGCGGTCGCGATTTCGACCGGGTGGAGATGAGCGACGGTGGCAACGTGCAGGTGCTCATCCTGAAGCTCGTCAACGGCCCCTGACGGGGCCGCTCACGATTGTTCGAGGTCAGCCGCCGGTTGCGGCTGCAACGTGCGGCCAGACCTCCAGGCCGCCGCGATAGATCATGTGCAGGGCGACATAGACGATGATCGCCAGGCCGATATAGGCGATCCAGTGATAGCGGTTGAGCAGGCGCGCGATGAAGTTCGCGGCAATACCCATCATCGCGATCGACAGGATCAGGCCGATGACCAGCACGGTTGGATGTTCGCGAGCGGCACCGGCGACTGCAAGCACGTTGTCGAGCGACATCGAGACGTCGGCAATGACGATCTGCGTCGCTGCCTGGAAGAAGGTCTTGCGCGGCGCCTGAACGCCTTCGGCATGCTCGCCGTCGCCGTCCTGGGCGCTATTGGCGCGGATTTCCCGCCACATCTTCCAGCAAACCCAGAGCAGCAGAATACCACCCGCGAGCAGCAGGCCGATGATCTCGAGCAATTGCACGGTGACGCTGGCGAGCGCGATGCGCAGCACGGTGGCGGCCAGAATGCCGACCAGAATGGCCTTCTTGCGCTGATCGGGAGCAAGGCCCGCAGCCGCGAGCCCGATGACGACGGCATTGTCGCCGGCCAGAACCAGGTCGATGACAATGACCTGCAGAAGCGCCAGCAAGCCGGCGGATGTGAATATTTCCATGATGCGACAAATCCCTACGCTGCCCGAAGCCTCTCCCGGCTTAAATGATCGGTCGGCAAGGGATCAAGTGCTGTCGGCCAGCTTCGGCAAAAGATCCGCGCCTTTCGCGTAAATTCAGGTGGATGCCGATTGTTCCGCGTGAATGTTACATGGCCCGCCAGGTATGCCGGACTGACCGCGCTTCGGGGCAGGGCGCCGGCAACCATCGCTTTCATCAAACAAAAATCCCCCGCAGACACCGGTTTGCGGGGGATCTCATATGAGCGCTTGATCGATCAGGCCTTTGTGGATGGCGCCTTGTTGCGTTCCAAGAGGGCCTTGACGGTCGCGTCGTTGATCTTGCCGCTCGGCTCCTGGCCGATCGACTTCTGGAAGCTCTTGATCGCGGCAACGGTCTTGGTTCCCAGTTCGCCGTCCGGCTGGCCGGCGTCGAAGCCGTTATTGTTCAGGATCGCCTGGATGTTGCGGATCGCCCGCTTCATGTCGACGCTGGAAGTCTTGGTCGCCGTGCCGGCCCATTCATCCGGAACCTCGATGCCGTTCGACTTGTTGTCGAGTGGCTCCGCCTTCCAGAGATCCGCCTTGGCGCGGGCCTTCTCCAGCTGGTCCGGCTTCATGGCATTGGCCACTTCGTCGCGCTTCTGTGAAGCGTCCTTGTCGCCGCCCTTGGCCGCGATCGCGAACCACTTGTAGGATTCCGTCAGGTCCTGCGGCACGCCGTTGCCGCGGGCGCACAGGATCGCCAGGTTGAACTGGCTGTCGGTGATGCCGAGGTTTGCGGCCTTGGTGAACCAGTTGGCCGCAGCCGAATAATCCTGCTGCCCCAATGCGCCAGAGGCGTAGAGGACAGCCAGATTGTGCATCGCGTTCGCGTTGCCCTGGTTCGCCGCCTGCTCGTAGAACTGCTTGGCCTTATTGGCGTCGCGGGCAACGCCGGTGCCCTTCTCGTACATGCTGCCGAGGCGGTATTGCGCCGGCGCGAAGCCCTTGTCGGCGGCCATCTGGTACCAGTTCAGCGCCTGGCTCGGATCCGCGGTTACGCCCGCGCGGCCATCGCTGTAGCGCGCGCCGATTTCAAACAGTGCCAGAGCATCGCCGGACTTTGCGGCATCCGCAAGCGACTTCGGCTGGATCGTGTCGGGGACGGCAATCTGAGGTGCCGCTGCGGCCGGAGCCGTCTCGGCTGCCGCCGGAGCCGCGTTGTTGGCGGTGAAGGCGGACGTATCCTGCGGTGCGCCCGAAGGTGCGAGCGTGCCGTTTCCGCCAAGCGGTGCAGCTTCGGTCAGCCGCTCGGGTGCGGCCGGCTCCGTTGCCGCCGGTGCGACATTGGCCGTTACCGGCGAGGCCGGCGTCGAGACAGCGGGTGCCTCGGGCGCTGCTGCGACTGGTGCGGACGTATCGGGCGCGGTTTCGCTGTCGGCGGGCAGCGTTGCGTTCTGCCCGTCGGTGATCGCTGCCACTTCAGCGGTCGGCGCGGGCGCGCCTGAGGTCAGCGTGCGGGCCAGCGGGAACGCCATGATCGCCAAAAGCACGGCGCCGACGGCAAGCAGGATAGGACGGCGGAAGCGCGAGAACGCGCTGCCCTTGCCGGATTCCTTTGCCGCGTCCTTGATCTTCGCCTTCTTCTCGCCCTTCACCGATCCAGCCTTGCCGCTGGGATCGACTTCAAGGGCCGCCGCCTGCGCGGCGCGGCGGGCAGCCGCGATATAGTCGGCGCGATCCGTATCGCTTGCCGGCTTCGGATTGGCGCGGGCCGCATTCTGGCTGGCGCGCACACGCTCCAGGATCTTCTTGACATCGGGCGCCCCGGAGCCAGGCTCCAGCGGCTCGTTAGCGGCTTCCGGCGGCATCACGTCGACAGGGTCGATGGACGGAGCGGGGTCGATGACGGCGCGTTCGCCGGTCTTGGCCTTCTTCGAAGGCAGCAGGCGCTTGCCGAGGCTGACGAGCAGGCTTCCCTTGGCCGCTGCTGCGGGCTTGCTGGCAGCCTCGATGGCAATGGCGCTGGTTTCAGATGCGGCCATCGTGGGTGCGGCCGGCTCGGGCGCGGTCTCGGCCTTGCGCACGGCTTCCGGCACACGCGTGCCGAACACCGCGGGCTTCTCAGCCTCCTCGGTACCAGCCTGCGTCATCGCGTATGGGTCGACGTTGAAATCGACGTCGGCGGTCGGCATGCGTGCCGGCGGACGAGCCGTGCGGTTTTCCATGTCGTCGAGCCGGTCGGCGATGTGCACCAGCGTCTCATGCAGCGCCTGGAAGGTCTTGTGCGTGCGCTCCTCGCCGCTGCGGCTCAGGTCCTCGAGATGGCGGAGATCGGCAGCCAGCGCGTTGAGCGCCGACATATCGACGCCGGCACCACCGCCCTGCAGGGCGCCGTTGCGCGAATAAGCCTCGACAACCGCTTCGGCGGCTTGGCGGGCCGCTTCGACGATATATTCGTCGCTGGTCGCCATATAGTCTTCGATCGCGCCCATGCGGCGGTCGAAATCGATGGCGATCTCGGTGCTCGGGCGCGGCTCGCTCATCAGAGCGGAAAGATTGGCGATCTGGTCTTCCAGATTGCGCAGTGCGTTCACGTCGGTCGCGGGTGCTGCCGAGCTCTCGTCGAGACGGGCGGCGATATCGCTCAGCCGGTCCTCGATCCGCAGGAAGGCGGCGTCATCGACAGGGGGCTGGATCGCCTGCTGCGGCTGGGATTCCATCTCGTCGATGCGGCGAGCGAGATAATCGAGGCGCTGCGCCAGCGCGTCGTTGACGGCGCCATTCTCCAGCGCGTCGATCTTGCGCGAGATATCGGCAAGTGCGCCGGTCAGTTCCGGCTGCGGCGCGGCCCGCTGGCTCTTTTCGAGCAGGAAGGCCAGATGTTCGAGCCGCTCGTCGAGGCGGGACGTGGCCTCGGCATTGGCGACCTCCTCGACGCGGGCTGTCAGTGCTTCGAGCCGTTCGGCGAGCCCATCTGCCGGGTTCGCGCGGCTTGCCACGCTCTGGCCCATCAGCTCGATCTGGTCGGCAAGACCGGTCAACCGTCCCTCGAGGCGGTGCATGGCAGCCGGGTCGCCCGATGTCGCGGCGCGGCCGGTCGCGGCGATCGCGCGGCTGATTTCGTCGAGACGGCTGTCCATCGACGCGAACTGCTCGGACATCGCCCGATCGTGCGGCTGGATCATGCTGCCGAACTGCTCCATCGCCGTTGCGATGGAGATGAGCTTGTCCTCGAGCGCCTTGACGGCCGGGCTCTCGCCCATGCCGCCGATATGGCGCTTGATGTCGTCGAGGCGGTAGGCGAGCGCCACCAGCTCTTCCTGCAGGCCCGATGTGTCGAGCGCGTGCAGCTGGTTTTCGAAGCCGTCCCAGCGCTGGTCCATGTGGCGCAGCGAATCCTCTCGCGCCAGCCCATCCATCAGCGAGCGCAGGTCTTCGAACTCACCGCGCAGGCCGTGGGCCTCGGATGTTTCGGAGCGAGCGGCCAGATGGTTGATGCTGTCGGCAAGCCGGCTCATGTCGGCATGAATATCCTCGGCAAAGGGTCGATCGGCGGCCGTCGCCTTTATCTCGCGCAGTTCGCCGCGCAGGGCATCCATTTCCCGGGCGACACCCTCGGAGATATCGCGCTTCAGATCCTGGCGCAGGCTGACGAGCGCCTCGGCGATCTCCGTCATCGCGTCTTCGGGACCGCGCGGATTGGCGGCCGGCGCCTGAACGGTCGCACGCGGCTGCGGCTGCTGAACGGGCGCGCGTGGCTGCGGCGCCGCTGTGTGCGCGGGAGCCGGCTGGGCCGCATAGGCCGTCGCCTGTTCGCGGGGTGCGTAAGGGGTGGTTTCGCGCGCGGCACGCTCGCGGCTGGCGTCGAGCATGCGCTGGCGCTGGCGGATCTCGGCGAGCGGATCCGGACGCGGCTCTGCGGTGGCGTAGGGCGCACGCGGCGCGTAAGCAGCGGGGGCAGGTTCGCGTTCGGGCGCCGGCGGATGATTGCGCTGCTCGCGCACCCCACTGCCGATCAGGCCTTCGATCCGTGCTTCCAATCCCTCGATCGTGCGGTTCAGCGCGTCGAGCGACGCCCTGTCGGAAGGCCGGGGAGAATGTGATCGCGATCCGTTCATCTTCTTGCTCGCTTGTCTGTTCGCACCCTCGTCAGGGCCGATCATTGGCTTTTCCGTCAGAGCCGCCACGAATGCGGATCAGAGAGCATCGTCCATGAGAGGATAATCAATTAGGCTTTCCTCAAGCTGTACGTGTGGTGCGCATCCCATAAAACGCGAGACTTGAAAGAAGGAATGCAGGACACCAATGCTCAACCGTCACCTTTCATGGAACGTGGTAAAGAACCCGTTAACCGGTGTGGCGATTTTTTAACTTTTGTGGCTGTCGAGGCGGATATCGTGCCGAAATCGACCTTCTAATGTACAAGCCGGTTCAGGCCTATACCGCCACCGTCGCAAGGTGCCGACCGACAGCTGGGAAGACGCTAAGCGCTAGATCCGGCGCGCCTTGATTGTGTTCATCACGAAGCTCGTCTCGATCGTGTCGACGCATTTCAGCCGCGCGATCTTTTCCTTGATGAAGCGCTCGTAATCTTCTAGCCCCGAGCTCATCACCTTCAGCACGTAGTCGCGCGATCCGGTGACAAGATGACACTCCAGCACCTCGTCCCACTCGCGCACGGCATTCTCGAACATCTGAATCTCGTCCTCGTGCTGGCGGCTGAGGCGGATCGAGGCGAGCGCCGTCATCGTCCAGCCGTTGACGGCGGGATCGATCAGCGCGGTATATCCCTGGATGATCTCGGCCTCCTCCAGCCGCCGCAAGCGACGCAGGCAGGCCGAGGCGGAAAGGCCGACGCGCTCGGCGAGTTCGTTGTTGGCAAGCCGCGCATCGCCGGTCAGCTCCTTCAAGATCCGCCGGTCCATCTCATCCGCAACTTTCTGCACGAAATATCCCTCACTCTCGCATGATGTTGCTTCCAACATCGCAGCAGCGCTCCAAATAGCAATAACATCAAGCGCATTTCGATATAATTTGCCGTCATCAATCCATCTTTGAAGCAGGAGACGACCATGACCGCGCCGCATCCCTCCAAGACCCATATCGGCAATCACGCCCTGCATCCCGAAACCCAGATGCTGAACTACGGCTACGATCCCGAATTGTCCGAGGGCGCGGTCAAGCCGCCGGTGTTCCTGACCTCGACCTTCGTGTTCAAATCCGCCGAGGATGGCCGCGATTTCTTCGATTACGTCTCCGGTCGCCGCGAGCCGCCGGCCGGGCAGGGGGCAGGCCTCGTCTATTCGCGCTTCAATCACCCAAACAGCGAGATCGTCGAGGATCGCCTCGCCGTCTACGAGCGCACGGAAAGCTGCGTACTTTTCTCGTCGGGCATGTCCGCCATCGCCACGACGCTGCTCGCCTTCGTGCGCCCGGGTGATGCGGTGCTGCACTCGCAGCCGCTCGATGGCGGGACGGAAACGCTGCTCGCCAAGACCTTTCTCAATCTCGGCGTCGCCGCCGTTGGCTTCGCCGATGGCGTCGACGAGAACTCGGTGCGGGCGGCGGCCGAACAGGCGATGGCCAAGGGCCGGGTGTCGATGATCCTCGTGGAAACCCCGGCCAACCCGACCAACAGCTTGGTCGATGTGGCGATGATGCGTCGCATTGCCGATGAGATCGGCAAGAAGCAGGGTCACACGCCGATCGTCGCCTGCGACAACACGCTGCTCGGCCCTGTCTTCCAGCGCCCGATCGAGCACGGCGCCGATATCTCGCTCTACTCGCTGACCAAATATGTGGGCGGGCACTCCGACCTGATCGCCGGTGCCGCACTCGGCAGCAAGGCTGTGATGAAGCAGGTCAAGGCACTGAGAGGCGCGATCGGCACGCAGCTTGATCCGCATTCCTGCTGGATGCTCGGCCGTTCGCTGGAAACGCTGCAGATCCGCATGGAGCGCGCCAACAACAACGCGCTTGCGGTGGCCGATTTCCTGCACGCGCATCCGAAGGTCAAGAAGATCCACTATCTTCCGTATCACGAGCCGTCGTCGCCGCTCGGCCGCACCTTCGCCGCGCAATGCACCGGGGCCGGATCGACCTTCTCCTTCGACATCGAAGGCGGCCAGCCGGCCTCGTTCAAATTCCTGAACGCGCTGCAGATATTCAAGCTCGCCGTCAGCCTTGGCGGCACGGAATCGCTCGCCAGCCATCCGGCCACGATGACGCATTCCGGCGTTCCTGCCGATGTACGTCAAAGGATCGGCGTTCTGGATTCCACCATCCGCCTGTCGATCGGCATCGAGCATCCAGACGATCTCGTTGCCGACCTGACCCAGGCTCTGGACGCGGCCTGATCGCCGCGGGTGAGAGAAGAGTGGCGGCTCAGGCCGCCGCCGTCTCCCTGACATCGTCGAGCAGGAAGTGCACGACGACATATTTGGTGGTGAAGTGACGTCCGCCCTCGGTGACGTTGTCGACCGAGCCGCCATCGGCGGGGTGCCAGGCGTGGTAATGCGGATTGGTGGTGATCAGCGTCACTGCCTTGCCGAGGTCCCGGCCGTCGAGCCGGTATCGTGCTTCCGCCAGCGGCCAGATGCGCTCGTAATCCTCCATCGGAATGCGGACCTTCAAGGCCCTTCTGCTTATGGCCTCACTGCGCGAGCCGTCCTCATGTTCTATCGCGGGAAGATCGAGTGTCACTTCTTCTGCGTTGTTCAGAACGAAGTTGAACTCTTCGGGCCACATCCGTCTCATGAAATCGCTCCTCCTAAGCTTTTTCGTCGGTTAGCCAACGAAGTTTAGCGCGTCTTTTCCAGGAATCAAACGATACCTGCGGCGCGCCTCTTCGCCGAGGCCCCGAGTTGGTTCAGGAGCGGAATGTCTTATTGCTGCCAGCGAACGGCGACATATGTGCCCGCCGCCTTACCGTCGCGCCCGTAGCTGATTTCGGCGCCGAGCGTCGTGCCCATGGCGTTGATCAGCCGTGTTCCGAGGCCGGTTCCCTTCGGGCCGACGCTGCGATCATAGCCGATCCCGTCGTCCTCGACGGAAAGCACCGCGAAGCCATCGTCCGTGGCCTCCAGCACGACACGCACCTCTCCGGTGCCCGACGTGTAGGCGTATTTCGTCGCATTGGTCACCAGTTCGATCAGGATGACACCCAGCGCGACGGCCTTGTCGGCCGTGGTCGAGATCCGACAAAGCTGCGATTTCAGCGTGATGCCGCGGGCGATCGTGTTGCTGCCATGCAGTTCGGCCAGCAGCGGTCCGAGATAGACGTCGAGCTCCACCTCGCCGATGATCTCCGAGGTGTAGAGGCTGCGGTGCACGCCGGCGATCGCCGTGATCCGGTTCTGCGTCTCGTTGAGCGCCGTCTTCGTCTCCTCGCTGCCAGCGATCTGCATCTGCATGCGGATCATCGCCGAGACCAGCGACAGGCTGTTGGCGATGCGGTGGTTCATCTCCGCGAGCAGCAATTCGGCCCGCTCCTTGGCGACGACAAGCTGCCGGTCGGCTTCCTCTTTCTCGCTGCGCAGCCGCGAGTTTTCCATCGCCTGGTTCAGCGCGCTGATGAGCAGCGGAAAGAAATCGTCCGTCGCGGTCTTCACGACATAATCCGCGGCTCCGCCCTTCAGCGCCCGGATGGCGACGTCGGCGTCGCTCGATCCGGTAACGTAGAGAACCGGCGTCGGCTTGCCGATCTCGGCGATCGCCTCGAGAAAGTTCAGGCCCGTCTGGTTTTCGAAATAATGGTCGAGAACGACGGCCTCGAAGCTCTCCGCCGCGAAAAGCGCGAGCCCGATCTCGATGGACGGAGCATGGACGACGGTAAAATCGCTGCGCGCAAGCACCCGCGTTGCGAGGCGGGCTAGGGCCGGATCATCATCGACGTAAAGGATGCGCACAGATTTTGGCTACTCGTTAAGGGACTTGGATGACGGAGAAGAACAGGCCGAGATTGCGGATCGCGGTGGAGAAGCCGTCATAGTCCACTGGCTTGGTGATGTAGACGTTGGCGCCCAGATCGTAGCACTTCTGGATCTCGCGCTCGTCGTCGGTCGTCGTCAGAACCACCACAGGCATGCGGCGCGTATATTCGTTGGTCTTGATCTTCTCGAGAATGTCGAGACCGGACATATCAGGCAGGTTGAGATCGAGCAGGATCAGCAGGTAGCGATCCTTGCTGACAAGCCCGTCGCGATCCGGTCCGAGAATGTAATCGAGCGCGCCCTTTCCGAGCGTGAACGGTACGATCTCGTTGTTGACGCCGGCGCGGCGCACGTTCTTTTCGATGAGACGCGCATGCCCCTCGTCGTCCTCGATCATCACGATCGTGACTTCCTGACCGGTCGCTTTCATAGTTCCATACTCCGTACGATTTTGGTGAGGTCCGCGGGCAGCGTCAGAATGAACGTGCTGCCCTTGCCGAGTTCGGATGTGACCGTAATGTCTCCGCCCAAATTTCGGATTAACGAACGCACATGCGCAAGGCCGATACCCTCGCCGCGCTGATCCTGCTCGCCGGCCCGGCGAAACAGCTCGAAAACCCGTTCGAGATCATTGCTGGCGATGCCACGGCCATTGTCCTTGACATCGATCCTGACACGCCCGGGTCCATCGGGATAGGCGTCGACATCGATTTTGAGCGGCCGTCCCGGCATTTGATACTTCACCGCATTGTCGAACAGGTTGCCGAAGATCTGATCCAGCGAGAAGCGGTCGTTGATGATCGTGCCGACGCGAACGCGTGTTTCGGCCGTGCCTCCCGTCTCCACCAGCTGATGGTGAACATTGGCGGCGACCGTGTCGATCAGCGCTTTCAGGTCGATCCGGTCGGGCTGCAGCTTGCGGCGCCCGTCGCGCGAGATTTTCAGGATGGCGTTGATCAGCGCATCCATCTTCCGGGTGGATGAGCGGATAAAGCCGAGCGCCTCCGGCAAGTCCTCCTGGACAGCCTGCCGCGCATCCTGAATATCCTGCGGGCCCAGCGCCTTTTCGTCTGCAAGAACGTAGGCCGAAACGGACGTCATGGCGGTGTCGAGTTCGCTCAGAAAGCCCATGATGTTGACCAGCGGCGCCCTCAGATCGTGGGTGACGATATAGGCGAAACGCTGGATTTCCTGGTTGGCGCGCATCAGGTCCTCGGTGCGCTCATTGACGCGCGCCTCTAGTCCGACATTAAGGAGCTCGACTTCTTCGGTCGCCTTCGACAGGTCGCGCACGTGCTGGACGATAATCAGGATCGCCCCGCCGAGGACGACAAGAATGGCAATGGCGCCGCCGATCGTCACCAGTTGCAGCGTGCTGGCCGCCGAAAGCTGCTTTTCCACCAGAACCCGCAAGCGGGTGTCGGTCTGGTCGAGAAAGTCGCCGAGAATGGCGCGGATCTTGTCCATCAGCTCGCGGCCGGCATCGTCGCGCACGATTGCCACGGCCTCTGCGGTCTTGCCATCGCGCGTCAGCTCGACGGTTCTCGCAAGCTCGTTCATCTTTCCGTCGATCGCTGCCGTCAGTGCGTCGAGCTGCATCGCATAGCTCGGCAAGGGCTTGACGTTGTCGATGAGCGCCTGCCGCCGTTTCGGAAGATTTTCCAGCGCCGTGGTGTACGGTTGTAGATAGGCGATGTCGTTGGCCAGCAGATAACCGCGCTGGCCGGTTTCCGCATCCTGCACAGTGGTCAGTACATTGACGATCGAGCTGCGCACGCGACGCAGCGACGCGGTTTCGTCGGAATAGGCGCGGTTCGCCTGGACAAGCCAAAGCGAAGAACCGACGATGCCAAGCAGCATCAGAACGCCGACTGCAAGCATGATCAGGCTGGAACGGAAGAAGGCGGCGGTGGATTTCATGCGGCATCCGGTGATTTAGGTTGCAATGACTTCTATAGACAGCCGCCGGCGAAAGATAGCACCCTCACAGTGTGCGCCGCATCGCCAGTTGCCGGGATAATTGTATGCGTGTGGTTGTGTTCAAGGGGCGCCGGTGTGGCACCGCTCTCACAAATTCGCGATGCAATAAAATTTGACGTTTACGCAAACGTCAATATTTTGTAAGACACATGCATAGGCCGGCCTCGCCCGGCTGACGAATTGGAGGAATTCGAACGATGCCAGTCTACAAGGCCCCGGTGAACGACACGCTTTTCGTGCTGAACGATGTGCTGGGTCTGGAGCGCTATAACAATCTGCCTGGCTTCGCCGACGCCACGCCCGATATGATCGAGGCGATCGTCGGCGAATCGGCCAGGGTCGCCGAAGAGGTGCTGTTCCCGCTGAACTATTCCGGCGACCAGGAAGGATGCACCCGCAAGGACGATGGCTCGGTTTCCACGCCGAAGGGCTTCAAGCAGGCCTATGATGCCTATTGCGAGGGCGGCTGGACGGGGCTTGCCGTGCCGGAGGAGTTCGGCGGCCAGGGTCTTCCCTATACGCTGCATGCCGCCGTCGGCGAATACACATCGGCCGCCAACATGTCGCTGATGATGTATCCGGGCCTCACCCAGGGCGCCATCGCCGCCATCATCGTCCACGGCTCCGACGAGCAGAAGGCGACCTATCTGCCGAAGATGGTCTCCGGCGAATGGTCCGGCACCATGAACCTGACCGAACCGCATTGCGGCACCGATCTCGGTCTGCTGCGCACCAAGGCCGTTCCGCAGGCCGACGGCAGTTACAAACTGTCTGGTCAGAAGATCTTTATCTCCGCCGGCGAACACGACATGTCCGGCAACATCGTCCATCTCGTTCTCGCCCGCATCGAGGGCGCGCCCGAGGGCACCAAGGGCATCTCGCTGTTCATCGTGCCCAAGTTCATGGTCGGCGCCGACGGCACTATTGGGGAGCGCAACGGCGTTTCCTGCGGCGCGCTTGAACACAAGATGGGCATCCACGGCAATGCCACCTGCGTCATGAACTACGACGGGGCGACCGGCTTCCTCATCGGTGCCGAAAACAAGGGCCTCGCGGCCATGTTCGTGATGATGAACGAGGCACGCCTCAGCGTCGGCCTGCAGGGACTGGCGATATCGGAGATCGCCTACCAGAACGCCGCCGAATACGCCCGTGAGCGCATCCAGGGCCGGGCGCTATCGGGCGTAAAGGCACCGGAGAAAAAGGCCGACCCGATCATCGTCCACCCCGATATCCGCCGCACCCTGATGACCATCCGTTCGTTCAATGAAGCGGGCCGCGCCTTCCTGCTCTGGACGGCGCTGAAATCCGACATCGCCCACCGCGCGACGGACGAGAAGGAACGACAGACGGCCGACGATATCCTCGGCCTCGTCACCCCGATCCTGAAGGGTGTCATGACCGACAAGGGCTTCGACCATGCCGTCATGGCCCAGCAGGTCTTCGGCGGCCACGGCTATATCGAAGAGCAGGGCATGAGCCAGTACGTGCGCGACGCCCGTATCGCCATGATCTACGAGGGCGCCAACGGCATTCAGGCGCTCGACCTCGTAGGCCGCAAGCTCGGCCAGAATGGCGGCCGTGCCGTCATGGCGCTGTTCAAGGAAATCGGCGATTTCTGCGAGGAGAACCGGAGCGACGAGCAGCTCACCTTCTTCACCAAGAACCTGAAAAAGGGCTTGAACGACGTGCAGGCCTCAACCATGTGGTTCATGCAGCATGCGATGGCAAAGCCCGACAATGCCGGCGCCGGCTCGACCGATTACATGCATCTCTTCGGCCTCGTCATTCTCGGCTATATGTGGGCGAAGATGGCCAAGGCCGCCAATGACGGACTGGCCGCAGGCGAAACCGATCGCGAGGCTTTCCTGCGCAACAAGCTGATCACCGCCCGCTTCTTCATGGAGCGGATCATGCCGGAAACGACGCTGCGCAAGGCCCGCATCGAGACCGGCGCGGAAACAATGATGGCATTGAGCGCCGAGGCGTTTTGACCACTGGGTTTCTCTTCTCCCCAACGGGGAGAAGATGTCCGAAAGGACAGATGAGGGGGCGCCGAGCGCCTTGGCTAGCCGATATGTTTCAGCCCGCAGCCCCCTCATCCGACCCCTTCGGGGCCACCTTCTCCCCGCTTGGGAGAAGGGAAGGTTGAGACACACAATTCACGGCCTCACGGCCGCCAGGGAGACGAGACATATGACCGAGGTTTTCATTTACGATCACGTCCGCACGCCGCGCGGTCGCGGCAAGAAGGATGGCTCGCTGCACGAGGTGCCGTCGGTGCGCCTGGCGGCGAAAACGCTGGAGGCGCTGCGCGACCGCAATGGGCTGAACACCGAAACGGTCGACGACATCATCATGGGTTGCGTCGACCCGGTCATGGAAGCCGGTGCCGTCATCCCGCGTGGTGCTGCCTTCGAGGCGGGCTACTCCATCAAGGCGCCTGGCATGCAGATCTCCCGCTTTTGCGCCTCGGGCCTCGATGCCGTCAATTTCGGCGCTGCCAAGATCGCGCAAGGGGCCGATGACATCGTGATCGCCGGCGGCGTCGAAAGCATGTCGCGCGTCGGTCTCGGCATGTCCGGCGGTGCCTGGTTCATGGACCCGTCGGTCAACTTCCCCGCCTATTTCATGCCGCAGGGCGTCTCGGCCGATCTCATCGCCACCAAATATGGCTTCACGCGGGACGACGTCGACGCCTATGCCGTCGAAAGCCAGAAGCGCACCGCCAATTCCTGGGAGAAGGGTTACTTCAAGAACTCCGTCATTCCGGTGAAGGACCAGAACGGCCTCGTTATCCTCGACCGTGACGAGCACATGCGCCCCGGCACCGACATGCAGGCGCTGGCCTCGCTCAATCCTTCGTTCCAGATGCCCGGCGAAATGGGCGGCTTCGAAGCTGTCGGCATCCAGGCGCATCCGGAGATCGAGCGTATCAACTACGTCCATCACGCCGGCAACTCCTCCGGCATCGTCGATGGCGCCGCCGCCGTCCTGCTGGGATCCAAGGCGGGCGGCGAGAGCATGGGGCTGACGCCGCGTGGCCGCATCAAGGCCTTCGCCAATATCGGCTCTGACCCGGCGCTGATGCTGACCGGCCCTGTTGACGTCACTGAAAAGCTCTTGAAGCGGACGGGAATGACGCTCGCCGATATCGATCTCTTCGAGCTCAACGAAGCCTTCGCCGCCGTCGTGCTGCGCTACATGCAGGCCTTCGACATCAGCCACGACAAGATCAACGTCAACGGCGGCGCAATCGCCATGGGCCACCCGCTCGGCGCCACCGGCGCGATGATCCTGGGCACGGTGCTCGACGAGTTGGAACGCCGCGATCTCAACACCGCGCTGGTCACGCTTTGCATCGGCGCCGGCATGGGCACGGCGACTGTGATCGAGAGGGTGTAGCCCCCTCATCCGACCCTTCGGGCCACCTTCTCCCCGTGGGGGAGAAGGGAAGGAGCCGCAACGTGGGCGATCCTCCTCTCCCCTCGGGGAGAGGGTGGCCGAGCGTAGCGGAGGCCGGGTGAGGGGGCGGTCTGGCACAACAGAGAATTCCACGGGAAGAGGAATCCCAACATGACAACCTACACCAATTTCACCGTCGAGACCGACGCGGACGGCATTGCCCTCGTCACCTGGGATATGCCCGGCAAGTCGATGAACGTCTTCACTTCCGAGGTGATGGACGAGCTGAATGCGATCATCGACCAGACGGTGGCCGATAGCGCCGTCAAGGGCGTGGTCATCACCTCGGGCAAGTCGAGCTTCTCCGGCGGCGCTGACCTCTCGATGATCAAGGCGATGTTCACCTTCTACAACGAGGAGAAGGTCAAGGACCCATCGACGGCCGCGCAAAAGCTCTTCGACCTCGTCGGCCGCATGACGGGCCTGTTCCGCAAGCTCGAAACCTGTGGCAAGCCTTGGGTCTCGGCCATCAATGGCACCTGCATGGGCGGCGCGCTGGAGATGTCGCTCGCCTGCCACGACCGCGTCGCCTCCAATGCCAAGTCGGTCAAGATCGCGCTGCCCGAGGTCAAGGTCGGCATCTTCCCGGGTGCAGGCGGCACGCAGCGCGTCTCGCGCCTGGCGGACGCCCAGTCGGCCCTGCAGATGATGACGACGGGCCAGTCGCTGACGGCCGCGCGTGCCAAGGCGATGAACCTGATCCATCAGGTCGTCGAGCCGGATCAGCTGATCCCCGTAGCCAAGCAGATGATCAAGGACGGCCTGAAGCCGATCGCGCCCTGGGACGAAAAGGGCTTCAAGGCTCCCGGTGGCGGCATCTGGACGCCGGCTGCGGCCCAGCTCTGGCCGGCCGCACCCGCGATCCTGCGCCGTGAAACGGCGGGCAACTATCCCGGCGCGCTCGCCATCCTGAAATGCGTCTACGAGGGCCTGCAGGTTCCCTTCGATACGGCGCTCAAGATCGAGCAGCGCTATTTCACCGAGGTGCTGCAGACCACCGAAGCATTCTCCATGATCCGTTCTCTCTTCATCTCCATGCAGGAGCTCGGCAAAGGGGCCCGCCGCCCCTCCGGCATCGCAAAGACGGAGCTGAAGAAGGTGGGTGTCGTCGGCGCCGGTTTCATGGGGGCGTCGATCGCCTACGTGACCGCCGCCGCCGGCATTCCCGTCACGCTTGTCGATCGCGATATCGAAGCGGCGACGAAGGGCAAGTCGGTCTCGGAAGGTCTGGTCAAGGACTCGGTCGGTAAGGGCCGCCTGACGCAGGATGAGGGCGCAGCCCTTCTTGCACGCATCACGCCATCGGCCGATTATGCCGATCTCGCGGACGCCAATCTGGTCATCGAGGCCGTATTCGAGGATCGCGACGTCAAGAAGGCCGTGATCGAGGCCGTAGAGGCCGTGCTGCCGCAAGGCGCGATCTTCGCGTCCAACACCTCGACCTTGCCGATCTCGGGCCTTGCGAAAAACTCGAAGCGGCCGACCGATTTCATCGGCGTGCACTTCTTCTCGCCGGTCGAAAAGATGATGCTGACCGAAGTCATTCTCGGCAAGGAGACCGGCGACAAGGCGCTCGCCGTTGCGCTCGATTATGTCGCCGCCATCAGGAAGACGCCGATCGTCGTCAACGACACGCGCGGCTTCTTCGTCAACCGCTGCGTCTTCCGCTACATCCACGAAGCCTACGACATGCTGATCGAAGGCGTGCCGCCGGCCATGATCGAGAACGCCGCCAAGATGGCCGGCATGCCGGTTGGTCCGCTCTCGCTCAACGACGAGGTGGCGATCGATCTCAGCCAGAAGATCCTGAAGGCGACCGTCGCCGATCTCGGCGAAGCAGCCGTCGACCCCCAGCATTTGGCGCTGATCAACAAGATGGTCGACGAGCTCGATCGCCGCGGCCGCAAGAACGGCAAGGGCTTCTACGACTATCCCGCCAAGCCCGCCAAGAAGTCGCTCTGGCCGGAGCTGAAGACCTTCTATCCGCAGAAGAAGGCGGACGAGATCGATGTCGAGGTGCTGAAACAGCGCTTCCTTGTCACCATCGCGCTTGAGGCCGCGCGCACCATCGAAGAAGGCATCGTCACCGATCCGCGCGAGGCCGATGTCGGTTCCATCCTCGGCTTCGGGTTTGCGCCCTATACCGGCGGCGTACTCTCCTACATCGACGGTATGGGCGCCAAGAATTTCGTGGTTCTCTGCGAGAGGTTAGCGGCCTCTTACGGATCACACTTCGCGCCAACCGCTCTTCTGAAGGATATGGCGGCCAAGGGCGAGACGTTCTACGGCCGATTCGACCCTTATGCGGGCGCGAAAGCGGCGGCTTGACAGCTGCTTTTATCAACGTGATCGGGTCGGCTTTTCAGCCTTCCCGATCACCTCCAGAATTGAGCGATTTGACCATCTTGGGTCGCTAAAGTTGCCTTGCCAGAGACACAATTACCGCGTAAAAGCCTGCCATCGATCTTGCTAGATGAACTTTGTTACGGCCGCTCATGCTGTTGCTCGCGAACTTCCTCCAAAATCGGTTTCCATCGCATGCTGGCTTTGTTCGGTGTGCACCATCTATGTACGATTTATAAGGATATCGTCATGAGCACAGGTACTGTTAAGTGGTTCAACGCAACCAAGGGCTACGGCTTCATTCAGCCGGACGACGGCTCGGCCGACGTTTTCGTTCACATCTCTGCTGTTGAGCGCGCCGGCATGCGCGAACTCAAGGACGGCCAGAAGCTGTCTTACGAGCTCGTTGCCGACAAGCGTTCGGGCAAGATGTCTGCCGACCGTCTGCAGGCTGCTTAAGTCTTCCAAATATCGTCTTCGAATCGCCATGCGGTTCGTCGAGACGAACGAAAGGTCGGGTTCTCCCGGCCTTTTTTGTTGCCCGCTTTTCGGCTCAGGCGGCGATCCGCTCGGCCTTGGCGCGGTCCGCCCGCAGGCCGAGAAAGCCGATCCAGGTGACGAGAATGATCGCCGTCGCATAGATATCCGTGGTCAGCTGGTAGCCGAGCGACTTTGCCAGGAACCCTGCGAGAATGGCGGGCAAGCTGAAGGCCAGATAGCTCTGGATGTAGAAGGCCGATAACAGTTCGGCGCGCTCGTCGGGCTTGGCAAGCGGCATGATCGTGCCCATCGCGCCCAGGAAGTTCGTGCCGAAGCCGACACCGGTCAGCAACGTTCCGACAAGCAGCAGCGGCACGCTGGCAAGGTGCACGCCCGCAACCACGGTGACCACGCCGAGCGTGGTGGCCATTGTGCCGAAGGCGAGGTTGCCGTTGGCCGATTTGGCGCGCCTGAGATAGACGGCGACCGCCCCCGAGACCATCAGCGCCGTCACCACCGATCCGCCCGTCAGCGGCGCATGGCTGCCTGTCGTGTTCACCACCAGCGACGGCACGAGCGAGAGATAGAAGCCTCCAAGTGTCCAGTTGGCGATGTTGATCGGGGTGACGAGCGCCAGCGGCCGCCGCACCTGCAGCGGGATGGCGACGCGCGGCTTCAGTGAAGCCCAGGCGCCCGGCCGTGTGGAGCCTGTCTCCCTGGTCGCCCAGATCGCGCCGGCCTGGATGACGAAGGCGACGAGCAGGATCGCATAGACGAGATGCAGCGGAAACGGCCCGTACTGGATCAGCGCGCTGGTCGCGAAGGCGCCGATCGCCATTCCGGATAGCGGCGCGATCGAATTCACCAGCTGCCCCTTGGCGCGGTCGACATCGACGAGTGCCGCGCCGATCGAAGCGCCGGCGATCCCGGTCGCGAGACCCTGCATGATCCGCGCCGCGATCAGCCACGCCGGCCCGCTGGCGGCCGCAAAAAGTGCCATGGCGATGATCTCAAGCACCAGCGCCGAGAATATCACCGGCTTGCGCCCGAGATGATCGGAGATCGAGCCGGCGATCAACAGGGCAAACAGCAGCGCGAAGGCATGGACCGCGAAGATCACGGTGATCAGCACGGGGGAGACTGCGAAATTCTCCTGGTAGATCCGGTAAAGCGGCGTGGGCGCCGCCGAGGCGCCGAAGAAGGTGGCAAGCGTGACCGCGTGAAAACGAATGGGATTTGACTTGGTCTCTATGGATTTGCCGGGCGCGGGCATATATAAGCTCCTTAAAGCTAAGTCGTTGCGTTAGTCCGATGTAGGGTAGGTGCGCGCTAAAAGCAAATAATTTGCGTTAATGGATCGCTCAAAGTTTTTGAACCATGGCGCTTGGGAGGTTGCATCAGCCAATGCCAGCAAAAGAAAATCTCCGCCCGGGCGGGCGCAGCGCCCGCGTCCAGGCCTCCGTGCACAACGCCGTCCAGTCGCTTCTGAAGAGCATGGACCGCGCCGACGTCACCATCCCGCTCATCGCGGCCGAGGCCGGCGTCACGCCATCGACCATCTACCGCCGCTGGGGCGAGTTGCAGGAACTGCTGGCCGATGTCGCTGTCGAGCGCCTTCGCCCCGACATGCTGCCGATCGACACCGGCAGCGCCCGAGGCGATCTGGAGGTGTGGACGGAGCAATATTGCGAGGAGATGTCGTCGGGCATCGGCCGCGACATGATGCGCGACGTGCTGGCGGCTCAGGATAACGCCAATGCCTGCAAGTGCGATGCCTTCACCCGCGAGCAAATCGCGCTGATCGCCGACCGCGCGCGCGATCGCGGCGAATATTTTCCAGATATCGATGCGGTGATGGATGGCGTCGTCGCCCCCATCATCTACCGCATTCTCTTCGGCGAGATGCCCTCGATCGAGCGTGTGCGCGACCTTGTGACGAACGTTCTGGCGGCCGCGTCTACTCGGCCGCCGCGGCCCGCTTCTGCGCCGATATCTGGGTGATGTAGGCGCGCAATGCCGCCGGACGCACCGGCTTGTGCTGGATGCCGATCCCGTGCCGCTCGGCGTCGGCGCGCACCTCCAGCGTCCGGTCGGCAGTGATGACGAGACCGGGAACATAGGTGGCGAAGCGCTCGCGGATGGAGAGGATCGCGGCCACACCGGTGCCGTCGCCGAGATGGTAGTCGGCGATGACGAGATCGGGCGCCCCCTCTAGCGCGTCGAGCGCCGCGACACCTAAAAGCGAATCCGCCGATTGCACCACGCAGCCCCAGCCGCTCAGCAGCAATTGCATGCCTTCGAGGATGTGCGGCTCGTTGTCGATGCAGAGCACCTTCAGTCCCTTGAGGTTCTGCGCCGAGCGTTCGGCTGGCGCAGTCGCGACCGCCGCCTCGGCCACCGACGAAATATCGCGCGGCATGACAATACGGAAATCGGTTCCTTTGCCATGCGTCGAATGCAGCTCCACGGGATGGCTGAGCACGCGCGCGATACGATCGACGATCGATAGCCCAAGCCCGAGACCCGAAGCCGTCTTGGCGCCTTCGTCCAGCCGCGCGAACTCCTTGAACACCGTGCGGAATTTCGATGGCGGGATGCCGATGCCCGAATCCATCACCTGGATGACCACCTGGTTGCCGCGCCGGCGCGCACCCACCAGCACCTTGCCCGTCAGCGTGTACTTGATCGCGTTCGACACCAGGTTCTGCACCAGCCGGCGCAGCAGATTGGGGTCGGATCGCACGCGCAGCGACGTCGGCATGACGACCAGCTTCAGCCTCTTCTCGCGCGCGATCGGCGCGAAGTCGGTCTGGATCCGCTCCAGCAGGTCGGCAAGCGGAACCGAGGCGAGGCGAGGGCGCATCGCTCCGGTGTCGAGCCTGGAAATGTCGAGCACCGCGCCCAGAATGCTTTCCACCGATTCCAGTGCCGAATCGATGTTGCGCACGATCGCGCTGCTTTCCGATTGCCCCATCCGCTCGACCAGCGCCGAGGAATAGAGCCTGGCGGCGTTGAGCGGCTGCAGGATGTCGTGTCCGGCAGCGGCGAAGAAGCGCGTCTTCCCAAGGTTCGCCTCGTCGGCCGCCGCACGCGCTTCGCCGAGCTCGTGATTGACGCGGGTGAGCTCCGCCGTGCGCTCCGCCACCCGTTGCTCCAGCGTTTCGTTGGCCTGCTTCAGCGCCCGGTCGGCGGCCACCCGCTGGGTGATGTCGGTGAAGGTCGCGACGATTCCCTTGTCTGGCATCGCGTTGGAGCGCACCTCGATGATGCGCTCGCCCCGCCCCAGCACCAGCGCGAAAGGCTTGTCCAGCGTCAGGAAATGCCGGACCGTCTGGCTGACTTCGGAGACGGGGATGTCGCCGCGCTGGCTGAGGATGGCGACGATATCCGAAAGCGGAAACCCGACCTGTCCCGATGTCTCCGGCAGATCCAGCAGCTGCCGGAAGCGCCGGTTCCAGATGGTCAGGTGGTTGGAACTGTCGAACACGGCAATCCCCTGGTCCATCTGCGACAGCGCCGTCTGCAGCATGTCCTGGTTATATTGCAACGCCTCGCTCGCCTGGTCGAGCAGCCAGGCGGTATCGGCCGAGGCATCCTCCACCTTCTGCAGGATCAGCGACAGCACCAGCCGCGCCGAAGACGAGCCGATGGCGCTGCCGAGCAGTTGCTCGGTGAAGTGGATCAGCGCCATGTCGGCCGGCTGGTCGTCTTCTATTCTGCGACCGGAGTTCTGCTGGTAGGTCTGGAACGATCGCTCCATCCGCTCTTCGCCGAGATAGCGCGATATCGTCGCCTTCAGATCGCCGACGCTGATCCGCGTTTTCCAGCCGCGCGTGGCGAACTGCGAGCGCGATTGCCGCTTGACGAAGATGCCGGCCTGGATGCGTTCGAGCGGCCGCGCATTGCGCGTCATCGAACCGATCACGAAGACACCGGTGTTGACCAGCAGGCTCATCACCGTGGCGTTGACCAGCGGATCGGCATTCTCGGTGAACATGGTGGTGCCCGGAAACACGAAACCAAGCACCGCGCTGGCCACCGCCGAATAGTCCGGCCCGCCGAGCGAGGGAAGGAAGAGCAGGTAGATCCAGATCACGAAGCCGGAGGAGAGGCCGAGGATCGCGCCGCGCGCATTGGCCCGCCGCCAGATCAGTCCGCCCAGCAGCGACGGCGCCATCTGCGCGATCGCCGCGAACGACAGCAGGCCGATCGATGCCAAGCCCGTGGTGCTGTCCGTAGAGCGGTAATAGGCATAGCCGAGCAGCAGCACGGCGAAGATGGCGCTGCGGCGGATGTTGAGCAGCGTCTTGGCGAAATCGTCGCGCTGGCCGCCGCGCCCGGCCAGCCGGCGGCGCAGGAAGATCGGCATGACGATGTCGTTGGAGACCATGATCGACAGCGCCACCGAGGCGACGATCACCATCGCCGTTGCCGCCGAAAAGCCGCCGATGAAGGTGATCAGCGACATCACGGGCATCTGCCCGACGATCGGCAGCGACAGCATGTAGAGATCGGCATTGCCGCTGCCGCCGAAGGTCAGCAAGCCGGCGATCGCCATCGGCAGCACGAAGAGATTGATGGCGACGAGGTAGAGCGGAAACAGGAACCCCGCCAGCCGCAACTCCTTCGCTGTCCGGTTCTCGACCACGGTCACATGAAACTGCCGCGGCAGCATGATGATCGCAAACGCCGAAAGCACGGTCAGTGTCAGCCAGCGGCTGATCGGCGTTTGGTAATGCAGCGCCGACAGGACCAGCTCGTTTTCCGACGCCTTACGCCACAGATCGGCCGGCCCGTCGAACAGGAACCAGACGACGCACACACCGGCCGTCAGCCCAGCGACCAGCTTGACCACCGATTCCATCGCGACCGCGAGGATCAACCCGTCCTGATGCTCGGTCGCATCCGTGTGGCGGGTGCCGAACATGATCGCGAAGCAGGCGAGCACCAGCGTCACCAAAAGCGGCAGGTCGAGGAAGTAGAGGTTGCCGCTGCCGATCCCGTAGTCGGAGGGATTGAGCATCGCCGTCACGGTGCTCGACACCGATTTCAGCTGCAGCGCGATATAGGGGATGGCGCCAACGAGCGAGATCAGCGCCACGATCGTTCCCACCGCCGAGTTCTTGCCATAGCGCGCCGAGATGAAGTCTGCGACGGAGGTGAGTTTCTCCGTCTTGGCAAGATCGATGATCCGCCGCAGCACAGGCATCCCCAGCGTAAAGACCAGGATCGGGCCGATATAGATACCGGTGAATTCCAGCCCGCGCTGCGAGGCGAGGCCGACGCCGCCGAAATAGGTCCATGAGGTGCAGTAGATCGCGAGACTGAGCGCATAGACGACGGGCCGTCCGCTGTCGGGCGTGCCGAAGCGCCTGCGCTGCCGGTCGCCATGGCTTGCCACGGCAAACAGCAGTAACAGGTAGCCGAACGCCGATGCGAGTATCACCCAGCCTGGCAGCATTTCTCCTCCGCCGGCGGCCCTGCGCCGGTCCTCCCGGAGCTCGAAGCCTACGGCAAATCGGGGCCTTTGAAAATTGCCGCCGTCTAGGTCTTAAGTCAAAGACGGCTGGAGCAATTGAATAATTCGTAATTTGTAATTGAATAATTTCATCGAAGATGTAGCTAATAAAAACAACAGCCTGCCATCAAACTGCATCAGAGGGAGACAGATCGCATGCTCAATGAGTTCAAAGCGTTTATTGCTCGCGGCAACGTCATGGACCTTGCCGTCGGTGTCATCATCGGTGGTGCGTTCGGCGGCATCGTCAAATCGTTGGTCGACGACGTCATCATGCCGATCGTCGGCGCCATCTTCGGCGGCTTCGATTTCTCGAACTACTTCATCGGCCTTTCGTCCAACGTCAATGCGCCGACGCTGGCCGCCGCCCGCGCACAGGGCGCCGTGCTCGCCTACGGCAGCTTCATCACCGTTCTCATCAATTTCCTGATCCTCGCCTGGATCATCTTCCTGATGGTCAAGGGCGTGAACACGCTGCAGAAGCAGGTCGAGCGCCAGAAGAAGGTTGCTCCGGAAGACGCACCGCCGCCGCCGGCCGACGTCGCCCTTCTCACCGAAATCCGCGACCTCTTGGCCAAGCGCCCGACGGTCTGATGGGTTGACGAGCCCTGCTGCAAGAGGCGGGGCTCACCCATAACGGAAATCGATCGGCCATCACCGATTGTCATGGGATTCGCCCGCGCATTTGTTTTATGTAGGCGAAAACCGGAGTGATGCATGTCGATCGTCAATAGCCTCAGCCCGCGCGCCATCCAGGCGCCTGAAAGCGGGATCGTCGAAGTCGTCAATTATGCCCGTGGCCGCGATGGCCTGTTGCCGCTTTGGGTCGGCGAAGGCGATCTTCCCACCCCCGACTTCGTCAATCAGGCGGCCATGACGGCGCTGTCCGCGGGTGAGACTTTCTACACCTACCAGCGCGGCATTCCCGAACTGCGCCAGGCACTCTCCGATTATTACGCCCGCCACTTCGGCATCAATCTGCCCGTCGAGCATTTCTTCGTCACCGGCTCCGGCATGCAGGCGATCCAGATCGCCGTCCAGGCGATGACTTCGCCCGGCGACGAGTTGGTCTATCTCACGCCCGCCTGGCCGAATATCGCCGCCGCACTCGAGATCGCCGGCGCCCGCTCGGTTGATGTGCAGCTGGAATTCGAAGGCGGAAAATGGGCCGTCGACCTCGACCGCATCGCCGCCGCGATCACCCCGAAGACGAAGGCGCTCTTCATCAACACGCCCTCCAACCCGACCGGCTGGACCGCGACACGCGAGGATCTGGCCGCCATTCTCGGTCTCGCCCGCAAGCATGGCCTGTGGATCATGGCGGACGAGATTTACGCCCGCTACTACTTCCCCGGCGACCGCGCGGCGTCGTTCCTCGATGTGATGGAGCCGGGCGACAAGGTCATGTTCGTCAATTCCTTCTCGAAGAACTGGTCCATGACCGGCTGGCGCGTCGGCTGGATCGTGGCGCCGCCGGAGACGGGGCAGGTGCTTGAGAACCTGATCCAGTATTCGACCTCGGGCGTCGCCCAGTTCATGCAGCGGGGCGCGGTCGCCGCCTTGAACCAAGGCGACGCTTTCGTCCAGGCCAATATCGACAAGGCCAGGCGCTCGCGCGATATCCTCTGCGACGCGCTGGTTGCAACCAACCGGGTGCAGACGCTGAAGCCCGATGGCGCGCTCTATGCCTTCCTGAAGATCGACGGCGTTACCGACAGCCGCAAGGCGGCGATCGATATAGTCGACAAGACCGGCGTCGGTCTGGCGCCCGGAACCGCCTTCGGCTCCGGCGGCGAGCTCTTCCTGCGCGCCTGCTTCCTGCGCGATCCCGCCCAGATCCAGACCGCGGCCGACAGGCTCTGCGACTATATCCTGAAGCTCTGAACCGGCAGCATTCAAATGTCCGAAAAGATCACCGCCGACCATCTGGAAGGCTTTCTCGGCAATCGTCGCCTGATGGAGCAGCTGGCCTTCATTCTCGAGGTCGAGAAGCTGAAGACGATCCTGCGCCGCACGACGCTGCTTGATCGCTCGCGCGTCGAAACAGACGCCGAGCACACCTGGCAGCTGGCGCTCATGGCCGCAGTGCTCGCCGAGCATTCGAGCGAACCGATCGATCTGCTGCGCGTGCTGAAGATGCTGCTGATCCACGACATCGTCGAAATCGATGCCGGCGACACCTTCGCCTATGACGCCGTCGCCCGCACCAGCCAGGCCGAACGCGAACTGCGCGCCGCAGACCGCATCTTCGCCTTGCTTCCCGCCGATCAGGCCATCGAGTTCCGTGCGCTCTGGGACGAATTCGAGGAGAAGCGCACCAGCGACGCGCGCTTTGCCAACGCCATGGACCGCTTCCAGCCGCTGCTCCATAATTTCTTCACCGACGGTGGTACCTGGCATACGGCCGGCGTGACCGAGCCCGACGTCGTCAGGCGCATGGCACCGATCGCGATCGCCTCCGATACGCTCGGAGACCTTACCGAACGGCTGATCGCGCTCGCCGTCGAGCAGGGTTTTCTGGCGCCCCGGGCCGGAGCCGAACCGCGCGGTTGAGCCCTCGATGGGGCTGAGATGGTCACATCGATAAAATTCTAGCAAACGCGCAAAGCCGCGCCTAACCAAACCGGCAAACTTCGCCCCGGCGCGCGCCCCACCGGGACCGTTTGTTCGAATTTCGGAAAGGAAAGCCGGGTCAGATGCCCCCGTGTGTTGAAACGGGAGTGCGGGACATGGCAATTCTGGTGACGGGTGGTGCCGGCTATATCGGCAGTCATATGGTCTGGACATTGCTGGATGCGGGCGAGCAGGTGGTCGTGCTCGATCGCCTCTCCACGGGCTTTCGCTGGGCCGTGGCGCCGGAAGCGCGCTTTTATTTAGGCGACGTCGCCGATGCGGAATTGCTCAAGACCATCTTCATCGAAAACGACATCGAGGCGATCATCCATTTCGCAGGCTCGGCTGTCGTCCCGGCCTCCGTCGCCGATCCGCTGTCCTACTACGATAACAACTCCGGCAAGACCCGCGCACTGATGAGCGCGGCGGTCAGCGCCGGCATCCGCCACTTCGTCTTCTCGTCCACCGCCGCCGTCTACGGCCCGCAAAAGACGTCCGACCCGGTCAAGGAAGACGCATCGCTGAACCCGGAAAACCCTTACGGCCAGTCGAAGCTGATGACCGAGTTCATGCTGCGCGATGCAGCCGCCGCCTATGATTTCAACTATGTGGCCCTGCGCTATTTCAACGTCGCCGGCGCCGACCCGCTCGGCCGCGCCGGGCAATCGACCTCTGGTGCGACGCATTTGATCAAGGTTGCCTGCGAGGCGGCCCTCGGGCGCCGGGACAGCGTCAGCGTCTATGGCCTCGACTATCCCACCCATGACGGCACTGGCGTGCGCGACTACATCCACGTCAGCGATCTGGCGGAGGCGCATTTGAAAGCCCTGCAGCACCTGCGCGGCGAGCGCGGCTCGCTGGTCGCCAATTGCGGCTATGGCGCAGGCTACTCGGTGCTCGATGTGCTGAACATGGTGACGCGCCTGCACGGCCATGCCTTCAAGATCCACATGGCCCCGCGCCGCCCGGGCGATTCCGCAAGCGTCGTCGCCGACGCCACCCTGGCGAACCGGGTGCTCGGCTGGACACCGCGATACGATTCGCTTGAGACCATTGTTCGCAGCGCACTAGATTGGGAACTGTCTCTCATGAACCGCAACGTCGAGGATTTGCAGGGCCTGCACCGCGTGCTGGCCGCCGCCTCTTTCTGAGCTGCTGTCGACAGCAACCATCACCGGCGAAACTGTTGCAGTCTTGCGACCGAGCGAGGTCGTGAGCATCTTCCTCGCATCCGAGCCATCGACTATCCGGCCGAGCGCGATAAGTTTGTGTGCAAGCAGCGGATTGCGCTGATGGCATGAATTTGAAATCGCAATTTGGCGCGGCCGCATCGATCGCGGCTCAAGCCGCAAGGAGGCCCGGATGCACGACAAAGTCGATCAGCGCGAGGTTATTGCCGAGCGCCAGGGTTCCGCGGGCATCATTCGCCTCAACAGGCCGAGAGCGCTGAACAGCCTGACCCTCGACATGGTCCTCTCGATCGAAAAAGCGCTCGACGAATTTGCCGCCGATGCCGATGTGGCGACCGTGGTCATCATGGGCGAGGGCGAGCGCGGCTTCTGCGCTGGCGGCGATATCCGCGCGCTGCACGAGAGCGGCCGTGCCGGAACATCGCTGGCGGAAGACTTCTGGCGCCGGGAGTTTCACCTCAATCACCGCATCGCCGCCTATCCGAAGCCCTATGTCGCGCTGATGGACGGCATCACCATGGGCGGCGGCGTCGGGCTTTCCGCCCATGGCCGGCACCGCGTAGTCACCGAGCGCACCCGCTTCGCCATGCCCGAGACGGGGATCGGCTATTTCCCCGATGTCGGCGCCACCTGGCTGTTGCCGCACGCCCTGGGTGAAGTCGGTGTCTGGATGGGTTTGACAGGCCTCGAGGTCGGGGCGGCCGACGTGATCCATGCCGGGCTCGCCGATGTGCAGGTCGCCTCGTTCCAGCTGCCGGAGCTGATCGATACGCTGGCCGGCCTGTCGCGTGGCGCGAGCTCGCGTGATGTCGACGTCGTCCTGAAGAACCTGTCGACCGATCCGGGCAAGGGGCCGCTGAGGCTGAACAGCGGCCTGATCGAGCGCACGTTCCGCTTCGGTACGGTCGGCGAAATCATCGCCGCCTTGAAGGCGGAGGGATCGGATTTCGCCGTCGAGACGCTACGCGCCATCCAGCTGCGCTCCCCGACCAGTCTGGCGCTGACGCTCCGCCTGCTGCATGAGGGTAAGCAGAGCCGCAGCCTCGCCGAGTGCCTGCGCCGCGAGTTCAGCGCTTGCCTGGGGATCCTGCACAGTCCCGATTTTTACGAGGGCATCCGCGCCGCCGTCATCGACAAGGACCGCAAGCCGAAATGGATGCCAGCCACGATCGAAGAAGTCGAGCCCGCCGCGATCGACCGCTTCTTCCGTCCGGCGGAGCCGCAGCTTGTGCTTTAGGTGCGCAGTTACATTGGGAAATCTGGAATGGCTTCGCGCCGGGTGAGCTTCAGCGTCCGATCGGGCTGCAGGATATAGGTTTCCAGCTGCTTCGTTCCGGTCGAATCGTAGAAGGTGTTGTGGACGACGCTACCCGGCGGAGACTTGGTCAGCTTAGTGCGCGGCTGCCCGCCATAGGTGATGCTTCCAGGAATGGGCTTCACCTCCGCCGTGTCGCTGGTGGTGCAGCCAGCCAGGAGAAATGTCGCCGCAACGGCCGATATCAGGAGTTTCATCGCAATAACCTATCATGTCTATGCTGTTGATATGGCTCGCTTCGCTTGAAGCGCCAAGAGGTGTTTGGATTTTCTTCTCGAAAATACTCCAACGGTACCGTCCGCACTGCAACGAAATGCGGCGCTGCAGCGTTAAACAGCAGGACAAATCGCTTGGAGGCGATGATGGTACAGCTGTTCCAGATTTTGACGGGCCATGAGGATCAGTGCGAACGGGGCCATAGCCACTCGTCGATGCGGGCTGCGATCGAAAGCGCGCTAAGCGCCGATGCGGACCTCGATTGCACTGAAATCACGGTCACCATGATCGGGCCCTACGCCGTGCTTGAGGGCTTTGCCCACAGCGCTGGCGATATCGTTCGCGCCATGATGATTGCCGAGGACGTGGTGGGACAAGGCAATGTGCAGAGCCGAATGCTGCGACGCTGATACGCTGCTTCGGTCAATACTGCGAGGTCGAAGTAGAAATCGTTAACGCATTTGAAAGTAGCGCTGCTCTGGTGGAACTAAACTCAGCGCTGTTCCGTTACTGGGATAATCAAAAAATGGGAGAATGGCATGACGCGCTTTCTTCGACTTGGGCTGCCCGTTCTGGCGCTTATGACTGGCGCATTCGCATTGCCCGCCGCCGCTTCACTGGAGATCGACAGCAATTATTCTGCGCTTCAGCGGGATGACGTTGTGCTCGCGCAATATGGCGACGCGACGGCCTGTGTATCTCCTACCGCACACTACGTACCCTCCTTCATTCGCGCCAATGACGGCACGATCATCGGCGTGGGATATGTGGAAGTGGCAAGCGCCGATACTGGATGCTGATATCTGGGCAGGACTTAATTAACCAGCTCACTCGAGTGCATCGTCTCCGATGCACGACGGGCAATAGTCTGGCGGCCCGGCGCAAGAGAATATCGCCTAAACAATTGTTTCGAATGAGATTATACGAGGCCCGCCTGCGCTTTTGGCACAGAGGGTGACGAGCCTCTGACCATCATCATGATGGCTGCAAGTGTTCTAGTAAGCGTTGTGCGCAGAAGACAACAAGCTTCGCCAGGCTACCCCCGACAAGATTCGGCAAGGGTTAAGCAAAAATCAACCCTGTTTTATTTCGAGCCAGTTTTGAATCTGTTTGACATCGATCGCATATAGATCCGATCTCACTCCCACCCCGATTTGATGGACCGCCGCTCGGTCAGTGCACGTGGAGCCTTGCCTCCTCGGCCGCCGCAACGAACTCCGCGCGCGCTTCTTCCACGCTCTTGCGGCCATCAAGGGCGGCCCGGCATGTGCTGCGGGCTTTCAGATAGCGAAGGCCTCGAACATTGGGCCAGAGCTCGGTAAGGCATGTCAGTGCGTCGAATGGGCCGGATATCGTCCGCGCTCCCGTGGTTTCGAAGCCGACCTGGATAGGGTTATTCCACTTCTCGCTTGCCATTTGCGCACTCCTCCATTGCTCACGCCAGGTACTCTGCAGCGTTCTGCCTGCTCCTCCCGCAAAGCAGTGTGCGAGAGCATTTTAGCGATAATTCACAAACCCGCAAATGGGAAAAGACACACGCGTTCGGCGGAACGAACCAAAGGCGTATCCATGACAAGCACCCGGCCATGCGACCGAGTGCTTGAAAACAACCAGAAAGTCTTCGCGCTTAGCTGCAGACGCGGGTGGTCTTGGTCACGATCCGGCCGTGGCTATGATACTTCACGGTCTTCATGCGGCAATTGTAGCGCACCGGATGGTGGCGGTTGGAATGGCCGTAATAGGGGCGGGGCTGGTGGCGTTCGTGATAGCCGTGATAGCCGGGCTCACCGATTCTCACGGTAACGCTATCGGCAAAGGATGGCATTGCCGTTGCACTGAGCGATGCGATGGCCACGACGGCGGCGGTAATAAACTTCTTCATGCTAGTCTCCATTCATAACAGCGTTGACGAAACGTTCGTATCGAGAATTTGTTCAATACGAATAATAAGCGCAGCATGAATGTGGGCTGAGAAGCGCGTTCATATCCGGGTCATCCGGGCAGAGAGCAAGGTTTTACGGCGCGATAGTATAGACGAACACGGCCTTGTAGACGGCGAGCGCTCCGAAAACGGCGGTGATGGCAGCCAGAACCATGGCAATCACAATGATCGCCTTTGTGCCCTTGCCGTTCTGCTGGTCGTTGTCGTCAGTGCGCATCGTGGTTTCCTGCTGGGTTGCCGGCCAATTGGCATTCTTGCCCTGCGAGGCCGGCATAGGCCACGTCTTAACCACTCGGTCGCGCTTTCGCAAACCGTGATATCATCACAGAGGTTGATTTTTACCGGGAAGAAAACTGGTGCTGCCGAGTGGGATTGAACCACCGACCTCACCCTTACCAAGGGTGTGCTCTACCACTGAGCTACGGCAGCGAAGGACCAGACGCTGGCAACCGAAGCGGCTGCGTTGCGTGAACGGGGCGGCTATTGCCACAGCTTTCGGGCCAGCGCAAGCCGCAATTTGAATCTTCTTTCAGTTTCACATGGCCACTTTTGGATTGCCGCGAATTCGGATAAGCCATTTCTCATGACCGAAGATACTGAAAACGCCCAGAAGGGCCGCAAAGCCGCGATCGAGCAGCAGGCGAAACTGCGCCGCGATCGGGCCGCGGAAAAATTGCGGGAAAACCTCTCTCGGCGCAAACAACAGACGCGCGCCCGCCGTTCCGGCCAGGCAGACGAGACAAATGGACTGCCTGCCGCAAAAATGGACGAATCGTAATGTTCCGTCCGCTTCGAATTGAAGCCTTCGCGGATTTCGTCTAAAGACCCGCATCCTTTTAAAAGACAGAGTTTCAGAAAGGCGGGCATCGCCCGTAAGCGCTTATGGATCGTATCAGAATTGTCGGCGGCAATGAGCTTAACGGCATCATTCCCATTTCCGGCGCCAAGAATGCCGCCCTGCCGCTGATGATCGCCTCGCTTTTGACCAGCGATACGCTGACGCTCGAAAACGTGCCGCACCTGGCCGATGTCGAGCAGCTGCTGCGCATTCTCGGCAACCACGGCGTCGACGTCTCGGTCAATGGCCGCCGCGAGCGCCAGGAAGACAGCTACTCGCGCACCATCCACTTCACCTGCCGCACCATTGTCGATACCACCGCTCCCTACGAGCTGGTGTCCAAGATGCGCGCCTCTTTCTGGGTCATCGGTCCGCTTCTCGCCCGCGAAGGCCAGTGCCGTGTCTCGCTGCCAGGCGGCTGCGCCATCGGTACGCGCCCGGTCGATCTCTTCCTCGACGGCCTGACGGCGCTCGGCGCCACCCTCGATATCGACAGCGGCTATGTCAACGCCACGGCGCCCAAGGGCGGCCTGATCGGCGCCAAATACACCTTCCCGAAGGTCTCCGTCGGCGCCACCCACGTCATGATGATGGCGGCAACGCTGGCCCGCGGCACGACCGTCATCGGCAACGCCGCCCGCGAGCCTGAAGTCGTCGACCTCGCCAACTGCCTGATCGCCATGGGCGCCAAGATCACGGGCGCCGGCACCTCGACCATCACCATCGAAGGCGTCACTTCCCTTTCGGGCGCACGCCATCGCGTGTTGCCGGATCGCATCGAGACCGGCACCTATGCCATGGCCGTTGCCATGGCCGGCGGCGACGTCGTGCTCGAAAACACCGATGTGGCGCTGCTCGACACGGCGCTTGAGACGCTTCGCCGCGCCGGCGCCGAAATCTCCGCCACCAACAACGGCATGCGCGTTCGCCGCAATGGCGCCGGCATTCGCCCGGTCGATATCGTCACCGATCCATTCCCCGGCTTCCCGACCGACCTGCAGGCGCAGTTCATGGCGCTGATGACGCGCTCGACCGGCGTGTCGCATGTCACCGAGACCATCTTCGAAAACCGCTTCATGCACGTACAGGAACTTGCCCGCCTCGGCGCCAAGATCTCGCTGTCGGGCCAGACGGCGAAGATCGAAGGCGTTCCGCGCCTGAAGGGCGCTCCGGTCATGGCGACCGATCTGCGCGCTTCCGTGTCGCTGGTCATCGCCGGCCTTGCGGCGGAAGGCGAGACCATGGTGTCGCGCGTCTACCACCTCGATCGCGGCTTCGAGCGCCTGGAAGAAAAGCTCACCCGCTGCGGCGCCATCGTCGAACGCGTCAGCGAATAAGCGCAAGTGTAGACGTTACGAGACAAAGGGCGGTCATTCGCCCTTTGTCCCCGTTGCGCAATGGGCCTCAGCGCCTTATGTCCGTTGTCCTGCGGCACCGCCATCCCGGCGATGCCTGAAGTGAACGGGGTGTTGCCTGAATGACCGACCTGAAGCTTGTTGCGCTTGACAGCGAAGATCTTGCGATCGTCTCCGCACATACGCAGGACAGCGTCTTCAAGGTTGCGGATCTTTCCTGGTCGCCGCGCGACCACCAGTTCTCCATCGCCGCCAATCGTTTCGTCTGGGAAGAAGCCGCTGCCAAGCGCAAGGGCTTCGAGCGCCGTCGCGCCGCGCTCGTCTTCAAGCGCGTGCTCTCTGTCCGCTCCGTCGGCATCAATCAGAAGAACCGTGAGGACGTCCTGTCGATGCTGGCCATTCGCTTCGAGCAGAAAGGCGAGGGGCCCGAGGGCACCATCCAGATCGATCTCGCCGCCGACGCCACCATTGCGCTCGATGTCGAATGCATAGAGGTTCAGCTTGCGGATATCGGCGGTGCATGGGAAACCGCTTCCAAGCCGCGCCACCCCGGCGCCTGAATACGCATTTATCGAAGCATACCGAGAGGAATTGACGCGTGGCAATCTGGTTGGATCAGGCATCGTATGATTTCGGGCAGCGTTTTGCGGCGTTTCTGACGACCAAGCGTGAAATGTCCGAGGACGTAAACACCACGGTTCGCGCCATCATCGATGATGTACGCGCTCGCGGCGATGCGGCTCTGGCCGAGTATTCGAGGAAGTTCGAAGGCATCGATTTCACGGAGACGCCGATGCGCGTCACCGAGGCTGAGATCGACGCCGCCGTCGAAGCAACGCCAGCCGAAGTGCTTGGCGCGTTGAAGGTGGCCGCTGTCCGCATCGAATCCCATCACGCCCGCCAGCTGCCGAAGGACGATATCTACGAAGACGCCATGGGCGTGACGCTCGGCTCGCGCTGGACGGCGATCGAGGCCGTCGGCCTGTATGTTCCGGGCGGCACGGCGAGCTATCCGAGCTCGGTACTGATGAACGCCATTCCGGCCAAGGTCGCCGGTGTCGATCGCATCGTCATCGTCGTTCCCGCAACGGGCGGACAGGTCAACCCCGCCGTGCTCGCCGCCGCCAAGCTTGCCGGCGTCACCGAGATCTACCGCATCGGCGGCGCCCAGGCCGTGGCGGCGCTCGCCTACGGCACCGAGAGCATTGAGCCTGTCGCCAAGATCACCGGCCCCGGCAACGCCTATGTCGCCGCCGCCAAGCGCCACGTCTTCGGCACCGTCGGCATCGACATGATCGCCGGCCCATCGGAAGTTCTCGTCATCGCCGACAAGGACAACAATCCCGATTGGATCGCCGCCGATCTGCTCGCCCAGGCAGAGCATGATGTCAGCGCCCAGTCGATCCTGATCACCGACGACGCCGAATTCGGCAAGGCGGTCGAGGCAGCGGTCGAGCGCCAGCTGAAGACGCTCAACCGCGCCGAAACGGCGGCCGCCAGCTGGCGCGATTTCGGCGCCGTGATCCTCGTGAAGCAGATCAGCGATGCCATCCCGCTTGCAAACCGCATCGCCGCCGAACATCTGGAAATCGCCGTCGCCGATCCGGACGCGCTGGTGGACAAGGTCCGCAATGCCGGCGCCATCTTCATCGGCGCGCATACGCCTGAGGTGATCGGCGATTATGTCGGTGGCTCCAATCACGTGCTGCCGACTGCCCGCTCCGCGCGGTTCTCGTCCGGCCTCTCGGTTCTCGATTTCGTCAAGCGCACCTCGATCCTGCGCCTTGGGCCGGAGCAGCTGCGCACCCTGGGGCCTGCTGCCATCGCGCTTGCGGTGTCGGAAGGTCTCGACGCCCATGCGCGGTCGGTCGCCATCCGCCTCAACCTGGAACGGTAAGCGATGGCTGCGGGCGACTTCCGGCTTTGCGACGTCGTCCTCGACGACACCATCGGCCGATCGACGCCCGATGTCGAGCACGAGCGCGCAGTCGCCATCTTCGATCTGATCGAGGAAAACAGCTTTACGCCTGTCGGCCATGAGGGCGGCCCGTACCGACTGAACATCTCGCTCGTCGATGCCAAGCTGGTGTTTGCGATCACCACCGAGGGCGGCGAGGCGGTCGCCACCCATATCCTGTCGCTCACCCCGTTTCGCCGCATCGTGAAGGATTACTTCATGATCTGCGAGAGCTACTACGAGGCGATCCGCTCCGCCTCTCCAAGCCGCATCGAGGCGATCGACATGGGACGGCGCGGCATTCATAACGAAGGTTCGCAAACCCTGCAGAACCGGTTGGACGGCAAGATCGAGGTGGATTTCGACACCGCACGCCGCCTGTTTACGCTGGTCTGCGTTCTCTACTGGCGCGGATGACCGGGATGAGCGAGCTCGAACCGATAGGCGCAAGCATCAGGCCGGGCGCGATTTTGTTCATGTGCGGAATGAACGCCATCCGCTCGCCGATCGCCGAAGCGATTGCCCGTAGTTTGCTGCCCGCCAATACCTATATAAGGTCCGCCGGCGTTCGCGCCGGCGAACGCGATCCCTTCGTCGATGTGGTGCTCGATGAAGTCGGCCTTTCGTTGGGTCGGCATCTGCCGCACACGCTGGAAGATCTCGAAGACGATTATTTCGATCTAATCATCACGCTCTCGCCGCAAGCCCACCACGCCGCGCTGGAACTGACGCGTGCGAGCGCCGTCGAGGTGGTCTACTGGCCGACCATGGACCCCACCGTCGTGCAAGGCACGCGGGAGCAGATTCTGGAGAGCTATCGTGAGGTGCGAAATCATCTCGCCGAGCTTATCGAGGACCGTCTATTAGACCGAAGTGGTATCGCCGCGCAGTCCGCATGAAACAAATAAAGGAAACGCGATCAATTTGGTTCACAAACCCCCCTTGATTGTGTAGTTTCCGCCCAAATTTTGAGGCGTCCCCACAGTCTGAGGCGGCGTCATCTCAACCGACAGGAAGAAAACCCTTATATGCCTAAAGAAGAAGTCCTCGAGTTCCCGGGTGTCGTCACCGAACTTCTGCCGAATGCGACGTTCCGCGTGAAGCTCGAAAACGAGCACGAAATCATCGCCCACACGGCCGGCCGTATGCGCAAGAACCGTATCCGCGTTCTCGCCGGCGACAAGGTTCTTGTGGAAATGACGCCATACGACCTGACCAAGGGCCGTATCACCTACCGCTTTAAGTAAGCTTGATCCGAAAGCCCTAGGGCTTTCGCTTCCGTCTGCCCGGTAGTCGAGGTTCCATGGCGCTCAAATACAAGCTCATTCTGGCTTCGGGGTCGCCCCGCCGTGTTGACCTGCTCAACCAGGCGGGCATAGAGCCCTCGCGCCTGATGCCGATGGATATCGACGAGACCCCGAAGAAGTCGGAGCACCCGCGCTCGCTTGCGCGCCGCCTGTCGACGGAAAAGGCCGAAGCTGCACTTGCTGCCATCAAGGGCGACATGACCTGGAAGGGCAGCTACATCCTGGCCGCCGATACGGTCGTCGCCGTCGGCCGTCGTATTCTCGGTAAGGCCGAGTTCGCCGACGAGGCCTCGGCCTCGCTCTACCTGCTCTCCGGCCGCAGCCATTGGGTCTATACCGGCGTCTGCCTGGTAACCCCCGATCGAAAGATCCGCCAGAAGATCGTGGAAACCAAGGTGCGCTTCAAGCGTTTGTCCGGTTTCGAGGTCGAGAATTATCTGGCCTCCGGCCAATGGCGCGGCAAAGCGGGTGCCTACGGCATACAGGGGCTGGCCGGCACCTTCGTGCAGAAGATGGTCGGCTCCTACACCAACGTCGTCGGCTTGCCGCTGTACGAGACCATCCTGCTCCTGACCGGCGAGGGCTTCGACGTCCACAGCCGGTGGCCCGAGGCCTGAAGCCTCACGCTGGCTTCCCGGGGGCTGTTATCCCGAAGGACCGACCATGTCTGACCAGAACAAGCAGAGCGCCAAGATCGAGCCGCTGCGCAAGGCGCATCCGTGCCCGGAGTGCGGCACGCCCTCGCAGCGCGAGCACTATCCCTTCTGTTCGAACCGCTGCCGGGAACTCGATCTTTCACGCTGGCTAACTGGCTCCTATGCCATTCCCGTTGCCGACGATGAGGCCAAGGCGGAATACCCCGACGAGGACTGATGTTGCTCCGGTGAGCGGAAGCCGTTCAATTCGTTCGATAATTCGGAAAATTCACAAGCCTGTCAAAAAACTCTCATTTGGCGCTTGCCATGGCCGAACAAGATGTTATAACCCCGCTCGCTTCCGGGGAAAACCAAGCCCCTGCAGCTCTCGGACACGAGAGATGCGCCGAAGCAGGAATGCCCAGATAGCTCAGTTGGTAGAGCAGCGGATTGAAAATCCGCGTGTCCGTGGTTCAAATCCGCGTCTGGGCACCACTCTTTCCCAAGCGATAGAACTCTTTCTTTGATGTCCGCTGCCGAAGCCATATTTTGATTTGGCGGCAAACGACAGGGCTGCTACAGCGATCCATCCTCAGGACCAGCAGAGAGTGATATGGCCAAGACGAAAGAACCCAAGCTCGAGCATTCCGAACTCGCCGGAGAGTTTACCGATGATGGCGTCACCGTGCTGGTCGATATCTTCCGCCCCGCCGGCACCAATGGCGACTGGAAGATGGAAGTCGTTACCCAGGACGACGACCTGATCGAATGGGAAGAGGGATTCGAGACAGATCGCGATGCTTTCGACGAGTTTCTGGCCACGGTCGAGCGCGACGGCATCCGCACTTTCCTCGACGATGCGGACGAGCCGTCGGTTCACTGACAGTGTGACACTGCTGTGACTGTCGCATTCAGACTGGAAAATGTCGCTTGCGGAGACCCTTTAAAATAAACCGAAACTAAGGTGGGCCACTCCGAAAGATAAGTGCGCATAAAGCGCGCCGGGAACAGCAAACATGAAAGCTTTGGAATACAGAGCCGCTCTCGCGGTCCTGGGATTGACCACTGCTGGAGTGGAAAATCTCTTTGGGGTCGATCAGATCACCAGCCGCCGCTGGGCGACGGGCGAGCAGGATGTGCCGCGTGCGGTTGCGCTCTGCCTGCTGTTGATGGCGTCGCATAACCTGTCGGTTGCGCAGGCGCAAATCCTGGCCGACAGCGTCGACGTGCCGCTGGCGAAATCCGCCTGATAACCGGGTATCTGGCGACGGCCTTCAGGCAGCCGGCGCCTGGATCATCTTTTTCAGGACATCGAGAAGCTGCTTGGCGTCGTCATTGGCGCCAAGCACGCGCAGGCGCTCTTCTGCAAGGCTGATGACCGCCTCCATGCTTTCGCGCTCGCTCCAGCCGGAAGCGACACAGGCGCGCGCCAAATCCTCGAACGCGAACTGCATCGCATCCTGGCAGCGCACATCCCGGTCGGGATCGTCGCTGGTGACAAACGGCCTGTAGATCTCCCGCATCTCAGCTCTCCGCAAATCATTCGCACGAGCCATGTTAGACCACAGGCTTTAACGAACTATTCATGACAATATCCGGCAATCTGGGCGGAAATTCGTGGCGCATCCAATTTCACGCAGAAACGGTTCAAGTTCTCTCGCCGCGCATGTTGCAGCCTAATGATAACGACGTCGTTCTCAATTCGACTGCGGAGTGATAATACTACCACTGCCGAAAAGAGGGGAGATTCACATGCCGCGCATCTCGCATCTATATTTCAAGACGGCCATTCTGTTCCTGATCCTTGGTATCGGAATGGGCCTGAACATGGCAATCTCGCAGGATCACAGCGTGATCGGCGCTCATGCACACTGTAATCTCTTGGGTTGGGTGACAATGGCCCTCTTCGGGGGCTATTACGCGCTTAACCCGCGCAAGGCGGAACGTCGCATCGCGATGATCCAGTATGGCATTTATACCGCGGGCGTCACGCTGATGGTCCCGAGCCTCTATCTGATGCTGCTCGGCAACATGGCGATGGAGCCGGTCGTGGCAATCGCCTCGATCATCACGTTCATCGGCGTCCTGCTATTCGCCTTCGTCATCTTCTCCGGCGAGCAGGTGGCCATGACGCCATCCACGCCGTCCTATCGCTGAAGTCTTTGTCTTACCTGCGGCGCTCGTTCTTGGGGATGAGCGCTGTGGACCCGCGTCGTCAGTGGATGACCTGGATGCGAATATGCTCCTTGGCTGCGTAGGAATGGCAGTCGATCGGCGCATCGCCGACGAAGATCACATCGCCATCCTGGTCGAAGAGGCCCCAACAGGCTTCGTCATCGACATAGACCTTGCGGACATAGCCGAACGGCGCGCTTTCAAAGACGACGTGGGGTACAGCAGCAACTGTCTCAAGTTCTCGCATGGATCACTCCGATAGTCATTTCTGTTTTAGTTCAGCATCATATTGCATTGCGAGCCTGATGCCGGGCTATCCCTAGAAATGGGGATGTCAAACTCAGCTTGACCTTTCGCGCCTCAGGGTGTGCCGAATCGATATTTCATGCCGATTTCCTTCCCCGGTTGCAGCACGTGGTGCCTGTGTGGACTGCGATTGCATCGCCAGTGAAAAGCGCGTTGCGCCAGCCAATCGAAGCTCCTATCTACAGGCACGAATCATCTCCGAGGAATAACTCATGGCCGACCTAAAGGTTCGCACTCGTCCCGTTGGCGCCAGCGCCGTTCTCGGCCGCACCGGCTTCCCCCATGTCACCTCCGCCACCGGCGGCGAGATCGATATCGTCACCAGCCCGTCGCAGCCGGGTTTCAACCCGCTGGACCTTCTCTATTCCTCGCTCTCGGCCTGCCTGGTCTTGAGCGCCCGCATGGCGGCCAGCCAGCTCGGCGTTCTCGATCGCATCACCGAGCTCAAGGCCGACGTAACGGGCGAGAAGGCCACCGAAGGCCTGTCGCGGGTAAAGACCTTCAACATCCTCTTCTCCATCAAGGGCGACATCGACGAGGAGACCCGCCAGAAGATCGCCCACGCCGCTGAAGACGAGATCTGCACGGTGAGCAACACGATCCGCGGCAACCCGGAATTCTCGACGGTCGTATCCGGCTAGACCTTTAAAGCAATGCTGCCTTTCGGTCGCGCGTGGTGGGAATAGCGCCGCGCCTGTCGCTCTTCGGCTATCATCGCGTCGTCGTATCTGCTACTCGGCTACAACTGGCGTTGCCGCGGTCGAGGCGGCGCGGAAAGCACCAAAAGCATGTCTCAATCCGTTTCCGCCGATTCCCCGTCGTCTCCATCCAACCGTTTCGCTCTCGCCGCGCTCATTCTCGGCGGCGCGGCGATTGGTGGCTCACCGATCTTCGTGCGTCTGTCGGAAGTCGGGCCGATGGCGACCGCTTTTTGGCGTGTCGCTTGCGCTCATTCCGATCTTTGCCTTTTCTCTGGTCAGAGGCGGGAAGGATGCGGGCCCGAAGCCGCAAACCCTTGCCGACTACGGTCTGCTCGTGCTTCCCGGCGTCATTCTTGCGATGGATCTCGCCGCCTGGCATCTCTCGATCACCATGACATCGGTCGCTAATGCCACACTGCTTGCCAATCTGGCGCCGGTGTTCGTGACCATAATCGGGTTGCTGTTCTTCCACGCCTCGGTCAGCCGGGTGTTTGTTTTCGGCCTTGCCCTTGCCCTTGCCGGCGTCGTCATCCTGAAAGGCGGGCCGTCCGCTCTTGGAAATGGCGATCTGAGAGGCGATGGGGTCGCAATTATCGCGGCGGTTTTCTATGCAGGCTACATCCTCGCGATCGGCAGGCTCCGCAGTCGCTTCGACACGATCCGCATCATGCTCTGGAGCACGGCGTCGGCTGCGGTTTGCGTATTTCCGCTCGGCTTTTTCTTCGAAGATCACATGCTGCCGCCGACCGCTTACGGTTGGGCCATGGTCTTCGGCCTCGCCTTCATCAGCCACGCCAGCGGGCAGGTGGCGATCACCTATGCGCTGGCCTACCTGCCGGCCGCCTTCTCGTCACTGACGCTGCTCCTGCAGCCCGTCGTGGCCGCGATCCTCGCATGGATATTGCTGAGCGAGCCGATCGGCCCGATGCAGGCGATCGGCGGTCTCGTGGTCCTCGCCGGGATCATGATCGCCCGGCGAGGTTGATTGCTTCAGGCGACGGCGGCCTGCTTCTGCATCCGGCGTGCGTCGAGAATATCAAGCGCCTCGTCGACGGTCGCCGCCAGTTCCGCCTTCTCCGTGTTGCAGGTATTCCAGGCTTCGATGAAGCTGCTGGTCTTGCCGTAGCTGTTGTCGAGCACGCAATGGTCGGCGCCGATCAGCACGCACATGATGTGCCCGTGCATGCGGTCGGTGATGACCTGCCGTGCCGAGCCCAGGAGCGCCACGCCGCGGTCGAAGCGCTGCTGCGCGCGCTCGCGGTAGGCGAGCTCCGTCATGCGGGCGCGGCCGCCGATCTTGCCTGACAGCAGGCCCTTCAGAATGGCCGCATGCTTGGTCTGCTTCTGGAAGTCCGCGGGCTCGTCCGGCCAATCCGATTTCACCGTGCCCGACCGCTGCGTCGCGGCCGTCAGGTCCTGCGGCGTACCAACTTCCTGGTCTTCGCGCAGGTTGAGCAGCAGTTCATGCTGCGGCACCGGCTTGGCGACCGGGCCGATGCAGAAGGCCATATCCGGGCAAAGGCGCGTCTCGCACTGGAACCAGCGCTGCGCAAAAGCAAGGCTCTTCTTGTCGCGCACCAGAAGCGTGAATTGGCCATGTTTCTCGATCGCCCGCGCCGTGCTGTCGACGTTGGCCTGATCCTTGAAATGGATGGTCTGCGGCAGCTGCACGATCGGCCGCCCCTTGTGCCGCTCCAGCATGCCCTCGCGGAACTGGCGGTAGCCAGCCCAGATATCGCCAAAATTGCCGCCGCCATGAAGGAAGATCCGGCCGTCGCCGATGGCGCCGAGCATGCGGTCCTCGTCGAAGGTCGGGATTTCGGTCACATAGGACGGGCGCGAGCGCTTCTTGTCGAAATAGGCAAGCTCGCCCAGCCAGATCGCGCTGTCGCCGATATTGTAGTGGTTCGGAAAATCGAGAAGCGCATAGCGCTCCGAGGGGTCGAAAACGTCAGACAGGTTCTTCTCGATCACGCCCTGCAGGCGGTTGATGATCGTCAGGTTAGATTCCATTGAAGGCTCCTTGTTTTAGGGACAAGAGGTCCGAAAGTAATGCGCGGGCTTAAGCCTGCGCGTGTTTGCGAAACGGATTGAGCGACATTGCAAGCGCGATGTAGGGGCGGATGACCGACCGGCCGAAGATCGGCAGGAAGGCAAGGTAGATCACCGCGCCGAGCCCGATGCTGAGGCCGAGCGACAGCCAGCGGTTCTGGATGTGCTCGACGATGACAGGATGAGCGAACCAGACGCCGGCGGCCATCAGCAGCGAGCCGCAAAGCGGCAGCGCCACGGCCTTCAGCGTGCTCATCGCATCGATGTTGGCGAAGCGGGCCAGCACATACTGCTGGTAGGGCAGGGTCAGCCACGCGCGCAGCGTATAGCCCGCCGCGACGGCAACCACGCCGTAGGGCACGAGCAGCCAGGTGAGCACCAGCGTTGCCGCAAGCTGCAGGGCGGCCACCGAGAGGATCGATTCCGCACGGTTGACGGCAGAAAGAGCCGACGAGGCGAAGAAGTTCATCACGAAGGGCACGGCCATCAACACGAGCACCGTGGCGATATCGCCGGCATTGCCCCACTTGTCGCCGAACAGCATGGCGATCATGTCGTTGGACAAAGCGCCGAAGCCGAGCAGCAGCGGAATGGTGCCGAGCGCCGCAGCGCCGACGATCTTGTTGTAGGCATTGCGGAAGGCGATACGGTCGTTCTGCAGCCGCGACAGCGTCACCAGCGCCACACTGCCGATCGGCGCCAGCACCGCCTGTCCGATCAGTTCGATCAGCCGCCAGGCAATGCGATAGCGGCCGACTTCCACCGGGCCGTACCAGCGCGAGATGAAGATGTCCTGCACGCGGGCGAGCAGCATCCACATCAACTGCGTGACGACGAGGCTTATGCTGAACAGGAAGACCGAGCGGAACAGCGGAACGTTGAAGCGGAGCTTCGGCATCCAGGGATAGGCGACCCAGCCGAGCAGCACGGTGACGACGGCGTTGACGGCGGTCTGCGCGACCAGCGCCCACACGCCCCAGCCCATGAAGGCGCACGCAACGGCGGTGATGCCGGAAAGCATGCTGGCCACGATCGCCTGTGCCGCGAGGTTCTTGTGCCCGAACTCGCGGGCCAGACGCGCATTGTGGATGACGGCAAGCGACGACACCGGCAGCAGCGGCGCCAGCCAGCGCAGGATTTCGACGACTTTCGGGTCGCGGACGAGATCGCCGTAATAGGGCGCGAAGACGAAGACGACGGCAGCGACGATGCCGCTGAAGGCGATGGTTGCCCAGAAGGCGGTATCGGCCAGCTCCTCATCGAGATCGAGCTGGCGCGTGACCGCATCACCGAGGCCGGCATAGGCAAGCACCCTGCCGATCTCGACGAACAGGCTCGCGAGCGCGAAGGTGCCGAAGTCGCCGGGGCCGAGAATACGGGCGAGAATGACGAAGATCACGAAGGTTGCAACCGTGCTCCACGCCACGCGAATGACCGACCAGAGGACGGAAAGCGCGGTTTTCTTCTTCAGCTCGGCGTGGCCAATTGCCGTATCTGTCATTCAGTGTCCAATCGATTAAATGCGCAGGCGCAATGCTTCCGGGGCTCGGGATCGCTCAAGCGGCCCGGCCCGTTTTCTGGCCGCGCCAATAGGCGACCATGCCGGTGAAATTGTCTCTGAGTTGGCTGCGATAGGTCAGCCCCAGCTCGTCGCTGAGCTTGCGGCGGCCGATCGCCTCCAGCACCGCCTGGCGAATGTCCCAGCGCAGCATGCCGCGCATGTTGGAGCGGCGGTCGAAGAGATATTTGGCGTAGAGCGCGCCGTTGCCGAAGGCATAGCCGCTCTGCAGCTTCTTCACGTCGCCCAGTTCCCGGCGCCCGTGGAAATGCTTCACCGCGAAATCGGGGAGGTACTCCACGCGGATGCCGGAATTGAAGGCGCGGTGCACGTAATCGGTGTCCTCACCGGAGCGGAACGGCGAGCCGGCGCCGAAGCGCGTGTCGAACAGGCCGACCTTGTCGATCAGCGCGCGCGGAAACGCCATGTTGGCGCCATGGATGAACCCGCCGGCATGCAACTCGCTCGTCAGCACGGCAGGCTCCAGCTCTGGCTTGATCGTAACAGGCAGATCACGCGCGTCGCCAAGCTCGATACGGCCGCCGCGCATCACGATCTCGGTGTCGGCGGCAAAGAGTGCTGCAATCACCGTGAAATAATCGGGAAACACTTCGCAATCATCATCCGTGAAAGCGATGATCCGGCCCTTGGCGGCAGCCAGCCCGCTGTTGCGCGCAACCGAAAGACCCGGCTTCGCTTCGTGAACGAGATTGGTGCTGATCGGCGCGCTCTTTGCCCAGTCGCTGACGATCGCAGAGGTATTATCGGTGGAACCATTATCGACGAAGACGAGTTCCAGGCTCAGATAGCTGGCTTGGCGCGCGGCATTCGAAACGGCATCCAGGCAGTTCGTCAGTCCATAAGCCCGATTTCTCGACGAGATGATCAGGCTGATGTCCACGGGCTGAGGAGGCATTCGGGTTCCCTTCTGCAGTCGATGTCGAGGGAAGGGTAGGGCGCTGCCCCAACCTCGGCAAGAAACATTTTGCATCGCAGCAAACCAATACAGTTCGCTGAAAAACCAAAACAATGTGGTGATTTCTTGCTGGTATATTATTAATCGCTGTCGACTGATATTAATGCGATATTATTTCGACGGTTAAGAAAAGTAATTGTAATAATTCGTGTTTATTTAATATTCACAAAGTCGAAATTCTGTCTGTTCGCGTTTGTGTATTTCGGGAAGTCATTTGATTTAAGCGTCGAGAATATAGAAATGTATAGAAATGCAGTGAGGTTGCTTTTGCCCTTTTTGCGTTGGCGCATTACGCTTCTTCGCAATGGCGAAATGACGGAGAGGTGATAAGAGGTGTTCTCGGTAGGCCAATATCGATCAAGAAGACCGGCCAGATCGGACGCTCTCACAAAAGAAAAACCCGCCGCATGACTTGAGAGAATGCGACGGGTCCGAGTAAAAATGAGGGAATACGACCAACGGATGTGCCTGGGGATGATCGTGGCAGAAGCTCCGATGGCCGGGCCGCCAATGCGCTATTCCTCGTGCGTCAGCCACTTCTGAATGACCGGAACATCGTCATCGCCAAGCATGTGTCCCGTCGGGATGACGGTCGAATCGACGGTTGCACCTGAGGTCTTCAGCCGTGTTTCGAGATCGCTCGCATATTTCCCATAGGCATCCGTCTTGCCGCTGATAACGAGCAGATCGGTTCCCTTCAGATCCGCATGCGGATAGTCGCTGAGCACAGGCATGGAGCGCAGCAGAACGGCTTTGTGAACCAGGTTCGGGTGCAGGTAGAGAAGAGAGTTCAGGAGATTCGCGCCGTTGGAATAGCCAACATAGACGAGCTTCTTCGGATCGAGCCCATAGGATTTGACCGCGCCGTCGATGAAGGCGGCGAAAGCCTCGGCCTCGTTTTTGATGTCCTGCTGGTCGAAGGAAAACGGCGTGATGCGCTTGTACCAGCGCGGAATGCCTTCCTCCGTCGCCCGTCCGCGCACGCCGAGCAGTGTCGCACGTGGCGCCACCTTGTGCAGCAGTGGCATCAGCGTCGTCTCGTTGCCCCCCGAACCGTGCAGCAGCACCAGAACGGTCCCGTCAGGATTGGGCGGCGTATAGAAGCGGTGCACGAAGGGCAGCTCGCGATAATTGACCCTGGGTTCGCCGGGCATGGAAAACTGCGGCAGAACCACTTTCAGGTCCTTCAGATCTGTGATCGGATCCTTCGGGACGAACAGCTTTTCGCCAAGCGTCGCCGCCGGCTCATCCACGGTCATGCCCGGCTTGTCGGTGGCGAGTTCGATCAGCGTACCGCCCGGTTCGCGCACATAGAGCGAGCGGAAATACTTGCGGTCATGCACGTTGATATCCGACGCGCTCGCACCCTCGCTCTTCAGCGCGTCATGAACCTTCGACAGCGCCGCGTCGTCCTCCGCGCGGAAGGCCACGTGGTCAAAGGTGCCGGTCCCCGGCGCGCTCGACCAGAACCCCTTGGCGTTCCTGATGTCGACGATATCGCCGGACTGCGAAACCAGCCGGTCGATGTTGCCGCGGTTTTCCTGGAAGCGGTAGCCGAAATGGCTCTCCACGAAGGCGCGGCTCTTCTCCGGCTCCTCGGTCAGCATCGTCGTTCCGCGCACGCGCTGCACGGCGTGCTCGACCGGAATGCCGGTGCCATGCCACGGAGCCGGGGATTTCAGCGTCGGCGTGCCGGCAAGCTTGACGATGATGTTGTCGGGATCCTTCAGGCGCAGCACCGGCTCGCCGAATTCGTCGGCCGGACCTTCCGTGCGAACGCCGAAGCTCATCGCCCGCGTCAGCCAGTAGCCGATGCTTGAGGGGTCTATGGCGAGCGCCAGTTCGCTCAATTGCCCGAAGCCTGCACGCCCGGGCGCGCCATCTTCCCAGACAAGGAATGTCACGAGCGAGCCGGGTGTGGCTTCCGCATCACCGTAGAAGAGGTGCAGCTGCGTCGCGTCTTCGAAGCCGGCCGTCTGCTTGACCAGCCGCATGCCGAGAAAGCCGGCATAGAAGTCGACGTTCGCCTGCACCTTTCGGGTCAGAAGCGTGATGTGGTGTATGCCTGAAGCCATTGACGAGAGCCCGGATTGCATTGGGAACAGAAGGAGCGCGGAGATGAAGGTGATGATGACAGTCATATCGTTGCGTTTGCTTGGTGCCTTGTTTGCTCTCCATAAAGAATTAGGGCATCTCCGCAAGGCTGCAAATCCAAAGTCTGAATATCCCGCAGCGCAAGTTGCAACTGTTGCCGCGTCGGCGGCTTGATCATATAGGCCCGCGCGCCAAGCGCTCTGGCGCGCTCCATGTCATCCTCATCGCTTGATGTGCTTAGGATGAAGGCCGGTATCGCGCTCAGCCGAGCGTCTTGAGAAAGCGCCTCCAGAACCTCGAAGCCATCCATGATCGGCATGTTGATATCGAGCAGGATGAGATCGATCAAAGGATCGTGACCACCCGCCAATCGCTCTTGAAGAAGCCGCATCGCCTCGCGACCGTTCGAGGCGATATGCAGATTGAACGTCACCTTCTCGCGCTTCATCAGCTTGATCTTCAGAAGCTGCACGTCGGCCGGGCTGTCCTCGACCAGCAGAACCTCGGCCACCCGGCCGATGCGATCCGTGCGCTGCTCTGCTTGCTGCGGGCTTGCCGCGCCGGCCGGCGTCCTGTCGGTCTCCGATAAGGCGAGCGGCAATTCCATGATGAACGTCGTGCCGCCACCATCAGCATCCTCGCACCAGATGGCACCGGCGTGCAGCTGCGCGATCCGCCGGCAGATCGCGAGCCCGAGCCCCGTTCCCTCGATGCCGCGTCCGACCAGTCGCTTGAAGGGCTGGAAGATCAGCTCGCGATGATCGCGCGCGATGCCTGGTCCGTTGTCGCTGATGGAAATGCGGCAGATCGCATCCTCATTCTCCGCCGAGACCCGCACGCGCGGCACCTCGGCCTCGCAGTATTTGATGGCGTTGGAGATGATGTTCTGCAGCATCTGCACCAGAAGCGTCCCGTCGCCCATGACCTCGGGCAGCGGCCCGCGCTTGATTTCCGCGCCGCGGCTGCTGATCTGTTCGCGCAGGTTGCGCTCCACCTGGTCGACGATCGCTGATAGCGACACCGGCTTCGCGTCGAGATCGGCGGAGGCCTCGAGCTTCGAGAAACCCGACACCTTGACGATCAGTTCCTCCATGTGGTCGGCGGCGCTGAGCACGTAGTCCAGCAGATCGTGATCCTCATGCGTCAGCGAGGCCGACGCCTGCAGCAGCCGGCTGAACGACTTGATCGTCCTCAGCGGCTCCTTGAGGTCGTGTGCCATGGCGCGGGTGAAGATCTCGAGCGACTGCTGCTTCTGTTCCAGCCTGGCCGCGAGATCGCCATGCATGACGGCGCTTTGGATGCAGCGGTGCAGCGTCTCCGGCGACAGCGTGTCCTTGGTGAGGTAGTCCCGCGCACCGCCCTTCATCACCTCGACGGCGATCGTCTCGCTTCCCTGGCCCGTCAGCATGATCACGTTGGCGGAAGGATCGAGCTTCAATATCTCCTCGAGCACGCCGACGCCGTCTCGCCCCGGCAGCGAGTAGTCGAGCAAGACGCAATCCGGTCGCATTCGCGCATTGAGCGCTATGCCCTCGTCGCCGTTCTCAGCCTCGAGCACCACATAGTTCGTGCCAGGAACCCGCGCCAGCATCCGCCGGTAGACCTCGCGGTCGTCGATATTGTCGTCGATAACAAGTACCGCGCTGCCCTCAGGCATGACATCACCCCTCCAGAGGCAATATGGCGATCTCGAACCAGTATTCCTTCAACCTCTGGATCGCCGCGAACAGCCCGTCGAGATCGACAGGCTTCTGCACATAGGTATTGGCACCGAGCGCGTAGCATCCCTCGATGTCGCGCTCGTCGTCCGATGTCGTCAGGATCACCACGGGGATCTTCCGCCAGGCCGGGTTGGACTTGATCGCCTCCAGCGTCTTGCGCCCATCGAGCCCCGGCATGTTGAGGTCGAGCAGGATGAGCCCCGGCCGTGTTTCCATGGTGGCCAGCAGATCTAGTGCCTGCTGGCCTGATGGTGCCCATTGCACCGGGTTCTTGAGCTTGGCGCGCTTGAAGGCGCGGATCGTCGCTTCGTAATCGTCCTCGCTGTCTTCGACGATCAGGATCGGCTGTGTCTCACGTTGCTGCATGCTGTCCCTCGCGCTTGTGACCCAATGTAAAATAGAAGGTCGTGCCCTGGCCAACCTCTGATTCCAGCCAGACGTCGCCCTCGTGGCGGCCGATGATCTTGCGCACGAAGGTCAGCCCGGCGCCGGTGCCGTCGTCTGTCTCCTGCGTCTTTTCCAGCCGCTTGAAGATGCGGAAGATATCCTCGTGAAACTCGCGGGGAATGCCCTTGCCGTTGTCGCGCACGAAATAGACGTCGCTCGTCCGGCGCCCGTTTTCGCCGACAAACTCCGCGACATGGCCGACCGTCACGACCGGTTCGGCCTTGTCGTTGTATTTCACGGCATTGGTGATCAGGTTGCGGTAGACCTCCGTCAGCCGCAGCGAATCGCAGACGACCTCGGGAAGCTGACCTTCGACCAGCACCTTCGCCCGCCGCTCTTCCAGATAAAGCTCCATGGTCGAGACCACGTCCTTGACGATGGCGTGAACATCGCTGCGCTTCACCGCCAGCTGCTGGCGCCCGATGCGCGAGAAATAGAGCAGGTCGTTGACCAGCTTCTCCATGCGCTGGCTGAGCCGGACGATGCGGTTGAGGCGCCGCACACCGTCCTCGTCGAGCACCGCCTCATAGTCCTCAAGCAGGAAGCGGGAATGGTTGTGCATCCCGCGCAGCGGCTCCTTCAGGTCATGCGATGCGATGTAGGCGAATTCGTCGAGATCGGAGTTGCTGCGCTCGAGATCATCAGTGTAGGCCTGAAGCTGGCGGAACATCGTCCGCAGCTGTTCTTCCTGCTGTACCCGCAGGCTGATGTCGCGCAGAATGGCGACGAAGGTAACCGTTGTCCCGGTCCGGAAGGCGCTCAGCGACACATCGAGCGGGAACGTCTCGCCGTTGCGCCTGATGCCGGAGATGGTGCCCGTCGTCCCGGTACCGCCTTCCTCGCTGAGCATTAGCGATCGCCTGAAATAGTCGTCGAGCCCCGCATGAAAGGTCTCCGGCAGCAGCATGTGCACGCTCTGGCCGATCGCCTCCGTCGATGTCTGGCCGAACATCTCTTCCGCCGCCGGATTGAACAACGAAATCTTGCCCTCAGGGTCCATGGCAACGATTGCGTTCGGCGTGTTGCGCGTCACGGTGTCGAAACGGATGCGCTCGGCATCCAGGCTGTCGCTCTTGCGCTGGAAGAAGAACACGAAGGTGGCCACCAGCCAGAGCATGCCGACGGTGATGGCGCGGTTCGTCGCCTCGTAGCCATAGCCCTCGCCATGCCGGTCAACCGCGAGGAAGCCGAGCAGGATCAGGATCGAGCAGACGAAGGCCAGGTTGAAGGGCGCCGTGCGGCTCTTGAACCACAGCGACGTCAGGATCAGCGGCACGTAGATCATGCCGTTCACCACGCCCAGCGGGGTGTAGAGGTCGATCATCAGCCCGACGAAGCAGATCGCACCAGGCAGCCAGACGGGCATGCCGCCATGCTGGCCCGGCTGCAGCCACCAGGACCGCACCAGCATCGCCGAGCCGAGTAGTGTCACGCCGGCGGCGGTGTGCACCGCCATGCCGATATTCGAACCCCAGCGATAGATGTGCTCGGTGTGCATCGCGTACCCGGCAAGCGCGGAAATTCCGAGGCCGATCACCACATAGCCGACGAGCTCCTCGAACTGCCGCGCCTTGCCCTTCTTGTCCGGCGGGGTCAGCGCCAGCGAGAGGTTGGAGAAGAACATGATCACGGCCGTGTTCAGCGCCATGCCGCCGCCGATGCGGGCAAAGAATGCCGGATCGACGAAAATGCCGGCCAGAAAACGTTCCATGATCTGCGGCTGGCGCCCGACGAATGTCAGCTCGATCAGCCGGACACCGCTCATCGCGGCGGCGAGCGAAAACAGCAGGAAAGCCGCGAGCCGCGCATTGGCGCTGGTATGGACGGAGATGACCAGCGCGATCCCGGTGAGGCAGAAGCAGATCGCCGTATTGATCGCCATCGCCGGCGAGTCCGGTATCAGAAAAAGAAGAGGCTCGATCTGCCGCACCCAGGAGAGAAGGATCACCGCGCCGAGCATGAGCAGCAGCACGCCGAGCACGATCGTGGTCAAACGGTGTCGTTCCTGGCGCCAGGGGGCACTCGTCCTTCGACCAATGATCGGCTTCACCACGCGTTGCTCTCCCGTCCGGCGGTTACTATTTCCAGAATTGAAAATTATTCAATATACATCTGCAGCGATAGTTGCGGCTTCGGTTCCTACCGGCAATATGCCCGCTACGGATACTGCGCCTTGCAGTCGAACGGAACGCCGGGGCGAGCGCACGAGGGTGAGAATGACGGCGGTATTTTATCTAGACGACAGCCGCGACGACCTGTTCTACGCGCAATATGTCTGTCGAAGAAAGCGACCCGACATCGTGCTTTCCTGCTTCCAGACCGCCGATACTGCCTTCGACGCGCTCTCTTTATCCGCCGCCGATGGAGCGGCGCTGCCGGCACTCCTGATCGTCGATCTCTACATGCCCGTTGACAGCGGTATCGGCCTCATCACGCGCCTGCGCGCAGATCACCGCTTCGCATCGATGCGAATCGCCGTCTGTTCGGGTTCGGACGCGAAGGCGGATCGCGAGCGGGCCTTGGCGTGCGGGGCGGATTTATACGTCGAAAAGCCGATCGACCTGAGTGCGCTCGTCGATATCAGCCAATAGTCTATCAAAGACGATCGACTTTCTTAGGTATTTATGACGCAATGGTTGCAAGTCTCATTGACACGACTTTGGCTGCATTTCACACTATACGCAAAGGGCAGTGTGAGACGATGCTGGGAGAGCCGTTTGACTTTGTTGACGAAAACAACCCGGCAAAATCCGTGAATGAAGTCTGTCGTCCCGTTGATGCGTGAAGCGCGGCGCGGACGGCATGGGAAGGGGCGAGTGCTGGCGTTAGCGGGCGCAAGTGGAGGTCGCATGCCGATTTTGTGATCGGCGTGTCGCGGCGTTTTCCCTCGAAACTCCGCACTCGGTTATTAACTGTAGCAGTCTGGCGCGTGTCTCCAGAGTTCGGGGACGTCGCCGAACTGGTAAGCAAAGGCAAGCTTGAGCCAAGAGGCAGGAATGCGGAATGAGTAGCGCGATGGCACTTCCATTTCACGCTGGCCCGGAATTGGGGCGGGCGATCAACCGCACGGATTTCTTTCGACTTCTGAAGGCGGCTGCACATCACTATGCCTTCGATAGCTTCGCGCTTGCCCGCATCTCCGAGGCGTCGCAGCCCTTCGGCGCGCGCGATATCATCATCACCAACGTCGCCGAACGCCAGACCGGCTTCTTCGTCTACGCCATGGGCCGCGCGCTCGGCTTCGTCAAATCCAAGGCCGCGCAGTTCCTGGCGACGCCAGTGAGCGGCAGGGCGAACAATCTTGAAGGCTACCCGCCCGATCTCGTGCTCAACGAATTCGACACCAACAGCTTCCTGCTGATCCCGCTTTTCACGCCTGAGGGGCGTCGCTACTGTGTTGCCTTCAGCGGCAAGGGCAAGCAGCCGGATCAAGGCGAGATCGCCGATATTCTGCTCGATACAATGCGGATATTCGACAAGTTCTACGAGGAAATCCTGGTCAATGAAATGTCCGGGCGTTTGACCCAACGGGAGAATGAAGTGGTTCGCTGGACGAGTGAAGGCAAGACATCGGCGGAGATCGCCATCATCCTCGGCCTGTCGGAACACACGGTCAATTCGCACATCGCGGCATCGGTTCGAAAGCTCGGCGCGGTCAATCGCGTCCACATGGTGGCGATGGCCTTGCGCATGGGACTTGTTTCGTGAGCAAAAACGCTGAAATGAGACAAGAGGCGGCTCGCGGCGAGGCCGTCAAGATCCTGTTCGTCGACGACGAATTCATCGAATTTCGCGCCTTGAAAAAGACCGTCGCGGCACTCACCGAGCCGAAGGTCGAGATGGACTACGCGCAATCGGTCAGCGATGCGCTGGCCAAGCTCGGCAGCGACAGGTTCGACCTGATCCTGCTCGACAACCGACTGCTGCCGAACGCGGACTTTCGCGAGACCGTGCCGAAGTTGCGGGCCGCGAGCTACACCGGCCCGATCGGCGTCATATCGATGGATGTGTCTGACAGCTACTTCCAGCAGTTCCAGGATTACGGCGTCGACTTTCGCATCGGCAAGGAAGAGATCGACGTCGAGACGTTGCAATACATCATCCGCGAGTACGTTCGCTATGACATGCCTGATGTCTGGAAGGACGACTACAACATCTGACGTGTCATTGTACCGGCAGGCGGATGGTGAAGCGGCTTCCCGTCTCCGCCGATGATGCGAGCGAAATCGTACCCCCGAGCGCAGTCACCAGTTCCCGCGCGGCTGCCAGCCCGAGGCCCGGCCGCTTTGCGGCACCCTCCGGCTGCAGGCTCCAGAAGGCGGTGAATATGCTGTCCTGATGCTCAGCCGCGATGCCCGGGCCGTTGTCTGAAATATGGATCGTCCAATGCGTGGCATCGACGTCCGCTTCGACCGTCAGACGGCATGCCTCGCCAGTATCCGTGCGATGCATCAGCCCGTTCGCCATCACGTTCTTCAGCACCAGCCCCAGTATCCCCGCATCGGTCCGGATGCCGGGCAGGTCGCCGGTCTCGATCGTCGCCTTGGGGGCATCGACCTCGAAGCGCAGCTCCGCCCAGATCTGCCCGACCAGCAGCTTGGTGTCGATATCGCTGATCACAAGCCTCGGCGCGCCGGATGCGAAGCTGATCAGTCCCTTCGTCAGCTCCTGCGCGGCCTGCGTCTTGGCAAGGATGGTGTTGAGATACTCCAGATGTTCGCCATCGATCCTGTCGCCGATCTCGTCGATCAGGATCTCCGCATACATCGCGATGTGCCTGAGCGGCGATTGCAGGTCGTGCGAGGCGATGGCGAGAAAGCGCTTGATGCGCGTTTCGTCGGTTTCTGTCGTCGATGGTGACATGTCTCGTCTCGCCAGCTTCAGCCCGGGCGGAGAATAGAAAGCGGGCGCCGGTTCTGCAACCGGCGCCCGCATCAATTTCACGAAACAACCTGAAAAGGTCGATCCTGGATCAGCCTGCCGACTTGCGCGAGCTCGGCGGAATGATGTCGACCTTGTCGTCGTTGCTCGAAACCGCCGCGCGGTGGCGCGTGCGCCAGTCGCCAAGGAAGAGCAGGATCGGCGCCGCGATGAAGACCGACGAAGCGGCCGCGACGAGAATGCCGAACACCATCGGGATGGCGAAGCTTTCCACGGCGCTACCGCCCCAGATCGCCATGGGCAGCAGCGCGAGGAAGGCGGTGACGTTGGTGTAGATGCTTCGGGCCAGCGTCTCGTTGATCGACTTGTCGATCAGTTCGCGCAGCGGCATCGACTTGTAGAGGCGCATGTTTTCACGCATGCGGTCATAGACGACAACCTTGTCGTTCACGGAGTAGCCGACCAGCGTCAGGATCGCCGCGATGGCGGTCAAGTTGAAGTCGAGCCCCGTCAGCGCGAAGAAGCCGATGCACTTCGTCACGTCGAGAATGAGCGTGACGATGGCGCCCACCGCGAATGGCCATTCGAAGCGGTACCAGATGTAGAGCAGCATCGCGAGGCTGGCGATGACGACGGACAGGATACCCGCCCATGCAAGCTCGCCCGAAACCTTCGGGCCGATGACGTCGGTGCCGGTCACGGTGGCCGATGGATCGATCTTGACGATCTCGTCCTTCAGCTTGGTGACGGCAGCCGTCTGCGCCTCTTCACCGCCGTCCTGGCGCTGAGCGCGAACAGCCATGGTGTTGTTGTCACCATAGGACTGCAGCGACACCTCACCGAGGCCGAGGCTGTTCAGGCCTTCGCGGAACTTGCCGAGATCGGCTGCTTCCTGCGTCTTCACCGACATCTGGATACCGCCACGGAAGTCGACGCCGTAGTTGAGGCCAGGGTGGAAGAACAGCACGACCGATGCGACCGACAGCAGTGCGGAGACGGTCACGCCGAAGAAGCGGGCCTTCATGAACTGGATGTGCTTGTCGTAGGGGTAGAAGACCGGCAGCAGCGGCTTGATGTTGATGGTCTTCAGCTTGAAGCGACGAGTGATCTCGATCATCGAAACGCGAACGAAGGCGACCGAGGTGAACATCGAGATGATCAGGCCGAGCGCCATGGTCACGGCGAAGCCGCGAACCGGGCCGGTGCCGAACCAGAACAGGATGGCAGCGGCGATCAGCGCCGTCATGTTGCCGTCGATGATGGTCGAGTAGGCGCGGCGGAAGCCGGTATCGATGGCTGCGAACGAGCCCTTGCCCTTGCGGGTTTCTTCACGGATGCGCTCGTTGATCAGAACGTTGGCGTCAACCGCCAGACCGATGCCGAGCACGACGCCGGCGATGCCGGGCAGCGTCAGCGTGGCGCCGACAAGCGTCAGTGCCGAGAAGGTCAGGATCGTGTGGATCAGCAGAGCGACGTTGGCGAGAATGCCCCAGGTTCCGTAGAGCAGGAAGATGAAGGCTGCGACGAGGATGAAGCCGACGAGACCGGAATAGATACCCATCTGGATCGCATCGGCGCCGAGGTCGGCACCGACGGTGCGTTCTTCGATGACGGTGAGCTTGGCGGGCAGGGCGCCGGCGCGCAGCATGGCGGCAAGCGTGTTGGCCGTATCGGTCGAGAAGTTGCCGGAAATCTGGCCGGAACCGCCGGTGATCGGCTCGCGGATGACAGGCGCGCTCAGCACCTTGTCGTCGAGAACGATGGCGAACGGGTTGCCGACGTTCTGGCGCGTAATGTCGGCGAAACGGGTTGCGCCGGCGCTGTCGAAGCGGAAGCTGACGACGGGCTGCTGGCTCTGGTCGAAGCTGACGCGGGCGTCGGAAAGACGGTCACCGGAAATCTCGACGCGGTCGAGAACCGGATAGGTGTTGCCCTGATCGTCCTTGAGCATCGTCACGCCGGGGCCGGGAGCGTTGTTCGGCGCGAGCATGTGGAAGGACATCTTGGCGGTCGAGCCGAGAAGCTGGCGAAGGCGGGTCGGATCCTGCGCGCCCGGAAGCTGCACGAGAACACGGTTGCCGCCGATGCGCTGGATCGTCGGTTCGGCCACGCCGACCTGGTCGACGCGCTGGCGAATGACTTCAAGGCTCTGCTGGACGGCGCTGTCGACGTTACTGGAGATGCCGGCGGGCGAGAAGGCGACGATGATGTTGCCGCCGCTGGTCGTGACCGAAAGGTCCGACTGGCCGGCGGAGATGCCGGTTGCGATCGTGTTGCCGAGCGTGCGCAGCTGCGTCACGGCTTCGTCGGTCTGCGCCTGGTCGTTCAGCGTCACGACGATCTGGTTCTGGTTGCGAACGACCGACTTCGGCTGGATGTTCTTTTCGCGCAGCACGCGGCGTGCGTCCTGCAGAAGCGACTGCAGACGCTCGCGCGTCAGGTCGGCTTCATCGACTTCGAGAACGAGGTGCGAGCCGCCGCGAAGATCGAGGCCGAGCGAGACCTGCTGGTGCGGGAGCCAGGAGGGAAGGCGCTGCAATGTGGATTGCGGCAGGGCATTCGGCAGTGCGATCAGAATGCCGAGGAGAATGATCACCGTATAGGTGGCCACCAGCCATGGTGAGGTGCGCATTGTCTTGTCTATCCTTGATAACGCTTGGACCTGCGCTTCGAGCGCAGGCAGGCGTGTCGTAAATGCAATGGGAGGCGCCGAGGCGCGTGTCGTCAGGCCGCGAAAGCAGGCGGTCCATGCGAATCGTAGGGCTTCGCTTCAGCCGCGTAAAACGCAGGCGAGGTCGATTGCGAAAGCCGGAGCAAGTCAAGCGACGAGCGCTGGAAGATAGGCTGGTCGGCTTGTGCGGCGTCGCCGGACGCATAGGTCGCGTATTTCTGCGCGACCTTCCGGTCAGCCGCGAGCACGCCGCGCACGACGTCGCGTGCGCTCACCTGGAGCGGTTGGCTATCCTTGCTCGAAGAAGAGAATGCGTTGTTGGGGCCGCGCGTCGGGCCGAGCACGAGATTGCCGCCAAACAACAGGCCGAGATAGGCGAAGATCGCCACAGCCAGCGAGACGGCAACGCGACCGGTCATGCGGCGCGTATCGAACCTCATCTGGTCGTCCTGCGGATTTTCAATCTCGAACCGGCTCAACGGCGCAAAGTTCTCTCAGTGTTTCTCAGGAGAAGGCGTTTCCTCGGCCGCGCTTATACCAGCCTCGGTCTCGACTTCATAGGGTGAACTGTCATGATGCACTTGAGAGAGGCGGTCAAGCATGCCCATGGCGATTTCGCGTTCGCCCATGATGACGGTGTCGGCGCCATATTGCTTCAGCTCTTCGACCTCGGCGTCCGAATGCGCGCGCGCCACGATCAGCACGCCCGGATTGACCGCACGCCCCTGTTCGGCCACGCGGCATGCCTCGAATGCGTTGGGAATGGCGATGACCAGGCTTCGCGCGCCCTTGAGATTGGCGAGATCGAGCACCTCGCGCGTGACCGCGTTGCCACCGACGACTTCGATGCCCTGATCGCGAAGTGCCGCGATACGGTTGTCGGAATCCTCGACGACGAGGAAGGGCGTGCCCGAGGATTTCAGGTTCTGCCCGACAATGCTGCCGACCCGCCCGTAGCCGACGAGAATGGCGTGGCCCGACAGTTTGGTCGCATGCACCTCGTCAGCCACGATCGGCGGTTCTTCCACCACTTCGGTCGCAGTCTCGGCAGCCGGCTCGGGTTGAATCTCGTCACGCTTCGGCTCCAGCAGCGGCCGCAGCTTGTCGCAGGCATAGAAGAGAAGCGGGTTGAGGATGATCGATATGATGGCGCCGGCAAGGATGAGGTCGCGGCCTTCTTCCGGCAGCAGGCCGAGATCGACGCCGAGGGCGGCGAGAATGAAGGAGAATTCGCCGATCTGGCCCAGGCTTGCCGAAATGGTCAGCGCGGTTCCCACGGGCTTGCGGAACAGCTGCACGATGAGGAAGGCGGCGAACGACTTGCCGATGACGATGATGAAGATGGTGGCGATCAGCGGGATCGGCTTTTCGATCAAGATGTTGGGATCGAACAGCATGCCGACGGAAACGAAGAACAGCACCGCAAAAGCGTCGCGAAGCGGCAGGCTTTCCTGCGCCGCCCGGTGGCTGAGCTCGCTTTCGGCGAGAACCATGCCGGCGAAGAAGGCGCCAAGCGCCAGCGACACGCCGAACAGCTTCGATGCACCGAAGGCGACGCCGAGCGCGATCGCCAGAACGCCGAGGCGGAACAGTTCGCGCGACCCGGTGTGGGCGATGCGGTGCATCGTCCAGGGAATGACGCGTCGGCCGAAGACCAGCATCACGCCCACGAAGAGCGCCACCTTGACCAGCGTCATGCCGATGATGCCGCCGATCCCCATGTCGAGGCCGAACATGCGGTTCACCGCTGCCGACAGCGGCTCGACGGTTCCGTGGCCGCTGCCGATGCTGGCGGCCGCGGGGATGAGGACGAGCGCCAGCACCATGGCAAGGTCTTCCACGATCAGCCAGCCGACCGCGATCTTGCCGCGTTCCGTCTCGACGAGCCGCCGCTCCTGCAATGCCTTAAGGAGCACGACGGTCGACGCGACGGAGAGAGCCAGCCCGAAGACGAGGCTCCCGCCCGTCGGCCAGCCCATGAGCGCGCCCAATCCCCAGCCGAGAAGGGTGGCGAAGCCGATCTGCACGATCGCGCCCGGCACAGCGATCCCGCGCACGGAGAGAAGGTCTTTCAGGGAGAAGTGCAGGCCGACGCCGAACATCAGGAGGATGACGCCGATCTCGGCAAGCTCTGGCGCGAGATTCTGGTCCGCCACGTAGCCGGGCGTGTGCGGCCCCACCAGAATGCCGGCGATGAGGTAGCCGACGAGAGGCGGCAATTTCAGCCGGTTGGCGAAGGCGCCGAGGATGAACGCAAGCACGAGACCCCCGACGATTGTCGAAATCAAAGGTGTGTCGTGCGGCATGAGCGGTCTCCCCGACTGGAAATCCTGTTTAAATTATGACATATTTGGCTAATATCAACCAATATGGGTGGTTTGACATCATGGGTCAAGGCGCGAAAGAAACAATTCTCACCCCTGCGTTATGCCGCGCTGCCAGGGGGCTGCTGGATTGGACGCAGGTCGACCTTGCCGACCACGCCGCCGTCTCCCGCAGCACGATCCGCGACTATGAAGGCAAGCACCACGAGCTGCACCGCGCGACAGAAGCGCAGCTGCGGCTGGCCTTCGAAAATGGCGGCGTCGCCTTCATAGAGGTCGAAGGCAAGGGCACCTGTATCTGCCTGCGGCCCTCAGGCGAATGATACGCTATTTGGCGGCTGCCAGGCAGCTGGCCTTCACCTTGTAGGCGTAGATCACATTCCCACGATAATAGCCTTCGCTCGGCTGCCATGACTTGATCGTCTGCGGTGGTTCCGCGCACTCGAAGGGCTGCGTGGTCACGAACAGCACGTCGTCGCCGACAGTCTTGGGCAGCGCGAAAGTCTGCTCATAATAGTTGTCGGGCGCTTCGGCCGGCGGTCGGGCGTAGATCTTGAAGGGTTCGTTTCGGAGCGTATGGTACATGTCCGCCAGGATGTCGCGGCTGTCGCTGACGATGATACCAGTGCCCGCCTGTCGCGCCAGATCGCCGGCTTCGCGGCTGACATCGCTGCGGCCGAGGTAACGCTTCATCACTTCGTTTCCGTTCGGGAGTACCAGCTGGTGCGCGAAGATGGCGGCGAGCGGAAAGAGCATGCTGGCCACACCGTTGATGGCGAATGACACGCGCAGCCCCTTCGGCCAGACCCGGTGAAGCAACCAGACGGCGAGGATCGTGCCGGCGACATAGGCCGTTACTGCCCAGTTGGCATAGGCCTTGGCGATCAACGCCTGGAACGTGATCAGCACCACCACCGGCACCGAGAGCCAGATGAGCAATTTCTCGATCGCGCTGCCTTGCCCTCTCAAGGCCCGGTAGACCGCCCAGAGGATCGCAAAGAACACGATCGGCCCGACAACGCCGAACTGCGCGGCGAAGAACTCGATCCCGTGCCCGACATTGAGGCTCAACCCGCTCCAGTGCGCGATGCTGGTCGTGTGCTTGATCGTCGTGGCGTCATGGGTGGCGTTCCACCAGAGGTTCGGCGCCGCCACCACGACGGCAGTCGCGGCCGAAATGAAGAAGTCGCGCCAGCCGATCCGCGCCATTGGCAAAAGCAGCAGGGCTATCAGGCCGCCGGGCACGACGAACAGGATGGCGTATTTCGACAGGAACGCGCAGCCGAAGGCCACGCCCATCAACAGCGCCAAGGCGACTGAGCGCCGGCGGGTCAGACCGAAATAGGCAAACAGCGCGACAGCGAGGAAGAAGAGCAGAATAACGTCGGTCGAAAAGAAGACCGAAGACAGCGCGACGCCGGGAAGCGTGATGTAGGTGACCCCGGTCCAGCCCTCGATCTCGGGGCTGACGAAGCGCTTGGCGATCTTCATCAGCACGAAAGCGGTCGCCATGTGAACAAGAGGACCGCAGAGCCTGATCCAAAAGATCGAGGTCGATCCCGAAAGTTCGGTCATCGCGCGGATCACCCAGGCGATCATCGGTGGCTTCGAATAATAGCCGAAGTCGAAATTCTGCGACCAGAACCAGTATTGCGCCTCGTCGACGAACAGATCCGTCGTATCGAAGTGCAAGGTGACGATGCGCCAAAGCGTCACGCCGATAATGATGAGTACACCGAGGCGTGGAGACATGCTTGTGATTCCGTAAGCTGGACAACACCATCGTCGGCCGATGCGCAACGCTTCGCCGGCTCAGTGGTTAAACACGCCCATTACTGTTGTTTTATGACGGAAATTCAAAGCACCCGCAGAGGCATGGCGACGCGGCCTGCTTCAATACGGTCGAGAAGTGCGACGGCCGCGAGAACAGACACGGCAAGAAAACATGCACCCAAACCCAGAACAATCATTGCTCAATCCCTATGACGTCATGTCGCGATTTGCCGGGGATATAACACGAAGCTTGCTTCGAACTTGTAGCAGCGGCGCAACGCCACGCCAGTATTTCATAGATGGTTATTCGCGTTGCTCCGAAAGCCGACATTCATAAAATGGGTATTAACCTTCAGGCAAGGAATTAACCATAAACATTGCACTACACGTCGGAATGGGAAAATTTTAGCGTTCCTAGCAGGCATGACGCCGAACCGCCGTACCGGCTCAATCCGGTATCGATCTCTCAAGTAACTCTACGATAGTCCGCACTGATCTCGATAGATCCGACCGCCGGCGTTAGCCCGCGTCAGGTCCAGTCGTATCCGTGTTGATGTCAGGAGCCTTGAGTTCTCTTCGGGCGATATGCCCGGGCTTTGGTTGGGGACAGGCGTTGCGGCAGAACATGCCATCGGATCAGGATCGTGGAGCACAGGCAGGCAGCCTGCGTGACCGCCTGCGCTTTGCCGGCCTCGATGCCGAGCAGTGCGAGATGGTGCGGCGCTATCGCCCGGAGCTCCAGCAGCACCTGACCTCGGGCCTTCGTGATCTTTTCCAGCGTTTTCAGTCTTTCCCCGATGCCGCCCGTAATTTCGAGAGCGAGCGTCAGGTCGATCGGCTGCATGATCTGCAGACGTCGCACTGGGATGTGCTGACGGATGCCCGTTTCGACAGCCTCTACGCCGAGCGCGTCAAGGTCCTGTCTGACTCCGAAAGCAAGATGGGATTGGACCCTCGCTGGCATGTCGCCGGCCATGGCGTCGTCCTCGAACATGTCATTGCTGGCCTCGCCGATGAGCTCGCCGGCTCCTCCTTCCTCCCGAGCGTCAAGCGCCGCAAGCGCCAGATCGCCGATCTGATGACGGCGCTCATCCGCCTTGTCATGGTCGATGTCGAGATCGCCGTGTCGCTGCGTTTCAACTCCCTGCGCGCTTCGCACCAGCGTCAGATCGCCGATCAGCGAAACAGCGACAAGGCCGAGGTTGCCCGCGTGTTCTCCGACGTCATCGAAGGTCTCGCCGCCCGCGACCTGACGGCACGCGCCATCGTCACCGAGGACGGCCCGCACAATGATGTCGCCCTGGCGCTGAACGGCGCGCTGGAAGCATTGCAGACCGAGTTCGGCGCGATCAGCGAACGAACCGCCAAGGCCGAGGCATCGGTGCAGGTGCTTGGCCAGTCCGCCCGTAACTTGTCTGGCCACGCCTCTGGCCACGCCGAGCAGCTGCTGGCTTCGGCCGCCACGCTTGCAGACCTGTCCGAGAACGTGCGTCGCAGTGCGGCGGGCAGCCGTGCGGCTGAGGACGCAGCCGCATCCACGCGCGCGGCAGCCGAAGCGAGCGGCGAGGTTGTCGGCCGCGCCATCTCCGCCATGGCCGATATCGAGCAGTCCGCCGAACGCATCGGCCAGATCATCGGCGCCATCGACGAAATCGCTTTCCAGACCAACCTGCTGGCCCTCAACGCCGGCATAGAAGCCGCCCGCGCCGGCGATTCCGGCCGTGGCTTTGCGGTTGTCGCCCAGGAAGTCCGCGCGCTGGCACAAAGGTCGGCCGACGCTGCCCGCGAGATCAAGACACTGGTCAGCACTACCAAGTCTCAGGTGGATGCTGGCGTGCAGATGGTCGGCCGCACGCAGGATTCGATCGGCAGCATCGTGCGCCAGGTTACCGATATCAATGCCGCCATCGCCTCGGTGGCAAGCCAGACCAGCGACAACGTATCCGTGCTCGACGCGGTCACCACCGACGTCAAGGGCCTTGGCGCGCGCGTCGCTGAAAGCGCAGGCGCCGCATCGCATTCTGCCGTCGGCGCCGACGATCTCCACACCGTTATCGTCGAGCTTGGCCGCACAGTTCGCGAGTTTCGCATTGCCCGCAATAGCGCCGAGGCGACCGAGCGCCGGTCCGTTCGCGCCGTCGACGTCCAGCCCGCCCGCCGGGCTGCCGAGGAAAACGACACTGCTTTCGATTTCAACCTGCCGCTCGCAAGTGTCGGAGGCGGACGAAATGCATACTGAAGCACTGAATTATGACGGGGGCTCACATTCGTTGGGCGTCAATCAGCAGATAGGAAAAGTCTGATGGCAGCAAAAAAGAGTGGGAAGACGCTGAATCTGGCGGCGACCATTGACCTCAACGAAGCCTCCGCCCTGCGCGACAAGCTTCTGTCGATGCGCGGCAGCGCGGTGTCGATCGATGCATCGGCGGTAGAGCGCGTCGGCGCTCTCGGCGCACAGGTGCTGATGTCTGCCGCCAAGACCTGGGATCAGGACAAGCTTGCGTTCACCTTCACCAAGGTTTCGGACGCGTTTCAAAAAACCATGCAGCTGATCGGTGTGGATGTTCACCCGCTGCTCGCCAAGGAGATTCAGTAATGAAGAAAAGAGTGCTCACCGTGGATGATTCACGGACGATCCGGAACATGCTCCTCGTGACCCTCAACAATGCGGGCTTCGAGACGATCCAGGCGGAAGACGGCGTCGAGGGACTGGAAGTTCTCGAAGGCTGCAACCCCGACGTGATCGTCACCGACATCAACATGCCGCGTCTCGACGGCTTCGGCTTCATCGAAGGCGTTCGCCGCAACGACCGCTACCGCGCCATCCCGATCCTGGTCCTGACGACCGAAAGCGATGCCGAAAAGAAGAACCGCGCGCGCCAGGCCGGAGCCACCGGCTGGATCGTCAAGCCTTTCGACCCTGCCAAGCTGATCGATGCCATTGAGCGCGTAACCGCTTAAAATCAGGAATTTCTTTTATGGATATGAACGAAATCAAAGAGATCTTTTTCCAGGAATGCGAGGAACAGCTCGCCGAACTGGAATCCGGTCTTCTGAAAATGAATGATGGCGATCGTGATCCGGAAACCGTCAACGCGGTATTTCGCGCCGTTCACTCGATCAAGGGCGGCGCTGGCGCCTTCGGTCTGGACGATCTCGTCGCTTTCGCCCATGTGTTCGAGACCACACTTGATTGCGTTCGTTCCAACAAGCTAGAGCCGACCCAGGATGTCCTGAAAGTCATGCTCAAGTCGGCCGACGTTCTGGCCGACCTCGTCAGCGCCTCGCGCGACGGCGGCAGTGTCGACGAAAGCCGCAGCCGTGGCTTGGTCAAGGAGCTGGAAGCGCTTGCGAACGGCGAAGTCCCATCGCCATCCGCCGCCGAAGCACCCGCCGCGGCACCGGTCGCCGCCGCACCCAAGCCCACCGATGACAGCGGCTTCGCGCCGATCCCGTTCTCCTTCGATGATTTCGGAGGTGATGAAACCTTCGAAATCACCTTCAAGCCGCGTTTCGAGCTCTACTCCAAGGGCAACGATGCGACGCTGTTGCTGCGCGACCTCAGCCGTCTTGGCGAGATGAACATCTATTGCAACATGGATGCGCTGCCAGGCCTCGACGAGCTCGACCCCGAGTCAGCCTATTTCTACTGGAACATCACGCTCAAGACCGATAAGGGCGAAGATGCAATCCGCGCGGTATTCGAATTCGCCGAGTGGGACTGCGAGCTGACCATCACCACGGACGCCGCCGAAACCGAGGCCGCCGCGGCCGAGGAGCTGCCGATGGTGCCCGTGCCCTTCGACCTCTCTGCGCTGGATGACGGTCCTGAGGCTGCGGCCCCGGAAAAGAACGAAGCCGCTGTCGCCGTCGCGGAAACGGCTTCGAATGTGACGCAGATCGCATCCGCCGCCGCCCGCGTCGAAAAGAAGGAATCAGCCGCTGCTGCTAATGCCGCCGCCGCTGCTGCCGCCCAGAACACTGCCGCCGCCAACAGTGCTGGCCAGACGATCCGCGTCGATCTCGATCGTGTCGACCGCCTGATCAACCTCGTCGGCGAGCTTGTGATCAACCAGGCGATGCTGTCGCAGAGCGTCATCGAAAACGACACGACCGGCACCTCCTCGATCAACATGGGCCTCGAAGAGCTGCAACAGCTCACCCGCGAGATCCAGGATTCGGTCATGGCGATCCGCGCGCAGCCGGTGAAGCCGGTCTTCCAGCGCATGTCGCGTATCGTTCGCGAAGTGGCCGACATGGTCGGCAAGTCGATCCGCCTCGTCACCGAAGGTGAAAACACCGAAGTCGATAAGACGGTTATCGACAAGATCGCCGAGCCGCTGACCCACATGATTCGCAATGCCGTCGACCACGGCATCGAAAGCCCCGAGAAGCGCGTCGCCGCCGGCAAGGATCCGGAAGGCACGATCAAGCTTTCGGCAAAGCATCGCTCGGGCCGCATCCTGATCGAGCTGCAGGACGATGGCGGTGGCATCAACCGCGAACGCGTCAAGCAGAAGGCGATCGACAACGACCTGATTTCGCCGGACGCCAACCTTTCCGACGAGGAGATCGACAACCTGATCTTCGCGCCGGGCTTCTCGACCGCCGACCAGATCTCCGACATTTCCGGCCGCGGCGTCGGCATGGACGTCGTCAAGCGTTCGATCCAGGCGCTCGGTGGCCGCATCAGCATCACCTCGAAGCCGGGCCAGGGTTCCGTCTTCACCATGAGCCTGCCGCTGACGCTCGCCGTCCTCGACGGCATGGTCGTCACAGTCGCTGGCCAGACGCTGGTCGTTCCGCTGACGGCGATCGTCGAAACGCTGCAGCCTGAGGCGTCCGCCATCCACTCCTTCGGCGCCAGCCATCGTCTGATCTCGATCCGCAACTCCTTCTGCCCGCTGGTCGATGTCGGTCGCATCCTGAACTTCCGCGCCACCCAGGCCAATCCGGTCGAAGGCGTTGCCCTTCTCGTCGAATCGGAAGGCGGCGGTCAGCGCGCGCTCATGGTCGATGCGATCCAGGGCCAGCGTCAGGTCGTCATCAAGTCGCTCGAGGCGAACTATACCCACGTCCCGGGCATCGCCGCGGCAACCATCCTGGGCGACGGTCGGGTCGCTCTCATTCTCGATGTCGATGCAGTTGTGGGCGCCTCGCGCGGCCAGGCGCTGAGACAGGAAGTATCCTTGGCGGCGGCGGGTTAAGTTATGTCCTACATCGTGAAAAGTCTGACCGAAGGGCACCGCGAACTCATCGCGTTCCGCGTCGGCGATCAGGAGTTTTGCGTCAATGTCATGTCGGTTCGCGAGATCCGCGGCTGGACGCCGGCAACGGCCATGCCGCACTCGCCCTCCTACATGAAAGGGGTCATCAATCTGCGTGGCGCGGTGCTGCCGATCATCGATCTTTCGGCGCGCCTCGGCATGAAACCGACCGAGCCGACGCAGCGCCATGTGATTATTGTGGCCCAAGTTCACCGAAAAGTAGTTGGTCTGCTCGTAGATGCGGTGTCGGATATACTGACTGTTAGTGAAGACAACGTACAGCCAACACCCGAGATCGCCTCCGAGCTACAACGTCAGTTTGCCCGTGGGATCATGGCGATCGAAAAGCGATTGATCTGCCTGCTGGAACTGGAAGCCATATTCCCCGACGCGGAAAGCGAAGCTGCATGAGTGTCTTGAGTGCCAAAGATGTGAGACCGGGGAGCCCCGATGAGGTGCTGGCGAGCGGCGAGTATCCGCTGACGCGTCGCGACCTCACGGAGATCGCCGCGATGATCTACTCGGATGCGGGGATCTTCCTCAACGAGACCAAGGCATCGCTGGTCTATTCGCGTCTTTCCAAGCACATTCGCAATCTCGGCCTCTCCGGCTTCCGCGAATACTGTTCACTGGTGTCTTCGCAGGCAGGCGCTGCCGCACGCCGTGAGATGCTGTCGCACCTGACCACCAATTTCACGCGCTTCTTCCGTGAAAACCATCACTTCGAGCATTTGCGTGATCACGTCCTGCCTGATCTGTTGCAGCGAGCCAAGTCGGGGGGGCGCGTCCGCATCTGGTCCGCTGCCTCGTCCGACGGCCAAGAGCCTTATTCGATCGCGCTGACAGTGCTGTCGATGATGCCGAATGTTGCCGACTACGATTTCAAGATTCTCGCCACCGACATCGATCCGAAGATCCTGGCGATTGCCCGCGCCGGTGCCTACGACGAGAGCGCGCTTGAAACCGTTTCGCCCGCCATGCGCAAGCAGTGGTTCAGCGAAGTCAACATCGATGGACGTCGCAAGTTCCAGGTGGATGACCGCGTCAAGCGGCTAATCACCTATAACGAGCTCAACCTGATGGCCCAGTGGCCGTTCAAGGGGAAGTTCGACGTCATCTTCTGCCGCAACGTCGTCATCTACTTCGACGAACCGACACAGATGAAGATCTGGTCGCGCTTTGCGGAACTCCTGCCCGAGGGCGGTCATCTTTACATCGGTCATTCCGAGCGCGTATCCGGCGATTCCAAGCATGTCTTCGACAATATCGGTATCACCACATACCGCTATACGACCAAGGGCCTCGGGAGGAAGGGATGAGCATGGCGGCACGTGTTCTCGTTGTTGACGATTCTCCGACCATGCGCGGTCTGATCACTGCCGTGCTCCAGTCCGATCCTGATGTCGATGTCATCGGTCAGGCCGGCGACGCCATGGAAGCGCGCGAGGCGATCAAGAAGCTCAATCCCGATGTCGTGACGCTCGATATCGAGATGCCGAATATGAACGGCCTCGAGTTTCTCGAAAAAATCATGCGTCTGAGACCGATGCCCGTGATCATGGTGTCGACACTGACGCACCGCGGCACCAACGCGACCTTGGCGGCATTGGAGATCGGCGCGTTCGATTGCGTGAGCAAGCCGCAGCCGGGCGACATGCGCCCCTTCGGCGACCTGGCCGAGAAGGTCAAGGCCGCCGCCCGCTCGCAGCGCCGCCAGGTCGTCGCGCCGCAGCCAGTCACGCCGCCGCCGGCGGTCGCGGATTATCGCGTCGGTCGCAAGGTTGTCGCGATAGGCTCTTCCACCGGTGGCGTGGAAGCGTTGATTGCCGTGCTGCAGAAATTCCCGGCCAACTGCCCGCCAACGGTCATCACGCAGCACATGCCTTCGACCTTTACCAAGAGCTTCGCGGAGCGGCTGAACCGCCTCTGCGCGCCGGTGGTGCAGGAGGCGACGGATGGCGCGCGCCTGGAAATCGGCAAGATCTATCTGGCGCCCGGTGGCGAGCGCCACCTGCAGGTGGTCAACGCAGCGGCGCCCTGCTGCCGCCTTCTCGATCGTGAACCGGTGAATGGTCACCGACCCTCGGTCGATGTTCTCTTTGATTCCGTCGCCGAGCTTGCAGGTCGCAATGCTGTCGGCGTCATCCTGACCGGAATGGGCCGCGACGGCGCCGCCGGTCTCCTGAAAATGCGCCATGCAGGCGCCCGTACCCTCGGACAGAACGAAAAGACCTCGGTGGTCTACGGGATGCCGCGGGTAGCCTTCGAACTCGGCGCTGTCGAACAACAGCTGCCGCTCAATGCCATTGGCGAGGAAATCTTGAAGATGACCGCCCGTAAGGAAGGAACTGACTAATGTCACTCGCAGAAAAAATCAAAGTTCTGATCGTCGACGATCAGGTCACCAGCCGCCTGCTGCTCAGCGACGCGCTGACCCAGCTCGGCTTCAAGCAGATCACCGCCGCCGGTGATGGTGTGCAGGGCATGAAGATCATGACCGAGCAGCCGCACCACCTGGTGATCTCGGACTTCAACATGCCCAACATGGATGGTCTCGGCTTCCTGCATGCCGTGCGTTCCAACCCGACGACCAAGAAGGCGGCCTTCATCATCCTGACGGCCCAGGGCGACCGCGCGCTGGTGACCAAGGCCGCTCAGCTGGGCGCCAACAACGTTCTGGCCAAGCCCTTCACGATCGAAAAGATGAAGGCGGCGATCGAAGCCGTATTTGGAGCGTTGAAATGACAACTGAGGTTGCGGCCCGCCGTGTTCATATCATTCAGGGCGAATGGAAGGTCCTGAATGATCCGAACGCGGTCTTGACGACCATACTTGGCTCGTGTGTGGCTGCATGCCTACGGGATCCGGTGGCCGGCGTTGGAGGGATGAACCACTTCCTTCTGCCGGGCAACGCCACGACGCCCATGACGGGGGGAGATGCCACGCGCTATGGCGTGCATCTCATGGAATTGCTGATCAACGGTCTCTTGAAGCAGGGCGCGCGCCGCGACCGCCTGGAAGCCAAGATCTTCGGAGGAGCGAAGACGATCTCGACATTCTCGAATGTCGGGGAACAAAATGCTGCTTTTGCCATGCAGTTTCTGAAGGATGAAGGCATCCCCATCGTCGGTTCCAGCACCGGCGGCGATCACGGGCGCAAGCTTGAGTTCTGGCCGGTTTCCGGTCGCGCTCGGCAGTATCCGCTGACAGGTGCCGAAACCCAGAAGACCGTCGCGCTCGAACAGCGTCCGGTTGCCCCGCAGAAGCCAGTTGAAACCAGTATCGAATTCTTCTGAGCCCGAGGTCCTAATGAACGTGAATGCACAGGCGGAGCAACCGTCGCCAGTCGAAGCGCTGCCCGATATCTTGATGCGGGTCGTGTCCGAGCTGCACGACGTCGCCTATCTGATAGAACGGATCGAGCCTCAGCTTCTGGAAATCGGCGGAGCAAATCTGCTGAACGCTCCCGAAAGCATGAAGGTCCTGCAGGGGATCGACCTTGCCGTGCAAAAGGCCCGCGGTATCGCGGAATTCATCGACACCATCACCGGCGAGATTTCCAGTGAATGGATGGTCGATGTCGCAACGGCGCTCAGCCTCGTGAAACTCAGCGAGATGCAACGCGCGCTGAGTGGCGGCGGTATGCGCCACGGTCACTCCCAGCCGATCAACAAGGCAGCCGGCGACTTCGATTTCTTCTAGCCGGCGCTCTTACTTACACGTCAATACGAAACGCTCGCACAAGTTTCGGCTTCTATAGGTCAAATTAGGCGATAGGCCTGCTTTGTCTGTAAAGATCGTGCGAGAACAGAATGAATCTGTTAAATCAATTAGTTCAGATTATTAGGAACTTTAGTTTCCTTGGGCGGAATCGCCTGCTGGCGTTGGCCGGAATCGGGGTTGTTTCCGTGGCGCTCATTCTCGGCGCCGCTCTATTCGTCAACAAACCTGCCCAGGAAACGCTTTATGTCGGGCTTGATTCGTCCGATCTGAACCAGATCAGCATCGCGCTTGCCGAATCCAACATTGCATTTCAGGTTGGTTCCGACGGCTCGAGCATCACCGTTCCCGCCGGCATGACCGGCAAGTCGCGCCTGCTTCTCGCCGAAAAGGGCCTGCCCAACAGCAATAATGCCGGCTACGAACTCTTCGACAAGGTCGGCTCGCTCGGCCTGACCTCCTTCATGCAGGAAGTCACCCGCGTTCGCGCGCTGGAAGGTGAGATTGGCCGCACGATCCAATCCATCTCCGGCGTATCGGCCGCGCGCGTTCACATCGTCATGCCGGAGGTCGGCAACTTTCGCCGTGCCGAACAGAAGCCGACGGCATCCGTCATGCTTCGAGCGAGTGCCTCGACCGGCCGCGCCGCGGCAAGCTCGATTCGTCACCTTGTCGCCTCGGCCGTGCCGGGGCTCGATGTCGGTGATGTGACCATTCTCGATTCCGCCGGCCAGCTGCTCGCCTCTGGTGACGAGGCCAGCAACAGCAACCTCAACCGCTCGCTCGGTATCGTCCAGAACGTCCAGGACGAAGTCGAATCCAACATCGACAAGGCTCTTGCGCCCTTCCTCGGCATGGACAACTTCCGCTCCAGCGTCACCGCCGACCTGAACACGGATGCCCAGCAGATCCAGGAAACCGTCTACGATCCGGAATCCAAGGTCGAACGCTCCATCCGCACCACCAAGGAAGCGGCCCAGTCCCAGCAGACATCGAACGACAACGCCACCACCGTCCAGCAGAATGTCCCGCAGGCCGCTCCGCCGACCGGTGGCTCGAACGGTCCGGCTTCCCAGGACAAGTCCGACAAGAAAGAAGAGCAGACCAACTACGAGATCAACAGCAAGACCACGGCGACGACCCGCAACAGCTACAAGGTCGAGAAGCTCTCGATCGCTGTCGTCGTCAACAAGGGGCGCATCGCCAAGATGGTCGGCGAACCTGTCGACCAGGCCAAGATCGACGCCTATCTCGCCGAGATGCAGAAGATCGTCGCTTCGGCTGCCGGTATCCGCACCGATCGTGGCGACGTGGTCACCGTCACGGCGATGGACTTCCTCGAAAACCAGCTTCTCGAGGAAACCGGCTCCGGCGTCCGCATCATGGACATGTTGAGCCGCAACCTCGCCGGCATCATCAACTCGCTCGCCTTCGTGGTCGTTGCCTTCCTGGTCATCTGGATGGGTGTCCGTCCGATGGTTCGCAGCATGACCGGTGGCGGCACGGCGATCGGCGGCGACACCTCGATCGAAAGCGCCGGCCTCGAGCTTCCGGACTTCGCACCGGCGGGCGACGTCGGCGGCGGCGCCCTCATGGATGGCTTCGGCTCGGACTTCGGCTTCGACAGCACGGAAGATCTCCTCAGCCTTGGCGACGACGACGGCAGCTTCAATCGCCGCGTCAAGGAAGGGCCCGAGCGCAAGCTTGCTCGCATGGTCGAGATCAACGAGGAACGCGCAGCGAAAATCCTCAGAAAATGGGCGGTCGACAACGCCGCATAAGACAAGGGCCGGGAAACCGGCCCTTTCCCTTTTTGCACATCACACACACGAAACCGGTGCATGACTCGCGTTTGACGCGAATCGTGTTGCCATGTGGCCTCGAATCATCTTAGCTTGCTATAACTTCTAAGAGATGAATTCCTTGTGCGAATCGGCGCACAGTTCGTGACGAAAGTAAATCCCCAGAACTCGGAGATGGTGATTTGCATTCATTGACGTACCCTTGGATGATTCGCGGAGAAGGTGCATTTCGTTGCTGACAGACGTGATCAAGCATTTTTCGTGATAAGTTCTCAGCCTCAGGAATTGCCAATGGACATGCATATATTGCAAGCTCTCAAGAGCGAAACGAGGACAGGGAACTTCGTCGGGATTGCTGCGACCAACCTTTCGTCGCGCTCGGAACTCATTGCCCAGCTTTGCGAGATAGCGGGCACGGGAAGGTTGCAACCGGGACTGCGCATCCTGACCGACTACGTGGGAGCCTCGCACTATCTCCTGGCTCGCGCTGATCTCTTGCAGGAGGCAGGGCTCGATTTCGTAGTCTCGTCCGACTGGCCCTTTGATCTCGTCACCAATCTCGCAGAGGCATTCGTGGGCGGCTTCGGTCGCGCCACCGAGCTTGAGAAGTGCATGCAGCTCTTCCAGCCGCACTTCGCCGTCTTGCCCGATACGGCAGATGTTCCGGATGGCGCGAGCCGCCAGTATTGCTCGCTGATGTTCAATATCGGGCGCTCGCGCCTGGCATTGATGTTCCTGTTTGACGATGGCTTCATCCTCTCGCAGGAGCGCCTGAGGGATGTCGGCCTGCTCACGGCCTATTACACGAGCCTGCTGCAATATAGTGGCACCAAATCGGACCGCGATTTTGAACTGACCGATCGCGAACTCGAGTGTCTATTCTGGATCGCCGAAGGCAAGACCAGCGATGAAATCGCGATGATCCTCGGCATCTCGCGAAACACCATCAACAACTACATTACCAGCGTCATGCGTAAAACGGCGACGAAGACACGTTCGGAAGCCATCGCGTTCGCGGTCAGAAACAATCTGGTGTAAGGGGACGCGCTCATGGCATATGCATCGGGCCGGTCGATCAGTAGCGCCGACACTGCCTCGCGCTCCACGCGCGCCAACCGGGTCAGCAGCCGATCCGATCTCTTCCCTCGCCTGGTGGCCATGCAGAAGCTGGCCGACGCGCAGAATTTCGCGGTCTACCGCATGTCGAGCTCCGGCCTGCCGGCCAAGCAGCGCTTGATCTGCGAGCTCGAAAACTGGGGTTCGGCCAATGCCTCGCTGCACAAGGCCTTTGTGGATGCTTATGGCGATGCGCTGATCGAGCATGTCGAGAAATCGCTCCTGCCGCTCGCCTGGGCCGGCAGCCACGATCGCAGCTTCCCTGGCGCCATCGGCATGGCGCCATTCGTCGTGCGCCTTCAGGATGGCGTCGTGCCTTTCTCCGGCCTGGCTTTCCCCGTTCGCCTCGGTGCGATTGGCAACGGCTTCGTCGTCTTCACGGGCGATGACCTCGATCCGCCGAACGACATGGTCGTCGAGCTGCACGGTCGCGCCTGCCAGGTGATGATCGACCTGCTGTCGCTCGACGAGCGTCGAGCCACCGCCGCCGAAGCGCTCAGCGAACGCGAGATCGCCTGCCTGCAGCTTGCCGGTGACGGCCGCATCAGCGAGGAAATCGCCGACAAGCTCGGCCTGTCGGTGCACACCGTCAATGCCTATCTCGGCTCGGCGACGATCAAGCTGGATTCGGTCAACCGCATCCAGGCTATCGCCAAGGCAATCCGGCTCGGCTACATCAGCTGACCGACGATCTGTGTGAGATAGTTAGCTCGCGAGCGCCTGGAGCGGCGGCGCGTTGTACCGGGCCTGGTTGAGGCTCTGCTCGAGGAATGCCGTATTTTCATGCGGGTTCGAAGAGGGGTTCTCGAACGCTATGTGGTTGATCTCGATGCCGGCATGTTCGGCGGCCAGCGTCAGCTGCGCGTAGATGGTGACACCGCGCGGCTTGATCTCGAGGTCGATGACAACCTCCGGCTTGCCGCCCCATTCCAGCGTATAGCTGCCGCCATGGCCGAAGTTGACGGTACCGGGATGGAAGAACATCTCGGCGGCCGAGGAAACGAGGTCTGAAAGATTGCCGTAATACTCAAATCGCAGGATCGAAATCAGGTCCGATGCATCCAGCAGCCGCAATTCGGTCGCGACCGGGCTGATTGCTTCGGCAAGAATCTTCTCGCGCTGGGCAGAGTAGGGGCATTTTTTCATTCGTTTATCTTACCCGGTTGTTCTTGGCCTGCGCCGCGTAAACCCGATGAATGAGCTCCGCGACGGCCTTGTAGAATACTGACGGGATGACACTATCCACCGAGACTTGCGCAAACATGGAGCGCGCAAGCGGTGGATCTTCGAAAACCGGTATTCCGTTCGTCTCGGCGATCTCTCTGATTTTTAACGCAATTAGGTCCTGGCCCTTGGCAACGACGATAGGAGCGTCGTTTTCCTCGCGGACATAGCGTAGCGCAACGGCGAAGTGGGTTGGGTTGGCGATGACCATGGTGGCGCGTGGCACGTTGGCAATCATGCGGCGCCTTGCGCGGTCGCGCATCAGCGCGCGCTGGCGGCCCTTCACGAAGGGGTCGCCCTGCGATTGCTTGTTTTCCTCTTTGATTTCGTGGCGCGACATCTTCAGTTCGGTGAACCAGTGATAGCGCGTCCAGAAAAAGTCGACGATCGCCACCAGCGCGGTCGCGATTAGAACAACCAGCGTGATTTTCTGCATGCCCGACATCATGCGGGTGAAGATCGTCCGCGGGTCGGAGAACATGGCGTCGATCGACGCGAAGTAGTCGCTGCGCAGCAACAGCACCATTACGACACCGACGATCACGATCTTTGTCAGCGACTTGCCGAATTCGATGAGGCCTTGAAGACTGAAGAGCCGCGACCAGCCCTTGGCCGGCGAAATGCGCGACCATTGCGGTCTGATGCGTTCGAGAACCGGAACCGGCAGGTTCTGGCCGATCGAAGCGGCGACACCGAAGACCATGAAGAGAATCATCGCCGGCGCCAGCAGCTGTGCGCAGACCCAGCCGAGGTGAACGAAGAGCGACAGAACGTCAGTTCCGGTGTCGATCTTCCATTGGTCCGGCTGCTCGAAAATATCCTTGAGCGATGCGCCAACGACGCTCAGCCCATCCGGCAGGAAGAAGATCAGATAGATGTAGGTGGCGAGAACCGTGGCGAAGAGGGGCAGTTCGCGCGAGAAGGGTGTATTGCCTTTCTCTGCCGCGTCGCTTTGCTTTTTCGCGGTAGGCGCTTCTGTTTTACTGTCCTTGTCGTCGTCCGCCACGGTCGCGACTCCCCGTCAAAAGGAAAAGGCCGCGCGGTGCGCGGCCTTTGCTTTTGTAGTCCCCGGGATCGTCGCGATCAATCGCGGCGATCGAGTTGGCGTGATCTGTACACAGCAACAAGGCCTTAGGCCGCGGCAGCACCTTCCGCTTCGCCTTCCTTGAGCTGGATCTGGCCCGAGTTGGCCAGGCGAATCGCTTCCTGGGCGATGGCGCGCCGCGCGATGGCGATTTCGCGCGGGTTGATACCGGTGGTGCCGCTCTGCAGGTCGGACTCGATCATGCGGCGCTGGCGCGGGCTGATCGAGGCGAGAACGGCTTCCTTCATCTCCGCCGAGGACCCCCGCAGGGCCATCGTCAGGATGTCTGCGGAGATATCGTTCAAGAGCATGACACGGCTGCGCTGCGGCATGATCATCAGGTCTTCGAACAGGAAGATCTTCGGACGAACCTTGTTGACCGATTCGCGGCTGATCGATTCGAGCGAGGTGAGCAGGGTATCGACCTGCGGCTTGTCCATCTCGTTCATCAGTTCGGCGACCTTCGTCGAGCCGATCGAATTCTTCTCGGCGTCGATCTCGGCCAGCAGCGTCATCACCTGCTTCTCGATGATCTGCGCTGCCTTCGGGCTGACGGATTTCAGGTTGACGGTACGGTTCATGATGTCGGCGCGACGGCCGTCGGGGATCTGCATCAGCACCTTGGCGCCGAAGGAGGATGGCATCATGGAGAGGATGTAGGCGACGGTCTGCGGGTGTTCGCGCAGCAGGAATTTGCCGATGAAGGCCGGATCGCCTTCGCCCAGCCGGTCCCAGATTGAGGTTTCATAGGCCTGGAACGCCGTGCGGCGGCCAAGCAGGCTATCGACTTCGTCCGGGGTTAGACCTTCTTCGAGGATGCTTTCGATCGCCTTGGCGTTGTCCATCAGGCCTGCGCCTTCGGTGAACAGGTCCTCGAACTCGGCCACGAGGCCGAGCAGTTCATCCGGCGGGATCGCGCGCAAGGCCTGCGCGGATCCGATAATCGTCTGCAGTTCGGCCTGCGTGAAATACTTCAACAGTCTGCCAGCAACCCCTTTCCCCATCGCGAGGAGAACGGCCGCTGCTTTCTCAGCCTGGGTCAACGGTTTCTCGGCAAGAGCGCCGCCGAAATCGTCAAAGTCCATCATGGTCTAACCTCTCCGTCCCTACAGCGGGATCAGGCTTTCTTAGTACCTAAAACTTCTATCAGTTTTACGCCAAAACGTGTGTCGTCATTTTCGAGAACGGTGATCTCGCCGCGCGCGATCTTGCGGCCGTTCACCATGATTTCGACCGGCTCGCCGATCTTCTTGTCGAGGGCGATCGTGGCGCCTTCGTTGAGGTTCATCAGGCCTGAGACCTGCATGCGGCTTGAACCGAGCATGATCTGAACATCGATCGGGATGTCCATGATCAGGTCCATGTTGGACTGCATCGCGCTGCCGAGCGGGGCTGCCATGCCGGGTGTCGTCGAGCTGTCGCCGAAATCGGAAACGCCGCCGAAGTCCGAGGAGCCGCCGAAATCGCCGCCGCCAAAGCTCGTGTCGGTGCCGGCCTCAAGATCGCCGCCAAACGCCGACAGATCGGTGCCGCCGCCAAACGCGTCGAGATCGCCGCCGCCGAAATCCGGCATTCCGCCGTCTGCGTCGGTTTTCAGAACGCCGCGCAGGTCGTCGATAGCCTGATCAAGCTCGGCCTCGTTGCCTGGTTGCTCTAGATCGTCGATCTTTGTTTTTTTCGTCGCCATGAAATCACTATTCCAGTTGAAACTTGCCTCAACCTGCCTTGGAGGGCAGGGGCCGAAATCCGTTAATTCATTAAGTAGCGGATGAGGTCGTCATCCGAGTTGATCGTATCCTTCACCCGAACGGTATAATTCTCGCCCGAGCGTCCCAACTCACACACGTAAAGCTCTTTGCTGTTGGCACTGACATCGACGCGGACGTCGCCGCTGTCGAGGAAGGGAATGACATCGCCGGCCGCGAGCTTGGAGATGGTGCGCAGCGTCAGCTCCTGAAGATGGATCTTTGCCTCCAGCGTCACCTGCGAGCGGCGAACCTGCTCGCTCATCTGCTCCGTCCATTCCGACGAGTTGGCGGATGCGTTCTTGGCGCGCGGTGCGACAACGGTCGTCTTCAAGAGGGCAGCCTGGGGAACGATCAGCGAGAATTCCGATGTGATGCCGGAGAGCGTGATCGACATGTTGATCGCCGCAGCGAATTCATCCGGCTTGTCGTCGGGCGCCTTGGGCCGCGTCTCAGCGGCGTGCGGAAGCTCAAGACTAGGCTCGAACCCGCCCGGCGCGTTGACGGCCGAGCGCAGCACGCTGGCGATCTTCTCGAAAACGGTGACCGCGAGTTCCAGCTCGATGATCGAGAGCATGCGATCCGCCGGCTGTTCGATCGTCTCGGGCGATGCGCCAAGCAGGTGCTCCATCAGCGTGATGACGAAGCCGTTGCCGCAAGACAGCGTAAAGTCGGTCGACCAGTTGCGAAGCGATCCGTCGACGAGCGTAACGCTCTCTCCGAGATCGGCGACCAGGTCGTGCTTGTAGCCGGCGTGGCAGCTCAGATAGTTGACCTGTACGTCGAGGCCGGTCTCGCTCTTGATGACATCGGGGAGAAACACCCGGTAGACGTCGCCAAACGCCGCGCAGAGCTTTTCCACCGTCGCCTTGTCGCCAAGCCTGCCTGTCAGCTTCGCAAGCAGCGCGTCGTCCATCACTGGTTTCTGGAGTAGAGCGTTCATGTCCGTTTAGGCCGCCTTGTTCTCACCGCCGGGGTTCATCATTTCCTGCTCGACGGCGTCGATCGAAGGACGCTCGTAAGCCGAGATCGTCTTGCGGCCGTATTCGAGAGCGACCTGCGGGACCGAGCCGTTCATGTAGGCAAGCAGCGTCTGCTTGACGATCACGTAGAGGCGGTGCTGCTTGGAGCGCACGATCTTGATCTGCGAGGTGATCGGCGAGCATACGCAGTAGGAAAGCAGAATGCCGAGGAACGTACCGACGAGCGCCGAGCCGATCAGGTGACCGAGGACTTCGGGCGAATCGTTGATGTGCGCCATGGCCTTGATGACGCCGAGAACGGCTGCGACGATACCGATTGCCGGGAAAGCGTCACCCATCGTCTGGATGGCATGGTAGGGCTTCAGCTTGTCGTGCAGGATGGTGTTGATTTCTTCGTCCATCAGCGCCTCGATCTCGTGGCTGCGGGCATTGCCGATGATGATCAGGCGGACGTAGTCGCAGATGAAGGAGGTGAGCTCCTTGTTCTTCAGCACCGTCGGCGCGGTCTGGAAGATCGAGGATTCGGCTGGATTGTCGATGTGGGCCTCGATCTCGTTGCGCGACTTGGTGCGCAGGTCGCGCATCAGCGAATAAAGCACACCGAGCGTATCGAGATAGTTGCGTTCCTTCGGAACCGAATGCTTGAAGGCTTCGCCAAGCGCCTTGCCGGAATCTTTCACGACCTTCATGGGGTTCGCCATGATGAAGCTGCCGAGACCGGCGCCGCCGATGATGACGAGCTCGAAAGGCTGCCACAGCGCGTCGATGTGACCGCCCATGGCCATGAAGCTGCCGACGATACAGCCGCAGACAATCACAAATCCGATAATGATATTCATCGCCAGTCCAAACCTGATCGTTATTTTCAACCGAAGGGATAGGAGGGCTGGCTTGCGTGAGGCTGGTCCTCGCCTTGCCGATTAGGCTTTCAGGCAGGCTTTTTGCCAAGCATTTCAGATGCCAGCTTCGCGCAAGCATTTGCTGACACTCTGTCGGTGACGAATGGGCCACCATGCCCATGTCTGAGATGCCGCCTCAGCGGAATCGGGGTCGAACACACTGCAAACGCCCGGATTTCGTAACGTTCATCGCCAATGCCAGGAGCCTACCCGATGCAATCCGGTCTTTATGTTTCTCTGTCGTCGCAGATGGCGCTTATGCGTCGCCTCGACACCATCGCGGACAACCTGGCGAACGTGAACACGACGGGCTTTCGCGGCACCGAGGTCAAGTTCAATCAGCTGATCGGCGATACCGACAACAAGCTCAACGCGAAAATCGCATACGTCTCGCAGGGCAACGATTACCTCTCCGCCGACCACGGCGAAATGAACCACACTGGCAACATGCTCGATTTCGCGATCAAGGGCGATGCCTGGTTCTCGCTCAACACGCCAGCCGGCCGGGTTCTCACCAAGGACGGTCGCTTCACGCTGACCGACACCGGCGAGCTTGTCTCCGTGCGCGGATATCCGGTGCTCGATACCGGCGGTGCGCCGATCATGCTGGATAGAGCCGCCGGTGAGCCGAAGGTCGGCTCCGACGGAATGATCTACCAAAATAACCGGCAGGTTGCCTCGCTGGGCCTCTTCGAAGCGGATATTTCCAAGGGCTATCTCCGCTACGAAAACAGCGGCATCATGACCACGCAGACGCCGACCGCCGTCACCGACCGCTTCAACGTCGGCGTCCAGCAGGGCTATCTCGAAAATTCGAACGTCAATGCGATGCGCGAAATCACACAGCTGATCGAAGTCAACCGCGCCTTCGAAAGCATGACCTCGCTCACCAAGGACAGCGAATCCTCCTTCGGCGAAGCGATCAAGACGCTTGGTGGTAGCCGCTAAGCGGAAGGTTTGAACCATGGGCAATGAACAGCTGACCGAGGCGGCGCTTTCCACGAAGCTCACCCATCTCGAAGCGCTTTCCGCGCGCTACGCCAACCCCGATTTCATGATCGCGCCCGGCGGCCACGTCCAGACGATCGCGACCGGCCACTACACGGTCACCGGCCTCTCGCGCCATCTGCGCCTCGGCGAGTTCGTCGCCCACAAGTCGGCGACCGGCGTGCATCTCGGAGAGGTCGTTCGCGTCGAGCCGGATCTTGCCTATATCTGCCCAATCGAGCCGGGCGAACCGATCGGCATCCACGACACCGTCATCCGCAAGGGTGCCTTCCGCATCGCGCCGTCGGAGAGCTGGTGCGGCCGAACGATCAGCTCGCTCTGTGAACCGATCGACGGCAAGGGACCCGTTGTCGAGGGACTGAAGCGCCGCTCGATCTCAAACACGGCGCCGCCGTCGATGACGCGCCAACGTGTCGAAAAGGGTTTCAAGACCGGCGTACGCGCCATCGACATCTTTTCTCCGCTTTGCTTGGGCCAGCGCCTCGGCATTTTCGCCGGCTCGGGCGTCGGCAAGTCTACGCTGCTGTCGATGCTTGCGCGTGCAGAAGCCTTCGACAAGGTCGTGATCGCGCTGGTTGGCGAGCGTGGCCGCGAAGTGCGCGAATTCATCGAGGATACGCTCGGCGCCGACATGCAGAAATCGGTCGTCGTGGTTGCTACCAGCGACGAAAGCCCGATGCTGCGCAAGATGGCGCCGCTGACGGCGATCACCATCGCCGAGCATTTCCGCGACCAGGGCGACAACGTGCTGCTGATCGTCGACAGCGTCACGCGTTTCGCCCACGCCATCCGTGAAGTCGCGACCGCCTCTGGCGAGCCGCCGATCGCGCGCGGCTATCCGGCCTCCGTCTTCACTGAATTGCCGCGCCTGCTGGAGCGCGCCGGCCCCGGACCCGAGGGCACGGGCACCATCACGGCGATCATTTCGATCCTCGTCGATGGCGACAATCATAACGATCCGATCGCCGATAGCACCCGCGGTATTCTCGACGGCCACCTCGTTCTCCAGCGAAGCCTCGCCGACGAGGGCCGTTATCCGCCGATCGATCCGCTCGCGTCGATCTCGCGTCTGGCGCGCAAGGCCTGGACGCCGGATCAGGAGAAGCTCGTTTCGCGCCTGAAGGCACTGGTCCACCGCTACGAGGAAACCCGGGATCTCCGCCTGATCGGCGGTTATCGGCAGGGCGCCGATCCGGATCTGGACATGGCGGTGAAGCAGGTGCCCGTCATTTACGATGTATTGAAGCAATCGCCCGGCGACCAGCCATCGCCCGATTCCTTCGCCGATCTGGCGGGGGCCCTGAAGGCGGCCGCCGGCATCGGCAACCAGCCGGTGCGCAGATAGCCGGACGATAGAAGATAGAAAGACTAGATGTGACCGATTTCGACGATGACGAAAAGATTCCGCCGCTGAAGCCCCAAGGCCGTCGCAGGTCGACCTTCAACGATCGTGTGCTCACAATCACCGGCCTGCTGCTCGCCGGCGCGTCCGCGATCTTTCCGTGGTACGTGTTCTTCAACGAGAACAAGTTCGGCATCAATGTCGCCGAAGGCGATCGCACGCGCGATCTGCCGAACTGGCCGGCGCGCAATGTCTTCAGCGTCTCGCCGCTGGCGATGGCCAATAAGAACCCGCCGGAAGTAAAACCCGACGTTCCCGTCGATCCTTTGACGACGGCAACGGTTTCTTCCATCGGCAAGGAAGACCACAAGGGCGCACCCGCTGAAGAACAGCCGTTCCCCGGAAAGTCGGCTTTCCGTCTGTTGCATGTCGCCAACGGCCGGGCGTTGATCGAGGACACATCGGGCATGTACGTCGTCCGCGTGGGCTCGATCCTGCCGGATGAGAGCCGCCTTGCGACGCTTGAGCAGCGCGACGGAAAATGGGTGATCATCACCTCCAAGGGTGAAGTTTACTGACGTAAACGATCTCGCAAAGGTGTCGGTTTTCAAGGCTTCTCCGCAATGCGGGGGAGCCTTTTTCGTCTCTCCCGATCCCAGCCAGGCCTTATGAAGCAAGAACGCATTCTCCGTAAGTCTGACGCAAGATTACCTGCCTAGGTTCACGTCAGTAACAAGGAGAGTTCCATGCAACCGATTCAACTGTTCGACTTGGCCTCGCGGCAGGCGGAATGGCTGTCGATTCGTCAGGAAGTCGTTGCCGGCAACATCGCAAACGCGAACACGCCTAAGTATCGTGCCAAAGACATCACGCCTTTCCAGGCTGTTCTCGACCAATCCGACGTGGCGATGGCTCGGACCAATTCCGCGCATCTGAGCGGCAACGATCTCAGCACCAAAAGCGACATCGACGTCAAGGAAGCAGCCCTCGATCAAGAGATGGGCGTGCAGGAATCCGGCAATACGGTGGGCATGGCCGAGGAACTCTCGAAAGCCGGCGAGATCAAGCGCCAGTACGAGCTGAACACCTCCCTTGTCAGCTCCTTCAATCGACTGATGCTAATGACGGTGAAGAGCTAAGATCATGGATCCCTTGTCCGCAGCCTCCAAAATCGCAGCCTCCGGCCTGGAGGCGCAGTCCACGCGCCTTCGCATCGTCTCCGAAAACATCGCCAACTCCCGCTCCACGGGTGATACGCCTGGGGCCGATCCCTATCGCCGCAAGACCATCACCTTCGGCGAAGCCCTGGATCGGGCGACGGGCGTCGCGACGGTCAACGTCAAGAAGCTGGGCGTCGACGAATCGAAGTTCAGCACCGAATACGATCCGAATAATCCTGCAGCCGACGACAAGGGTGTGGTCAAGTTGCCCAACGTCAACATGCTGGTCGAGATGGCCGACATGCGCGAGGCCAACCGCTCCTATGACGCCAACCTGCAGATTATCAAGCAAACCCGCGATCTCGTTTCCTCGACAATCGACCTACTGAAGAGCCAATAATGATCAACAGCATAAATAGCCTCAGCTCCCTGTCGGTAACGCGCGATCTCAGCGGCGTCGATCTCGGGAAATCCCAGGCCTCGTCGTCGGCGCAGAGCGCCACCAATGACGCCAGCTTCGCATCAGTCCTTGGCAATGCGGCCACCAACGCCGTCAATTCGATCAAGGGCGCTGAGAGCATGTCGTTCGAAGGCATCAAGGGAACCGCGACGACGCGTGAAGTCGTCGATGCGGTGATGCAGGCACAACAGACCCTTCAGACCGCGATTGCCATTCGAGACAAGGTCGTTTCGGCCTTCCTCGAAGTCACCAAGATGCAGATGTAGTTGATTTTAAGGATTGAGCCATGAGAGCGCTTGCCATTGCAGCAACGGGCATGGATGCCCAGCAGACCAACCTTGAGGTCATCGCGAACAACATCGCGAACATCAACACCACAGGCTTCAAGCGCGCCCGCGCCGAGTTCACGGATCTGCTCTATCAGACCGAGCGCGCGCAAGGCGTCTCGAACCGCGCGAACCAGGCGATCGTGCCCGAGGGCGCCAACATCGGTCTCGGTGTCCAGACCTCGGCAGTGCGCAATCTGCACATCCAGGGCGAACTCGCCCAGACTGGCAACGACCTCGACGTCGCACTGATCGGCCGTGGCTTCTTCCAGATCCAGGCGCCAGACGGCACGACGCTCTATACCCGCGCCGGCGCCTTCAACAAGAACGAGACCGGCCAGATCGTCACCGTCGATGGCTATACCGTCGCGCCGAATATCACGATCCCCGTCGGTTCGACGCAGCTGACCATCAGCCGCTCCGGCGAAGTGACGGCAGTGCTTGCGGGTGCTACCACGCCGACGACGCTCGGCCAGCTGCAGATCGCCGACTTCGTCAACGAAGCGGGCTTGAAGCCGCTCGGCGACAACCTCTTCCAGGAAACGCCGGCATCGGGCCAGCCTGTCGTCGGCACGCCCGATGATACCGGTTACGGCTATCTGAAGCAGAGCTACCTGGAATCGTCGAACGTCGATCCGGTGAAGGAAATCACCGAGCTGATCTCGGCGCAGCGCGCTTACGAAATGAACTCCAAAGTCATCACCACCGCCGACGAAATGGCCTCCATCGTCAGCAAGAACCTGAAGTAACAGGGAAGGGCCGAAACATGACGTTTTGCCGGATAGAACATCTTCGTGGATGGGCGAAGGCCGCACTCATCGCGGCCATGACCCTCGCGGCGCCGGCGGTTCATGCCGCCACCCACCTGGGTTACGCGGTCATTCCGACGACCATCATCTATCCCGGCGAAACGATCTCCAGCGCCCAGCTGCAGGAAGTCGAGGTCACCAATCCCAATCTGCAGGGCGATTACGCCAAGTCCATCGGCCAGGTGGACGGCATGATCTCCAAGCGCACCCTGTTGCCCGGCCAGTCGATTTCCATCTCGGCGCTGCGCGAGCCCTACACGGTCACGCGCGGCTCCTCCATCCGCCTCATTTTTACGGTAGGTCCGATGGCAATCTCGGCCGCCGGCTCGCCCCTTGAAGACGGCATGACCGGCCAGATGATCCGCGTCCGCAACATGGACTCCGGCGTGATCGTCAGCGGCACCGTCCTCGCGAACGGCACCATACACGTGGCTGCAAAATGAAGATTGTGTTTCGCCTTTTTATCGCAATTGCACTGCTGTCGCCGAACGTCCTGGCTGTAACGCCGGCATCGGCGATGAGTTCGCGCATCAAGGATATTGCCTCGCTGCAGGCCGGTCGAGACAACCAGCTGATAGGCTACGGCCTCATCGTCGGTCTCCAGGGGACCGGCGATGGCTTCCGTTCGTCGCCATTCACCGAGCAGTCGATGCGCGCGATGCTGCAGAACCTCGGCATCTCCACGCAGGGCGGCCAGTCGAACGCGAAGAACACCGCCGCCGTCATGGTCACCGCCAACCTGCCGCCGTTCGCAAGCCCCGGCAGCCGGCTCGACGTCAACGTCAGCTCGCTGGGTGATGCAACCTCGCTACGCGGCGGAACGCTGATCATGACATCGCTGTCGGGCGCCGACGGTCAGATCTACGCCGTTGCCCAGGGCTCTGTTGTGGTCTCGGGCTTCACGGCGCAGGGCCAGGCCGCAACGGTTACCGAGGGCGTGACGACGGCCGGGCGCGTGCCGAGCGGCGCCATCATCGAGCGCGAGCTTCCGTCGCGCTTCAAGGATTCGATCAACCTCGTCCTGCAGCTGCGCAATCCCGATTTCTCCACCGCCGTCCGTATCGCAGACGTGGTCAACGGCTACGCCCGCGCACGTTTCGGCGGCCCGGTCGCAGAGCCGAAGGATGCGCAGGAAGTCATCGTCCAGAAGCCGAGGGAAGCAGATCTGACGCGTCTGATGGCCGACATCGAAAATCTTGCTGTCGAAACCGATACGCCGGCGAAGGTCGTGATCAACGAACGGACGGGAACGATCGTCATCGGAGCGGACGTCCGCGTCTCACCGGTTGCCGTCAGCTATGGCACGCTCACCGTGCAGGTCACCGAGACGCCGCAGGTCATTCAACCGGAACCCTTCTCGCGCGGCGTCACCGCCGTCCAGCCGCAGACGGATATCCAGGCCCAGCAGACTGGTGGCAATGTGGCCCTGCTTGACGGACCCGATCTGAAAACGCTGGTGGCCGGTCTCAACAACATCGGCGTCAAGCCCGATGGCATCATCGCCATCCTGCAGGGCATCAAGTCGGCCGGTGCGCTGCAAGCGGAGCTTGTCCTGCAATGACGAAGATCTCTTTCGCGAACATGACGGTCTCGGAACTGGCACGGCGTTTGGTCCTGCCCACGGCAGCCGTCGTCATGCTGACCATCCCCGGCGCCTTCGCGCAGGAGGCACGCACTTCGGCAGGCGGCGAGCTCACCTCCGAGGAAGAAATCAAGCAGTTCTGCAGCAACATCGCAGAGCCCGCGCGTGACCAGCGCTATCTGCTGCAGAAGCAGGAGCTCGACAAGCTCAGGGCCGACGTCGACAGCCGCATGGCCGAAATGACGAAGCGGCGCGACGAGTATCAGGACTGGCTGAAGCGTCGCAACGACTTCCTGAAGCAGGCCGAGGCCGGACTGACGGATATCTATAAGAAAATGAAGCCGGACGCCGCGGCGCTGCAGCTTCAGGAAGTGAAGATCGAAGTGGCGGCTGCCGTGATCATGCGGTTGAACGCCACGCAGTCGAGCTTGATCCTGAACGAGATGGATCCGCAGAAGGCTGCGGTCATCGCCAACATCATCGCCAGTGCGTCCGATCCCAATACGTCGAAGGACCCCTCATGAAGAAGCGTTTCCCGGTCGCGATTGCCGCCGTGGCCATTCTGGCCGGCTGCCAATCCCCGCAGGCGATCAACGAGATCGGCCGTGCGCCCGCCATGAGTCCGATCGGCAGCGGTCTCGCCTATGGCCAGACGCAGCAGATGTCGATGTATCCGAAGCAGCCGCGCCAGGTCGCGCAGGGCTATTCGCTCTGGAGTGATTCCCAGGCCACGCTATTCAAGGACGCCCGCGCGCTCAACGTCGGTGATATCCTGACCGTCAATATCTCGATCAATGACAAGGGCTCGTTCGAAAACAACAGCAAGCGCAGTCGCGAGAATAGCAGCGGGCTGAACTGGGACGCGCAGGCCAACATTCTCGGCTGGAATCCTTCGTCGAAGACCGACGTGACCTATGGATCGGACACCAGCACGGACGGCAAGGGGAAGATCGAACGCACCGACAAGCTGAACCTGATGGTTGCCGCGGTCGTCACCGGTATTCTCGAAAACGGCAACCTTGTCGTCAGCGGCTCGCAGGAAGTGCGCCTGAATCAGGAACTGCGCATCTTGAACGTCGCCGGTATCGTGCGTCCTCAGGACGTAACCGCCGACAACGAAATCTCCTACGACAGGATCGCCGAAGCGCGCATCTCCTATGGCGGCCGCGGTCGCCTGATGGAAGTGCAGCAGCCGCCGCGCGGCCAGCAGGCCGTCGATATCCTCTCGCCACTTTAAGGTCCGGCAAAATGGCAGACGCAGAAGGCACAGAGGGCCAGCCGAAGAAAAAGTCGGCGATGATGATGACGATCATCGGCCTCGCCGTCTTGACACTTCTTGGCGGCGGCGGTGGCTGGGTCGTCGGCGGCATGATCGCGCCCCGCGTCAAGAGCGCCGAGCAGGCCGCCGAAGCCAAAGCCGCAGCCGAACCAGCCAAGGCGGGCGAGGAAGGCCTCCAGAAGATCTCGACGGAAGCCAACAACGTCGTTCAGCTCGAGCCGATCACCTCGAACCTTGCCTATCCTTCCGAGAACTGGGTTCGCCTCGAAGTGGCGCTGCTCTTCTCCGGCCCACCGGATGTGAAGCTCGCCGAGGATATCCACCAGGATATCATGGCCTATATCCGGACGGTTTCGCTGCAGCAGATCGAAGGTCCGCGCGGCTTCGAATATCTTAGGGATGACATCCAGGAGCGTGTTGACCTCCGGGCGCAGGGACGCGTATCGAAAGTCATGTTCAGGACCTTCGTCATCGAATGATTCGATTCCTCGTGATCTTGGCTGCCATGATGGCGGTCCCGGAGCTGGCGCATGCGCAGCAGCTCCCGTCGAACCTGCTCAATCTGCCGGTGGACGGTTCGGTTGCGGCATGGATCATCCGCACCTTCGGTCTCTTGACCGTTCTGTCGGTGGCGCCCGGCATCCTGATCATGGTGACGAGCTTTCCGCGCTTCGTCATCGCTTTCTCCATTCTGCGCACCGGCCTAGGTCTCGCCTCCACCCCTTCGAACATGATCCTGCTGTCGCTGTCGCTGTTCATGACCTTCTACGTCATGCAGCCGACCTTCGATCAGGCGTGGAAGGATGGCGTCCAGCCGTTGTTGGTCAACCAGATCAACGAGCAGCAGGCGGTGGAGCGGATCGCCGAGCCCTTCCGCACCTTCATGACCCGCAATACCCGCGAAAAGGATTTGGCGCTCTTCGTTGATCTTGCCCGTGAGCGCGGCCAGACGATCGATACCGGCGCGACAATCGATTATCGCGTCCTGGTTCCCGCCTTCATGATCTCCGAGATCCGGCGCGGCTTCGAAATCGGCTTTCTCGTCGTTCTTCCCTTCCTCGTCATCGATCTGATCGTCGCCACCATCACCATGGCGATGGGTATGATGATGCTGCCGCCGACGTCGATCTCCCTGCCGTTTAAGATACTGTTCTTCGTCCTGATCGACGGCTGGAATCTGCTGGTCGGCAGCCTGGTCCGATCCTTCAACTGACAGGCCGTACAGGGACGACACCGTCCAGGCTTTCAACACAAAAGGCCGGCCTTTTGTGTTGATGTCTGCGGGAGATCGCGAACCGGCCGAGGTCAGAACGGTGTGGTTCTGGCGGGCAGCGCCGGTACGTCGATATGATCAGGCTCCAGCCCCTGCTTCGCGCGCCCGACCGCCATCTCATAGGCTGCCTCAAGGTGCCGGCAGAAACGTTCGGCGTCGAACAACGGCTTGATCATCTTGTTGTCGTCGATCGTCTGCTTGAACTCGGCGATCCGCTCCGGGTTCTCGTAGAGAGCGACAGCCATGTCCTCGTAGCCCTTCGCATCCTCGGCCACCAGTTCGGGCAGTCCGATCGCGTTGAGCAGGCTCTCGGTCACACGCGAGGCGAAGTTGGTGCCCTTCAGCGTCAGTACGGGCAAGCCGCCCCAGAGTTGCTCCGACGTCGTGGTATGGCCGTTGTACGGCCAGGTATCGAGCGCCAGATCTGCCGCCTGCTGCCTGTCGATGTGGCTGCGATAATCCGCATGGCCGCAGAAGATGAGACGCTTGGCGGGGATGCCACGGTTCTTGAAATATTCGCGGAGATTGGCTTCCGCCTGCTTCGAGATCGCCATCATCCACAGCACGCTGTTCGGCGCGCGGCGAAGCACGTTGCACCAGACATCGACAGTTTCGGGCGTGATCTTGCGGCTGGCATTGAACGAGGCGAACACAAACTTGTCGTCGGGCAGACCGAATTCTCCGCGATCCACGAAGCCGGGAGTCGGCCGGTGGAATGGGTCGTTCGGCTGGTAGGTGTCCGGCAGACGGATGAATTTTTCGTGATAATGCGGGCGCGAGGAATCGGGCAGCACGAACTTGTCGCCAATGATGTAGTCGACATCGGTGTTTGTCGCGCTGCCGGGAAAGCCGAGCCAGGACATCTGGATCGGCGCCGCGCCCTTGTTGAGAACGTGATAGCGCGTTTCGAATGTTGGTCCCTTCAGGTCGACCAGAATGTCGATCTGATCGGCTCGCATCCGTTCAGCCAGCGTTTCGTTGGACAGGTCGCCAACTTCGACAACGCGGCCCCAAAGGCTTCGGTCGAAGGTATTGTGCTCCAGGTTCGATGCGCGCGAATGGCAATAAAGCGTAACCTCGAAGCGGTCCCTGTCGTGCAATTCCAGAACGCGGCCCATCAGCTTCATGGTCGCGTGCTGTTCGAAGAAGTCGTTGGAGAGGTAGCCGACGCGAATCTTGTTCCCCCACTGATGCGGTCTTGTCCGTCTCGCGACCGTTTGCTCCGCGGTGATCTGGTTGTTCATGCTTGACGTCAGGCGATTGAGCGCCTCATCGCCACACCACTGGAGATTATAAAACTCGCTCTCGTGGTGCAGAAAGGCGGTCTGACCGCTTGCGATCAGCTCGTCGACGATCTGCTTGTGCAGCTTGATGCTGGTGAGATCGCAGACATGTCGGGCGAACATCAGATAGAGGAAGCGCAGCGGCACCAGTTTTGGGAAGCGCTTGAACAGGTTGCGGATCAGTTGAGCCTGGGATTCGTCGGTCGGATCGTTCTTGAGCAATCTGATCGCCAGCAGAGTGTGATCAGTATTGCTACTCTCCGCGAGTACCTTGATGAAGGGGCTCAGCAGCTCTTCCTGGCCACGCTTCTTGTAGATGGAGGCCAGCGCATAAGCCAGCTCGGCATCGAGGCTGTAGTTCAGCATATGCCGGAGACCGAGCCTGATTGCCTCGTCGTAGTTGCCCACCTCGAAATAGAGCAGCGCCGCCTTGCGGGAAAATTCCGATCCGCTTTGCCCAGCCTTCTCGCCTGCGACAGCGAATGCCATCGCCGCATCGGCTTTCATTCCCAACTGCGACAGCGTGCGGGCCAGCAGGGCGTAGATCTTGGCGTCCTGCTGTGTCTCGAGCAACGCATTCAGCGTCTCCAGCGACTTGGTATAGCGCCCGCTCTGATAGTCTTTTGACGCTGCGGAAAACGAAACCACACGATTCACAGTCAAACCTCGTTCAGTTCTTTACACGGCTCGCAGCGGGTTCCGCCGGCCGGTTCGCCACGGACCCAATGAGGCCATTATGGCGCAGAATGACACGTGAACCTTGCCTGAGGCAGGAAGCGGCAGGCGTCTCGACCAGGGTTGAAAATGAAGGTCGCCTGTTTAAGTGGTCCTTTAACGACTAGTTAACCATTTGGATTCGTTTGGGAAACGGTGGAGAGCCATTAATTAGTCCGCAAGGTTTTGCTGCGAAAGTCATCCTCGACATGACGGGTTTGGTCCCAATGCAGAATGACCAAGTGGCATGAAGCCGAACCGTCATTGCCGGTACATAAGTCCGGTAATGTCCTCCATTGGTATCGAATTTCGGGGACGGATCCATGACAAGCATTAACACCAACAACTCCGCGATGGCAGCTCTTCAGACGCTGCGTAACGTCAACAACAACCTTTCGTCCACGCAGAGCGCTGTGTCGTCCGGTCTTCGTGTTGGCAAGGCTTCTGACAACGCTGCTTACTGGTCGATCGCAACGACCATGAAGTCTGACAACGGCGCTCTTTCGGCCGTTTCCGACGCACTCGGCATGGGCGCTGCCAAGATCGACACGGCTTACACTGCCGTTCAGAGCTCGATCGACGTCGTATCCGAGATCAAGGCCAAGCTCGTCGCCGCAACGGAAGACGGCGTCGACAAGGGCAAGATCAACGACGAAATCAAGCAGCTCCAGCAGCAGCTGACGAGCATCTCTGCTTCGGCTTCGTTCAACGGCGAAAACTGGGTTTCCAGCTCGGGCGCTGGTAAGACCATGTCGGTCGTTTCGTCCTTCATCCGCACCGGCGGCGGCGTCAGCGTCTCGACGGCTGGCTACACCTCCACGGCAGGCGATCTGCTTTACGCTGGCGGCGCTGGCATCCTGGACACCGACGTTACGGCAAGCAACGTCACGGGTTCGCTCTCCACGTTCTCGATCAGCACGAGCAACACCAAGGGCGATATCGACGGCCTGATCTCCGACACCGAAACTGCTCTGAAGAGCATGACTTCGCTCGGCTCCAAGCTTGGCTCGCTGCAGAAGGGTATCGATCTGCAGAGCGACTTCGTCTCCAAGCTCAGCGACTCGATCGACTCTGGCGTTGGTCGCCTCGTCGATGCCGACATGGAAGAAGAATCCAGCAAGCTTTCGGCGCTCCAGACCCAGCAGCAGCTGGCGATCCAGTCGCTATCGATCGCGAACTCCTCTTCGCAGAACATCCTGTCGCTCTTCCGCTAATAGCGGTAGCCGCAAGAAATCTGAAATCGGTGCGGCCGGGTTTTCCCGGCCGCATTTTTTATTCCGCCCCTGGTTCCCGCTAAGTCTCGGGTATTTCTTAAAATTCGTCCCGACGGATTTAGTGTTTCTTAACCATGTTGCGGTCATATGGGCTCATCGAAACGGTGAGTTGATCAGCACATGCACGGTCAACAGGCATGACGCTGACCGCCGTTTCCGGTAATAGTCCGGAATGTCCCTTCGTACGAAAAATTGCCGAAAAGGGGCTTTTTAAATGACCAGCATTCTCACGAACAATTCCGCAATGGCAGCTCTTCAGACGCTGCGTAGCGTGAACAACAACCTCTCGGACACCCAGAGCGCTGTGTCGTCTGGTCTCCGCGTCGGCAAGGCAGCTGACAATGCTGCTTACTGGTCGATCGCAACGACCATGAAGTCCGACAACGGCGCCCTCTCGGCCGTTTCCGACGCATTGGGCATGGGCGCTGCCAAGGTCGATACGGCTTACACTGCCGTTCAGAGCTCGATCGATGTCGTGTCCGAAATCAAGGCCAAGCTCGTCGCCGCGACGGAAGACGGCGTTGACAAGGCCAAGATCAACGACGAAATCAAGCAGCTGCAGCAGCAGCTGAAGAGCATCTCCGCTTCGGCTTCGTTCAACGGCGAGAACTGGGTTTCCAACGCCGAAAACAAGACGATGTCTGTCGTTTCGTCCTTCATCCGCACCGCGGGCGGCGTAAGCGTCAGCACCTCCGGCTACTCCGCGCAGGCCGACGATCTTCTCTTTAGTGACGGCCAGACGGGCATTCTTGATCGCACGGGCTCGTCCCCTGCCGGCTCGATCGCCGAATTCTCGATCACCGCGGGCGACACCAAGGGCACCATCGACCAGCTGATCACCGATACCGAAGATGCTCTGAAGAGCATGACTTCGCTCGGCTCCAAGCTCGGCTCGCTGCAGAAGGGTATCGATCTGCAGAGCGACTTCGTCTCCAAGCTCAGCGACTCGATCGACTCCGGCGTTGGCCGCCTCGTCGATGCCGACATGGAAGAAGAATCCAGCAAGCTTTCGGCGCTCCAGACCCAGCAGCAGCTCGCTGTCCAGTCGCTGTCGATCGCCAACTCCTCTTCGCAGAACATCCTCTCGCTGTTCCGCTAAGATCGCCGGCGCCTCCGGGCGCCCGCATAAGGATACGCCGCCGCTTCGGCGGATGGTTTTCGAAGGCCGCGCTCTCCCGAGCGCGGCTTTTTTGTCGTCGTTAACTTTTTGTTAACCAAACTCATGTCTTGTGGCGATCATTAAACGGTATGTTAACCAAGCTTAAGAAGCGGTTAGCAGGCATGAGGCTGATGAACCGTTCCCGGCGGTAGACCGGGATGTCCCTTTTTCAAAGTTTGCCAACAAGGGGCGCTCTTTTCATGACAAGCATTTTGACCAACGTTGCGGCCATGGCCGCGCTTCAGACCCTCCGCGGCATCAATACCAATCTCGAGACGACACAGGGCAATGTGTCTTCGGGGTATCGCGTTGCCGAGGCAAAGGACAACGCGGCCTATTGGTCGATCGCGACGACGATGCGTTCCGACAACAAGGCTCTGTCGGCCGTCTCCGACGCGCTCGGGCTTGGTGCCGCGAAGGTCGACACCGCCTACGCCGCTATGGACAACGCCATCAACATCGTCAGCGAAATCAAGGCGAAGGTTGTCGCCGCCACCGAAAACGGCGTCGACAAGACCAAGATCCAGGACGAGATCGGGCAGCTCCAGCAGCAGCTCCTCAGCGTCGCACAATCGGCATCGTTTTCGGGCGAGAACTGGGTCGCCGGCAGCGGCACGAAGAGCGTCGTCTCCTCCTTCGTTCGCGGCGCCAATGGCGAGGTCTCTGTCCAGACGACCGACTACACCCTCGATGACAATGCTGACGGCAACGTCCTGTTCGGCATGCAGGCGACCGGCGAGATCGACACCACCACCGGCGTCATCGGCTCTGAATACGGTACCTACGGCTCCATCTACAACATGGACATCTCGCAGCTCAGCGTGACCGACCTGAACACCACGCTCGGCAATGTGGAAACCGGCCTCAGCGCACTCACAAAGGCCGCGTCGCAGCTGGGTTCGATTTCGACCCGCATCGACCTCCAGGACAGCTTCGTCTCCAACCTCAGCGACTCGATCGACTCCGGCGTCGGCCGTCTCGTCGATGCTGACATGGAGGAGGAATCGAGCAAGCTGACCGCGCTCCAGACCCAGCAGCAGCTGGCCATCCAGTCGCTGTCGATCGCCAATTCGAGCGCCCAGAACGTCCTCACGCTGTTCCAGAACTAACCTGGTTCATCGGCGTCGCAAACGCCACCAAGACAATCGCCGAAGCTGTGAAAGCCGTCTCGCAGGACACGGCTTTCTCTTTGTTTTTGAAAAGAGAATCAAGGTTGCGCGAGGCTTGCGAGACCGTTTGTCGGCTACTTGCGCTGGCTGTAGGCCTTGGTTAACTTCTCTTAAGAATTGATTTGTTTAGCGACGAGCCGATCGGAAGAATCCGGCTGGCGGCATGAAGCCACACCTGTCGCTGCCGGCGGTCCGGTCTACCCTCTCCTCTACCATAGAGCTCCAAAATGACCTATCGAATCACCAGCTCCGCACAGGTAAACGCTCTCGCCGCATTGCGGATCATCAACAAGGAAGCAGCGACGACCCAGCAGCAGGTATCATCGGGCATGCGCGTGGAAACGGCGGCGGATGACGCGACCTATTGGTCCTTTGCGAGCGTTCTGCGCTCCGACGGCAGCTCCATGACCAACATCCACGATGCGCTCGGTGTCGGCGCCTCGAAGGTCGATACCGCCTATACTGCGATGGACAGCCTCATCGATCAGCTGACCAGCATCCGTGCGACGCTCGTGAGCGCCAAGGAAGACGGCGTCGACAAGGAAAAGCTCAACACCACGCTTGAGCAGCTCAAGCAGCAGATGCAGACGACGGTCCAGGCGACAAGCATCGCCGGCGAAAACTGGCTGTTCAACCAGGACCCGACGCTGACCACCTCGCGTTCGGTCATCGGCGGCTTCACCCGTGCTCCCACGGGCGAATATCAGCCGCAGAACATCACCTTCCCGGCCGACCAGACCGTCATGATCGATACCAACAACGCCAATCGCGGCCTGCTGACCAAGACCGTTGACGCCAGCACCTTGAACGACACCGGTTCGACCGCGCCGCGCAACTATTATCTGCTCAATGCCGGATCGGTTACCGGCGCCGACGGCGACGAGATCAAGCTCGACAACAACACCACGACCGAGCAGGTCGATGACATGATGTCTGTTGTCGACAAGCTTCTGTCGACGCTGACCACGACAGCGGCGGGCCTTGGCACCATGAGCGCCCGCATCAACGACCGCATCGACTACACCGCCAACATGGCCGACATCATCGAGAAGAATGTCGGGGCGCTTGTCGATACGGATATGGATGAGGCGTCCGTGCGCCAGAAGGCGCTGGAGACGCAGCAGAAGATGGGCGTGCAGGCGGTTTCCATTCTCAACACCGTTGCCAGCAAGGTTCTCGTTCTGCTGCAGTGATCGCGGATCACGGTTGCGCGCCGGCGCCCTTCATCTTCGCACAAGTTTGGCCTCCTAGGGTCAGAGACAACAGGCGTGGTGAAAAACCGCGCGAAAGATTTGTTTGGTGCAATGTGAGGCGCGGCATGTCGCAGGCTTCTGCTGATACGAGGTGGGTTGAGTGAGCGCGCTGCTATCTCGTTTGAAAGACTTCGGCGAACCCGCCGTCGTCGCCCCGTCGCCGGTTGAAACACCGTTTTCCGACGATTTCGGCGGTTTCAACGACATCGCTTCCGAACCGGAGGTCGACATCGAGGCGGAGCGCCGCGACGCCAACGCGCTTGGCGAGGCCAAGGCGACGGCCGAGCTCACGGAGAAATTCGAGGCCGAGGCGCAAACTGTTGCGCTCGTTCACCAGCGCGAGATCGAAGAGCTGCGCAGCAGGTACGAGACCGAGATCGCCGAGTTGGTCGCTTCGCGGATCAAGGCGATCTCTGCCGAGGTTGCCGATCTCGTCAGCGCAACCGTCGCCCGCACGCTGGCTCCCGTCCTGACGGAAGCTTTGGCCGAAAAAGCTGCCATCGAACTGGCCGCGCAACTTCGCGATGCCGTTCTGGAAGGAGAAGCCGGGACGATCACCGTCAAAGGCCCGGAAGCGCTTTTCAATATCTTGAAGAAAGAACTCGGCGAGAAGGCGGAGCTGCTGCGCCACCATGAAAACGACGATATCGACCTGATCGCCGAGTTTGATGACTCGGTACTCGTAACCCGCATGTCTGCCTGGGCGGCGAGCGTCAAGAAAGTTCTGGAATGAGCGACAGCGAAAATCATCATCACGGCAAGAACGAGGTCATCATCATCAAGCGACATGGTGGTGGCGATCACGATGGCGCCCATGGTGGCGCCTGGAAAATCGCCTATGCCGACTTCATGACCGCACTGATGGCGTTCTTCCTCGTCATGTGGCTGGTCAATGCCGCCAACGAGGAGACCAAGGCCTCCGTCGCCACCTACTTCAACCCGATCAAGCTCTCGGATGAAAAGCCGACCGAGAAGGGCTTGAAGAAGCCGGTCGATCAGGCCGACGGGCAGGAGAAGGCCGACAAGTCGAAGGAAAAAGAGGACCAACCGAACCAGGGCGCGGCCGCCGCGACCGGTGAGGATCAGACCTCGACATCAGGCGACCAGAAGAACTACTCCGAAGCGGATTTCTTCGAAAATCCCTACTCCGTTCTGGCCGAAATCGCCCAGGAGGTTGGCCAGCAGGCGAACGTCAGCGCCAAGGGCGAGGGCGGTGCGGCCGATTCCGGCCCCGCGACCGGCGCCGATGGCGGCGAAGCCTATCGCGATCCGTTCGATCCGGATTTCTGGACGAAGCAGATCGAGGTGACGCGCGCCGACACGACGCAAGCCGACGATCCGGCCAAGCAGGCGATCGAACTCGCCAAGGCCGAGGATGCGAAGGCTGAGGAGGCGCAGGCCAAGCCGGCTGACGCTGAGCACCCCGAAACGGCGGACAAGACCAGCGACAAGACGAAGGACAAGACTGCCGACAAGGATGGCATAGCGCCTGACACGCAGACCGCCGCGCAAAAGGCCGTCGAGCAGCAGCAGGAGGCCAAGGATCTTCAGCAACAGATCGCCCAGCAGATCGGTGGTATCGCGGGCAAGCTCGCCGAGGGCCTGACGGTGACCCCGGCCGAAGGTGGCCTCTTGGTCAGCATCTCCGACCAAAGCGACGATTCCATGTTCAACGTCGGTTCCGCCGTGCCGCGCAAGGAGATGGTTCTTGCGATGCAGAAGATCGGCGAGGTGCTGAAGGAGAAGAATGGCGTCGTGGCCATCCGCGGGCATACCGACGGTCGCCAGTACAAGGGCGAGAACGAGAACTGGCGTCTTTCGATGGATCGCGCCCAGGCCGCCTATTACATGATGGTGCGCGGCGGGCTCGACGAGAAGCGTGTCTCGCAGGTCTCCGGCTTTGCTGACCGCAAGCTCAAGGACGCCGCCGATCCGTTCGACGCCTCAAACCGCCGTATCGAAATTCTTCTCCAGGCCGATCAGGGATAATCGATGAAGCGCCGGCAGCACAGGCATCTTCTGCCCCTCGCTTTCAGCCTTGCGCTGACGGCGACGGGCGTCGTGCGCGCGGAGGAATCCGCACCGCCCGCAGCCCACGCCGAGGCGCCGGCCGCGGGACATGCCGAAACGGCGGCCGAAGCGCCAGCCGGCCACGGCGCGACGCCCCCACCTGCCGAAGCGCAAGCGTCTTCCGCGGGCCATGAAGCCGCGGCGGTCCCTGCTGAGGCTCTGCCCCTCGTGCCGCCAGATGAGAGCGGCGACACCGTACCCTACAAGATGCTGCGCTCGTTGCAGTTCGTCCAGGATTCCGTCGTGCTTGGCGACCATTCCGCCAGCGAGATGCAGCGCTTCATGCTTGGCACGATCGACAAGCGCCTGCGCGCCGTCGACCCCGCCGTTTTCGATGATGACCGCAACATCGATGCGGCATTGATCTACGCCATGAGCGGCGGCAATCCGCAGACGCTGGAATATCTGGTGGCGCGTGATGTCAACGGCTACTTCGACAATCGCGTGACCGACATCCTGCGCAAATATCTGAGCGGCAAGGGTCTCCTCGTCGCCAAGACGCTAGTGGACACCGCGCAAGAATATAAGGACAAGAAGATCGGCCCGTATCTGGCGCTGGTAGGCGGCAACGTCACGATCGCCAAGAGCCCGGAAGAGGCGCTCAAGCTATACGATCTCGCGCGTCTCAATGCGCCGGGCACGATCATCGAGGAGGCGGCTCTCCGCCGCTCGGTCGCGATCTGCGTTGATAAGGGCATGGTGGATCAAGGCCTGCAATATTCGCAGCGCTACGTCCGTCGCTTTCTGCATTCGCCCTATGCCAGCCAGTTCGCCGATCTCTTCGTGAAGCTGCTGGTCGATCACGATCATGATGTGAAGCCGGATGACGTTATCGGCATCCTGTCCTTCATGGACGAGGCGCGTCAGCGGGAAACCTATCTGCGCATCGCGCGCGCCGCGGCAATCGCCGGCAAGGGCGAACTCGCCCGCATGGCCGCCGGCCGCGCGCAGGCCCTATCGGGTGATGCCAACAATGCTTTCGGGGCCCTTGCCGATTTCTACGGCGGCATGGCCGCGATCCCGACGGACAAGATCGATACCGCCGCGCGCGATATCTCCACCATCGCCGACAAGGCGCTTTCGCCGCGCGATCAGATATTGCGGGCCGCCGCGCGGTCGGTGGCCGAGCAGGTGCTTCGGCAACCAGACGCTGCAAGCCTGACGCAAGGCTCTGCTAATACATCAGACGGTCAAGAAGCCAGTTCTGAACAGGCGGCCGGGGGAGGATCGGCCGGAGAGGGGGCGGTTCACGACGCCGCGCCGGCGGTCGGATCGCAGTCAGCGGATTCACAAAACACCGACCCCGCATTCAGCTCATTTGTGACCTCAAGCCGCTCTCGGTTGGATGAGATCGACGGCCTTTTGAACAAAGAAAGCAATTGATATGATGGATATCAGCGTTCCCTCGGGAGCCGCAGATGCTGCCGCAGGCGCAAAGGCCAGCCGGCCGGCCGGCAAGGGTTCGGATACCGAGGGAAGCGGTGGCTTTTCGGACGTCCTGAACAAGGCGAATACCGGCTCCGATCGTAGCCAGGGCGCCAAGGCCGACGGCCAGCAGTCGGCGGGCACTGCCGATGGCGGCAATGGCGCCGTGGGCTCGGCGCCGCACCGGTCGAACCCGAAAGCTGTGATCGATCTTGGCAATGCAACCGTACTGGCGCAGGCGGAAGCCGATGCGACGGCGGTCAATGCCGGCAAGGATGTTCAGAAGACGGCCCGGGTCGACATCAAGTCGCTGCGCAAGCAGATCGATGACGCCGCGGTCGATGGCACCGCCGAGGACGTGGCAGACAAGATCGCCGCGCCGACCTCCAAGGACGACAAGACGGGCAAGCCGGTCAAGGCCGAGGCGAAGCCCGGAGCGGCCGACGACAGCGCTGTCTCGGATGTGCTCAGCATGCTTGGAAACGCGCCCGTTGATGGCGCAACGGTCGCCGCTGCGGCATTGTTCGGACAGACGGCGACGGACACTTCGGCCGCCGATGCCAAGGACAAGTCTTCCGGCAAGCCGAAGTCCAAGGGCGACGCCGTCGCCGACGTTGCTGGCGCCTTGAAGTCGGCCTCCGACGCTACGTCCGACGTGGATATGCCCGGTGCAACCTCGGCCGGGGATACGGTTGGTCAAACCTTCCGGCTGACGCGCGCCGACAGCCGTGGCACGTCCATGGACATGCATCTCGGCATCGAGAAGGACGCCGGTGAGGTTGGCGGAAACACGAATGTCGAGACTGTCACTATTCTCGATTCCCGCCGCTATATCGGCCTTGCGCAAAATACGAATTCCGCCGCCGTGACGGCAGCGATCGCGGGCGACAAGGAATGGGCGCACGCCATGCAGGCTTCGTCGTCCCTGTCGAACGCCGCTGAACTCAGCAGCACCGGCAAGGTCGTCAATACGCTCAAGATCCAGATGAACCCGATCGATCTCGGCCTTGTCACCGCCACGCTGCGCCTGCAGGGCGATACGCTGAACGTCGATCTCAAGGTCGAGACCGCAGCCGCCTACCGGCAGCTCAGGGAAGACCACACCAAGATGCTGGAATCGCTGCGCAGCCAGGGCTACGCAATCGACGGCGTGAGCGTCAGCATGGCGCCTGTCGCCAACACCGATAGCAGCAGCCAGGCCAGCGCGCAGAACGGCTCTCAGCAGGGCTCTGCCCAGGGGCAGGGTGGCGAGGCGCGCGAGCGTCAAAATCAATCAGCACAGCGCGGTGCCGGAGGTTTCAATGTTACAGGTGAAAGCGACGCTACGAGCGCTTCTTCTGGCTCCTCTGGCAGTAGCGGCACTGGCGACGTATACCTCTGACGCACGGGCGTCCGATGGCGCCTGCGAGCAGGAAATCCAGTCGGCCGCGCTGAAGTACGGTATCCCCGAGGGCATCCTCTATTCCGTCGGATTGACCGAAACGGGCCGCAAGGGCTCGCTCTACCCCTATGCCTTGAACATAGAGGGCAAGCCCTTCTTCCCGCCCTCGGAGCGCGATGCGCTGAGGCAGGTCGATACGGCTCATAGATCGGGCGCAAAGCTGATCGATGTCGGCTGCATGCAGATCAACCAGTTCTACCACGGGGAGAATTTTCGATCGTTGGAGGAGATGTTCGACCCCCGCACGAACGTCGAATATGCAGCGAGGTTCCTCAAGAACCTGCACGATCGTCACGAGACATGGACCATGGCGGTCGCCCGCTACCATGCCGGCCCCAACAATGACCCCGCGCAGAAGCAATATGTCTGCCGCGTCATCGCCAATCTGGTCGCCACGGGCTATGGGAAATGGACTCCCAATGCGAGCAATTTTTGCCGCGGTTGACTCGCCTAAAGATAGCGAAAAAAGAACAAACCGGAAATGTGTCATAATGTGGCGGGAATCTGGCCCAATGTGGCAAGGCAAGTCACAATTTAGGACATGTTAACTTTTCCACGAAACTTTTGTGTGCATAATTTTGCCTACCCACTAAATGTAGAGCAAATCGGGGGGCAATTCTTAATCAACTATTAATTCCCGCCTGTGAGTTCCTACAGCTTGTCCCAGAATCGTGCGATTCGTACCCATAGGTCATCGATGTGCCACAAGTGATTCGGAGGCGGACGAATGATCGTAGTGGTTGATGAGCGTGAGCTCGTGAAGGATGGTTACACTTCCCTTTTTGGTCGAGAAGGCATTCCTTCGACCGGTTTTGATCCAAGCGAATTTGGAGAGTGGGTACAGACGGCTGCGGATTCTGATATTGCGGCTGTCGAGGCGTTTCTGATTGGCCAGGGACAGCAGACTTTCGAGCTGCCGCGCGCCATCCGCGATCGGTCGATGGCGCCTGTCATCGCGGTCAGCGACCAGCCATCGCTCGAAAACACCCTTGCACTTTTTGATTGCGGCGTTGACGACGTCGTTCGCAAGCCGGTTCATCCGCGCGAAATTCTTGCACGTGCAGCGGCCATCCGCCGCCGCCTCAAGGCGATTTCCACGCACACGGACATCGGCGCCATTCGCGTCTTCTCAGATGGCCGCGATCCGGAGATCCACGGCGAAGTCTTCGCACTGCCGCGCCGCGAGCGCCGTATTCTCGAATACTTGATTGCCAACCGCGGTCGTCGCGTCACCAAGACTCAGATCTTCAATGCCATCTACGGGATTTTCGACGAAGAAGTCGAAGAAAACGTCGTTGAAAGCCACATCTCCAAGCTTCGCAAAAAGCTGCGCAAGAAGCTCGGTGTCGACCCGGTCGATTCCAAGCGCTTCCTCGGCTACTGCATTGATTGGGAATAGTTTTTTCAACGTCCGTGTCCGGGCGGCGGTCTAGGCTTCGATCTTTCTCAGATCACGCAATTGCCAGACAGCTTCACGCAAGGCCCGCCGGATACTCTCAAGCCTACTAAGGGAATCGAGGTTTTCAGATGAGCATTTTCGGCAGCATGAAGACGGCGGTGTCCGGCATGAACGCGCAGGCGAACCGCCTCAGCACCGTGGCCGACAACATCGCCAACGTAAACACGTCGGGCTACAAGTCGGTATCGACCGCCTTCTCGTCGCTTGTCTTGCCTTCGAGCTCGGGCAACTACAATTCGGGCGGCGTACAGACGTCGGTTCGCCAGTCGGTCTCCGCGCAGGGCGATATCTCCTACACGACCTCGGGCTATGACCTCGCCATTTCCGGCGACGGCTTCTTCATCGTGCAGAGCCCAGACGGCGTTCCAGTTCTGACCCGCGCCGGCGATTTCACCAAGGACGACGAGGGCAACCTCGTAAACTCGGCCGGCTTCAAGCTGATGGGCTATTCCTACGACTCGGGTGCTCCGGCTGTCGTCGTCAACGGCTTCTCCGGCCTGGTTCCTGTCAATGTCGCACAGTCCGGCCTGACGGCGATCGCCTCGACCGCTGGTACCTTCTCCGGAAACCTGAATTCGGGCGCCAACGTCGCGACCGGCAACCTGCCGAGCGATAACGCGGTGCCGATGACGGAAGACACCAAGCAGATCTCGATGGTCGGCTACGACAAGCTGGGCAATACGGTTCAGTACGACTTCTACTTCACCAAGACGGATGTCACCACGCCGCCGCCGGCCACCGGCGCTGCAAGCACCTGGGAAGTCACGGTTTATCGCCACGCCGATGCGGCTACGGGCAGCACCACGTCCTTCCCGTACTCCACTGCTGCCGTTGGCAGCGGCACGATGGAATTCGACGCCGAGGGCAAGCTGGTCACTGGTGGCTCGCTGCTTATCGATGACCCGGTCACGACCGGCCAGATCCAGATGGACCTATCCGGCTTCACACAGCTTGCGTCCGATTTTGCCGGCAAGGGCACGCCGAACGGTCAGGCCGCGAGCCCGGTCGACAGCGTGTCGATCGGCAAGGATGGCACGGTGTCGGCCAAGTATGCCGACGGCACGTCGAAGGCGCTTTACCGCATTCCGCTGGCAACCGTTGCAAGCCCGGACAACATGACGCTGATGAGCGGCAACGTCTACAGCGCCAACGGCAGCTCGGGCGTCACCGTCACCGGCTTCCCGCAGACCAACGGCTTCGGCTCCATCCAGTCGGGTGCGATCGAAAGCTCGAACGTCGACCTCGCCGGCGAACTGACGGAAATGATAGAATCGCAGCGCAGCTACACTGCCAATTCCAAGGTGTTCCAGACGGGGTCCGACATCATGGACGTCCTCGTCAACCTCAAGAGATAAGTAGGGTAACGGGTTAGCCATGTCGCTTACGTCCGCACTGAATACCGCGCAGAGCATATTCAACAATACCGGCACTCAAAGCAGTGTCGTATCGAACAATATCTCGAATTCCTCCAACAGCGATTACGTGCGCCGTCAGGCGATGGTCACGACCTCGCTGAATGGTGCGCAGGTTGTGAAGATCAGCAGGGCGCAGGAAGACGCCCTGATGCGGCAATGGCTCAAGGCAAGCGCGGGTGATAGCGCTCAGCAGACCTTGCTGAGCGGCCTCACCGATCTGAAATCGGTGCTTGGCGGCAACGACTACGAGACGTCGCCGGCCACCTATCTCTCGACCTTCCAGCAGAAACTCCAGGCTTTCCGTACGTCTCCGAGCAGCGCGATTGCCGCGCAGAGTGCGGTCACGGCCGCCCAGGATGTCACCAATTCGTTGAACGACGCCACCAAGTCGGTCCAGCTTATCCGCCAGAACGCGGACAAGGAGATCGCAACGCAGGTCGACACGCTGAACACGCTGCTCGCGCAGTTCAAGACGGCGAACGACGCCGTCAAGGGCGCCACTGCCAGCGGTGGGAATCCGGCCGACGCGCTCGATGAACGCGACAAGCTGCTGAAGCAGATTTCCTCGATCGTCGGCGTCAAGACCGCCGATCGCGCCAATGGCGACATGGCGCTCTATACCAACGACGGCACGGTTGTCTTCGACACCATCCCGCGTGCGGTCACCTTCGTCTCTCAGGATACCTACACGACGGGTACGAAGGGCAACGGCGTCTATATCGACGGCGTGGCGCTCACCAGCGGGCAGGGGTCCACGACCACCGCTCAGGGCAGCCTCCAGTCGCTGTTGCAGATCCGCGACGATGTTGCTCCGACATTTCAGTCGCAGCTCGACGAGATTGCCAAGTCGCTGGTGACGATGTTTTCTGAAACCGACGGCGCGACGACCGAGCCGGGCCTCTTCGTCTGGAAGACCTCGACCGGCCTCGACGGCGACACGCCGACCACCTCGGACGTCATCAACGGCATTGCCGGTACGATTACGGTAAACACGGCGGTAATCACCAGCCAAGGTGGCGATCCGATGAAGCTGCGTGACGGCTCCATCACCGGATTGACGAACCTGAACCCGGATAATGCCAGCGGTTTCTCGGACAACCTCGACACCCTGTACACCGCGCTGGGCTCGGCACAGACCTTCTCGTCGGATGCCGGCATCTCCTCGAATGTCAGTGTGATCAGCTACGCGCAGAACTCGGTCGGCTGGCTTGAACAGCTTAGAAGCGACGCAACGACGGCATCGGAAAATACAACCGCTGCCCTCTCGCGCTCAACCGAAGCGTACTCAAATGAGACAGGCGTCAACCTTGACGAGGAACTGACACTGCTGCTTGATATTGAGCAGTCTTACAAGGCGGCCACGAAGATACTCAACGCCGTCAACGAGATGTACCAGTCCCTGCTGGACATAGCGAGGTAAGCCCATGAAAAGTTCATTTATTTCTAGTTCGGCCATTCAAAACGCGATGCGACTGACCATTCGCCAGTCGCAGACCCAGCTTGTGAAGTCCTCGCTCGAAGCGACCACCGGTGTCTACGCCGATATCGGCGCCTCGCTGGGCTCGGGCGCAGCGAAGAGCGTCAACTTCAGCGCCGAAGTTACACGCATCCAGGCATTGAAGGGCAGCAATTCGGTTGTATCCGGCCGCCTTGAAGCATCCCAGCTTGGCCTGACCAGCATGAAGACGGCGGGCGACGCTCTCGTCTCGAAGCTGACCGCGCTCCAGGGCAGCCAGGACAATACCAGCATCACCGTTGCTCTGCAGTCGGCAGGAGACGCGCTGTCTTCGCTGATGGACACCGGAAACTCGATGCTTAACGGCGAATACCTGTTCTCCGGCATCAACACCGACATCCAGCCGCTGACCGACCAGACCGACGCCGCGACCACGGCGATCCAGACCAATCTCGATGCCTGGGCAAGCAGCCTCGGAAAGACCAAGTCCGAACTGACCGGCGACGAGATGGACACGTTCATCTCCAACTTCGTCGAGCCGATGTTCTCGCAGGATACGCTGAACGCGACCTCGACGCCGCTGCCGTTCCCGCCTACGGGCGTCGGCACCCCTACGCCGCCTCTGGCCTACGTGACACCGCCGGCATGGGCCGACTGGTCGAGCGCGTCCAATCAGAACATGACGAGCCGGATCAGCAACTCCGAGACCGTCACCTCGTCGACCAATTCGAATTCCGAAGGCATGCGCTACTTCGCGCTGGCGTCGATCACTGTTTCCGCCCTAGCCGGCACCGGCCTCAGTGGCGATGCGTTGGCGATGACCACGTCGAAGGCGATCGGCTACGCCGCGCAGGGCACGACCGGCATCGTTACGCAGGCAAGCCAGCTCGGCCTGTCCCAGGAGCGCGTCACGAAGGCCAACGACGCCCTCGATGCGCAGTCCAGCATCATTCAGAACAAGCTCGTCGACCTTCAGGGCGTCGATCAGTCGGAAGCGTCCACACTGGTCAACACACTGCAGACACAGCTCGAAACCGCATACACGATTGTTTCAAAAATTCAGCAGTTGAGCCTCGTGAACTACCTCTGATGATCAGCGGTAGAAGTACAAGTACAAAGAAGGATGCATGAATGTATCAGTTCTCTTACGCCGAGGTCATGCAAGACTCGGTGGCCGATGCCAAGGAGCGGGAACGTCAAGTTCTCGACCGGTCCATCGAGCTGCTCGCGATTGCACGGGACAAAGAGAAGTATGGCCGTGAGGCTATCGATGCATTGTTTTACACCCGACGCGTTTGGGTGAGCTTTATCGAAGACCTCAAGCATCCGGACAATCAGCTCGAAGTTCAGTTGCGCGCCAATCTGATCTCGATCGCCATTTGGATCTTGAAAGAAAGCGACCGGATCCGGAAACGGCAGTCGACCAACTTTCAGGGCATTATTGACGTTACCACCATCATCAGGGATGGACTTAAATGAAAAGCACGCTTCGTATCTCGCTAAAAGCCGGGGAAAAGATCTTCATCAACGGTGCGGTTTTGCGCGTCGACCGCAAGGTCGCGCTGGAATTCCTGAATGATGTCACATTCCTTCTCGAAAACCACGTCCTTCAGCCGGAAGACGCGACGACGCCGCTGCGCCAGCTCTACTTCATCGCGCAGATGATCCTGATCAACCCCGAGGGCAAGGATCAGTCGACGGCGATGTTCCGCAAGTCGGTGACGATGCTTCTTACATGCTTCAAGAACGAGGAAGTTCTGGCCGAGCTGAAGCGCATCGACGGTCTGGTTTCGACCGGTCGCGCCTTCGACGCCCTGAAGGCCATCCGCGGTCTCTACGTCATCGAAGACAACATTCTCAACAACCAGGAAATGCACCCTGCGATGGTTGAGCAGATTCGCAAGGAGATTGCACCATGGCGGTAGACGCAACCGGCTCCGCGACGACAACGACGACAACCACATCGACGTCGTCGACGGCGCAGCAGAAGGCCACCCTCAACTACGACAACTTCCTGCAGCTCCTCATCGCCCAGATGAAGAACCAGGATCCGACGGAACCCGTCGATGCCAGCCAGCAGATGGCGCAGCTTGCCAGCTTCTCGCAGGTCGAGCAGACCATCCAGACCAACACCAAGCTGGACACGCTTCTGGCGAGCTCGAGCCTGACGCAGGCCAGCAGCTACGTCGGCAAGTACATGACCAGCGCCGATGGCACCGTTGCCGGCACCGTCGATTCTGTAAAAGTGTATTCCGACGGAATTATCGCGACGACCACCGATGGGAAGAGTATTCTTGTCCAGGCGGGAATCACCGTCGCGGATCAGGCGCCGGCTTCGACCACGACCGGTAGCTGATCGACAAGAAACTGAACGACGGTCCGGCCGGGTTGCGGACGGACCGAAAGGCGATATGAGGTTGCCTGGATGAATGAAGCTGACGCACTCGATCTGTTCCAGGCGGCGATCTGGACGGTTCTCGTTTCCGCAGGACCCGCCGTGGCCGCGGCAATGATTGTCGGTCTCGTCATTGCGCTGTTCCAGGCGCTGACCCAGGTTCAGGAAGCAACGCTCACCTTCGTCCCGAAGATCGTGGCGGTTCTCGTCACCATTGGCATCTCCGCTCCCTTCGTCGGCTCGCAGATCTCGATCTTCACCAATCTCGTCTTCTCGCGCATCCAATCCGGCTTCTGAGCCACCCTCGCGCAAGCTTCGCCATTTAACTATCGATCCGAATTCTGGGCATCATGCCCGTACATCTCATGACGAGACGGAATCGATATGGCGCAACCACCCGCACTTCCACTTCCGAAAGCCGGCCCCAGCCTGCGTGACGTCGGTTTTGCCCTTGGCATCATCCTCATCATCTGCGTGCTCTTCCTGCCGATCCCGCCGTTCCTCATCGATATGGGCCTGGCGTTCTCGATCGCGCTGTCCGTGCTGATCCTGATGGTGGCGCTGTGGATCCAGAAGCCACTCGAATTCTCGTCCTTCCCGACCATCCTGCTGATCGCCACGATGACGCGCCTTGCGCTCAACATTGCGACGACGCGCGTGATTCTTTCGCACGGCAACGAGGGCCACGATGCCGCCGGCGGCGTCATTGCAGGCTTTGCGAGCCTCGTCATGTCGGGCGACTTCGTGATCGGTCTGATCGTCTTCCTGATCCTGATCACCATCAACTTCATCGTCATCACCAAGGGTGCCACCCGTATCGCGGAAGTCGGCGCCCGCTTCACCCTTGACGCCATCCCGGGCAAACAGATGTCGATCGATGCCGACCTGTCGGCCGGCATCATCGATGAGCGCGAGGCCCAGCGCCGGCGTAAGGAACTCGAAGAGGAAAGCTCCTTCTTCGGTGCGATGGACGGTGCGTCCAAATTCGTGCGCGGCGACGCCATCGCCGGCCTTTTGATCACCGCCATCAACGTCTTCGGCGGTATCATCATCGGCTACTTCCGCCATGGCATGCCGATCGGCGAAGCGGCCGACGTGTTCGTCAAGCTTTCGGTCGGCGACGGTCTGGTCTCGCAGATGCCGGCACTGATCATCTCGCTCGCCGCCGGCCTGCTGGTGTCGCGCGGCGGTACTGTCGGCTCGACCGACAAGGCCGTCATCGATCAGCTGAGCGGTTATCCCCGCGCGCTGTCGGTCTCGGCTGTCCTGATGTTCGTTCTCGGCCTGATGCCCGGCCTGCCGTTCATCCCGTTCGTGTTCCTCGGTGGCGTTCTCGCCTTCGGCGCCTGGTTCATTCCCCGCCAGATCGACGCCCAGAACAAGGAACTGCGCGATGAAGAGGAAAAGAAGGTCGTCCAGAACAAGGAACTGGAGAAGGACTCGGTCAAGTCTGTGCTGCGCACCTCGGAAATCGAGCTGGCGCTTGGCAAGATGGTCTCCTCTCGCCTGCTCGGCGCCCACCAGGAACTCGCCTTCCGCGTCGGCAAGATGCGCAAGAAATTCGCGACCCAATACGGCTTCGTCGTTCCGGAGATCAAGGTCACCGACGATATCGCCATAACCGAGAAGTCCTACCAGATCCGCATCCACGGCACGACGGTCGCCTCCAACGAACTGCGCGTCGGCGAAGTGCTCGTCGTCACCGGCTCGGGTCGCAAACCGCGTGTGCCGGGCGACGAGATCCGCGAACCCGCCTTCGGCATGCCGGCCGTATCGGTCCTCGAGGCCTTCACCGAAGACCTGAAGCGCGAAGGCTTCCAGCCGATCGACAACGTCTCCGTCGTCCTGACCCACATGAGCGAAGTCATCCGCAACAACCTGCCGGCGCTTCTCTCCTACAAGGACCTCAAGGTTCTGATCGACAGGCTCGACCCGGAATACAAGAAGCTTGCCGACGAAATCTGCTCCTCGCACATGTCCTACTCGGGCCTGCAGGCCGTGCTGAAGCTGCTGCTTGCCGAGCGCGTCTCGATCCGCAACCTGCATCTCATCCTCGAAGCCGTGGCCGAACTTGCCCCGCATGTCCGCAAGACCGAACAGATCGTCGAGCACGTCCGCGTGCGCATGTCGCAGCAGCTCTGCGGCGATCTGGCCGACAATGGCGTGCTGCGCGTGGTCCGCCTCGGCAGCAAGTGGGACCTGGCATTCCACCAGGCGCTGAAGCGCGACAACAAGGGCGAAGTCGTCGAATTCGACATCGATCCGCGCATGCTGGAGGAGTTCAGCGAACAGGCGAGCAAAGTTATCCGTGAATTCATGGATCGCGGCCTGCCTTTCGCCCTTGTCACCTCGCCGGAAACACGGTCCTATGTGCGCATGATCATCGAGCGCCTGTTCGCCACACTTCCGGTTCTCTCGCATGTGGAACTGGCAAAGGGCATCGAGATAAAGATTCTAGGCTCTATTTCATGATAACTGACCCGCAAGGGACCGTGTTGGCACTCTTTCTGATCTTCTGCAGGATCGGTGGCTGTGTGCTGACAATGCCGGGTTTTTCGTCGGCGCGTATCCCTTCGGTCATGCGAGTCTTCATCGCCGGCGCGTTGTCGCTGGCGATCATGCCGGTGCTCTGGGACACGGTCTATCCGGCCGTCCGCACATCCAATGCGACCTATATCGGCTTCATCTTCAGCGAATCGCTGATCGGCGTCATGTTCGGAATGCTGGCCCGCCTCTATACGCTGGGCCTGCAGTTCGCCGCCAACATCGCCGCCATGATGATCGGCTACACGCAGCCGAGTGCTGCCGATATTTTCGAAGATGGCCAGGAGAGCGCCATTTCGGGCTTCATCATCTTCGCCGGCATGATGATTCTCTTCATGATGGACTTTCACCACATCGTCTTCAGGGCCTTGATCGATTCCTACACCTCGATGCCGTTCGGCGGCGCCATGCAGATGCGGGCGACGCTGATTTCGTTCACAGATACGCTGTCGACGACCACATTCATCATGCTGCGGCTCGCGAGCCCCTTCCTGATCTACGGCTTGCTGTTCAATGTCGCGATCGGCTTCATCAACAAGCTGGCGCCGCAGATCCCCGTCTACTTCATCTCGACGCCATACCTGCTGTTCGGCGGCCTCTTCCTGTTCTACTTCGCCGTCGCGGCGATGATCAGCCAGTTCGGCCAATCGTTTACCACCGTGTTCATGGGGCAGTAGCCCGATGGCGGAAAAGACACGCTCGGACAAGCTCAAACGCCTCGTCACCGTCCAGCGGCATCTTGAGCAGATGGCGGAGTTCGATCTCGCCGAAACGACGCGCCAGCGCGCCGAGGTCAGCGAGGAGATGGACAGCGTCATTCATGCGCTCGGTTCGATGGATCCGGTCCATCACGCATTCTCGCAAGGCTATGCTGATCGGTTCAGCCGGCTTGGCATCAAGGACAAGCAGCTGAACGGCATGCAGGAAGTTCACCAGATGCGCGTTCAGCAGGAGCGCGCCAAGGGCGATCGGCTTGAGGATAACATGCGCGAGGCACGTGAAGACGAGCGCCGCGAGGCCGATGACAACGCGGTCTATGATATCATCGATCAGAAATACGGTACGCCAGCCTCCAGCAAGCTTCAAAAATCATAATCGCCTCGATCTGAAATCAAGAGGATTATGACGTGGCTATTTCACCTCCGAGTGATCTGGTTCTGGATGTTGTCAAGGCGGCCGACCCCATGGAGGTTCAGGCCGCTCAGGAAAAACTGAAGGCAAACCAGGCGGCATTCGCGGCCAATAGCCTTGCCGAAGCAGGCAAGGGCTTCACCTCGGCAGTGGACATTCTCGACCGCGCCTCCAACAAGGCGGGCCTAAGTGACGTCCAGAACCGCACCGGCAAGACGGAAGAAGTTCCCGAGACCTATCGCAAGTTCGAAGCGATGGTGCTGCAGAACTTCATCAAGAACATGCTGCCCAGCGAAAGCGAAGACGTCTACGGCAAGGGCGCCACGGGCGATATCTGGAAGGGCATGATGGCCGAACAACTCGGCAATACCATCGCCAAGGGCGACGGCATCGGCGTTGCCAAGCAGCTCTATCACGATGCCCTGAAAAAACAGGAAGGTAAGGTCGTCAACGCCTCTACCGACAAGGATGATCGCAATGCCGCGATCAGCATGATCAATGAAATTCAGCGCCAGACATTTGGCGTGACATCGACGGACAACAAGTCCGCCAACGACGCCTAAGGGAATCGAGGAAAACAATGGAAATAATCTCGAACGAATACCGTATCAAATCGGTTCTTGGACGCCTGGAAATGATCATCGACAACGAGAACACGCGCATCGGCAGCGATCCGCAGTTCGATCTCAAGGTGTCGAATGCCCACAAGAGCCGCTGCCTCTATGAGCTGTCGATGCTCTTCAGCGATACCGATCCCAAGGAACTCGCCGCCTCGCATCTCGAGCAGCTGCATGGGCTGAAGGAAAAGCTCGCGCTGAACGCCCGTCGCGTCGAGGCTCATCTCGAAGCCGTGCGCACCGTCGCGGATCTGCTGAAGAACGCAGTTCAGGATGCGGATGCCGACGGCACCTATTCCCAGGAACAGTTCTTGGCGCGTGAACACTGATGATTAAACTCGTTCTTACAGGCGTCTGGGTCTGCGTGATCACGCTGGCGGCGGTCTATATGTCGGTGCATCTCGCAACGGCGCCGGCGCCGGCTCCCGATCAGTCGAAGCAGAGCCTTGTCGAGCTTGTAAAGGGCGAGTCCATCACCATTCCTGTCGTCAAGGATGGAGCCGTCAGCGGCTATTTCCTCGGAAAAGTATCCTTCATGGTTAAGAAGGATATGCTGAAGGGCGCAACCCTGCCGCTCACCGAAATGACCACTGACGAACTCTTCTCGCTGCTCGTCGGCAACAAGATGGTCGATATATCGAACATGAAGTCGTTCGATCCGAATGCCTTCCGCGACATGATCAAGAAGGACCTCAACACGCACCTGGGCGGCGATTATATCGACCAGGTGATGCTGGAGCAGCTCGATTATCTCTCCAAGGAAGATGTCGCGGCCAATGCGTCCGGCCAGCCGAAGAAAACAGGCAAGCCGGTCAACGTCGTGCCGCCAGAGCCCGTCAAGGATCCGGCCGCCGGCGGTTGACGCCAGCTTCTCGTCGCAATGGTTAACAAATCCCTGATATTGCTCAGCAAAGGCAACGGGTTTTCCTAAAGGTTGTTTGAGGGAGCCCTGTTATACCGTCCCGTGATGGGCCGACATACGCGCCGCCTTCTACATTCGAAGGCCGGCACGTGATCCCAGGCAGACCTCAGTGTTACCGGGATCTCCGAGCCATGAAGCATTATCGTCAGGAAGCGGGTATGAACCTGATCGCGAATTTCGCGGTCCTCGCCTCTCGTCGCGCCATTTTCGATCTGCCTGTCTGCGATCTCGGCTGGGACGACGCGCTCGTCTTCATCAACGAGATCCTGTCCATGCCCGTCGGCCAGACGTCGATCTCCTTCGTCAACGCGCACAACATGCTCTTGGCGCTTCGCGACGACGAGTATCGCGACATTCTCGCGCAGAACCTCGTCTTGCCCGATGGCATCGGTCTCAACATCGCCTCGCAGATCGCGCACGGATCGCCTTTTCCGGCCAATCTGAACGGCACCGACTTTGTGCCCGCCCTGCTGACATTCATGGAGCAACCGCGCCGCATCGGCCTGATCGGCGGCACGCGCGCGGTGGTCGAGCGCGCGGCGGCCAATTTCCGCCGGCATGCGCCCTGGCATGAATTCGTCGTCATCTCGGACGGCTTCTTCGACAAGAACGATCCGTCAACCGTCGTCTCAGAGATCGCGGCGCAGGATCTCGACATCATCATCGTCGGCATGGGCACGCCATTGCAGGAAAAGTGGGCGCACAAGCATATTCGCGCCGATCACGCGCGGCTGGTGCTGACCGTCGGCGCTCTGTTCGATTTCGTCTCCGGCTCGGTACCGCGCGCGCCAAGGCTGGTGCGTTCGATGCGCCTGGAGTGGGCCTACAGGCTCGCCCAGGAACCGAGCCGCCTCTGGCGCCGCTACGCGCTTGGCATCCCGGTCTTTCTCTACCACGTCGCCAAGTATCGGTTCAGCCGCCGCAAGGTGATCATGAAGCGCTCGGAAATCGGCGATACGCGTCGGGATTGAGCGAAAATTAACCTTTTGTTTGCCAAGCCTGTTTAGGCTCGATTAACCACACGCGACTGCGATTGGTTCGATCGTTCCATGCACGAGACTTGGTGATGCGCGAAAATCATTCGAGACGTCCCACCCATTCATGGCCATCTCAACCGAAGGATGAAGCCGGCGCGAACGGCTTTGTGAGCGGCCATTATCAGGACGCGCTGGCCGTGCCGGAAGCCGAGCTCCTGCGCGTCATCGAACGGGCTCTCCAGGCGCAGCGTATGCTGGCCCCCCCGGAACAAACGCAGCAAGACAGTACCGAGCCTCTCGTCAGCCGCATCGAGACCATTCTCGGCAAAAGGCTCGAGGCAGCCAACGACGCCGCCACGGCGCCAAAACCGCCCATCGATGATATTGCCCCCAGCGCCGTTGCCATCAACGCTGCCGCCATGGACGATGCAGCCATGGACGATGCAGCGATGGACGACCTGATCGACGATCTGGCCGCGCAGGAATTTCACGCCGAATCACCATCGCATCCGTCCGTCGAGCATCCGGCGCCGGCATCCCCGCGCAGTGGCCGATCGCTGATCGCCGCCGGCGCACTGTGCGCACTGGGCGCGCTTGGCGGAATGCTGATCCCGAGCGAGCCGTCCGGCTTTCAAGCGCAAGGCCTGCTAGGCATCGAAGGCTCCGCCAAAGAGCGTCCGGCGCTGGTCAGCGCCACACGCGATGCGCTGATCTCGCAGAAAACCATCGCCACCGCCGTGGTGAAGTTGCAGCTCGACCGCGACAGCGAGTTTGCCGGCTCAAGCGGCAGTGCGTTCAATGTCGCCGTCGATCTCCTGTCCGCAAGCGGTGCCGCCGCCGATCCCGTTTCGCGCGCCGAAGCATCCCTGGCCGCCGCCGTTCGCGCATCCGCCGATCCGAAATCGGCAACCATCGGCTTCAGCGTCACGACGGCAAGTGCGGCGAAATCCGCGCGCATCGCATCCTATCTTATTTCGACCGTCGCCCATCCCGCGTCGGTATCGAGCGCCAACGAGAGTGCGGTAAATAAGGCAAGTGCGGTGGCCGACGCCGAGCTCGAGGCATTCACCAAGCAGAACGGCGAGGGCAATGTCGAGGTCGCAACCAGGTTGCAGCAGCAGCTTGTGCAGGCCAACGCCACTTTGGAGGACGCACAGCAGAGGGTTGTGGCCGCAAAGACGCGCGCCGACCTGTTGAAGACCGCGACGGCCGATGATGCGCTGACCGGCGCGCTATCAGCCGAAATCACCTCGCCCGCGCTGGACGACCGCCGCGGTCGTTATGCCGTCGCCAAGTCGACGCTCGCGCAGCTTGCGGCCAGCCTCGGCCCCCGCCATCCACGCCTGATCGCCCAGCAGGCCGAAGTCGATGGGCTGCGCGGCAGCATCGCCCAGGAGCTGAGCAGGTTGTCGCGCGACGCCGCCGACGAAGTCAGATCAGCGGTCGCCGCCGTCAGGCAGCTTGGCGACCAGCGCAACGCGCTGATCGCGCAGAGCCGCGACACCGGCGTTGATCTCGCCAAGCTGACGGAGCTGCGGGAGAAATCGTCTGTGGCGCGCCAGCGTCTGGAGGATCAGCTGAGCACCGGTGCGATCGGCTCCGATGGCGCGCATGTGCAGGTCATCAAGGCACCTGTGGTCACAGCCATCGAACCGGGCCGCAGCCCGTGGGTGGCTCCAGCACTCGGTGCACTGGCCGGTCTCGCCTTCGGCCTCGCCGGCTTCCGGCGACGCGCGCATTCGGACAAAGCCGTCGTGCATGTCGAACCTGTCGCCGCGCTCGAGCCGTTGGTCGATCTTCCGATTACGTCCGTGCCGGAACCCGTGGTCGCGGACGCCAGCGACGAGGTCGAAATGCTGCGCGCCGAGATCGCCGCTATGCGTGATCGCCTGCATTCCTACGCAGCGACCGCCTGATCGTTGCCCACCTGCGGCATGATTGTTCTTGCTTTTCTCGTTTCAGGCAGGATAGGGCGTGGACAGGCAAATTGTGCCTGATGCCGCCGATTAGAATGGCGGGGTAATCGCAGGGAGACGGTCTTGGCGACAGTAATCGACGGCAAACAGGTTGCAGCTTCGGTCATCGACACGGTGAAGGCGGCGACCGCGGCTTTGGACAAGCAGAGCGGCATTCAGGCCGGTCTTGCGGTCATCATCGTCGGCGACGATCCGGCAAGCCACGCCTATGTGGGTTCCAAGAGCAAGATGGCCAAGGAATGCGGTTTCAAGTCCGTGCAGCACACGTTGCCGGTGGAAACGACGCAAGAAGAATTGGCCGCGCTCGTCGCTTCGCTGAACGCCGATGACACGATCCATGGCATCCTCGTCCAGCTGCCGCTGCCCAAGCACCTGAATTCCGAGCCGATCATCCAGTCGATCCTGCCTGAGAAGGATGTCGATGGTCTTCACGTCGTCAACGCCGGCAAGCTGGCGATTGGCGATCTCGAGACCGGCCTCGTCTCCTGCACGCCCGCCGGCGCCATGGTCTTCGTGCGCCGCACCCACGGCGAGGATCTCTCGGGCCTCAACGCCGTCGTTGTCGGCCGTTCCAATCTGTTCGGCAAGCCGATGGCGCAACTGCTGCTCAACGCCAACGCGACGGTAACCATCGCGCATTCGCGAACCAAGAATCTCCCGGAAGTCTGCCGCAACGCCGATATCCTGGTTGCCGCCGTCGGCCGCCCTGAGATGGTCAAGGCCGATTGGGTCAAGCGAGGCGCCACCGTCATCGATGTCGGCATCAACCGTATCGCAGCGCCCGAAAAGGGCGAGGGCAAGACGCGCCTCGTCGGCGACGTCGCCTTCGCCGAGGCAGCCGAGGTCGCCGATGTCATCACCCCGGTTCCCGGCGGCGTCGGCCCGATGACCATCGCCATGCTGATGGCCAACACCGTCATCGCCGCACATCGCGCCGCCGGCCAGACGCCGCCGAAGTTCTAAAGCAACTCCGGGAAAAGGTTGAAGCAGTTTTCCGTCGGGAGTTGCCTCACAACAAAAGGCTGGAACCGCTCAAGCGGTCCTAGCGCGGCGCCGCACCCGTCGACGCCCGCACGATCAGCTCCGTCTTCCAGAGTTCCTGTTCGGGGAAGGGGCCGTCCTGCTTGACGGTCCCGATCAGCCGCTCGGCGATCCGGACACCCGCCGCACGCAGCGATGAGCGTGTCGTCGTCAGCGGCACGGAGAAATTCTCCGGCTTCAGATGCGGCAGCACGTCGTCATGGGCGATCAGCGAAATATCCTCGCCAAGCTTCAGCCCCGCTTGCGTCACCGCGCGGATGGCGCCGAGCGCCAGAACGGTGCTGGAACAGAGAATGGCTGTCGGCGGCTCCGCCAGCTGCAGAAAGCGTTCCATGGCGAATTGCCCGTGCTCGTCTGTCATCGACATGTGGCTGGTGCAATCGTCAGGCAACGTCAGCCCGCGCTCGGCAAGCGCCGAGACGACGCCTTTCCTGCGCCGGATTGCGAAGTCGAGATGCTCAGGCCCGTTCAGCAGGCAGAAGCGGGTGTGCCCGAGTTGCAGCAACAGCCGCGTCGCATCGTAGAACGCGCCCTCGTTGTCGATGTCGAGATAGGGATAATCAGGCTCGGTGCCGAACGAGCGCCCATGCACGAGAAAGGGGATAGAGAGCGATTTCAGGAGCGGCAACCTGGGATCGTGCCCGCGCATGTAGGCGACGAACAGCGCATCGACATTGCCGCTGATCGCCAGCCGCCTCAGCGCCCCCACCTCGTCGTCGGGGTCGGCGGGCATGATCACGAAGTGAAAGTCGTGCCTGACCGCTTCCTCGCCGAGCCCGGTGAGAAATTCGCCGAAATGCACGTCGGAATAGTGGCCCGGCGCGGTGGGCATGACGAGGCCGATCGAACCCGCCTTGCCGGTCGCCAGCCGCTGGGCGGCCTTGTTCGGCCGGTAGCCGGTCTCCTGCACGGCGCGCAGCACCCGCTCGCGGGTCGCCTCGTTGACCTCGGGGTAGCCGTTCAGCGCACGGCTCACCGTGGTCTGGGAAAGGCCCAGCATTTCCGATAGCTGTTTCAGATTCACGTGCTAAACTTCCTCCAACGCCCTGGAGATCATGTCTCCCAAATGGCATCCAAAGCGCTTTTAGCAATGTAGCAGCTGCGCGGCTTGACTCAAGAAAAATCGCTCCATATTGCCCCATAGGCGTTGCTGCATTGCGATATCCCAAGGCTCGAAGGTGGGTTTTGCGAATTGCCTTGACTCTTTTATGCCGAAAGTGAAATGAGTTAGTTGTCAAAGCGCTTTGGAATTTCGGTTGCAGGGCGTGATTGGGATTGTGATGGGAGGTTGATCACATGAAAAAGTCATTTTTGATGGGCGTTGCCGTGGCAGCGCTTCTGGCCGGCGGCGCGTCCGCAGCCGATCTGAAATTCGCGCCGGGCGAGGACGCCAAGTTCAATTGGAAGAGCTACAATGACTTCAAGGCGGCCAATGCCGACCTGAAGGGTCAGGAGCTGACGATCTTCGGGCCGTGGCGCGGCGAGGACGAGACGCTGTTCCGCAGCATTCTCGCCTACTTCACCGAGGCGACCGGCATCGACGCCAAGTATTCGTCCTCGGAAAACTACGAACAGCAGATCGTCATCGACACGCAGGCCGGCTCGCCGCCGAATATCGCGATCCTGCCGCAGCCGGGCCTTCTCGCCGATCTCGCCGGCAAGGGCTTCCTTGCGCCGCTCGGCGATGACACGTCGAAGTGGGTCAAGGACAATTACGGCGCCGGCGACAGCTGGGTCGGATACGGCACCTACAAGGGCAAGGACGGCAAGGACGCCTTCTTCGCCTTCCCCTACAAGGCAGACGTGAAGTCGCTTGTCTGGTATGTGCCCGAGAACTTCAAGGAAGCGGGCTACAAGATCCCGACCACGATGGAAGAGCTGCAGGCCCTCACGGACCAGATCGTCAAGGACGGCGGCGTTCCCTGGTGCATCGGTCTCGGCTCCGGCGGCGCCACCGGCTGGCCGGCGACCGACTGGATCGAGGATCTGATGCTGCGCATGCAGCCGCCGGAAGCCTACGACAAGTGGACCACCAACGAGCTGAAGTTCGATGATCCCGCCGTCGTCTCGGTCATCGACGAGTTCGGCAAGTTCGCCAAGAACGAGGCTTACGTCGATGGCGGCGTCAAGGCTGTGGCCTCGACCGACTTCCGCGACAGCCCGAAGGGTCTCTTCGCGGTGCCGCCGAAGTGCTACATGCACCACCAGGCATCGTTCATTCCGTCCTTCTTCCCTGAAGGCACGAAGATGGGCCAGGACGCCGACTTCTTCTACATGCCGACTTTCGCCTCCAAGCCTGAGCTCGGCAAGCCGGTTCTCGGCGCCGGCACGCTGGTCACGATCGCCAAGGATTCCAAGCCGGCTCGCGCCTTCGTGGAATTCCTGAAGACCCCGATCGCCCATGAAGTCTGGATGGCGCAGTCGAGCTTCCTGACCCCCTACAAGGGCGTCAATACGGCCGCCTACGCCAACGATCAGATGAAGCGCGAAGGCGAGATCCTGACGACGGCCACCACCTTCCGCTTCGACGGTTCCGACCTGATGCCCGGCAAGATCGGCGCCGGCGCCTTCTGGACTGGCATGGTCGATTTCGTCGGCGGCAAGTCCGCTCAGGACACTGCCAAGGAAATCCAGAGCGCCTGGGACGGCATCAAGTAACATCGCCTGACACCCATGCCGCCGGTCTCGGCGGCATGGCCGCAATGCCTGGCCGGATGCCCTAACAAGCACCGGCCATCGCTGCCTCTTGCGCCCGACGCCCATGTGCTCGGCCATCGGCGGCGTGATTTCAAAAAGACGTAGGCATCAGGGGAGGGATGAATGCTATCGCAGCTGGTTTCCGCTTTGGGGGTCGTGGTCGTCGCCGTATTCGCATGCGCGGCCTATTTCTATTTTTCCAACAAGCTCCTGGACATGGCGCTTCCGGTGAAGGACGGCGATATTCGCGCCGCCTCGCAGAACCTCAACCGCCGCTCGGTCATCCGGCCGTGGCTGTTCCTCTTCCCGGCGCTCTTTCTGCTGGTCGTCTATCTCGTCTATCCCGTGGTCGCGACGCTCATCCTGTCCTTCTACGATCGCTCCGGTGTGAATTTCGTCGGCTTTGCCAATTATCAGTGGGCCTTCGGTGATCGCGAATTCCGCCAGTCGATCTTCAACAACATCCTCTGGCTTGCCGTCGTGCCCGCCGCCTGCACCTTCTTCGGCCTCGTCATCGCCGTCATGACGGACCGCATCTGGTGGGGCAATATCGCGAAAAGCATCGTCTTCATGCCGATGGCGATCTCCTTCGTCGGCGCCTCGGTCATCTGGAAGTTCATCTACGAATATCGCGGCGGCAACGCCACGCAGATCGGCCTCCTGAACGCCATCGTCCAGCTGTTCGGCGGCACGCCGCAGGTGTGGATCTCGGTTCCCTTCTGGAACAGCTTCTTCCTGATGGTCATCCTCATCTGGATCCAGACCGGCTTTGCCATGGTTATTCTGTCGGCAGCACTTCGCGGCATCCCGGAGGAAACCATCGAGGCCGCCGTCATCGATGGCGCCAATGGCTGGCAGATCTTCTGGCGCATCATGGTGCCGCAGGTCTGGGGCACGATCGCCGTCGTCTGGACCACGATCACCATTCTCGTCCTCAAGGTCTTCGACATCGTGTTGACCATGACCAACGGCCAGTGGGACACGATGGTTCTCGCCAACCTGATGTTCAACTGGATGTTCCGCGGCGGCGGCGACAGCGGCCGAAGTGCCGTCATCGCGCTGATCATCATGCTGGCCGTGACGCCGATCATGGTCTGGAACGTCCGCCGCGCCAATCGCGAAATGGGAGGCAAGTGAGATGACCCTGACCCGCGATTTCTTCAAGATCGGCCCGGCCCGTCTCTTCGTCCACGCCGCCGTCCTGCTGATCGTCATCATCTGGCTGATCCCGACGCTCGGCATTTTCGTCAGCGCGCTGCGCGACAAGGACCAGATCGTCGTCTCCGGCTGGTGGACGGCCTTCTCCGGCTCCTCGCGCACCGTCGCCGCCCGCCTCGGCGCGGTCGAACAACAGAAACAGGACGGCCCCGCTTACGTCATCTCCGGCAATGTGCTCGAGGGCCAGGAAGGCCGCTCGATCAATGCGTTCGGCACCAAGGTCGCCCAGCCGTCCGCCTACAAGGCCGGCGAAACCGCCGATCTCGGCGATGGTCTCACGCTCACCGTGAACGAGGATGGCAGCTACCGCTACGCAAAGAATGCCGCCTTCGGTCCGGATGACGGCGGCCGCCGCGTCTACGTCTCGGTTGCCACGCCGCCGGAGTTCACCCTGCAGAACTACCGGACGGTGCTGACAGGCGAGGGGATCGGCCAGTCCTTCATCAACTCGCTGACGGTGACCATCCCGGCCACGATCATCCCGATCCTGATCGCCGCCTTCGCAGCTTATGCGCTGAGCTGGATGGAATTTCCCGGCCGCGCGCTGCTGATCGCGCTGGTTGTCGGCCTCATCGTCGTGCCGCTGCAGATGTCGCTGATCCCGCTTCTGAGGCTCTATAATCAGGTCGGCATGCTGCTCGATACGCCGTCCAAGACCTATCCCGGCATCTGGCTGGCGCATACCGCCTTCGGCATGCCGCTCGCCATCTACCTCCTGCGATCCTATATCGCGGGCCTCCCCCGAGAGATCATCGAATCCGCCCGCGTCGACGGCGCCAGCGATTTCGAAATCTTCACCCGCATCGTTTTGCCCTTGTCCTTCCCGGCGCTCGCCTCCTTCTCGATCTTCCAGTTCCTCTGGGTGTGGAACGACCTGCTCGTCGCCATGGTCTTCCTTGGCACCGACAGGGATCACCTTGTGCTGACGGGTGCGCTCAACGCGCTGCTCGGCTCGCGCGGCGGCAACTGGGAAATCCTGACGGCCTCGGCCTTCATCACGATTATAGTACCGCTGCTCGTCTTCTTCGCACTGCAGCGCTATCTCGTGCGTGGTCTGCTCTCGGGTTCGGTCAAGGGCGGCTAGCTTACTCCCAAGATAATCTCCAACAGGACCACACATGAGCATGGCATCTCAATCCAACCTGACTGTCGACAAGGACTGGTGGCGCGGCGCGGTGATCTACCAGATCTATCCGCGCTCCTACCAGGATAGCAACGGCGACGGCATCGGCGATCTCAAGGGCATTACCGCGAGATTGCCGCATGTGGCGGCCCTTGGCGCAGACGCCATCTGGATCTCTCCCTTCTTCACCTCGCCCATGCGCGATTTCGGCTACGACGTCTCCGACTACGAGAATGTCGACTCGATCTTCGGCACGCTTGTGGATTTCGATTCCCTGATCGCGGAAGCCCACCGCCTCGGCATCCGCGTGATGATCGACCTCGTCATCTCGCACTCGTCGGATCAGCATCCCTGGTTCGTCGAGAGCCGTTCCAGCCGCACCAACGCCAAGGCCGATTGGTACGTCTGGAGCGACTCGAAGCCGGATGGCACCCCGCCCAACAATTGGCTCTCGATCTTCGGCGGCTCCGCCTGGGCGTGGGATCCGACCCGCATGCAATATTACATGCACAACTTCCTGACCTCGCAGCCGGATCTCAACCTGCACAATCCGGAAGTTCAGGATCGCCTGCTTGAGGTCGTCCGCTTCTGGCTGAAGCGCGGCGTCGACGGCTTCCGTCTCGACACCATCAACTTCTATTTCCACGACAAGGAATTGCGCGACAACCCGGCGCTGGCGCCCGAGCGCCGCAACGCCTCGACAGCACCAGCGGTCAACCCCTACAATTTCCAGGAACACATCTACGACAAGAACCGCCCGGAAAACATCGCCTTCCTGAAGCGCTTCCGCGCCGTCTTGGAGGAGTTCCCGGCGATTGCCGCCGTCGGCGAAGTCGGCGACAGCCAGCGCGGGCTGGAGATCGTCGGCGAATACACGTCGGGCGATGACAAGATGCACATGTGCTACGCCTTCGAGTTCCTGTCACCCGATCCGCTGTCGCCGGAACGCATCGAAGACGTGATGAACGACTTCGCCGCAGCCGCTCCCGATGGCTGGGCCTGCTGGGCGCTCTCCAACCACGACGTCGTGCGCCATGTGACCCGCTGGGGCTCGCTCGTTGCCGATCGCGACGCCTTCGCCAAGCAATATGCGGCGATGCTGATGACCATGCGCGGTTCCGTCTGCCTCTACCAGGGCGAGGAGCTCGGTCTCACCGAAGCCGATCTCGCCTATGAGGACTTGCAGGACCCCTACGGCATCCAGTTCTGGCCGGAGTTCAAGGGCCGGGACGGCTGCCGCACGCCGATGGTCTGGGATAGCCAGGTCGCCCAGGGTGGCTTCTCGACCGTCAAGCCATGGCTGCCGGTTCCCGTCGAGCATATCCTGCGCGCCGTCAGCGTCCAGCAGGGCGACGAGACCTCTGTGCTCGAGCATTATCGCCGCTTCATCGCCTTCCGCAAGCAGTACCCCGCCTTTGCCAAGGGCGAGATCAAGTTCATGGAGCCGCAGGGCGACATGCTGGTCTTCCAGCGCGAATACGGCAACGAAAAGCTGCTCTGCGTTTTCAACATGAGCGCGACTGAAGCCTTGGTTGCTCTACCTGAAGGCAACTGGCAGGCGTTGACGGGCCATGGCTTCGTCAGCAATAACTACGGCGACAAGATCGATGTACCCGCCTGGGGCGCGTATTTCGCTCGGCTCGCTTAGAGACTTCTGGAGGAGGAGAACTCGATGACAGGACTGACACTCAAGGACATTCGCAAATCCTACGGTGCCGTGGACGTGCTCCATGGCATCGATCTGGAGATCAAGGAGGGCGAATTCGTTGTGTTCGTCGGTCCGTCGGGCTGCGGCAAGTCCACCCTGCTGCGCATGATCGCCGGCCTGGAGAACATCACCGGCGGCGACATGTATATCGATGGCCAGCTGGTCAACGACGTGCCGCCTTCCAAGCGCGGCATCGCCATGGTGTTCCAGTCCTATGCGCTCTACCCGCACATGACCGTCTACGACAACATGGCCTTCGGCATGAAGATCGCCGGCGAAAACAAGCAGGAAATCGATCGTCGCGTGCGCGCGGCGGCCGAGAGCCTGCAGCTCACCAAGTATCTCGACCGCCTGCCCAAGGCTCTGTCCGGCGGCCAGCGCCAGCGCGTCGCCATCGGTCGTGCCATCTGCCGCAACCCGAAGGTCTTCCTCTTCGACGAGCCGCTGTCGAACCTCGATGCGGCGCTGCGCGTCGCCACCCGCATCGAGATCGCCCGTCTCAACGAGCAGATGGCCGACACCACGATGATCTACGTCACCCACGACCAGGTCGAGGCGATGACGCTGGCAGACCGTATCGTCGTGCTGTCAGCCGGTAATATCGAGCAGGTCGGCGCGCCCCTGGAACTCTATGAGCGCCCGGCCAATCTCTTCGTCGCCAAGTTCATCGGCTCGCCGGCCATGAACGTCATCCCCGCAACGATCACCGATGCCGGCAACACGACGACGGTGACGCTGACCGGGGGCAAGTCCGTGACGCTCGATATCCCGACGGCGGCATCCGAAAAGGGTAAGACCGCCAGCTTTGGCGTTCGCCCGGAAGACCTGCGCATCGCCGGTCCGGCCGATGATTACCTTTTCGAGGGCGAAGTGTCGATCGTCGAGGCGCTCGGCGAGGTGACGCTGCTCTATATCGAGGGCCTGGTCCAGAACGAGCCGATCATCGTCAAGCTGCCCGGCACCCATGATGTGAAGCGCGGCCAGAAGATGCATTTCTCGGCCGATCGCTCGAAATTGCACCTCTTCGATGCGGAAGGGCGCACCTATCGCAAGTAAGTTGCAACTTGCTTCCCGAGCCGTGTGAATAATGCGGCTCGGGGCTATGCTGTTCGAACCTTCTGTTAAAGATCGCTTGGTAGTCTTTCCTCATTGCGTACCTAGAGGAATATTACCGTGGCGACACCAAACCCACAGTCATCAGGACATTTTCTAAACAAGGAAGAATCCTTCATGTACGACCGCGAAGTGCGGTTCAAGATGGAGGACACGATGAACGCCGCGCGTCTCGAATATACCGAGAAGGGCGTCATGAACATGGCCTCGCGCCGTTGCGACATCATCCGCATTTCCAAGAGCAGCGCGGTCCTGGCGATCCTGACGCAGTTCAACCTCCCGCGTCAGTTCTATCTCGATCTTCCCGATGCCCGCATCACCAAGATCGGCTGCATGCTGACGCGCGTGAACCCGAACAACACCGTGGAAGTCCGCTTCCTGCGCATGCTGACCGACAAGGAACTGAACAAGATCTTTGTGTACAGCTCCCATCCGGCCCATCGCGACCGCGTGCTCGACATCCGCGGCTGATCGCCGATCGCCATATCTGAAACGACAAGGCCCGCGAGATCGTCTCGCGGGCCTTGTCGTTTCTAGCGTTTCTCGCCACTGCTCAGTGAAACAGCACGCTGGCGCCCTTGTCGGATGCGCCGACGGCGCGGCGGAAGGGAGCGAACAGTTCGCGGCCCATGCCGAACTCGTTGTCGGAGAGATCGGCGACGACAGGGGTGCGGTCGGCCATCGTCGCTGCGTCGACCAGCACCTCGAGCGTCCCGGCAATCGCGTCGAGACGGATGATGTCGCCATCCTGGATCCGCGCGATCGGTCCGCCATCGACGGCCTCAGGCGTCACATGGATCGCCGCCGGCACCTTGCCCGACGCGCCGGACATGCGCCCGTCGGTCAGCAAAGCGACGCGGAAGCCGCGGTCCTGAAGCACGCCGAGCGGCGGCGTCAGCTTGTGGAGTTCCGGCATGCCGTTCGCCTTCGGTCCCTGGAAGCGCACCACGGCGATGAAGTCGCGGTTGAGCTTGCCGTCCTTGAAGGCGTCCTGAAGCTCCTGCTGGCTGTGGAAGACGATCGCCGGCGCCTCGATGACGTGGCGGTCGGCCTTAACGGCCGAGATCTTGATCACGCCCTTGCCAAGATTGCCGCGCAGCATCTTCAGGCCGCCATTCGCCTGGAACGGCGTCTCGATGTTTGCGAGTACCTTCGGATCGACGCTCTTTTCGGGAGACGGTTCGCGCACGATGCTGCCATCCTCACCAAGGCGCGGATCGATCGTGTAGGCCTGCAGTCCGTGGCCGAACACGGTGCGCACGTCGTCGTGCACCAGCCCGTGCTTCAACAATTCCTTGATCAGGAAGCCCATGCCGCCGGCCGCGTGGAAATGGTTTACGTCGGCAAGACCGTTCGGATAGACGCGGGCAAGCAACGGAACCACTTCGGAGAGCTCGGCGATATCCTGCCAGGTGAGCTCGATGCCGGCGGCGCGCGCCATGGCGACGAGGTGCAGCGTATGGTTGGTCGAGCCGCCGGTGGCATGCAGCCCGACGACGCCGTTGACGATCGAGCGTTCGTCGATCATCTCGCCGGCCGGCGTGAACTCGTTGCCCTGCGCGGTGATAGCAAGCGCCCGCTTGGTCGCCTCGCGGGTGAATGCTTCGCGCAACGGCGTGCCCGGATTGATGAAGGAGGCGCCGGGCATATGGAAGCCCATGATCTCCATCAGCATCTGGTTGGAGTTCGCCGTACCGTAGAAGGTGCAGGTACCCGGTCCGTGATAGGACTTCGACTCGGCTTCGAGCAGCTCGGCGCGGCCGACCTTGCCCTCGGCGTAAAGCTGGCGCACGCGCGACTTTTCGTCGTTCGGCAAGCCTGATGTCATCGGCCCCGCCGGCACGAAGATCGACGGCAGATGGCCGAACGACAGCGCCGCGATGACGAGGCCCGGCACGATCTTGTCGCAGACGCCGAGATAGAGGGCAGCGTCGAACATGTTGTGCGACAGGCCGACGCCGGCCGCCATGGCGATCAGGTCGCGCGAGAAGAGCGAGAGCTCCATGCCGGGCTGGCCCTGCGTCACGCCATCGCACATGGCGGGAACGGCACCCGCCACCTGTGCGATGCCTCCAGCTTGCGTCGCCGCCTCACGAATGATCGCCGGATAGGTCTCGAACGGCTGATGGGCCGAGAGCATGTCGTTGTAGGAAGTGATGATGCCGAGATTGGAAATACGGTCGCCGGCCAGTGCGTCCTTCTCGGCGGGGGAACAGACGGCGAAGCCGTGTGCCAGGTTCGCGCAGCCGAGCGAGGAGCGAACCACGCTCTTGCCCACCGCGTTTCGCAATCGCTCGAGATAGAGCTCTCGCGACGGTTTCGAACGTTCGACGATACGGTTGGTGATGGCGGCAACGCGCGAATGAGCGGACATGGGAGATCCTTGTCGTTTGCTGGTATTCGATTGTCTGTTCGCGGCTTTACGCCGTTCTGTCTCGTAAGACCTGGCTTACGGAGCCCAGTATATATCGACCGGCGTCGCGGCGCGGCGCAGGATTGCCCGGATGGGCATCTCCGCCTCGTCGCCCGCGCCCTCGGCCTTCGCCAGGACGTCCTTCTTGCCGTCGCCTTCGATATGAAGAACGAGCAGCCCGGCATCCTGCAGGCTGGAGAAGGTGAAGGTCAGGCGGGGTTCGCCTGCGCCCTCGGCGTCCATGGTGATGATGCCGCGCGGCGTCTTCGGGTCAAGAGCAACCGTAAGGTTGCTGCCACCTGGGAAGAACGAAGCCGTGTGGCCGTCGCCGCCCATGCCGAGAATGACGACGTCGAACGGGTTGCCGATCGAAGCCGTGGCCGCTGTCGAGAGCTTTGCAGCCTCCTCGACGGTTGCCGCCGGCTGGTAGAGCGGCTGGAACGTCGCTGCCGCAGCCTTGTTCTGCAGCAGGTTGCCGATCACGAGCAGATGGTTCGAGCGCGGATTGTCGGCGGGCACGAAACGCTCGTCGACGAGGGTGATCGTCACCTTCGTCCAGTCGAGATCGCGCATCGACAGTTCCTGGAAGAATGCCTTCGGTGTCGAGCCGCCGGAAACGGCGATTTCAGCCGTTCCCTTCTTGGCGATGGCCGTCGAAAGCGATGCAGCGACCTTGTCGGCAAGGTTGCGCGCCAGTTCGGCGGCGTTGGCAAAATTGTGCATGGTCGCTGCCATATCCTTCGATCCTTAGAGGTTGTCGTGCCAGGTGCGGCCGTCACGCTCGATGAGCGCGATCGACTGGCTCGGCCCCCAGGTGCCGGCGGTGTAGCCCTGAACCTTCTGGCCGGTGGATTCCCAACCCTTGAGGATCGGGTCGACCCACTGCCACGCGGCTTCCACTTCGTCGCGGCGCATGAACAGCGTCTGGTTCGAACGGATGACGTCCATCAACAGGCGCTCGTAGGCATCGGGGTTACGGACCTGGAAGGAATCGGCGAAGCTCATGTCCAGCGATACGTTGCGCAGGCGCATACCACCAGGGCCTGGATCCTTGATCATCAGCGACTGCTTGACACCTTCGTCGGGCTGCAGGCGGATGATCAGCTGGTTCTGGTTGATGCGGCCGGCCGACTGGTCGAACACCGAGTGCGGGATCGACTTGAAGGTGATGACGATCTCCGACATGCGGCCGGCAAGACGCTTGCCGGTACGGATGTAGAAGGGAACGCCGGCCCAGCGCCAGTTGTTGATCTCGGCCTTGATGGCGACGAAGGTTTCGGTGTTGGACACGCCGCCTTCGAGCTCTTCCAGATAGCCCTTGACCGGACCGCCCGCAGAAGCGCCGGCGCGATACTGGCCGCGCACGGTGGTCTGCTCGACATTCGAGGCGTCGATCGGCTTCAGCGCGCGCAACACCTTCAGCTTCTCGTCGCGAACCGCTTCGGAATCCATCGAAGACGGGACTTCCATGGCAACCAGGCAGACGAGCTGCATGATGTGGTTCTGCACCATGTCGCGCAACGCGCCGGCGGTGTCGTAGTAGCCGGCACGGCCTTCGAGACCGACCGACTCGGCAACGGTGATCTGCACGTGGTCGATATGGTTGGCGTTCCACAGCGGCTCATAGAGCGCGTTGGCAAAGCGCAGAGCCATCAGGTTCTGCACGGTTTCCTTGCCGAGATAGTGGTCGATACGGAAGATCTGCTCTTCCTTGAAGACCTTGCCGATCGTGTCGTTCAGCTGCAGCGCCGAATCGAGATCGCGGCCGATCGGCTTTTCGACGACGATGCGGGTCGTCTTGGTGATCAGCTTGTGGTCGTGGATCTTCTGCGAGATGTCGCCGAAGATGCCGGGCGCAACGGCGAGGTAGAAGGCGCGAACGCGATCCTTGCCCTCGTCGAGCAGCTTCTTCAGCTCGGCCCAGCCGGCGTCGGAACGGGCGTCGACCGGCACGTAGTAAAGGCGCTCGCAGAACTTGGCGACTTCGGCCTCGTCATACTCGCCCTTCTTCAGGTGCTCCTTGAGAGCGTCCTGCGCAAACTTGCGGTATTCTTCGTGGGTCAGCGCGCTTCTGGAGGCGCCGATGATGCGGGTCGGTTCGGAGAACTGGCCTTCGATCTGACGGTGGTAGAGGGCCGGCAGCAACTTGCGCTCGGCAAGGTCGCCACTGCCGCCAAAGACGACGTAATCGAAAGGTTCAACGGGAATGATTTGGCTGCTCATGAGGCTATCTCTCAATCAGACTGTTTCATGGCCTCTTTAATCTAATCGATTTAAAAAAGCCAGTGTGCGCTGCAACGAATTTGTCCGGCACTGGTTTTAGATCGAAAAGCCCTCAGAGGAAATCCGCAATCTGACTAAAACTTGTCGCGCAGCGCAAACCACGAAAGCGCCAGGAAGAGCAGCGGCGCGCGCATCGCCGGACCACCCGGGAAGGCCGGGATTTTCAGCGCCTTGAAGAGCTCGAGATCGCTCGATTTCCCGATCACAGTTTCGGCATAGAGCCGTCCGCAATAGTTGGCAAGCATCACGCCATGGCCGGAATAGCCGCCGATCGAGGTAACGCCGGGCATCACCTCGCGCACGAAGGGTTGCCGCGGCATGGTGATCGCGACCGATCCGCCCCAGGCATGGGTGATCTCGACATTGTCGAGCGCGGGATAGATCTCGGCGATCTGGCGACGGATGTGCTGCGAAATGTCGCGCGGATTGTCCGATGTATAGGCCTCGCGACCGCCGAATAGCAGTCGCCCGTCCTTGGATTTACGGAAGTAGCGGACGACGAAGCGCGAATCGGCGACAGCCTCTCCACCCGGCAGCACCGGCGATCCCTCGCCAAGCGGCGCGGTGGCGCCGATGAACGAGCGGATCGGCATCACATGGCTGGCGGTAACGGGCTCCAGGTCGCCGATATAGCCGTTGCAGGCGATCAGCGCCTTGTCGGCGGTAATCTGCCCGCGCGGCGTGTCGATCGTGACCTTCCCGCCGCCCTGGCGAATGGCCGTGGCCTTCGTCATTTCGAAGACCTGAGCGCCGGAAGCCGCCGCCGCCCGTGCCAGCCCGATCAGCAGCTTCAGCGGGTGAATATGCCCGGTGCCGGCATCGCGCACGCCACAGAAATAGCGCGTCGATCCCAGCCGCTCCTGCGTCTCCGCCCGGTCCATGAATGCCGCATGCGTGTAGCCGTAGCGCGTTGCCGCGATCTCCGCATTGTCGCGAAAATCCTTCTCGTAGCTCGCCTTGTGCGCCACGTTCATCTGGCCCGGCATGAAGTCGATGTCGATCTGGTGCTCGGTCGCGAAGGTGAGGAGGTGCTTCTTGGCGTCTTCGGCCAGATCGAACAGCGCCTTCGAGCGCTCGAAGCCGATCTCTTCTTCCAGCTCCTCCGGCCACGAGCGCTGGCCGGTGCCGAGCTGCCCGCCATTGCGGCCCGATGCACCATCGCCGAACCGGCAGGCCTCGATGAGCACCACCGACACGCCCGCCTTGGCGAGATGGTAGGCCGCCTGCAGTCCGGTATAGCCGCCGCCGATGATGGCGACGTCGCATGTCCTGGAACCGTCGAGCTCAGGGTAGGTGGGACGCTCGCCCACTGTTGCCTGATACCACGAGATGCCGGGTGCGATCGGGCTCTGCCAGACCGGCTTCGATGTGTTCTCGGATGTCATGATGCCACCCTCACACGTTGAGCAGAAGGAATTCGCGTTCCCACGGGCTGATCACCTGCATGAAGGTCTCGAACTCGCCGCGCTTGACGCCGGCATAGAGCCCGATGAACTCGCGCCCGAACACCTCTTCGAAAGCCGGCTCGTCCTCCATCAGCGCCACGGCTTCGAGCAGCCCGCGCGGCAGGTCGATCGAGCCTTCATTGGCGGAATCCTCGGTCGGTGCCGTCGGTTCAATCTCCTTCATGATCCCGAGCAGGCCGCAGGCAAGCGATGCCGCCAGCGCCAGGTAGGGGTTGGCATCCGAACTCGGCAGCCGGTTCTCGACGCGCCGCGCCTGCGGATCCGACACCGGCACGCGGAACGCCGTCGTGCGATTGTCGTAGCCCCAGGCGTTGTTGACAGGGCACGACATGTCGGGCGTCAGGCGGCGGTAGGAGTTCACATAGGGCGCCAGCATGCAGAGCGCGCTCGGCACGTATTTCTGCATGCCGCCGATGAAGTGGAAGAACTCCTTCGAGGGCGATCCATCAGGATTGGAAAACACGTTCTTGCCGGTGTCCTCATGGATCACCGACTGGTGGATGTGCATCGCCGATCCGGCTTGGCCCTGCATCGGCTTGGCCATGAAGGTGGCGTAGATGCCGTGCTTCATCGCCGCCTCGCGGATCGTCCGCTTGAACATGAAGACCTGGTCGGCAAGCTCGATCGGGTTGCCGTGACGCAGGTTGATCTCGAGCTGCGCCGGACCCTCTTCATGGATCAGCGTGTCGATCTCCAGACCCTGCTTTTCGGAGAAGTGGTAGATGTCGTCGATCAGTTCGTCGAACTCGTTGATACCCGCGATCGAATAGCCTTGGCCGCCGAGAATGGCGCGGCCCGAGCGGCCCTTCGGCGGATGCAGCGGATAATCCGGGTCGTCGTTCTTGGCGACGAGATAGAACTCGATCTCCGGCGCCACGATCGGCTTCCAGCCGCGGTCATGATAGAGCTTCATGATCCGCTTCAAGACGTTGCGCGGCGTATAGGGCACTTCCTCGCCATCGGCGCTGACGATGTCGCAGATCACCTGTGCCGTCGGATCGGTCTCCCAAGGCACGACCGATAGCGTCGAAAGGTCGGGCACCAGCTTGAGATCGCTGTCGCGCGGCTCGTAGCGGAAGCTTTCCGTCTCCTCGGGATATTCACCCGAGATCGTGTGCCGGTAGATCGCCGACGGCAGTGCCAGCGAGGTGTTCGAGGTGAATTTCGAGCTCGGCATCATCTTGCCGCGCGGCACGCCGGCGAGGTCGGGCGTGATGCATTCGATGTCCTCGATGCCGCGTGCCCGCAAGAACTGCGCTGCTTCCTTCCAGGAGGCCACGCCGCGCAGAGATCCCGGGTCAGGGGGAGATTTCTTCGAGGCGGGAACGTTCTTGGCAGGCTTCAGCGTCGTCTTTTTTGGGGACATGACACACCGGTTACGTTGATCTTGCAGGCATAATAACCAGACTTTGCCAATTGGCGAGGGGGCAAACACGTTGACATCAGCCTATTGATGGAAAAGAAGGCGCCTTTGGACAAAGGAAACAGCCGTGCAGCGAAAAAGCGATGTGATCGTCCTGGGCGCTGGCGCCGCCGGTATGATGTGCGCCATCCGCGCCGGTCAGCGCGGCCGCTCGGTGATCGTTCTCGACCACGCCAAGTCGCCCGGCGACAAGATCCGCATCTCCGGCGGCGGCCGCTGCAACTTCACCAATATTCACGCCTCGCCGAAGAATTTCCTGTCGGCCAATCCGCATTTCATGAAGTCGGCGCTGGCCCGCTTCACGCCATCGGACTTCGTCGCCATGGTCGATCGCCACAAGATTGCCTGGCACGAAAAGACGCTGGGGCAGCTGTTTTGCGACGACAGCGCCAAGGACATCATCCGCATGCTGCTGGACGAGATGTTGGCTGTCGGCGCGAGGCTCGAACTGCGCACCGAGATCGTTGCGGTCGAGAAGACCGAGGACGGCTTCCGCATCTCGACCTCGGAAGGCGAGTACAGCTGTACCTCGCTGGTGATCGCCACCGGCGGCAAGTCGATCCCGAAAATGGGCGCGACCGGTTTTGCCTATCGCATCGCCGAACAGTTCGGCCTGCCTGTCATCGAAACCCGCCCCGGCCTCGTGCCGCTGACGCTCGACCCGGCGCTGCTAGAAAGCGTGGCACCCTTGTCCGGCATCGCGGCCCCCGCCGAGCTGCGGCATGGCAAGACCGCTTTTCGCGAGGCGCTGCTCTTCACCCATCGTGGCTTAAGCGGCCCGGCCATCCTGCAGATCTCCTCTTATTGGCGCGAAGGCGACGAGATCACCGTCGATATCGAGCCCGACGTCGATCTCCTCGCGCATTTGAAGGCGGCAAAGCAGGCGAATGGTCGCCAGTCGGCGCAGACCGCACTCGGTGAAGTCCTGCCGAAGCGCCTGGCGCAATATCTGACGGAACGCGCCGGTGTCACCGGCAACATGGCTGATATGTCCGACAAGGTGCTGACCCGGCTCGTCGATGCTGCGCAGAACTGGACGATCAAGCCTTCGGGTTCCGAGGGCTACCGCACGGCCGAAGTCACGCTTGGCGGCATCGATACGGCGGCGCTCGATTCACGCAGCATGCAGGCGAAATCCGTGCCCGGTCTCCACTTCATCGGCGAGTGCGTCGACGTCACCGGTTGGCTTGGCGGCTATAACTTTCAGTGGGCCTGGGCGTCGGGCGTTGCGGCCGGCGATAGTCTGTAAGCCTTATTCTTCGTAGAGATGAAACCAGTTGAAGGATTCAAGAGTTCTTAAGCAGGGTGCGCCATCCTGTCTCAATGACGTGCTCCGGTTGCTTCCTAAATAAGGCTTTACGAGCATAGTCTTTTGTTGGATTGTTGTGACATAGAGAAGTGAGGTTCTGCAGATGAACAAGAACACACGACGCGCCCGCGCCATCGCAATTGCCAAGGCCCAGCCGGATGCCCGGCTTGTCGCAATCCGCACCTTCGTCCTGGCTGCCAGTGCCGCCGCCGCCGTCATGGCGCTCTTCCTTCCGCGGATGCTCTAGGATACTTATTCCAAAGACGACTAGACGTTGCGGAGCGCCGATGCGCCCGCACGATAAGTGCGCGCGAGCGCCCGGTTCATCGCGATATCCGGCTACATAAGCTTATATAAAAATTAACGCATCTTCGGCAAAGCTTTAGTATGACTTATGGGCGCCTCGCGTTTTGCGTGGTGTGACAGGCAATGATTGCCGTCCGAGCATGCGCTCGCGATCCCCCATTGTTCCAAAATGTTCGATGCACTCAGCCGACGCGCAATCTCGCCGCCGGTGGGAGGAGTGGTGTATGGAAGGCCGGAACCCCCATGTTTATTGACAGGATTCTTTCCCGTTTCAGGATCAAGACCAAGGTCCTCATCTTCGTCTTGCCGTTTGTTTTAAGCATTTCAGCAGTTGGCTTCACCGGCCTTTATGCGTCCGGCCTGCTTCAGGGCCGAATGGAGATCTCCAACAGCGTCCTTCAGTCGCTGAGCGGTTTCAAGGATCTCTTCGGCTCCATGGACGATTTCCTGCGCGTGACCAATGAGGAAGCGCGCGACAAGCTCTACGCCGACGTGTCCACCCAGCATGCGACGCTGAGCGCCACGCTGAAGCAGATCGGCGACAATGCCGGCCGCGCCAATCTGCAGGCCGCGACCGATGGAACCTCTGGCATCTCCGATACCGTCGGCAAGCTCTGGACCCTGCACGAACAGGAAGTCGCCCTGCGCAAGTCGATCGACGAAGCCCAGAAGGTGATGATCTCCAGCCGCTTCAACGTTAATTATGACGCCCAGCAGCTGCAGGAAAACATTCGCAACGACGAAGGCAACGCCACCGCGACGCTGCGCGCCGCCGACCGGCTCCTGAAGGGCGGCGATGCGCTGGCAACCGTGATGGCCGATTTCGGCAAGGCGCAGCTGCCGGCCGACAAGCTCAAGGTCGTCACCGACGCGCTCCCGGGCATCCTGAAAGCCCAGCGCCTGATCGAGATTTCCGTTCCGCAGAACCAGAAGAGCATGACGCAATCGCTGGCGCAGACGATCAGCGACGTGAAGGCCCAGGCGACGGCCGCAGACGCCGGCACCGACGAGGCGATCGCCAATCTCGGCCGTCTCGTTTCGCGCTTCCGCCAGATGTCGACCTACACCCAACTGACGGCAACGCAGATGATGCGTGCCGCCACGACCACGTTCGTCGAGCTCGACAGCCGCATCGCCCAGACCAATTCCGTGCTGGAAGACACGCGCCGCCTCGAAAGCGCGATCTATTCGCTGCAGCTGGTCCTCGGCGAATTCGCCGCCAAGCCCGACAAGGACAACCGCGTTCGCCTGCACCAGGAGATCGCCACACTCGGGACCAATCTCAATACGCTGCTTGCGAGCGCCAAGGGCATGAACTTCGCCGAGGATATTGTCGCCGCCATGTCGCCGGCGCTTGCCTCGATGGATAAGGACGCCGAAAGCCTCGTCTCCACGATCGAGCAGCGCGTCGCCGACTATGCCTCAGCGCGTCAGCAGATGAACGCCGTCTGGGGTCAACTCACGGCCTTCGCGGAATTGCAGAAACAGACGGCCGGTGCCGAACGCACCCAGGCCAACGGCATCTCCGTTCTCACCACGGGCCTCGGCATCCTGCTCTCGGTTGTCGGCGGCATCGCGCTGGTGCTGACCCTGCAGCGGCCGATCGGCCAGATCACTGCCGCCATGCGCCGCATCGCCGATGGCGCGCTCGATACCAGCATATCAGGTGAACAGCGCCACGACGAAATCGGCGACATGGCCCGCGCGCTCGGCATCTTTAAGGAGAACGCCATCTCCAAGATTCGCATCGAGGAGCAGAGCGACGAGGAACGCGCCGCTTCCGAGCATGAGCGCCAGCGCAACGACGCCGAAAAACGCGAGATGGACCGCCAGATCGAGTTCGCCGTCAATGCGCTCGCCGCAGGTCTCGAGCGCATGTCGCACGGCGATATTTCGACCACGATCGACACGCCCTTCATCGGCCGCCTCGAGCAGCTTCGCCAGGATTTCAACGGCTCGATGGTCAACCTTCAGGCCACGATGCGCCATATTCGCGACAACGTCGAGATGATCCAGGGCAACGGCAACCAGATGGCCCAGTCCGCCGAGGATCTCGCCAAGCGCACCGAAAACCAGGCAGCCTCGCTGGAGGAGACCGCCGCCGCCGTCGATCAGATCACCGTCACCGTGCGCTCGTCCGCCGAGCGCGCCAAGGAGGCCGATCAGGTCGTGCGCCAGGCCAAGCGCAGCGCCGATGATTCCGCCACCGTCGTCAACAATGCGATCGACGCGATGACGCGCATCGAAGAAGCCTCGCACCAGATCGAGCAGATCATCGGCGTTATCGACGAGATCGCCTTTCAGACCAACTTGCTTGCGCTCAACGCAGGCATCGAGGCTGCTCGCGCTGGCGAGGCCGGCAAGGGCTTTGCGGTCGTTGCCATGGAAGTCCGCGAACTGGCGCAGCGCTCCGCCGCTGCCGCGCAGGAAATCAAGGGGCTGATCAACAAGTCGACCAACGAAGTGAACTCCGGCTCGCAGTTCGTGCAGCAGACCGGCACGGTGCTGGCAAAGATCAGCACGCAGATCGTCGCCATCAGCGAGCATGTCGAAGTCATCGCCCGCGCCAGCCACGATCAGTCCGGCGCGCTGCAGGAGGTCAACACAACGGTCAACCAGATGGACCAGATGACCCAGCAGAATGCTGCGATGGTCGAGGAAACCACGGCCGCCAGCCGCGAACTCGCGAACGAAGCCGATGCTCTCCTTAGCCTCGTCAGGCAGTTCAAGATCGACAGCGGCAGCCAGGACAGGGTTTACCGCGCGGCTTGATTGCTGCCGATGCACTCGACACGAACATGCGATGGCTCCGGAAACGGAGCCATTTGCGTTTCCCGGCGCGGACATGCAGGAAATCATCCATGCATTTTAGCTTGTCCGGACATGATAACTGTCAATTTTGATGGGATTTATCTTAAAACTTTCGCACTAATGTCGGCCCTGATTATTCGTCAGGGGTCTTTGTATGCTTCGCTTCTTCTCAGCGTCTATTGTTCGGCAAATCGTCGCGATTACGCTTGCTCTTCTGGTTTTCAGTACAGCGGCGATTGTTTCTGTAACTTACTACAATCTTAGCGCGTACGTTATGACCAGCGCGGTCACCGATGCCAAGGACGCCAGCCGTGCAATGGCGGTGCTCTATGCTGCCGGCGATCCGGGCGCGAAGGTCGATGTTCGCGACAACAAGCTGGTCGCCGTCAGCGAAGAGACACTGCCATCGTCGCTTGGCGACCACGCTCTCGTCGATCGCACGGCTGCCTCCATCGCAGGCTACGCCACGGTGTTCGAGCGTCAGGGCGGCGATTTCGTTCGTGTCTCGACGAATGTGAAGAAGGAAAACGGCGAGCGCGCCGTCGGCACCAAGCTTGCCGCCGGGCATCCGGCACAGGCGGCTCTGGCCAAGGGCGAAGCCTATTACGGCCCGGCCGATCTCTTCGGCAAGAAGTTCATGACCGGCTATTTCCCGGTCAAGAGTGCTGCGGGCGCCACCGTTGGCGTCCTGTTCATCGGCATTCCGATGGAAGTCTATTACAGCAGCCTGCAGCAGCTCCTGACCCTGGTGGTCGGTGTTGGCCTCGCGGTCCTGCTGATCGTCGGCGTCATCGCCTACGTCGCGATCCGCGCCACGGTCCGGCCGCTGGAGACGCTGACGGGCGCCATCAACACGATCTCCGCGGGCAATCTCGACACCAAGATCCCCTGCACCGAGAAAGAAAACGAGTTCGGCGCGATCGGCAAGGCGCTCGCCTTGTTCCAGGACGGCGCCCGCGCGCGGCTCACGCTGGAGACGCAGGCGGCCGAACAGCGTGCCTTCAGCGACGCCGAGCGCAGCCGCAACGATGCGGAAAAGCGCACGCTCGACGACCAGATCCAGTTTGCCGTCAGTGAGCTCGCGGCCGGCCTTGGTCGCCTGTCGCGCGGCGACGTATCGGAAATGATCCAAACGCCCTTCGTGGGCCGGCTTGAGCAGCTGCGCGTGGATTTCAACGCCTCGCTCGAACGCCTGCAGGATACGCTCTCGCGCATCCGCGACAACGCGGTGTCGATCCACCGCAATTCCGGCTCCATGCTGCACTCGGCCGATGAGCTGTCCAAGCGCACCGAAGCCCAGGCCGCGAGCCTGGAGGAAACCGCCGCCGCCGTAGAGGAAATCACCGTCACCGTCCGCTCGTCGGCCGAACGCGCCCGCGAGGCGAATAGCGCGGTCATCGTCACCAAGAAGACGGCGGACAGCTCGACTGTCGTGGTCGGCGATACCGTTGCCGCAATGGACCGCATCGAAGCGGCGTCCAAGCAGATCGAGCAGATCATCGAGGTGATCGACGACATCGCCTTCCAGACCAACCTCTTGGCGCTCAATGCCGGCATCGAGGCGGCACGCGCCGGTGAAGCCGGCAAGGGCTTCGCTGTCGTCGCCATGGAAGTGCGCGAACTCGCACAGCGCTCGGCCGATGCAGCGCGCGAGATCAAGAGCCTGATCGAAACCTCGACCCGTGAAGTCGCGGCAGGTTCCGGACTGGTGCAGAAGACCGGCTCGGTGCTGGCCTCGATCAGCAGCGAGATCATCGCGATCAGCAAGCATGTCGAAACCATCGCCACCGCCAGCGCCGACCAGTCCGCCGCCCTGCAAGAAGTCAACAGCTCCGTCAACGCGATGGATCAGATGACGCAGAAGAACGCGGCGATGGTGGAGGATACCACCGAGCAGAGCCGCCAGCTGGCAAGCGAAGCCGATGCGCTCATGTCGCTGATACAGCAGTTCCGCATTGATGCGTCTTCGGCCCCGAGCCGGGCGCGCATGCGCGATGCCGCCTGACCAGGCTGTTGTCAGGTGTGATGATCGAAGGGCTGCCCGTCGGGCGGCCCTTTTTCATGGGCAGAATCGCGAGAAAATGCGCGGCGAAGCGTTCAAGCCTCGATCGTCCAAAACCCTGGTAGAAGGCTTCCTCTTCGCGCGCGCAATGCGGGTCGAAATTCCTCTCGTTGAGTTTGGCGAGCTCGATAAAGGCTAACAACTCAATCATGACCTTGTCCTTTCTGAATTGAAGATGGACACAGGATATTCGTCAAAATTCGCTTCATAAACGCAAGAAATCCCACTATGTTTTTCACCCATGAAAAGCACGCAGTGGGATTCCTTTCAGCTCTTTCTGCAGGTCGCGCGTCTCGGCGGCCTGACGGGGGCGGCTGCGGCAAGCGGGCTGAGCCCCGCGACGATCGGCCGGCGGATGCTCGATCTCGAGCAGGAGATCGGCCGGACGCTCTTTTCCCGCAGCCAGACCGGCTACCGGCTGACGCCGGATGGCCAGGCTCTGCTTGATCATCTGCAAGAGATGGAAGCCGCCGCCCGCAAGGTCGATGCCTGGCGCCAGGCAAGCAGTGTTGGAGCGACCGTACGGATCGCCGCCGGCACCTGGGTCGCCTGGCTGATGGCCGAGAATTTCGGGGCCATCCGCATCCCCGGCGACCATTTCGCGGTATCGCTGACGATAGGCGAGGCGCGCGCCAACCTGAATTACCGCGAGATCGATATCGGCATCCGCGCCTTCGAACCGGAGGAAAACAATCTCGCCGCTCGCCTGCTGGGCGAGGTGGCCTACGCCGTCTATGCCAGGCGCAATACAGGCGAACAGGAAGAACGCTGGCTGGCGGTCACCGAGGAGGATGCGATCTCCAACTATCTGCGCTGGCCGCACCGCAATGCCGCAGGCGCCATCGTCGCCACCGTCAACCGCCCACGCTCGCTGTTCGATCTCGTGCGCGCCGGAGCGGGCAAGGCGGTGCTGCCCTGTTTCGTCGGCGATCTAGATCCCGACCTGCAACGCCTCGGCCCGGAACTGCCGGACTTGCGCCATCAGCAATGGATCGTCATGAACAACGAAGATCGCCACCGCCAGGAAATCCGCACCGTCGCCGATCGCATGACCAAGCTGTTGAAGAGCTACAGCGATCTTTTCGCGGGAAAGCGCCCCAGCCGAAGCTGAGGCGCCGCGTTGCAGGTCGGATCAGGGGCTAGGTTAGGCCCGGCCTGCAACGATAACGGGGATCAACAGGTCGCCCCAGTTCCCATCACCGCCGTGATGGCGGGCGGATCGGACGATCTCGACCGAAACACCGGCGTCGACCGCCTTCATGACCGACTGGTTCAGCCGGTGCAGATCGTTGGCGAGCATGCGGATCATGCCCTGCTGATCCGGCGTCATGCTGGTGGATTGTTCCTCTGCGCGTTCCTTGACGCGTGCAAGCGTAGGCATGGTCTTCTCCTCCTTCGGTTGGCATTACTCGGCTGCTGGCTTGAACTGTGCGTGTTCGGTCGATTCCCCCATCGCGGTGGTCGAGGATCGCCCGCCGGTGATGGCCATCGACACCGCGTCGAAATAGCCGGTGCCGACTTCGCGCTGATGCTTGGTCGCGGTGTAGCCATTGATCTCGGCGGCGAATTCCGCCTGCTGCAGTTCCGAATAGGCGGCCATCTGCCGATCCTTGTAGCCACGTGCGAGTTCGTACATGCCGAAGTTCAGCTGGTGGAATCCCGCCAGCGTGATGAACTGGAACTTGTAGCCCATGGCGCCGAGTTCGCGCTGGAACTTGGCGATCGTCGCGTCGTCGAGGTTCTTTTTCCAGTTGAACGACGGCGAGCAATTGTAGGCGAGCAGCTTGCCCGGATGCACCTTGTGCACACCCTCGGCGAACCGTCGCGCCTGCTCCAGATCCGGCTTCGATGTCTCGCACCAGATCAGGTCGCAATGCGGCGCATAGGCGACGGCACGCGCGATGCACGGCTCCAGCCCGTTGCGCACCTGATAGAAGCCCTCGACCGTGCGACCCGCATCGTAATCGACGAATGGCTGGTCCCGCTCGTCGATATCGGAGGTCAGCAGCTTGGCGGCTTCCGCGTCAGTGCGGGCAATGACGAGTGTCGGAACCCCCATGACATCAGCAGCAAGGCGCGCGGCGTCGAGGTTGCGGATGTGGGCGGCCGTCGGGATCAAGACCTTGCCGCCGAGATGGCCGCACTTCTTCTCGGACGCCAGCTGGTCCTCGAAGTGAACCCCCGCGACACCGGCCTCGATATAGGCCTTCATGATCTCGAAGGCGTTGAGCGGCCCGCCGAAGCCGGCTTCCGCATCGGCAACGATCGGCGCGAACCAGGTGTCGACGGAAAGCCCCTTGTCTTCCGAGGTCTCGATCTGGTCGGCGCGCTGCAGCGTTCGGTTGATCCGCTTGGCAAGCTCCGGCCCGGCATTGGCGGGATAGAGCGACTGATCGGGATACATCGCCGACGCCGTGTTGGCATCGGCGGCGACCTGCCAGCCCGAGAGATAGATCGCCTTCAGCCCGGCGCGGACCATCTGCATGGCCTGGTTGCCGGAGAGCGCGCCGAGTGCGTTGACGAAGTCGTCTTGGTGCAGCAGCTGCCAGAGGCGATTGGCACCCATTTCGGCCAGCGAATAACGAAGCTCGACCGATCCGCGCAGCCGCCGCACATCATCGGCCGAATAGGGGCGCTCGATGCCGGCGAAGCGGTTGGCGGGGATATTCCGGTGAAGCTTGTCAAACTCTGTCATGTCTTCCTCCTTGCATAACATCAGGGCCGGTGTGGCTGATTGACAGGATTTACAAATCGGCTGGAAATGGCCAGAGTTATCTGGTGATATACGACGTAATAGGGGTCGCAATGCAAAGAACATGACAAGAAGCGATAGTAAAGTTGTCAATTTTTGTAAATTTTGCGGTTCGTATCTTCTGTAAAGGATTGTCACATGGCTGAGCGCAAGATGTTTGCCGGTCCCAGGGTTCGCCGTATCCGAAACGGCCTTGGCGTGACGCAGGCGGCGATGGCCGAGGCACTGGAGATCTCGCCGTCCTATCTCAACCTGATCGAGCGCAACCAGCGCCCGCTGACCGTGCAGCTGCTCCTGAAGCTCGCGGCGGTCTACAAAGTCGACCTGGAGGAGCTGCGGGCCGAAAGCGGCGGCAACCTCACTCAGCTGAAGGAGGTCTTCGCCGACCCGCTGCTATCAGGGGAGTTGCCGGGCGATCAGGAACTGGTCGAAGTCGCGGAGGCGGCGCCCAATGCGGCAAGCGGCGTCATCAAGCTCTACCGCGCCTACAGGGAACAGGCGGCGCGCCTCTCCGATCTCACGCTTCTGAGTGCAGGGGAGGGACAGGTGCCGCTGTCAGGCGCGCGGCTGCCCGCCGATGAAGTGCGCGATGTGCTGGAGCGCCGCTCGGCCTATTTTCCACGCATCGAAACGGCGGCGGAAACCTTCCTTCATGCGCTCTCCGACCCCCGCGATATCATCTCGACATTCAAGGAGTGGCTGCGCGCCGAGCGTGGCATCGGCGTCCGCGTCCTCCCCATCCACGTCATGCCGGATCTCCGCCGCCGTTTCGATCGTCACTCCATGCGGCTCTTCATTTCCGAGCGCTTGTCGCCGGCAGATCAGGCGCAGGAGATCGCAATCGAAGTCGCGACGCTGGCGCTGCGCGAGGCGATCCTCGCCGAGCTCGAAGGCCTGATGCTCTCCACCGAGGAGGCGAGGCGCATCGCCCGCTTCGAACTCGCGCGCTATACGGCGCTGGCGCTGACCATGCCCTATGCGCCCTTCCTTGCCGCTGCCCAGGCCGCGTCTTACGACATCGATCTCCTGCGCGTCCGGTTCAATGTCTCCTTCGCGCAGGCGGCGACCCGACTGACGATGCTGCAGCGCCCCGGCGCTTCGGCGGTCTCCTTCTTCACCATGGAAATCGACGGCGCCGGCCATCGGCTGCGGCGCGCGGGCGCACACGGCTTTCCGCATCTGCGCTTCGGCGGCGACTGTCCCAAGCTCAATGTCCATGTCGCGCTACTCCAGCCCGGACAGATTTTGGCCGAGATGGTCGAGATGCCCGATAGCACCCGCTACCTCACCATATCGCGAACGCTGGAGGGGCCGAACGCACCGTTCGGCGAGCGTGTCCGCCGTACGGCGCTTCTCGTCGGTTGTGATGCGCCGGCGGGTGAGGGGACGGTCTATGGCCGGGCAGTTTCCGCGCAAAAGGCAATCACGACAGGCTCCGGCTGTCGCCTCTGCGAAAGGCGCGGCTGTCTGTCTCGCGCCGAGCCGCCTGTCACACGCCCGTTGGGGCTCGATGAGATGGTCTCGGGCCTCAGCAGCTTCGACGTCTAGCCGCGGCGAAATCATTGAGAGTGCAGGATTTTGCGCTTGTCGGCTCCAGAAATCCTTTCTAGTCTGCAACCAAAACCAGAGGGAGGGCATCCGCGGAAAACGGGGCCCAAACAAAAAGCAGGAGATAGCATGAGGTCAATTCTCGCAAAGCTCGCGGCCACGGCTCTCGTGACTGGGCTTTCGATCACGCCATCCGTTGCCGCGGATCGCGTCGTCAATGTCTACAACTGGTCCGATTATATCGACAGTTCCATCCTCGAAGATTTCACCAAGGAAACCGGCATCAAGGTCGTCTACGACACCTTCGACAGCAACGAGACGCTGGAAGCCAAGCTTCTGGCCGGCGGCACGGGCTACGACGTCGTGGTGCCGACCGTCTCCTTCATGCAGCGCCAGATCGCCGCCGGCGTCTACCAGAAGCTCGACAAGTCGAAGCTTCCGAACCTCTCCAACATGTGGGACGTGGTCACCAAGGGCGTCGCGTCCTTCGATCCGGGCAACGAGTATGCCATCGACTACATGTGGGGCACCACGGGCATCGGCTACAATGTCGACAAGGTGAAGGCAGCGCTCGGCACCGATGAGAAGCCCAATTGGGATGCGCTCTTCGATCCCGCAAAGGCCGCCAAGCTCAAGGATTGCGGCATCTACATGCTGGATTCGCCGACCGACGTCATCCCCTCCGTACTCGCCTATCTCGGCCTCGACCCGAACAGCACCAAGACGGAGGACCTGAAGAAGGCGCAGGACGTGCTGATGGCCGTTCGTCCCTTCGTGCGCAAGTTCCACTCCTCGGAATATATCAGCGCGCTCGCCAATGGCGACATCTGCATCGCGCTCGGCTTCTCGGGCGACGTCTTCCAGGCCCGCGACCGCGCCACCGAAGCCAACTCCGGCGTCAAGGTCGATTACTCGGTGCCGAACCAGGGCGCGCAGATTTTCTTCGACGTGTTCGGTATCCCCAAGGATGCGCCGCACGTGGCCGAAGCGCATGAGTTCATCAACTACATGATGAAGCCCGAAGTCGCCGCCAAGGCATCGAACTACGTCTTCTACGCCAACGGCAACAAGGCCTCGCAGCCGCTGCTGGACAAGGAAGTGATCGACGACACGGCGATCTATCCGACTCCCGAGGTCATGGCGAAGCTCTTCACCGTTCCGCCGCTCGATGCGAAAGCGCAGCGCGCCGTGACGCGACTGTGGACGACAGTCGTCACCGGTCAGTAATGCACTGATCTGCCCGAACCTGACGGTTCGGGCATTTCTTTTAGTGGCGCATTGGATCAGGTCAGTTTTCGGGGAAAAATCATGAAGTCACTCGGCAATATTCGCCGTTCCTTTGCGCCTTGGGCCGATCCGGCCGCCAAGCCGTTCATCTCGGTCAAGAACGTCACCAAACGCTTCGGCGATTTCACCGCCGTCGACGACCTGTCGCTTGATATCTATCACCGCGAGTTCTTCGCACTGCTCGGCGCGTCCGGCTGTGGCAAGTCCACGCTGCTGCGCATGCTGGCCGGCTTCGAGCAGCCGACATCCGGCGAAATCGTCCTCGACGGCACCGACCTCGCCGGCACCCCGCCCTACAAGCGGCCCGTCAACATGATGTTCCAGTCCTACGCGCTCTTCCCGCACATGACGGTTGAAAAGAACATCGCCTTCGGCCTGCGCCAGGATGGCATGGCCAAGGACGAGATCGGCGAACGCGTGCTGCAGATGCTGAAGATGGTGAAGCTGGAGAAATTCGCCTCCCGCAAGCCCAACCAACTTTCCGGCGGCCAGCGCCAGCGCGTGGCGCTCGCCCGCTCGCTCGCCAAGCGCCCGAAAGTGCTGCTGCTCGACGAACCGCTTGGCGCGCTCGACAAGAAGCTGCGCGAGGAAACCCAGTTCGAGCTGATGGACCTGCAGCAGAACCTCGGCCTCACCTTCGTCGTCGTCACCCACGACCAGGAAGAGGCCATGACCATGGCCGACCGCATCGCGGTCATGAGCCACGGCAAGGTCATCCAGGTGGCGACGCCGGCCGAAATCTACGAGGCGCCCAACTCCCGCTTCGTGGCCGACTTCATCGGCGACGTGAACATCTTCGACGGCAAGGTCACCGCCTCGAACGCCGGCACCGTGGAGATCGCGGTGGATGAAACCCTGACGATCAGGGTCACGGGCGCCGAGGCCCCGCCGGCCGGCAGCGCCGCCGGCTTCGCCATCCGCCCGGAAAAACTGAAGGTCACGCGCACCCCCCCGGCCAATCCCGGCGTCAACGCCGCGTCGGGCGAACTGTGGGACATCGCCTATCTCGGCGACATGACCGTCTTCCACGTCAAGCTGAAGAGCGGCAAGGTCGTCAAGGCGTCGTCGCTCAATGCACAGCGCGCCGTGGATGATCCCTTCGTCTACGATCAGGAAGTCTGGGTCACCTTCGCCGAGGACGCCGGCGTCGTGCTGAAGGATTGACGCCATGGGCAAGCTCGGATCATCGGTCTACAACCGCCTCGTCATCATCATCCCCTATGTCTGGCTGCTGCTGTTCTTCCTGGCGCCGTTCTTCATCGTCTTCCGCATCTCGCTGTCGACGACGGCGATCGCCATGCCGCCCTACGATCCGGCCTTCTCCTTTTCCGACAGCTGGGCCGATGTCTGGGACAAGATCGCCAGCTTCTCCTTCGACAACTATCACTACCTGATCGACGATCCGCTCTATTTCAACGCCTATCTCTCCAGCGTCATCATCGCCGGCATCTCGACGCTGCTCACCCTGCTGATCGCCTATCCGATCGCCTATGGCATGGCAAACGCCCCGCGCAGCATCCGCCCGACGCTGCTGATGCTGGTCATCCTGCCGTTCTGGACGAGCTTCCTGATCCGCGTTTACGCCTGGATCGCCATCCTCAAGCCCGAGGGGTTGCTCAATCAGTTGCTGCTGTCGCTGCACGTGATCGACAGCCCGCTGATCATCTTGAACACCAACATCGCCGTCTATATCGGCATCGTCTATTCCTACCTGCCCTTCATGGTGCTGCCGCTCTACTCCTCGCTGGAGAAGATGGACGGCACGCTGATCGAGGCGGCGCAGGATCTCGGCTGCCCGCCGATCACGGCCTTCTGGCGGGTGACCTTCCCGCTGTCGCTGCCGGGCGTCGTTGCCGGCTGCATGCTGGTCTTCATCCCCGCCGTCGGCGAGTTCGTCATCCCCGATCTGCTCGGCGGATCGCAGACACTGATGATCGGCAAGACGCTGTGGAACGAGTTCAATTCCAACCGCGACTGGCCGGTTTCGTCCGCCGTGGCGACCATCTTGCTTCTCATCCTGGTGATCCCCATCGTGTTCTTCCAGAATGTGCAGGCCAAAGCCGACGAGCAGGGGAGATAGGCCATGATGAAATGGACCCGCTTCAACGTCGCCTCCGTGACGCTCGGCTTCGCCTTCCTCTATCTGCCGATCGTGCTCCTGGTCGTCTTCTCGTTCAACGAATCCAAGCTCGTCACCGTCTGGGGCGGCTTCTCGACCAAGTGGTACGTATCGCTCTTCCAGAACCAGGCGCTGCTCGACGCCGCCTGGGTGACGCTCCGCGTGGGCGTGCTCTCGGCCACCGCCGCGACCATCCTCGGCACGCTCGCCGCCATCACGCTGGTGCGCTACACACGTTTCCGCGGCCGCATGCTCTTCTCCGGCATGGTCTACGCGCCGCTGGTCATGCCCGAGGTCATTACCGGCCTGTCGCTGCTCTTGCTCTTCGTGGCAATTGGCCTCGACCGCGGCTTCTGGACGATCACGCTGGCGCATACGACGCTCACCATGTGTTTCGTCGCCGTCGTCGTGCAGTCGCGCCTCTTGACCTTCGATCGCTCGATCGAGGAAGCAGCGCTTGATCTCGGCTCGCCGCCGGTGCGCACCTTCTTCGAGATCACCCTACCGATCATCGCACCCGCCGTGGCATCGGGCTGGATCCTCGCCTTCACCCTGTCGTTGGACGATCTGGTGATTGCCAGCTTTACGTCTGGCCCCGGTGCCACCACGCTGCCGATGAAGATCTACAGCCAGGTCCGTCTCGGCGTCACGCCCGAGATCAACGCGGTCTGCACCATCCTGATCGCGATCGTCGCGGTCGGCGTCATTTGCACATCCGTCATCACCAAGCGGCGGGAACTGCAGCGCGAGAGGGATGAGCGGGCGGCGGCGAACGCGCCGTGATTACTTCGTGGCGCCTTGCTGCGGCTGCTGCTGGTTGCCCGGCAGCGCCGAGAGGACCGGATCCGGCCAGGAACCGCCGACGAAGAACGGCAGCACCGGAAAGGCTGCGTCGTTGGCTGGATCGGTCGCGGTGATCTTGCCGGAGAGGGCGAGCCCGCTCGATTTGTAGGGAATGACGCCCGACAGCGTGATCGTTTCCTGCGGCCCTTCGATCCGGCCGCGCTTGATTTGCGCGGCCCCGTCATCGAGATCGGCCGCGATATCCAAACGATCGAACGCGAAGGCGCGGTGTGAAACCGCGCTCAGCGCAAAGAACTCCGCCTTCGCCGCTTCGCTTCGCACCGCCTCGCTATCGAAGCCCGGCAGCGAGCCCGACTGCGCGCGAAAATGAATGTTGCCCGTCACATCCTCCGGGCCCGCCTTCCAGATCGGCAGCGTGGTGCGCACGGCAAGGTCGAGCGAGCCGGTTGCGAGCGGCAGCGGACCTTTGAGGTTCAGCCGCTCGATCAGGCTGGCGAAATCCGCGCCCCGGATCGACATCTGCAGCTTGCCGCCGCCATCGAAGTCGCCGCGCGTGGTCTCGATATGCGCCGTCAGCGCGCCGCCCTCGAACTGGCTGTCGCCAATATCGAACCGCGCCTCGTTGCTGGAAACGATAATGCTGGCGCCGACATTGGAGAGCTTGAAGGGGGCGAGATCGGCCTGCTTGGCAGACAGCCTGAGGTCGAGATCGAGCTGCTGCAAGGCTCCGCCATCGGGTGGCCCATGATCCTCGCCGGCCACGAGTCGCACCACGAAGGCATCAAACAGGGACTTGAAGTTGATCTGGTCGAAGGCCAGCGTGCCGCCGAGTTTTGCGCGCTTGCCGGGCACGAAGCTCACATCCATGGCGCCGCTGGCGCTCGAACCGTTCATGCCCAGGCTGACATTGTCGAAACGGAAGCCGTTTGCGGCCGAAACCACGTCGCTCTCGATGGAAAACGCCTTCAGCGTCGCCGCATCCGGCAGCGCCCGCCCGGCCCACGTCAGCAGCGCCGGCAGATCCGGTATGCCGAGAGACATGCTGCCTTGCAGGCTGAACAGGTGGGCGATGTTTGCCACGCCTTCGAACTTCGCGTTGACCAGCTTGGAGGCAAGGGCGGCTCTCAGCGGCGCATTCTTGCCGCCGAACGTCAGCAGCGGGCTACGCGAGGAAAAGTCCAGCTTGATATCAAGGCCGTTCGTTCTGGCGATCAGGACCGCGTTGATCGGGCTCGAAAGGCGTGGCCATCCGATATCGGCGGTGACGCTGTCGAAGCGGTAGGTCTTGCCGCTGGCGACATCGGTGACGTTCAAGGTGCCGTCTTCGACGGTGATGGTTCCAATGTCGGCGTCGAGCGTTGAGGCGAGCGTCTCCTCGCCGTTCCGCTCCTGCGCGCCGGCAATCGCCTGTGCCAGCTGACCATCATTCGTCCAGTCGATTGTCCCGTCGCGCTCCCGCGTCAAAAGCAGGTTTGGCCGCAGGATATGGAACTCGTGAAAGCTCGCCTTGCCCCTGAAGGCATCGATCAGGCTGAATTCGGCCGAGATGCTTTCGATCGTGCCGAGCAGCTTGTTGTCTGCACTTTTCTGGCGGACTGCGATCTTGTTGATGGTGATGCGCGGCGTCGGCCAGAATTCGATGACAGGTCGGCCTGAAATCTCGGCATTGTAGCCCGTCCACCGCGACAGCGTATCCTCGATGCCGGAGCGTACAAGCCCGGTCGAGATGACATAGGGACCGGCCACCCTGAGCGAAACGAAAACGGCAAGAAAGATCAGCAGCGAGATCGTCGCGACGCGCGCGACACCCGGTAGCCAGCGGGAGACGGGCCTGATTTTTATCCGCCGCGGCGGTTGTCGGGACGTACCCATGCGTTTCGCCAGTCTTTCGACATCTGCCCGTTAATGTACTGAAATTCCGGATATATCAAATGCCGGGCGGTTGCAAACATATAGCCGGGCGACCCGCTCGGCCGCCATCTTTATCCGTCTTCATGGCGTGTTATATAGGGGCTAACAAGAGGAGTTCTGCATGCGTGACGATAAGCCACTCTGGATCCCTTCGCGAGCTTCGGTCGAAGCCAGTCCAATCTTCGCATTCATGCAGAGGTGCAATCGGGACTTCGGTCTTTCACTATCCACTTATGGCGAGCTGCATGCCTGGTCGGTCGCCGATCGCGCCAAATTCTGGACGGCGGCCTGGGAGTTTTGCGCAGTCAAGGGCGAGCGCGGCGAACGGGTGCTGGTCGACGATGAAGTGATGCTGGAGGCCCGCTTCTTTCCCGACGCGACGCTCAACTTCGCCGAAAACCTGCTCTCGGGCGAGGGAACAGCCGAGGCGATCATCTTTCGTGGAGAAGACAAGGCAGAAGATCGCTGGAGCTGGGAACGCCTGCGCGCGCTGGTTTCGAGATTGCAGCAGGCAATGCGGGCCGAGGGTATCGCGCCTGGAGATCGCGTGGCGGCAATGATGCCGAACGTGCCCGAAACGGTCGCCTTCATGCTCGCGGCCGCCTCGATCGGCGCGATCTGGTCGTCCTGCTCTCCCGATTTCGGCGAACAGGGCGTGCTCGATCGCTTCGGCCAGATCGAGCCGAAGCTGTTCGTCACCTGCGATGCCTATTGGTATGGCGGCAAGCTGCAGCCAATCAAGGAGAAGGTGGCTGCGGTCGCAGCCAGGCTCGGCGTTCCCACCATCGTCGTGCACTATGCCGGCGATGCGGATGATGTAGCGAGGGCCGTAACAGGCGCCCGAACGCTTGACGCCTTCATCGGCGCCTATCCCGCCCGCCCAGTCGAATTCCTGCGCCTGCCGTTTTCGCACCCGCTCTACATCCTGTTTTCCTCGGGCACGACCGGCGTGCCCAAATGCATCGTGCATTCGGCCGGCGGCACGCTGCTGCAACACCTCAAGGAACATCGGCTGCATTGCGGCCTGGGCAAAGGCGAGAAGCTCTTCTATTTCACCACTTGCGGCTGGATGATGTGGAACTGGCTGGTATCGGGGCTTGCCGTCGGGGCCACGCTCTGCTTGTTCGACGGCTCGCCCTTCGCGCCCGATGGCAATGTGCTGTTCGACTATGCGCAGGCCGAGCAGTTCGCGGTCTTCGGCACCTCGGCGAAGTATATCGATGCGGTGCGCAAGAGCGGCCTGACGCCGCGCACCTCTCACGATCTCAAGAGCCTGCGGCTGATGACCTCGACCGGATCGCCGCTATCGCCCGAAGGCTTCACCTTCGTCTATGAGGGCATCAAGCCGGACATTCAGCTCGCCTCCATCTCCGGCGGTACCGACATCGTCTCCTGCTTCGTGCTGGGCAATCCCATGCAGCCGGTTTGGCGCGGAGAAATCCAGGGGCCCGGCCTCGGCCTTGCCATGGATGTGTGGGACGACGACGGCCATCCCGTTCGCGGCGAAAAGGGCGAACTGGTCTGCACGAAGGCATTCCCGTCCATGCCGGTCATGTTCTGGAACGATCATGATGGCGCCAAATACCGCGCCGCCTATTTCGAGCGCTTCGACAACATCTGGTGCCACGGCGATTTCGCCGAATGGACCGAGCATGATGGCATCATCATTCACGGCCGCTCGGACGCCACGCTCAATCCCGGCGGCGTGCGCATCGGGACGGCGGAGATCTACAATCAGGTCGAGCAGATGCCTGAGGTTACCGAAGCGCTCTGCATCGGCCAGGATTGGGAGGACGATGTCAGGGTCGTTCTCTTTGTGCGCCTGGCATCCGGCGTTGCCTTGACCGATGAGCTGGTCAGATCAATCAAAGCGCGAATCCGCAGCGGCGCCTCGCCACGTCACGTCCCTGCCAAGATCATCGCGGTTACGGATATTCCGCGCACAAAGTCGGGCAAGATCGTCGAACTCGCCGTTCGCGAGATCGTGCACGGCCGGCCGGTGAAGAACAAGGAGGCGCTCGCCAATCCGGAAGCTCTTGATTTGTTTTCTAAAATCGAAGAGCTGCGCGCCTGAATGCCTAAAATGATAGTGAAACTACAATATCTGACCGGCCAGAGCTTCCTGTTGCGGGAAACCTTTCGTTAAGAAGGCTTTGTCAAAGGTGAATGTAACTTGGGGCTGCATATGAACGAGGCAGCTTGGGGCCTTTGCTCCCGCAACATGATGTTAGATCGCCTAAGCCCTTGTTGAACAGCACCCAAACTCTCAGGCAGCCTCTTGGCTGCCTTTTTTCTTAGCTTGCAAGAACCCGCTGCGACGGAAACGCGATCTCGACGAGCGTCCCTTCGCTGGGCGTCGAGCTGATCGCGAAGATCGCCCTGTTGGCATCGACCATCGCCTTGGTCAGCGGCAGCCCCAGCCCCGTGCCCTCGCCACGATGGCGCGATTGCGTCGAGACCTGCCGGAACGGCTTCATCGCCTGGTCGAGCTCGCTGCGCGTCATTCCCACACCCGTGTCGCGAATGCGAAGCACGACGCTGCCGTTTGTCTCATAGGAGGTAGACACCACGATCTGCCCGCCGGATGGGGTGAAGCGGATGGCGTTGGAGAGGATATTGAGCGCGATCTGCTTGACCGAGCGCAAATCGGCGACCACATCCGGAACGGCATGCGAAAGCGCCGTGCGGATGATCACCCGCTGGCTGTTGGCCTGCGGCTGCAGCAGCGCCACGGCTTCCGAGATCGCTTCGTTGAGATTGATCGCATCGAAATCGAGATCCATCTCGCCAGCTTCGATCTTCGAAATATCGAGCAGGTCGTTGACGATATCGAGCACATGCCGGCCCGAGCGGCCGATGTCGTTGGCATACTCGACGTAGCGCGGATGGCCGATCGGCCCGAACCGCTCGCCGGCCATCATGTCGGAAAAGCCGATAATGGCATTGAGCGGCGTGCGGATCTCGTGGCTGACGCGGGCCAGGAAATCGGTCTTATGGGCGTTGGCTGTCTCGGCGGCACTCTTGGCGCCGCGCAACTCGTCCTCGGTTCGCTTCCACTGGGTGATGTCGCGGATCACGGCGCAGTAGCCGCTCGAGGACGTCAGCCGCCCGAGCGTCATGAACAGCGGCACGAAACCACCCGATGCCTCGCGGCCGATCACCTCGCGCCCGTCATTGAGGACGCTGGCGACGCCATGGCTGGAAATGCCGTTGATATAGTCGAGCACCGCCTTCTGGCTTTCATGCGCGAAGAGCATCACGAAGGGTTTGCCGCGCGTGTCGTCCTCGTCGTAGTTGAAGAGCGCGCTGGCGGACCGGTTCATCGACCTGATATCGCCGTCGGCGCCGATCACCACCACGCCATCGGTTGCGGTCTCAAGGATCGAGCGCAGTTCCTCGACTTCCACCTGCAGCTTGGCGACCTTCTCGACCATGCGGTCGGCGGCGCGTCCGTCGGCGAGCGGCGCGACCTCCGGGACTGGCGTTGGCCGCGCGCTGGCAACGGGCATCAGCGCCAGCATCAATGCCGTGCTGTCTTCCCAGCGGATCGATTGCAGCCGTGCGGAGACCGGCACGAGGTCGTCTTCCATGGTAACGAGCATCATGCCGTCATGGCGCGCACTGTCATCGGCAATATCGTCCCGCTGGAGCAGCGCATCGATACCGCCGACATCGGCCAGATCCTGCAGCGAGCGATAGCCCGTCAGGCGCATGAACTCCGGGTTGGCATGGATAAGCTGATCGCCTGCGTGAATAAGCACGGCCACCGGAAGCTGATCGATCATCCCGGCCGAAAAACCGTCGGTCATCTTCACCCGCGGCGGAATGAAGCTCGCCAGAATATCCATCTGGCTGACCGTTTCCTCAAGACCCTCTGTCACGTCGTCGCTGTCGTCGTTGGCAGCGACCGGCGTTTCGGTCAGCGCCTCGTCGGCCGAATGCTCGGAGGAGAAGGGCGGCTCGGCATCATTGAGCACGTCATCATTCTCCGCGGCGTCGCCGGAGACGGGCTGCTCGATCGGATCCGATTCCGAGACCTCGGCACTGTCCTCGTCCGCGCCATCAACGTCGGCAACAGCCTCGTCGCCCTGCGATGCTCTAGCCTCTAAGGTCTCAGCCTCCTGCGCCTCATCAGCCGCTGGCTTCGCTTCAAGCGGCGCCTTGCCGTCTTCATCCGGAGTATTCACGCCGAAGGCCTCGAGGCGCTTTGCGATCTCGCGGAAATTCGCCTGCTCGGCGTTTGTCAGGCCGGGGCCAAGGCCATGCAGCTGCACGATCTTGTCGGTCAGTCGGCGGTTCGGCGTTTCGACGATGCGCAGTACCGGCGGTTCGGCGCGCGGTGTTGCCACGCTCTGCGCTGGAGCCGTGGCAGGCGCTTCGTCCTCGACGGAATGATCTTCCTCGGCCAAGAAATCGTTTGTGGCTGCATCGGCAGTTTCCACCGAAACCGGCACCTCGTCGATAGCATCCTCGACAAGCGGCTCTTCTATGAGTTCATCCGCCACGGTGTCGTCGCTATGCTCATCCAGCGCGGCTGCGTCATAGGCAAGGCCATCGGGGCCGAATGTCAGCCCGAGGGCCAGCGGATCTTCCGCCGCGTCGGAGAGGCGCACGACGCCGAAGCCGCGGAAGCCATCGAATTCGCGGCTGCGCGTATAGGTCGGCAGCGCCGCCAGATCGACCGGCACGGCAAGGCTCGTGCCCTCGATCGGCCAGTGAATGGTCTTGCCCGACCACGTGTCGCGGCGCGCCAGCGCTTCGGAAATCTTGCCTTCGGGATCGAGATTGAACAGCGCCGACACATCGCTGAAGGCGACGCCGATGATATTTGCGGCATGCGGACCAACCGCTTCCGCGAACTCGCCCGACACCTCGCTGAAATGACCTTCGGCGTCGATCTTCCAGACGAAACGCGTCGCCCGGCTGTTCGGCTTGAAGACGAAACGTCCGTTCTCGGGCGCTGCTTGCGCAGCCTCGGGCGCGACTTCGGCAGCGGCGGGTACGACTTCGGCCTCATCATCGAAATGCGCGGCATTGGCATTGGGAGCGGGAGCCGGCACCTCGTCAGCCACGGCATCGTCATTTGCGGCCTCATGATCGGCGAGTTCGCCGGCCGCGGCCGGCTGTTCCTGCTCGGCGCTCATAGCATCCGGCTCGAAGGCTGCAATGTCGTCATCGGCAACCGTTTCGCCCGGATGAAACGCCTCATCGACCTCGCCATCGTCCACCGTCACCGTCTCCTCGGCAATGACAGGCGCATCGGCATCATCGATATCGTCGGCTGCACCGTCTTCGGCAATCAATGCCTCGCGCGCCGGATCTGGATCCGTCTGCGTCTCGGCATCGCCGAACCCGGCCGTTTCCTCGTCCACGTCGTGGCCCATGTCAGGCTCGATCACACCGGCCTCGAAGGCTTCGTCACCGTCGGGCACGGCCTCCGCTTCGAAAGCCTCCGCGGCGACCGCCGAAGCTTCTGCGATGTCGGTATCGTCGGTAGTGCTCTCGTCCGGCGCGTCCTCGATATCCTCGATGTCGGCAACGGCGTCGATCGCGTCGGCGAATGTCGCGGCCGGCGCAACGACGGTATGGTTAACGGGGCTTGTGGATAAGTCCGGAGCGTCTGTCGGGTCCAGACGTCCGAGCACCGTCTCGACCGCGAAAAGCAGGTAAAGCCCGGGCTCGACGCTGATTCGCCCGACGGCGGCCGGCAGGTAACCCTTGCCAGTTGCGACCGGTCGCTTGATCAGCCCGTGCGGATGCGCGGCGGCCATCGTCGCCAGCGCCTTGGCGGTCGGCTGCGTCACGCCGAGGGAGGCAAAGCCGGGGGAGGCCGCAACGATTTCGCCTTCGCCGCCGATGACAGCCATATGCGTATCCGGATCGTCGAGCCCCTTCAGCATCTGCGCGGCCGATTGCGCGGTCGACAGCGCGCGCGTCGCGACCGGCAGCGAAACCAGCACCGCCGGTTCGCCCGAGACATCAATCAGTTCAACGGAGGCCTGCACGGCCACGCGCTGGAAACCCTGCGCGATGCGGATGATGAAATTCCTGGTGTCGCCGATCCTTGAAAGCTGGCGGGCCGTCACCTCGAGCTGGCGATAGGTGATATCGCCGCGATTGACGCCCTGATCCTGGAGATCGTAGACGGCCGAATGGCCGAAAAGCTCGGCGCCCGCACCGTTCGCCCATAGCGCACGCGCAAGGTCCGCCGAGAAAAGCACCAGCGCTTCGCCGCGCGCAAAGTGCTCCCGCACACGCGGATGCACGGCGATGTCGATGAACGGATATTGGACTGCGGGCATCAGCGGACCTTTAGTCTTCGGGCCTGGCAAATTAACGGTCTATTAATAACGACAGGGCGCAAACCGGTCCAGCGCGACCAATGGCTTTCGGCCGAAAAGGTTAACGTCGGTTGCGCCGCACAATTATGTTGCAGTGCACAATAAAATTCGCTATATGATGGCTACCTAACAAACGAGGCTTTCAATATGCCGAGACAGAAGGATCAAGCACCAATGGCGAAAATGGAAGACGTATTTTCTATCTCCTCTTTTGACCCCGCGAAGTTCGCTGACTCGTTTCGCGATTTCGCCGAAAAGGGCTCGCAGCAGTCGCGCGACGCCTATGCCAAGATGAAGGCCGCCGGCGAGGAAGCTGGAAAGACGCTCGAATCCACGGTGCAGACGGCCCAGGCCGGCGCTGCCGAGATCGGCCATCAGGCGATCGGCGCGCTGCGCACCAATGCCGAGAATTCGCTGAGCCACATGGATGCGCTTCTTTCGGTCAAGTCCGTCGCCGAATTCTTCGAGCTGCAGACTTCGTTCCTGCGCAAGCAGGCGGAACTGACGATCGAACAGGCCAAGGCCATGCAGGAAACCTCCAAGCAGGTGGCCGAAAAGCTTGCCAAGCCGTCGAAGGAAGCCGCTGAAAAGGTCATGGCCTCTTTCAAGGCTGCCTGATTTTCATGCCAGACACACAAAAAGGCTGGACCCTTCGTCCGGCCTTTTTGTATATTAAGGACAGATAGGGCTTGAATTAAATTTCAAGTCCCCGTATGTCACCCCCGTCGCGCCAAGCGACGTTTGTGCGGTTGTAGCTCAGTTGGTTAGAGCGCAGGTTTGTGGCACCTGAGGTCGGAGGTTCGAGACCCCCCAACCGTACCATTCTTCCACAGTAATGAGATAATAATTCGGCTCTGGTCTCCCTCGAGACAACACTCAATGCTTCATCATCACCGGCATGGTCGCGTGCGACAACACGTATCGGGTGATCCGGCCGAAGAGCAGTTCCAGAAGATAGCCGTGCCTGAAGGCGCCGATCAGCAGGCAGGTCGCTTTCTGCGCCTCGGCGAATTCCACGATCGCCTCGCCGATCGAACGGTCGCCCGATGAGATCGCGACCACCTGGCCTTGAAGCGCAAGCCGGGCCAGCAGCGCTTCGGCGCTTGTCTTGGCCTTGCCGTCGGTGTCGTCGATGCAGACGAGCGTGATCCGAGCGGCGGCTGCGAGCCAGCGCCGGGCGGCGATAAGCGTGTCTTCGGCGTGTCCCTGTTGCCGCCAGCCGATCACGACATGGCCGAACAGATTGCCCTTGTCGTAGTCTCGGGCGGGCGGCATCAGCACCAGTTTGTGCTGGCTGAACACGACGCTGCGAAAGGCGTCGCGCGCGTCGGCGTTGCCGTAACGCGATGCGACCACGAGCTCGCTTGCCGCGCATTCGGTGGCGACGCAACGCGCGACATCGCCGCGGCAATCGTCGAGAAAGACCGTTCGTCGCTGCGATTGACGCCGCCGCCAAGTCGCGAATGCCCGGCTCACCTGCTCGAACCGCTGCCGCGATGACCCTTCGGCGTGATCGCGCAACTGTATCAGATCGATCTCTTCGGCGGAGAAGACGAGGGCCATCGGCTCCGATCCGATGTGCGCGGCGGCCATGCCGCCATTGATGGCGTGGGCGGCCTCTTCGGCAAGATCGAGGCAGAGCCGTGCTGTCATCGGGTCCGGCAGAAGTGCCAGCACCTCCGCGCCGCCATGCGATCGGCACAGCGGACTGTAACTCTTGAAGTCCTGATCAGTGTCTCTGAGATCCCTCGTGAACATGGCCATACGCGCTCCAAAGGGCGCTTGCCGGGACGAAACAATGGCCGCATCGAGGCGACCTCACCGCAGGCGCCGATGATGTGATTTTACGCCTGGAGGTCACGCTCCGCAACACGCCGCGCAGAGGGAAAGTTGAAGGTTTCGATGAGTCGGGCGCTCTCCAGGCGGCGCTTGAACTGGCCTCTCAAAGGCCATCAGGCGCGCCGGACAGGTATTTTCGTGACTCACCCTTGTATAAAAGGCCTTGCTAATCAATATCATCGCCATGCCCCGCGCCCCCAGCGTTATATTGCGTTGCAAAATGTGAACGAGAATGCCATTTTCCCGCCGGGGGTTAATTCAGAGTGATTTTAGAAGGAGACTTATATGTCCATTTCGCTCAGCAATCTGGATAAATCCAACGCCCAGCCAATCCCTCCGGTCAACGCAGCAGCAGTTCTGAGAACGGCACGCGAGACCATTGGCTATAGTGTTGACGATCTCGCCGTGACGTGTGGTTTGCTTGTCGCTGAAATCGAGGAAATCGAAAGCGGCGAAGACACCGATTCCGCCAAGATCAAGCGTATTGCCGCTGCATTGCAGCTGCCGCTTGCTTCGCTCGGCCTGGAATAATCCAGTTGTTATCGCGGGATCGGCGGCTCTTCGCCGGTCCTGCCGCCTGCATCTTCGTTTAGCGGTTCATTAACCGTGTTGCCCGAACCACCGGTATGGGCCGATGCCAGAGGTAGTTTTACCTCCCTCCATATAAGATAGATTAGCAACCTGAGGGCGAATGTTCCTCCGGGCGCTACATCGTGTTGAGCGGTAGCTGGACGGTATCTTGGGGACGGCATCATGGAACGACGTGCATTTCGCATCGGCGATCGATTGGTCGATGGCGGTGAGCTATTGGAACGCGGCATGTTGCTCGTGTGCGCTGTTCTGGCCGTGTTGCTGCCGATCCTCGACACCGGTCTCCCGGATACGGCGGACGATATACTGCTACATGACTTCAGCCTGCTTGGGGCTGCCACCTATCTCATGCTGGTGAGCTACGCCGCCGCCTTCTTCGGGGTTTTCGCGCTGGCCGTGCGCGAGCATATGCGTTTCATCGATCTCGCTGGCCTGATCATGGCCGCCATTGCCGCCTCTCGCGCTGTGTACCTGATAGGATGGGTTCATCTTCCGGTGACGGTGGACGACGGTAGTCTTGCCGCAGTGCCGCTTGCCGGATTCCAGCTGTCCTACGGCAGCGTGCCGCTGTTCTTTCTGTTGTTCGGCAGCATATGGCAATTGCGCCGCTCCTGGCGCGGGTAATCGCAAGGCAGTACCGACCCTTATCCTTCCAATCATGGAACTCCGGCCATCAGCACACGTTTTCCTGCTTTCAAAGGAGCGTGTGTATGCTGGAAACTCAAGCCACAACGAAAAGCCAGGAGACCAGTTGCGGCAGGTCCGTCATTGCCAGCCTTGCGCAGTTTCGCTGGCAGAGCCGCGTTGTCGTGATTTTTCCCGACAAGGACAATGCGCGAACCGCCCGGCAGGAAAACCAGCTGATGGCCGACCGGCCGGGTCTAGCGGAACGCGACGTGGTCGTGCTCAAGGTCGCCGGCGACACCGTACGCCCGCTTTTCGGCGCTGCCGAGGATTTGGACGCCAAACCGCTCGCCCGTGATCTGGCCGCCCCACCTCCGGGAGAATTCATGGTCTTCCTTGTCGGCAAGGATGGAACGGTGAAGCTGACGATCGGCCAGCCGATAACGACTGCCGAACTTTTCGCCATCATCGATGCCATGCCGATGCGCTCGGGCGAAGCGGGCCGGCGCTAGGCCAGGACAATCACAGCTAAACCATCGACGAAAGGAGCGGATCATGTCCGTGCCAAACGAACCCTTGCCCGGCACGCCGCCGATGCCGGGACCCGATTGGGCGCCGCAGCCTCCGATCCAGGAGCCGGAGCCCGACACGTTGCCCGACGAAGTGCCCAATCCCAACCCGGATGAAAACGACGAACCGGCCAAGCATGCGCGAGCTCAGGCCGCATCTAGATAGGCTACAGGAACATCCGCCTTTCGGCCGACACCAGTTCCTGAAGGAAATCGACGACGGTGCGAACGCGCAGAAGATCGCGTGCGCTCTCGTGATATGTTGTCCAGTAGGCGCGCTCGATCGAAACATCAGGCACTATCCGGATCAGCTCCGGATATTGCCTGGCAATGTAATCGTGGAGGATGCCGATGCCGGCACCGGAGCGCACAGCCTCCGTCTGGCCGGTCGCGGTTGAGATCTCGAAGCCGGCGTCCCAGCTGCGCATAACCGCCGACGAGAAGTTCAGCGATGCGGTGAAGATCAGATCCTCGACATAGCCGATCCGGGGATGGTCCTTGAGCGCCTCGGTATCACCGGGCGTGCCGTTTGCCGCAAGGTAATCCTTCGAGGCGTAGAGCCCGAGCGTGTAGTCGGTCAGCTTCGAGGAGACGAGCCGCCCCTGTTCCGGCCGCTCGAGCGTGATGGCGATATCGGCCTCGCGCTGCGACAGCGAGAAGGAGCGGGGCACCGGCACCAGCTGTATCCGGAGCTCCGGATGCCGCTTGATCAGCCGGCCCAGCCGCGGCGCCAGAAACGCGACGCCGAAGCCGTCGGGCGCGCCGATCCTGACCGTGCCCGCGATGCTGCTGTCGAGATGGCCGAGGCTCGCCTGCGCCCGCAGCATCTCGGTTTCCATGCGTTCGGCGGCGTGCAGAAACATCTCGCCCTCCGCCGTCAGGTCGCAGCCATTGGTTCGCCGGACGAGCAGCCGCGTCTTCAGCCGCTCCTCCAGTGTCGTCACCCGCCGGCTCAGCGTGGCGTGGTTGACACCCAGCCGCTTGGAGGCCGACAGGATCTGTCCGGTGCGAGCCACGGCCAGGAACATTCGCACATCATCCCAGTCCAAATCGCCCTCCGGCTTTAATTTTTGCACAACGGTTGCTTAAACCTGTTCATTGATTTGTGCAAATTGAAGTGCGATGCTGGCTCATCCAATAAAGACTGTGAAAACCCAGAGGAGGCACACCCATGCATGAGATTGGTCATTTCATCGGCGGCAGGCACGTCGTTGGCTCGAGCGGCCGTTCGAGCAATGTGTACAACCCGGCAACGGGCGAAGTTCAGGCAACCGTGGCACTCGCCAGCATCGAGGAGATGCGCGCCGCCGTCGAAAACGCCAAGGCCGCGCAGCCGAAGTGGGCAGCCACCAATCCGCAGCGCCGCGCCCGCGTCTTCTTCAAGTTCGTAGAGCTCTTGAACAAGCACATGGATGAGCTCGCGGTCATGCTCTCCAAGGAGCACGGCAAGACGGTCGAAGATTCCAAGGGTGACATCGTCCGTGGTCTCGAAGTCTGCGAATTCGTCTGCGGCATTCCGCACCTGCAAAAGGGCGAGTTCACCGAAGGCGCCGGCCCTGCGATCGACATGTACTCGATGCGCCAGGCCGTCGGCGTCGGCGCCGGCATCACCCCGTTCAACTTCCCGGCCATGATCCCGATGTGGATGTTCGCGCCTGCGATCGCCTGCGGCAACGCCTTCATCCTGAAGCCCTCCGAGCGCGATCCCTCCGTGCCGATGCGCCTGGCCGAACTGATGATCGAAGCCGGGCTTCCGGCAGGTATCCTGAACGTCGTCAATGGTGACAAGACCGCCGTCGACGCGATCCTGACGGACCCGGATATCGGCGCCGTCTCCTTCGTCGGCTCGACCCCGATCGCCCGTTATGTCTATGGCACCGCTGCCATGAACGGCAAGCGCGCGCAGTGCTTCGGTGGCGCCAAGAACCACATGATCATCATGCCGGATGCCGACATGGACCAAGCCGTCAACGCTCTGATGGGCGCTGGCTACGGTTCCGCCGGCGAGCGCTGCATGGCGATTTCGGTCGCTGTTCCCGTTGGTGAGGAAACCGCAAACCGTCTGGTCGAGAAGCTGACGCCGAAGATCGAGGCGCTGCGTATCGGTCCCTACACGGATGACAAGGCCGACCTCGGCCCGCTCGTCACCAAGGAAGCCCAGGCCCGCGTCTCCGGCCTGATCGACAAGGGCGTTGAAGAAGGCGCCAAGCTGGTTGTCGATGGCCGCGGCTTCAAGCTGCAGGGCTACGAGGACGGCTACTTCGTCGGCGGCACGCTGTTCGACAACGTCACGCCCGACATGGACATCTACAAGACCGAAATCTTCGGACCGGTTCTCTCGGTCGTTCGCGCCAAGAACTACGAGGAAGCCCTCGAACTGCCGATGAAGCACGAATACGGCAACGGCGTTGCGATCTACACCCGTGACGGCGACGCCGCCCGCGACTTCGCCTCGCGCATCAACATCGGCATGATCGGCATCAACGTTCCGATCCCGGTCCCGCTGGCCTACCACTCCTTCGGCGGCTGGAAGGCTTCGTCCTTCGGCGACCTCAACCAGCACGGCACGGACTCGATCAAGTTCTGGACCAAGACCAAGACGATCACCGCCCGTTGGCCATCAGGCATCAAGGACGGCGCCGAGTTCGTCATGCCGACGATGAAGTAAGTCTTGCCACATATGCATCAGGAAACGGGCTCCACAGCGAGCCCGTTTTCGTTTATGGATTTCCAGCAAAAAGAAACGTGATTCAAAATTTCAGCTTTTCGCCTTTTTGGAATTGTTCAAAACTACGATTGCCCCTATATAAGGTCCCAACGAGAACGATTCTGGAGATCGGCATGCGTTTGACGAAACAGACCAACTATGCGGTTCGCATGTTGATGTACTGCGCTGCCAATGAAGGCAGCCTCAGCCGGATTCCGGAAATTGCCAAGGCTTACGGCGTTTCCGAACTATTCCTGTTCAAGATCCTTCAACCGCTGAACAAGGCCGGTCTGGTCGAGACCGTGCGCGGCCGCAACGGCGGCGTTCGCCTCGGCAAGCCTGCGGAGAAGATCAGCCTGTTCGACGTGGTGCGTGTCACCGAAGACAGCTTCGCCATGGCAGAGTGCTTTGAAGACGACGGCGAGGTCGATTGCCCGCTGGTCGATAGCTGTGGTCTGAACTCGGCACTCAGAAAGGCGCTGAACGCCTTCTTCGACGTGCTGACGCAATATTCGATCGACGATCTCGTCAAGGCGCGCCCGCAGATCAACTTCCTGCTCGGCATCGAGCCGCATCATCATCCGAAGGCCCCTGCCGTCGCGCCGGCTGCCTGAAGTAGCAGCGGTCCCTGATCTTCAACCGCAGTCACTTATGGTGGCTGCGGTTGTTTCGTTTCTGGATTCCGTCGAAAGCGGGCATTGGCCGAGCCCGTATTTGAACCACTGTTTATATGCCGTGACATTAAATGTGACCAAAAAAAGGGTTATCCAGCGTGAATATTGCTGAATAAGTCCTATTTTTGGCGTAAAATTACTAAAGTTGTCCGGCTGGAAAAATTTTCCGGCGCGGTCGTTGATTTCAGCAGGCAAATATCGTTCCATCGGCCCTCGATCCGGAGGAGGGCTCCGGGATCCGACATAATCGATAAAAGAACAAACCTGGGAAACGAAATCATGAAAAAGATCTCTGTCCTTCTGGCAGCGACTGTTTTGGCTTCGGCCATGGCGTCGACCGCCTGGTCCAAGACGCTTGTATATTGCTCGGAAGGATCGCCGGAAGGCTTCGATCCCGCAATCTACACGGCAGGCACCACCTTCGACGCTTCGTCGCGTACCGTCTACAGCCGTCTGGTCGAATTCAAGCATGGCAAGACCGAAGTCGAGCCGGGCCTCGCCGACAGCTGGACGGTTTCCGACGACGGCCTGACCTATACGTTCAAGCTGCATCCGGGCGTCAAGTTCCAGACCACCGAGTTCTTCACCCCGACCCGCGACCTGAACGCCGACGACGTCGTCTTCTCGTTCGACCGCCAGCTGAAGGCTGACAGCCCCTGGGCCAAGTACGTCGCCGGCGTTTCTTACGAATACGCTGCCGGCATGGGCTTCCCGGATCTGATCAAGTCGGTCGAGAAGGTCGATGACCTCACCGTCAAGTTCACGCTCAACCACCCGGAAGCACCGTTCCTCGCCGACCTCGCAATGGACTTCGCGTCCGTCGTGTCGAAGGAATATGCCGACAAGCTGCAGGCCGATGGCAAGATGGAGCAGATGAACCAGATGCCGCTCGGCACCGGTCCGTTCACCTTCGTCGCCTACCAGCCGGATGCCGTCATCCGCTACAAGGCCAACGAGACCTACTTCAAGGGCAAGGAAAAGATCGACGATCTCGTCTTCGCGATCACCCCGGACGCATCGGTTCGCGCCCAGAAGCTCAAGGCCGGCGAATGCCACATCATGCCTTATCCGAACGCAGCGGACGTCAAGGATCTGAAGGCCGATTCGAGCCTCAAGGTTCTCGAACAGCCGGGCCTGAACGTTTCCTACCTTGCCTACAACACCCAGCAGGCACCGTTCGACAAGCCTGAAGTGCGCAAGGCGCTCAACATGGCGATCAACAAGCAGGCGATCGTCGACGCCGTGTTCCAGGGCGCCGGCCAGGTTGCCAAGAACCCGATCCCGCCGACGATGTGGTCCTACAACGACGCCGTCAAGGATGATGCCTACAGCCCCGACGAAGCCAAGAAGATGCTTGAAGCCGCTGGCGTCAAGGATCTCTCGATGAAGATCTGGGCGATGCCGGTTTCGCGTCCGTACATGCTGAACGCACGTCGCGCCGCCGAGCTGATGCAGGCTGACCTCGCAAAGGTCGGCGTCAAGGTCGACATCGTCACCCACGAATGGGCCGAATATCTGAAGCTCTCCAAGGACGTGAAGCGCGACGGCGCTGCGATCCTTGGCTGGACGGGTGACAATGGTGATCCGGACAACTTCCTCGACACGCTGCTCGGCTGCGAAGCCGTTGGCGGCAACAACCGCGCGCAGTGGTGCAACAAGGAATTCGACGCCCTTGTGAAGAAGGCCAAGAAGACTGCTGACGTTGCCGAGCGCACCAAGCTCTACGAAGAAGCGCAGGTCGTCTTCAAGAAGGAAGCCCCTTGGGCAACCATCGACCACTCGACGGAATTCGTTCCGATGAGCGCTAAGGTTTCCGGCTATGTGCAGGATCCGGTCGGTGTTCACCGCTTCGATGGCGTTGATATCGCCGAATAAGCAAAACTATGCAAAGATGCCCGACAAGATCGGGCTTGGCCGGCGGTCAGGTTTGATACCTGACCGCCGGACTAATATGGACATATGATATGTTTCGTTTCTTCATCGGGCGCCTAGCGGTCCTGATCCCCACCTTCCTCGGTGTTTCCATCATCGCCTTCGCATTCATCCGCCTGCTGCCCGGAGACCCGGTCATGCTGATGTCGGGCGAGCGCGTCATGGCGCCGGAACGTCACGCCGAAATCATGCACGACCTCGGCCTCGATCGGCCCGTCTACGTCCAGTACATCGATTACCTCGGTAATCTCGTGCAGGGCGATCTCGGTTCGTCGATCGTCACCAAGCGCCCGGTCCTGCAGGAATTCATGTCGCTGTTTCCGGCGACGCTGGAGCTGTCGCTCTGTGCCATCCTGTTCGCCATCATCCTCGGCATTCCCGCCGGCATCTTCGCCGCGGTGAAGAGGGGGACGTGGTTCGACCAGGGGGTCATGGGTGTTGCCCTTGTCGGCTATTCCATGCCGATCTTCTGGTGGGGCCTGCTCCTCATCGTTCTCTTCTCGAATACGCTGCACTGGACACCCGTGTCCGGCCGTATCTCGCTGATGTACTTCTTCAAGCCGGTCACCGGCTTCATGCTGATCGACAGCCTGATCTCCGGTCAGGCCGGCGCCTTCAAGTCGGCCTTCCAGTCGCTGATCCTGCCGACCATCGTTCTCGGCACCATCCCGCTCGCCGTCATCGCCCGCCAGACCCGCTCGGCGATGCTCGAGGTTCTCGGCGAGGATTACGTCCGCACCGCCCGCTCCAAGGGTCTGGCACCCCTGCGCGTCGTCGGCGTGCATGCGCTGCGCAACGCCATGATCCCTGTTGTCACCTCGATCGGCCTGCAGGTCGGCGTGTTGCTCGGCGGCGCCATCCTGACGGAAACGATCTTCTCCTGGCCGGGTATCGGCAAGTGGATGGTCGATGCGGTCTTCAAGCGTGACTACACCGTGGTGCAGGGCGGCCTGCTCCTGATCGCGGCAATCATCATGCTCGTCAATCTGATCGTCGATCTCATGTACGGTCTCATCAACCCCCGTATCAGACACTAGGAGCGGCCCAATGAGCACGACAAATACCACGTCTGCCCAGCCCTCCGGTCTCTCGGAGTTCTGGTACTACTTCTCGCGAAACAAGGGCGCCGTGATCGGCCTCGTCGTCTTCGTCTTCGTCCTCTTGCTGGCGATCTTCGCACCGATCGTCGCTCCGCATGATCCGAACGTACCCTCCGGCTTCCAGCGCCTGCCGCCGTCCTGGTCGGAAGCAGGCAACGGCGCCTATCTGCTCGGTACCGATGCGGTCGGCCGCGACATGCTCTCGCGCCTGATCTACGGCACCCGCTTCTCGCTGTTCATCGGCTTGGTCGTCGCCTCGCTGTCGGCCGTTGCCGGCGTGCTGCTCGGCCTGATCGCCGGCTATTTCCGGGGCCGCACCGATACGATCATCATGCGCGTCATGGACATCATCCTGGCCTTCCCGTCGCTGCTTCTGGCCCTCGTGCTGGTCGCCGTCCTCGGGCCGGGCCTCTTGAACGCCATGATCGCCATCTCGATCGTCAACCAGCCGCACTTCGTGCGCCTCACCCGCGCCGCCGTCATCAGCGAGCGCGAGAAGGAATATGTCGTGGCATCCCGCGTCGCCGGCGCCGGCACGCTGCGTCTGATGTTCAAGACGATCCTGCCGAACTGCCTGGCACCGCTGATCGTTCAGGCGACGCTCGCCTTCTCGGCGGCGATCCTCGACGCGGCCGCTCTCGGCTTCCTCGGCATGGGCGCCCAGCCGCCGACATCCGAGTGGGGCACGATGCTCGCCGATGCCCGCGAGTTCTTCCAGAGCTCGCCGTCGCTCGTCACTTTCCCGGGCCTGTGCATCCTCATCACCGTTCTCGCCATCAACCTGATGGGCGACGGTCTGCGTGATGCGCTCGATCCCAAACTGAAGAGGTCCTGATATGGCACTTCTCGAAATCGAAAATCTCGTCGTCGAGTTCCAGACCTCGACCGGCACCTTCCGCGCCGTCGATGGCGTGTCGATGAAGGTTTCGGCCGGCGAAGTTCTGGCCATCGTCGGCGAATCCGGCTCCGGCAAGTCGGTCTCCATGCTCGCCGCCATGGGCCTTCTGCCCTGGACGGCCAAGGTCACGGCCGACAAGCTGGTCTTCGACGGCCGCAACCTGCTCGGCATGTCGGGCAGTGAACGCCGCAAGATCATCGGCAAGGACATGTCGATGATCTTCCAGGAGCCGATCGCCAGTCTCAACCCGTGCTTCACGGTCGGCTTCCAGATCGAGGAAGTGCTGCGCATTCACCTCGGCCTCGGCAAGGCGGAGCGCCGCAAGCGCGCCATCGAGCTCTTCGAAGCCGTCGGCATTCCGAACCCCGCCGAGCGTCTCGGCCATTTCCCGCACCAGATGTCGGGCGGCCAGTGCCAGCGCGTGATGATCGCCATCGCCATTGCCTGCAACCCGAAGCTCCTGATCGCCGACGAGCCCACCACCGCGCTCGACGTCACCATCCAGAAGCAGATCCTAGATCTCCTGATGCGTCTGCAGGTCGAGCACGGCATGGGCCTGATCATGATCACCCACAACATGGGTGTGGTCGCCGAAACCGCCGATCGCGTCATCGTGCAGTACAAGGGCCGCAAGATGGAGGAAGCCGACGTGCTCTCTCTCTTCGAGGCGCCGAAGAGCGATTACACCCGCGCGCTTCTCGCGGCTCTGCCCGACAACGCCACCGGTGACCGCCTGCCGACCATCGGCGAAATCTTCAAACAGACGAGTGAGGGAGCGGCCCAATGACGCCAGTCCTCGAAGGCAAGAACATCGTCCGCAACTACTTTCTGCCGGGCGGCCTGTTCAAGAAGGAAAAGACCGTTCATGCCGTCAAGGGCGTGAACTTCAAGGTCGAACAGGGCAAGACGCTGGCGATCGTCGGCGAAAGCGGCTGCGGCAAGTCCACGCTGGCGCGCATCATCACCATGATCGACCCCGCCAGCGACGGCGAGCTGTTCATCGACGGCAAGAAGGTGGATATCGCGGCCGGCGACCTGACGCCGGAGATGCGCCGCAAGGTGCAGATCGTCTTCCAGAACCCCTACGGCTCGCTGAACCCGCGCAAGAAGATCGGCGACATCCTGATGGAGCCGCTGATCATCAACACCGACACGCCGGCGGCCGAGCGCCGCTCGCTGGCGATGTCGATGCTGAAGAAGGTCGGCCTGCAGGAGATCCACTTCAACCGCTATCCGCACATGTTCTCCGGCGGCCAGCGCCAGCGCATCGCCATTGCCCGCGCGCTGATGCTCAACCCGCGGCTTCTGGTGCTCGACGAGCCGGTCTCCGCGCTCGACCTGTCGGTGCAGGCACAGGTCTTGAACCTGCTCGCCGACCTGCAGGATGAGCTGAACCTGACCTACGTCTTCATCAGCCACGACCTCTCGGTCGTCCGCTACATGGCCGACGATGTCATGGTCATGTACTACGGCGAGGCTGTGGAATACGGATCGCGAGACCAGGTTTTCAACGACCCGCAGCACAGCTATACCAAGACATTGTTCGCGGCGACGCCGCGCGCCGATGTCGAAACCATCCGGGCCCGTCTCGCCCGCAAGAATGCGGCCGTCGCGTCGTAGCCTTGGGTCTCCTGACACGGCGGATCATGCCGAAGTGAGGAGAAAGCATACCAATGTCAGCACATAACACGCGCCCCCATGCCATCATCGTCATGGGGGTCAGCGGCTGCGGCAAGTCGTCGGTGGGTGAGGCAGTCGCCAAGGCACTTTCCGTCGAATTCGCGGAAGGCGATACGCTGCACCCGGCCGCCAATGTCGAGAAGATGTCGAAGGGCATTCCGCTCACCGACGAAGACCGCATGCCTTGGCTCGATGTCATTGGCCAGACCATGAAGTCGGCACTCGACCGCAACGAGGGTATTGTCGTTTCCTGCTCGGCGCTGAAGAAGAGCTATCGCGACCGCCTGCGCGCCGCCGTCGATGGCAATCTGTTCTTCGTCTACCTGCATGGCTCAAGAGAGCTTTTGACCGCACGCATGGGCGCCCGCAAAGGCCACTTCATGCCGCTTTCCCTGCTGGAAAACCAGCTTGCGACGCTTGAAATTCCAACCGGCGAACTCGGCGTCGTGACCGTCGATATCGATGGCACGATCGACGAGATCGCGAAGACTGCGCTTCGCGATCTCGCTATGTTGGGTGTCGTTTAACCGTCGTTGCGCAGCAGGATCTTCTTCTCGAAGAAGAACCACGGCCTCAGGCGTACGCCGACGACATTGCCGGCAAACGCCGCCACCGCCCACAGATAGCCGTGCAGGCTGCCGGACGCGATCCCGGAGAAATAGGCGCCGATGTTGCAGCCATAGGCGATACGCGCGCCGTAGCCGAGCAGCAGGCCGCCGATGACGGCCGCCAGCACAGAGCGTAGCGGAATGTCGAGGCTTGGCGCGAAACGGCCGGCCAGCGATGAGGCCAGCATGGCCCCGGCGATGATGCCGAAGTCCATCACCGAGGTGATGTCGGCGAAGACGCTTTCGGCCAGCGCCTTGGCATTGCCCGGCGTCTGCCAGTAGGCCCAGGCCGTCGGGTCGATGCCGATCAGCTGCGCGCCCTTGGCGCCCCACAGCGCGAAGGCCGAGGTGATGCCCCAGGGGCGGCCGGCGATCGACAGCGTCGCGAAGTTGAGCAGCGCCAGCGCCACCGCGCCAAGCACCAGCGGCCATGGGCCACGCGTCAGGCGCGCAAGGCCATGGCGCGGCGAGGGTGCTTCCGTCTCCAGCGATCCATGCCAGCGCTTCTCGACCAGAACGGTCAACCCGGCGATGACCGCGAAGATGATGAGCGATACGGCGATCCCGCCGGCAGCGCCAAAGCTTGTGACAAGCGAGGTCGGCGGCAGCGACGGCAGGCTCACCCACCAGTCGAAATTGACGGTGCCGAGCACTGAGCCGATGATGAAGAACAGCAGCGTCACCAGCATGCGAGCATTGCCGCCGCCGGCGGTAAACAGCGTGCCCGACGCACAACCGCCGCCGAGCTGCATGCCGATGCCGAACATGAAGGCGCCGACGATGACGCCGATACCGGCCGGCGATACCGAACCCTTCACCTCATGGCCGAACAACGTGCCGCTGGCGAGGAACGGGAAGAACAAGACGACGGCGATGGCCAGCAGGATCATCTGCACGCGCAGACCGCGCCCGCGCCCGTCCATGATGAAGACGCGCCAGGCCGAGGTGAAGCCGAAGGCAGCGTGATAAAGCGCGATGCCGAGCGCGCCGCCGACAAGGAAGAGCGCACCCTGCGCCGGACCGTAGACATAGCCGAGCAGCAGCGTGCCGACAACGAGAACCAGAAGCGAGCCGAAACCGGGCGCTCCGAGCGATGGCTCTCTGGTGTCGAGAGCGGAAGATGAGGCAATGGACATGGGGAGATTTCCTAGTGTTTCCCATGTCTTGTAACCGATAGCGCACTACTCTTGTAGGAATCGCTTTTCATCATCCGCCGCCATTGCGGATTCATGTCCTTATCGCGACCTTAAATACGAAAAGCGACAGGCTTACGGATTGAACCGCTGCGGCGAATAGGCGGAGATATCCACGAACGGCTTCTCACCCGTCATCTGCTCCGCCAGCGCCCTTCCGGTCACCGGCCCGAGCGTCAGCCCGTGATGCGCATGGCCGAAGGCGAACCACAGGCCCTCGTGGCGCGGCGCCTTGCCGATGATGGGCATCATATCAGGCGTGCAGGGGCGGGCGCCCATCCAGGGTTCCGGATCGAGCCGCTCGCCGAGCGGAAACACGCCGCGCGCCACCTTTTCGGCGCGGTCGAGCTGCACCGGCGTCTTCGGTGCGTCGATCGCCGCGAACTCCGCACCCGTCGTCAGCCGGATGCCGTTTTCCATCGGCGCCATCAGGTAGCCGAGTTCCGTGTCGGCGACGGTATTGTTGAGCACCGCGTTGCCCTTCGCCGAATAATGCATGTGATAGCCGCGTTTGACCCCGAGCGGGAAGGCATAGCCAAGCCGCTTCGTCGCGACCGCCGCCCATGGCCCGAGCGCCATCACCGCCTCGTCGGCCTCGACAGGACCCTCGTCCGTCGCGATCTTCCATCCGGCACCGAACTTGCCGAAGGAGTTCGCATCCCCGGTAATGAAGCGGCCGCCGATGCTCTCGAAATAGCGCAGATAGCTTGCCGTCAGCGCCTGCGGATTGGTGACCGACCACGGATCGCGCCACTTCAGCGCGCCGACGAAGCCGAGATTGAGATCGGGCTCCAGCCGCGCCAGATCGCCGGTATCGAGCTGCTCGAAGCCGACGCCGAACTCCCGCTGCAGCCGCTCGGCCTCGGCGAATTCCGCGTCGCGTTTTTCACCGGTGCGAAACACCTCGATCCAGCCGTTCTTGCGGATCAGATGCTCGGCGCCGGCCGCCTCGATCAGGTCGTTATGCTCGGAGATCGAATGCGCGATCAGCGGCGCATAGGCCTTCGAGATCATCTGGTGGCGCTTGGTGTTGGAGTGCCACCAGTAGCGCGCCAGGAAGGAAAGCTGCCTCGGCAGCGCATTGAGGTGATAATGCGCGTCGATGCGGTTGTTGAAGGCGTAGCGGACGAGAAGCCCGAGCTGCTGTGGAAAGCCATAAGGCACAACGCCTTCGCGCTGGATCAATCCGGCATTGCCGAAGGAGGTGCCGTTGCCCGGCGGCTTGCGGTCGATCAATGTCACCTCGCGTCCGCGCCGCTGCAGATGTATGGCCGTCGATACGCCGACGATGCCGGCTCCAAGCACGATTACGTTCTTCGTCATTTTCCCACGAAACCCACGATAGTCCAGGTATCGAAAATGCCCCTCCGCCAAGCCGCGTGCAAATGAAAAATCGCATTCATTTCAAAAACATTGCCGCCTTCAGCGCACCGTTCTCCACCGAGATGCGAAGGCATAGCATCAGCCCGTTCAAGATGGAGAAGATGGCCGCGAATAGCGGCATGCCGAACGCCAGCGGCAGCACGGCGATCTCGCCGATCACGACAGCGTAATTCGGATGCGAGAACAGCCTGTACGGCCCGTTACGCACCAGCGACGCCACCGGCAGCACGATGATCCGCGTCGTCCATCGCCCCTTGAGCGTGGCCAGCACCCAGAGCCGGCCAAGCTGCAGCACGACGAAAAGCATGAGCCATATCGGCTCTACTTGCTGGCCGGGCGCCAGCAGCCAAAGCCCGGCAAGCCAGCTCGCATGCAGCGCCACCATGAGGGGGTAGTGGTCGGCGCCGATCTCTCGGGCGCCGCGCGCCATCAGCGCGCGGGTGTTGCGGCGGGCAATGACGAGTTCTGCCAGCCGCTGCAGCGTCACCAAACCGAGGATGAGGATCAAGGGCCACATCGGCAGGCCCTCGTCAACGTCACGCAACTGGCCGAGAAGCCTGGCCCCATCGCGATCATGGCCGCCCGCTCGGGCAATCCCTCGCGCAGCACCCGCTCGAGCACGAACAGCACCGTCGGCGAAGACATGTTGCCATACTCCTCAAGCACCGCCCGCTCATGGTCGAGCGCTGATGACGGGATCGACAGGGCCGTTTCCAGCGCCGCCAGCACGCGCGCCCCGCCGGGGTGGCAGATGAAGCGGTCGATATCCGCGCGGTTCAGTCCGTTGCGATCGAGAATGCCGTCGATGGCCGGCCCCAGCTCCTTCTCCGCGAAGGGCGGCAGGGATTGCGCCAGCACGATGCCGAAGCCGGTATCGTCGATCTTCCAGCCCATGATGCCGAGCGTATCGGGAAACAGGTGCTCCCCGGTGGATTCGACCGCGGCAAGCCCTTCCGGCCCAGCCCTAAGCACGCAGGCCGCCGCACCATCGCCGAATAGCGCAGTGGCGATGATGTTTGCCCGCGTCAACGCGTCTAGCCGGAAGGCCAGTGTGCAGAGTTCGATAGAGACGAAAAGCACGGTGGCGCCAGGCCGTGCCTTGGCCAGCCGCGCCGCGATCGCGAAGCCGGAAACGCCGGCCGCGCAGCCGAGGCCGAACACCGGCACGCGCTCCACATCCGCTCGAAACCCGATCTCCGATGCCAGCTGCGCATCGAGGCTCGGCGTCGCGATACCGGTGGAGGAGACCGCGACGATGCAGTCGACATCGGCGCCCTCAAGTCCCGCCTGATCGAGCGCCGCCGTGACGGTCCGCCGAAACAGGCCGCGCGCCTCGTCCTGGTAGGCCTGCATGCGGTCTTCCCAGCCATGCGGCTCGGTGAACCATGACAGTGGCCGGGCGGCATGCCGCGTGCGGATGCCGGCATTGGTGAAGACCGGCGCAAGATGCGCGAAATCCTTCAATCGGCTGGAAAACAGCCGCGCCGAAGTCTCCGCGGCCTCTTCCTGCGTGATGATGTGCTCTGGCGCCGCGGTGGCGAGGCTGAGTAGTTTGACGGTCTGGTTCACGAAATGCTCCTTTTCGCCCCCCGGCACGCCGAGCAAACACGTCAGCCGAAGCTTTATTCGCCGCCCGCGCTCACGAAACGGTGATCGGGAAAATCGGGATGTCGCCCGAATAAAACCGGTGACTGCCGTGTTCATTCGCCGCAACCCCGTCTTCCAGAGCAACCCTGTCCCCGAAGGAGATATCCCATGACGTCAGCAACCTCTCGGATTGCATCCATCCTCATCAGCGGCGCCATCGCCGCCTTCGCGTTCACCGCGCCTGCTTTCGCGGCCGGCGGCGACGATAGTGGCGGCGCCACCACGCCCACCTGCAAGAAGGGCGAGGTCTACGACAAGAAGACACAGAAATGCGTCAAGCAGTCGGGCGCCAACATCAGCGACGACAACCGCACCGAATATGCCTATTCGCTCGCCAAGGCCGGTCGTTACGACGAGGCTTTGGCCATGCTTGATACGCTGAAAGACGGCAACACCGCCGAGGCGCTGAACTATCGCGGCTACGCAACGCGTAAGCTTGGACGCACGGATGAAGGCATCTCCTACTATCTGAGGTCGGTCCAGCTCGATCCGCAATACGCCAAGGTGCGCGAATATCTCGGCGAAGCCTATGTGATCAAGGGTCGCATCGATCTCGCGAGGGAGCAGCTCGGCACCATCAAGACGCTGTGCGGCACTACTTGCGAGGAATACCGCGATCTCAACGAGGCGATCGCCGATCCCTCGAAGATCTGAGGCTTCAGGCAGAGTGAATTAAGTGACGAGGAACATGCCGATGGTCGTCGCCTACACGACATTTCCTGCCTATAGTCACGCCAACAAGGCCGCGCCGGCACATCCGGCGCGGTCCGCGGCAAACCCCGTGGCGGAGGCGGCCATCGCAAGCGAATCCGATATCAGGAGCGGTCTGACGGAAAACCTGTCGCGGCTCTGGCGCTATGGTCTCGTGCTCTCGCATCGCCGCGACGTGGCCGACGATCTGGTGCAGCAGACCTGCGTGCGTGCGCTCGAAAGAGCCGTGCAGTTTCAGGCGGGCACAAGGCTCGACCGCTGGCTGTTTGCCATCCTGCATTCGATCTGGCTCAATGAAATCCGCTCGCGGCGGGTCCGCGAAGGGCAGGGCTTCGTCGATGCCGAGCAGGCGCTCGTCGTCGATGGCGCGCGCGAAACGGAGACGCATGTCATGGCCGCTCAGGTGCTTCGTCTCGTTGGCGCGCTGCCGGATGCGCAGCGTGCCGCAGTCTTCCTGGCCTATGTCGAGGGGCTGTCCTACAAGGAGGTGGCAAACGTGCTGGATATCCCGATCGGCACCGTAATGAGCCGCCTTGCCGCCGCCCGCGCGACACTGGCAGGCAATGTGAGCGGGGAGGGCGCACGATGACCGACAAGACCACGATCCCCTCCGACGAAGAGCTGACCGCCTATCTCGACGGCGAACTGCCACCCGCTGAGGCCGCGCGCCTCGAAGCGCTTCTGGAAACGGACGCCGACCTCGCTGCCCGTCTCGAATTCCTGTCGCGCGCCAGCCTGCCCTTCGCCCACGCCTTCGATCCGCTTCTCGCTCAGGCACCAAAGGCCGAGCTCGAAGCCATCCTTTCGCGCCTGTCCGCCACACCAGCGACAACGTCCGCAAACCCCGGCCGCCGTCGCTTCCTCGGCACTCTCGCCGCCTGCCTCGTGGCCGGCGTCATCGCCGACCGTGCCTTCATCGGCTTGAGCCGGCAGCTCGCCGCCGACGACGAAAACAGCGAATGGCGCGCCACCGTCGCCGATTACATTGCGCTCTACACGCCGGAAACGCTGGCAGGCCCCGTGCCCTCGCTCGCGGCGCAAGCGGGGCAGCTGTCGGCCGTCGAGGCAAGGCTCGGCCTATCACTCTCGCCGGAGACGATCGCGCTGCCAGGCGTCGATTTCAAGCGGGCGCTGCTTTTGCAATATGACGACCAGCCACTCGCCCAACTCGCCTACCTCGATCCAGAGACCGGTCCCCTTGCACTCTGCATCGTCCGCTCCGACGACGGCGTCAAGCCGCCTGACGTCGAAGCCCGCAAGGGCATGAACGTCGTCTACTGGTCCGACAAGACGCACGCCTTCATGCTGATCGGCCATGTGCCGGTGGATCGGATGAAGGCGTTGGCGGCGGATGTGAGGATGCGGTTGGCTGTGTGAAGATGGTTGGCGGTGTTCCGTGTGGCACCCCCCTCTGCCCTGCCGGGCATCTCCCCCTCAGGGGGGGAGATCGACTCGTCGCGGCGGCATCCCCAAACAATGAGAGTGGGGCGAGCGGTGGCACCCAGCCAATCTCCCCACCTGAGGGGGAGATGCCCGGCCGGGCAGAGGGGGGGTGGCCCACGGAACACCGCCAAATCCCAAGCATCACAAACCAGCCGTCCGGCAAGCGTCGACGTTACCGCCACATCGTCCGCATCCGCGCCGCCACATCCACCCGGATCTGCTGCGTGCTCCGCTCCGAAGCCGTTGCCACCACCACGGGCCACGCCGCCGTCTCGAAATATTGCAGCAGCGTCACCGGAATGAACCGCGTGCGCGAGGCATAGACATGCCTATCGCCCTGCCCGTGCTGACCGCTGGTGAAGAAGCGTTGCGGCGTGATCAGCGTCAGGCTGTCCTTCGCCCTGGTCATCCCGACATAAAGCAGCCGCCGCTCCTCCTCGATCTCGTGCGTTGTCCCGACCGCGAGGTCGGAGGGGATGCAGCCGTCGACGACGTTGAGCATGAACACTGCCCGCCATTCCTGCCCCTTGGCCGAGTGAATGGTCGAGAGAATGAGATAGTCCTCGTCGAGCAGCGGTACGCCGGCCTGGTCGCTGGTGGCGTCAGGCGGGTCGAGCGTCAGTTCGGTGAGGAAACGCTCGCGGTTGGCGTAGCCCGACGCGATCTGCTCCAGCTGCAGGAGATCCGCCTTGCGGCTATCGGCGTCCTCATGGATGCGGTCGAGATGCGGCTCGTACCATTCGCGCGCCTGGGCGATATCGGCCGGCCACTGCGCGCCGTTCTTGCGCAGCCCTTCGAGAAGTTGCACCAGCGCCGGCCAGCTCTCGCCGGTCTTGGCCGGCGGCGGAATCTCGGCCAGCGCCATCAGCGGCTCCGGATCGGCGGCGATCGTCTCGAGGATCTTGCCTGCCGTCTGCGGCCCGATCCCCGGCAGCATTTTCAACAGCCGGAAGCCGGACACCCGGTCGCGCGGGTTCTGCGCGAAACGCAGGATCGCCAGCATGTCCTTGATATGCGCGGAATCGAGGAACTTCAGCCCGCCGAACTTGACGAAGGGAATGTTGCGCCGCGTCAGCTCGACTTCGAGCGCGCCGCTGTGCGAGGAGGTGCGAAACAGCACCGCCTGCTGCTTCAGCGTCATCCCCACCTCGCGGTTGGCCAGCACCTGCTCGACGATATAGTTCGCCTGCTCGGCCTCGTCCTTGACGGTCAAGAGCTTCGGCCGCTCCTCGGACTTGCGGTCGGTCCACAGGTTCTTGGTGAAGCGTTCGCGCGCCAGTTCGATGACGCCGTTGGCGGCGGCGAGGATCGTCGTCGTGGAGCGGTAGTTGCGGTCGAGCGTGATGATGTCGGCCGGCGGCTCGAACGTCCTAGGGAAGTCGAGAATGTTGCGGATCGTCGCCGCCCGGAAAGAATAGATCGACTGCGCGTCGTCGCCGACCACGGTCAGTCCGCGCCCGCCAGGCTTCAGCGCCATCAGCACCGAGGATTGCAGCCGGTTGGTATCCTGGTACTCGTCCACCATTACATGGTCGAACCGCCCGCCGATATCGGCGGCAAGTTCGGGATCGCTGACCATCTGCGCCCAGTAGAGAAGCAGGTCGTCGTAATCGAGCACGTTCTGCGCCTGCTTGGCCTCGACGTAAGCGCCGAACAGCTCGCGCAGCTGCGGTTCCCAGGTCGCGACCCAGGGATACCAGGTCTTCAGCACCTCGTTGAGCGGCGTCTCGGAATTCACCGTGCGCGAATAAATCGCAAGGCAGGTGCCTTTGGTCGGAAACCGCGTTTCGGTCTTCGAGAAGCCGAGCTCGTGCCGGATGAGGTTCATCAGGTCGGCGCTGTCTTCGCGATCGTGGATGGTGAAATCGACATTGAGGCCGATCTGCTCGGCATAGATCCTGAGCAGCCGCGCGCCGATGCCGTGGAAGGTGCCGGCCCAGGTCAGCGCGTCGGTCATCACGGCCGAGTTGGCGCCGAGAACCTGCCGGCAGATCCGCTCGACGCGCCGCGCCATCTCCGACGCCGCCCGGCGCGAGAAAGTCATCAGCAGGATGCGTCTAGGGTCCGCGCCGTTGACGATCAGGTGCGCCACCCGGTGCGCCAGCGTGTTGGTCTTGCCCGATCCGGCTCCGGCGATGATCAGGAGCGGCCCGCCCGTCGTATCCGGCCCGGTGCCGACGCCGTGCTCGACGGCCAGCCTTTGCTGCTCGTTCAGTTTCTCGAGATAGGCCGCCGCCTGCATCTATTCTTCAGCCTCTTCGCATGCCCGCCGCGCGATGGTCGCGACTCAGAACAAAGATGGAACGTATCAGCGCTGTCTGATGTTTGGAAGTCTCGCAAACCTGTCACCACAGGGAAACGCGCGCGCTGAACATTTGGTGCAGTGCGGAAAACGGGCGACATCTCCGGTGTTGCGTGGCATAAGGGCGCCGAATTCACGCTTTGGACCGCCTGAGACCATGATCCGCATCGAAAATATCAGCAAGCAGAACAGCCACCGCATCCTCTTCATCGAGGCCTCGGCAGCGCTCAACAAGGGCGAAAAGATCGGCCTCGTCGGTCCCAACGGTGCCGGCAAGACGACGCTCTTCCGCATGATCACGGGCGAGGAACTGCCTGATGAGGGCAACGTCTCCGGCGAAAAGGGCGTCACCATCGGCTACTTCAACCAGGATGTCGGCGAAATGTCCGGCCGCAGCGCCGTGGCCGAGGTCATGGAGGGCGCCGGCCCGGTCAGCGTCGTCGCCGCCGAGCTGCGCGAACTCGAAGCCGAGATGGTCGATCCCGACAAGCTCGACGAGATGGACCGCATCATCGAGCGCTACGGCGAGGTGCAGGCGCGCTACGAGGAGCTCGACGGCTACGCGCTGGAAGGCCGCGCCCGCGAGGTGCTCGATGGCCTGAGCTTCACCCAGGAGATGATGGACGGCGACGTCGGTGGCCTCTCTGGCGGCTGGAAGATGCGCGTGGCGCTGGCCCGCATTCTTCTGATGCGCCCCGACGTCATGCTGCTCGACGAACCGAGCAACCATCTGGATCTCGAAAGCCTGATCTGGCTGGAGGAATTCCTGAAGAACTATGACGGCGCGCTGTTGATGACCTCGCACGACCGCGAGTTCATGAACCGCATCGTCGGCAAGATCATCGAGATCGACGGCGGCCAGCTGACCAGCTATTCCGGCGACTACGGCTTCTACGAGCAGCAGCGCGCCCAGAACGAAAAACAGCAACAGGCGCAGTTCGAACGCCAGCAGGCTATGCTCGCCAAGGAAATCAAGTTCATCGAGCGCTTCAAGGCGCGCGCCAGCCATGCCTCGCAGGTGCAGAGCCGCGTCAAGAAGCTGGAGAAGATCGATCGCGTCGAGCCGCCGAAGCGCCGCCAGTCGGTCGCCTTCGAATTCCTGCCGGCGCCGCGCTCCGGCGAAGACGTTATCAACCTGAAGAACGTCCACAAGAAATACGGCAGCCGCACCATCTATGAAGGCCTCGACTTCATGGTCCGCCGCAAGGAACGCTGGTGCATCATGGGCATCAACGGCGCCGGCAAGTCGACGCTCCTGAAGCTGGTGACCGGCACCACGGAGCCGGATCAGGGCACGGTGGCGCTCGGCGCCAGCGTCAAGCTCGGCTATTTCGCCCAGCACGCCATGGACCTGCTCGATGGCGACCGCACCGTTCTCGAATGGCTGGAAGACAGTTTCCCGCAATCCGGCCAGGCGCCGCTGCGCGCGCTCGCCGGCTGCTTCGGTTTTTCCGGCGACGACGTCGAGAAGAAGTGCCGGGTTCTCTCGGGCGGCGAGAAGGCGCGTCTGGTCATGGCCAAGATGCTGTTCGACCCGCCCAATCTGCTCGTCCTCGACGAGCCGACCAACCACCTCGACCTCGACACCAAGGAAATGCTGATCAAGGCGCTGTCGCAGTACGAGGGCACCATGCTCTTCGTCAGCCACGATCGCCACTTCCTGGCGGCGCTGTCGAACCGCGTGCTGGAACTGACGCCCGACGGCATCCACCAGTACGGCGGCGGCTATACGGAATACGTCGAGCGTACGGGGCAGGAAGCGCCGGGGCTGCGGAGCTAAACATCACTGCCGGGCCGCGAGGCCCGGCATTTGCCGTGAAGGGCAGGCTCTACGCCCGCTCCTCCCAAACCCGCGCAATCTCCACGATCGTCTTCGCCGCCCGCTCCATGTCCTGCCGGCTCACCCATTCGAGCGGCGAATGAAACGCGTGGCCGCCGGCGAAGATGTTGGGGCAGGGGAGGCCCATGAACGAGAGGCGGGAGCCGTCGGTGCCGCCGCGGATTGAGCCGCGCTTCGGCTCCATCCCGGCCCGGCGGATGCCCTCGATGGCGTTGTCGACGATCTCGGGATGGCGGTCGACCACCTCTTTCATGTTGCGATACTGCTCGGTGACCTTGAAGCCGTAGCTTGAACCCGGATAGCCGGTCATCACGTCGCGGACGATTGCCTCCAGCATCTGTTCCTTGGCCGTCAGCCCGGCATTGTCGAAATCGCGAATGATCAGCTCGATCTCCGCCTTCTCCATCGATCCGGTGACGCCGGTGGGATGAATGAACCCCTGCCGTCCCGAGGTCGTCTCCGGGCCTTGATCCCTCGGCAGCCGGTCGATGATCGCGCCGGCGATCTTGATCGCATTCTCCATCTTGCCCTTGGCGAAACCGGGATGGATGGCGACGCCCTGGATGGTGATCTCGACGCCGTCGGCCGAAAACGTCTCGTCCTCGATATGCCCGGCCGTCGAGCCGTCCATCGTATAGGCGAAGTCGGCGCCGAGTTTCGCGAGATCCACCTTGTTCACCCCGCGGCCGATCTCCTCGTCGGGCGTAAACAGAATCTTGATCGTCCCGTGCTTGATGTCAGGATTGGCGACGAGGAACTGCGCCGCCGTCATGATCTCGGCGATCCCGGCCTTGTCGTCGGCGCCGAGAAGCGTCGTACCGTCAGTGGTGATGACGTCGTTGCCGATCTGGTTTTTCAGCTCAGGATGCTCGCTCACCCGGATTACCTGCTGCGGATCGCCGACCAGCCTGATATCGCCGCCCCGGTAGTCACGCACCATCTGCGGTTTGACGCCGGTGCCGCTGAAATCCGGCGCCGTGTCCATGTGCGAGCAGAAGCAGATGACCGGCACCGGCTTGTCCGTGTTGGCCGGAATGGTCGCGTAGATATAGCCGTGCTCGTCGAGATGCGCGTCGGCAAGCCCGATCGCCAGCAGCTCCTCGACCAGCAGGCGGCCGAGGTTTTTCTGCTTTTCGGTGGAGGGCTGGCTCGGCGATTGCGGGTCCGACTGCGTGTCGATGACGACATAGCGGAGGAAGCGATCGGTAACGGTATCGGTCATGAGGCAATCCATCTCGTGAAATTCGATTGGACTTGAATAGAGCATGTCGCGCAAAACTGTGAAGCGGTTTTGCGATAACGACATGTGACAGACAAAGAGTCCTCATCCCGCGCGGGGTGAAGCATTTTCCTCGCCCGGCAGGTCGGCCTCGCGCAGCCGGTAGCCAACGCCGGTCTCGGTGGTGATGTATTGCGGCTGGTCCGGCGCCGCCTCGATTTTCTGCCTCAGCTGGCGCACATAGACGCGCAGATACTGCACGTCGGCCGCCGGTCCCCAGATCTGCTTCAGCATGAACTGGTGCGTCAGCACCTTGCCGGAATATTGTGCCAGCACGCGCAGGATGTCGTATTCCTTCGGCGACAGCTTGATCTCGCGGTCGTCGACCTTGACGATCCGCTTCACCAGATCGATCGATAGCCCGCCGGTGCGAAACACCGCCTTTTCGCCCTGCTGCTGCAGCCGGTGGCGCAGCGCCACGCGGATGCGGGCGCCGAGCTCGTTCATGCCGAACGGCTTGGTGACATAGTCGTCGGCGCCCGTCTCCAGCGCCTTGACGATGCCGGCCTCGTCGGTGCGGCTGGATAAAATGACGACAGGCGTCGCCAGCCCCTGCTCGCGCCATTCGCGCAACAGGTCGTAGCCGGGCATGTCGGGCAGGCCGAGATCGAGCACGATCAGGTCGGGCGCAGTCTGCGTGGCGACGTCGCGGGCGGTGGCCGCATCAGGCGCCTCGTGCACCTCGTATCCCTGCGCCGTCAGGCCGACGCGCAGAAGCTTGCGAATGGGAGGCTCGTCGTCGACGACGAGGATTTTCACGGGCGAACCGGTCATTTCATGTCTTCCAGCTTCGTGATGTCGGTGGGTCTGGGCAGCCTGATGGTGAACACGGCGCCCGGTCGGTCGGGGCGGTTGCCGGCGGTGATGGTGCCGCCCATCGCCTCGACGAAGCCGCGGCAGATGGAGAGGCCAAGCCCGGTGCCTGCCCGCACCTGGTCGCCCTTGCGCACCCGGTAGAAGGTGTCGAACACCCGGTCGAGATCGCCGGCGGGAATGCCGGGTCCGCTGTCCGAGACCTGCACCATGATATCGCCGGTGCCACTCCAGCCCTTGATGTCGACGGTCGATCCCTCGGGCGCGTATTTCGCGGCATTGTCGATGAGGTTGAACAGCACCTGCTCGAAGAGAACGGGATCCACCCGCACTGCCGGCAGATCGGCCGGAATGGTCACATGCACGCCGTGATGCGCGAGAATCTTCGATGCACGCCGCAGGGCGCTGCCGACGATATCGCCGACATCGTGCAGCGCGTAATTCGGCTCCATCGCGCCGGATTCGATCCGGGTCATGTCGAGCAGGTTGGCGATGAAGCGGTTCAGCCGCTCGGATTCGTCGACGACAGTCGACAGCAGATCCTTGCGGTCCTCCTCGGTCATCGAGGCGAAGTAGTCGCGCAGCGTCGTCGAGGCGCCGAGCACGGCTGCCAGCGGCGTCTTCAGGTCGTGCGAAATCGAGGTCAAGAGCGCCGAGCGCAGCCGGTCGGCCTCCGCTGCGAGCTTCGCCTGGTCGACATCGGCAACCAGCTGGATGCGCTCGATCGCAAGTGCTGCCTGATCCGCCAGCGCGTCGAGCAATCTCTGCTGCTCCGGCGTCAGAAGCGGCCCGTCGCGGCGGTCGCTGTCGAGCCCGATGACCCCCACGGCGGCGCGCCCGGTGCGCAGCGGCACGTAGAGCCGTTTGGCGCCCGGCAACGTGTCGGCGCCGCGGCCTGCGGCATGGTTGTGCTCCCAGGCCCAGCGGGCGGCGGCGATATCGGCATCGTCGAGCGTGTCGTCGGGCGGATAGCCGGCGCGCACCGCGATCGTGCCGTTCTCCGGCAGAAGCAGCACGACGCGGACCCGCAGCATCGAGGCCAGCTGGAATGCCGTCGCCCACAGCACGTCGTCGAGCGTGCCTGTGCCGGCGAGCTTCTTGGAGAAGAGGTAGAGATCCTCGGTCGTTCGCGCCCGCTGCCGAGCGGCGGCGGCCTGGCGCTGCACGGTTGCCGTGAGATTGCTGGCGACGATGGCGACGCCGAGGAAGAAGAACAGCGCCAAGACGCTCTCGGGATCGCTGATCGTCAGCGTGTAGCGCGGCGGCAGGAAGAAGAAGTTGAACGAGAAGGCGCCAAGCAGGCAGGAAAACAGCGCCGGCCGCAGCCCGTGCAGCACCGCCGATGTCAGCACCGCCATCAGGAACACCAGCGCGAGGTTGCGCACGTCGAGCACCTGGTCGAGCACGATGCCGGCGACGAGCGCGATCGCCACGTAGACCACCGCGAGAAGATAGGCACGGATATCGAAGGCGGGCGCGGCAGTCGCCGCCTTGACGCCGCGCTGCGTCGTTGCCCGGCTCTCGTCGCCCGAGATCACATGCACGCTGATATCGCCGGCCCGGCGGATCAGCTGGCTGGCGGCCGAGGGTGTCAGCCACTCCCGCCATGCCGCCTGCTTCGGCGCGCCAATGACGATATGGGTGACGTTGTTGGAGGCCGCATAGCGGATAAGCTCCTCCGAGGTCTCCCGGCCCGGCACGGTGATCGCCTCGCCGCCCAGCTGCTCCGCGAGCCGCAGATTGGCGGCCACCGTGTCGAGTTCGGCCTCGGAGAGATTGATGGCGCGGTTGGTCTCGACATAGACGGCTGCCCATGGCGCCCTGAGCCGCGAGGCCATGCGCGCCGCATAGCGCACCAGCGAGGCGGACGCCGGATGCTGGTCGACCGAAACAAGCACCCGCTCGCTCGCCGCCCACGGGCCGGAGATCGCATGCGCCTGCATGTGCGTCAGCAGCTGGTCGTCCACCCGCTGCGCGGTGCGCCTGAGCGCCAGTTCGCGCAGCGCCGTGAGGTTTCCCGGCGTGAAATAGTTGGTCAGCGCCCGCTCGGCGGTGTTCGCCACATAGACCTTGCCGTCGTGCAGCCGCTTGATCAGGTCGTCGGGCGTCAGGTCGATGATCTCGACGTCGTCGGCCATGTCGATCACCGAGTCCGGCACGGTCTCGCGCACCCGGATGCGGGTGATCTGCGAGACGACGTCGTTCAGGCTTTCGACATGCTGGATGTTGAGCGTCGAGTAGACGTCGATGCCGCGGTCGAGCAGTTCCTTGACGTCGAGATAGCGCTTCGGATGGCGGCTGCCCTCGACATTGGTGTGGGCGAGCTCGTCGACCAGCACCAGATCAGGCTTGCGGGCGAGAATGGCATCGATATCCATCTCTTCCAGCCGCCGGCCTCTGTATTCGACCGCGACGCGCGGCACGATCTCGAAGCCCGCAAGCATCGCCTGCGTTTCTTTCCGCCCATGCGTCTCGACCACGCCGACCACGACATCGACGCCGTCGGCGATTTTCGCATGGCCCGATGCCAGCATCTCGTAGGTCTTGCCGACGCCGGGCGCGGCGCCGAGAAAGATCTTCAACCGCCCACGCGTTTCCGCCCGCGCTTTCTCAAGCAGCGCATCGGGCGATGGCCTCTGGGCCTGGTCGCGGGTGTCGTCGGGCATGCGGTTTGGTTCTTTCTCGTCGGTCGGCGCAAGCGGCCCCCTCACCCGGCCTCCGCTCCGCTCGGCCACCCTCTCCCCGAGGGGAGAGGAGGGACGGAGGCGTTGCGGCATACCCCTTCTCCCCCACGGGGAGAAGGTGCCGGCAGGCGGATGAGGGGACCACCGCCGAGACCTTTCACTCACTCATAGAAGCATCAAGCCTCTGGTTCAACGAGAGAACATTCACCACAGGCTCACCGAGAAACCCAAGCTCCCGGCCCTCGACGGCCCCATCCACCAGCGCCTTCACCTTCGCCGCGTCGACGCCCCGCGCCTTGGCGACGCGCGCCACCTGGAAGTATGCAGCCTCGGGCGAAATATGCGGGTCGAGCCCGCTGCCCGATGCCGTGACCAGATCGATCGGAACCGCCACGCCGGGATTACCCGCCTTCGCAGCCTCGAAATCCGTCTTCACCCGGTCGAGCAATTTCTGGCTTGTTGGTCCGAGGTTTGAGCCGCTGGAGCTGGCCGCGTTGTAGCCGTCGCCGGCAGCCGAGGGCCGGCCGTGGAAGTATTGCTCGCCGGTGAAGGCCTGGCCGATCAGCGACGAGCCGATCACCTTGCCGTCTTTTTCGATGAGGCTGCCGTTTGCCTTGGCGGGAAACAGCGCTTGTGCGGCGCCGGTCATGGCCAGCGGATAGACGAGGCCTGTTATGGCGGTGGTGGCGACGATCATCACGATCGCCGGGCGGAGTTGTTTCAACATGGACGTGTTTCCTTATACCAGGCCGATGGCGGTGATCGCCATGTCAATCGCCTTGATGGCGACGAACGGAACGACGATGCCGCCCAGCCCATAGATCAACAGATTGCGCGACAGCAGGGCCCCGGCGCCGACAGGCCGGTAGCGCACGCCGCGCAGCGACAGCGGGATCAGCGCGATGATAACAAGCGCGTTGAAGATGATCGCAGACAGGATGGCGCTCTGCGGTGTCGCCAGCCCCATCACGTTCAGCACCGCCAGCTGCGGATAGAACGACAGGAACATCGCCGGGATGATGGCAAAATACTTGGCGACGTCGTTGGCGATCGAGAAGGTCGTCAGCGCCCCGCGCGTCATCAACAGCTGCTTGCCGATCTCGACGATCTCGATCAGTTTGGTCGGATCGCTGTCGAGATCGACCATGTTGCCGGCCTCGCGGGCGGCGACGGTGCCGGTGTTCATGGCGACGCCGACATCAGATTGCGCCAGCGCCGGCGCGTCGTTGGTGCCGTCGCCGCACATGGCGACGAGCTTGCCCTTGGCTTGTTCCTCGCGGATCAGCGCCAGCTTGTTTTCCGGCGTCGCCTGCGCCAGGAAGTCGTCGACCCCGGCTTCGGCCGCGATCGCCGCCGCCGTCATCGGGTTGTCGCCGGTCACCATGACGGTGCGGATACCCATGCGGCGCAGCTCGGCGAAACGCTCGCGGATGCCGCCCTTGACGATGTCCTTCAGCTGGATAACGCCGAGCAGGCGGCCGTCGCGGGCAACGGCCAGCGGCGTGCCGCCGGCCTTGGCGATCTCGTCGGCGCCGGCCTGCAGCTCGCGCACCGTCTCGGAGTTCGAGCGCAGCGCCACAGCCGCATTGCCCGACGCCAAAACGCCGCCGCCATCGACATAGGCGAGCACGGCATCGACGGCGCCCTTGCGGATCGAAGACCCCTCGACATCGACGCCGCTCATGCGGGTCTGCGCGGTAAACGGCACGAAGTTGGCCTTCAGGCTGGTCATGTCGCGGCCGCGGATCGAATACTTCTCCTTGGCGAGCACGACGATCGAGCGACCTTCGGGCGTCTCGTCGGCAAGCGATGCCAGCTGCGCCGCATCGGCCAGCTCCTGCTCGGAGACGCCGCGCACCGGATGGAAGGCGGTGGCCTGGCGGTTGCCGAGCGTGATGGTGCCGGTCTTGTCGAGCAGCAGAATATCGACGTCGCCGGCAGCTTCGACCGCGCGGCCGGACATGGCTAGCACGTTGAAGCGCACCAGACGGTCCATGCCGGCAATGCCGATAGCAGATAGCAGCGCCCCGATGGTGGTCGGGATCAGCGTCACGAACAGCGCGACCAGCACGATGATCGGGATCGACCCGCCGGCATAGGCGGCAAAGCTCGGGATCGTCGCGGTGGCGAGCACGAAGATCAGCGTCATGCCGGCGAGCAGGATGTTGAGCGCGATCTCGTTCGGCGTCTTCTGCCGCTCGGCGCCTTCGACGAGCGCGATCATCCGATCGATGAAGGTCGAACCGGCCGCCGCCGTGATGCGCACGCGGATCCAGTCGGACAGCACCTGCGTGCCGCCCGTGACCGCCGAGCGGTCGCCGCCCGACTCGCGGATGACGGGCGCCGATTCACCGGTGATCGCCGCCTCGTTGACGGAGGCGACGCCTTCGATCACTTCGCCGTCGGAGGGGATGATGTCGCCGGCCTCGACCAGCACGAGATCGCCGACCTTGAGGCTGGTGCCGGGCACCATGCGGTAGCCGCTGCCATTGTTGGCGGTCAGAAGCTTGGCCTGCGTTTCGGTGCGCGCCTTGCGCAGCGAATCCGCCTGCGCCTTGCCACGGCCTTCGGCGACGGCTTCGGCGAAATTGGCGAACAGCACAGTGAACCAGAGCCAGAGGTTGATCTGGAACGAGAAGCCGAGATTGCCGTTGCCCATGATCAGGTCGCGGACGAAGAGGACGGTGGTCAGCACCGACACCGTGGCGACGACGAACATGACAGGGTTCTTGGCAAGCGCCTTCGGGTTCAGCTTCCGGAACGCGCCGCCGACGGCGGGAATGAGAATGCGGGCATCGAGGATGCTCACGGATTTTGCCTGGCTCATAAGAGAACTCCAGCGTTTGAGACAATTATTGGATGGGGGCGGGCGCCGCGCTCTTAACCCTCCCCCTTGTGGGGAGG